>JAQTTU010000012.1 GCA_028710605.1 Sideroxydans sp.
CCATGAGGCTGTCGATCAACTCGGCGGGAATTGCGGGGGCTGCTTTTGCTACGGTCATTGCGTCTCCTTTCAAAGTGGCGGCAGTTTCCTGCCTAATGACCGTTTACACAAAATTTCTTACGCCCTCCAATTCCATTTCGCGACTCCACTTAGCCTGGTTGGCAATGCTCTCGCATATCGCTCTTGCCGTGGCGAATCTGAGCAAGCCTTTCGCGAAGACGCGCGGCAATCTTGGCATGCGGAAATTTCCGAATAAAGGTTTCAAGCTCAAGAGTCACCGACTTAAGGTCGTTACAAGCGCACGTTCCATCCAGTTCAAATTCGATATCATGAATTAAGTTCCTGACCTCATTTTGGTATCGCGTCGGGTACTTATTTCTATAGCCATCCCACAATGCGTATGTATTAACCAGACTCAAAGTTCCATATCGAGTACAGCCGCTGTAATTTGTTATCTGTTCGACATAGACGGGCCACTTCTCCGGCATTGTATTTTTGTATGCCTCGAAAAATTCCACGTTCGCTGGATCGTTGGATCGTTTCGCAAGTGCAAGAAAAAAGTCTGGTTCAGGCTCCATATCAGCATCGCTCATAAAGCCCTTCATCTTTAGAGATAATGCCTGCAAAGCTTCATCACTTAAACTTTCCCGTACACTTATCTCGCTATCTTTTGGTGTCATCACCAGCGCATACGCAGCATCCCGTCCCAACCGTAGCAGTCCCTCTACCCCACCACCCGCATTGGGATTACTGCTAATTATCTCCAGCTCACGAGAATACGCGTCCACTTCTGCCGGAAATGTTTGAACCTGCCGAATTACCGGAGTTACATATTTGGTGCTTGCCAAGATTGTCACCACGCCCGCTGGTGTGATTTTGCGGATGGTGCCATCACCGGTGTTGGCTACATAGATGTTGCCTGCATTGTCGGCATCGACATCAGTAGGAAAATCGTAACTGGTAGCCAAGGTTGTCACCACGCCTGCTGGTGTGATCTTGCGTATCTTGCTGTTTCCGTAATCGGCAACATAGACATTGCTTGCGCTGTCGGTGGCGATACCAGTGGGACTATTGAATCTCGCAGCTGTTCCAGTGCCATCGGTGTCACCCCGATCACCTGACATGCCAGCCAAGGTTGTTACCTCGCCCCCCGGCGTGATTTTGCGGATTGCATTGTCGCAACTCACATAGATGTTGCCTGCGCTGTCGGTTGCGATGCCTGTAGGACTATAGAAACTCGCCGCTGCTCTAGTACCGTTTGCGTGCCCCCTCACACCTGCAATGCCAGCGAGTGTGCTCACCACACCTGTTGGTGTGATCTTACGGATAGTGTTATTGCCGGCATCAGCCACATAGATATTGCCAACGCTATCGGTGGCCAGACCAGCAGGGCTATCAAAACTTGCTGCCGCTCCTATCCCGTCGGCATGTCCAATCACGCCTTTCTTTCCTGCCAGAGTTGTTACCGCACCTGTTGGCGTGATCTTGCGGAGAGTGTTGTTATCAGTCACATAAATATTGCCCGTGCTGTCGATGGTGATAGATGATGGCTGATAAAATTTGGCTTCTGCTCCAGTGCCGTCGGCGTAACCCCTTACCCCTGCGGTGCCCGCAAGGGTTGTCACCACACCTGCCGTGGTGATCTTGCGGATGGTGTTGTTAGCGGTATCCGCCACATAAACGTTGCCTGTTTTATCGGTGACAACACCGGAAGGATATCTAAAGTTTCCCGCCGACTCCGCATCATTCGCCGCTCCAGCTTCGCTCGTATTGCATGTAAGCAAGATGCACAACAATGCAGTTGATATTCCCCAGCCATTACAACTGTTCACGACTACCTCCGTTAAACTATCTGCAACGAAACAAATCGCGGGGTCGGTTCTAACATTCCAACATTTCCAAACCCAACCTCTTGAAGATGCCCGTCAATAGGCGTTCTACACCATGCTCTGATGCAATAGCAAACCCGACACACTACGCAAACACCACCGACACATGCCCTTCCGCCCGCGAGCGCGGCGTGGACTTTACAACAATCTGTATATCGCGCCCCAAGCGGGTTAAGCATTCCAGCATCTTGGTTTCAGAGATGCCGCGAAACTGGCCGCGCAGCAGACCGGAGAGTTTGGGTTGGGTGATGCCCAGCAATTCGGCGGCTTGAACCTGGGTCAATTTGCGCTTTGCGATGATGTCCGAAACCTCGCTGGCCAGTTGCGCTTTGACTTGCATCTCTTCGGCATCGGCCATGCCGAGATCGACATATACGTTGGTGCTGCCACGCTGGATGTTGTTCATTTCATTTCTCCTTCCGCGTGTTTTAGCGCGAGCTTTAATCGGTAGCAGAATGAGACGACGGTCTTAAGGAACATTACTCCGCGCTCAAAACCCCGCATGGCTTTCCCAAAACTTGGCGGGGGTGGTGATCGGGTAGCGTTCGCCCAGCACCAGCAAATCTTTATCGCCCGTGATGAGGTAGTCAACACTTGATGTTTTTAGCGCCGCCAGCAGTGTGCCCAGCACGGGTTGGTCAATCGCATCGCGCAAATCGGGTTCTGAGCTTGCCAGCGGTTCGACAATTTCGGCTTGCAGGGAAAGCGCATCGACCAGATCTTCAATCTCGTCCAGTGTCAGTCCATGCCGGCTGGTCAGCCGAGGCAGTACGCGGCGCAGTTCTTCGAGGATATAAACAGAAAGCAGCACATCAACCGAGCCGTGCCGCCATGCCGACAGTATCTTTCCCGGCACGCTGGCCGGATAAGCGATACAGGAGAGAAGCACATTCGTATCGAGTACGACCCGTAACGTTGCCACGATGGCTTATTGCTTCTTTGCCAATGAGCGTGCCAGTGCGCGCTCGGCATCGACTGCGGCATTGATTTCGGCCAGTCCTTCCGCTTCGGGCACGTCGGCGAAACCCGATTCGATGCGCTGGGCAAGCGCATCAAAGCGGGCTTGCATGCGTCGTATGCGCTCAAACAAACGGGCATCCACCAATGCGGCGACGGGTTTGCCATCTTTGTTGATGACGACGCTGTCGTGCCGGTATTGCACTTGATTGAGCATTTCGCCGAGGTTTTGCCTGAAGCTCACTGCGCTTGTTTCAGTAATCATGATGTTTAACCAGTAGGATCATGCTGGTCAATATGCACCAAAACTCATTGATGGTCAATTTGCAGCCATGTACCCGATTTTCGATGGCCACCTGCCCGAAGATGCCCGTCAATAGGCGATCCGCATCATGCGGCAACTGGAGATGGCCGTATTTGCTGCCTTGCGGGGCAGACTAAGCGAACAGTTTCAAGCTTAGCCGGGAACCCGCGCCGACATTGAACTGGCCGGATGTGCCGCTGCGGCCACGCGTTCTTCGTGCGCCATGCGCGATTCATAGCCCGACCAGCCCAGCAGCACCAGCGCGAATGCCAGCAGCACTTGCACCTGCACGCCGGGGGAATAATGGCGGGCAATCCAGATGCGCGCGATGAATGCGAGCAGCGTGACGGCGACCAGTTGGCCGGTGAACTGGGCTGCGCTTTCGAGAGGAATATTGTCGCTCCACGCGAACAGCGCCGGGATCACCAGCGCGAGCAGGATGAAGGCGAAGGCGATGCGACGCGTGCGTGCGGTCTGGTTGATGAGTTGGATGCTGCGGTCATCCATGGTGGCAGCTTCAGCTCTTGATCAGCGCCAGCGACAGCGCGGGCCAGTAGGTGATGATGAGCACCGCGAGCAGCAGGATCGCCACGAACGGCAGCACGGCGCGGAAGATTTCCAGCATGGGGCGGTCGAAGCGGTACATGGCGATGAACAGGTTCATGCCCATGGGCGGCATGAGGTAGGCGATCTCCATGTTGGCGAGGAAGATGATGCCGAGGTGCACGGGATGGATGCCGTAGCCGACGGCGATGGGCAGGATCAGCGGCACCATGATGACCAGCGCGGAGAAGATGTCCAGCATCATGCCGAGCATGAGCAGGAACAGGTTCAGCAGCAGCAGGAAGGTGTAAACGTTGTCCACATGTTCGCGGATGAAGGTGAACAGTTTGGCGGGGATTTCGGCATCGAGCAGGTAGTTGGTGGAGGCCAGCGACATGCCGAGCACGATCAAAATTGCGCCGACCAGCACCATGGATTCGCGCATGATCTTGGGCAGGTTGGTCCAGGTGATTTCGCGGTGGATCAGCACTTCGACGATGAACACGTAGATGGCGGTGACGGCGGCGGCTTCGGACACGGCGAAGTAGCCGCTGTAGATGCCGCCCAGCACGATGAACGGCAGCGGCAGTTCCCACGCCGCTTCGCGCAAGGCGGACAGTTTGGAGCGGCGCTCGACCACTTCCTCGTTCGCCATTTGGTGGCCGCGCCGTTGCCAGAATCCCAGCAGCGACAGCATGACGATAATCAGCATGCCGGGCAGGATGCCGGCCAGGAACAAGTCGCTGATGGAAACCGGCGCGCCGATGTTGAGCTGTTGCGCCACCACGCCGTAGAGAATCAGCGGCAGCGAGGGCGCGAACAGCAGGCCGACGCTGCCCGAGGTGGTGACCAGCCCCAGACTGTATTTTTCCGGATAGCCCGCGTGTTTGAGCGCCGGATACAGCATGCCGCCGAGTGCGACGATGGTCACTCCGGACGCGCCAGTGAAGGCGGTGAACATGGCGCAGATGACCAGCGCCACCGCCGCCAGCCCACCGGGCATCCAGCCGAAAAGCACGTTGGTGACGCGCACCAGCCGCTGCGGCGCGCCCGATTCGGCCAGCAAATATCCGGCGAAAGTGAACAGCGGGATAGCGAGCAACACCGGCATTTCCGCCAAACGGTAAATCTCGATAATCACCACCGTCAGATCCACGCCATCGAGCGCGAAATTAATCATCACGCTGGCCGCGATCACCGCGAACAGCGGCGCGCCCAGCAACACCATGGCGATGAGCGCGAGACCGATCAGGATCATCATCTTGAAAGCCCCGATTGGAGTTTGTGTAGGTGCGAATTCATTCGCACGAATACCGTGCCGCGTGCGAATGAATTCGCACCTACAAAAAACTTAACTGCGGTTTTTATCATCATTCCGCCGCCTCTTTGCCCAGTGCCTGCAACACGTGATGCCTGAGGCGCAAGCCGTAACGCAACGCGATCAGCGTGAATCCCAGCGGCAAAATCGTGACGGCAAGCCACACCGGCAGCGTGCCGAAAACCATCTCGCCCGATTCGCGCGCGCTTTGGATGAAGCGCAGCGATTGCCATACCAGCAGCAGGCACACGGTCAGCGTGAACAGGTCGGTCAGCGCCACCACGCCCGGTTTGATGCGCCCCGGCAACCAGCGCGCGATGGCATCCACGTGGATATGCTTGCCCTCGCGGCTGGCGGCGATAGCGCCGAGAAACGCCACCCACAGCACCAGCAGGCGCAGCATCTGGTCCGCGCCGAAGATGCTGATGTCGAAAAAGTTGCGCAGCAAAATCTGCGCGGCGGCCAGCCCCACCATCAGCGCCAGCATGGCGATCAGCAGCGCGTTCTCCGTCCAGGTGACGATTTTTATCAGCCGGGCGAGCGCGGGAGGCAGGTTGCGGGTTGGCATGTATTATCGGCTGGGGTGAGTCTTGCGGTACGCATCCAGATTGGCGCGCAGTTCCTTGAGCGTGGCCGCCGAGAACGCGCCCTTGTCGCTCAGCCGCTGGATGGTCTGGTCGGCAGCGGCGCGCAGTTTGCCCAGCTCTTCCGGTGCCAGCGCGACGAACTCGATGCCCTGTTTGCGCAACGCGTCTTTCGCGGCGTTGTCGTCCACTCGCGTCTGTTTGTTCATCGCCGCATAGACGCGGTTCATCACGTCGCGCACCACGGCCTGATCTTCCGCGCTCATGGCGCTGAAGGCTTTTTTGTCCACGGCCAACGCACCGAAAATGGACATGGTGGGGATGTCGGTCATGTATTTCACTTTGCTGTGCCACTGCAAGGCGATCGCGCCCGAAGTGGTGCAGCCTATGGTGGTGATGAGCCCGGTCTGCAAGCCGGTGAGCACATCGGTGAGCGGCAGCGGCAGCGTGGGCGAGCCCAGCGTCTCGAACATCGAGCGCGCGATGTCGTCGCCTTCCGGCACCCAAATCTTCTGGTTCTTCAAATCATCGACGCGGCGCAACGGCGCGCTCGACATCAGGTAGGCAAAGCCGCCGTCGGTGAAGCCGAAAGTCACAAAGCCGTGATCTTCCAGACCTTGCGCGAGCTGCTTGTCCATGCGCGCCCGCACGTAATCCAGTTCATCGTAGGAGCGGAACAGCATGGGCAAACTGTAAATTTGCGCATCGGAAAAAATCTCGGTCAACGCGCCGCCGGTCAACGCGCCGCCCTGCAACTGTCCGGCGCGGATTTTGCGCAACACCACGCGGTCGCTGCCCATGCTGCCGCCCGGATAGAATTTGACGGTGACGCGTCCCGCCGTGCGCTGCGCGATCTCGTCGCCGCCTTTGCGCAACTCCTGCATCCACTGCGTGCCGTCCGGCGCAACCGTGGCGATTTTTAAAGTCTGCGCCTGAGCCGACACGGCCAGCAGCGCGGCAAACATGAGTGATAACAGTGAACGCATCTCTTCCCCTTTGTTTTCGGTTAACGACGGGTGTTGCCCCGCTCTGTTTTGCAATGCAGAGTGTTTGTAGGTGCGAATTTATTCGCACATATCACCCTGTAGGTGCGAATAAATTCGCACCTACACAAACCTTAAAAATAATTATCCGCACTCGCCAACAATTCTTTCGCTTGCCGTTTGGCCAGCACATTGCTCAGCGTCAGCCCCGGTTCGCCGGCATCGGCGGCCAGCACTTCCTGCAACAATTTGTCGTGCAGTTCGCGGTTATAGGTGATGCGCGCATAACGCCGCGCGTATTCTACCTTCGCAATCAAATCGCGTCCCGCCGACAGCGCGACGGCGCGCTCGAAATGCGCGCGCCCTTCTTCCGGCTTGCCGCCCAGCGCGGGTGGCAGCAGCGTGGCGAACACGCCCAGATACAAGTGCGCCTCGCCGTGGCTATAGGTTTCGTCCAGCTCGACCACACGCGCCATCGCGGCCTTGACCTTGGGCAACTGGGCGACGGCGTTCCAATCGCTGCTGTTGGCCTGTATCCAGCCCGCCCAGGCCGCAGCGCTGGCATACAGCAGCGGCACATCGTCCGCTTTCAGCGCGGCAATGGCGACGGCGAAATCGTCGAATGATTTGTCCAGCAAACCGCACAGCTTCGCATCGCGGGCACACAGCGCCCGGTCGCTATAGCTGCGCGCCTTGCGCGCAAGACGTTTGGCGCGCTCCGGCTCTTTGATAAACGCCGCCGTATAAGCGCCATACAACTTGCTGCCCGCCAGCAGCATGGATTCATTCTGCGCGTCGCCTTCGATCAGGCTATCGACCAGCATCAGGTAGGAAGGCATTCCGGCTTCCACCGTCTCCGGGTCGTCCTGATTGAGGATAGCGTTGGATAAATTATTGGAAAGTTTGCCGGTAGCCGACGAGACCACGCTGGCGCAACCGCTCACAGCGAGCAGCACCAGCAGAACAGGGAACAAGCGCAACGCTGATACCGGGGAGAAATTCATCAAGGAAAGGTTCATCGAATATGGATTTTCGCGCAAGCTAAACCATTTCTGTGACACGCGCAACCTTGACGCATAGTACGCACCTAGCCCGCAAGCCAGCCAATACGGGCATCTCCATATACCGACGCATCCCCTCCCCCTTGCAGGGGGAGGGCTAGGGTGGAGGTAGAAACGTTACTCCGCATCAACTCTACCCCCATCCTAACCTTCCCCCTGCAAGGGGGAAGGGACAGTTGGCTCAAAAATTTGCTGGATTGAATACCGTTACGGCAACGTCAGCGCCAGCCTGAAGCCGTAGCTGTAGTAGCGATAGTTGGTGCCGAATTTGGAGCGCGAGGCGGCGCGCGCAAATTTCGGATCGAAGCCCCACGAGCCGCCGCGCAGCACGCGCATCGAGCCGTCCAGCCATGCGCTGCCGTCCGTCGGTGCGCCGCTGTAGCTGTCGTGATAACCGTCGGCGACCCATTCCCACACGTTGCCGCTCATGTCGTACAGACCGAAGGCGTTGGCTTGTTTGATGGCGACGGGATGCGGCGTGTTGAAGAAAAAGCTGCCGCTGTTGAAGCCGTTCCACGACACGTTTTCCGCCAGATCGCCGCCGCAAAATTCCTGCTGGTTGCCCGCGCGGCAGGCGTATTCCCATTCGGCTTCGCTGGGCAGGCGATATTGTTTGCCGGTCTGCGCGTTGAGTTTCTGGATGAAAGTCTGTACGTCGTTCCAGCTCACTTGCTCCACCGGACAAGTGTCGCCGCAACCGGTGAAATAGCTGGGATTGGCTTTCATCACGGCCTGCCACTGTTCCTGCGTGACTTCGGTTTTGCCGATGGCGAAAGGCTTGGCGATGGTCACGCGATGCACCGGCTGTTCATCCGGCTTGCCGTTGCTGGAACCCATGTCGAAACTGCCCGCAGGAATTTCCACCATCTCGGGGCAGGTCGGGCAGTCCTTGAAAGTCTTGCCCGCTTCCGGTTCGGCCACGCTTTCCCACTGGTAGATTTTGTCCTGCGCCGCGCGCGCTTCCGGCGCATCCGCCGCCAGCAACAGGAAGCGTTTCATTTCGCTCATCGCTTTACGGTATTTTTTGCTTTCGCCCAGACTCAGCGCCAGCTGGTAGTGTCCTTCGGCCCACCACGGCGCGATGTTCAACGCCTTGCCGTATAACTCGATGGCTTTGTCGAAGCGCTTTTCCTGCGCCGCGAATTCGGCCTGCACCTTGTATTTGCGCGCCTCTTCGGTCAGCGCAGGCTTGGGATTCGCCGCCAGATACTTTTTCACCACGTCCTGAAACGGATCGCTGCCGTTGTCGGCCAATGCCGGGGCGCAAATCAGGAATAACAAAACGGCCAGACACTTTTGCACATTGAACAAAATAAAATCTCCTCGCTATTCGCTTTCTCTGTGAAAGCAAGGTGAGATTGTAGCCGGAATTTGGTTGAGGGTTTTATGTAGGAGCCAGCTTGCTGGCGAAAGCGCTTTCGCCAGCAAGCTGGCTCCTACAACACCAACTGCACCAAGCCGCGCGCCTGCGCGGTGCAGGCGAGCGCGATATTGGCATCCAGTTTTTTCAGCCAAGCTTCGGGGATTTCATCCAGACCGTACAGCGCCCCCGCCAGCATGCCCGCAATCGCCCCGGTGGTGTCGGCATCGCCGCCACGGTTGACCACGTCGATCAGGCAGCCGCGAAAATCGTCGGTATCGAAAAAACTCTGGAACACCGCTTGCAGCGTATCGGCCACGTAACCGCTGGGATTCTGGCTTTGGCGCACGGCGCGGAATTTGAACTCGGGAAATTTCGCGGCGAGCGGGTGGGCGTGGGTATGCAGCAGATGGTTTTTGTCCGCGCCGCGCAAGGCATCCTGCACCATGAAGATCAAACATTCGCAGGCGGCATCGGACAGCGCGCTGTGGTGGGTGACGTGAGCTTGCGCGCGATTCGCGGCGCAAACTTCTGTTGCAGTTTTGGCTAGCGTGGCGAGCGCCACCGGCAACACGCGCATCGCCGCGCCGTTGCCCGCATCGTGTTCCGAGTAAGGCGCTTCCGGGTTGCCGGTCTTGCGAAATTGCAGCAGATTGCGGCGCACGGTGTTGCCGATATCGACCGGCTTGGCGCGCATCCAGTCGTCGAAGGCGTGCGCCGCCGCCAGCGCATCCACTTTGCCCTGCGCCAGAATGGCGTTGCCCAGCGCCAGCGACATGGTGGTGTCGTCGGTCACCTGCCCCGGCTTCAGATGCAACCAGCCGCCGCCGATGAGCTTGTCGTGCGTGCCGTATTTCGCTTTGATCTCGCGCGGCAACATGAACTCCACCGTGGAGCCCAGCGCATCACCGATGGCGAGTCCGAGATAAGCGGCGATAGCGCGATCGGTGGTTTTCATTTTAAAAAGTCAAAAGCAAAACTTTAGCCACAGAGAACACAGAGCGCACAGAGAAAGATGTGACACGGATATCTCTGTGAACTCTGTGTTTTCTGTGGCAAATGGTTTTTAAGAATTATTCCTCCGGCCCAAAACATTTCGCGTAATCCGCACACACATCGCACGACGGCGCGCGGCAGGTGCTGATGCCTTCGCGCTCGCACAATTGCTTGTACAGGAATTTTTTCCACTTCATGTCTTTGGTGTTTTTTGCCGCGAGCGAAGGGAAATTCTGCTTCATCAAACGGCTCAGATATTCGCGCGACCACAAGCCCAAGTCCTGCCACAAGTGGTCGTTGGCCATGCATGCGTCGGTGACGATTTCCGCCATCCATTCCTCGGATTTATGCCGGAAAGCGCGATGTTCCAGCAGCAGCGCGAGCACGTCGTCGCGTTCCAGTGCGCGCGGATCGACACCGGTTTCGGCATGACGAACCACCAGCTTGATGCCGGGAAAATGCTGCGACAGCAAGGCGGAAAAATCTTTTAACTCCAGCCCGAGCCCGGGCGGCAACACGCCCGCGCCGTCGATCTGGCTGGCAATCATCTGCGCGAAAATTTCATCGTTGGGCAACCCGGCGGCATGCGACATCAGTTCTGCGTACAAGCCGGCGGGCTGCGTAGGAGATTTTTGCACAAGCATGGTGTCGGGTTGCATGGCGATCACCTATTTGCTGGGATATTCGATCAACAGATCTTCGTCGCGCAATACCATCTGGCAAGCCAGACGCCACTCGGTGGTGATCACGTCGTTCAGCTTCATCGCGTCGATTTGCGCCTGGGTAATCTTACCCGAAGTTTTCAGCACTTCGATCTCGCGGTCGGTCAGCGGACCGGCCATCGGGCCTTTGTTGGACAGGTTGGTGACCTTCACCAGACAGGTCGAACACTCGCCGTTCTGGCAGCCGAAGTCGATGGGAATATGGTTTTCCTTGGCCAGTTCCAGCACAGTCAATTTGTGGCTGCCCGCGACGGCATACACGGTTTTGTCTTTGTGCATAGGGCTGGAAAAAGTGATGTTTGGCATTGCAAAAACTCCTGTTGTTGGTTGATGAAAGTGATTAAAAAAACTTTGCCCGCAGATTACGCAGATTAAACAGATTTCTTTCAAACTAAACACGCACCCGAATCAAGCAAGCTTCAAAAATATTTCTGCTTTTAATCTGTTTAATCTGCGGGCAAAAGGTTTTGCCGTTTACGCTTTAACGACAATCTCGCCGCCCAGCACCTGTGCTTGGCACGCCAGGCGCTGGTTGCGTCCGGCCATGTTTTCTTGCAGCACCTTGTCTTCCAGCACCGAGCGCTCGCTCATGTTTTCCATGCCGGAGGTGATGCTGACCAGGCAAGTACAGCATTCGCCTTCGCGGCAGCCGTAGGTGATGCCCGCGCCGACATTTTCCGAAATTTCGATCAGGCGCGTACCGGCGGGCACATTGACGGTGACCCCGATATTTTCAAAGGTGACGTTGGCTTTAGGCATGAATTAGCTCCTCTGGGTTTGGGCATGGGCTGGCTTGATGTCCTTTCGGGCAAGCTTCCAGATTGCCATCCGGTTTCGCATCATTGAGGCCTATCCACGCGCGCACCGCATCGGCATCGAAACCGACCATGCGTTCGCCTTCGACTTCCATCAGCGGACGGCGGATCAGCAAAGGCTCGGCCAGCATCATGGCAAGTGCGGTGGATGCATCGAATTCTGCGGGATTCAATTCGCCGGACTTGATGCGCGGCGCGGCCAGGTTGAACCACTTTTCCACGGGCAATTCGCCGAAGAATGCGCGCAGTTTTTCAGCGCTCCATTTTTCAATCAATAGGTTTTTCGCCAGCACTGTGTGCCCCGATGCCGCCAGCCAGATTTTCTGTTTGGTGTTGTTGCCGCAACCGGGCTTTTCGTAAAAATGAATCGTCGCCATGTCAGGCCGCCAAACGGTGCAAAGGAATGCAGGTCAGCGAACCGGGCGGGTTCAACGGCACGCCCTCTTCGTTCAATATTGCGCCTTCGATCGGGCAGATGCTGGCGCATTGCGAGTCCTCGAAATCGCCCGCGCATTCGTTGCACTTTTCCGCGTCGATCAGGAAATGCGGCTTGGCTTCGTAGATCGCTTTGCTCGGACACAACGGCTCGCACGCCCAACAGTTAGTGCAGGATTCGATGATTTCGAATGACATGATTATTCCCTTTCAACTATTCCATCAGAGCCCCTCGCCCGCTGGCGGGAGAGGGGGTGGGGTGAGGGTCGCTGAGAAATATTCACTCTTGGCGATACCCACAGACCCTCATCCCCAGCCCTTCCCCCGCCTGCGGGGGAAGGGAGCAAAGCAAGCCCTCAAGCAACCTTCTGCTCTTCCACCTTCGCATCCAATTTCCCCGCCGCGCGCATCTCTTCATACACCGCCAGCACCGCATCCTCGATCACTTCCATCGCATGCTCGCCGTTGGGCTGTATGCCTGCGGCTTCCAGCGGTCCCCACGGTTCGTAGCCGACTTTGCTGCACAGCACCGCCTCGCATCCGGCCAGCACGCGCAGTGTCGTATCCAATGCGCTCTCGCCGTCGCCGCAGGTGTCGCCACCTTCGCAATACGGCCTGGTCTTGCGGTGACCGATGAAACGCACGCCATCCGTGGAGGCTTCGTAGATCAGGAATTCGCTGGCGTGGCCGAAGTGTTCGTTGATGAGTCCGCTGCCTTTGGTGGCGACGGCCATCAATACCGGACGGGATTTTGTTTTCTTCTTCAAGCCTTGAATGCTGACGACTTGAACCTTGCTCTCTTTCGCCAGCCGTTTGGCTTCCAGTTCGGCATTGATAGACGCATGCACCTCGGCGCGCATCTTCATCGCCTCGGGGTAGTTGATGTCCATCTGGGCGATCTTGTCCATGGTGAATTCCGCGCCGCGATCTTCGCCCAGCATGCCCACCGCGTCGGCGCGGCACTGGCGGCAATGGCGCATCATGTTCATGTCGCCCGCGCAGGCATCCTGCAAGGCCTGCAACTCGTCGTGCGTCGGGCCGCGCTGGCCGGTCAGTCCGTAATAGGTGCCGTGCTCCGCCTCCGAGATCAGCGGCATCACGTTGTGCAAAAACGCGCCCTTGGCCTTGACGATCTTCGACACCTCTTCCAGATGCTTGTCGTTCACGCCGGGGATCATCACCGAATTCACCTTGACCAGAATGCCCCGCGCCACCAGCATCTCCAGACCCTTCTGCTGCTGCTCAATCAGGATGGCTGCCGCCTCGCGCCCCTTGATGCGCTTGTTCTTCCAGAAAATCCACGGATAAATTTGCGCGCCCACATCGGGATCCACGCAGTTGATCGTGATGGTCACGTGGTCGATGTTGTACTTGGTCAGCTCGTCAATGTTCTCGGGCAACATCAAACCATTGGTCGAAACGCACAACTTGATGTCCGGCGCTTGCTCGGACAACATGCGGAACGTCTCGAACGTGCGCGCCGGATTGGCCAAAGGATCGCCCGGCCCGGCAATGCCCAGCACCGTCATCTGCGGAATGTTCGCCGCCACCGCCAACACCTTCTTCACCGCCTGCACCGGATGATGCAACTCCGACACCACCCCGGGGCGCGACTCGTTGGCGCAATCGTATTTGCGGTTGCAGTAATTGCACTGGATGTTGCACGCCGGCGCGACCGCCACATGCATGCGCGCGAAATAGTGGTGCGCCTCTTCCGAATAACAGGGATGGTTCTTCACCTTGTCGCGGATATGCTCAGGCAAATGGTTCATCTGCTTGTCGGTAGAACCGCACGAACCGGCGGCGCAGCCAGATTTGGAAGTCGCGCCCAGCGCTCCACTAACTCCCTCTCCCTCTGGGAGAGGGCTGGGGTGAGGGTGCTTTTCTGCTACAGCGATATTGATAACAGGCTTTTGCACAATTCTTTCCTCCGGCTTGGGTATGCCAAAGAATGAGCAAACTGTGTGCCCGGCCAGAATTGGCAGCTAACTGCTTGTTTTATTAAACGAGCGAGATTGCAGCACGCCCTACTGTCGCAAACAAAACATCACATCCGAGCGGGCTTGTGGTGAAGGCGACAAAAGACGCGAGCCATCAATCAAATGAATTTCAGCAACACCCACCTTGTCCGCAAGCCCCTATCCACGGCCATCTCCATCAAGCGCATGTTGCAGATCGCCTATTGACGGGCATCTCCAATGGGTAGGGTGGGCACGTTTCATGTGCCCACGTGAAAACTAACAATATCCATATAGCGCGAAGATGTCCGTCAATAGCCAAGGGTGGACAACCTGCTGCCCACACGGAAACTTTTCCGCCGCATCACCCCTCATGCTGGGATAATCACGCATGACCAATACAACTCCCCCCACCCCCGCTCCCGCCGCTGTTACCACCAGCGGCCATTCTTTCAACGAACTTCCACTCGCACCCGCGATGCTGGCGATCTTGCAGCAGCTCGAATACCGCACGATGACACCCATTCAGGCGGCCAGCCTGCCGCTTACTTTGGCGGGCAAAGACCTGATCGCGCAGGCCAAGACCGGCAGCGGCAAGACGGCGGCGTTCGCGTTGCCGTTGCTGACCAACCTCAACCCGCGCCGTTTCGCGGTGCAGGCGATGGTGCTGTGCCCGACGCGCGAACTCGCAGACCAAGTGACGCAGGAGATTCGTCGCTTGGCGCGCTTCGCCGACAACATCAAGGTGCTGGCGCTGGTCGGCGGCGCGACCATGCGCCCGCAGATGGACAGTCTGGAACACGGCGCGCACATCATCGTCGGCACGCCGGGGCGCATCATGGATCACCTCGAACGCGGCACGCTGAATCTGCAAGCGCTCAACACGCTGGTGCTGGACGAGGCGGATCGCATGTTGGACATGGGTTTTTACGACGACATTTCGTTTGTGGTGAAGCAATGTCCGACACAGCGCCAGACCATGATGTTCTCGGCCACCTATCCCGAAGGCATCGCCAAGCTGGCGCAGAAATTCATGCGCGAGCCGCAGCAGGTGACGCTGGCGGAGCAGCATGATGCCAGCAAGATCCGCCAACGTTTTTACGAGATCAAACACGACGAACGCCTGCAGGCCGTCGCCACGTTGCTCAAGCATTTTCGTCCGGTCAGCACGCTGGCTTTTTGCAATACCAAGCAGCAATGCCGCGACTTGCTCGATGTGCTGCACGCCCAAAAAATTCACGCGCTGACGCTGAACGGCGACATGGAACAACGCGAGCGCGATCAGGTGCTGATCCAGTTCGCCAACCGCAGTTGCTCGGTGCTGGTCGCCACCGACGTGGCCGCGCGTGGGCTGGACATCGCGCAACTCGAAGCGGTCATCAACGTCGATGTCACGCCCGATCCCGAGATTCATATCCACCGCATCGGCCGCACCGGACGCGCAGACGAAAACGGCTGGGCACTCAGTTTGGCCAGTCCCGCCGACATGCCGCGCGTGGCCAACATCGCGCGCATGATGGGCAGCGAACCGGAATGGCACGATATTGAAACGCTGCAAGCCGAACACAACAAACCGCTGATCCCGCCCATGGTCACCTTGCAAATTCTGGGTGGCAGAAAAGAAAAAATCCGCGCCGGAGATGTGCTGGGCGCGCTCACCGGTGAAGCCGGGTTCACGCGCGAACAAGTGGGGAAAATCAGCATCACCGATATGTCCACCTACGTCGCCGTTGCGCGCAACCTTGCGAAGGAAGCGGTGAAGCGTTTGTCGGCGGGCAAGGTGAAGGGGAAAACGGTGAAGGTAAGGGCGTTGGAGGATTGACTCCAATAGTTTTCCATTCAACGCCCCGTCATTCCCGCGAAAGCGGGAATCCAGTTGAAAAAATAGTTCCCGCGAAGCGGGTCAACGCAATATTTTTGTCCGCTTCGCGGAATGTATATCTCACTGGATTCCCGCTTTCGCGGGAATGACGGGGCGAATGAATTAGTTCGAATACCCAACCTCGTGAAGATGCCCGTCAATAGGCGATCTACAGCGACCTCAATCATCATCCCCGTGTTCGCCGTGTTCTGATCGGCCTTCTCGGCCACCCTCTCCGCGCCAGCGAATGTCATGCTCGTTTGCGCTTCGGTGGCATTCCACGCAGTTGTCGAAGTTGCGTATGCCTTCCTCGATGTGTTCGCCGCGTATGTTGGCGAGCGAGTGTTCGTGGCAGCCGTAGCAGGTGTAGCGGCTGTAGTCGTTGCGCGGGTGGCAGGTGGCGCAGCTGGCGTTGTGGTCGCGGTCCAAGGTGAACGATTTACCGTGATCGAAGGTCGCGGGTGTCCACTTTTGCAGGCTGTGGCACTGGCTGCAATTGCCGCTGATTTTCTGGTGCAGCGAATCGGCGGGCGACTTGTGGCAGGACTGGCATTGCGTGCGCGTGGTCGTGTTCAACAGGTTGTGGTCGAACAATCCCGGCTGGCGGTAGCGCTTCACGCCCGCGTGATCGCTGTGGCAGGCCACGCAATCCTGGCTGACCAGTTGCTGGTGGAACGGCGACGAGGTGAGCGGTTTGATGACCGGCGCGCCCGCCGTGGTCAGGCGACCGATCTCCGCTGGCTTGTGGCAAGTCACGCAGCGCGCGGACTCGGCTCCGCCGAATTTGGAGTGGCAGGCGAAGCAATCGGTTTCCAGTTGTTTGTGGCCGGGAATCAACTTGCCGGGGCCGACCATCAGGTTGGGATAGACGAACACCAGCACCGCCAGCACCAGTAGGTTTGCCGCCAGAATGAATTTAAGAATTCGGCTCATATCCATCCCCAGAACAAAAAGATGCTGATGATGTGGCCCAGCGCCAGCACCGCGAACACGATGAAAATCGGAATGTGTACTTTGCGCCATTGGGTCATGGCATCCAGACTTACCGCGTCCCAGAACACGGCTTGTTCCACTTCGTTGCGCGACATGCCGCGCAACTGGTAATGCTCGCGCTCGCCCTGCACATGGCGGCGCGAACGGTCCAACAATATCTTGCCGACCAAGCCGCTAATCACGTTGACTCCCATCGCCGCCGTCGCCAGCCAGGGCAGGATGGCGTTGAAATGGATGCCCGCGTGAATCAGCACCATCAACGAGCCCAGCCACGCAGAAAACTCATGCATGCGCAGCAACGTTTTCGGATTGCTGGCGGTGATGTATTTGCGTTTGCGCGCCGAATAAATCAGCGAGCCGATAATCAGCAGCGTGCCGGGAATGCCCAGATAGCGGCCTATCCACACCAGATCCAAACGATGCAACAGGTAATCGCCCGCCAGCGTGGCTGCGGCCAGCAGGCCGAGCATCGCGGTGAACGGCAGCACGTGTTCGCGCCATAGTGAATTGTTCATTTACACCTCCAGAGTGACGCTGGTTTTCGGTTCGCACACGCAGAGCAAACACGTGC
The DNA here is from genome assembly GCA_028710605.1 of Sideroxydans sp. Classification (GTDB taxonomy): domain Bacteria; phylum Pseudomonadota; class Gammaproteobacteria; order Burkholderiales; family Gallionellaceae; genus Sideroxyarcus. The sequence continues at coordinate 17,351 of JAQTTU010000012.1, forward strand.
CCGGTTCGGGATCGTATTCCGGTTCCTGGCGGTACGTCACCTCGCCCGAGCGAATCGTGGTCTGGCAGCTGCCGCAACCGCCCGCACGGCAACCGGAGCTGGCGGCGATACCGTGCGCTTCGGCAAATTCGAGCAGCGTTCCGCCACCGGGCTGCCACGCAAATTGCTGGCCGGATTGGGCGAAAGTGACCGTGATGTCGCTGGCTGTTGGCGCGCTTTGCGTTGCGGGTTGCTTGCGTTTGATCGAGGCCGGGCCGAACGCTTCATAGTGGATATGCGCATCCGGCACGCCCCAATCTTCCAGCGCGGGCACCAGACTTTCCATCAGCGGGGTCGGCCCGCAAATGTAAAAGTGAAACGGCTTGAACGGCAACTGGTTGCGTAGCAGGCTCACATCGACACGCCCGCGCTGCTGGTAGTCGTGCCCCTGAATATCGTCCGGCAGCGGGTCGCTGAAGCAGAAACGCAAATGGAAATTCGCATGCGCTGCCGCCAGATTTTCGAGCTGGGCTTTCATCGCCAGTTCGCGGCCATTGCGCACGCCGTAGAACAACCACACTTCGCGCCCCGGCTGTTTGTCCAGACACCATTTCAACATGCTCAACATCGGCGTGATACCGATGCCGCCGCCGATCAGCACCACCGGCGCATCGCTGCTGTCAATATGGAAATGCCCCGCCGGCGCGCGCACCTGCAAGCGGCAGCCCACCTCGACGTGGTCGTGGAAAAAATTGGAAGAGCGCCCCGGCGGCACACTCTTGCCGGCGGGCGGCACAGCGCGTTTGATCGACACGCGATAACAATCCGCCTGCGGCGCATCCGACAGCGAATAGCAGCGGACGAGCTGTTCGCTGCTGCCTGCGGCATTGGGGATATCGAGATTGAAGGTCAGAAATTGTCCGGGCAAATAAGGCGGCAGCGCCTGCCCGTCTTCCGGCTTGAGATAAAACGAACAGATGGACTGCGCCGCATCCTCGATGACTTTGCGCTCCACCTTGAATGACCTGAGGCCCGACCACGCGGCTTGAACCGGTGCGACAGATTCTTGCTTGACCACCGCATGCGTAGTCGGCAGATTCATATCCTCCGCCTCGTTGCGCAACGCCTGATAGCCCTGCCAATGCCGCGAGAAACCGATAGCGAGATAGATCGCCACTTGCGCGGCAACACCCAGCACAATCCACAGCAGCAAGGTAAGCGAGGTCATTTAATTGGGCTCCTGAAAATCATCATGGTGATGCTTGACTATGGCGTTGAGCAAAAAATCTTCGTTGAGAAGTTTGTAGGTGCGAATTTATTCGCACATGGCGCGCCTGGCGTGCGAATGAATTCGCACCTACAACATTTACAGTGTGGCGAGTATTGGCTCGCCAGCTTAAGTCATCCTTAAGCAGCATCATGTCCCCTCCCCCATGCAGGGGGAGGGCTAGGGTGGAGGTAGAAACGAAACTGCTCCGCCACTTTCCGAAACAACCCACAGATGCTTTCCACCCGCCTCCAGATACGTCAGATACGCCCGCACATCGAACTCCAGCTGCGCATACTCCGGCTCGATATGACGGCACAGTTGATAGAACGCCTTGTCGTGCGCGCTCTCCTTCATGTGCGCCAGCTCGTGCACAACGATCATGCGCAAAAACTCCGGCGGCATATCCTTGAACAAATTCGCCACACGAATCTCGCGCTTGGTTTTCAGCTTCACCCCCTGCACGCGCGAAATGCTGGTGTGCATGCCCAGCGCGTTCCTGATGACATGCAATTTGCTGTCGAACGCCACCTTGCTCAATTGCCCCACATTGCGCAGATGCACGTTCTTGATTTCCAGCACGTAGTCATACAACGCCCGGTCGGTGCGCACGGCGTGCGCTTGCGGATATTTTTGCAGCAGTAGATCGGCCAGTTGATTTTGGGCGATCAGGTGGTGGACTTGCGCGGTCAGGCTGGCGGGGTAGCCAGAGAGGTAGTTGGGGGAGGGTTTGGGGTGCATCGAGAATATTGAATTTGCTGGCAGGCGATTACCGCACCCACACCGTCTTCGCGTTCACAAATTCGTGCATGCCCAGTTTCGACAATTCGCGTCCGTAACCCGAGGCTTTCACGCCTCCGAACGGCAGGCGGGAATCGGATTTGACCATGCCGTTGATGAAAGTGCAGCCGGACTGGATGTGCGCCGCCAGTTGTTCGGCGCGTTCGCTGTCGTTGCTCCACACCGATGCGCCGAGGCCGAAGCGGGTGTCGTTGGCGAGGCGCAACGCGTCGTCCTCATCCGCCGCGCGCAGGATGAGCGCCACCGGGCCGAACAGTTCTTCGTGGTAGGCGCAGGTGGCGGGCGAGACGCGATCCAGAATCGACGGCTGGTAGAAAAATCCTGCGCCTGCGACGGGCTGGCACCCCGTCACAGCAACCGCGCCGAGTGCGATGGAATCGGTGATTTGTTTATGCAGCGTGTCGCGCAAATCGGCGCGTGCCATGGGGCCGATTTGGGTGGCTTCGTCCAGCGGGTCGCCGAGTTTGAGCGCTGCCACTTTGACTTTGAGCCGATGCAAAAACTCGTCGGCGATTTGCGGCACGAGGATGAAACGTTTGGCGGCGATGCACGATTGGCCGCCATTGAGAAAGCGCGAAGCCACCGCCATGTTCACCGCCAATTCCAGATCGGCATCGTGCAGCACGACGAACGGATCGGAGCCGCCCAGTTCCAGCACGCATTTTTTCAGATGCTGTCCGGCCAGCGCCGCCACTTTGCGCCCGGCGGCTTCCGAGCCGGTGAGCGTGACCGCCTGCACAGACGGGCTGGCGATCACCTCGGCGACTTGCTCGACCTCAATCATCAGATTTGAAAACACACCTTCAGCCAAGCCGCTGGCGCGGAAAATTTCTTCGATCGCCAGCGCGCATTGCGGCACGTTGGGCGCGTGTTTCAACAGCAGCGCATTGCCCGCCATCAAGGCCGGCGCGGCGGCGCGGAACACCTGCCAGAACGGAAAATTCCACGGCATGATCGCCAGCACCACGCCCAGCGGCTGATAGGCGATGTAGCTCTTCGCCGCATCCGATGCCACCAATTCGGCGCGCATGAATTGCTCGCCATGTTGCGCATAATATTCGCAAGCTCCCGCGCACTTCTCCACCTCGGCACGCGCTTCGCGCAACGGCTTGCCCATCTCCAAAGTGATGAGCGTCGCATATTCGTCGCGCCGCGCCAGCAACTGGTTGGCCGCATTGCGCAGCATCTCCGCGCGCTCGGCAAAGTCGGTCTGCGCCCAACTTTGTTGCGCCACGCTGGCGTTCGATAAACCCAGCGGCAAGTGGGCGGCATCCAGACTGGCAAAGGTTTGGATGAGTTGATTGGTGGTCGGGTTGTGGGTGGCGAATGGCATGGCGGCAATGTTAGGCGGATTCGGCGGGGACGTGCAACTTTCAGGTTGATTCTTTCATGTTGATTCCCTCTCCCGCAGGCGGGAGAAGGGAGCAAAGCAATATCGCGCCAGACCAATAAACACGGCCATCTCCATCAAATGAAACGCGCAGATCGCCTATTGACGGGCATGTGCGTGGTTGTTGCCGACTTGTCGGCTTTACAACCACGGCCTACTTCTTGCGGGTACTTCACGCGGTATCGGATTGCGATACCGGTCGCATCGTTTTTCGCCACCTTGCGGATCTCCATCCATTTTTCCGGCACGGGCTGATACGCTGCCCCGACTTTCAAATCTTCAAATGCACGGAAATGAAATACCCTGCAAAATACCGGCGGTGTACTGAACAGTTGGGCCAATCAAACGGAGCAGACCTGATGAAAAACGCACCCGATTTTCTCGCGCCGTCCAACGCCATCGGCTTTGCCTATTGCGCGCTGGCTGCGGCGCTCACCGTTATCGCGGCGGTTCTCTCCAGCCGTCCGCCGGGTTTTGTCTGGCTGCTGGGGCAGATATTGTTCGCGCTGGCCTTCATCGAATGGTTTTTAATCATGCACGAAGTCGGGCATCGCACGATGTTCAAGAGCCGCTGGCCCAACCGGCTGGTCGGCACGGTCGCCGGATTCTTCGCCTTGATCCCTTACTCGGCCTGGTGCCACATTCATGCCAGACACCACGTGTGGACCGGCTGGCAGGACAAGGATGCCACGACGGCAACGCTCGTGCCCAGAACGCTTTCGGGCTGGGAAAAAATGGCGATCAATTTTGCCTGGCGCAGCGGGTTGCCGTTATTTTCGACGCTGTACCGCCTGCAAAATTATTGGCACGTGAAACGGCTGGAGCGATTCCTCAGCGCCACGGTACTGCCGCGCATTCGGGCTGAAGTTGCGCTGCTGCTGTGCGCCTATGCCGCGCTCGTGCTGTGGGTCGGCTTGTGGCAATTGCTCGGCATTTGCGGGCTCGGGTTGTTGCTCGCGCTGATGGTGCAAGACCCGTTGCTGCTCGGCCAGCACACCCACATGCCGCGCCATCTCGCGCAAGGGGAAGCGGTGCGCCCCTTCCCGCCGCGCGCGCAGGAAGCCTATACCCGCTCGGTGCGTTTTCCGTACTGGTTCTCGCTGTTCATCATGCATTTCGACGCGCACGCGCTGCATCACATGTTCGTGCGCGTTCCCGGTTACCGCCTGCGCCGCATAGACTATGTGCCGCAAAATGAAGTCAATTGGTGGGTCTGGTTAACGGCGGCGAAAAAATTATCCGGTGTCGAATTCCTGTTCGGCAGACGCGACGAATCCGGGTTTCCATATTGATGGCCGCACCCGCCGCTTTGCCTTGCGCAGTGTTTCTGTTGCTCGCTCTCGGGCTGGCCGGTGTCGCGCATGTCCTCTGGCTGCGCAGCGCGTGGTCAACGCCGTTCGCGCTGCCGCTGGATGGCGGCATGCATCTGCGCGGACATCGTCTGTTTGGTGCAAACAAGATGTTGCGTGGCCTGATGATGATGCCGCCCGCCACCGCCGCGACGTTCGCGCTGTTTGCCGCCAACCGCGAACATCTGCCCGCATGGCTGGCGAGTGGCATCTGGGATATGCCGACAACGCAACTGGCCGCAGTCGGCTTCGTCTGCGGCACAGCCTTCATGCTGGCCGAATTGCCCAACTCATTTTTCAAACGCCAGCTCGATGTCGCGCCCGGAGAAGCACCAGCCTCGCCGCTGCTGCGCGGGCTGTGCCTGCTGATAGATCGCAGCGATTCCACGCTGGGCGTATTGATCGCCTTGTCCATCATGCTGCCGCTGCAACCTATGGTCTGGCTCTGGGCATTGCTGCTCGGTTCAGGTCTGCATTGGTTGTTCAGCATCTGGCTCTACCGGTTGAAAATCAAAAGGAGGCTGTCTTGAACCGACCGTTTGTCCCGCTGGTTGATGCACAGGATGCCGAAATATTCGGAGCCAAGGCGGCGACGCTGGCGCGCATGCTCGCTGCCGGTTTCGCTGTGCCGACAGGTTTCGCCATTCCTGCTCACGGCCTGCGCGCGCATCTGCAACGCGCGACGACCCCAGAAAAAATTGGCGACACATCACTGGCTGCGGCACTGCAAAACGCCCTGCGCGAAATTGCCTGCGGCGATGCCGTATATGCCGTGCGCAGTTCGGCCATCGGCGAAGATTCCGCCGACCATTCCTTCGCCGGACAACTCGACAGCCTGCTCAACGTGCGCGGCGAGCAGCAACTCGCGGCGGCGGTGGCGGCGGTGTGGTCGTCATTGTGGACTGCGCGCTGCCTGCACTACCAGCAATTGCGCGGGGTCAAACTCGACAGCATGGGGGTCATCGTGCAACGGCAGGTCGATGCGCGTCACGCCGGCGTGATGTTCACCCGCGCGCCTTCGGACATGCACGGCGGACAACCCGCGCTCATCATCGAATATTGCAACGGGCTGGGCGAGGGGCTGGTCGCGGGCGAAGTCGATCCGGGGCGCATCCTGCTCGATTTGCCGCGCGGCGATGTGGTGTCGCACGAGGCGGGCGAGGACACTGCCAGCCGTCTCGACGAGCGCGACATCACCGCCTTGTTCGAGCAGGCCACGCTGCTCGAACAACATTTCGGCCAGCCGCTGGATATCGAATGGGCGATTGATATAAGCGGCAAACTCTGGCTGCTGCAAGCGCGCCCGATCACCGCGACGGCCAGCACTTCGCGCCGTGCAACCTGGACCAACGCCAACATTGCCGAGAATTTTCCCGAGCCCGTTTCGCCGTTTCTCTACTCCATCGTGCGGCGCGGTTACGCGGCTTATTTCCGCAATCTCGGTTTGGGCTTCGGCATGTCGCGCCGCCGCATCGCGGCGATGGACGATGCGCTGGAACACATCGTCGGCGTGCACGGCGGCCGCCTGTATTACAACCTGAGCAACATCCACACCCTGATCTCGCTGGCTCCCAGCGGACGCTGGCTAACGCGCGCCTTCAACGATTTCGTCGGCGCGGCGCAATTCCCGCCGCCGCAAAACCTGCCCGCGCAAAGTCGGCTCGAACAGGGAGTGGAACTGTTGCGCGTGGCCGCTTTGACCACTTGGCGTTACCTCAACGTGCAGCGCGGATTGCTGCGTTTTGAAACCACTGTCGATACGTTTTGCGCGCGCACCCGCCAGTCCGATTTGGCGGCCATGACCTCCGCAGAACTGCGCGAATGCCTGCGCGGATTTCTGGAAATCCGTCTGCGCAAATGGAACGATGCCGCGCTCGCCGACACGGCGGCGATGGTGTGTTACGGCCTGTTGCAGCGCCAGTTGCGGCGCTGGTTGCCGGGCACAGACAACAGCAATTTGCACAACGATCTGCTGGTCGGTTTGCCCGGTCTGGCCAGCCACGCGCCGGTGGAAAAACTGTGGCTGTTGTCGCGTCAAATCCGCGCCGATCAAGCGCTGGCGCAACTCTTCGCCGCACACGACAGCGCGACGATAGCGCAACAACTTGAGGAACAAGCGCGCTTTGCCGCCTTCCGCCAGGCCTTGCAGGACTATCTGGAACACTGGGGTTTCCGCAGTTCCGGCGAATTGATGCTGACCCGCCCCAGCCCCGAAGAAGACCCGGGCCAGACGCTGGCATTGCTGCGCAGTTACGCCGCGCTGGAAGCGCCGTCGCCGCAACAGCAACTGGCGGAACAAGCCGCGTTGCGCGAAGCGGCGACGCGCGAAGTTTGCGACAGGTTGCCGTTCTTGCGCGCCCGACTGTTCACCCGTTTGCTCGCGGCGACTCAGGGAGCCATCCGCTTGCGCGAACGCGCGCGGCAGAAGCAGGCAAAGCTTTACGTGCGCCTGCGCCACATCGTGTTGAGCATCGGGCAGCAGTTGGTCGCAGCGGGAACACTGCAACACGCCGATGACGCGATGTATCTGGAATACGAAGAACTCGATGCGCTGCTCGCCGGGCACGCCATGTATCCCTACGACATTGGCGCGCAAATTCGGCAGCGGCGCGAGGCGCAAACGCAACTGGCCGCCATGACTCCGCCGGATAATTTTGAACTCGCTCAGGGTGAATATCTGCCGCCGCACACTACCCTGTCCGCCGCGCCGGATGCCGCCAACGATAGCCAGCGATTGCATGGCACCGGCGCATGCGGCGGACGCATCGTGGCCAATGCGGTGGTGCTGGCCGATGCCTCCGAGGCCGACCGCATGCGGCAGGGCGACATCGTGGTCACGCGCCAGACCGATCCCGGCTGGGCGTGCGTGTTTTTTCTGGCGAAAGGGCTGGTGGTCGAGCGCGGCGGCATGCTGTCGCACGGCGCGATCATCGCGCGCGAACTGGGCATTCCCGCCGTGGTCGGCGTGCGCGATGCCACGCGCCGCATCGCCAGCGGCAGCCGGGTAGCCATCGACGGAGGGCGCGGTGTCGTTGACATCCTTTCCTGAAGAGTTGGCCGCCTGGGCGCTTACCCGTCTGGCCATGGTGCGCGTCGTCTTGCTGTGGCTGGCGCTGTCACTCAGCCTCCAGTTTATTGCGCACGAATTTTTCACCGCTGCGGCAATCACCGGCGCTTTGCTGGCGGCACTGCTGATTATCCAGTTTCGCTTGTGGGACGACCTCGCCGACCGCGCCTACGATGCCGCGCTGCACCCGCACAGAGTATTGGTGAACACGCCCTATTTACGCAGCTTCCGGCTGGTGTGCATCGTGCTCGCGCTGCCTGTCGCCAACGTGTTGCTCATCCACGGTCTGGATCATTTGCTGGTGTATGCCGCGCTGCTGGCCGCGATGTCCGCGCTGTATGCCGTTCGCGCAAATGCGCTGTCACGTCTGCTTCGCGCGCATCTGGTGCTACTCAAATATCCGGTGTTCATCTGGCTGTGCGCGTGGAATGTCGGCGAAGGAAAATGGTTGCCGTTTGCCATCGGCATGTATCTCGCGCTGTGTTTGTTCGAGATCGCCAGCGATGCCGCTTTGCGCACAGGCACGAGTTGGCGTTGGCTAGCGGCCATCGAGATTTCCGCATGCGTTGCACTGTTCATTTTTTGATAAAGGATGTCGCCCAATGCTACCCGCTCAACCGCCCGCCCAAGCTTTTGAAAACGTCACGTGTTACCAGTGCGGCAGCAGCGCAACCCGTGCGCTGCTGCAGGGACAGGACGATCTGACCGGCAAGCCGGGACATTTCCAGTTCGTCACTTGCGAGCAGTGCGGGCTGTCGTTCCAGCAGCCGCGCCTGACGCTGGAAAATATCAAACCGTATTACGACGACGAGTACATCGCCCACCGCAAGAAAACGGATTGGGGCTGGCTCACGCCGTTCTACCTGAAAGCCATGCGCCGCCACGATCTCGCCAAGCTGGCGCTGGTGGACCGGTATGTGGCGCTGCATGCGCAGAGCAAGGTGCTCGACATCGGTTGCGGCGCGGCGACTTTTTTGCAGGAACTGGTGGCGCGCGATCGCGTGCAGGCCTGCGGAGTGGACTTCAAAAATCTCGCGCATTTGCCCGGCTTCGACCAGATTGATTTCCGTTGCGGCCTGCTGGCCGAGCAGCAATTTGCCGGACAGCGTTTCGACCTGATTACGATGTGGCATTTTCTCGAACACGATTACGATCCGATCAACACGCTGCAACGCTGCCGCGATTTGCTTTCCGATGATGGCCGCTTGGTAATCGAGGTGCCGCGTCTGGATAGCCTGAGTTACCGCCTATATCACGAGCGCTGGCCCGGGCTGCAAGCGCCGCAGCACACGCTGCTGTTCAGCCGCGACAGCCTGTTAAACATGGTTCGCAGCCAGGGGCTGAAAGTGGTGGAGTATTTGCCCTACGGCGCGTTTCCGCCGTATTTCTATCTGTTCACCGGACTGGCGTTCAAGCTGCTCAAGGGGCGCGGCTTGAATCTGGATCGCGCCATCCTGCCGTATTTCCTCGGGCAGTTGTTGTGCGCGCCCGTGCTGCTGTTCCAGCGCCAACTAAATCTCGCCATGCAAACCGTGGTCTGCCAGCGCGCATGAGCAGGGCGCGTTTCGTTCTTGGCTTGCGCATCTTCGCCACGCTGTTGCTGATGAGTGTGTGCGCCCTGTCGATGCTGGCCGTGGCGGCTGTCACGCTGTTCCGCCTGCGGCGGTTTTATAGCGAGCGCATTGCGGCTCCTTTCGCCAAACTCGTATTGAAGCTTTGGGGAATACGCATCCGGCTTCACACACTGTCGCCGTTTCCCGCCGGGCAGGCGGTGTATATCTCCAACCACACTTCCACCATTGACCTGTTCGCGCTGCTCGCGCTGGGGCTGCCGAACGCGCGCTTTTTTCTCAGCGGCTATTTGCGCAAACTGCTGCCGCTGGGATTGATCGGCTATCTGATCGGCATCTTCTGGACCGTGCCGCAAACTTTCCCGGAACGGCGGCGCGAAATTTTCCGTTGCGCCGCAAACACATTGCAGCGCAGCAAGGAGTCGGTGTATCTGAGCCCCGAAGGCGAACGCATCACCACGGGCGAGATCGGCCATTTCAACAAGGGCGCATTCCATCTCGCGCTCAGCCTGCGCGCGCCCATCGTGCCGCTGTTCATCGCCATTCCGCCCGCCATCAATCCGGGGCGCGGGCTCGCCGCCGCGCCGGGAATCATCGACGTTTACGTGCATGAAGCGATCCCCACCGGCGACTGGCAACTGGCCGATTTGCTCGCGCACAAAGAAGCGGTGCGCCAGCGTTTTGTGGAATGGCATCGCGCCTGCCAAAGCGGAGCGGCGGCATGAAACCTTCGCCGCACGCCGACACTCTGCTGGATTCAGCCATCAACCCGGATGGCATGGCCTCCACCGCAAACACCGTGTTTCTCACCGGAGCCACCGGTTTCCTCGGCGCGCAAGTGCTCGCCGAATTGCTGCTGTTTACCGGCTGTGACGTGATCTGTCTGGTGCGCGCCGATAGCGACGAGCTTGCCGCACAACGCCTCGCCGCTGCACTGGAGGCAACAGGCCGCGCCTGTCCCGACACCGCCGCTCGCGTCATCGCGTTGCGCGGCGATGTGTCCGCCGCCAACTTCGGCCTGGATGATGGCGCTTTCGATGCGCTTGCGAATAGCGTCGGGCAGATCATCCACTGCGCCGCCGAAGTGAGCTGGATCAAATCCTATTCGCGCCTGCGCGGCAGCCACATCAACGGCACGCTGAACGCGATACGGCTGGCTTGCCGGTGCACGCTCAAACCGCTGCATTTCATTTCCACGCTGGCGGTTTGTTATGTGCCGGGCGGGCCGGAAACGGTGGATGAAACGACGGATATGTCGCCCCATCTGGAGCACATTCCGCTCGGCTACGCGCAAGCCAAGTGCGTGTCCGAAACGCTGTTGCGCCAGGCCGCGCAGCGCGGTCTGCCGGTTTCCATTTTGCGTTGCGGTCTGATCTGCGGCGACAGCGTCAGCGGCAATTCCAACCACGATGATCTGGTGTCGCGCCTGCTGCGCGGCGCGGTGCAAAGCGGCATCGCCGCCGATGTGGATTGGGGGCTGGACTGCGTGCCGGTGAACACGGTGGCGCAAGCCGTGCGCACGTTGGTGGAGGATAGGCACTGCGGCTTGCGCGTGCTGCATCTGCATCACGACGAGCCGCGACTGTGGCGCGAGATGGCGCTGTGGTTGCGTCTGAACGGATATGCCGTGAATCTGGTTGCGCTGGATGAATGGCTGGCGATGGTGGGCGACCACCGTGGCGGACGCGCGCCCGACCTGCATGTGTTGCGCCACTTTTTTCTTGCCCGTCCCGCGCAAATGGGCGGACGCAGTTTGACCGAGTTGTATTTGGAATCGCGCAGGCGCTGCATCAACTCGGCGGCCTCTTACGAATATTTTGCGCGGCACGGACTGAGCATCCCGCGTCTGAACGCGCCGCTGCTCAACCGCTATCTGGCGCGCTACCAACAGCAAGGATTTCTGCCCCAACGCAATGCGGTTCACTTCGCGCAAACTGATGGCAGTCGCGCGCGCGCCGTTGAAAACAGTTTGCGCAACGCCCTGCACGCGCCGCTGCTAAAGCTGACTGAATTCCGCGCGACACCTCTTTGCGGCAGCGGCGTGTTGAGCGAACTGAGCACCATCAGCAGCGGCGGCAATGCCGGATTGTGGCGCTGCCATATCGAGTACCGGCACACACCGGGCGATGCTGTGGAGCAGCAACAAGGCGTGCTCAAGTTAAGATCGACAGCGGATGAACAGGATGCCGCCACGCTGGCCGTGGCGGCGCTTTGCTCGCCGACGCTGGCCGCCGCATTTCAAACGCATCTGCAATGCCTGCCAACCCGCAACGGCCTCGCGCGCGAACTCGCCATCGCCGCCAGCAGCGACAATCGGCTCACGCGCCACATGCCGCGTTCGCTCGCCGTCATCGCGCAAAGCGCTGCGTCGCACGGCGGGTTCATCGAGGAATATCTGGAAGATGTTGACCTGATGGATTCGGCGAACAGCACGGAGTTGTGGCGCGACGAACACATCGCGGCGGCAGTGCACGGGCTGGGGCAGATACATGCGGTGTGGTACCGGCGCGAAGATGAGTTGTTGCGCCAACCCTGGCTCGCTCCCGGCGCAAACGATTTCCGCAAAATGCATTCTTTGTGGCGCGAGCTGGCCGCGTTTTCGGCAACGCGTTTCGGCGAAGACATGCGCACCATCCAGTATGAACTCATCAACGATCTGGATCACTGGCAGGCGCAATGGGCCAGCGCGCCGCGCACGCTGATCCACCATGATTTCAACCCGCGCAATCTGGCCTTCCGCCGCAGCCCGCAAGGCGCACAGCTTTGCGCTTACGATTGGGAACTGGCAACCATAGGCCTGCCGCAATACGATCTGGCCGAACTGCTGTACTTCGTCCTGCCCGCCGCCGCAACGCCCCACGAGATACAACGCTGGATAGATTTGCACCGTCGCTGTCTGGAAGAGGCTTCTGGAATCTCCATCGCGCAGGATGAATGGCAAAGCGGATTCACCCTCGCCCTGCGCCAATACCTGATGTGCCGCCTGCCGCTGTACGCCATGATAGACCGCTTCCAAGCGCAACCGTTTCTGTCAACAGTCGTGGCGAACTGGCTGCGGCTGCATCGTTTTGCTGAAGGCAAATCGGGCGAGGTTTGTAGCGTGGAAAATGAAACGTGCCCACCCGACTCGACTCAAGTTTGATTCCCTCTCCCGTCTGCGGAAAAAGAGAGCAGAACAACATCACGCCAAGGCAGGAAACACGGCCATCTCCATCTAGTGCATGACGCGGATCGCCTATTGATGCGCTTCTCCACGATGCCGGGTTTCAAAATTTGAAATTTTCACCCCCTCGGATGATGTTTGTGATGCAGCGCCTTCAACCGCTCCCGTGCCACATGCGTATAAATCTGCGTCGTTGAAATATCCGAATGCCCGAGCAGCATCTGCACCACGCGCAAGTCCGCGCCGTGGTTGAGCAGGTGGGTGGCGAAGGCGTGGCGCAGGGTGTGCGGCGACAGGGGTTTGTGCAGGCCGCCGTGTTTGGCGTGTTTTTTGATGAGGTACCAGAACATCTGGCGCGTCATGCCTTCGCCTCTGTGGGTGACGAACAGCGCGTCGGTGACCTGCCCCGCAAGCAAGGCAGGACGGGCATCTGCGAGGTAGCGTTTGACCCAGTCCAGCGCTTCTTCGCCCAGCGGCACGAGGCGTTCTTTGCTGCCTTTGCCCATCACGCGCGCCACACCCATGTCCAGGCTGACTTGCGCCACGCTGAGGCCGACCAGTTCGGACACGCGCAGGCCGCTGGCGTACAGCACTTCCAGCATGGTGCGGTCGCGCATGCCGAGCGCGGTTTCCACATCCGGCGCATTCAGCAGCAACTCGACATCTTCTTCGGTGAGGCTCTTGGGCAGGCTGCGCGGCAGTTTGGGTGAGGCGATCTGCAAAGTGGGATCAACGGTGATTTTGTTCTGGCGCAGCAGGTAGCGAAACAGGCGCTTGAGGCTAGAGATGGCGCGCGAGGTGGATGTGGATTTGGCTTTTTCGCCGCTCACCAGATGCGCTAAAAAACCCTGAATGTCGGCGTGGGTGGTGTCCGCCAGGGCGCATTCACGCTGCTTCTCCAGCCAGTCGGCGAATTTGTTCAGGTCGCGCCGGTAGCTTTCCAGCGTGTTGCGCGACAAGCCGTCTTCCAGCCAGAGGGCATCGCTGAATTCGTCGAGGAGGTCAGCGTTGTTCATGCATCAGCAACCAGCGCTTGATGTCGAGCGCATCGTTGTCCGCGCGATGCATGAAACCACCCAGCCCCGCTTTGCTCACCACGCGATGGCAGGGAATGACCACGGGGATGGGATTGTTGCCGCAGGCTTGGCCGACGGCGCGCGGGCTTGAATTCAAATCTTTGGCGAGATCGCCATAGCTGCGCACTTGACCGAGCGGAATGGCTTGCATCGCTTGCCACACTTTGCGCTGGTGTTGCGTGCCGTCGAGCTTGAGCGGCAGATCGAAGCAGAAATCCGCATCGGCGAAATACTCATCCAGTTGCCTGCATACTTCCGAGGCCAGCGCGTTGCGCGGAGCCAACGCGGGAGTGTCCGCCGGGATGAATTCGATCCCCAGCAACACCTCCTCCGTGCAGCGGATGCCGAGCTTGCCAAACGGTGCGGTGATGATCGCTTGATAGTCCATACGGACATGATAGCGGAAATAAAAAACGGGAGCCTGAGCTCCCGTTTTCTTTGCCACACAATCGCTGTTTATGCTGCTGCGACTGTTGCTTTGCGTGCTGGCAATTTCTCTTTGATACGTGCCGACTTGCCGGAGCGGTCGCGCAGGTAGTACAGCTTGGCGCGGCGCACATCGCCGCGACGCTTGATTTCGATGCTGGCAACGCTGGGGGAGTAGGACTGGAAAGTACGTTCCACGCCTTCGCCTGCGGAGACCTTGCGCACGATGAAGCTGGAGTTCAGCCCCTTGTTGCGCTTGGCGATCACCACGCCTTCGAAAACCTGCACGCGCTTTTTGTCGCCTTCAACCACGTTCACGCCAACCACCACGGTGTCGCCGGGGGCGAAGTTGGGGATTGTCTTGTTCAGACGGGCGATTTCTTCTTTTTCAAGAATTCCGATCAGATTCATTTTGTTTCCTTTTCTTGTGCGGAGGCTTGTTCCTGCTGGTACTCTGCCAGTAGCCGAGCTTCCTGTTTAGTCAACTGGCGTGATGCCAGCAAATCCGGGCGACGTTCCGCAGTGCGGATTAACGACTGCTTCAATCGCCACTTCTCTATCTCGGCGTGGTGCCCGGACATCAACACATCCGGTACAGCCTCGCCGTTATAAATCTCTGGCCGTGTGTAGTGCGGACAATCCAGCAGACCTTGCACAAAGGAATCCTGCTGCGCCGATGCGTCGTCGCCCAATACACCGGGAATCTGCCGCACCACGCTGTCCATCACCACCATCGCCGCCAACTCGCCACCGGACAACACATAATCGCCGATGGAAAGCTCTTCATCCACTTGCTGGCGCAACAGGCGCTCATCCACGCCCTCGTAACGGCTCGCCAGCAATATCAACCCTTCGTCCCGCGCCAGCAGCTCCATCACCACTTCGTGGGTGAGCTGCCTGCCTTGCGGCGAGAGGTGGATCACACAACTCTTCTTCACTCCGCTGGCGGCCTGCGCTGCTTTTGCTGCGCTGATGGCTTTTTCCAGCGGTTCCGCCAACATCACCATTCCGGGACCGCCGCCGTAGGGACGGTCATCTATGGTGCGGTAGTTGTCGGTCGTAAAATCGCGCGGATTCCACGTCTGCAACTCGAACCTGCCCTGCTCCGCCGCCCGCCGCGTCACGCCATACTTGGTGATCGCGTCGAACATCTCGGGGAACAGCGTGACAACGTCAAACCTCATTTGAGGTAATCCGCCTGCCAATCCACACGGATCAATTTCTTCTGCAAATCCACTTGCTGGATCACGCTGGCAATGAACGGCATCAAGGTTTCGCCGCTTTCGCCTTTGACCACCAGCACGTCATTTGCGCCGGTCTCCAGCAACGAATCCACGATACCGAACTTCTCGCCCGCCAGGTTCTCCACCGACAAGCCCACCAGATCGGACCAGTAGTATTCGCCTTCCGGTTGTTCCGGCAAATCTGCGCGCGGAACAGCGATCAATTGGCCTTTAAATTTTTCGGCGGCAGTGCGGTCAACAATGCCTTCCAGCTTGGCAATCAACACTTTGCCGTGCACATTCGCTTCCAGCACTTGCATGGGATGCCAGGCCTGTTCGTTGCCCACATACCAAGTGTCGTAGTCGAGCAAGCCGTCCAGATATTCGGTAAAAGTCTGCACCTTCACCCAACCCAGAATGCCTTGCGCTCCGACCACCTTCCCCATGACGACCATGGGGCTTGCCTCCGAATTAAACGTCTCGCGCAGCGATTCGTTTGTCCCCTCTCCCGCCGGGGGAGGGTTAGGGTGGGGGAAATTAGTATGGCGAACCGCCATACTAATTAGACCTTGGCTGCTGCACCGGCTTTTTTGACCAGACGGCCTACGGTTTCGCTCAACTGTGCGCCGCGCTCTTGCCAGTGCGTCACGCGATCCAGTTGAATGCGCAGACCTTCAGCGCCTTCGGCGGCCAGCGGATTGTAGAAACCGACGCGCTCGATGAAACGACCGTCACGACGATTGCGGGAATCCGCTACCACCACGTTGTAATACGGACGATTCTTAGAGCCGCCGCGAGAAAGACGAATGACTACCATAGTGATTACCCAATAAAAAATAGATTCGGCAAATGCCAAAGGGCGCGAATTCTACGATATATCGTTGAATTGTGGCAAGGATTGATTTTGGCAGGGGGAAAGCGAAGTTGCGGCTAGCGGCTGATTGCATCAACGGTGCAGGAAAACTTCCAATACGAATTGGCTGCCCAGATAGCCTAGCACCAGAAAAGCAAAGCCGCTCAACGTCCAGTGCACCGCTTTGCGACCGCGCCAGCCGTAGAGGTGATGCCCCAGCAGCAGCACAGCGAACACCGCCCAGGAAAGCAGGCCGAACACCACTTTATGGTTCCATTGCCACGGATGACCAAATATCTTTTCGGAGAACAGAATGCCGGAAACGATGGTGATGCTCAGCAGCACAAAGCCCACACCGATGACGCGGAACAGCAAGGATTCCATGGTCATCAGCGGCGGCAGGTTGCGCAACACCTTGGGCATTCTGGCATGGTGCAGGCGCTTTTCGACCAGCGACATCAGCGCCGCATGCAAGGCGGCAATGGTGAACAGACTATAGGCCAGCATGGCCATCAGCACATGGGTGTCGAACAAGGCCGAAGCGGGTTGGGAAAAAATATGCGCATCGGGAAATATCGCGGGGAGCACCGCGCTAATAGCAGCCAGCGGCAATACCAGCGTCAGCAGACAGGACAGGGGATAGAAGAAGCGCGCAATCCAATAAATCAGCACGGTCAGCCACAGGATCAGCGACAGCGCATAGACAAAGCCCAGATTGAGCGCGCCCCAGATGAACAAGGTGTCGTACAGCAGCCAGCCGTGCAGCACCAAAGGCACTGCGACCGCGAACCCGAGTGCGCCGCGATTTTGCTGCTCGGCTTTGCCCGTCGCCTGCGCGCGCCAGAACAAAACAGCCAGAACGGCATAAAGGGCAAACGTGAGCAAATGCAAGGCTTGGTTCGACATGGGGAGTGCAGATGTTTTAGACTGTGCGGATTCTACAGGAAGCGCCGCAAGATTTCTGCCTGCGGTGAATTCGACCAACTGACTTTGAAATTGTAGGAGCGGCTTTAGCCGCGAATATTTCGCGGCTAAAGCCGCTCCTGCATTTATTTAGGACTCAACCCATGTTAGACAACCTTACTCAACGCTTCACCGGCATCATCAAAAACCTGCGCGGTCAGGCGCGGCTGACCGAAAGCAATATTCAGGATGCCTTGCGCGAAGTGCGCCTCGCCTTGCTGGAAGCCGACGTGGCGCTGCCGGTGGTCAAGGACTTCATCGCCAAGGTGAAGGAGGCCGCGCTGGGGCAGGAAGTCATCGCCAACCTGCAACCGGGACAGGCGCTGATCGGCGTGGTGAACCGCGAGCTGACCAAGCTGATGGGCGAAGCCAATGTCGGCATCAACCTCGCCACCGTACCGCCCGCCGTGATCCTGATGGCCGGTCTGCAAGGCGCGGGTAAAACCACCAGCAGCGGAAAACTGGCCAAGCTGCTGCGCGAGCAAAACAAAAAGAAAGTGCTGCTGGTGAGCTGCGACGTGTATAGACCCGCCGCTATCGAGCAACTGCGCATGCTGGCACAACAACTGGACATCGACTTTTTTCCGTCCGATGTTAAGCAAAAACCGCAGGACATCGCCCTCGCCGCGCACGACTTCGCCAAGAAGCATCACCATGATGTGCTGATCGTGGATACCGCAGGTCGCCTCGCGGTGGACGAAGCGATGATGGCCGAGATCAAAAACCTGCATGCCGCGTTGAAGCCAATCGAGACCTTGTTCGTAGTCGATGCGATGACCGGACAGGATGCGGTGAATACCGCCAAAGCCTTCGGCGAAACGCTGCCGCTCACCGGCATCATCCTCACCAAACTGGACGGCGATGCGCGCGGCGGCGCGGCGCTGTCGGTGCGCCAGATCACCGGCAAGCCGATCAAGTTTGTCGGCGTGAGCGAAAAACCGAACGGCCTCGAAGCCTTCCACCCCGAGCGCATGGCACAGCGCATTCTCGGCATGGGCGACGTGCTGTCGCTGCTGGAAGAAGCGCAGCGCAGCGTGGATGTCGGCGAAGCGCAAAAGCTGGCGAAGAAAATGCAGACCGGCAAAGGCTTTGACCTCAACGATTTTAAAATGCAGATCGTGCAGATGCGCAAAATGGGCGGACTCTCCGCCATGATGGACAAACTGCCCGCGCAGCTTTCTCAAGCGGCGGCGGGAGCAAAAATCGACGAGCGCCAGATCAACCGCACCGAAGGCATCATCAACTCGATGACACCCTGGGAGCGCAGCCACCCCGACCTCATCAAAGCCTCGCGCAAACGCCGCATTGCCACCGGTGCGGGCGTGCAGGTGATGCACGTCAATCAACTGCTGAACCAGTTCGAGCAGTCGCAGAAGATGATGAAGATGATCAGCGGCAAAGGCGGGATGGCGAAGATGATAAAAGGGATGGCGGGGAAGTTTCCGGGGATGCGCTAAACCCTTCACCACAGAGACACAGAGGCGCAGAGAAAATCAAAACAAAATTCAGAACCAAACCACGCAGGATTTCTCCCGCGTTTCCTCTGTGTCTCTGTGTCTCTGTGGTGAATTGCTTTTTCTTGAACTGTTACAAACAACATGACAATCCAAGCCATCATTTTCGACGTTGACGGTACGCTGGCCGATACCGAAGACGCGCACCGCATCGCGTTCAACCAGGCCTTCGCCAAAAACGGGCTGGACTGGAACTGGGATGTGGCGCTGTACGACAAGCTGCTCAAGGTGACGGGCGGCAAGGAGCGCATCAAATATTTCGTCGAAGATTTTCTGAAGGATTTCACCAAGCCTGCCGATTACGAAGCCTTCGTAAAAAACCTGCATGTGCAAAAGACCGCGCATTACACCGCCGCGTTGCGTGACGGGCACATCCCGTTGCGCCCCGGCATCAAGCAACTCATCCGCGACGCACGCCAGGCGGGACTCAAGCTGGCCATAGCCACCACTACTTCGCCGGAGAATGTCGCGGCTTTGCTGGAGATGGGTTTGGGCAGAGATTGGACGAAATATTTCGATGCGGTGGGTTGCGGCGACATCGTGCCGCTGAAGAAACCCGCGCCGGATATTTACAACTGGGTGTTGGCCGAACTCAAGCTCGCGCCGCAGGATTGCATCGCGCTGGAAGATTCCTATAACGGTTTGCGTTCCGCACTGGCGGCGGGCATCAGGACTTACATCACCACCAATCCTTACACCTGCAAGCAGGACTTTTCCGGTGCGGCGGCGGTGTTGGACGACTTGAGCGATCTGCCGGGCTTCTATGAGCTGATCGGATTTGCATCCTCGCTTTGATTTTTGACTCGGATAGTTCATTAGGCCGAGTGCGCTTGTAGGAGCGAGCTTGCTCGCGAAAACACTTCGCGAGCAAGCTCGCTCCTACAAAACCCCAACCGCAGCAAACAAAGCGTCTCTCGCCCGCAAGCCAGCAAACACGGCCATCTCCATCAAGCGAATGACGTAGATCGCCTATTGACGGGCGTTCCCACGATGTTGGTTTTGCAAAAATGCAGTCGCCGGGATGCGCCGCATCGCGCCGTATAAAGCATCCAACCCCGTTTCCTGCTAATCTTGCCGCCAATTCAACCGTCCGCGAAACATCATGCAAAGTTACCTGAAACGCATCCTCACCGCCCGCGTCTATGACGTGGCCGTCGAAACACCACTGGAACACGCACCCAACCTGTCGGCGCGCACCGGCAACGACATTCTGTTCAAACGCGAGGACATGCAGCCGGTGTTTTCGTTCAAGCTGCGCGGTGCGTACAACAAGATGGCACAACTGTCGCCGGAGCAGCTCAAACGCGGCGTGATTGCCGCTTCGGCGGGCAACCATGCGCAGGGCGTGGCGCTGTCTGCACACAAGCTGGGCTGCAAGGCCACCATCGTGATGCCGACCACCACGCCGCAAGTGAAGATCGAAGCGGTCAAACATTTCGGCCAGCGCGCGGTGGAGATCGTGTTGCATGGCGACAGTTACAGCGATGCCTGCACGCATGCTTACGAACTGGAAAAGGAAAGGCAGCTCACTTTTGTGCATCCGTTCGACGATCCCGATGTGATCGCCGGGCAAGGCACCATCGCCATGGAAATTCTGCGCCAGCACCAAAAGCCCATCCATGCCATTTTCTGCGCCATCGGCGGCGGCGGGCTGGTCGCGGGCGTGGCGGCTTACGTCAAGCAACTGCGCCCCGAGATCAAGGTGATCGGCGTACAGACCGTGGATTCCGACGCGATGGCGCGTTCGCTCAAAGCTAAGAAGCGCGTCACGCTGAATGATGTCGGCCTGTTTTCGGACGGCACGGCAGTCAAGCTGGCGGGCGAGGAAACCTTCCGCCTGTGCAAACAGTTCGTGGATGAAGTGGTGCTGGTGGATACCGACGCGGTGTGCGCCGCGATCAAGGATGTGTTCCAGGACACGCGCTCCATCCTCGAACCGGCGGGCGCGCTGGCGGTGGCGGGCGCGAAGGCGTATGCCAAGCGCGAACAGCTCAAAGGCGAAACGCTGGTCGCTGTGTGCAGCGGCGCGAACATGAACTTCGACCGCCTGCGTTTTGTGGCCGAGCGCGCTGAGATCGGCGAAAAACGCGAAGCCATCCTCGCTGTCACCATCCCGGAAACACCGGGCAGTTTCCGCAAATTCTGCTCGCTGCTGGGCAAGCGCAACATCACCGAATTCAACTACCGCTACGACGATCCAAAAGCGGCGCAGGTGTTCGTCGGCATCCAGGTCAAAGACCCGTCGGAAACCGCCGAGTTGGTGGAAAAATTGCAGCGCAACAAACTACCCACGCTAGACCTCACCGACAACGAAATGGCCAAGCTGCACCTGCGCCACCTGGTCGGCGGCCACGCGCCCGAAGCCAAGGACGAAATCCTGTTCCGCTTCGAATTCCCCGAACGCCCCGGCGCGCTGATGAACTTCCTCAACAGCATGAACCACAACTGGAACATCAGCCTGTTCCACTACCGCAACCACGGCGCAGATTTCGGAAGAGTGCTGGTTGGCATGCAGGTTCCCCACAGCGACAAGGCCGAACTCAAACTGTTCCTCGACACGCTGGGTTACCCGTATTGGGACGAGAGCGACAATCCGGCTTACAAATTGTTTCTTGGATAGAAACGCCGGGACTATTTCGTCGGTGGCGGCAAAATAGTCTGGCTCATTGTTATCGGGATGTGAAAATTGAACACCAATAAGCCAAGCCCTGCAATGCATTATTCAGCACTGTTGACCAATATCAAGCAGCGCATCCAGTCCGCGCAAATGCGGGCGTTGTTTGCGGTCAATGCCGAGCTGATCCGCTTGTATTGGGAGATCGGCCAGATGCTGGACATCCGGCAGAAAGTCGAGGGCTGGGGAGCTGCGGTAATCCCCCGTTTGGCGCTGGATATTAAAAATGAACTGCCCGAGATAAAAGGATTTTCAGAGCGAAACATCAAGCGGATGCTGGCTTTCTACCGCGAGTATAGCGACCTGTCATTTGTGCCGCAGTCTGTGGCACAAACTGAAGCCACCACAAAAGTGCCACAACCTGTGGCACTTTTACTTCCGGAATTGCTGTTGGCACTCCCTTGGGGGCATCACCTGCTCTTGATAGAAAAGATAAAGAATGTAGCTACGCGCCAGTGGTATATGCAGGCAACCGTCGATAACGGCTGGAGCCGAAACATTTTGGCGTTGCAGATCGAAAGCGCGGCTCACCTGCGCCAAGGCAAAGCCACCAGCAACTTTGCCGCACGCTTGCCGTTACCGCAGTCCGATCTGGTGCAGCAAGCGTTGAAAGACCCGTATCTGTTCGATTTCATGACGATGACAGAACCATTTCACGAACGCGAACTGGAAACCGGACTGATCGTTCATCTGGAAAAATTCCTGCTGGAACTCGGACAGGGCTTTGCCTTTGTGGGTCGCCAATATCACCTTGAGGTGGGAGAACAGGATTTTTACATCGACCTGCTTTTCTATCATCTGAAACTTCGTTGCTTTGTAGTCATCGAGTTGAAACGCGGGGCGTTCAAGCCGGAGTATGCAGGCAAGATGAATTTTTATTGCAGCGTGGTGGACGATGTATTGAAGCACGAGGCGGATACCCCTACCATCGGCCTTATTCTTTGTCAGGAACAGAATAAGGTGCTGGCGGAATATGCGTTGCGCGGTGTTGATAAACCGATTGGCGTTTCGACTTTTGATCTGACCCGAGCCCTCCCCACCGCACTTGAGTCCAGCCTGCCCAGCATCGAACAGATTGAGCGGGAACTGGGCGGCGATACTGCATAAACATGTCCGCCACGCCCCCATGACCCCGCAACAACAAAAACAAACCCTCCGCCAGCAAATCCTGTCCCGCCGGGATGCCCTACCCCACGATCAGCGCGCAGCGCACAGCGCGTCTATCATCGAGCGTTTGCTCGCCATGCCGCAATATCAGCGCGCCAAGGTGGTGCTGGGCTACATGAATTTCGGTCACGAATTCGCCAGCGAGTTGTGGGTGAAGCGAGTGCTGGCTGACGGCAAGAAGCTGATTCTGCCAAGGGCGAACCCCGTTACGCGGTTGCTTGAGTTGTATTGGGTTGAAGATATCGAAAGACAATTGGCTCCCGGCATGTTCGGCATACGCGAGCCAAT
Organism: Sideroxydans sp.; assembly: GCA_028710605.1. GTDB lineage: Bacteria > Pseudomonadota > Gammaproteobacteria > Burkholderiales > Gallionellaceae > Sideroxyarcus. The sequence continues at coordinate 40,122 of JAQTTU010000012.1, forward strand.
ACCCGAACTTTCTACTATGGTATTATCGTTAAATGCGCTAGAATTTGTCCTGCTACCCGGTGTGGCGTTTACCCGCGAGGGCGCGCGGCTGGGTTACGGCGGCGGTTTTTACGACAAGCTGCTGGCGCGTGTCACGCATCGACCGGTGCTGGTCGCCGGGGCATTCGGCATGCAGCTGGTTCAGGACATTCCGCAGGAAAGCACCGACCGCAAGGTGGAGTGGTTGGTGACCGAAAACGAAACGATATGCTGTAAGCAGGAAAGCGAGCAAACCAATGGACATACAACAAACCCGGAATCAGGATAACGATCCGCAGGAAACGCAGGAATGGCTGGAATCGCTCAAATCGGTGCTGGCTACAGGCGGCGCGGAACGCGCGCACTATCTGATAGACCAACTGATTCATCAGGCGCGACTGGCGGGCGACGACGTGCCGATCAGCGCCACCACGCCTTACCTCAACACCATCCCGGTGGAAAAAGAAGAACGTTCCCAAGGCAATATGGAACTGGAGCACCGCATCCGCGCGCTGATGCGCTGGAACGCGATGGCGATCGTGATGAACGCCAACAAGAATTCGTCCGAGCTGGGCGGTCACATCGCCAGCTTCGCGTCGGCGGCCACGTTGTACGACGTGGCGTTCAATCATTTCTTCCACGGCAAAACCGAAACTCACGGCGGCGATCTGGTGTATTTCCAGGGACACTCTTCGCCCGGCATTTATGCGCGCGCATTCATCGAAGGCCGCTTGAGCGAAGCGCAACTGCGCAAGTACCGGCAGGAAGTGGATGGCGACGGCTTGTCGTCGTATCCGCACCCGTGGTTGATGCCCAATTTCTGGCAGTTCCCCACGGTGTCTATGGGTCTGGGGCCGTTGATGGCGATTTATCAGGCGCGTTTCATGCGCTATTTGCAGCACCGCGAACTGGCGCAAACCGATGGCCGCAAAGTGTGGGCGTTTTTGGGCGACGGCGAGACCGACGAGCCGGAATCGCTGGGCGCGATCTCCATGGCCGGGCGCGAGAAACTGGACAATCTGATTTTCGTCATCAACTGCAATTTGCAGCGGCTGGACGGCCCGGTGCGCGGCAACGGCAAAATCATCCAGGAATTGGAAGGCGTATTCCGTGGTGCGGGCTGGAACGTCATCAAGGTCGTCTGGGGCAGGCGCTGGGACAAACTGCTGTCCAAAGATAAATCCGGCTTGCTGCTCAAGCGCATGGAAGAAGTGGTGGACGGCGATTACCAGAATTACAAGGCCAAGGACGGCGCGTATGTGCGCCAGCATTTCTTCGGCAAATATCCCGAGCTGATGGAACTGGTCGCCGATATGACGGACGACGAAATCTGGCACTTGAACCGTGGCGGCCACGACCCGTACAAGATGTTTGCGGCCTACAGCGCAGCCCGCAAACATCAGGGCCAACCGACGGTGATTCTCGCCAAGACGGTGAAAGGTTACGGCATGGGCGCTTCCGGCGAAGCGCAGAACCCGACGCACCAGCAAAAGAAAATGAACGAAGAAGCACTGCGCAAATTCCGCGACCGCTTCAACATTCCGGTGACCGACGAACAATTGTCTGAAGTGCCGTTCGTGCGCCCCGCCGAAGACAGCCAGGAGATGAAATACCTGCGCGAGCGCGGCGCGGCGATGGGCACTTTGCCCGCACGCAAACCGGTCAGCACACCGTTGCAGATTCCCGCTCTGGTTGCGTTTGATGCATTGCTGAAGAGCAGCGAAGAGCGCGAATTTTCCACCACCATGGCCTTCGTGCGCTTGCTCGGCGTACTGGTCAAAGACAAAAATATCGGTAAACAGATCGTGCCCATCGTGCCGGACGAATCGCGCACCTTCGGCATGGAAGGCATGTTCCGCCAGCTCGGCATTTTCTCGCAGGTGGGCCAGCTCTACACGCCGCAGGATGCCGACCAGTTGATGTTCTACAAAGAGTCATCCACCGGGCAGATTTTGCAGGAAGGCATCAACGAAGCGGGCGGCATGGCCGACTGGATCGCTGCCTCAACCTCTTACGCCAACAACGGCGTGGCGATGATTCCGTTCTACATTTATTACTCGATGTTCGGCTTCCAGCGCATAGGCGACTTGGCTTACGCAGCGGGCGACATGCGCGCGCGCGGCTTCCTCGTCGGCGGCACGGCGGGACGCACCACGCTCAACGGCGAAGGCCTGCAACATCAGGACGGGCACAGCCATCTGCAAGCCGCGACTATTCCCAACTGCGTTTCTTACGACCCGACTTTCGCGTATGAACTAGCGGTGATCGTGCATGACGGTATGCGCCGCATGTATCAGAACCAGGAGGATGTGTTCTATTACCTCACGGTGATGAACGAAAACTATGCGCATCCGGCCATGCCCAAGGGCGCGGAAGACGGCATCCTCAAAGGCATGTACCGCTTTAGTGAAGGGGGAAGGGGGAAGGGAGAAGGGAAAAAACCGCGCGTGCAATTATTGGGCAGCGGCACGATTTTGCGCGAGGTGATTGCCGCCGCCGAGTTACTGGAAAAAGATTTCAAAGTGGCTGCCGAGGTGTGGAGCGTGACCAGCTTCAACGAACTGCGCCGCGATGGTATCGACTGCGAACGTTGGAATACGCTGCATCCCGAAGCAAAACCACGTTTGAGTTACGTCGAGCAATGTCTGGATGCCAAGCTGCCGGTGGTTGCGGCGACCGATTACATCCGCGCCTACGCCGACCAGATTCGTCCTTTCGTCAAAGCGCGTTACAAGACGCTGGGCACGGACGGTTTCGGACGTTCGGATACGCGCAAGAAATTGCGCGGTTTCTTCGAGGTGGACAGACACTATGTGGCCATCGCTGCCTTGAAAGCTCTGGCAGATGAGGGCACGATTGCGGCAAGCGAGGTAACCAAGGCCATCAAGCTTTACCAAATCAACCCCGATAAACCGAACCCGACCACGGTTTAAACAGAAACATCCGTAACTGCGCCAATCCCCTCCCCCTTGCAGGGGGAGGGCTGGGGAGGGGGTAGAAACTTTAACTGTGCCCACTACTTCTACCCCCATCCTAGCCTTCCCCCTGCAAGGGGGAAGGGACTGTCGGCGCGAGTGAACTGTTTGGCGCAATGCAAGGAGAACAGCGTGGCAGAAATTAAAAATGTAGTAGTGCCGGACATCGGCAATTTCAAGGATGTGTCTATCATCGAAGTGGCGGTGAAGGTCGGCGACATTGTTGCCGCCGAGCAGTCGCTGATTTCGCTGGAAACCGACAAGGCGACCATTGATGTGCCCGCGCCGTTTGCCGGTGTGGTGAAAGAAGTGAAGGTCAAGGTTGGCGACAAGGTTTCGGAAGGGGCGTTGATCGTGATGATTGAGGCGAGTGGGGAGGCGGCTGTGCCAGTTGCTGCTCCAGCTACCGCAGCACCTGCACCCGCAGTTGAAGCTGCGCCAGTTGCTCAAACTGCAAACCCCTCCCCAACCCTCCCCTTGTCAGGGGAGGGTGCTGCCACTCCTCCCCTGACAAGGGGAGGCCGGGAGGGGTTTGAGTCCGCAGGGTTAGCCCACGCCAGCCCTTCCATTCGCCGCTTCGCGCGCGAACTCGGGGTAAATCTGCCGCAAATCAAAGGCAGCGGCGAGAAAGGCCGCGTGACCAAAGACGATGTGCAGAATTTCGTCAAACAATCGCTGGCGCAACCGCGCCCGACAACGGGTGGCAACAGTCTGCAAGTGCCGGATATGCCAGCGGTCGATTTCGCCAAATACGGCACGATAGAAACAAAGCCGCTGTCGCGCATCAAAAAAATCTCCGGCGCAAATCTGCACCGCAACTGGTTGGCGATCCCGCACGTCACGCAATTCGAGGAGGCCGACATCAGCGAGTTGGAAGCTTTCCGCAAAGAATTGGGCGCGGAATATGCCAAGCAGGACATCAAGATTTCCCCGCTGGCGTTTATCCTCAAGGCTTGCGCCATCACGCTGAGACACTTCCCCGACTTCAATGCCTCGCTGGATGCCAACGGCGAAAATCTGATCCTGAAAAAATACATCCACATCGGCGTGGCGGTGGATACGCCGGAAGGCTTGGTGGTGCCGGTGATACGCGATGTGGATCAAAAAGGTATCGTGCAACTGGCAAAAGAATTGGGCGAAGTCAGCCAGCGGGCGCGCGATAAAAAAATCTCCGCCGCCGAAATGCAGGGCGGCTGCTTCACCATCTCCAGCCTGGGCGGCATAGGCGGCACGTCGTTCGTGCCCATCATCAACGCGCCGGAAGTCGCCATCCTCGGCGTGTCGCGCTCGGCGATGAAGCCGGTGTGGAAAGACGGCGAATTCGTGCCGCGCCTGATGTTGCCGCTGTCGCTGTCCTACGACCACCGCGTGATCGACGGCGCGGCGGGCGCGCGCTTCACCACTTACCTCGCGCATGTGCTGTCGGATATGAGAAGATTGGCTCTGTAAACAAAACCATTCACCACAGAGACACAGAGGCACAGAGTTGAAAGCAACAGCATTTTCTGATTCGAACTCATATTTCAAGAATAATTTCGCGGCAAGCGGTTCTGATTTTTGTTTGTCTCTGTGTCTCTGTGTCTCTGTGGTGGATTGTGGGTTTTGCATTCGATGAACTCCGCACCCATCGGCATTCTCGGCGGCACGTTCGACCCCATTCATCACGGGCATTTGCGCATTGCGCAGGAAGCGCTGGAACAGTGCGGACTGGCGCAGGTGCGTTTTCTGCCCAGCGGCATTCCGCCGCATCGCGCAGCACCCCGCGCTTCGGCGCAACAGCGCCTGCAAATGGTGCTGCTGGCCTTGCACGGCCATCCCGATTTTGTGGTCGATGCGCGCGAGGTAACCCGTGCCGACCCTTGCTACACGGTGGATACGCTGACCGCGTTGCGCACCGAACTCGGCGATCAACAACCGTTGTGCCTGATCCTCGGCGGCGACGCTTTTCTGCAACTGCACACCTGGCACGAGTGGCATCGTTTGTTTGCGCTGGCGCATATCGTTGTGTTACAACGCGCCGGCGGTTTGCCGCTGGGCAATGCGATGAACAACGCCGATGCCGCACTGAAAGCCGAATACCGCGCCCGTCTGGCACCCGGCGCACAGGCATTGCATGAAGCGCCGGGCGGCGCGATCTTCGTCGCCGACATGCCCGCACTGGAAATTTCCGCTACCGACATCCGCCGCCGTTGTGCGATCGGCAAAAGCATCAGATACTTGACCCCGCAGGCTGTCACCGATTTTATTAACTCCAACCAACTCTACCGTTCATGCTAAGCACACAAGAAATCACCCAAGCCGTTATCGCCGCCCTCGAAGATGTCAAAGCGCAAGACATCGAAGTCATCAACACCAGCAAAATGAGTCCGCTGTTCGAATGCATGATCATCGCCAGCGCCCAATCCACGCGCCAAACCAAGGCATTGGCCGACAACGTGGAAAAGAAACTGAAGGAACTGGGCGAAGAACCGCTCAGCGTGGAAGGCCAGCAAAGCGGCGAATGGATATTGCTCGACTTCGGCGAAGTGCTGGTGCACGTCATGCAACCGGCAGTGCGCGCGTATTACAACCTGGAAGAACTGTGGGGCGCAAAGCCAAAACAGCGCGATGTGGCAAAATGAAACATGTTTGAGCCACGGATGAACACGGATGAAACACGGATAAACATTGGCGGTTTCGCCAACGTGGCCAGCCAGCTTGAAGAAAATGGCTCAGCTCTTCCGGTGGCGTGGTTTATCCGTGAACATCCGTGTTCATCCGTGGCTAGTACAGGTTTTTAGTATGAAGCTGCTTATCCTCGCCGTAGGCAACAAGATGCCTTCCTGGATCAGCGAAGGCTTCAACGAATACACCAAGCGCATGCCGCGCGAGGCGGCGATCTCGCTGATCGAGATCAAGCCGGAAGCGCGCAACAGCGGCAAGACCGCCGCGCAGATCATGGAAGCCGAAGCGGGGCGCATTCGCGCCGCCCTGCCCCATGGCGCGCTGTGCATCGCGCTCGATGAGCGCGGCGCAACGCCCACCACCAAACAACTCGCGCAGCAAATGCAGGACTGGATGCGGCTGGGCTTCGACGTGGCGTTCGTCATCGGCGGCGCGGACGGCCTGCACGAGTCGGTCAAACAGCAGGCAAAACAACTAATGGCACTGTCCGCCCTCACCCTGCCGCACGGCATGGTGCGCGTGTTGCTCGCGGAACAGTTGTACCGGGCGCATAGCCTGATGCACAATCACCCCTATCACAGGGAATAAGGCCAATTACTCCCTTCTCCCGCAGGCGGGAGAAGGGCTGGGGATGAGGGTCTGTGCGATGAATAAAACTCATTGTTACTCAATGACCCTCACCCTAACCCTCTCCCGCCTGCGGGAGAGGGAATGAGTCGCAAGCCAATAGATTCGGGCATCTTCATGCGACACCGCCCGTAGATCGCCATTCGGCGCGGCTTGCGGGGCAATTGCCCGAAGCATTTTATGTTTTCATTTTGAAAGTTCATCATGCCTATCACACACCACCACATCTATCTCGCCTCGCAGAGCCTGCGCCGCCGCGAACTGCTCAAGCAGATCCGCATTCATTTCGAGGTGCTGCTGTTGCGCAACAATCCGCGCCGCAAGGTGGATGTGGATGAAGCGCCGTTTGACGGCGAACTGCCTGCGGACTATGTGCAGCGCGTGTGCCGCGACAAAGCGCTCGCCGCCTGGAAGTCGCTGGTGTTGCGCAACCAGCCGCTGTTCCCGATATTGACTGCGGATACCACAGTCACACTGGACGGCCAAATTATCGGCAAACCGGAAAACAACCAGCACGCCGCCGAAATATTGCGCACGCTTTCCGGCAGGCAGCACCAGGTGCTCACCGCCGTGGCGATGATATTCGAGGATAGGCTGGAAATGCGCCTCTCGACCACCACCATCACGTTCGACACTTTGAGCGAAGAGCGCATCCAGCAATATCTGCTCACCGGCGAAGCGCACGACAAGGCGGGCGCTTACGGCATCCAGGGCCACGCCGGCGCGTTCGTAAAACACATCGACGGCAGCTATAGCGGGGTCATGGGGCTGCCGCTGTACGAGACCGTGGAATTGCTGAAACTGTTCGGGTACGCCGCCCCATGAGCGAAGAGATTCTGATTAACGTCACGCCGCAGGAAACGCGCGTGGCGGTGATGCAGCAGGGCGTGGTGCAAGAGTTGCACATCGAGCGCGGCAGCCAGCGCGGTCTGGTGAGCAACGTGTATGTGGGCAAAGTGAAGCGCGTGTTGCCCGGCATGCAGTCGGCGTTCATCGACATCGGGCTGGAGCGCTCGGCCTTTCTGCACGTGGCCGACATCTGGGAAAACAGCAACAAAGGCGATGCGGCCAAGCCCATCGAAAAGGTGTTGTTCGAAGGCCAGAGCATTCTGGTGCAAGTCATCAAAGACCCCATCGGCACCAAAGGCGCGCGCCTTTCCACGCAACTGAGTTTCGCCGGACGCTTTCTGGTGTATCTGCCGCAGGAATCGCACATCGGCGTGTCGCAGCGCATCGAGAACGAAGAAGAGCGCGAAGCGTTGCGCGCCCAGTTGCAGCAGTTGATACCCACCGACCACAAAGGCGGCTACATCATCCGCACCATGGCGGAAGCGGCTTGCGACAACGAACTGTGCGCCGACGTGAGCTATCTCGACAAGCTGTGGAGCAACCTGCAACAACAATCGCAACGCCTGGGCGCGCCCGCGCTGCTGTACAAGGAACTGGACATCAGCCTGCGCGTGCTGCGCGATTGCGTGCACGACGAAACGGCGCGCATCTTGGTCGATTCGCGCGAGACCTACGAACGGCTGTCGGCGTTCGCCCACGACTACATCGCCACCGCCGTGCCCAAACTGGATCACTACATCGGCGCGCGCCCGCTGTTCGATCTATACAACGTGGAAGAAGAAATCGAGCGCGCCCTGTCGCGCCGCGTCGATCTGAAATCCGGCGGCTACCTCATCTTCGACCAGACCGAAGCGATGACCACCATAGACGTGAACACCGGCGGCTTCGTCGGCGGGCGCAACTTCGACGACACCATTTTCAAAACCAACCTCGAAGCCGCGCAAGTCATCGCGCGCCAACTGCGCCTGCGCAACCTGGGCGGCATCATCATCTGCGACTTCATCGACATGGACAGCGCCGAACACCGCGATTCCGTGCTGGAAGAATTCAACAAAATGCTGGCGCACGACCGCACCCGCATCAGCGTGCACGGCTTCTCCGCGCTGGGCCTGGTGGAGATGACGCGCAAACGCACGCGCGAAAGTCTGGCGCACGTGCTGTGCGAACCCTGCCCCACCTGCCAGGGGCGCGGCGAAGTGAAAACCGCGCAAACCGTGTGCTACCAGATCCTGCGCGAAATCGTGCGCGAAGCCCGCCAGTTCAACGCGCGCGAATACCGCATCCTCGGTTCGCAACAAGTCATCGACCTGTTCCTCGACGAAGAATCGCAAAGCCTCGCGCAACTCAGCGACTTCATCGGCAAACCGGTTTCGCTGCAAGTGGAAACCCTGTACTCGCAGGAACAGTACGATGTGATTTTGATGTAGGGGATTTTTGAACGGCTGTAGGTCGGGCTTTAGCCCGACATGTCGGGTTAAAACCCGACCTACAAAACTGACCAGAGTTTATCCAAGCAAATAATTTCCCCATGAGTGGCCCAACTACCGCATTTATCGTCGCCGATCCTGTCACCGTGATGCTTTCGGCGGCGGCCATTCGCGCGGCGCAGGCGATTGCCGAGGGCTATGCCAATGCGGAAAATTTACGTGTTGAGCACGAAGGCAAACAGCAGCATTTGCGCGACGAGCTGCGGAGCGCAACCGCCAAGGGGCGCGATGCGCTGATGCAAGAAGTGCAGGCGGCGGATGCGGAATTTGAAACGCTGTCCAAACTGGCAGAGCGCTATGCCTCACTTGAAAAGATCGCGGCCACCCGTCCGGCATCGCCGCAGCACAACAGCGAGTTTGAACTGGCCGCCTATCTGCGCGCCATGCAGGCGCTGACCGCCGAATTGCGTTCTATCCTGCTCACGGAGTCCGCGCTGCGCATGGACGATCTGGGGCTGGAAGCGACATTGGACAAAGCTATCGCCGATGCCACCGGACAAACCGCCGTGCAACGCCTGCTGGCGCGCATCGCGCATCTGGGTGAAGTGCCGCAGGACATCGCCAGCGTGGCAAAAGAAATTTCCGATGCGCAGTTTGCCGATAGCGAGCGCGCGCAATTGCTCACCACCGAGCTGCGTTTGCGCATCCAGCAACGCGTCGAGTCTGTGCAGGCGCAAGCCGTGCAGGAAGCTTCCGCGCTGGTGTTGCAGCAGTCGCTGAAAGACCTGGGCTATCAGGTGGAAGATGTGTCCAGCACCCTGTTCGTCGAAGGCGGCGTGGTGCATTTCCGCCGTCAGGGCTGGGACAATTACATGGTGCGCATGCGCGTCGATGCAAAGTCCGGCACGACCAATTTCAACGTGATCCGCGCGGTGGAAACAAGCGAGAACGAGCGCAGCGTGCTCGATCATCTGGCGGAAGACCGCTGGTGTGCGGAGTTCCCCGCCCTGCTGCAAGCGCTGGATGTGCGCGGCATCCACCTGAACGTGACGCGCAGATTGGAAGCGGGTGAATTGCCGGTGCAACTGGTGATGAAGGACAAACTGCCGAAATTTGCAGATGAAGAAGAAACCAGCCGCGACAACAAATTGCAGGCACGGAATATTCCCTCGCCCGCTGGCGGGAGAGGGTTAGGGTGAGGGTCATTGAGTTGTAACCAAAGTTTCGGTAAATACAGACCCTCTCCCCCACCCCCTCTCCCGCCAGCGGGCGAGGGGAGCAAGTCCAAGAATTCAATAGGATTGGAACAATCATGACTCTACCCGCATCGCGTTGGCTCACCGACCTTGAGCGCCTGCTCCCCATCCGTTCGCAGTTCGTGGTGTCGGGAGCGATCCATGACAGTTTTCTCGCGCCGTTGCCCGGCGGCGCGGCGCTGGTGCCGTTGATTCGCGCGCTATGGGAAACCTTGAAGGCGAAGAACTACCGCTTCCTGCTGGTTTACGATCCATCGGACGGCTTGCGCGTTTACCCGGACGAGATCGCCGTGCGCGAGCAGGCCGAGAAATTGTTCGATCTGAAACTGAAATCCGGCAGCCAGATAGTGAGTCTGGAAACGCTGGCGAACGTGATGAAAACGCTGGTGTCCATGCGAGAAACGCGCTGTGCGCTGGTGATGGATTTCGCCTCGCGCATCACGCGCCAGGCCGATCATCTGGCCGAAGGCGAACACCGTTTTTTCATCGCCGCCGAGAAGCTGGCGACGAATGCCGCGCCCATTATTCCCTTGAAAGACGGCGTTCCCGCCCAAGGCGAAAAGCCGCTATACAACCCGGTGCTGTGGCTGGTCAATCGCGCGCAGGATTTGCCGTCGTGGTTCACGCTGGATAGCGAGCGCATTGCCAGCTTAATCATCGGCAAGCCGGATTACGAAATGCGCCAGGCGGCCGCACAGCAGTTGGCTCCGCTGTTTGCGGGCTATGCCGATGCTGCCGAACCGGCGCGCGAAAAATTCGTGAAGCGTTTTGCCGAGAGCACGGAAGGCATGTCGCTGACCGCGTTGTCGGACATCACCGAGCTGGCCGACCGCAGCGGGCTGGGCATGGGCGACATCGACGATGCGGTGCGTTGCTACAAGGTGGGCGCGCTGGACAACCCGTGGCGCAAGGATTATCTGCGCGAAAAAATCCGCGACGCGCAGGCGTTCATCGAAGACCGCGTCAAAGGCCAACATCCCGCCGTGGTGAAGACGCTGGATATTCTCAAACGTTCGGTGATGGGCATGACCGGTGCGCAGGCGAGGTCGGGCGGCAGCCGTCCGCGCGGCGTGCTATTTTTTGCCGGCCCCACCGGGGTGGGCAAAACCGAACTGGCGAAGACGTTGACGCAACTGGTGTTCGGCGACGAAAAAGCCTACCTGCGTTTCGACATGAGCGAGTTCGCCGAAGAGCACAGCGGTGCACGTTTGCTCGGCGCACCGCCGGGCTATGTCGGCTTCGACGCGGGCGGCGAACTGACCAACGCGGTGCGCGAGAAACCGTTCTCGGTGGTGTTATTCGACGAAATCGAAAAAGCGCATCCGCGCATTCTGGATAAATTTTTGCAGATACTGGAAGACGGCCGCCTCACCGACGGGCGCGGCGACACCGCGTATTTTTCCGAAACCATTCTGGTGTTCACCTCCAACCTCGGCATCTTCGTCGAGGACAAACTGGGCAACCGCGTGCAGCATGTGAAACCGGGCGACGCTTATGAAACCGTGGAAAAAAATGTGCGCGAAGAGATCGGCAATTACTTCAAATACAAACTGTCGCGCCCGGAATTGCTCAACCGCATCGGCGACAACATCGTCGTGTTCAACTTCATCCGCCCCGAAATCGCCTCACTGATCTTCGACAGCATGCTCAACAACGTGGCACGCCGCTTGGCCGAAGAATTCAAACTCAAACTCGCGCTCACCCCGCAGGTTCACGAACAACTACTCAAGCGCTGCACCGGAGACCTCTCCAACGGCGGGCGCGGCATCGGCAACCAGCTCGAATCCGCCTTCATCAACCCGCTGTCGCGCGCCATGTTCGAACACGATCTGGAAGGCAAAACGCGGCTGGCGGTGAGCGGCATGAGCGAACAGGACAAGGTGGTTACGCTGGCGTTGCAGAGTTCATGAACCAAAGCGACGCTGCTTTTGTAGGTGCGAATTTATTCGCACGCCTTTTAGCCATGTGCGAATAAATTCGCACCTACAAAACCTTCAATTGCGGTTCTCAAGATGAACATCAGCATCAACAAAGCCCACTACCCCGTCACCGTTCTCGGCCCCGGCAAACGCCTCGGCATCTGGCTGCAAGGTTGCAGCATCCGCTGCAAAGCCTGCGTGTCGCAAGACACTTGGGAACGCGATGCAGGGCGCGACATGCCCGTGGCGCAACTGCTGGATTGGTGCCGCCAAACTGCCGCAAACGGATTCGATGGCGTAACCATTTCCGGCGGCGAACCCTTCGACCAGCCGCCAGCATTAACGGCCTTGCTCGACGGCCTGATCCATTGGCGCACGAAAAACAAACTCGATTTCGACATCCTCTGCTACAGCGGCTATCCGTTGGCTACGCTGCAAAATAATCACGCGCCGCTTCTAGCGAAACTGGATGCCCTCATCCCCGAACCCTACATTGATGCCAAGCCGCTGGCGCATGTCTGGCGCGGCTCATCCAACCAGCCGCTGCTGCCTATGTCTGAACGCGGGCGCAAGGTCTATGCGCAATACCTGAACGCTCCGGCAGACCCGGCCAGCAAACGCATCCAGACCATGCTAGCCGACGGGCGCGTGTGGTACGTCGGCATACCGGGGCGCGGCGATATGGCGGCGCTGGAAAGCGGCTGCAAGGCGCGCGGGGTGGAGTTGGCTGGGGTTTCGTGGAGGTTGTAAGAAGAACTAATTCCACTGAGAAGCGCAATCCTTTGATTGGCGAAATGAGTCCATATTGCGTTTTCGTGCTGATGCTGTAATGCTTGATTCTGTAATGATCGCGAATTTGCAACAAGCGGCGAGTAAAGCCATAGTCTGCACCCAATGCTGATATGTCCCCAGCGCTGTTTGTTAGATGCTACACAACAGGAGATGCTCAGATGCCAATAGGGAGTCAATGGATAAAACTAGATGAACGCGCGAAGGCTCTTGAAAGTCGTGCTGCGGCGCGAAAGCGTGAGGCTTGGGCTGAAGTATTGGCACGCTTTCCAGGACTCTCACAAAAATACTTTGGCAACCTCTCTGCCGCGCGACAACGAGGCAAGCTATCAATTGAGGCCGCTCAACTTGTAGAAGAGTTCGAGAGAGAAATCTCATCAATCATCAACGAAGCAAAGTTATGCCATGAGGAAAGCAAGAGGTTTTTAGAAGAAGTTCGCAAGGCCGACACACGCCGCAAACTTGATCCATCAGTAGACACTATACCGCCCGGCATTTATCCAAAGTTCCGTGAGTGCGCAATATATCCGTTGAGGTACGACTGTAATCGTGGAGAAAATGAGATGTCGCGATGGGATCGCTGTTCGCACATGAAATATGACAACAATAAGTCAATCTACGATTCAAACAGGTGGAAATGTACCGCACCGAAATGAAGACAGCCGCCTCTCGCCTCTAACCCTGCGCACAAGTGGGACTGTGCAAAAGCGAGCAATTCCTACTTTTATATTAGTAACCCACCCGAACTATGGAAATAAAACTTACCAAACAAGCCAAACCGCTCGTCACCTTTGTGATTGACGCATTCCTTGGAGTCATCATTTTCCTAGTGATCGCATTTTCTGCGGTCGCTTTCAGATGGATGGCCGACTATTTGCTAGCCAGCCAGTATTCAAACTTTTTGACGCAGGGTCTTTCATTCATTGAGTACCTCATATTTGGTGTTGACGCGCTTCTCTTTTTTGCTTTTATGGTCAGCTCGTCTCTGCGCTTATTTAGAGACCTCAAGATTGGAGCGAGTGATGACTGAGCGCTCAGAGGAGACTACAACATTGCAAATGTTCAAGCTTTTGACTGCGACCGATGATGGACATTTCGCCATAGATACGATACGTAATGTCTTTTGGTTCTGTGTCATTGGCTTGGCAGCCCTCGGGCTTCAGAATTTTGTGACTTGGACTGAGCAGCACGGTGGGAGCGCAGTACTTGTTCTTTTACTTACATCTGTCGAATATGCGGTTCTGGTTGCTGACGTTGTGTGGTTTCTGTCTCGTCTATTTGTCGGGTCTTACAAGATTGTCATACGCGCATACCAAGACATCATTGCAGCCAAGACTGCTGCGCGTCTCTCGCCGACTGGCTCTATAGAGGATCAATAGGGTCGCATTCAACTGATCCAGTCTTCACCAAACAAATCGCCCTATTCTGGGCATTTTTGAATTATTTCAATTTATCATCCCCCGAAGATGCCAGCCAATAGCGTTCTTCACGCATTGCAAGATGTAGATCGCCTATTGACGGGGGCCCGCATAAGAATGCGGGGATCCATTAGCCGTCCCCTGTCAAGCGAGTAAACAAATCCATGGCGGCGTAAGCCGCCGGTTTTAATCTTTCCACATACCGCTTGCAGTTGCCGATCACGCCCGTTTTTTCATTTGTTGGTTGCGACGAATCGCACCAGACACCCATGTACTTTATTACGGGGTCCATTTATTACGGGGTCGGTTCTAACATTCCAACATTTGCCGAAGAATCGGGGACACCCATTAGCTGCCCCCTGTCCGAGGATGATCAATAGGTCGTACTCGATTGATCTTCCATCCCCCGCCAAAACGCCACAGCAATGGGGCGTTTTGTATTATTTCAATATGTCACCTCACGAAGATGCCCGTCAATAGGCGTTCTCCACGCATCGCATGATGCGGATCGCCTATTGACGGGCGTTCCCGCGATGGCGTGTATTAAAAATATGTGAAAAGTGAAACCGGGCAGGCCACGGTTACCCCTTGATCAATCGCGCGGAATACGTGCTGTGTTTCCCTTTGTGCCCCCGTTTCTCACCCGCATGGGCATTTGACCGGTGTTAGCGTATTTGCTAACCTGCGCCCATGACATATTCCGTTGAATACTTTCATGCAAAGGTGCAAGCCGCTATCGAGGCTTGGCCTGTGGATGTCGTGGCGGACTACGCAAAATTGTCGGGCTTCTGATCGAATACGGCCCCAATTTGCGTTTGCCCCACTCGCGCGCCTTTGGTGGCGGGTTGTTTGAATTACGTCCGCGCGGCAAATCCGGCATTGGAAGAGCGTTCTACTGTTTTCTCGTTGGTCAGCGTGTGGTGATACTGCACGCATTCATTAAAAAGTCGCAAGAAACCCCGGAGCCTGAACTCCGGCTTGCGCGCAAACGAATGAAGGAGATACAAAATGGCTGATCTTAAATACGACCCCGTACCGCACAACCAAAAAGCTTTTCTTGAAAAAGCATCAAAGCGCCGTGGCTTCCGCGAAGCTTATGATGCCCTCGACACAGAATATGCGCTCGCGCACGAAATGTTATCCGCGCGCACGCGCGCCGGGCTTACGCAAGAAGCCGTGGCCGACCGTATGGGCACGACCAAAAGTGCCGTTTCAAGGCTGGAAGGCGCGGGAAAACATGCGCCTTCGGTTGCTTCGCTCAAGAAATATGCCGAAGCGGTGGGCTGCACGCTGAAAATTGAATTCATCCCGCAATCAGCAAAACGAAGCTTGCCCGCCTAGCCTGACGGTCGCGCCGAAGACGGTGGGAAAATTGCGCGAAGCTGGAAAACCAGGCGATGCTCTGCGCTGATTCCATCGCATCCGGTGTGTTTTTCGAACAGTCAACATCGTGGGAACGCCCGCCAATAGGCGATCTTCACGATGTATTGTATGTAGAACGCCTATTGACGGGCATCTTCAACGAGTTTGAGCTATGAATGCAGAATTAATCCGCCGTTGCCCCAGTTGCGGCGCTGAAAATGCGCCGTCGGCGATGCGCTGCGCGTGCGGCATGCTGCTGGCCGGGGTGGATATTGTGCGCAAGCAGGTTGCGCCTGGAATGGTCGAGCCAGCGGAAGTTGAAACACCTGTCGCGCAACCGGATGCCGGGGTGATTTGCACTCACGAGGATTGCGGTCAGACCAATCCGGCGGGCACGACCACTTGCCTGTATTGCAACCGCCCGCTCACGGATGGCGAGACGCTGACCAGTTCGGAGACGTTGCAAAGTCTGGTCAATCTGCCGTCCGCGCTGAAAGACCGTTATCGCATCGTGAAGCCGATGCCGACGCGCGGGGCGGAGGCGGAGTTGTTGGTGGTGCGGGCGCTGGCGGGCGGGCCGGAGTTGGTGGCGAAGATTTACCGCCACGGCATTTTGCCCAGGCGCGAGGTGCAGCAGCGCATCGCAAAAATCCCGCTGGCGCACCGCGTCAATATGCTGGAAGAAGGCGTGTCGGATGGTTATGCCTATGAGCTGATGGAGTTGTGCGAGCACGGCTCGTTGCGCCAGATGATGGAGGGCGGCGCACTGGCTGCGGCGCTGTTGCTCACGGTGATTGGCGAGCTGGCGACGGCGCTACAGGATGTGCATGCGGTCGGTCTGGTGCATCGAGATTTGAAGCCGGAAAATATTTTGCTGCGCAGCCGCGAGCCGCTGGATTTGGTGCTCACCGATTTCAGCGTTTCGTCGATTCTCGATGTCACGCAGCGCTTCACCGGTGTGGCGCGCACGCTGCCTTACGCTTCGCCGGAAAGCCTGTCCGGGGTGATCGATTTCAAGTCGGATTTTTGGGCGATGGGCATGATCGTGCTCGAAGGCGCGACGGGCAAACATCCGTTCGCCGGATTATCGGAAGCGGTGGTGATGCACCATTTGACCACGCGCAACATCGACCTTTCCGGCGTGAAAGAGCGCAAGGTCAACACGCTGCTGCGCGGGCTGTTGCAGCGCGATCCGCAATCGCGTTGGGGCGCGGACGAAGTGGGGCGCTGGTTGCAAAACGACACCACGCTGGCCGAGCCCGCCGCGCACGGCAGCGTTGGCGGTTTTAGCGAGCCGTACCATCTGGGCGACGAGCTTTGCTACCAGCCGGATCAGCTCGCCACCGCGCTGTCGCGCAACTGGAAGGAAGGTGTGGCGGATATTGCCAACGGGCTGCTGCTGTCGTGGTTCAACGATGTGCAGAAAGACCAGAACGTGGTGCGTCTGCTGATCGAGATGCGCGGCCAGAGCGGCCTGTCGATGGACTTGCAATTGCTGAAACTGATCTTGCACCTCGCGCCCGGCATACCGCCGGTGTGGCGCGGCGAAACCATAGAGCTTTCCAACATTCTGACTTACGCCAACAAGGCGCTCAAAGGCGACAAAGAAGCGGCGTACTGGCTGGATAATTTGTACCGCATGCGCGTGCTGGAAGTGTATGCCGAAGCGGGCAACCGTCAGGCCGCCGATCTGGTGACACGCTGGCATCGCGCGCTGGATTTGTTCGAGCAGGCGTGGAAAACCAAGCTGAAAATCATCACCGACAAAAGCGCGGCGCGCGACCCGGATACCGTCGCCGATTTCGACCAGCTCATGTACGGCAGAGATGACTTGCATCGACCCAGCCTGACCAATATGCACGCCCGCTTGCTGGCCATGTCTTACGACAACTCGTGGTCGGAGCGGCTGCGCCAGCGCGTGCTGGCCGAAGTGCTGAATCTGGCGGCGCAGTGCGCGTGGATCACCGATCTGGGCGACCCGCTGCAAATGGATGCCGCCTCGCTGCTGGTGCTGGAAGCGCTGTTGCCGGAAGCGCAAAAATCGGTGGCGCATCAGCTTACAAAAATCGAACGTGAGCGCAAGAAAACGGAACGGGAGTTTGCCGAGTTGCGCGAAGAAATCGGTCGCCTGCTGCTGTTCATCCGCACCACTTCCAGCACGCGCCTGCCCCTGCCCGACGTAGCCTCCGAACTGCAAAATTATCTGAACCAATATCTGGAACACGTCGTCGCCATCCGCGCCTCGGCGCGCAGCGACCGGGAATGGGCGGACTTCAAAAGAGAAACCCTGCGCGCGCAAGTCCACGCGAACATGATGGTGGACAAACTGGCGCAACTGGAACAGCACCGCGCCGTTTCTTCCGGCTGGCTCAATTCGGCAGGAATCGGGCTGGTTCTGCTGCCGTTCATCCTTTTTTCATTCACGTATCCCGCCGTCGGTTTCTGGCTGGCGGCATTCCTCGTTTCCGTTGCTGTCTGGCGGCTGCTGCCCGATTACCTGATGATGAAATCCATACAAAATCTGGGCGAGACTATTCCGCTGATCGCGCGCCAACGCTAAACTGCAATCACGTGCAGATCGCCTATTGACGGGCATCTCCGAGAGGTATGCTAGAGATATAATTCTTAAAAACATAATTAGCCACAGAGAACACAGAGACCATAGAGGAGAAACAAATGGTTATCACAAAATTGCGTTTTCTCTCTTTAGGTGAGCCGAAATACAGTGGAAAACCTTTTCTTTCTCTGTGTTCTCTGTGAACTCTGTGGCTTGAATTAAGGTATTTAGGATAATCCGTTAATCTTTCTGGTTACATTCGCAACCATGCCACACATCCCATCCCGAACCGAAATCATCAACCTGCGCGGCTTGCGCTATTGCATCCGCCACTGGGGCGCGCCCGACGCGCCGAAACTATTCTTTCTGCATGGCCGCATGGATTCATCGGCGACGTTCCAGTTTGTGGTGGATGCGCTGCAACAATCGTGGCACGTCATCGCGCCCGACTGGCGCGGCTACGGTGCGTCGGAATGGCTGTCGCGGCCTTACTGGTTTCACGATTACTACGCCGACCTCGATCATCTGCTGGAGCATTTCTCCAAAGATGAACCGGCGCGCCTCGTCGGCCACAGCATGGGAGCCAACATCGGCAGCGTGTATGCGGGCGTTAGACCCGAGCGGGTCGCGCAACTGGCGATGCTGGATTTCCTCGGCCTCAAGCCGGATACCGCCGAAGCCCCGGCGGCGATAGGCAACTGGCTGACCGAGATTCGGGAGCAGCCGAAACTGCGCAGCTATCCCGATCACGATGCGTTAGCCAGACGTTTGATGGCGA
Source organism: Sideroxydans sp. (assembly GCA_028710605.1). Classification (GTDB taxonomy): domain Bacteria; phylum Pseudomonadota; class Gammaproteobacteria; order Burkholderiales; family Gallionellaceae; genus Sideroxyarcus. The sequence goes on from JAQTTU010000012.1 coordinate 58,761, forward strand.
GCAATCCCCGCCTCGATGAAACCAAGGCGGCATTCCTGTCGCGCGCCACCAGCCGCATGCGCACCGACGGCCAGATCGAGCTGGCCTGCGATCCCTGGCACAAGATCCCGTCGCCGCTGCCGTATCGCGCGGAAGATGCCAAAGCGGTGTGGCGGAAAATCGAAGCGCCGGTGTTGATGCTGGTGGCCGACCACGGTTATGTGCGGCAGCGCTTCGGCCACGACCCCGACGAATACCGCAGCCGCATCGAAAGTTTCGCCGACGTGCGCGTCGTCACCGTTGCGGATTCCGGCCACAACGTGCAGCACGATCAGCCGCAGCAGATCGCGGCGGCGCTGGAAGAATTTTTCGGAAGAGTGAACGAAGTGCGTTGAATGAGTGTCAACTGATCCGCACTTTGGAGTATGTTCGCAAGTGCACCGTGCGCACGGTGGGTGAAGGTGTAAATAGGCAGTGTTGCTCAACACAGTTATTTTTCATTCGGGGGAGATATTCATGCTGGTGACCTTTACCACCTCTGCTTATGCCGACATCACCATGTTCGGCGACGACGGGCTGGCCATGCTGAAAATGATGGGACACAGCGCGAGCGTGCCCGGCGCGATCCGGGCGGAGGATGTGGCACAGGCGCTGAGCCGGTTGACCGCCGCAGTCGAGGCCGCAAAGAAATCGCCGCCGCCTGCGGATACAAACTCCGACGAACCGCCGGTGAGCACGGCGCACCGCGCGCTGCCGCTGATGAATCTGCTCGCTGCCGCCGTCAAGGAAAATACCTTTGTGTCGTGGAAGTAATTTTTACCAAAATATTCCACAGTCATCACATCCCCTCCCCCTTGCAGGGGGAGGGATAGGGTGGGGGTAGAAACGCTACCGTTCCATAACTCAACCCCCATCCCAACCTTCCCCCTGCAAGGGGGAAGGAGAAAATTTGCCACTGACGTACTTTCTTGAATAAAGGAGGCATCATGAAAAAAATGGAACAGCTGGAACTGGATGCGCACCGCGCTGCCATCGCGTCGGACATGCGCGGCCTGCTGGAAAAATATCGCACGATTTTCGGCTGGGATATTCCCGAGATCGATCAGGCTGCCGCAGACAAGCTCATTCTGGCAGCGATGCATAAAGCGCTGGATGATATTTCGGCGTGAAATAAAAAGCGCCATTTGCAGCAAACTCGGCGCTGCTGGCAAAAAATAATGCGTGCGCCTACACTGTACCGGGGCTTGATAAGCGGGAGTAATTTTGGAAGACAAAACAAACCACGGCACGGTTATCTCCATACGCGGCAGCGTGGTGGACATTCGTTTTGAAAATCATTTGCCGCCCATCTATTCCCTGCTGCATACCGGAAGCAACAATCAAATCGCCATCGAAGTTTTGTCGCAGCTCGATGCGCACCGCGTGCGCGGCATCGCGCTGACTCCCACGCAAGGCTTGGCGCGCGGCACGTTGGTGACGGATAGCGGCGGGCCGCTGAAAGCACCGGTGGGCAAAGAAATCCTCTCGCGCATGTTCGACGTGTTCGGCAACGCCATCGACCGCCAGCCCGCGCCGTCCGCCGTCGAATGGCGCAGCGTGCACAACGCACCGCCGCCGCTGGCGCGGCGTTCCACCAAATCCGAAGTGTTCGAGACCGGCATCAAAGTGATTGATGTGTTGTCGCCGCTGGAGCGCGGCGGCAAGGCCGGTCTGTTCGGCGGCGCGGGCGTGGGCAAGACGGTGTTGCTCACCGAGATGATCCACAACATGGTCGGCCATCAGGAAGGCGTGAGCATTTTTTGCGGCATCGGCGAACGCTGCCGCGAAGGCGAAGAGCTGTATCGCGACATGACGGAAGCGGGCGTGCTGCCGAACATGGTGATGGTGTTCGGCCAGATGAACGAGCCGCCGGGCAGCCGTTTCCGCGTCGGACATGCGGCGCTGACCATGGCCGAATATTTCCGCGACGACGAACACCGCGACGTGCTGCTGCTGATGGACAACATCTTCCGCTTCATTCAGGCGGGCATGGAAGTGTCCGGCTTGATGGGGCAGATGCCGTCGCGTCTGGGCTATCAGCCAACCATGGGCACCGAGTTGTCGCAACTAGAAGAGCGTATCGCCAATACCGACACCGGCGCGATCACGTCGATTCAGGCGGTATATGTACCCGCCGACGATTTCACCGACCCGGCGGCGGTGCATGTGTTCTCGCACCTTTCCGCGTCCATCGTTCTGTCGCGCAAACGCGCCAGCGAGGGTTTGTTCCCGGCCATCGACCCGCTGCAATCCAGTTCCAAGATGGCCACGCCCGGCATCGTCGGCGCACGCCATTACGCACTGGCGCAGGAGATCCGCCGCACGTTGGCGCAATACGCGGAGCTCAAAGACATCATCGCCATGCTCGGTCTGGAACAGCTGTCGCCGGAAGATCGCATGGTGGTCGGACGCGCGCGACGGCTGGAACGTTTCCTGACGCAGCCGTTTTTTACTACCGAACAATTTTCCGGTTACAAAGGCAAGCTGGTCTCGCTTGCGGATGCGTTGGATGGGTGCGAAAGAATCCTGCGCGACGAGTTCAAGGATTATCCCGAAAGTGCGCTGTATATGATTGGCAAGATAGACGAGGCGGTGAGCACCCTGTAGGAGCGAGCTTGCTCGCGAAAAATTCGCGAGCAAGCTCGCTCCTACAAATTACGCAATTTCAAATGGACGAACTACGATGAACCTCAAAGTGCTGCTGCCTTTCAAAGTCTTCGCCGAAATGCGCGGCGTGTCGCGCATCGTGGCGCGCGGCAGTGCGGGGTCGTTCGGTTTGTTGCCGCGTCGTCTCGACTGCGTGGCGGCGCTGGTGCCGGGGATTCTGGTTTACGAGACGGAAGCTGAGGGCGAGGTCTATATTGCCGTGGATGAGGGCGTGCTGGTCAAAAGCGGAAACGAGGTTTTAGTCTCGGTGCGCAACGCGATCGGCGGTATGAGTCTGGATAAACTGCACGCCGCAGTGGAACAGGAATTCATGCATCTGGACGAACAGGAAAAAAGTGTGCGCTCGGTGCTGGCCAAACTGGAGAGCGGCTTCATCCGGCGTTTCGCGGAGTTCCAGCATGAGTGAAAAGCCGCAAACGAAATTCGGCCAGCAGGTCGGCGAAATGGCGGAACTCAAGCTGAAGGCGCAGCGCAGAGCCACGCAAACAGTTTGGTCGGGGCTGGGCATGATGGGGCTGGTCGGCTGGTCGGTGTCTGTCCCCACGCTGCTGGGGGCGGCGCTGGGCATCTGGATAGACAAGCATTATCCCGGCAGCCATTCGTGGACGCTCGCGCTGCTGGCGATGGGTTTGGGTCTGGGCTGTTTCAATGCGTGGCATTGGGTGTCCAAAGAGGATAAAAAAATTCACGAGGACAGGGATCAATCATGACGGAGCCGTTAAGCCTTGCCATCGCTTTGGCCGCAGGCATTTTGCTGGGCGTATTCTTTTTCGGCGGCTTGTGGTGGACGGTGCGCAAAGGCATCGCGTCCAAGCATGCGGCGCTGTGGTTTGGCGGCAGCATGCTGCTGCGCACCGCCGTGGTGACGCTCGGCTTTTATTGGGTGATGGGCGACAGTTGGCAAAGATTATTGGCTGCGCTGACAGGCTTCATCGTCGCGCGCTTGATCGTGACAAGGCTCACCAATGTGATGCCGGAGGCAGACCATGCATCTTAGTCCCGACGAAATTATTTTCTGGCAGTACGGGTTTTTCAAACTCAATGCCACCATCGTTTATACGTGGGGGTTGATGGGCGTGCTGGTGGCAGGCTCGATACTGGTCACGCGCAAATTGTCGATGGGGCTGCAACGCACGCGCTGGCAAAACCTGCTGGAAATCGTGGTCGGCGGCATCGCCAAACAAATCGAAGAAGTGGGGCTGCGCCAGCCGCGCCACTATCTCGGTTTCATCGGCACGCTGTTTCTGTTCGTGGCGAGCGCTGCCCTGTTCACCATCGTGCCCGGCTACGAGCCGCCGACCGGTTCGCTCTCCACCACCGCCGCGCTGGCGATCTGCGTGTTCGTGGCCGTGCCGCTGTTCGGCATCAGCGAAAACGGCCCGGCCGAATATTTCAGGGAGTATTTGCAGCCGACCTTTATCATGCTGCCGTTCAACATCATCAGCGAACTGTCGCGCACGCTGGCGCTGGCCGTGCGCCTGTTCGGCAACATGATGAGCGGGACGATGATCCTCGCCATCCTGCTGACCATCACGCCCTACATTTTTCCCATCGCCTTGAGCGTGCTGGGGCTGCTGACCGGCATGGTGCAAGCCTACATTTTCAGCATACTGGCGACGGTATATATCGCCGCTGCCGCGCATGCGCGCGAGCCGAAGATTGAACCCGATACAACAATAAAACATGAACCCCGATAATACGTTTCCACACACATTCCCTCCCCCTTGCAGGGGGAGGGTTAGGGAGGGGGTAGAAACGTCACCACTCCTCCACTCTTCTACCCCCATCCCAACCTTCCCCCGGCAAGGGGGAAGGAGCGGGTTTGGTTCAAATGAACAACCCAGAATAAATAATTATTTAGAAAGGAATCACCATGGATAGCATGACCCTCATCGCAATCGCCTCCATCTTCACCTCCGGGCTGACCATCGCCATCGGCAGCATAGGCCCCGCGCTGGGCGAGGGGCGCGCGCTCGCCACGGCGCTGACCTCGCTGGCACAACAGCCCGATGCCGCCGCGACCATCACGCGCACCCTGTTCGTCGGTCTGGCCATGGTCGAGTCGATTGCGATCTACTGTTTCGTGGTGTCCATGGTGCTGATATTCGCCAACCCGTTTTGGAACCACGCCATCGCACAGGTGGCGGGAAAATAATTCAGTCCCTTCTCCCGCCTGCGGGAGAAGGGAGTAAACCAAGAAATGGAATAGCCTATGCTGATCGACTGGTTTACCGTCGTTGCGCAAGTCGTCAACTTCCTCATTCTGGTGTGGTTGTTGAAGCGCTTTTTGTACAAGCCGATTCTCGACGCTATCGACGCGCGCGAAAAACGCATCGCCAAAGAATTGGCCGATGCCGCCGCCAAGATGAGCGATGCAGAGAAAATGCATGACGAGTTTCAACGCAAGAATGCGGAGTTCGAACAGCAGCGCGAGGCGCTCTTGAGCAAGGCGACAGAGGAAGCGCAAACCGAACGCCAGCGCTTGCTCGACGAGGCGCGGCAGACCGCCGACACCTTGCTGACCAAACGCCAGCAAGCGATGCGCAACGATGCGCAGAATCTGCATCAAGAGCTTGGTCGAGTGACGCAGCGGGAAGTCTTCGCCATCGCACGCAAGGCACTGGCCGATCTCACCGATGCCAGTCTGGAACAACGCATGGTCGAGGCGTTCATGCACCGCCTGCGCGAGATGGACGAACAGTCCAATGCAGACATGGCGCACGCATTGCAGACAGCCACCGAACCCGCGCTGGTGCGCAGCGCATTTGATTTGACCGAACTGCAACGCGCGGTGATTCAGAAGGCGCTCAGCGAAACTTTCTCGGCGGACATCTCCATCCGCTTCGAGGCCGCGCCTAACCTCATCAGCGGCATCGAATTGATTGCCAACGGACAAAAACTGGCGTGGAGCGTCGCCGATTATCTTGCCTCGCTGGAGAGCGCCGTCAACGATTTACTAAAAGTAAAAAACTAAATCACCTGAAACGAATGAACAGAAAATTCTTGAATGAGGTGTTTGTAGGTGCGAATTCATTCGCACGATTTGCGAAATTCGTGCGAATGAATTCGCACCTACAAAACCTTTAGGGATGACCGTGGAAGCTGAAAATCTGCAACACGTTTTCGACAGCACGTTTGGCTGCATCAGCCAGGCGCGGAAAACCTTCGCACCGCAATTGCAGCCGCGCGAGGTCGGCACCATCACCAGCATCGCCACCGGCATCGCCATGGTGTCCGGCCTGCCCGGCGTGAGTTTTGAAGAGGTGCTGAAGTTTCCCGGCGAGAGTTACGGCATCGCGTTCAACGTCGATGCCGACCAGATCGGCGTGGTGCTGCTGGGCGATTTTTCGCACCTGCAAGCGGGCGATGAAGTGGAGCGGCGCGGGCATGTGATGGATGTGCCGGTGGGCGACGGCTTGATCGGACGCATCATCAACCCGATGGGTCGCCCGCTGGACGGCAAGGGTGCGCTGACCTCCAGCAAACGCCTGCCGGTCGAGCGCCCCTCGGCTTCCATCATGGACAGAGCGCCGGTCACCGTGCCGTTGCAGACCGGCATCAAGGTCATCGACGCGCTGATTCCCGTCGGCCACGGCCAGCGCGAATTGATCCTCGGCGACCGCCAGACCGGCAAGACCGCCATCGCCATCGACACCATCCTCAACCAGCGCGACCAGAACGTGCTGTGCGTGTATTGCGCCATCGGCCAGCGCGCTTCCGGTGTGGCGAAGACCATTGCCGCGCTGCGCGAGAACGGCGCGCTCGACTATACCGTGGTGGTGGTGACCGAAGGCAACGATCCGCCCGGCCTCGCCTATATCGCGCCTTACGCGGCGACCAGCATCGCCGAATATTTCATGGAACAGGGACGCGATGTGCTGATCGTTTACGACGACCTCACGCATCATGCGCGCGCCTACCGCGAGCTGTCGCTGCTGCTGCGCCGCCCGCCGGGACGCGAGGCTTATCCCGGCGATATTTTCTACATCCACTCGCGCCTGCTGGAACGCGCCACGCACCTGAGCCCGGAACTCGGCGGCGGCTCGCTCACCGCGCTGCCCATCATCGAAACCGAAGCGCAGGATATTTCCGCCTACATTCCGACCAATCTGATCTCCATCACCGACGGGCAAATTTATCTGTCGCCGTCGCTGTTCGAGCTGGGCGTGCTGCCTGCGGTGGATGTCGGCAAATCAGTGTCGCGCGTTGGCGGCAAGGCGCAGCGCGCGGCGTATCGCGGCGTGGCGGGCGATCTCAAACTGGCCTACGCCCAGTTCGAGGAACTGGAAACTTTTGCCCGCTTCGGCGCGCGGCTGGATGAAAGCACCCGCCGCATCATCGAACACGGACGGCGCATCCGCGCCTGCCTCAAACAACCCGAGTTCGCGCCGGTGAGCGTGCCCGCGCAAATCGCCGTGCTGCTGGCACTGACTGCAAAACTGTTCGACGAAGTGCCGCTGGAACAAATGACCGAAGCCGAACATGTCGTGGTCGAAGCGGCAAAAAATATTCCGGCGGAGGTGTGCCAGCGTTTGGAGACTGCCGACACGTTGAGCGATGAAGATCGCGCAACGATCATAGATATTGCGCGGCAGGCGTTGGTGGCGTTTGATGCCCAAACTGAGTCGGAACGTAATGGCTAAACATCTTTGGTATTGCATCGCTTTTGTAGGTGCGAATTTATTCGCACGCAACACGAAGTGCGTGCGAATAAATTCGCACCTACAAACACCTCATCTGCGTTTTCCAATATGAGCGAATCCGCTGCCAGTCTGCGTCACCAGATCGTCACCGCCGCCGATCTCGAATCGGTGGTACGCACGATGAAGGCGATGGCTGCGTCGAATATCGTGCAATACGAAAACGCGGTGCGCTCGCTGGGCGATTATTACCGCACGCTGCAACTTGGCCTGGTCGCGTGTCTGCGCCAAGACGAAGCGCCCGCCACACACGCGCACGGCGCTGAAAAGAACAAAGGCGCGATTGGCGTTATCGTGTTCGGCTCGGATCAGGGGCTGGTCGGCCAGTTCAACGAAGTGATGGCGGACTATGTGCTGAACACGCTGGGCGGTTTGCCCGGAAAGAAAACGGTGTGGACGGTGGGCGAGCGCATGCAATCGCGCCTCGCGGAAACCGCATTGCAGCCGCTGGACGGATTCACCCTGCCGAATTCCATCAGCGCGATCACGCCGCTGGTCGGGCAGATATTGATCGAAATGGAAACACGGCGCGCGAAGGGCGAGATCGCGCAGGTTTTTCTTTTTCACAACCGCCCGCAATCCGGCGCGATTTACACGCCGGTGAGCCAGCGCCTGCTGCCGCTGGATGATGCGTGGCGGCGCGAGGTGGCGGCGATTGAGTGGCCGACGGGCAACCTGCCCGAGGTCATGGGCGACAGCGTGCAGACATTGCAAGCACTGGTGCGCGAATACCTGTTCGTCTCGCTGTTTCGCGCCTGCGCCGAATCGCTCGCCAGCGAAAATGCCAGCCGTCTGGCCGCGATGCAGCGCGCGGAAAAAAACATCGACGAGTTGCTGGAAGAGTTGAACCGCACGTTTCACCGCTTGCGCCAGAGCGGCATCGACGAGGAATTGTTTGATGTGATTTCCGGGTTTCAGGCGCTTAATGTTGCGTAGAACCGGTGACGAGAAAGGACCGAGTTGCATGAAGATCAAATCCAAAGATTTCCAAGTGCCTGAAGGCACCAACGTCAATCTCAAGAAATGGCCGACGCGGGTGAAACCCGTGTACCAGTCGAAGGAACAGTACGCCGAAATGTTGCAGCAGCATGTGGCCGAGCTCAGTGAGTTGCAGGATTTGCTCTACGCGTCCAACCGCTATGCGGTGCTGCTGATCTTCCAGGCGATGGATGCTGCGGGCAAGGACGGCGCGATCAAGCATGTGATGTCCGGCATCAATCCGCAGGGCTGCCAGGTGTTCAGCTTCAAACACCCCAGCGCGCAGGAACTGGAGCACGATTTTCTGTGGCGCACCATGCAGGCGCTGCCGGAACGCGGGCGCATCGGCATCTTCAACCGCTCCTATTACGAGGAGGTGCTGATCGTGCGCGTGCACCCGGAAATTCTGCAAGCGCAGGGCCTCCCGCCCGAACTGCTGCACAAGAAAACCATCTGGCAACAGCGCTACGCCTCGATCACCGAAATGGAAAAACACCTGCACCGCAACGGCACGCGCATCATCAAATTCTTCCTGCATTTGTCGCCGGAAGAACAGCGCCAGCGTTTCCTCGAACGCATCGACAAACCGGAAAAGAACTGGAAGTTCAGCGCCGCCGACATGCAGGAGCGCCAGTTCTGGAAGCAATACATGCAGGCCTATGAAGCGTGCCTCAGCGCCACCAGCAGCCAGGACGCGCCGTGGTACGTGGTGCCCGCCGACGACAAGGAAAACGCGCGCCTGATTATTTCGCAGATCGTCCTCGACACCTTCAGGTCGCTCGATATGCACTACCCGCAAGTGGATGAACAACGGCGCAAGGAATTATTGGCCGCGCGCAAGCAACTGATGCAGGAAGGTCGAAACGATTCGTAACATGCAGGCTGCCGGAACCATGAAACCCCACCGCTTCTTCCGTGCGCTCCGGCTGTGTCTGGCCGCCGCTTTGCTGCTTTCGTCGCTGGCCCGCGCCGACGAAGCCAGCATCGAGCGGGCGATTGCCGAGAACAGTATCGAAGCGGTCGATAGCACGCGCGATTATGTGTCGCAGAAATTCGTCGGCTTCGTCTCCGGCGTGGATCGTTTCTTCGGCAACGAGCGCAACTTTCAGGAAGCCAACCAAAGCGTGTTGCAGCTCGACTTGAACGAGTTGATGCAACGGGGCGGCAACCGCCAGGCAAGCCCTGCCTTGAAAGCCAAGCTGCGCCTGCCTGCCACCGAAGAGCGCCTGCACTTGTTGCTGGAAAGCGATCCCGAAAAAAACGTATCCGACGCGGAGAAAATCAACCAGACGCAGCCCGTCAGCCAGCTCGCCACCCCCGACAACTACGGCGTGGCGGTACGCTACGAGAAGCCGAGCGAGAGCGCCTGGCACTACAGTTCCGATCTCGGTATTCAGGTGCAAACGCCGGTTCAGCCTTACGCCCGCGCCCGTTTGAGCAAGGCCATCCCGCTGGCTTCATGGCGCATGAAAATTGCCGAGACCGCGTTCTGGTTCGAGCGCACGGGAAGCGGCGAAACCACGCTGATCGACTTCGAGCATGCGCTGGGCGAACCGGCATTGTTCCGCGCCTCCAGCAGCGCCACCTGGATGCATCGCTCGCAAAACTTCGATCTGCGCCAGGATTTTTCGGTGTTTCACACGCTGGACGAGCAGCGTGCCCTGCACTATGAAGCGAGCGCTATCGGCAGCAGCCGCCCGCAACGGCAGGTAAACGATTACGTGTTGTCGCTACGCTACCGCCAGCAACTGAACCGGCGCTGGCTATTCTTCGAGATCAACCCGCAACTGCACTACCCCAGAGAGTCGGGCTTCAAGCCCGAACCATTGCTGCTGCTCAAGCTGGAAATGCTGTTCGATCGGATTTAGCGGGCACCGTGTTCTGCTAGGCACATTGCTTAGATCGCCTATTGACGGGCTTCTTCACGATGTCTTGAGTTAGAGCGACTGCGTTAATTCAGAACGTCGCTGCCACCGTCATGCCGATCCCGTAATCGGGGCTGCCGTCCGCAAAACCTTTTAGCAAGTAGCCGCGCAGGTTGAAGGTTTCGCCCATTTGTTGTGCGGCATAGAGGGTCAGTTCGCGTTGCGGTGCGCCGGTGACCGAGGCTTTCTGCGCGTACTTGTACTCCAAGCCCGCGCTGGTTTGATCGCTGAAATAATAGGCGCTGCCGACCGAGCCGTACCACGCATTGCTCAATGGCAATGCTGCGGAGCTGCCCGGCACTTCGTAGCCCAGCATGATGCCGGGCGAAAAATTTTCAATATCGCGGTAGGCGTACATCTGGAGCGCGTAATCGTTTTCGCCCGTCCCCAGCGCCTTGCTTGCCGTGCCGAATTTGATTCGGCCGCCGAGGTCTATGCCTGTGCCGGAATCGTCGCTCGCATAGACGTTGTACATCGCCATGGTCACCACATCTCCCAACCCGCTTTGCACAGTGTTGCCGCTCGTCGTGCTCGTCGAACCGGACATGCCGGAGGACATCATTCGTCTGCCGCCGTGCATGCCGCTGGCCACGACACTGCTGTCGCCGCTGACCCGCAGATAGGGCACGGTCAATTTGAATGCCCAGGCTCCCGATTCGTACAGGGCATTGAGCGGGATGGAAACGATGTCGGTCGTGTTGGCAGTGCCGTATTTTCCCGAGCTGTAATCGAATCCGCCGGACAGCGTGACGCGGTTTTCATCTGCCGCAAAAGCGGCGGATGAAAAAAATACACCCAGCAAAATACCCGTCATCAATTTAGTTTGTTTCATGTCTTCACCACCATTTTTTATCTGCGCATTGCGCCGCGATTCATCATTCCGCCGCGATAGCCGCCCGCGCCGCCCTGCCCGTTGCGGGCGCGGTAACCTTTGCCGTAGCCGTTGCGCTTGGGCTTGTCTTCTCGCGCATTCGCATCGTCATCAGCCTGCGGTGTTTTTTCTTTGGCTGCGTCCGGCGCAACGCCTTTTTCATGCTGGCGCAGTTGCTCGCGATACGCTTCATACTCGGCCTGATTCATGGTTTTCAGAGGCACGCGTACCGCCGCAGTTTGCTCTGTCGCCCCGACCGGCGCAGCAAACAAAACCAATCCCAACAGCATTGCGACACTGCCGAGGCCGACTGCAAATTGAGATTTGTTTTTCATGATTGATCCGCAATGATCCTGAAAATGAAATTGAGCCACGGATGAACACCGATGAAACACGGATAAAAATCAATTCATTCTGAAAACTCGCACACACCTTTCGGGTGAGTTGCAATCCTCAATTGATGCGCGGTTTTATCTGTGTGAATCCGTGTTCATCCGTGGCTGGCAAAATAATTTGCCTGACACCCATTAGCGCCCCGCGCCCTGCCCCATGCCGCCGCCGCGTGTTCCCGATGCGCCGCGCATCTTGCCCGTACCGGAACCGTCGCGCGCTTTGATGCCTGCGCCCTTGCCGCCCTTGTTGCCGCCACCGGCAGATGCGCGCATGGCGGCGCGTTGCTCGACGGTCATTTCCGCTTGCTTCTTGGCGCGATAAGCCGCGCGTTCTTCAACTGTCATACCTGCGGTTTCGGCGCGATGTTGCGCGCGAAGCGTGGCGGGATCTGTCGGTGCTGGGGTGCTGTCCGCCGCAAAACTTGCGCCGCTGGCAGCCAAGGCCAAAACCATTGCGCTGCCGAGAAATAGAGTGTTCGTTTTCATGATGATCTCCTGTTGAAATGTTTGTTAACCGAATCAGCTTGCCTGCCTGATGGGTGCATAGTGCGCTTCAGCCGTTACCCGCCAATTTCAGAATAGCGGCAAATTGTAACGATGTGTTACCGCGCGGCTTTCGGCCATGACATACAAATTCGTCATCGGGTATAGTGAAGCGCATGGACAACAAACATATTCTGGTGGTGGATGACGATGCGGGGCTGCGCGAACTGCTGCAGCAATATCTTTCCGCGCAGGGATTTCAGGTCTCCACGGTGGCGGACGGCGGCGCGATGGACGCGTTCTTTGCCGCGCATGCCGCCGACATCGTGATTCTCGACCTGATGCTGCCGGGCGAGGACGGTTTGTCGCTGGCGCGCCGGTTGCGCGGTCGCAGCGCGATTCCCATCATCATGCTTTCCGCGCGCGGCGACGATGTGGACCGCATCGTGGGACTGGAAGTGGGCGCGGACGATTATCTGGCCAAGCCGTTCAATCCGCGCGAGTTGCTGGCGCGTGTGCGCGCCTTGTTGCGGCGCAGCGAAAATACGCAAACCCCGGTTGAAAGCGGCAGGCAAAGCGCACACCGCTTCGGCGATTTTGTGCTGAATATCGACTCGCGCGATTTGCACAGGAACGGCAGCAGCGTGCCGTTGACCGCAGGCGAGTTCAATCTGTTGCGGATTTTTATCGAACATCCCAACCGCGTGCTGAGCCGCGACAGCATCATGGATATGCTCAAAGGTTACGAGCGCTCGCCGTTTGATCGCAGCATTGACGTGCGCGTCACCCGCTTGCGCCGCAAAATCGAAGACGACCCCAACGCCCCGCTGTATATCCGCACGGTGTGGGGCGAAGGATATTTGTTTGCGGACAACCCGTCCTGACCATGCGCAACGTCAAAAAAACGCGCCCCCTTCTGCGCAGCACCGCATTCACGGTGGCGAGCGCGCTATTGATCCTGCAATTTTGTTTCATCCTCGCAACGGTGAATTACCTCATGCTGCCGATGGCCAAACGCTCCGCCGACGACTTGGCTGCGCTGCTGGTGTTATCGGCGCAAACCTGGGTCGAACTGCCGCCCGAAACGCGCAAGGACTTTGAACTGGAATTGGCCAACAAACACCAGTTCATGCTGTTCGACGACCTGCCGCCCTTGCCCAAACACGACGTGTATCTGCCCTATTTGTCGCTGCTGGACAGCGCGCTGTCGGCGCGAGCAGGCGAGCCCGTTTCAATCAAGATAACGAATTTTGAAACCACCTGGTTCTGGGCGGAAATCCATGCCGGAGGCAAACTGATCCGCATCGGTTTCCCCAAAGAGCGCCTCAATATGGATCCGCTTAAAATATTGTTGCTGGCGCTGGCCGCCACGATTGTTTTGACACTGCTCACCGCCTTCGTTCTGGCGCGGCGCATCACCAAACCGCTGGCATTGTTTTCGCTGGCGGCACAAAAAATCGGCGAAGGAAACATCCCCGAAGCGCTGCCGGAAACCGGCATCAGCGAACTGTCCAGCCTCTCCGACACGCTCAACCAGATGGCGCTGCAAGTGCGCGAACTGCTCGCCAATCGCACCACCCTGCTGGCGGGCATCTCGCACGACTTGCGCACGCCGCTGGCGCGCATGCGCCTCGCCATCGAAATGCTGCCGGACAACACCGACCCCAAACTGATCGCGCGCCTGCAACGCGATGTGGAAGACATGAACCGGCTCATAGGAGAATTCCTGGGCGTGAGCCGCGATTTGCAAAAAGAACCGGCACAACTGATTGACCTCAACCACTTGCTGGACGAATTGGCCGACAACGCCAAAACCGACGGCGCGCAAGCGGTTTGGCAGGCGCACGGAGAAGCAAAAATTGTTGCGGGCGAGATGTCGCTGCGCAGAATTTTGGGCAATTTGCTGGGCAATGCCATCCGCTACGGCGGCGGAAAAACGGTCGAACTCAAACTGGAAATTTCCGGCAACAAAACCGTGATCCGCATTCTGGATAACGGCCCCGGCATTCCGCCGCAAGAACTGGAAAATGTGTTCCGCCCGTTCTACCGCGTGGAAACATCGCGCAGCCAAACCACCGGCGGCAGCGGCCTCGGCCTCGCCATCGCGCGGCAATTGGCCGAAGCCAATGGTTGGAAAGTTGAATTGCTGGCGCGGGATGAAGGCGGGTTGGAAGCGCGGCTGACTATCACGGGGTGATGCGAGCTTCAACGAGCGCTCCCTCACCCTAACCCTCTCCCGGAAGGAGAGGGAACAAGTACGGATGCTCCGCAACGCCCGCCAATAGGCAATCTGCATCATGCAATGCATGAAGAACGCCTATTGACGGCCATGTGCGTGGATGTTGCCGACTTGTCGGCTTTACATCCACGGCCTACCCCTTGCGGGCACTTCGGGCAGTTGGTGTTTGCGGTCAGCCGCCCAGCAAACTTTCCGCCGCGACGTTGCTCCCCGTCACCGCCAGCACTTTGTGGCGCGATTGGCCGCCTTGTTTGAGTTCGACCTGGCGCAGGGGCACGTCGAAAAAATCGGCGATGAATTTGAGCAGGGCTTCGTTGGCGCGACCTTCGACGGGTGGGGCGGCGAGGCGGATTTTCAGGGCTGCGCCGTGCAGCCCTTGCACTTCGGTGCGTTTCGCGCCGGGCTGGACGTGCAGCGTCAGCGTGAGCACGTCGCCGTTGCGGCGATACCACTCGCTCACAACAATCTCATCACGGCGCGTTCCGTGCCGTCAATCGGCACGATGAGGATGAGCTGGAGAATCAGGAACAGCACCAGCACGGAAAGATCGACTCTGCCCACCGGCGGAATGGCGTTGCGCAGGGGTTGCAGGAAGGGACGGTTGACCGCGAACAGCATCGGCGCGAGCGGGGTGTGCGGGTTGACCCAGGACAGCACCGCTTCGGCCAGCAGCGTGGCGATGAGCAGATACACGCTGATCTTGAGCAATTTGATGGCGGTCCACGCCAGCAAGCCGGTCAGCGGAAAACTCTCGAACCCGTAGCCTTGCGTCCACAGCAAAATGGTCAGGTAGAGGAACTCGGCCGCGAAAGCCAGCAGCAAGGTGGAGGTGTCGAATCCCCAGGCCGAGGGCACATAGCGGCGGGTGCGCAGCACAATGAAGTCGGTAAGCGCCATGAGGAATTCGCCGACGGGGTTGCGCATGGGCGCTTTCAGCCACACGGCGTGGAAGCGGAACAACAAAACAGCGGCGAACGGTTGGATCAGCGCGTCGATCAGAAATGAAACGGCTTCAGCCAGCATCGGGCATGTCCTTTCCCAACTCTTCGCCCATTTCTCTGGAACGCTTGGTGGCGGCGTAGATCGCATCGACGATGTCCTGCTTCACGCGCAAGGCATCCATGGTCTGGATGGCGCGCTCGGTGGTGCCGTTTTTGGAGGTGACGCGCGAGCGCAGGGTGATGACATTGTCGCGGCTTTGCTCGGCCAGTTTGGTCGCGCCGAGAAAAGTATCCAGCACCAGTTGCCGCGCTTGCTCCGCGTCTATGCCCAGTTCGGAGGCGGCTTGCTGCATGGCTTCGATGAAATAGAACACATAGGCCGGGCCGCTGCCGGAGATGGCGGTGACCGCGTCCAGCTTGTCTTCGTCTTCGACCCACAAGGTGCTGCCTACCGAACCCATGATCGACTCGACGCTCTGGCACAGGTCGGGATCGACCGCAGGCATGGCATACAAAGCGGTCACGCCGCTGCGGATCAGCGCGGGCGTGTTGGGCATGCAGCGCACGACATTTTCGGTTTCCGTCCAGCGCGCGATGTCTTCCGTGCGGATGCCCGCCGCGATGGAGATGACCAGCTGGTCGCCGATCAGCGGTGCAAGCTGCAACGCGACCTCCTGCAATTGTTGCGGCTTGACCGCGAGGATCACCGCGTCGCCTTGCGCCACCGCCTCGGCCAGCACTGTGGTGGCTCTCACGCCGAATTCGTTATGCAGTTCGATGCAGCGGTCGTTGCATACTTCCACCACGTGCATTTTGGCGGGCGAATAACCGCGCCGGATCAAGCCGCTGATCAAGGCGCACGCCATGTTGCCGCCGCCGATAAATGTGATTCTCATTTGCGCTCCCCGTAATTCCGGTTACCGAATATCGCCGTTCCCACGCGCACTATCGTCGCGCCTTCGAGTATCGCCGCCGCGAAGTCGTGCGACATGCCCATCGACAGAGTATCCAACATCATGCCCTGTCCGTTCAAGTTTTCTAACAGAGACCGCATCTGCGCAAAGGGAATGCGCTGCGCGACAGCATCGGCAGCGGGCGCGGGAATCGCCATCAAGCCGCGCAACTTCAAGCGCGGCAATTGCTTCACTTCCCGCGCCAGTTGCAGAACCTCCTGCGGCGCGACACCGCTCTTGCTGTCTTCGCCGCTCACGTTCACTTGCAGGCAGATATTCAGCGGCGGCAACTGCGGCGGGCGTTGCGCGGACAGGCGTTCGGCGATTTTCAATCTATCCACGCCGTGCACCCAGGCGAAATGCTCGGCGATGGGGCGCGTCTTGTTGCTCTGGATGGGGCCGATGAAATGCCACTCCAGCGGCAGGTCGCGTAGCGCCTCAATTTTGTCCAGCGCTTCCTGCAAATAATTTTCGCCGAAGGCGGTTTGTCCGGCCTGATATGCCGCGCGCACCGCTTGCGCCGGAAAGGTCTTGCTCACCGCCAGCAAGTGAACATCTGTAACGTTTCTGTGCGCCGCTTTGGCGGCCTGCGCGATGGCTTCGCGGGTGGCTTGCAAGTTGGAGAGGATTGCAGTCATAATCGCCCGGACAGTCGCCTTTCGACCAAGAAAAAAACAATTAGCCACAGAGGACACAGAGATCACAGAGAAAACCAAAGGGTAAACCGCAAGAGTTGCTCACTTTTTGGGGGTGCTTACGAAAAGTGGAAAAACCATCTCTCTGTGCACCCTGTGTTCTCTGCGGCTAAAAAGCATTTTGGTTTAACGCATTTTTGCTCAGGGATTATATATGGATATTACCGAACTGCTCGCCTTCGGCGTGAAGAACAAAGCCTCAGACTTGCACCTCTCGTCCGGTTTGCCACCCATGATCCGCGTGCACGGCGACATGCGCCGCATCAACCTGCCCGCCATGGACCACAAGGAAGTCCACGCCATGGTGTACGACATCATGAACGACGGGCAGCGCAAACATTACGAGGAGAACAAGGAAATTGACTTCTCGTTCGAAGTGCCGAACCTGGCGCGTTTCCGCGTCAACGCCTTCATCCAGAATCGCGGCGCGGCGGCGGTCATGCGTACCATTCCTTCCAAGATTCTTTCGCTGGAAGATCTCAAGGCACCGAAAATTTTTGAAGCCATCGCCGACTATCCGCGCGGCATGGTGCTGGTAACCGGCCCCACCGGCTCGGGCAAATCGACCACGCTGGCGGCGATGGTCAACCACAAAAACGAAACCGAAATGGGCCACATCCTGACCGTGGAAGACCCGATCGAATTCGTGCACGAATCGAAAAAATGTCTGGTCAACCAGCGCGAAGTCGGCCCGCATACCTTGTCGTTCAACAACGCGTTGCGTTCCGCCTTGCGCGAAGACCCGGACGTGATCCTCGTCGGCGAAATGCGCGATCTGGAAACCATCCGCCTGGCGATGTCGGCGGCGGAAACCGGCCACCTGGTGTTCGGCACGCTGCACACCAGTTCGGCGGCCAAGACCATCGACCGTATCATCGACGTGTTCCCGGCGGACGAAAAAGAAATGGTGCGCGCGATGTTGTCCGAATCGCTGCGCGCGGTGATCTCGCAAACGCTGCTCAAGACCAAGGACGGCTCGGGTCGCGCGGCGGCGCACGAGATCATGATTTGCACACCGGCCATCCGCAACCTGATCCGCGAAGCGAAAGTGCCGCAGATGTATTCCGCCATTCAGACCGGCGGCAATATCGGCATGCAGACGCTGGATCAATGTCTGACCGACCTGGTAAAACGCGGCGTGGTCTCTTCCGCCGAAGCGCGTACCAAGGCCGCGAATAAAGACCTGTTCCCAGCTTAAACATTTTTTAAAATTGCACTACGGTGGATACGCGCGACGCGCTTTATGCACCACACATAAATAATAACAAGCTGGATATATTTGGGAGAAAACAATGGAACGCGATCAGGCCACCGAACTGGTTCACAATTTATTGCGCGGGATGGTCTCGCAAAAAGCCTCCGACCTGTTTATTACCGCCAACTTCCCGCCCGCCTTCAAGATCGACGGCAGGATGACCCCGGTATCGAATCAGGCGCTGAACCCGCAACACACGCAGGAACTGGCGCGCAGCATCATGAACGACCGCCAGGCCGCCGAATTCGAATCCACGCACGAATGCAACTTCGCCATCAGCCCGCCCGGCATCGGGCGGTTCCGCGTCAACGTGTTCATGCAAATGCAGCGCGTCGGCATGGTGTTGCGCACCATCACCACCAAGATTCCCAATTTCGACGAGCTGGGTTTGCCGGAGGTGCTGAAAGACGTGGTGATGACCAAGCGCGGACTGGTGATTATGGTCGGCGGTACCGGTTCGGGTAAATCCACCTCGCTGGCCGCCATGATCGGCCACCGCAACCACAACAGCTACGGCCACATCATCACCATCGAAGACCCGGTGGAATACGTGCACGAGCACGACAAGAGCATCATCACCCACCGCGAAGTGGGCGTGGATACCGACAACTGGCAAGCCGCGCTGAAGAACACCTTGCGCCAGGCACCGGACGTGATCCTGATCGGCGAAATCCGCGACCGCGAAACCATGGAATACGCCGTGGCCTTCGCCGAGACCGGCCACTTGTGCATGGCGACATTGCACGCCAACAGCGCCAACCAGGCGCTGGACCGCATCATCAACTTCTTCCCGGAAGAGCGCCGCGAACAACTGCTGATGGACTTGTCGCTCAACATCAAGGCGCTGGTGTCGCAGCGCCTGATCCCCAAACGCGACGGCAAAGGCCGCGCCGCCGCCATCGAAATTCTGCTCAACTCGCCGCTGATCGCCGACCTCATCTTCAAGGGCGAAGTGCACGAGATCAAAGTCGTGATGTCCAAATCGCGCGAACTCGGCATGCAGACCTTCGACCAGGCACTGTTCGATCTGCACGAGAACGGCATGATCAGCTACGAAGAAGCGCTGAAGAACGCCGACTCGGTCAACGACCTGCGCCTGAAGATCAAACTGGAAGGCCAGGCCACCAAAGACCGCGACGTGATGGGCGGCCTCGAACACCTGAAGATGACTTGAGGGCGCGATCATGGAATTCAAACCCAGCTTCCGCGTGCACCTCGCCGACCCGCTCGGCTACATCGACACACCGTTCATCGTCACCACCGCCTACACCAGCGCCAAAGGATTCCCGCGCGCCGAATGGTTTCTGGTTATCCCGGAAGACAAGGGTCTGCTCATCGGCCAGCGCAACAAACTCGACCAGGCCGATTTCGCCGAAGAACGCGTGGAATTCAACGAAGAACTGCTGCTGAACGAAGCGCTGGACCAAGCCATACTGTGCCTGCGCAGCCATACCATGGAACGCAAAGCCAAACTCTCGCCGCTGCTGCTCGCCTCGCACATCGGCGTGAAACTCAGCGACCACCACCATCTGGTCAAGCTGTGGATGCGCGGCTCGTACTGCGGCAGCCTCAGCGAAATCCGCGCCAAAACCGAATGCACCCCCCTCAAAGAAACGCTGGTGTGGATACACGGGCTGCCGATGCTGTCGGTGGGCGATTTGTAACTTCCCCGCATACCAGCACAGCGTTGCACGCAATCTAATATTTATACCAACCCCGTGAAGATGCCCGTCAATAGGCGATTTACACGCTGCGCATGATGCAGAACGCCTATTGACGGGCATCTACGCGAGGTCGGATGTTGGGATTTCAACGAAGCTGCACAGACATCGTAGAGCGCAATCAATATTGCGCCGGTTGTTTTGATTTCTTACATACGGCGCAATGCCCGTTAGTTATTGCGCCCTACGCGGGCTGGTCATCAAGAGCAATGCGAGTGCGATGCGCTTCATCATGAAGCGGGGTTATAGCGGGGTTGTGTGATAGGGGCATGACGGCGAACAGATAGATTTATATTTCCGCAAAACCCAACCCCCTCTAACTCCCCCTTGTCAGGGGGAGAACCGAGCCGCACCTCCCCTGACAAGGGGAGGCTGGGAGGGGTTGGGTTTTGCTGTCCAGACATTTGCCTGATGCGTACCACGTGAAGATGCCCGTCAATAGGCGACCTACACGCAGCGCATGATGCAGAACGCCTATTGACGGGCATCTGCGCGAAGTCGGTTTTGAATTTCGTAGGGTGGGCACGTTTCATGCGCCCACGCGGGCAGCGAAGACATCGTAGGGCGCAATCTTTATTGCGCCGGATGTTATGATCTTTTACATACGCCGCAATGCCCGTTGGTTACCTCGCAGAGGTTCTTGCACCCTTGGGTGTTGCGCCCTACGCGGGCTGGAGGAAAAGCTATGAATCTAGACTTGGCACTTGGTTTGTTAGTGAGTTATTTGCTCGGTTTGCTGTCTCTTTATCTTACAGCTTACTCAAAAGCTAAAGGGGCTAATAGAGCGTTGCATGAAGACGTTGAAAAACTGGAAGATGATAAACAAAGAATTATTGCGAAATATCATTCTGAAGTTGAAGAGTTAAAAAAACTGCATTCTCTGGATATTGAAAAACGAAAATATCAATACGAAGACAAAAGGTCACAGTTCTCAAAATATTTCACAATGCTCGATCAGTTTAACGGCAGGGGTTACAAGCTTTTTGTAGAGCGATTTTCTCCTATGATGAATGAATACCTTGCGTCCTGCCTAGAAGGTGGTGGCTCAAATAATAATGCGATTGTCATATTCAACAACGCCACACAATCCCTATTTAACGAGCTGTACGAAGAGCAAATCAAAGTGGCAAATGAAACAAACAGTATTCGCTTAGTATCTTCGTCTGAAATTGATGAGTTGCTGGATAAACTAGAGTTGGCCATGAAGAAGTCAACTGATGATACGGTTGAAATAATGAAATTCATGTCAACGCCACAGTTCTGGAACGATCAAACGCAAATTGCACCTTACAAAAACCAAGCGGAAGAGTCTGGGAAGTTAGTTCTTCGATATCGCAATGCGCTAAGGGAGCGCATGAAACATGAACTTAATGAAATATAGGTATAGCTAACAAGCGCATCAAAATCGTTCGCTCTCGGTCACGGAACGCCGCTACAGCGGTTCCTGTTATGCTGTTCGTTGCAAGGTCGGACGTGTTTCCGCACCACGCAATTTGTGCGCACTCACCCTATTCATACCCCATGAAGACACCCGTCAATAGCCAATCTGCAACGCACACCCCCTAACCAAACGTAAACGCAAACCCCTCCACCCCGCCATCCAGAAACTCGATGCGGAAGGTCCGGTTCCTGATCTCACCGCTCTGGCGCACCAGTTGATACAGGCGCTGTTCCTGCACCACGCCGTTGCCTTGCGCATCGGTATCGGCGCCGTGATCCGCGCCCGGCTCTTTTCCGTCCAGCGTCACTTTGTAGCGCAGCGGTTTGCCGTTGTGCGAGCCCAGCACCAGATGCAGGTCGCGTCCCTGGAAGCGGTAGCTGATGGCGCCGCCGGGTGTTTGCAGCAGGACGGATTCGCTGCCGATCTGCCAGTTGCCGCTCAGCGCCCAGTGGTTGAGCTTGAGGGTTTTCGGCGCGGTGTATTTTGCGAACGTGTCCGCTTGCACGTCTTCGCGCGAGGCGAAATTTTGTCCGCGCGCGTAGCCGAGGTAGGTTTCCGGCGAGCGTTCTGTATCCGCTGCCGCCGCTGTGGCGCCCTCGCCTTGCACTTTGACCAGCCCGCTATTCAACGCCAGATTTTGATGCGCTTCCTTGAGCAGGCTCTGGATCATCTGTTCGGTTTCGGCATATGCGCCTTCGCCGAAATGCTGGTGGCGAATGCGGCCTTGCGCGTCGATCAGGTAGTGCGCGGGCCAGTATTCGTTGTGGTAGGCGTTCCAGATTGTGTAGTTATTGTCCAGCGCTACCGGGTAGGTGATGCCCAGTTCGCGCACGGCCTGTTCGACATTGTGCTGGTCTTTCTCGAAGGCGAATTCCGGCGCATGCACGCCAACGATGACCAAGCCTTGCGCACGATATTTTGCGTCCCACGCTTTCAGGTAAGGCAGGGTGCGCAGGCAGTTGATGCAGGAGTAGGTCCAGAAATCCACCAGCACGACTTTGCCGCGCAACATGTCGCTGGTCAGCGGCGGCGAGTTGAGCCAGTGCGTCGCGCCGGCCAGCGGCGGCGCCATTCTGGCATCGCTATCCAGCGCGATCTTCGGCGTTTGCGCCAGATGGGCGATCAGCTTCTGTTCGGTGGCGGTGGTGTTGGCCGAGGTGAACTGCGCGAGGAAGCGCGTATCCCAACCGAAGGCGATGACCACGATGCCCGCCACCACGGCCACGCCCAGCACGCGGCGCACCCACTCTTCCACACCGAAGCTGCGTTTCATCCAGCCGATGACGCGCGCGCTGGCCAGCAGCGCCACCGCCAGCGAGGTCGCCGCACCGGCAGCGAAGGTCAGCAGCAACAGTGCGCTGTACCAATTTACGCCATGCAGCGCCGCACCGGCCAACACCAGCCCCAGAATCGGCCCGGCGCAAGGGGCCCACAAAAAGCCGACCGCCACGCCCAGCAGCAGCGAACCTTTCAGGCTGCCTTGCTGGTCGGCATGTTGTTGCAAACGCCCGCCGAAGGAAACGAATGGACGCATCATGCGTTCCGACCATGCCGGGAAGATCAGCGCCAGCCCCAGCAGCAGCAACAACAGCATCGCCGCGTAACGTCCGTATTGATTGACCTCGACCAGCCACGCGCCGCCCACTGCCGCCAAACTGGCGAGCACGGTGAACGTCGCCGCCATGCCGAACAGGATGGGCAGGCCGGAGCGGCGGAACGATTGCTCGGAACGCGCGAACACGAAGGGCAGCACCGGCAACACGCACGGGCTGAGGATGGTGAGGATGCCGCCGAGGTAGGCGAGGAGGAAGATCAACATGTAAATCTCCATTTGTTGGATGGGTGAAACATTGGGGAGTGTTCCCTCATCCCCCCCCCTTCTCCCGATGGGAGAAGGGAGCCGAAGTCCCTCTCCCTCCGGGAGAGGGGTTGGGGTGAGGGAACACTTGTAATTAGGCTATTTCGGTTTCGGCACAAACCTCAACGCCACGGTGTTCATGCAATAGCGCAATCCCGTCGGCTTTGGCCCGTCGTCGAACACGTGGCCGAGGTGGGCATCGCACAGGGCGCAGCGCACTTCGGTACGCGTCATGCCGAACATGGAATCGGTAAGTTCGCGCACGTTCTGCGCCGCGATGGGTTGCCAGAAGCTGGGCCAACCCGTGCCGGAATCGTATTTGGTTTTTGCATCGAACAGGGCGTTGTCGCAGCACACGCAACGGTACAGCCCCGGCTCGTGCCGGTTGTAACCGGGTTGCGAAAATGCGCGCTCGGTGCCTTGCTGCCGCGTCACTTCATACGCCAGCGGCGACAGGCGTTTTTTCCATTCTGCATCCTTGTGCACCCTGGGCACGGTGGCGAGTCCCAGCGGCTTGCCGCCGTCGGAAAAACGCATGATGGTGACTTCGTCGTTGGTGGATGTCATCGCGGCAAAAGAGCGCGTCGAAAACATCAGCGCCACCCCGGATAAGGTCTGCAAGAATTCTCTGCGTTGCATGATGTCACCTCCATATCGTAGATTGTTTGTAGGTGCGAATTCATTCGCACATTTCACGTTGCGCGTGCGAATAAATTCGCACCTACATGAACGGCGGCATCCGCCCGACCAACGCTTCGGCCATAATCAATTCGTCATCAGTATGGTTGGGATGCGCCAGGCGATTCGCATCGTGGATGCACTGTCCGGGCTGGCCGTTGCCGAGGATGTACAGCGGCTTGTCGTGATGCTTGGACACCACGGTTTCGTTGCTGGTTGCATCGCCGTTGGCCGCGACATCCACTTCACCGTAGCAGTCGCAAAAATAGGTTTTCTCCGCGCCCGCTTCCAGATACACGCCCGTGCCGCGTATGCCGATGGTGGCCGTCGGCGTGGCGATGCGCAGGCCTTTGTTGCGCGACACCGACAGCAGTTTGCCCGCGAACAAACGCAAGCCGCCGATCAACAGCGAGCTCAAGTCATTTTCATCTTTGCGCTCGATCACCAGATGGCTGCCGCCGCGCAGCAGCATGGCGTGATCGCCAACCACGAACACCAGTTCGGCGCCCTCGGCGGTCTTCACCGTATCGCCGGGGACGATGCGCGTGTTGGCATCCACCCGGTTGCCGTTCACCCAGGCATGCCCCTTCACCCGATACACCGACTGCGTGGCGGGCAATTTCTGCGGCGGTGTAAAAATGGCCGCGAATACTTTGCTCGCTGGCAACAATGCCGACAGCATCACCGCGCCCATGCCTTGCAGTAAACGTCTGCGTGTTTGATCGTTATTATTCATTGTCGCCCCCGAAAATATTATTGGTACAGCGCCGGAAATTGCGCGCGAAAACGATTCAGCTTGGGCTGGTCGTTGAACACAATGTAGGGCTGGTAGGGATGCAGCGCCAGATAATTCTGGTGATAGTCCTCCGCCGGATAGAACTGCTGCAGCGGCACAATCTGGGTAACGATGGGCGAAGAAAATGCGTGCGTAGCGGTGAGCTGTTGAATATAGCTTTGCGCGATTTTCATTTGCTCGTTGCTGGTATAAAAAATTGCCGAACGATATTGCGTCCCGGTGTCCGGCCCTTGGCGGTTCAACTCGGTCGGGTCGTGCGCCACGTTAAAGAACACTTGCAACAGCTGCTGATAGGAAACCTGCTGCGGATCGAAATGCACGCGCACCGACTCGGCATGTCCGGTATCGCCATTGCTGACCTGATCGTAATGCGCCGTGTCCGCATCGCCGCCCGCATAGCCGGACACTACATCCGTCACGCCTTTGACGTGCTTGAAAACGGCATCCACGCCCCAGAAACAACCGCCCGCGAACACCGCTGTTTGATCTGCGGGCGCGGCACTGGCGCTGGCGGCGACCAGGCCGAGAGCTAGCATTGCGGAGAATAGTTTGTTCATGTGCATCTCCTTGATGAATAAAATGGCATCGTCGCAACGGGTTTGCTATTGTGAAAACAGCCCCCTTGCACTGGTTAGTTCGGGCGGCGCGGAAAAAAGGTTACACACTTTTTTCGTCATTCCGGCGCAGGCCGGAATCCAGCAGAAAAAAATGATTCCGCGTAGCGGACAAACTCCAACTGCATGTTGAATAACTGCACTGGATTCCGGCCTGCGCCGGATAACCAGCGACTTGGTCATCGTCTTTTGATGACCTAGTCGAATGGCTAGTAGTTTCATCAATGACGGGTGTGCGATAAATGTTTAGCAGGGTTTAATTGACAGAACAAAACAACAATCTGGAAGCGTTGATGCGCCAGTCTCTTAACGGAGACCAGCGCGCCTACACCGACTTGCTGCAAGCCACCGCGCGCTTGCTGCGTCCGTTCCTGTCCAAGCGTCTGAGTTTTTCCGGCGAGGTGGATGACGTGTTGCAGGAGATCCTGATCTCTATCCACAAGGCGCGCCACACTTACGACGGCCAGCGCCCGTACAAGCCGTGGGCCTTTGCCATCGCCCAGTTTCGCCTGCACGACCACCTGCGCATGCACTATGCCGACCAGTTGCGCCATGCCGCCGATTTCGACGAGCTGGAAGAAAGTTTGCATGAGGATGTAACCGAATCCGCCATCAGCTACGAATCAATCAGCAAGGAAGTGGAAAAACTGCCAGAGAAGCAGGCGACTATCCTGCGCTTGATGCATCAGGACGGTTTTACCGCCAAAGAAGTCGCCGAGAAAATCGGCATGAACGAATCGGCAGTGAAAGTCGCGGCGCACCGCGCCTACAAAGTATTGAGAGAAAGATTGGAAAAATAATTGGCACGCTACAAATCACGTCATTCCCGCGAAAGCGGGAATCCAGTTGAACAAAATAACCTTGCGAAGCAAGGACAAAAAATGCATGTTTTGAAAACGCTGGATTCCCGCTTTTGCGGGAATGACGAAATTGAAAATTTAGGGTATCTCAAATGACCAACATCGACGACCTCGTGGCGCAACTCGCGCAGGATGCGACTCAAGTGAAACCCGCGCCGCACCCGTTCAAACTCAGCCTGCAATGGATGGGCGCAGCAGCCATTTATCTGGCCGTGTCGCTCGCCTTCTCCGGCCTGCGCCCTGACTGGCGCGCCACGCTGGGCAACCCATGGTTCATCGCCGAGCTCGCCGCGCTGCTCGCCGTGTTCATCGTCACTTCACTCAGCGCTGCCCTGCTCGCCTTCCCCGACCTGCACCAGAAACGCCGCCTCGCGTTCGCACCGGTTGCGTCCTTCGCGCTGCTTGTGCTGCTGCTATTTCTGGCCTGGCGCTCCGACAACCCGCCCGCTCCACTGCCCGTGCACAGCTTCGAATGCACGCTCAGCATCACGCTGATGACGCTGTTGCCCGCCGTGTGGACGTTCTATTCAATGCGCAAATTTGCCAGCACCCACTATCGCCTCGCGGGCAGCGTCGCCCTGCTCTCCGCGTTCAGCGTCGGCGCATTGTGGCTGCGCCTGCACGAAGTCAACGACTCCATCGCGCATGTGGTCGAGTGGCATTATTTGCCGATGCTGGGGATTGGGCTGCTGGGCTTGTGGCTGGGCAAAGTATTTTTGAAATGGTGAGTAGCGTGTGGCAGGGTAGATGGGGGTTGTAGGGGCGAATGAATTCGCCCCTACAAAATCAACCCAAATTCAGGGTGGGCACAACAGTGTGCCCACCCTGAATTTCGCCACCTCATGGAGATGCCCGTCAATAGGCGATCTACACCATTCGCTGCACGGAGAACGCCTATTGACGGGCATCTCCAGGCAGTTCGCTTATCTGATTATCTCGAAATTGGAAAATTCGCCCTCGCCCGGCGCGATCTCGACGCGCTCCACGCCAGCCATCGGCGGGCCGCGATGCGCCCAGCGCACGAGGGCATCCACCGCCCCGGCATCGCCTTGCACCACGGCTTCCACCGCGCCGTCGCTGCGGTTGCGCACCCAGCCGGAAACGTCCAGATGTTGCGCTTCGCGCCGCATCGAATCGCGGAAGAACACGCCTTGCACGCGACCGTGGATAACGAGGTGTTGGGTTTTGTTGGTGGATGTGTCGGACATTTTGGATTCAGGTGACGTTTTGCTAATGCTATCAGCCCGCTACAAATCAAAGCAAACAGGGTTGGTCTGTCTGCGCTACTGTCCGGTAAAATGCGCCCCGCAAGCAACCATCACCGCAACAATCCACCACATAAATAATGGCTACGACCTACAACGAATCCAGCTTCAAAGTCCTGCGCGGACTCGACCCGGTGCGGCAGCGCCCGGGCATGTACACCAACCTAGAATCGCCCAACCATATCATCGCCGAGGTGGTGGATAACGCCTGCGACGAAGCGCTGGCGGGCTTTGCCAAGAACATCCACGTCACCGCGCACGCCGACGGTTCGGTGTCTGTCTCGGACGACGGGCGCGGCATTCCGGTCGGCATTCACGCGGAAGAAGGCCGCTCGGTGGTCGAGGTCGCTTATACCGTGCTGCACGCCGGTGGCAAGTTCGACAAGGAAGGCGACGGCGCGTACAAGTTCGCGGGCGGCCTGCACGGCGTAGGGGTGGCGGTAACCAATGCGCTGTCGAACAAGGTCGAGGTCACGGTGTATCGCGACGGCGGCCAGCACAGTGTGCGCTTTGTCGATGGCGGGGTAGAAGCGCCGCTGGCGAAGACCGGCACCTGCCCGAAGAAGCAAACCGGCACCACGGTGCGCGCGTGGCCGAACGCGAAATATTTCGACACGCCCAATGTCAACCTGGCGCAACTGGAATTTTCATTGCGTTCGAAAGCGGTGCTGCTGCCCGGCGCGACCATCACCTTCACGCTGGAAAAAACCGGCGAGACTAAATCGTGGACCTATCCCGACGGTTTGCGCGGCTATCTGGCCGAGGCGCTGGCCGAATTCGAGCTGGCCACGCCCATCCTGTTGCAGGAAAAATTCACGCGCAAAAATGAGGGCAGCGGCTTTGCCGAAGGCGAAGGCGCGACGTGGGCGCTGACCTGGAGCGCCGAGGGCAATGTGGTGCGCGAGTCTTACGTCAACCTGATCCCGACTCCGGCGGGCGGCACGCACGAGGCCGGGCTGCGCGACGGCGTGTTCAACTCGGTGAAGTCGTTTGCCGAAATTCACGGCCTGTTGCCCAAGGGCGTGAAGCTGGTGGCGGAAGATGTGTTCTCACGCTTGAGTTTCGTGCTGTCGGCCAAAGTGCTCGATCCGCAATTTCAGGGGCAAACCAAAGAGAAACTGGTGTCGCGCGAGGCGCTGCGCCTGGTGTCGTCCATGCTGAAAGACCCGCTCGATCTGTGGCTGAACGAGCACCTAGAACCGGCGAAGAAGATCGTCGAACTGGCGATCCAGCAGGCGCAAGCGCGTATGCGTTCGGCGCAAAAAGTCGAAAAGAAAAAAGGCAGCAGCGTCGCCGTGTTGCCCGGCAAACTCACCGATTGCAGCTCCAGCGACCCCACGCGCACCGAGCTGTTCCTGGTCGAGGGCGACTCGGCGGGCGGCTCCGCCAAGCAGGGACGCAACAAGGAATTCCAGGCCGTGCTGCCGTTGCGCGGCAAAGTGCTGAACACGTTCGAGGTGGAGAAAGACCGCCTGTTCGCCAACAACGAAATCCACGACATCGCCGTCGCCATCGGCGTTGACCCGCATGCGCCGGGCGACACTGTTGACCTGTCCGGCCTTCGCTACAACGCCATCCTCATCATGGCCGATGCCGACGTGGACGGCTCGCACATTTCGACATTGCTGCTCACCCTGTTCTACCGCCATTTCTACCGCGTGGTGGAAGCGGGCAAGATCTACATCGCACAACCGCCGCTGTTCCGCGTCGATGTTCCGGCGCACGGCAAGAAACAGGCGAGCAAAATCTACGCGCTGAACGAGGCCGAGTTGAACAGCACCATCGACAGATTGCGCAAGGAAAAAATCCGCGAAGGAAGCTGGTCGATTTCGCGCTTCAAAGGCTTGGGTGAGATGAGTCCAGAGCAATTGTGGGACACCACGTTGAATCCCGATACGCGGCGCGCGTTGTGCGTAAAGGCGGACAGCGCCTCGTTCAAGGCCACCATGTCGATCTTCAATATGCTGATGGGCAAACAGGAAGCCTCGACGCGCAGGGCTTGGCTGGAGTATCACGGGAATGAGGTTGAGGCGGATATTTAGGCCACCTCTAAAAATTCAAATTCTGGCATTCCTGCGCAAGCCGCGCGAAAAAAACATCCGTGGTCCCCGGTTGTTCCGGCTGTTTCGGTTGTTTATTGAGCTACCGAGAATTGCAGATGCGGTGTAACCGTCCAACCGCCCCACCTTGAAAGAGCAAGCGTAAGCTAAGAGCATAGTGTCCACCTAACTTTAGTGGACACCATCATGAACTCAACGCACCCAACTGTCCGGCACCGCAGGCATCCCACCGAATTCAAACGCCAACTCGTTGCACTATGCCAGCCCGGCGTTTCCACCTCAGCCGTCGCGCTCGCACACGGCGTAAACACCAACCTGCTGCGGCGCTGGATCAAACAATATGCCGGGGAACTTCCATCGCAAGCGATTGCGCCATCAAAGCTCGTCGCGGTTCAGGTTGATTTACCTGTAGAAACGCCGATGGATGATGTCATCGAAATCAGCATCCAGAAGAACACCACCCGCATCAATATCCGCTGGCCCGGCACCCAGGCTCACGCCTGTGGCCAATGGTTGGGAGAATGGATCAAATGATCCGACCGGAACACGTATTCCTGCTCCCGGATCCCGTCGACATGCGCTGGGGTATGGATCGTTTGTCGCTGCTGATCCAGCAAACCTGCGGACGATCTCCCTGCGACGGCACGGCCTACGGATTCACCAACCGCAACTACTCGCGTCTCAAATTACTGGTTTGGGACGGCACCGGTGTCTGGCTGTGTCATCGCCGCCTGCACAAAGGACGCTTCCGTTGGCCTGCTCCAGGTGAAACCCTCTTCCAAATGAGCGCCGAGCAATGGCGCTGGCTGACCACCGGCGTGGACTGGCAACGGCTGTGTGCAACACCGCCTGCAAACTGGCGTGTTTAACCACATAAACGCCTGATATTCAGCGGGTTATGGGTTGACGTGGTATAATCAAGCCCATGAATTCACTGGATAAAACCACCCATTCAGACGTTGCCTCAATCAATGAAGTATTTTTGTGTCATGGCTGACTTTGGATTGGGGAGATTTTTCGCGCAAATCCTACACTAACTTCTTAAACTGATATAGCTTTACTGCTTTTCAAGCACTTTCGTTTTTTTGAGCTGAGTGATTTTGTAAGTTAGCAACTTAATGTGTGGCGAGTTGGTGTAAAGCACAACAACAGGAAACGTATCAAGCCCTGTGATAAATCTCAGCCCCCTTTGAGCAGGCTTGCCCCGGTGTGAGCAAAGACATGGTGCGGCGGGTTTTGCGTGAGCAGCAAACTGCCAACGCGGTGGAGTGCCAAGGCAGGGGCTCGGCGGCGCGGTGGAAAAAGAAGGGGTAATTACCCTTTAGTGGGGGCAATAGTTAGGGTAATAGCGCAGGCGAAGTACGGATAGGTTGAGCGCAGCGATACCCATCCGAGCCTGCAAAACAAGCCGCAATGCGGCTGGTTTTCTGTTCACAAGGGGAAGCGTATCAAGCCTTGTGATAAACCTCCGCCCCCTTCTTCACGAACTCAATCGACTTCTCTTCCATGCCTTTTTCCAGCGCCGTCTGTTTCGATAGTCCTTGCTTGGCGGCGAATGCCGTTTGCTACCGGGGTGTATCGAGGCCGAGTGTCTGAGCTTGCTGCTTGATGCGGGCGACAATGTCCATGAGCATGCGCGTGGCATCGTCTGCAGCCAGCAGGGATTCGAGGAACAATTCGGCTTCCGCCATGTATTCGTGAACGAGGAGGTTGCGGAGTTTTCTTGCGCTTACGAATGACTCGGTGTTTTCCATCCATCCGGTCTTTTCGGCATAGGCCAGATTGTCCAGCAGGGATTGGGGAGTGCTGCCTAGCAGTGCAATGAATCGCGGAATAAGTTTTTCGCCGATGTGATCTTGCAATCTTCCAAACCGGCTCACGAATGCATCTACTTTTTCCGCGAGGTCTTCTCGCTGTTCGAGGGCTTGCACCCACAGCAGGTCTATGGGTTGGGCAAACAAGGTGCGGTGGGTATAGGCGAGATGGGCAACTTCTTTCTCTGCCAGTTCCAGCGCCAGCAAGGCGTTCTCCGCGTGTTCCGGCAGATATGCAATGCTCACAGCAGCACTCCCGTGCGTTTGGCGATGCCGAAGATCGGCGTGTCAACGGTGCGCCCGTCCTTGAGCAAAACATCCAGCTTGCGGTCGCCCAGGGCAAGTATCAGCGCGCCATACAGGCTGCAAATCACTTTGGCGCGATTGGGGAATTTCGCTTCGGTTTCAACCAGCAGGTCTATATCGCCGCCGCGCAAATCATCATCGACGCGCGAACCGAATAGCCAGACGCGGCTGCCCGCACCCAGCACACGATCTACGGTGCTTTTGATGATTTCTTGCTGTGATGGTGTTAGTCGCATTTTGCGTTTACCCGTTGCTGGTGTGAATTGCTCAGGACGCGGCATTATAGGGTTGCCAGCTTGCGCTGCGCCAGCCACCGTTATCCCGTCAATTTGCCGTAACTTCACTGTATGAGCGAGCTTGCTCGCGAAAGCACTTCGCGAGCAAGCTCGCTCCTACCAGAATTCTCGGCCTGATGAACTATCCGAAATTATGCCTTGTGATAAACCTCCGCCCCCTTTTTCACAAACTCAATCGACTTCTCTTCCATCCCCTTCTCCAGCGCCATCTGTTCCGATAGCCCCTGCTTGGCGGCGAAGTCGCGCACGTCTTGGCTGATTTTCATCGAGCAGAAATGCGGGCCGCACATGGAGCAGAAGTGGGCGATTTTGGCGGATTCTTTGGGCAGGGTTTCGTCGTGGAATTCGCGCGCGCGGTCGGGGTCGAGGCCGATATTGAACTGGTCTTCCCAGCGGAATTCGAAGCGCGCCTTGCTCATGGCGTTGTCGCGCACTTGCGCGCCGGGGTGTCCCTTGGCGAGGTCGGCGGCGTGGGCGGCGATCTTGTAGGCGATGATGCCTTCTTTCACGTCGGCCTTGTTGGGCAAGCCCAGGTGTTCCTTGGGCGTGACGTAGCACAGCATGGCGGTGCCGAACCAGCCGATCATCGCCGCACCGATGGCGCTGGTGATGTGGTCGTAGCCGGGGGCGATGTCCATGGTCAGCGGGCCGAGTGTGTAGAACGGTGCTTCGTGGCACAGCTTCAGTTGCAGGTCCATGTTCTCTTTGATCTTGTGCATCGGCACGTGGCCGGGGCCTTCGATGATGACTTGCACGTCGTGCTTCCACGCGATCTGCGTCAGCTCGCCCAGCGTCTCCAGTTCGCCCAGTTGCGCCGCGTCGTTGGCATCGTAAATCGAGCCGGGGCGCAGGCCGTCGCCCAGCGAGAACGTCACGTCGTAGGCCTTCATGATTTCGCAGATTTCCTCGAAATGCGTGTAGAGGAAATTTTCCTTGTGATGCGCCAGACACCACTTCGCCAGAATCGAACCGCCGCGCGACACGATGCCGGTCATGCGGTTCGCGGTCATCGGGATGTAGCGCAGCAACACGCCGGCGTGGATGGTGAAGTAATCCACGCCTTGCTCGGCTTGTTCGATCAAGGTGTCGCGGAAGATTTCCCAAGTCAGGTCTTCGGCTTTGCCGTTCACTTTTTCCAGCGCCTGATAGATCGGCACGGTGCCAATCGGCACGGGCGAATTGCGGATGATCCATTCGCGCGTTTCGTGGATGTGTTTGCCGGTGGACAGATCCATCACCGTGTCGCCGCCCCAGCGGATCGCCCAGGTCATCTTTTCCACTTCTTCCTGAATGCTGGAACCCAGCGCGGAGTTGCCGATGTTGGCGTTGATCTTCACCAGAAAATTGCGCCCGATAATCATCGGTTCGCATTCGGGGTGGTTGATGTTGGCGGTGATCACCGCGCGACCGGCAGCGACTTCGCTGCGTACGAACTCGGAAGTAATTTGTTTCGGCATAGAAGCGCCGAAATTTTCGCCTTCGTGCTGTTGCAACATCATCGCGGAAAGGCCGTCGCGTTTCTGGTTCTCGCGGATGGCAATGTATTCCATCTCCGGCGTGATGATGCCTTGCCGCGCGTAGTGCATCTGCGTCACGTTCTTGCCCGGCTTGGCTTTGCGCGGCGTGTGCTTGAGGTTGAAGCGCATTTCGGCCAGTTCGGGATCGTTCAGTCGTTCCTGCCCGTAAGCGGAAGTGAGCTGGATCAGCGGCTCGGTATCGCCGCGCTCTTCAATCCACTTGGCGCGCATTTCTTCCAGACCGGAACGAATGTCGATCTTCGCGTCCGGGTCGGTGTAGGGGCCAGAACAGTCATACACGTAGATCGGCGGATTGTGTTCCTCGCCCGCGCTGGTGTGGGTCGGTGTCAGCGTGATCTCGCGCATCGGCACGCGAATGTCAGGGCGCGAACCCTGCACGTAAATCTTGCGCGAATTCGGCAGCGGCTTGATCGCCGCTTCATCCACATGCGCGGTCTTGGCGAGAAATTGGGGATTGGCGTTCATTGTGATGCTCCAGATAAATGAGGAAGCATCCCGGATGCTTCCCTACGACGGCATGACCCGTACAGGTTCAAAGGGACTATCTCACTCCGCCATCGCGGAGACCCCCAGCGAGGGGCGCAAGTTACTGGAACGGCGGGCAAAACACAAGTTAGCGCGGGGGAATAGACCTGTTACGAGAATTGATAAGGCAACTGCCTTATTCAGTATTCGCCGATCACTTTATCGAGTGCGGGTTTGATTTTGGCTCTATCCGCAGGGTTCAGTTTGGCTAGCGGCGACTTGAGTCTGGCGGTGTCGATGGCGAAAATTTCGTCGGCTGAAAGTACATATTGCCCCTGTCCGGCCACCTCGACCAGCGGAGCCATGATGGCGACAGGTTGGGCATTGGCGCGCAAAGGAATGACCACGGTTGCGCCTGTTTTGCTGGTGATGTGGTCGTTCTGTACCGCAACGAGAAATGGAATTTCTGCCTTCTTGGTACCGGGATTGGGATAGATGTCGAATTGAGCCACGACTAAATCCGGTCGAACTCCGCACCGGCTAATCCGGTCTTTGCGATGTCTTTTCCGTGCGCGGCAAGCGCATCGGCATTGCGTTCCGCCCAAGCGCGATTTTCCAGTTCTTCCAACATACGCGCCAACAGTTGTTCGGCTTTGGCCGAGAAATTGACCTGTTGCTTGTATGGCTCGAAACGATCCAGCAGGTCTTGGTTGATGGATAGCGAGAGGCGACCTTTTTTGGCGGGAGCGAGGTGGGAGGTGTGCATGATGTTGGTTCATTCCTGAAGGGATGCGTACAATCATACGCACTGCCATGTGCGCGTCAAGCCAAGGAACAAACCTCACGGAGATGCCTGTCAATAGGCGATCTACGTGATGTGAATGTTGTAGATCGCCTATTGGCGCGGCTTGCGGGGCAGGTGGAGGGCGATAATCTATATAGCCAAACCCGCTCCTTCCCCCTTGCAGGGGGAAGGTTGGGATGGGGGTAGAGTAGTGAAGCGATAATGTTTCTACCCCCACCCTAGCCCTCCCCCTGCAAGGGGGAGGGGATGGCGAATGCTAGCTGGCCTTGCCCAGCTTGCGCCAAGTCTCCAGCAGCGTGTCGGGATTCAGCGACATGGTCTGGATGCCGGTCTCCACCAGCCATTGCGCGAAGTCGAAATGGTCGGACGGGCCTTGGCCGCAGATGCCGACGTATTTGTCCAAACGGTTGCAGGTGGTGATGGCCATTTTCAGCAGCACTTTGACGGCGGCATCGCGTTCGTCGAAACGGTCGGCGACCAGGCTGGAATCCCGGTCCAGTCCCAGCGTGAGTTGGGTCAGGTCGTTGGAGCCGATGGAGAAGCCGTCGAAGTATTGCAGGAAGTCTTCGGCCAGCAGTGCGTTGGAGGGAATTTCGCACATCATGATGAGGCGCAGTCCATGTTCGCCGCGCTTGAGTCCGTTGCGTTCCAGCGTGGCGACGACATCGCGTGCTTCCTGCACGGTGCGCACGAAGGGAATCATCAGTTCGATGTTGGTGTAGCCCAAAGTTTCGCGCGCGCGTTTCATGGCGCGGCATTCCAGCTCGAAACAGTCAGTGAAATTCGCCGCAACGTAACGTCCTGCGCCACGGAAACCGATCATGGGATTTTCTTCCATCGGTTCGTAGATGTCGCCGCCCAGCAGTTTGCGGTATTCGTTGGACTTGAAGTCGGACATGCGCACGATGACTTTTTTCGGCCAGAACGCCGCCGCCAGCGTAGCCACGCCTTCGGTGATTTTCTCCACGTAAAACTCTTCGGGGCTGGCGTAACCCGCCGCGCGTTGCAGCACGGCTTCGTGCAATGACTTCGGCAGCTTGTCGTGTTCCAGCACTGCTTTGGGATGGATGCCTATCAGGTTATTGATGATGAATTCGAGACGCGCCAAGCCCACGCCTGCCGACGGCAATTGCGCGAACTCGAAGGCCAGCGTGGGGTTGCCCACGTTGAGCATGAGCTTGACCGGAATCTGCGGCAGCTCGCTTTCGCTGTGCACTACCGTGTCGAAATCCAGCTTGCCGTGATACACGAAACCGGTGTCGCCCTCGGCGCACGACACGGTGACGGTCTCGCCTTCCTGCAACGCGCTGGTGGCGTGGCCGCAGCCGACGATGGCGGGAATACCCAGTTCGCGCGCGATGATCGCCGCATGGCAGGTGCGTCCGCCGCGATTGGTGACGATGGCGGCGGCCTTCTTCATCACCGGTTCCCAGTTGGGGTCGGTCATGTCGGTGACCAGCACATCTCCCGCTTGCACCTTGTCCATCTCGGCGGTGCTGGCGACGATGCGCACGCGGCCCGCGCCAATTTTCTGGCCGATGGCGCGGCCTTCGACCAACACCGTGCCGCGCTGATGCAGGCGGAATTTTTCCGTGCCGCCGCTGGCCGCTTCGTTCGACTTCACCGTTTCGGGGCGCGCCTGCAAAATGTACAGCTTGCCGTCCAGGCCGTCTTTGCCCCACTCGATGTCCATCGGGCGACCGTAATGCTGCTCGATGGAAACCGCGTATTTCGCCAACTGCAACACGTCGGCATCGCTCAGGGAGAAGCGCGCCTGATCGGCGGCGGGCACGGGCTCGATGCGGCAAGAGCGCCCGGCGGAACGTTGTTCGTCGAACACCATGCGCTGCTGCTTCGAGCCGAGACTGCGGCGAATCACTGCCGGGAAACCGGCGGCGAGTTGCGGCTTGTGCACATAAAATTCGTCCGGGTTCACCGCGCCTTGCACCACCATTTCGCCCAGACCGAACGACGAAGTGATGAACACCGCATCGCGGAAACCGGATTCGGTATCCAGCGTGAACATCACGCCGGACGCGCCCAGATCGGAGCGCACCATGCGCTGCACACCCGCCGACAAGGCGACATCGGCGTGGGTGAAATCCTTGTGCACGCGGTAGGAAATCGCGCGGTCGTTGTAAAGCGAGGCGAACACTTCGCGGATCGCGTGCAGGATATTTTCGATGCCTTGGATGTTCAGAAAGGTTTCCTGTTGTCCGGCGAACGACGCGTCCGGCAAATCTTCCGCCGTGGCCGACGAGCGCACGGCGAAGCTGCCTTCTCCTTCGGCGACCAATTTGTCGTAGTGGCCGCGAATCTCGTCTTCCAGACGCTTGGGCAACGGCGCTTCGACGATCCAGTTGCGGATCAAACGACCCGCTTCGGCCAATGCCGACACGTCT
The DNA here is from genome assembly GCA_028710605.1 of Sideroxydans sp. Classification (GTDB taxonomy): domain Bacteria; phylum Pseudomonadota; class Gammaproteobacteria; order Burkholderiales; family Gallionellaceae; genus Sideroxyarcus. Next base: position 95,797 of record JAQTTU010000012.1, read on the forward strand.
TCCACATTCAGCTTGGACAGACGGTCTTCGATGCGTTTATCCAGCCCGCCGTGCGCCAGAAAATCGCGGTAAGCCTGCGCCGTGGTGGCGAAGCCGCCGGGCACGTGCACGCCGGACGAACTCAGGTTGGAAATCATTTCGCCCAGCGAAGCGTTTTTTCCGCCGACTTCCGGGATGTCCGCGATGCCCAGAGATTGGAAAGGAATGACGTAAGGCTGCATGATGGCTCCTGTTTGGTTGGGGGTTAAAAAATTGAATTGATTGAGTTGTTACGACAAATGTGCGGGTGCGAACTTACAAAAAAACAATTTAGCCACAGAGAACACAGAGAAGGCATCGGTGTCCCCAACGATCACGGCAGTTGGCAAAAGAACTGATCTTTAATATCCAGGTTTTCTCTGTGAACTCTGTGTTCTCTGTGGCTAAGGGTTTTTACGGTTTAATGTTTTTCTCTCTTGCATTCATCTTCGCCGCACTTGTGGTTGCCACAACCGCAGCCTTTGCCTTCTTCGTGCAGTTCGCCAAATTCGGGATGTCGCATTGCATAGCGGCGGGCGATTTCGCGCACCGCCAGCCATGCGGCAAACAAGCCGAGCACGATCAGGATGGTTTTCAGGTAAATCATTCTCCGCCGCCCAGCCCGGCAAAACCCATGAACGACAGCGACAGCAATCCGGCGAGGATCAACGACAGCGCCGTGCCTTGCACCAGCGTCGGCACGTTGGACAATTGCATGCGTTCGCGCAGCGATGCCATCAGCACCAGCGCCAGCGTGAAGCCCGCGCCGCCGCCGAGGGCGAACACCAGCGATTGCGAGAAGTTGTATTCGCGCGATGTCTGGAACAAGGCCACCGCAAGCACGGCGCAGTTGGTGGTAATCAGCGGCAGAAAAATACCCAGCGCGCGGAACAGCGCCGGACTGTATTTTTTCATCACCATTTCCACCAGTTGCACCGAGGACGCGATCACCACGATGTAGGAAATCAGGCGCAAAAATTCCAGTTGGAAATAGCCCAGCAGCAGGTTTAGGCCGTAAGCGCACAGCGATGCCACCAGCATCACGAACGTGGTGGCTACGCCCATCGGGAATGCGGTGTTCAAACGCCCGGATACGCCGAGGAACGGGCACAGGCCGAGGAACATCGCCAGCACGAAGTTATTGGTGAGCAGTGTGCCGATGAAAATCTGGCTTAACGATTCATGCCCCATGAGTATGCCCTCCTTCTGTGGCCGGTTTGTTGCGGAACAGGGCGAACAACAGCAACCAGCCGCCCAGCACGAAGAATCCGCCCGGCGGCAATACCATCACTACCCACGGCTGGAAATGCTCGCCGAACAGCGAAATGCCGAACAGTTTGCCCGCGCCCAGAATCTCGCGCGTGCCGCCCAGCGCAAACAGGCCGATGGTGAAACCGATTCCCATGCCCAGCGCATTGACCACGGTCTTCAGCGGCGGGTTCTTGGAAGCGTGCGCTTCGGCGCGACCCAGAATGATGCAGTTCACCACGATCAGCTGGATGAACGCACCCAGCGCTTCATACAGCGCCAGGCTGCCCGCCTGGATCAGGTAATCGACCAGTGTGACGAAGGTGGCGATGATGACGATATAGGTGGCGATGCGCACTTCCTTGGGCACCAGATGGCGGATCAGCGAAATCAAAAAGGAAGAGCAGACCAGCACGAAGGTGGTGGCGATGCCCATTGCAATCCCGTTGATGGCGGAAACGGTGACCGCCATGACCGGGCACATGCCCAGTACCATCACGAACACCGGGTTCTGCCGCCAGACCCCTTCCATGAAAGTGTCGAAGGTGATGCCTTCGTCGGCTTGATTGGGTTGGCTCATGGTTTTAACTCCGCAATATGTGGAACCAGTTTGGGCAGCAGTTTCTGCGCGCTTTCGTTGATACCGCGTCCCACTGCTTTGGAAGTGATGGTGGCACCGGCGATGGCATCAATTTGCCAGGGGTTGGTCTTGGTGCCGTGTTTGACCGTTTTGACTTCGTTGGCCAGCGCGCTTAATTCGGAATTCAGCCGCACATCCAGCGCCTCGAAATTTTTCACGAAAGCCGCGTCGGTGATGATTTTGTCGCCAATGCCCGGCGTTTCGCGCATTGCCACTACGCCCATGCCGATGATGCACTGGCAGTTCACGTCGTAGCCGTACAGCACGCGCACCACATCCGCATAGCCTTTGCTTGCGGCTTCGGCGGCGATGCCTTTAAGGCTGCCTGCCTGATCGTAAGCGGCATAGAACTTGACTGCGCCTTGCGGCACGTTGCCGCCGGACAGCGGTTGAATGCCTTCCGCCGTGGCGACATATTCGCGCACGCTGGCAGCGCCCGGCAATACCTTGAACACGGCGCGCTCAACCATGATGCGCTTGTTTTCGGCGATACCTTTCTGTGTGCCCTCGAAAGCACCCACGATAAGAATGCCGCAGATGGTGGCTACCAGCCCCATGGTCAGCACCAATCTGTTGGCGGGAGTGATTTGGTTGTTAATTGGCTCGCTCATGATTTCCTCTTCTGGCGAGTGCCGAACACGCGCGGCTGGGTATATTGGTCGATGAACGGGGTGAGCGCGTTGCCGAGCAGGATGGCGTACATCACGCCTTCGGTGAGGCCGCCGAAGTAACGGATCATCACCGTCACCACGCCGATCACCGCGCCGTAGATCCATACGCCCAGCGGCGTGACCGGCGATGTCGCCATGTCGGTCGCCATATATACCGCACCCAGCATCAGGCCGCCGGAGAGCAGCACAAACGACGGCGACGGATAGTGCGCTGGGTTGTACCACTGGAACAGCCATGCGGTGAGTGCCGCCGAAGCCAGCACCGCAGCCGGTATGCGCCAGTCCAGAAATTTGCGCGCGGCCAGATATACGCCGCACAGCAAAATAAGAATGGCGGAAGTCTCGCCGGTGGAAGCGGTCACTGCGCCGGTCAGCAAGTCATGCGCCGAAGCGGTCACGTTTTCGAATTTCCATCGCGCCAGCGGCGTTGCACCGGTAAACGCATCCACGCTTTGCTGCTTGATCCAGTCGCTTACAGCGGGCGGCATCATCAGCGGTGCAGTCAACGTGCTGGGCACGAATTCGCTGAAACGCTTGGCGGCAAACGCGGGAACCCAAGTGGTGATGGCCACCGGGAACGCGGCCTGCACGAACGCGCGGCCTATCAGCGCCGGGTTGAACACGTTGTTGCCCAAGCCGCCGAACAGCGCCTTGCCGATGGCAATCGCCACGAAGCCGGCCACCACGCCCATCCACAACGGGAACGCAGGCGGCAGGGTGAGCGCCAGCAACAGGCCGGTGATGGTCGCGCTCCAGTCGCCCAGCGTGCTGGGCTGTGCGGCGGCGCGGTTGAACCAGCGTTCGGTAATCAGACAAGTCGCGGTCACGGTTAGCATCAAGGCCAATGCCGACAGACCGTATTGCCACACCGAGAACGCGCTGACCGGCAACAGCGACAGCACCACATGTTTCATGATGGTGGGCACACTGCGGTCGCTGACCTGATGCGGTGATGTACGAAGTTCCATGCTCATGATTTCGCCTTTTCACGGTTGAACCGGGAGTCGGTAGTTAAACGGAGCGCAGTGTGCGTTGCTCGCAGTGCAGGGCAAGGCGCGACAACGAGGAATGGTTGTTCCATTCCGAGGCGGAGTAACGCCGCCATGCGCTGCGGGAAACGTGCAATGCGCTTCGTAGCGACACCTGCGTCTGCCGGGCGAGGATAAAACAAGGAATCAGTTCTGGTCATTTTGGTGCGGCCTTAGTGGAGCGGTTAACTGCCGATTCCCGGTTTATTGCTTTGGCGATACGGAATTGCTGTACCAGCGGAATATGCGACGGGCAGACATAGCTGCAACAGCCGCACTCGAAACAGCGATCCAGATTGAAATGCTCGGCCATTGCCGCGTATTCGCGTTTGGCCGCCAGCAAGCCCAGTTGCGAGGGATTGAGGAACTTGGGGCAAACGTTCACGCATTCGCCGCATTTGATGCAGGCATACACTTGCGACTCTTCTTGCGGCAGTTGCGCCGAGGCAAACGCCAGCACGCCCGACGTGCCTTTGGTGACCGGCACATCCAGCGACGAGATGGTCATGCCCATCATCGGCCCGCCCAGAATGATTTCTTTCGCGCTGCTTTTTGCGCCGACTTGCTCCAGCAGAAAACGCAGCGGTGTGCCGATGGGAACGATGTAGTTGCCGGGTTTTTCCACCGCAGGACCGGCCACAGTGAGCACGCGCTCCACCATGCCTTCACCGGCGGGCAACAAACGTCCGAGATACGCCAGCGTCATCACGTTGTTGACCAATACGCCTACAGCAGCCGGGCGCTGGCCCGCAGGCACTTCGCGTCCAAGAAGTGCGAAAATCAGCGTCTCTTCCGCGCCTTGCGGGTATTTGGTTTCAATCGCCTGGACGCTGATCGTGCCGTCAGCGGGCAGGGCTGCCTGGATGGCGGCAATCGCGTCCGGCTTGTTGTCTTCCACGCCGATGATCGCACGCGGCGCACCGCTGACCTTCATCGCGTATCCGATGCCGCGAATCAGATCCTGCGTGCGCTCCACCATGATGCGGTGATCGCAAGTAAGGAAGGGCTCACATTCAGCGCCATTCACTACCAGCGTGTCGATCACGACATCCGGCGGCAGGCTGAGTTTGACGTGCGCCGGAAATGTCGCGCCGCCCAAGCCGGAAACTCCGGTGTCCTGAATCGCCGCCAGCAATTCCTGTTTGTCCAAAGCATCGACATCGCGCGGTGCGCTGACTTGCACTGCCTGACTATCGGCCTGATACACGCGGATGGTGATGGATTCCACCATCTTGCCGCTGGCCGATGGCATCACGCCGATGGCTTCCACCACGCCGGTGGCGGGCGCATGTACCGGCAACGACACGAAACCGTCCGCCTTGGCGATGACTTGACCGCGCAACACTTCCTGCCCCACGCTCACGCAGCAAACCGCCGGTTTGCCGATGTGTTGCGACAGCGGGACAATCAGTTGCGGCGCAAAAGGCAAGCGTCGAATCGGCAGGCTTCCGGTCTCCTTGTGGTAGGCCGGATGGATGCCGTGTTCGAATGTCGCCGTTCTTTTAAAGAATGGCAGCCGCATATCAGTTGAACTTGGCCGCGCGTTGTTTCAGCTTGTCCAGATTCGCCTCGCTTGCGTTCCACGGCGTGCCGGGATGGATGATGCCCGCCGTGCATTTCTCCGCCGCCTTGACAATGTCAAGAAAACTGCCGCCTTTCGCATTCAGCACCACGGCTTTTTTGTTCGCGTCGTAGCCAAAAATCTTCGGATTGATGTTCATGCACTCGTCGCAAGCCGTACATTCCGGCGTATCGACCCACACTGGCTCGTAGCCATCTGCGGCGGCGGATGTTGCACCAGCGACTGCCGGAGCAGTAGCCGCAACACTACTGCCGCTCAAACCTGAAGAAAGCTGCGCGATCAATTCCTGACGCACACGGTTAGCGATGGCGGTTTCATCCGCAGCCGCCCCGCCTTTGTTGGCCAAATCCTTGAGCTGGTGCCAGAACTGCAAACGCTCTTCGCAGGAACGCACCATTTCCACCGAGGTCAGCACGCGCATCAGGCGCTGTTTCTTGTCCACCGCCCAGATGAACGGGAACTTGCCTTCGCGCTCGTCCTCGGACAACTTGAGGAAGTCGCCTAGCAATACCTGATCGTCATTCCAGGTTTCCGGTGGCGCTTTCTTGAACTGCTTGGCGAAACGCGCTTCGCTCAGGGCGAAATCGGCGAATGTCATCGGCAGCGTCATGCTTTGCTTGCTGCCAGCCTCGTCCACATAGTCGAGGTTGTAGGTCGGCCAGTCTGCATCCAGCGACGGGTTGCCTTCCAGTGTGGTGCATTCGGAGAAGGTCGTGCCCAAGTCCGGGTTGTAGCGGAACAGCGGGAAGGCGCGCGATTCCAGCGCCATCTTGCTTTGCGCCACCGCGCTGTCGTCGCCCACGCCATGTTCCGGCGGGCAGACCGCGTAGATATTGAACAGCGCCGGACGGCGGGTGTTGAGACCGTCAATGAAGCTTTCCAGCAGATGCGTGATGTTGGCCTGCGAGCATTGCGCCACGAACGCGGTGCGGTGCGCCATGCCGATCACGCTGATCTCTTTGCGCTTCTCGCTCTTGCCGTGCTGGCTTGCGCCGTAGGGCGACATATCCGCCACTTGGCCGATGAAGCCGGAAGTGCAGGCTTGGCCGCCGGTGTTGGAATACACCTGCGTATCGACAATCATGATCTTGACCGGCTTGCCCGACATCAGCGCGCGCGACAGGTTCTGGAAGCCGATGTCGAACATCGCACCGTCGCCGCCCAAAGCCATCACCGGCGGGCACAAGTGCCATTCTTCATCGGTCAGGTCTTCCCAGTTCAGGCGTGCGAACGCTGCATCCTGAGTGAGCGGATCGTAGCCGCCAGCCAGTTCCATCTCGACCTTGCGCACGGTCTTGAAGCCTTCCACCATCGCGCACATGTGGCCTTCGAAGATACCCATCGCCACCGACGGCGAGTCCTGGAACAAATGCGATGTCCACGGGAAAGGATAAGGGTTGAACGGGAAAGTGGATGCCCACACCGAGGTGCAACCGGTGGAGTTGACCACGCCCATTTCGGCGCGCCCCTTCTTGCTCGGGCCTTCCATGTAACGCCAGCGCAGGTCTTTGAGTTTTTCCAGCATCTGGCTCACACGGCGCAACCATTGCGGATCAATCGGCTGGCCGGGATTCTTGGCCAGCAGGCTTTCCGACAAATTGGCCAGCGTCAGGTCTTGCCCGACATGCGCTTGAATGGCTTGCATCAGCGCCTGCGGATCGGTGAGATCGACCGAGCTGCTGAGTTTCAGGCGGATATGGTTTTCCAGATTGCCGATCAAGGTATCCAGCTTGGCCAGAAATTTCTTCACGCGCGGTTGCATCAGCGCGGTGACGGTGCTGGTAAACAAGTGGATGGAACCTTTTTCGCCGCAACCCAGACACGCGCCGTCGCCGCATACCATGGACTGGTAGTTGTGCTTGTCCAGCAACATCGTTTCCAACGCGCCGACCTTTTCGTCCAGATCGTCGATGCGGCTGAATTGCGCCGGAGTGGTTGGCAGGTCGAGCCAGAAATTCCAGTCGCTGCGCATCTCGTCAATGCTTTGCTGGGTCTGCGGAACCATGGTCAGCGCGTTGTCGCCGCACACTTCCACGCACAGCGCGCAGGCTTTGCAGGTATAGGGGTTGACGGTGATGGAGAACAGACCGCCGCTGCCTTTTTCCTTTTTCTCTTTTTGCGTCCAGTACGGCTTGGTGGTGGCGAACTTGAAACTGCCCAGCGCTTCGCGCAACAGGTTCAGTTCGGCTTCCAGCTTGTTGCGCTCTTCGCCTTCGGATGCGTCTTCGACAAACGCTTCGGTGATGGCATTGGCCAGCAGGGCACGCACATCCAGTCCGTCTTTATCCAGCGCATGGCACAATTTCTTTTCGATCACGCGGCTGAATTTGCGCAGGAACCGCGTAGGACGACCGCCCGTCTCGATGTTCTGAATGGCGGTAATGAGCACATCGGCGGTGGTTGAAACCAGACCGGGAATCGCGCTGTCCGGGCACACCGTATAGCATTCGCCGCAGGCGGTGCAATTTTCCGCATTCCATTCCGGGTGTTCGAAACGCACGCCGGTCATGTCGCGGTACACACCGGTGACGGCGGGAATTATCGACAGCCCCATGAACGGGTCAACCAGATTGTCCGAACCCTGACCCTTCATGTAGAAGCTGCCGGTCTGTTCCCAGAAACGATGCACGTCGGCCACGCCGCCGTCGCCTTCCGGCATGCGCTTGAGCATGACCGGCAATGTCGGAGCAGCCTTGCCCACCACTTTGGCGCGCTGGCCGACGATCATTTGTTCCGGTTTAATTTCGAAGATTTCTTCGTAGCCGCGACGCACTACGCGCAGGTTGTCATCAACGATGCGTTTGCCCTTCTTGCCGAATTTGTCTTCCAGTTGTTTTTCGATAGCGGCGAACAGCGTTTCTTCGCTCAGGCCGGCGCGTTCCTTCACGTCGGAAGCGCGGAAAAACGCGCCCTGGAAGGCGTTGCCCTGCATGCGTAATTGCAGGTCGATGTTGCTGGATTCTTCGCGCGCGATCTTGAACGCATCGAGGTAGAACACACGAATCTTGTTGTCGGCGATGTATTTCTGCACGTGCATCGGGAAGGATTGCCACAGCGCTTCGGCGCTGTCCAGATTGCTCTGGATGATGAACACGCCGCCCTTGTTCAGGCCGTCCACCGCATTGGTGTGGCCGAACACTTGCGGATCGGGTGACATCACTACGTCAACGTGGGTGTATTCGCAGTTGATACGGATAGGTTCCGGTGCGGCCGACAGATAATAAGTGGTCGGTTGGCCTTTTTTCTCCGAACCGTATTTGGGGTTGGCCTTGATGTCCCAGCCGAGCAACTCGAACAGCGTCATCGCCAAATTCTTGCCGGTAGTCACCATGCCCCAGCCGCCGATGGAGTGCAAACGCACGGCGATGGCCTTTTCGGGCAGCAGGTTGGGGTTTTCCGTACCGCGCAGTGCCATGCCCTTGATGCCGGGGTAGGCAGTCTGCAATTCCTGCTGGCGGATTTCCTGTTTCGGGTTGGCCGATTCGTCGCGCACAAAGTCCACCGACAGGTAGTAGAACTTGCGGTGTGCCGCGCCGGGCAGCATGTTTTCTACTGCGGCGATCAGACCTTCCGGTTGCAGGTCGCGTGAACCCAGACCGTAGCAGCCGGAATACAACGACGGCATGTCTTTCGCGCTGTCGTAAGTGGCGTAGCCGGGGTAGGAATTTTCGCGCGCGTTTTCCACGCACTTGGTCACGGTGGCGCGCACTTCGCGCATCAGTGGCAGGTCTTCCGACAGCGGCTGGTCGGTACGTTCCAGCACGGCCACGCCTTTTTTGCCTTTGAGCACTTTGCCCAGCAAGTCGCCGGGGAAGGGGCGGAACATGGTCAGATTGACCACGCCCACTTTGACATTGCGGCTCTCGCGCATCCAGTCGGCGACGGCTTCGGCCTGCACGGTCATGCTGCCCATGCCGAGGATAATGTAGTCGGCATCGTCGCAGCGGTAGGCGGCGACACGGTTATAGCGGCGACCGGTCAATGCGTAAAACTCGTCCATGCATTGGTCGGTCAGCGCGGGAATGTGCTCGAAGAAATACGGACGTTGTCCGGCCACGGCCTGCATGTAGGCATCTTGGTTGGCCACGATACCGGTCTGCATCGGGTTGTCCACATCCCAGATGGCGGGAATGCGGCGGCGTTTGGGGCCGTACAGCATTTGCTGTGCGGGGGTGGGTGTGTCGATGATGTCGTCGGCCAGCCCCAGATATTCGTTAATCAGTTCGCGTTCCGGCACCAGCATCGGCTCGATCAGGTGCGTGGTGAGAAAGCCGTCCTGTGCGACCATGGCCGGAGTCAGCGCCAACTCGGCGGTCTTGCGCGCGATCATGTTGAGGTCGGCGGATTCCTGCGCGTTTTTGGCAAACACCTGGATGAAGCCGGTATCGTCGGCGCAGTGGTAGTCGTCATGCGCGCAGTGCACGTTCAGCGAAGCCTTGGTGATGGCGCGGCAGCCGAGGTTCAGCACGTAGGTCAAACGTTTGCCGACGGCGGCGTACAACGATTCGTGCATGAAAGCCAAGCCCTGCGCCGAGGTGAAGTTCACCGCGCGCATGCCGGTCATGGACATACCGGCGGTGACACCGGCGGCGGCGTGTTCGGATTCGGGTTCGACGAAGATCAGCGGCTGGCCGGCGGTATTCAGGTGACCTTTAGCGACTTCTTCCGCCCAGTATTCGCCCATTTGCGTGGAAGGCGTGATGGGGTAAGCGCCCGCGCCGTGCGACGCTTCGCGTTCCACCATAATCACGGCGGTATTGCCGTCGATGGCATCGCGCACGCCGGGATACTTGAATTTGGTCTGCCCTTCCAGATTGGAGTCGGCCCCTAGAATCTTTTGCTTCAGTTTGTTTAACATGATTGCCCCTATGCCCTTACTGCGGCTGGTAATGGTTGGATACGGATGATTTTCTTTGCTGCTTTTCCTTTGACGATGCGGTCACCTTCCAGCCAGACTATCGCGCCTGTGGGGCAGCGTTCTATGGCTTGTTGGTTCGCACCAGAATTTTTGTCGTAATCGATTACGGCCAGATTGCGTTCCAGATGGATCAGGCCGGGCGCGGCATCCACCACGCAGCGTCCGCAGGCGGTACAGGCCACTTCGCAAGCAGCTTCCGCCGCATCGCCGTCATCTTCGTTGCGGCAGGCCATCCACAATCTGTGGGTCACGCCATGGATGGAAAACAGATTTTTCGGGCAAACATCAACGCAGTCGCCGCAGGCGGTACATTTGGCGAGATCAACCACGGGCAATCCGTGACTATCCATGGTAATCGCATCGAAGTCGCACACCTCGGCGCAATCGGCCAAGCCCAAACAGCCCCAAGCGCAGCTTTTGCCACCCCCGCCCGCCACAGCGGCGGCACGGCAGGATGAAAGTCCAGAATATTTGGCGCGCATGGTGGCGACATGTTTGCCTCCGGCACAGGCCAGACGCGCCACGCGTTTTTCCACGTCACCGGCAGCGACACCCAACAGGGCGGCGATGTTTTTGGTCTGGTCGGGAGAATTGACGGTGCAGGTTGCCGGGGACATTTTGCCCTCGACCAGCAATTCGGCAAAATTGCGACAACCCGCCGAGCCGCAGGCTCCGCAATTGGAGTGGGGCAGCAAAGCCTCGACTTCACCAATGCGCGGGTCTTCGAAAACGAATAGTTTCTTGCTGGCAATCGCCAGAAAAATGGCCAGCACAACACCCAATCCGCCCATAAAGGCGGACGTTAAAAGAATGTTGTGAAGTGTTTCCATACTGCCTCCTCGGCTGCCATTCAACTTTAATTTTCTGGAATGCCAAAATAAACGGCAGAGTTCCTATTTGTAGCTGCAAGGGTATTGAAGTTACAATTGTTTGGAGAATCAATTATTTCAATTTTGAGTATAAGCAGTGAGTATAGCCAATACCAACGAGGAGCGGGCGATGCCTACGGATAAACAGGCCTATTATAAAAACAACCGTCTTAAACAAATCCGCGCATTCTGCCAGGTGGTGCGCAGCGGCAGCATCACGCAGGCGGCGCAGAAGCTGTTTCTCAGCCAACCATCGATCACTTTGCAGATACAGGCGCTGGAGCGGGAACTGAACACGGTTCTGTTTGAACGGCGCGGCCCCGTCCTTAAACTAACCCCCGACGGCGAAGCGCTCTACGTCTTGTCCGAACCGCTGGTGCAAGGCGTGGACAATCTGTATTCCAATTTTATCGCACAACACGGGCGGCTGGAATCGGGCGAATTGAATATCGGAGCGGGCGAATCGACTATCCTCTATATCCTGCCCGAGGCCGTGCGGCGTTTCACCAAGGCTTATCCGGGAGTTCACCTGCGCCTGTATAACGTGACCGGGCGCGACGGTCTGAAGATGCTCAAGTCGGACGAGATCGACTTCGCGGTCGGCTCCATGCTGGATGTGCCTGACGACATCACCTACCAGCCCATCGTTACTTTCGATCCCGTGCTGATTACCCCTACCGACCACCCGCTGGCCGAGAAGAAGAATGTGACACTGGAAGAGGTCAGCCAATACGGCCTGATCCTGCCGCCGCGCCATCTTTCCACTTGGGGGGTGGTCAAATATGTGTTCCAGCAACACAAGCTGTCGTTCAAAGTGACGCTGGAGGCGGGCGGCTGGGAAGTGATCAAAAAATATGTCGAACTGGGCATGGGCATCTCCATCGTCACCGACATCTGCCTGACCGGCCAGGAAAAACTCGTGCGCATCCCGCTTTCCCAGTATTTCCCGCAGCGCGGCTACGGCCTGGTGCTGCGCAAAGGCAAATTCCTGTCGCCCCAAGCGCACCGTTTTGTCGAAGTGCTGACCGAGGTTTATCGGGAAAAAGGGTCGAGCATGGCGGTATGACGGGGCGTACTAACTTTCACCAACGCAATTGATTCAAACGGGGAGCGCTTCGCTCCCCGTTTTTTTCATTTCGTCGCAACAAACTCCCTTCCGCCAATAATGCCGCGTTTAATCCGACCTGTTGAAACGCGGCATTAACTGGAGTGGGGAGAATATTTTGGACGATAGCTATTTGTGGTTAAAAGCGCTGCACCTGCTCGGGGTGATGCTGTTCATGGGCAACATCATCGTGACCGGCTGGTGGAAATTCATGGCCGACCGCACGCGCAATCCTCAAGTCATTGCTTTTGCGCAACACCAGGTTACGCTCACCGATTACGTGTTCACGGCAGGCGGTGCGACGATTCTGTTCGCGGCGGGGTGGGGTAATGCGGCGCTGCACGGCATGGATGTGATGCAAATTCACTGGCTGTCATGGGGGCTGTGGTTGTTCAGCGCCTCCGGGGTGATCTGGGTGGCGGTGTTGATCCCTACCCAGATTCGTCAGGAACGCATGGCGTGTGCATTCGCCGTCAGCGGTATCATTCCGCAGGAGTATTGGCGCTTGTGCCGTCGTTGGAATATCTGGGGCAGCATCGCGACTTTGTTGCCGCTGATGAATCTCTACTGGATGGTTCTGAAACCGGCTTGACGCAAAATGGGCAACCCAAACCCATGCATCGCATGAAGATGCCCGTATTTGCTGGCTTGCGGGCACGCTGGCAATTCTGCCTGGCTGCGTGCCCTGCCTGATGCCTATTCCAGAATTATTTCGATTCCCACAATATAAATTTCTGTGAATCGTCTTCACAGCTATGGATACAACGTTAACCGCTCACGCACTGATGGTCGAACAGGATAAACACATCACGGAAACCGTCTCGCGCGAGCGCGGGAGGCTGCGCAATTTTATCCGGAGGCGCGTGCCGGATGCCGACGAGGCCGAGGATATTTTGCAGGATGTGTTCTTCGAGTATGTGGAGAACTATCGGCTGCCCGAGCCGATTGAACAGGTCGGCGCATGGCTGTTTCGCGTGGCACGCAACCGCATCATCGACCGTTTTCGCAAGAAGCGCGAGGTGCAGTTGCCGGAGATGCCGGAGGATGGGGACGAGCATTGGCTGGAAGAGGTGCTGCCGTCGCCGGATGCCGGGCCGGAAGCGGAATATGCGCGCGGTGTGCTGTTGCACGAGCTGATTGCCGCGCTCAAGGACTTGCCCAAGGATCAGCGCGACGTATTCATCGCCCACGAGCTGGATGGGCGCAGTTTCAAGGAGTTGGCGGCGGAAAGCGGGGTGGCAATGAATACGTTGCTGGCACGCAAACGCTATGCGGTGCTGCATCTGCGGGCACGGCTGAAAACGATTTATGACGAATTTAATCTGTAAGGAGAACTGCGATGTGCATGAACAATAAAGCAAAGATTTTCAAGATTGTGGTGATGGTGGTGGCGGGGATTGTCGCGCTGGGCTGGGTGGTGATGGCGCTGTGGAACTGGTTGCTGCCGAACTTGTTCGTGGGGGTGCACGAGATCAGCTATGTGCAAGCGCTGGGCGTGCTGGTGCTGAGCAAGATTCTGTTCGGCGGATTCCGGGGGCACGGCGGCATGCACAAGCGTATGCATCACCACCATCTGAAAAACATGACAGCGGAAGAACGCGAAAAATTTCTGAAGGGTATGGGCGGATGCTGCGGCGGCAAGCACAAGCTGGATGAGGCTGAAGCGAAGGAATAAAACTTACTCGCCACAGCGCAATTCAGTCGCTTGACTCAATCAAGCGACTGAATTAAGGTGCGCGTCCTTTCAGAAATTTGGGATGAACCGTGACCGCCAAAAAAACAGACTGCCTGCTGATGCAAACCGCGCAGCGCGTGCTCGGCCACCAGCCGGGCGCGCAGGAGGAAACACGCTGGCGCTTGTTGCAGGCGGCGACCGAAGTGTTTGCCAAGTCCGGCTACCATGCGGCGACCACGCGCGAGATATGCAAGCGCGCCGGGGTCAACCTGGCCTCCATCCACTATTACTACGGCGACAAGGCGGAGTTGTACCGCGAGGTGTTCCGCCTGCCCTTCCTCGAAGAGTGCAACACTCTGGTCACGATGGATATTGCGCAAGTCACGGCGAGAGAGGCGTTGACGGGTTTCTATGGCTGGCTGTTCCCGTCAACAGCCGAGGAAGACCCGATGCTTGAGCTGTTCATGCGCCTGCATGCGCGCGAGGAAGCCGAGCCCAGCGGGGTGTTGGGTGATGCCATGATGCAGGCGCTCCGCCCCAACCACGAAAAGATGCAAGCGCTGTTGTGCCGCGAGTTCGGGCTGAAGAAGCCGGACCGGGAAGTGGACAGGTTGACCTTTGCGCTGTTCGGCTTGGCAACAGTGTTTTTTCACAATCGTGCCGCGCTCGAACATTTCGCGCCCGATCTGCTCGATGGCCAGAAAGCGCAGGAGGATATGGTTGAACGGCTGGTGGGATACGCCATCGTCTTGATCGAGGCCGAAGGTAAACGCCGCGCGGCGGCAAAGCGCGCGAAGAAATGAACAACATGGGCAAAAGGTAGAAATAGCATGCGCTTAAATATCCAACAGCATCCGCTGATTTTCAAATTGGCCTTGTCCGGCATGGTGCTGGCAGGCGGCGCTTTCTGGCTGGCCGGCAACAGCAAGGCGGAGCAGGCCGCGCCAGCGGCTGCGGTCAACCGTCCCGCGCTGACGGTGCGCACCACGGTGCTGCGCGACGACAAATGGGCGCGCACGCTGACGGCGAACGGCAGCATTCTGCCGTGGCAAGAGGCCATTATCAGCGCGCAAGTGCAGGGGCTGCGCATCTCGGATGTGAAAGTCAGCATAGGCGATCATGTACAGCAAGGCGATGTGCTGGTGACGCTGGATAACTTCGGGCGCACCGGTGCTGAAGACTCGGATCAATCCGCGCAAGGGCGCATCGTTGCGCCTGACTCGGGAATTATTTCGGCAGCGAACGCCAATGTGGGGTCGATGTTGCAACCCGGTGCAGAGTTGTTTCGTCTGATCCGCAAAGGCCGTCTGGAGTGGCGCGCCGAGCTGACGGCGGAAGAGTTGATGCTGTTGCGCAAGGGCATGACTGCCGAAATCACCGTGGGCGAAGGGCGTGTCATCAAGGGCACGGTGCGCGCGATTTCGCCGTCGGTAAATGCGCAGACGCGTTACGGCTATGCGCTGGTTTCGCTGGCGGACAGCAGCGGCATCATCGCGGGTGTATATGCGCGCGGCACATTCGATGTGAGCGGCGGCAGAATGAATTTGCTGTCGTTGCCGCAATCCGCCGTCATGCAGCGCGGCAGCCAGACCTACGTGCTGGCGGTGGACGCGGGCAACCGCGTGCATGAACGCATGGTCAAAGTCGGCCAGCGTGCGGGCGACCGCATCGAGATCAAGCAGGGCTTGAAGGCCAATGAACCTGTGGTGGAAAGCGGCGGCGCGTTCCTGACCGAGGGCGATGTCGTGCAAGTGGTGAAGGGCTAAACATGAACGTTTCAGCCTGGTCCATCCGCAACCCGATTCCTGCGGTACTCGGTTTTGTCATGCTCACATTTATGGGCGTGATGGCGTTCAAGGCCATGAAGATCCAGATGTTCCCCGACATCGATCTGCCGATGGTGACGGTGACGGCGACATTGCCGGGCGCATCTCCCGACCAGATGGAGGTCGAAGTGGCGCGCAAGATCGAGAACGCGCTGGCCAGCACGCAGGGGTTGAAGCATCTCTATACCCAGGTCAAGGACGGCACGGCAATTATTTCCGCCGAGTTCCGCCTTGAGCGCGATTCGCGCGAAGCGCTGGAAGATGTGCGCTCTACGGTGTCGCGCATACGCGGCGAACTGCCGCGCGAGATGCTCGATCCCTCCATCAACAAAGTGCAGTTGAGCGGCAAGCCGATTCTGACTTACACCATTTCCGCCGCCAATATGAGCGAGGAAGAGCTGTCCTGGTATGTGGACAACAACATGACCAAATTGCTGTTGGGCGTGAAAGGCGTGGGCGCGGTCAACCGCGTGGGCGGCGTGACGCGCCAAGTGCGGGTAGAACTGGATCCGACCAAGATGCTGGCGCTCAATCTCACGGCTGCGGAAATCTCCGGTCAGCTGCGCCAGATACAGCAGGAAGCGCCGGGCGGGCGCACCGATGTGGGCGGCATGGAGCAATCCGTGCGCACCGTGGCCACGGTGAAATCGGCGGAAGAACTGGCGCGCATGGAAATCGGTTTGCGGGACGGGCGCACGGTGCGCTTGGATCAGGTGGCGCAGGTGAGCGACACCATCGCCGAGCGCCGTTCGGCGGCGCTGCACGACGGCAAGCCGGTGGTCGGATTTGAAATCGTGCGCTCGCTGGGCGCGGGCGATGTGGCCGTGGCGGAAGGCGTGAACAAGGCGCTGGCAGAACTCAAAACAAGTCGTCCCGAGATCAAGGTGGAGCTGGTGTTCGATACGGTGGACATGGTTTACCAGACCTACAAAGGCTCGATGGAAATGATCTTTGAAGGTTCGCTGCTGGCGGTGATCGTGGTGATCTTTTTCCTGCGCAACACGCGCGCCACCATCGTGGCCGCGACCGCGCTGCCGCTGGCCGTGGTTCCCACGTTTGCCTTGATGTACCTGTTCGGCTTTTCCATCAACATCGTGACGCTGCTCGCGTTGTCGCTGGTGGTCGGCGTGCTGGTGGACGATGCCATCGTCGAGATCGAAAACATCATGCGCCATCTGGAAATGGGCAAAACCCCGTACCAGGCGGCGATGGAGGCCGCCGACGAAATCGGCATGGCAGTGATTGCCACCACCTTCACGCTGGTGGCGGTGTTTCTGCCGACCGCGTTCATGAGCGGCATCGCGGGCAAATTCTTCGTGCAATTCGGCTGGACGGCGGCGGTGGCGGTGCTGTTCTCGCTGGTGGTGGCGCGCTTGCTGACTCCGATGATGGCCGCGTATTTCCTGCGTCCGCGCGTGGCGCATGCCACCCCGCAGTGGATAGAGATTTATCTCAAATGGGCGCAATGGTGTTTGCATCACCGCAAAACCACGCTGCTGGTGACCGCCGGTTTTTTCGTCGGTTCGATCGCTTTGGCCGGTACCTTGCAGACCGCGTTCCAACCCAAGGACAACCAGTCGCAAACGCAGGTGACTTTGACTTTGCCGCCGGGCAGCAAGTTTGAGCAGACACTGGCGCTGGCCGAACAGGCGCGCGCCATTGCGATGCAAAACCCGAACGTGACGCTGGTCTATACCGCCATCGGCGGCGGCGCAACCGGCGGCGATGCGTTCGAGCCGACGGGCGTGCCGGATGCGCGCAAAGCCACGCTGTCGATCCAATTGAAGCCGCGCGGCGAGCGCGTGCAGAAACAGCAGATCGAAAATGAATTGCGCGAAGCGATGACGGTGTTGCCTGGTGTGCGTATCAAAGTTGGCATGGGCGCATCGGCGGACAAATACCAGCTGGTGTTGACCAGCGAGAACAGCACGCTGCTGAACGAACACGCGCTGAAGGTGGGGCAGGAATTGCGCACCATACCGGGCATTGGCAACGTGGTGTCCAACTCCAGCGTCCTGCGTCCCGAACTGGTGGTGCGCCCCGATTTCGGCAAGGCCGCCGATCTGGGCGTGACTTCCAGCGCCATCGCCGAGACTTTGCGCGTGGCGACCAACGGCGACTACGACCAGTCGCTGGCCAAGCTGAATCTGCCGGAGCGGCAACTGCCCATCATCGTCAAGCTGCGCGACGATGCGCGGCAGGACATCGGCCTGTTGTCGCGCCTGGTGGTGCAGGGCACGCACGGGCCGGTGATGCTGGGCAATGTGGCGACGCTGACCATGGAAAGCGGCCCGGCGCAGATCGACCGCTACGACCGGCAGCGCAATATCACGTTCGAGATCGAACTGGCCGGACAGCCTTTGGGGCAAGTGCAGGCTGCCGTGCTGGCGCTGCCATCGGTGAAGAATTTGCCGACCGGCGTGGCCATGGCTCCCATCGGCGATGCCGAGGCGATGATGGAGTTGTTCGAAAGTTTCGGTCTGGCGATGTTCACCGGCGTGATGTGCATCTACATCGTGCTGGTGCTGCTGTTCAAGGACTTCATGCAACCGGCCACCATTCTCGGCGCGCTGGTGCTGTCGATTCCCGGCGCGTTGCTGGCGTTGTTCCTGACCGGTACCGCGATCTCCATGCCGTCGATGATCGGTCTCATCATGCTGATGGGCATCGCCACCAAGAACTCCATTCTGCTGGTGGAATACGCCATCGTTTCGCGCCGCGAACGCGGCATGAACCGCGCCGAGGCGCTGATAGACGCGTGCAAAAAGCGCGTGCGCCCCATCGTGATGACCACCATGGCAATGGGCGCGGGCATGTTGCCGGTGGCGCTGGACATGGGCATGGGCGACGGCAGCTTCCGTTCGCCGATGGCGATTGTGGTGATAGGCGGCCTGATTACTTCGACTTTTCTCAGCCTGCTGGTGATCCCGGTGGTATATACCTATGTGGACGACTTGATTGAATGGGCGCGCGCCACGATTAACAGATTTGGCCGGGAGCGGGCAGCAGCAGGCGGTTGAGGCGACAGAGGGCTGTTGTTATACTGCCGCGCGATTTTAACAACACGGCAGCACACTGGAGAGGGAGATAACAATGAATTTGGAACAAGCACGCTTCAATATGATCGAGCAGCAGATTCGCCCATGGGATGTGCTGGATGCACGCGTGCTGGATCTGCTCAAACTGGTGCGCCGCGAACAGTTCGTACCGGCGGTGAGCAAAGCGCTGGCCTTCGTCGATACCGAAATCCCGCTGGGACACGGCGCGGCGATGTGGTTTCCGAAACTGGAAGCGCGCGCGCTACAGGCATTGCAGCTCAAGGCGACGGACAATGTGCTGGAAGTGGGAACCGGTAGCGGCTATCTGACTGCCTTGCTGGCAAAAATGGCCAAGCAGGTAACCAGCGTGGAGATTGTGCCGGAATTGAGCGGCAGCGCAGCACGCAATCTGGCCGCGTCGCATATCGAGAATGTCACGTTGCAAGTCGGCGATGCCGCGCAGCAATGGGGCGAATCTGAATACGATGCGATTGTGCTTACCGGCTCGGTGCCCATGGTGCCCGAGGCCTACAAAAACCAGTTGAAAGTCGGCGGACGCTTGTTTGCGGTGGTGGGCGATGCACCCGCGATGCAGGCGCAACTAATTACGCGCACTACGCCGGATTTGTTTGAGACTGTCACGCTGTTCGAGACCGATGTTGCGCCGCTGAAGAATGCGCTGCAACCGAGACGGTTTGTGTTTTGAAGCCAGCCCGGCATTCGATGGAAATTTGAAAGAAGTATCAGGCGATGCGCTTGCCTGTTGTAACGATGGCTCTTACCGTGTAATATTAGCATATTCTAATATTGGAGCACCAAATGAAACTTACCAAAACAGCTTTGAGCGTATTGCTGGCGTTGGGATTGCAAACCCAGGCGCAGGCTGTCGATCTGATCGAAATCTACCATGCGGCGCAAAGTCAGGATGCGGTGTTCGCTTCAGCGCGTGCGGCGCAACAGGCGGGACAGGAGAAGCTGACGCAGGGACGCTCGCTGCTGTTGCCCAGCATCAACCTGAGCGCGAACACAACCAGCAACAACCTGAAATATTCTGGCGCGGCTTCCTACGACGGGAGCTACAACAGTAACGGCTACGGCGTGAGCCTGGTGCAGCCGCTGTTCCGCGAACAGAACTGGGCCATGTACAACGAGGCCGAGTTGCAGGTCGCCATTTCCGAAGCCCAGTTCAAACTGGCCGAACAGGATGTCATCCTGCGCAGCGCGCAAACCTATTTCGACGTGCTGATCGCGCAGGACACGGTGCAACTCACCGCCGCGCAGAAGTCCGCCATCGCGCAGCAACTGGAGCAGGCCAAGCGCAACTTCGAGGTCGGCACGGCCACCATTACCGACACGCACGAAGCGCAAGCGCGTTACGACTTGATCGTGGCGCAGGAACTGGTTGCCGCGAACAATCTTGAGGTCAAGCAGCGCACGCTGCAGCAATTGGTCAATAGCGAAGTCAAGGAACTGAACGTGCTCGGCGCGGCGTTCAAACTGGAAACACCCGTGCCTTCCGATGCGCAGAAATGGGTGACCGATGCACAGACCGGCAACTATCAGATCATGCTGGCGCAGGCGGCATACGACTTGGCGGATCAGGAAGTGGCGCGCAATCGCGGCGGCCATTTGCCCACGGTGGATCTGGTGGCGAACTATGCCAAGAACAATGCGGGCGGCGGTCTCTACGGCGCAAACGATACGCGCAGCACCTCGATAGGCGTGCAGCTCAACATGCCGCTGTTTCAAGGCGGGGCGATACAATCCAAATGGCGCGAAGCCAGCGCCAACCGCGAAAAGGCCAAACAGGATTTGGAGAACACGCGGCGCAATGTCGAACTGCAAACGCGCCAAGCATATCTCGGCGTAGTCAGCGGCATCGCGCAAGTGCAGGCGCTGCAACAAGCGCTGAAGTCCAGCCAGAGTCTGCTCGAAGCCAGCAAGCTGGGACAGGAAGTGGGCGTGCGCACCAGTCTGGATGTGCTCAACGCGCAGCAGCAACTGTTTGCCACCCGCCGCGATTTATATCAGGCGCAATACAATTATCTGGTGAGCCATCTGCGGCTGAAAGCGGCGGTAGGCCAATTGAACGAGGCCGATTTGAACCGGGTAAATCTGGCTTTGCACTAAGCAACAGCTCGGAAACGCCCGTCAATAGGCGATCTACATGAGGTACATCATGTAGATCGCCATTTTTATTGGCTTGGCGACGAGGTAGTTGAATACAATTCGCGCACACATTCCGCCAGATCATCCTGCCACGGCGGCAGGAACAAGCCGAAGGATTGTTTGATCTTGTCGGTAGATAGCTCCGAATTGGCGGGGCGCTTGGCCGGAAGCGGATACTCTTCAGTGGCGATGGGATGGATGATCAACGATTTGTTGTTGAGCGCTTCATCATATTGCCGCGCCAAGCGCACGATCTCTTCCGCATACTGATGCCAACTGGTGCGACCACCAGCGGTCAGGTGATAGATACCGAAAAAACTCCCATCAAAATTTTTCTGCTGCCAACGCTGCAAAATCTGCGCGGTGGAATTCGCCAGCAAGCGCGAATTGGTCGGTGCGCCGAACTGGTCGGCGACGATGCGCAATTCGCTGCGCTCTCTGGCAAGGCGCAAAACGGTTCTCACGAAATTCGCACCATGCACGCCATATACCCAGCTGGTGCGCAAAATAAGGTGTTTGCATCCTGACGCACCGACTGCGACATCTCCGGCCAGTTTGGTTTTGCCGTAAACGCTTTGGGGATTGGAGGGATCGGCTTCAGTGTAGGGCGTGGACTTGCTGCCGTCGTACACATAGTCGGTGGAGTAGTGAATCAGCAAAGCGCCCAGTCTCTTGGCTTCTTCGGCAAAGATGCCGGGGGCAATACCGTTCACCGCCATCGCCAGATCGGGTTCGCTCTCGGCTTTATCGACGGCGGTGTAGGCCGCCGGATTGACGATAATGTCGGGCTGACATTCACGCACAAATTGGCGTATCGAATCGGGCTGGCTCAAGTCCAACTGGGCTTGGTCGATAGCGATCACGCGCCCAAATGAAGCGAGCGAACGCTGCAACTCCCAACCTACCTGCCCGTTTGCGCCGGTGAGCAGGATGGTTTTCATGTAAACAATTCGGCTTCGCGCAGGGGTTTACCGGCTGCATCTTTTGCGGAAAGCAACGGTGTCGCTTTGCCCAGCTGCCAGTCGATCGCCAGCTCGGCATCGTTCCATGCGATGCAGCGCTCGTGCTCCGGAGCCCAGTAGTCGGTGGTTTTGTACAAAAATTCGGCCGACTCGCTGCGCACCAGAAAACCATGCGCGAATCCTTGCGGTATCCATAGCATTCTCTTGTTCTCGGCGGACAAAGTCAGGCCTACCCATTGGCCGAAGGTGGACGAGCTTTTGCGAATATCGACGGCGATGTCCCACACTTCTCCGGTTGTTACGCGCACCAGTTTGCCTTGCGGCTGGCGGATTTGGTAATGCAAGCCGCGCAGTACGCGGCGCGCCGATTTGGAGTGGTTGTCCTGTACAAAAGTATCAGTTACTCCGGTCAGCTCGGTGAAGCGGCGCTGATTGAAACTTTCGTAAAAAAACCCCCTGTCGTCACCGAACACTTTGGGTTCGATGATGAGCAAATCGGGAATGGCGGTGGCGATGATTTGCATTAACGACTGTCCTCAACTAACAAACGTTGCAAATACTGCCCATAACCGTTTTTGGCCAACGGGACGATCAACTTCTCCAACTGCTCGGCAGTGATGTAACCCATGCGATAGGCGATTTCTTCGGGACAGGCGATCTTCAATCCCTGCCTTTTCTCCAGCGTCTGGATGAACATGGAAGCTTCCAACAGCGACTCGTGCGTGCCGGTGTCCAACCAAGCGTAGCCGCGACCCATCAACTGCACGTCAAGCTTGCCGTGATCCAGATAGGTCTGGTTAACGGTGGTGATTTCCAGCTCGCCGCGCGCCGATGGCTTGATTGACTTGGCAATTTGCACCACATCGTTGTCGTAGAAGTACAGGCCGGTGACGGCGTAGTTCGATTTGGGCTTGAGCGGTTTTTCTTCGATGCTGAGCGCGCGACCGGACGCGTCGAAATCGACCACGCCGTAACGTTCCGGGTCATGCACGTGGTAAGCGAATACCGTAGCTCCGCTGGTCTTGGCGGCGGCGGGAGTCAGCAAAGTGTCAAATGCGTGGCCGTAGAAAATGTTGTCGCCCAACACCAGCGAACACGCGTCGTTGCCGATGAACGATTCGCCGATGATGAAAGATTGTGCCAGTCCGTCCGGCGAAGGTTGCACCGCATAGGAAAAGTTCATGCCCCACTGCGCGCCGTCGCCCAGCAGTTGCTCGAAGCGCGGCGTGTCTTGCGGCGTGGAAATCACCAGCACGTCGCGGATGCCGGCCAGCATGAGTGTGGTCAGCGGATGGTAGATCATCGGTTTGTCATACACCGGCAGCAGCTGCTTGGAAATGGTTTGCGTGACCGGATAAAGCCGTGTGCCGGAACCGCCGGCGAGGATGATGCCTTTCATGCTGCCACCTCTTCGTCTTTCTGCTTAGTCATGCCTGTTGTCTGTCGGTGGCTGGCCGCATTCGCGGACGCGCACATCCCCGCGTTGCGGGGCCCCTGTTTGCTGCTCATGCCGCCACCTCTTCGTCTTTCTGCTTAGTCATGCCTGTTGTCTGTCGGTGGCTGGCCGCATTCGCGGACGCGAACATCCCCGCGTTGCGGGGGCCCTGCTTGCTGCTCATGCTGCCCCCCTGTTGGTGTAATTCGATTGAACCCAATGTTGATATTCGCCGCTGGTGACCCCTTTTACCCAAGCATCGTTGGACAGATACCACTCGACCGTTTTGCGCAGGCCGGACTCGAAGTTTTCCTGCGGTTTCCAGCCCAAATCGTTTGCGATTTTGTTGGCATCAATGGCATAACGCCGGTCATGTCCGGGACGGTCGGTCACGTAAGTAATCAGCTTGTTGTGCGGTGCGCCTTGCGGGTGCAGTTCATCCAAAATGGAGCAGATGGATTGCACCACTTGCAGGTTGGTCTTCTCGTTCCAGCCGCCGATGTTGTAAGTCTCACCCAGCTTGCCCTTCTCCAGTACCAAGCGCAACGCGCGCGCATGGTCGTCCACATACAGCCAGTCGCGGATGTTGTCGCCTTTGCCGTAGATGGGGAGCGGCTTGCCGTTGACCGCATTCAGGATCACCAGCGGAATAAGTTTCTCAGGGAAGTGATAAGGACCGTAATTGTTGGAGCAGTTGGTGGTGACTACGGGGAAGCCGTAAGTGTGATGCCATGCGCGTACCAGATGGTCGCTTGATGCCTTGCTGGCGGAATAAGGCGAGTTGGGCTCATACGGCATGTCTTCGGTGAAGAAGCCAGTCTCGCCCAAGCTGCCATACACTTCGTCGGTGGAAATGTGGTGGAAGCGGAACGCGGCTTTGCGCTCGGCATCCAGCGTGTTCCAGTGGGTACGCGCCGCTTCCAGCAGCGTATAAGTGCCGACGATGTTGGTTTGAATAAAAGCTGCCGGACCGGAAATGGAACGATCCACATGCGATTCGGCCGCCAGATGCATGACCGCATCCGGTTGGTGTTCGCGGAACACGCGTGCAACTTCGGCAGCATCGCAAATATCGACTTGCTCGAAACGGTAGCGCGGACTGTCCGACACCGAAGCCAGCGATTGCAGGTTGCCCGCATATGTCAGCTTGTCCAGATTGATAACGTTGTAATCAGTATCGTTGATAAATTGGCGCACAACTGCGGAGCCGATAAAACCGGCACCGCCGGTAACGAGGATGGATTTCATTATGGTGAATTGCCTGTACTGGTTTGAATTCAAGTTGAAGAAGTGTTCAAGGATGCAGCAACATGCGCCATCGCCCGTTCAGTCGCTCCTCGATTGTCGCAAACAAAACGTTCGCCGTCACGCCCCATTTGCTGCAAGCGCTTGGTTTCGTGCAGCAATGCATCAAGCTGAAGAAGCAAATCATCCGTATTGTTGATACGCAATGCTGCTCCGCATGCAAGTGCAAACTCGGTGACTTGCGCAAAATTATACGTGTGCGGCCCGATGAATACGGGCTTGCCCACCGCACAGGCTTCGATCAGATTCTGTCCGCCGAAAGGCAGCAAGCTGCCGCCGATGAAGGCCACATCGCAGGCCGCGTAGTAGGCGAACATTTCGCCCATGCTGTCGCCCAGCACCACTTGCGTGTCGGCAGCGATGGCAACATTCGTACTGCGGCGCTGCATGCGCAAACCATGTTGTTCGATCAGCGCAGCGACTTCGTCAAAGCGTTGCGGATGGCGCGGTACGATTACGGTGAGCAGGTTGTCTAGATGCGCCTGCTGTAGCGCATCCAGCAACAGCGTCTCTTCGCCTTCGCGCGTGCTGGCGGCGAGAAAGATCGGACGCTGTTCGCCGAACATCTGGCGCATGCGTGCGCCAAGTTTCAGCATGTTGGCTGGCGGTGCGATGTCGAATTTCAGATTGCCCATGACCGATACCGCGCGGCTGCCCAATTTTGCCAGACGCATCGCATCGTCTTCAGTTTGCGCCGCGATCAGGTGCAGTTCCTGCAAACCCGCGCGAATCAAATTGGGGAAACGCGCATAACGTGCCGCTGATTTTTCCGACAAACGTGCGTTGAGCAGTTGCAAGGGAATGTCTGCTGCGTGACAGGCATGAATCAAATTGAACCAGATTTCCGTTTCCAGCAAGACACCGATGCGCGGCTGAAAATGGCGCAAGAAACGGCGCACGGCGAACGGATAATCGTAAGGCAGATAGACGCGAATGACATCGCTGCCGTAAAGCTGTTCGCTGGCAGCGCGGCCGGTGGGTGTGGTGTGGGTGAGCAAAATCTGGTGATCGGGATACTGTTCGCGCAAACGCTGCACCAAGGTTGCGGCGGCGCGTGTCTCGCCCACCGACACGGTGTGCAGCCAGATGGCAGGCTTATCGCTGCGACCCGCATAAAAACCGAAACGCTCGCCTATGTGCTGCAAATATTCTGGCTGTTTGCGCGCACGCCACAGTAAATGGAACAAGACGTAAGGCAACAGCAGCCACAAACCCAGCGTGTAATAAATGCGCGGCTTAAGCATAGATGCCCAGTTCGGTGAGTTTTACGATCACCGCATCAAGCGAAGGCGGGGTTGATTTGCCGCCAAGATTTACAGCGCGCGCACCGGCATAAAGCCCGGTCAATCCGGGATCGGTGGCGGTGTAGATGCCGACCGTGGGCACAGCGAGCGCGGCGGCGAGATGGCTCAAGCCGGTATCCACGCCGACCACGGCACGCGCCTTGCCCAACAACGCGGCGGCCTCATTGAGATTCAGGCGCGGCGTGCAGACTGCATCGGGAATGGCGGCACACAAACGCTCGCTGCGAGTTTTTTCCTGCGCGCTGCCCCAAGGCAATACAGCATTCAATCCGGTCTGGTGCAGATGTTTGCCCAGCGCAATCCAGTTTTGCTCGTCCCACAATTTGTCGTCGCGGCTGGTGGCGTGCAGCAACACGACGTAAGACGAATGCGGCAACCACGGCAGCGCAATTTCCGGTGTGCGGATACCGTAGTCCGGCGCGCCAAGCGCGGTATAGCCGAGCGCGGCGGCGGCGAGCTGACGGTTGCGCTCCACCGCATGCTGATCTTTGTGAACAGAATATGTGTGGTCGTAAAACAAACTCGCCAAGGGTTCGCGTGCACTATTCCAGTCGTAACCGCAACGCTTGGTGTGCGCGAAATGAGTAATCAACGCACTTTTCAACAGGCCTTGGGTATCCAGCGCAAAGTCGTAACGGCGCTCGCGCAACTCTTGGCGGAAGCCTTGAATCTCACTCCGCGCAGCCCACCAGGATTTGCGCCAGCGTCTAATGGCAACAGGAATTACATGCAGAACTTTAGGATGCAGCGCGGGCAAAGCCGCAAAACTTTCTTCCACAACCCAGTCGATGCGCGCATCGGGGATGTGTTTGCAAATATCGGTCACCACCGGGAGGTTGTGCAATACATCACCCAGCGAGGAGGTTTTAATCAGAACGATTTTCGGCGCGGTTTGCATGCAGAGGCTTAAGCGAAAACAAGGTCGCCATGATACACGAGCGCATTTGCCCGCTTGACACCCTTCGCCCGCAACTGATGTAATGCGCACCGTTCACCGATTGAACGCACTATCAATGCTAGACGAAGCCACACATTACAGTTTACTCAAGACCTTGGAAGAAAATCCCGGACTTTCGCAAAGAGATTTGGCGAAACGGCTGGGTGTCAGCCTTGGCAAAATCAATTTCTGCCTCAACGCGCTGGTGGAAAAAGGCAGCCTCAAGATCAACAACTTTCGCAACAGCAATAACAAGCTGGCCTACGCCTATGTGCTCACCCCGCAAGGAATCGAATCCAGAGCGCGCATGACCATAGAATTCCTAAAATACAAAGTGCAGGAATATGAGCGGCTGCGGAAAGAGATTGAAGAGTTGCATCGGGAAGCGGAACAAAAGGGGTTGATTGAAAGGTAACTTGAATGAGCATAATTGCACTGATTCTCAGGAGGCACAAATGAGAGCCGTCCTACTAGCAGGAGGTTTGGGCACACGCATCAGCGAAGAGACCTCGACCCGTCCGAAGCCCATGGTCGAGATAGGCGGCAAACCTATCCTGTGGCACATCATGAAGGGTTACTCCG
>JAQTTU010000027.1 GCA_028710605.1 Sideroxydans sp.
CCCTCCATCCAATATCATATTTATCCAAAATATCCTGTTTGGTTTCTCCTTCTTCCAGTTCCACAACCATTTCAACATCAGTGGACCAATAATCCTTTCCTTTTACTATACAGCTAATTTCTTTCATGTTAAAACACCTCTCCATTGATTGTTTAAATACCGTTTAAAACGCCTATAATCGATTTTAAGACCATTTTAGACAAAACGCATATCATCATAAGGCATTTAATCTCAAATGGCCTTAAAACGCAAATGACAGCGTTATTCAATTGGTTGTAATTTCATTCCAACTAATCTTTCACTCTGTTTCTTGTTTGTAGGATCAATTTTATTATCAAAACGATATTTGATCCAACAACCATCGTACTTTCCTTTTTTATAAGGAGGATTACAGTTAATGTTTTCATCAGGAATAAAATGAACCATCCTATGAACTATTTTTTCATCATCTGAAAGTATAGCTCCTCCTAATTCCAGATATTTCATAAATCCTCCTTAATTATCCAGTCTTTTGGTGATTTTTCGATAAACCATGACAATGGAACTTCCATTGGGGCAGGATTTTCCATATTTTCATCTAATGATA
This sequence comes from Sideroxydans sp., assembly GCA_028710605.1. Classification (GTDB taxonomy): domain Bacteria; phylum Pseudomonadota; class Gammaproteobacteria; order Burkholderiales; family Gallionellaceae; genus Sideroxyarcus. Next base: position 587 of record JAQTTU010000027.1, read on the forward strand.
CAAGAAAGTTATATCCTTTTAATGTGATCCATTTTGCAAAGGATATATGTTTTACAGTTTTTCCTTCCTGTAATGTTTTTACCGCCTTCCAGAATTCCATATTTTTCTCCTTTAGTTTGAGTTTTAATTAACCTTCCACTCTATACCTTAATCCTCAAATTAAGATATAGGATTGAAAATTAATTAATTTGTTCTGTAAATATAGAAATACTTTTTGGATTCAGGGTCTTGATCCTCATTTTCCTCACCGTCAAAAGGTGACAAGGAATGTCCACGACCATCAAGCTTACAATCCCTTTTGAAGGAATCATCATCAAAGTAACATCTATATTGTTTTGAAATTTCTGGTAGGACACATTCTTCGATGTAAGATTCAATGGATTCATCCCATGCATCCTCTGCTTCCTCATCTGTTAAGACAAGATACCATTTATTTTGTCCAACTTTAAATTCATTGGAACTTGCTTCCTGAATGTCATCCCATGAATCAAATTCCAGTTCCAGAAAGGACGCAAGTGCCCTTGCTTTTTCAGGATAATAAAAATTTTCAAAAGGATCACTATAGTATTTCACAGCAAATAAATCACAAGGATCACCGTCCCCATTTTCTAAGGACATATCTTCATACTCAAGAGCTGATTCAAGAACTTCACGGAATATTTCATCCTTAAACACATCCCGATGTGTTTGGTTGGAAGTCCATGGCATGTAGAACTTCCCGGAAGGAAAAATACTAAAAACTGATCCAAGATAATTCCTGCGGACATATCCTTCACCATTTTCATCCCTGACAATTTCTTCCTGATTAATTTTTTCAGCTATTCCTTTAATTCCTTCTTTAATTTGTTCCTCATACTTTTCTCTGAATATTTCATCAACACCATTTTTATTCCACATATCGTAAATTTGTTCCCATGTACGTTTCATGTTCATCCTCCTATGTTGAAAAGAAAAAATAAAAAAAGTCCGTAGGATAGTCCAGTAATCAACAATGCTTCCAAATAGATCATAATCACCCCCCAAATGATAAGAGGATGATAGCGATCATCCAAAATCCAACTACAGCACAACTACATTTCAAAAAATAAAAAACAATCTCCTTAATCGGTTCCTTGAAAATGTCCGCCATTGATTCCATGTTTATTCTCCTTTAATAAAAATTTTTCTGGTGGAACATCTATTATCATAAGTTACCATTGCAATATGCTTCTTTCCAACAAAATAATTGGTATAAGGAACAGGAACATCAGGACCGCTGCCAACGCATGTCCATTCACCTTTGGAATACAACCATTTGGAAAATTCATAGTCAGTCATTTTGGTTTCCTTCATTGGTTTTTCCATATTTACCTCCTCATGTTATAGGTTAAAAACACAATTTGAGTTATGGGCAAATGCCCTGATTAAACATCCACTCTCATTCTCAATATCTAATTGAGAATGAGGATTGATATTTAATTCCAGCACCAGGAAGGATCATCCTCATACTTCCTGATTTCCTTCCTCAAGGACTGAATTTCTTTCACTTTATTTCTGATATCATCCACAACAGCATGATAAATTATCTGAGACATCCTTGACTTTTCGTTTCTTAGTTCAAGGCATATTTCCTTTATCACTTTCCGGATATCTGAAATGGATTGTTTATTCAAGTCAATTTCTTCCTCAGCATTTTGTTTGATGAAACTTTCAAAATTATGTTCTGCATATATCCTTGCCATTTCATTTCCTTCTCTGGCCGCATCCTCTTTTTCATCGAATATATCTTTTACATTGATTTTGGAGTATGCATCATTATCATATCCATCGGAACATCCTGCAACGTAGCGAGTCTGTCCTTTTCTACCAGTTAATTGATACACAATACCGTAGGACACATCATTATAAAACGGGTCCATATACCATCCATTGTGACTATCACGTCCTTTGTAAATATCCTGATATTTCCCAACAAACCGGAAATGATTTTCAGGATGTTCAATCCATCTTTCTGGTTTATGTACTTCTTCCATCATGGCTTTCTTATATAGCTCATTCTTAGTCATTATAGTCTCCTTTTCTCAGAAAAACACTCCATGAAATATCGAACTGTCCTACACTGTCAATCTTGAAAATATAATCATAACCGGGCAGGTTTTCCTCAATATCCTTTGCCACCTTTTTAGGATCATCAGTTTGTCCGGGATGCCATCCTGTTTCGAATTTTTGGCAATATTCATCAGGACTGTAGCAGACAAAACCATTTTTCTCCAGAATAGGATAAAATTCCCGATATACGGCTTTATCCGTTTCGTTTTTGTAAAAATCGATAATATCCTCATCGTAGTCTTCATAATGGTTGTGACAGACTATTTCGGAATCACTTGCCCACATATAGGATGGGATCCAACCATAACTATCAGGATTAGTTCTGACAGCTTTATAACACTCTCCACAAGCTATCCATTCATCATCCCATCCAAACTCCACTTCTCCTTCAAAATACTTTTCACCCCAATTGAGGATTTTACTCAATTTCTTTTTATTCCAATTAGCACAGATCATTGGAATGTCATCATATCCTTTTTCTACAATTCCGGGGTATGTGGAAACATACAATCCTTTTTCATCACAATAATTAATCAATCGGGAATAAACTTCCATTTTATTTACCATTGTTTTTCTCCTTTAAATTTTTTAAACTGTTTTTTATCCTGATTATTTCTTTACTCAAATTTCTCTTTTGTTCTTCCAAATTTTTAATGCTTTCCTTTGCTTCTTTCATTGCATAGTTAAACGCTTCTTTTTCTGAGGAGAAGTAATCATTAGGATTACCTGTAAATTTCTCTCCTCTTGAATCTATAGCTGTAATCGTTTCCTTGGAACAACCAGGAAGAATTCCTCTCCTGATTACTTTTATTGGTGTTATTTCAATTCTTAAACTATTATCCTTTGTGTTTTCAATATAGGAAATTTCATACATTATTTGCATTTATTTTTCTCCTTTTTTGTGTATTTGAAATTCCATTTCTGCCTCACAGGACAGTTTGAACGAGAAGGACAAATGTCACACCATTTCTCCTTCTTCTCTTCTCCATTGTCTTCCACACATCCGGTTACTATATTCTTGGATGTTTTCTGAAAAATTCTAATAACCATATCCCCTCCTATGTTAGATTAACTGTCCATCATCATCCTCAATATCCAATTGAGAATGATGGTTGAAAGTTAACGCGAAAGATACACATCTTTATTCAGATCAATCCAATGTCCTCTTGAAATATTAGGTCCCTGCTTTCCTGCTAAACGTGGTTGATAAATAATTGGAATTAATTGTTCTAATGTAGCCCATATATCTTCCTTGGAAAATTTTTTCCAATATGAGTCTCCATATTGATCCACCAAAACAAACCAATTTTTTTGATCTTGAATCATAGTTCCAGCAATAATACAGTAAACATCTTCGATGTTTACTTCTCCATTGAGAATATCCTTGACACACATGGAAATACTAAGTCCGATTTTCATAATTTCTCTCCTTTATTTATGGTTGATTATTAACTGTCCATCATCACCCTCAATATCCAATTGAGGATGATAGTTGAAAGTTAATTATCTTCTGGCATATTGTATTCCAAGACAAAAAGCCTTTGAAGGAAGCATTAAAGATTTTTTGATATCAGCTATAATATTATATCGAACATCCGTATCCTTGTAATCATTACGGCTTTCCTTATAAGCATTAATCTTCATAACATTGAAAAGACCGTGAAGGATAAATTCTGCATCCACAAACTTTACATTTTCAATTAATATTGTCCTCATTTTTCCATTCCTTTCCTAAAATATGATCTGCGGCTATTTGTGCTTTTCCTGCCGCTTGGATTAACAACTTTTTATCCTCTTTCAATCGTTTCATCCAACTGGAAAGATAAGAAGCGTTATTATTTTCCACAGAAGAAAGGAAACCACAATGTCCGGATAAATAGGACGCTCCCATCTCAGCAATAAGCTCTTCCTTGCTATAGGATTCACTCCCAAATATTTCCGAGGATGAACCGTCAAATCTATTCAACCTTGACTTGTGTCCTGTACTGTGAATCAATTCATGGAACAATGTTGAATAATATGATTCAGGATCATCGAATGACTTGATGGAAGGAACCTGCACAACATCCTTTGAAGGAATGTAGCAAGCGGATTTACCAGAAGATATAACAGGAGGATTTTTATACCCGGAAACAATTGATTCAGCGCAAGGAATGGGTTTATTATCTCTTTCATCCTTTCCCTCAAGTTTAATATCCGTTTGTTCCAAGTTAAAAACGGTATAATACCGTAACATTGGAATTCTTTTTAATCCTGAAGGATTATTTGCGTCTGTTACATCAAGGAATTTCCAGAACACAACCGGAAACCCATGTTCTCCTTTATTCACTTTCCCCCCTTTTTCTGTAATTTGTTTAAAACTACCCCACAAATTGCAGGAATAAGGCATGGCATTAAGGAAAAACAAATTGATTCCCCTATATTCCTTCTTAGACTTGAAATTGATAGGCATTCCAGACGACCATGTTTTTCTCCATGGAACAGTTCCCTGCTCCATGAGTTCAAGGATACGGTCAGTGACCATATCGTAAATCTTGTCTTGTCCACTCATGTTTTTCTCCTTTGTTGATTGTTTAACTTCCAACACTACCACTTAATCCTCAAATTAAGTGGTAAGATTTAAAGTTAAACCAATTGCCATCCGGTAGAGGACACAATCTGAATAATCTTTCCGTTTGGTAATTCTTTTTTATCCCGATGATCATTATGGAAAACCATAACAAGAGATTGATTGTAAAAATCCGAGTAGGAAATTTCCGTCATGACTTTAATCAAGTATGGGATAGGAGATGCAAATACAACAGCATAATACTCACTGGTGAACATCTTTAAATCCCATTCTCCTGCTTTTAACTGCATTTCTTTTAAAGTCCATCCTTCAGCAGGAACCTTGACAAATTCCCAAGAAATAAATTCCTTATTGAGAATTTCTTCCTGTTCCGGAAACAGGGAATGTTGTTCATTAATTACCACTACTGCTTTCCTTAAAATTCTTGCCATGTTCAATCTCCTTTTTATAATTGATTAATGCTTTGATGTAATTAGAAACAAATTGTTCATTCTGTTCACAATTAGCGCCATGAAGGACAATTTTCAATTCCGTTTGAATTAACCACTCAAGTTCTCCTTGAGTGTGAAACTCAAGTTTTCCTGAATGGATAAGATCAGAAATCTGATTAATCGTCCTACTAATTTTTCTGAGCTTTCTCCACAATGGTAATTCCATATAACCTCCTATGTAGAAAATTTCTAAGGGAAAACATCCAACAACATGCTGGATAATTTCTACTAAAAATTTTCTGAGGAATTTCTGAGAAGATTTTCTGAGGACTAATTTCTGAGGATAAAGAAAAACCGGATAACATCAAAAAACAATGTTATCCGGTGTTTTGTTTTGCAAGAGAAAAACGCTTTTAAACAGTCAAATGA
>JAQTTU010000020.1 GCA_028710605.1 Sideroxydans sp.
CAGGTATTGTGCGAATAAATTCGCACCTACACACCTTAACTGCGGCTTTACTCAATCCAGCCAGTGGTAAGGCTCGGTCGGTTCGAACTGGGTCGAGGTCAATTCCACGCCGGATTGCGCTTGCCCCAGCTTCGGCTCATAGCCCAGTTTGACATGGAAGCGTATCCACTTGTTGCCGTCTTTGCCGGGCTTGAAATTGTCGCCGTGATCCACGACGTAAATCAGTTCGCGCGATTTGAGGTCGAACATCCAGTTGCCGGGCGGGATACTGCGCGGAGCGGGGTCGAAAAATTCGCCCTTGTAGTTGCTGGGAATTTTTTGCAGCCAGGTCATCGGGTTGCCGCTATTCAGTAGCCCGATTTCCGTTTCCGAGGCCGCGCCGCGCGCTTGCAATGTGCCAAAACGCAACACCAGCGCGCTTTGCAGCGCACCTTCCACTTGCTGCATGGCGGCCTTTTCGGCCTGCTCCTGATACAGCGGAATACGAACCATGAACATGCCCGCCAGCACCACAATGATGATGATGACGATCACCAGTTCCATCAGGGTGAATCCTTTGGAGGATTGGGGATTGGGGATTGGGGATTGAGTAAAACCGGCTGTGCGTTGTGCAACGCGCAGACCATCCTCACTCCTCAATCCGCCATCCTGATCCCTCAATCCACATTCCTCAATCCTGACGTTCTTCATTTGTGCAACACCGCTTTGCCCAGATCCCACATCGGCAGGAAGATGCCGAGGGCGAGGATAAGCACGAGAACACCGAGCGCGATAATCATGATCGGTTCGATATTGGCGCTCAATGTCTTGACCTCGTATTCCACTTCGCGCTCGTACATGGCCGCCACCTCGAACATCAGGCCGTCCAGATCGCCGGTCTCTTCGCCCACGGCGATCATCTGCAACACGGTGGGGTTGAACACGCCCGTGGCTGCCGCCGTGCGCAAAATGCTTTCGCCGCGCTCCACGCCGTCGCGCATCTGTTCGACTTTGCTGCGCATGTATTCGTTGTCCACCACCATGCCCACGGTGTTCAACCCCTGCACGATGGGGATGCCGCTCTTGAACGACAACGCCAAGCTGCGCGCGAAACGCGCCAGCGTGGCTTTGAAAATGATCCTGCCCGCGATGGGCAATTGCAGCTTGTAATGATCCCAGCGGTAGCGCCCGTCAACGGTGTTGATCCATGAACGAAAAGCGACCGCAGCGGCTACCATGCCCGCCAGCAATAGCGGCCAATATTGCACCATAAACGCGGAGAAGCCCATCAGAATCCGGGTCATCAACGGCAGTTCGGTATGAAAGCCCTCGAACACTTTGACGAAGGCGGGAATCACAAAGATGTTGACGATGACGATGGCGATGGCCATGGCGATGATTACGAACATCGGGTAACGCACGGCGGATCTGATGCGTTCGCCCATATCTTTTTCAAACTCCAGATGGTCGTACAGACGCAGAAAGGTTTGATCCAGCATGCCGGTCATTTCGCCCACCTGCACCATGTTCACATAGAACGGCGAGAATATTTTGGGGTGGCGGCGCATGGCGATGGACAGTTCGCGCCCGCTGTCCAGACTCTCGCGCAGGTCTTGCAGCATGGCGGAGAAGGCCGGGTTTTGCGAAGATTCCTGCAAACCGGCCAGCGCGCGCATGATGGGCACGCCCGCTTTGAGCAGGGTGTACATCTGGCGCGAGAACAGCATCAGTTCCAGCGGATCGACTTTCTTTTCTGTCAGGTTGATTTGCCAGCCGCCGGAATTTTCCGTCTTGACCGTGGCCGCGCGCGTCATTTTGATTTCGGTCGGCGTGATGCCGGTGTTCATCAACTGGTCGGCGATCGCGCCGCTTTCCGCGCCCTCCAGCGTGCCTTGCACCAGCTCGCCACGGGCGCTTCTGCCTTTGTAGGAAAAGACCGGCATCAGAACACCTCAAAAAAGCCGTCATTCCCGCGAACGCGGGAATCCAGCAAAGAAAACATTCCGCGAAGCGGACAAGAACTTGGTGTTGTCCCGCTTCGCGGGAAGTATTCAATCAACTGGATTCCCGCTTGCGCGGGAATGACGATATTTGAGATTTTTAAAATGGGCATCAGTCCTCCACCTGATTGCTGATGCGCATCACTTCGGCGATGCTGGTGTGACCCAGCTTCATTTCGCGCAATGCCGCATCCATCAGCGTTTTGCCCTTGAGGTAGTTGCGCGCGGCCTGGATGAATACCGTGTTGTCCTCATGCGCGGTGGCATCCACCAGCTCTTGCGTCATCTCCAGCATTTCATACACGCCCATGCGCCCGTGGTAACCGGTGCCGTTGCAGTGCGAGCAGCCGCGCCCGTGCATCAGTGTGCCCCAATCATTTCTAGCCACGCCTTCGGCATCCATCCACTCGACTTCCTGCGGTGTCGGTTGGTGCGCTTCGCCGCAGCTTTCGCACACGCGGCGCAACAGGCGCTGCGCCAGCACGGCTTGTACCGAAGAGGCCACCATGTATTTCGGCACGTCCATATCCACCAGACGGAACAGCGTACCGGCAGAGTCGCGCGTGTGCAGCGTGGAGAACACCAGGTGGCCGGTCATGGCGGCGCGCATACCGATTTGCGCGGTCTCGGTGTCGCGCATTTCGCCGACCAGAATCACGTCCGGGTCCTGGCGCAAAGCGGAGCGCAGCACGCGCGAAAATGTCAGTTCGATTTTCTCGTTCACCTGCACCTGGTTGATGCCGGGCAAACGGTATTCCACCGGGTCTTCCACGGTGATGATCTTCTGATCCATGGTGTTGATCTCGGCCAGCCCGGCGTACAGCGTGGTGGTCTTGCCGCTGCCGGTGGGGCCGGTGACCAGCACCATGCCGTTGCTGCGGTGGATGATTTCGCGGAAACGCTTGAGCATGTCGGGCGGCATGCCCAGCTTGTCCAGCGTGAGGAAGCTGCCGCTCTGGTTGAGCAGGCGCATCACCACCGATTCGCCGTATTGCGTGGGCATGGAGGAGATACGCACGTCCACCGCCTGCTCGCGCACGCGGATGTTGAAACGACCGTCCTGCGGCAAGCGTTTTTCGGAAATATCCAGACCCGACATCAGCTTCAATCGCAGCACAATCGATCCGGCGATTTTGCTGTCGGCTTCGGTTTGCAGGTGCAGCGCGCCGTCGATGCGGAAGCGGATTTGCAAACGCGCTTCCTGCGGCTCGATGTGGATGTCCGACGCGTTGACCTGCGCCGCGTCTTCGAACATGGTTTGCAGCAGCTTGACCACCGGCGCTTCTTCCGTGCCGACGTTGTCGCTCAGCGCGCCGAAGTCGATATAACCTTCGCCCAGCTCTTCCGAAATTTCGCGCGCCAGTCCGGTGATCTCTTCGGTGCGCCGGTAAACGCGGTCTATGGTTTCCAGCAGCTGGCCTTCGGTGACCACCGCCACGTCGATGTCGCGCTTGAGGATGCGCGAGAGCTCGTCGAACGCGAACAGGTCGGTCGGGTCGTTCATGCCGACCAGAATCGCGCCGTTGCGGTCTTCCAGCGCCAGTGCGCGGAAACGCCGCGCCTGGTTTTCCGGCAGGCGGCGCACGATCTCCAGGTTGACGTTGTAGTACTTGAGGTTGATGTAGGGGATGTTGAGCTGCTTGGCCAGCGTCTCGGAGATTTGATCCTCGGTGACAAAACCGTTATCGACCAGCACGCGACCGACTTTGCGTCCGGTACGTTTTTGCTGCTCCAGCGCGAAATGCAACTGGTCGTGCGAGATCAATTTCTGCTGTACCAGCAAGTCACCTAGGCGAACTTTTTCCGGACGCGCCATAATTCCCCCCAAAATTTTTTGCGTGATGCTAACGGAGACGGAAGTTAGCCGTTTTTCCCTGTACTGACAAGGTGTTTCCCATGTTTGAAGTGATTCTCTACCAGCCCGAAATACCGCCCAACACCGGCAACATCATCCGCTTGTGCGCCAACACCGGCGCGCGTCTGCACCTGATCCGCCCGCTGGGTTTCGAGTTGGACGACAAACATCTGCGCCGCGCCGGATTGGATTATCACGAATATGCCACGCTGCAAGTGCACGACAGCTTGCAGCAATGTCTGGATTCTTTGCCCGATTCACGTCTCTTTGCCTTCACCACCAAAGGTTCTTTTCCGTTCCACGAAGTGAAGTACCAAGCTGGAGATGCGTTTTTGTTTGGCCCGGAGAGTCGCGGTCTGCCGATGGAGATTCTGGAATCGTTAGCGCCCGAACAACGCGTGCGGTTGCCCATGCTGCCGGACAACCGCAGTTTGAATCTTTCCAATACGGTGGCCGTGGCGGTGTTCGAGGCGTGGCGGCAGTGCGGGTTTGCCGGAGCGCAGGTTTAACCCAGATAATTCATTAGCCGAAACGTCCCCTCCCCCTTGCAGGGGGAGGGTTAGGGAGGGGGTAGAAATGTGGCCGTTCAGCAACTCTACCCCCATCCCAGCCTTCCCCCTGCAAGGGGGAAGGAGTGAGTTTGGTTCTAATGGATTATTTGGGTTTAACCCGGATAGTTCATTAGGCCGAGAGTGCTTGTAGGAGCGAGCTTGCTCGCGAAGTGCTTTCGCGAGCAAGCTCGCTCCTACAGTGAAAAAACGGCTAATGGATAATCCGGGTTTAACAAAAAATGAAATTGAGCCACGGATGAACACAGATGAAACACGGATATACACCACCTTGACTGGCAAACTTGTGCCCACGATTCTGGCAAGAAGCTCATCGCGAGTAACGCACGGTTTTATCTGTGTATATCCGTGTTCATCCGTGGCTAACTATATTTTTTGGATTTTTCTCACCCAACCTCATGAAGAAGCGCATGAATAGGGCATCTGCGCGATTCGCATGACGTAGATGCCCTATTCATGCGCCTTTCCGGGCAGAGTGGTAGTCCCGGATTACTGAAATTCGTTGCCCGGCTGCCGACTCAACAGCGCTTCGACCGCCTTGTCGGCGGGGAAGTCTTCGTACAGCACGCGATACACCGCTTCGCTGATCGGCATCTCCACCCCGTGCTGCTGGGCGATGTGATGCACTTCGCGCGCGGTGTAAACGCCTTCGGCCACGTGCCCGAGTTCGCTGAGGATATTGGCGAGTGTCTTGTGTTGCGCCAGCAGCATGCCGACCTGGCGGTTGCGCGACAGATCGCCGGTGCAGGTGAGGATGAGGTCGCCCACGCCGGACAATCCGCCCAGCGTTTCGGCGCGTCCACCCATTTTCAAACCGAGCCGGGTCATTTCCGCGAGACCGCGTGTGAGCAAAGCGGCGCGGGCGTTGAGCCCCATTTTCATGCCGTCGCAAATGCCCGCTGCAATCGCCAGCACGTTTTTGACCGCGCCGCCGATCTCGACTCCCACCAAGTCGGTGCTGGAATAAATGCGCAGACGCGAATGGTGCAACGCCTTGGCAGTGCGCTGCGCGAACTCGCTGTCGTTGGAGGCCAGCGTCATCGCCGTCGGCTGGCCGCGTGCCACCTCCTGCGCAAAACTGGGGCCGGACAGCACGCCGCGCGGAAAACTGGCGGGTAATACCTGTTCGGCAACCTGATGGGGAAACAGCGATGAACCGCTCTCGAATCCCTTGCACACCCAAACTACAGGAACGGGCGATGCCAGTCCGGCGAGTTGTTGCAGCGTGCCGCGCAATCCGGCGACCGGAACGGCAACGATGACCAGTTCGGTATCAGCTAATGTCTCATCCAACGAAAGGGATAGTTTCAGCTCGTCAGGCAACGGGATGCCCGGCAGAAACCGTTTGTTTTCGCGGTCTTTGACCATCGCTTCGATCTCGCTTGTCTCGCGCGACCAGAGCGTGACCCGATGGCGCGGTGCGAAGCTGACCGCCAATGCAGTTCCCCATGCGCCAGAACCCAGAATCGCAATTTTCATCATTCGCCCCACACGTCGCTGCTTTTCACAAATCCGGTTTCACCGTCGCGGTGGCGCACCTTGACCCAGAGCGCCCCTTGATTGCCCAGCCATTCCAGCCCCAACTGGCGCGGGGCAACGAACACCACCGGCGCGCTGTTGTCCCAGTTGCTGCGCACTGCGGTGCTGGTGGCGGTGACCACGACGTAGCGCTTGCCGCTCAAAAAGCGCTTCTCTATCCAGAATATTTTTCCGTTGGAGTCGCGCACTTTGACCCAGTTCTCCAGCACCACCATCTGCTCCAGCGGCAAATAGCGCGTGGCGACGAACAGTTTGTTGGCCTTGAGCGAATTGGCATCGTACAGAATGGCCGGCTCGGCCACCGAGACGTACTCGGTTGCCACCGCCGTTTGGCAGGTGGCAAGCAGCAACAGCGCGGCGGCGCGGCGCATCATCCCGGAAAATCCATCGCACGTAGGTCGGGCTTCAGCCCGACATGTCGGGTTAAAACCCGACCTACATATATTTGCTGGAATGACGGATTATCCAAGGTTGGCTTTAGTGCTTAACGGTGGAAGCCGCCTCGGCCTGCGCTTGCAGGTGCTGTTTTTGCTGCTGGAAGATCGACTCGAAATTGAGCGGGTTGAGCACAACCGGCGCGAAGCCGCCGCGCACCGCGACATCCGACACCACTTCGCGCAAATACGGATAGAGGATATTGGGGCAGACTACCGCCAGCACGGCATCCATTTCTTCAGCCGGAATGTTGCGAATCTGGAAGATGCCGGCCTGCTTGGCTTCGATCAGGAACATCACTTTGTCTTTGCTGGGCAGCTTGGCGGTTACCGTCACGGTGACTACCACTTCAAACACGCCTTCCTCGACCGAGCTTGCCTGTGTTTGCAATTGCAGATCGATCTGCGGATTTTCGCGTTCCAGAAAAATTCCCGGTGCGCCCGGAATTTCCAGCGACAGATCTTTCACGTACAGCTTTTCGATGTTGAACACGGGTTCTGTGGATGGCACTGCGGATGCGGCTTCGGTCATTTTTTCCTCCGGTTAATTATTCAGCAGCGGCAGCAGACCGCCCGCTCTATCCAGCGCGGACAAGTCGTCGAAGCCGCCGATGTGGCGTTCGTCGATGAAGATTTGCGGCACGGTGCGGCGGCCGGATTTCGCTTCCATGATCGCGCGCTGCTCCGGTTGCAAATCGATGCGAATCTTTTCAATCTCGGTCACGCCACGGTTCTTCAGCAAGCGTTCTGCGTTGACGCAATAGGGACAGACTTCGGTGCAATACATCACCACTTTTGCCATGACGTTGCTCCTTATTTTTCCAGCGGCAGGCTGGCTTTTTGCCAGGCCATCACGCCGCCTTCCAGGTTGTGCGCGTGGGCAAAACCCTGCTTGCCCAGATAGGCGCAAGCGGAAGCGGAGCGCTGCCCGCTGCGGCACACCACCACAATCGGGCGCTCGCGGAATTTTTCCAGCTCGCCTATGCGCTCGCCGAGCTTGCCCAGCGGGATGTGCTTGCTGTTCAGGATGTGCCCGGATTCGAATTCGCTTTTCTCGCGCACATCCAGCAGCAGCGCATTTTTGTGGTTGATGAGCTGGGTGGCCGCGATGTGATCGATATCGTGAATACCGCGCACGCGGTTGCCGATGAACGACCAGATCAGCATGCCTCCGCTGGTGAACGCGAGCAGAATGGTCCAAATGTTATTTTGCAAAAACAGCAGCACGACGGTACTCCTCATATTTTCGGGTGGCGAATTCTAGCAGAGCGTCAAAGCGCGCGTGGTCTTTGCTTGCCAGCGCTTCCAGTTCGGCGCGCGCTTTGTCGTAATCGGCCGGATACGCCCAGATCGCGTTCTCCAGTTGTTTTTTCGCCTCATCGGGGCGATCCGACAATGCCAGCAACCACGCCTGATGATAGACCTCGGATGCCTCTGGAATAAAGCGCAGCGCGCGGCTGTTCAGTTGCAGCTTGTCCGCCAGATGGTCGGCGCTGGGCTGCATCATGCCGGCAATGAACATTTCGGCATACGGACTGAATAACGGGTACTGGTACGCCGCCATCAATTCGTCGCGCGCGTTGACACTGGCATTGGGATTGGTTGCAGCTTGTCCGCCGTAGGCCAGCGCGTTCTCCAGATGCCGGTAGCCCTTAACTCCCTGCGCCAGCACCATGGCACCCAGCAACACAATTGCCGCCACGGAAAGTCTTCCGACATTGGGCAACTCTAGCCGGTAACCCGAGGTGTCGAACACACCCAGCATGACAGCGGCGATGCCGATGAAATAGGCGTACCACAGCGGATACTCCAGCAAGCTGTGGATGCCCAACACGGCGAGAATAGCGTAGCCCCACCAGTGGTACAGCGTGAATTCTGTTTTACGCGCCACTGTTTGCCACAACCATATTCCCAGCGTGCCGAACAGCACCGCCAGTCCCGCCAGCCCGGTCTCGGCGGCCAATTGCAGCACGATGTTGTGCGTGTTGTTGTACAGCCCGGTGATGCCGGTGTTCTGCATCGTCGCGGCAAGCTGCAAATGCTGGTAGGCGAACTGGCCGAAGCCCGCACCGAACACGGGGAACTGCGCAAAGATGAGTCCCGCTTCGCGCCAGATTTGGAAACGGATGCTGCTGCCTTCCGCTTGTGCGAACAAGCGTTCAGCCGAAGTGACACTGCCCGTCGTTCCCTGCAACCAGGGAAGCTGCACCACGAAGTGCATGGCGGCGAATCCCAGCCAAAGTGCCGCCGCGAAAGCCAGCAACGGGCGCAGCGCTTTGTTGCGTCTTTGCAGCAGCCACGCCAGCGCCAGCGCGAAACTCAAATATAACCACGCGCTGCGCGAACCGGACAACACCAGCACAAACAGCATCGGGGTTGCCAGCAACGCAGTCTGCCAAACGCGCAGCGAACCGCGCGCTTGCAGCAAGCCCAGCGAGAACAGCCCCAGCGCAATGTAATTGGAGAAGTGGTTCGGTTGCGCGATGTTGCCGTACACCGCACTGCTGGTTTTAACCGTGACCACCGAATTCAAAAACGTATTCCAGCGGAAGTGCTGCACGATTCCCGCCAGCGTATTCAGTTCCGCACCCAGCAACAGAAACACCGCCAGCGTGGTCGCCACCGCAGGCAGCCCCAACTCTTCGCGCAAGCGCTGCCCCAGCATAATGAGCAAGGCCGCGAACAGAAAATACAGCGACAGCATCAGCAATTGGTCGAGGTAGCCGATACGCCCGATGAAAAATTGCACCATCACCACCATCATCAAGCCCAACGGCAGCAGCACGATGCGCGGCACTTCGGGCGCTTGCCAGTAGCGCGCGGTCAGCAGCAGCGGCATCGCACACAGGCCGAGTATTGCCGTACCCCACTCCTGATAGAACGTGGTGATCGGATAGTTGTGGTAGTAATACAGAAAAGGCAAAACCCACATCAGGCCGATGAAGGCTAGGCTGATGTGGGCTAGGCCGAACGAAGAGGGAATGTATTTTTTTAGCAACTTCCTTTGATACCAAACTTGGCGAGAATGTTATTCAACGGACAAACCTGAGTGAAGCCGCTCTGGAACAGGTTCAACCCGACAAACGCGGTGAAGAACAGAAAGTAGCTGCTGACGAATACCGGGCTGGCTTGCACGCCCAGCGATAACGACAACAGGATGAAAAAGCCGGCGACGATACGGACAATACGTTCTGCGTTCATGTTTGAAAACTCCTTAATGAAATTAATTTTACCTTAAATTTTCCAGCAAACTTGAAAACCCTCTGCTCCTTCCCCCTTGCAGGGGGAAGGCCGGGATGGGGGTAGAAATTATGGACATATTTCCACTTCTACCCCCTCCCTAGCCCTCCCCCTGCAAGGGGGAGGGAATGGTGTTTCCGGCCTTACAAATATTTCTTATACAGCGTCGCGTAATACAGCACCGGAATCACGATCAGCGTGAGCAGCGTCGAAACCAAAATGCCGAAGATCAGCGACAGCGCCAGACCGTTGAAGATCGGGTCGTCGAGGATGAACAGCGCGCCCAGCATGGCGGCCAGTCCGGTCAAGATGATCGGTTTGGCGCGCGCTGCCGCCGCGTTGATGACCGCGTGCTGCGCATCCACACCGTCGCGCAATTGCAGGTTGACGAAATCCACCAGCAAGATCGAGTTGCGCACGATGATGCCCGCCAGCGCGATCATGCCGATCATCGAAGTCGCGGTGAACTGCGCGCCGAACAGCGCGTGTCCCGGCATCACGCCGATGATGGTCAGCGGGATCGGAGCCATGATGACCAGCGGCACGACATAGCTCTTGAACTGCGCCACCACCAGCAGGTAGATCAAAATCAATCCCACGCCGTAAGCGATGCCCATGTCGCGGAAAGTCTCGAACGTCACCTGCCATTCGCCGTCCCACTTCAGCGAATAACTCGCGTAAGGATCGGACGGCTGCTTGAAGAAATACGTATCAAGCGTGCCACCCTGCTCCAGCTCCATGTCGCTGGTTTTGCCGTTGATGCCGAACATGCCGTACAGCGGGCTGTCCAGCTTGCCCGCCATGTCGCCGGTCACGTACACCACGGGCAGCAAGTCCTTGTGGTAGATCGGGTAGTCGCGCTGCATCTGCACCACTTGCACCAGCTCCGACAAGGGGACCAGCGCGCCGTCGCGCGAACGCACTTTGAGCTTGAGCACATCGTCGATGCGGCTGCGTTTCTCCGCCGACAATTCCAGGCGCAGCGGCGGCGCATATTTCGCATCGGCGGCATGCAGCGCGGTCACGTCCTGCCCGGACAAGGCCACTTGCACCGCATCCACGATGTCGCGCTGCGCCACGCCCAGCAATGCGGCTTTGCTCTGCATCACGCGCAGCACCAGTTTGGGCGCGACTTCGCTCACCGTATCGTCGATACCGACGATGTCGGGCGTGTCGTTGAACTGTTCATGCACCTTGCTCGCCACTTTGCGCGCGCCGTTGTATTCCGGCCCGTAGATTTCGGCCACGATGGGCGACATCACCGGCGGACCGGGCGGCACTTCCACCACTTTGACTTTCGCGCCCCACACCTTGGCGATCTTCTCGATAGGCTCGCGCACCGAAGTGGCGATCTGGTGGCTGCTGCGCGAACGCTTGTGCTTGTCCTGCAAGTTGACCTGAATATCGCCCTGCTCCGACGCGTTGCGCAAATAGTATTGGCGCACCAGACCGTTGAAGTTGATGGGCGAAGCCGTGCCCGCGTAAACCTCATAGTCCGTGACTTCCGGCACCGTCGCCAGATACGCGCCGATGTCGCGCATCACCCCGGCGGTTTGTTCCAGCGCCGTGCCGCTGGGCATATCCACCACCACTTGAAATTCGGACTTGTTGTCGAACGGCAGCATCTTCAACACCACCAGTTTGACCACGGCCAGCGACACCGCGAACAGCAACCCGGCCAGAATACCCAGCCACAATTTGCGCCGCATCGGAATGCCGTGCACGCCGTTCAGGAACGGCGACAGCAGCCTGCGGAAGAAGCGCGCAATTTTGGTATCGGCCTCGTCCTTCACCACCGCGTGATGCGCGTCGGCCAGCTTGTGCGCCAGCCACGGCGTGACGATGAACGCGATCGCCAGCGAGATCAGCATGCCCATGCTGGCATTGATCGGGATCGGGCTCATGTACGGCCCCATCAAGCCGCTGACGAACGCCATCGGCAACAGCGCCGCGATCACGGTGAAGGTGGCGAGAATGGTCGGGCTGCCGACTTCGTCCACCGCTTCGGGAATGATTTCGGACAGCGGCTGATGCTGCGCCAGTTCGCGCCGTCTATGAATATTCTCGACGACCACAATCGCGTCATCGACCAGAATCCCAATCGAGAAAATCAGCGCGAACAGCGACACGCGATTCAGCGTGAAGCCGTAAGCCCACGACGCGAACAGCGTCACCGCCAGCGTCAGCATCACGGCGATACCGACGATCAACGCCTCGCGTCGTCCCAGTGCGAACCACACCAGCGCCACCACGGCAAACGTGGCGAAGAACAACTTCTTGATGAGCTTCATCGCCTTGTCGTTGGCGGTCTCGCCGTAGTTGCGCGTGACGGTCACCTGCACGTCGTCGGGGATGACGCTGCCTTTCAATTCTTCCACGCGATGCAGCAATTTGTCGGCGACATCCACCGCGTTCTCGCCCGGCTTCTTGGTCACCGCCAGCGTCACCGCGCCGTACTCGCCCTGCGCCTTGATGCTCTTGTCGCCCGCCGCCGCGCCCGTGCCCAGCCACACATAACTCTTGGGCTGATCCGCGCCGTCTTTAATATCCGCCACGTCGCGCAGGAACACCGGCTTGCCGTCGGTCACGCCGACCACCAGCTGGCTGACTTCATTCGCGTCGCTCAAGAAATTGCCGGTCTGCACCAGCACTTCGCGGTTGTTTTGCACCAGGCTGCCCGCGCTGTGCGAAATGTTGGAGGCCTGCAAGGCGTAGCGCACTTCCTGCACCGACAACTGGTGCGCGTTCAGCGCTTCCGGGTCGAGCAGCACGCGCACCACGCGCGGTGTCGCGCCCAGCGTGTCCACCTCGCGCGTGCCTTTCACTCTCTTCAACTCGGATTCGATGGCGTGCGCCACCTGCGTCAATTCCACCGCACCGCCGGACGCTTTTTCGCGCCACAAAGTGAACGCCAGCATGGGCACATCGTCGATGCCCTTGGCCTTGATGATGGGTTGCAACACGCCCAGCGTGGGCGGCAGCCAGTCGGCGTGCGAATTGATTACGTCATACAGTTTGACCAGCGACGGCACGTGCTGCTCGCCCACTTTGAACTGCACCGAGATCACCGCCATGCCCGGTTGCGACACCGAGTAAACGTGATCGACACCGGCGATCTGCGACAGCACTTGTTCCGCCGGAGTCGAGACCGTGTTCGCCACGTCCTGCGCCGACGCGCCGGGATAGGCGATCAGCACGTTGGCCATGGTCACGTTGATCTGCGGCTCTTCCTCGCGCGGCGTAACCGCCACCGCAAACACGCCCAGCAGCACGGCCACCAGCGCCAGCAGCGGGGTCATCTGCGAATGCAGAAAGACCCGCGCGATACGACCCGAGATTCCCATGCTCATTGTTTTTTCTCCGAAGCCAGCATGCCCGCTTTTACCGCTTCACGCGCCACGCGCTCGCCGACATTCAATCCGGCCAGCACCTCGATTTCGTTCTGCTCGTTGGCATCGCCCAGACGCACCTGGCGCAGGCGCGGCCAGCCCAGATCGTCCACCACATACACCGCCACCACTTCGCTGCGGCGCAGCACCGCGCTCAGCGGAATCAGCAATTTCTTTTCCTTGCCCACCACGAAATGCGTGCGCACAAACATGCCGGGATAAATGCTGGCCTGATTGGCGGGAAGATCGACGCGCACTTGCGTGCTGTGCGTGCGCACATCGGCGGATGGCTGCACCGTGACGGAAGCGGCCTTGATCCAGCGGCTCAGCGACGGCACTTCAACCGTTACTCTGGGGCGGCTGCCGATGTCTGCCAATTTATCCTGCGGCACGTTGGCGATCACGCGCAACTGCGACGGATCGAAGCCGGTCATCAGCGGTTTGCCCACCGTCACCATCTCGCCCATCTCTACCATGCGCGCCGACACCACGCCAGCATATGGCGCGATCACCGAGGTGTAGCTCTGCGCCAATGCCGACTGCTCCGCGCCCGCCGCGCTGGCCTCGGACTGCGCCTTGGCCATGTCGTAATCGGACTTGGCTTTATCCAGCGCCGCCTGGCTGATGAACTTCTGCGTGAACAACTGTTGCGCGCGCTCGTAGTTCAGGCGCGCGTTTTGCAATGCCGCCTCGGCCTGCGACAACTGCGCGCGGCTTCCGGCCAGCGCCTGATTCGCCTCGCGCTCGTCGATCTTCAGAATGATCTGGCCGCGACTCACGCGGTCGCCCACGTCGAAATTGATCGCCTTCACCCGCCCCGAAATCTGCGCCGACACCGTCGATTGGTGTGTCGCCTCGACCACGCCATCCACGCTGTAAGTCTGTTCCACCTCGCGCAACTGCACCGGCGCGGTCGCCAGCGGTTCCGCCGCATTGACCGATGCCGACAACATCACAGCCAAACCAAACACCAACCCCGGATTTCGTTTCATCGCTTCACCTCGCAAAAGAATATGTTTGCATATTAGCATATTCTAATATGCGTTGCCAAGGGCATGGCGCGCAGTGTAGCGCTTGCCGCACGTTTGTCCGTACTCCAGCAAACATTTGAACCATATAACTTAATGGCAGACCAATAAACACGGGCATCTCCATCAAGCGCACGATGTAGATCGCCTATTGGCGGGCGTTGCGGAGCATCTGACCAAGTTCCCTCCCCCGCCGGGGGAGGGGTAGGGTGAGGGAACACTCTTAATTTTCCGTTCGTGGTGAGCCTGTCGAACCACAAGTTGCTGAGTGCAAAGATTGCCGGGGGTTGCCCGGCGGCAAGTCACTTTCTTTTGCTTCGCCAAAAGAAAGTGACCAAAGAAAAGGCGACCCCGGTGCGCCGCCGCTGCGCGGTTCCCTGCGTTGCTCGACTGGTCAGGCGGCTGCGGAACTCGCTACGCTCAAACAGTCCTCGCCAAAACCCCTGACCAGCCTGCGCTACTCGGCGGCGCACAGGGGAGGGAAAAGCGAAAATCCAAACCACAGCGTGGGCACTTCGTGCCCACGCTATTTTGCCAAGCCATTTCTTTGCTTTGCTAAATCAGAAATTAAATCTTTCAATATTTCTAATTCATTTTTATTAATCTTACTTAGCTCCAAAAGTTCAGTGGTTTCACCTGTAGTCAGCTTCCCAACCTGCTCAAAGAAATTTACTTTCTCAACAACTGTATTGAAATTTTTCTCAGAGAACTCATTGGTTGCCATCAAAAAAATAGCTAACTGCGACTCCCTATTTCTTTTGATAGTGTCGTAGTGTCGAAATTCATCCATTGCCGCGCGATATTGCTTAAGAAAAAAGAAGGCAATGAATTCAATGAAAAACAGGATGCCGAATCTTGGCGCTAGAATAATCAAGGTATGAACATTATCAAGTTCCCCATTGATTGAAATACTTTGAAATGAAAAATACAGTATTCCACTAAATGCAATTAACACCCCAAAGATCAAATACACCCCAGATCGAGTGTAGATTTTATTAGCGAGAAGTTCAGCGTTCCTTGTTAGTTGAATCAGCAACTGAGTTGCTGTTGTTACTGTTTCCTGCTCTCTTGCGCCTTGCTTTTTTGAAGCTGAATCGTCTTTAGACATGTGAACAATATTTCCAGCGCCTGAAATTACAATATTTTGTTTCAACTCTCCCGCTCGTTTACTTTTGATTGCTTGCAGTGGTGTATTACCGAAAACTTGATTAAACACAAATGGGAACAAGACCAACAATATGCCAACTAACAAATCAAAATAATATTCCGCAAATAGATTGATGATATTCCCTGATTCTTGCGAATAAAAAACCAAGAATCTGGCAGACACTAAGCCGCCAAAAATTATCCAGAGAAAATACTCACTCAACAGAAATTTTTTTACTTGCTCGATGTACCAAGGCAATCCCATTAACTCAATTATATTCATAGTGGACAATATCTCCTTTTCCCTGCACCCCGCGTCCGAACCCCACGCTAAGTACCAATGTACCGAAGTAGAGCTGTTTTGACTATGCACTTCGCACTAGATGAGAGAAATTGGCTAGCAGAGTGGGCACGAAGTGCCCACTCTGTGGTTTTGATTTTCGCTTTCCCCCCCCTGTACGCCGCCGAGTAGCGCAGGCTGGTCAGGGGATTTCGGCGAGGACTGTCTGAGCGCGTAGCGCGAGTTCCGCAGCCGCCTGACCAGTCGAGCAACGCAGGGTACCGCGCAGCGGCGGCGCACCGGGGGCGACTTCTTTTGGTTACTTTTCTTGGCAAGACAAGAAAAGTGACTTGCCGCCGGGCAACCCCCGGCAATCTGTGCGCACAGCTATTTGTGGTTCGACAAGCTCACCACGAACGGCGGCTGTGTTGATTTAGCAATAAGAGAAAAATACAACGAACATCCCCTCTCCCTAGCCCTCTCCCGCCAGCGGGCGAGGGAACGTTTGGCGGCGCAGCCAAGCAGCGTGGGCGCGCCGTGGTTTTGGTTTTGACTTTCCCTCCCCTGTGCGCCGCCGAGTAGCGGAGGCTGGTCAGGGGATTTCGGCGAGGACTGTTTGAGCGTAGCGAGTTCCGCAGCCGCCTGACCAGTCGAGCAACGCAGGGAACCGCGTAGCGGCGGCGCACCGGGGGCGACTTCTTTTGGTTACTTTTCTTGGCAAGACAAGAAAAGTGACTTGCCGCCGGGCAACCCCCGGCAATCTGTGCTCACAGCTACTTGTGGTTCGACAAGCTCTCCACGAACAGCGGCGGGGTTGATTTAGCAAGAAGAGAAAATACAACGAGTGTTCCCTCACCCTAACCCTCTCCCGGAGGGAGAGGGAACTGAAGCAGTTGCTCCGCAATGCCCGTCGATAGGCGCTCTACATCAAGCGCTTCATGTAGATCGCCTATCGACGGGCATCTTCATCAGCTTGTTCCAAAAATTTTGGGGGATATACAAATGGTGGCCGGATGCTGCGTCGCGTAATCCGGGGGCTGCGCTCCGCTCTTACCGGATTTTACTGCGCTTCTTACGGCTTACGTTCTTCCGTGGCAAGGCAACAATGCGTGGAAATGGAAACAGCTAGCCGCACAAGGAGCGGTAATGCTCCGTTGAACTAAACGTTTATCCGATACGGAATAACGACAAAAGCATGACGGGCCGGATCGAAGTCTTTGCTGTTGCGAGTCACCAACGTCAACTGGCGGTTGATCGCCACGGCAGCTTGTAAGGCATCCGGCAACTTCCAGCGATGTTCGCGACGCAGAGAGGCGGCCAAATCGGCATCTTCCTGAGTAACGTTGTGGGTTTGAAAGAGGTTGAGAAATGCTTTGGCCTGCAACTCGCTTGCCGGATCAAATCCGGTAAGCACTTCGGCGCGGGTGATGACGGAGATGGATGATGTCTTGCTGTTTTAGCAGGAACTGGGTTGCCTGCGGCAGGCCGTTGAAATGGTCGATCAGAATGACCGAGTCCAGCAGGTAGTGCTTCAACGCCCGCCCCACTCGTCGCGCAGCTTCTGCTGAGTAACAAGCCCGTCTTCTCCCTGACGAATTCCGCTGGTGAGCCGCGCCAATTCCTCAAAAGATTGCGCCCCCTGTTTTTCCGACTTCTCGCGATAAAGTTGCAATGCCCGTCGCACCACCTCTGTCTGCGGAACGTGCTCCAGCTGCGCACGATGGGCGAGCCAGTTCCGCACTTCCGGTTCCAGACTGATGATTGTTCGTTGCATGAATTAACTCCTCTTGCGATGCCAATGACACAGGCATGTTAGCAACCCGAATAGCATTTGCAAACCCAATTCAACGCGAACTGCAACACGCCGATCAAATCGAGCAAAACACATCCCGCATCATGCCCACCAGCTTGACGGTGCGCGGATCGCCGATGCGGTAGAACACGCGGTTGGCATCCTTGCGCGTGGTGAGCACGCCTTTGTCGCGCAGGATGGCGAGGTGTTGCGAGATGTTGCTTTGCGAGGTGCCGACGTTATCCACGATGTCCTGCACGCTGAGCTCGTTGTCCGCCAGCACGCACAGGATTTTGAGGCGCAGCGGGTGGGCGATGGCCTTCATCGCCAGCGAGGCTTGCAAGATGTCCTCGTCTTTGTCGATCAATTTTTTTTTCATGTTGTTATCACTCCCCTGGATGCGGGGGCTGACGCGCCCCGAAATCGGCTAAAATCGGACACCTCCGCAACGTCCAGCGCCCGTTTAATTAGCAAGTGCTTATATTTTGATATTTTGGTGAACAAAAAGCCAGCATGACCGACACTTCCACCCCATCCGTCACCCCCGTTCTGCTACTTATCCTCGACGGCTTCGGCTATCGCGAGGACAGCGATTTCAATGCGGTCGCCTTGGCGCGCAAGCCGAACTGGGACAAATTCTGGGCGAATTACCCACATACGCTCATCCACACGTCCGAGCTGCAAGTCGGCTTGCCCAAAGGTCAGATGGGCAATTCCGAGGTGGGGCATTTGAACATAGGCGCGGGGCGCGTGGTGTATCAGGATCTGACCAAGGTCGATCTGGCCATCGAGAACGGCAGTTTCTTTACCAACCCCGCGCTAGTGCAGGCGGTGGAAGCTGCCCGGCAACGCGGCACGGCGCTGCACATTCTGGGGCTGCTGTCGCCCGGCGGCGTGCACAGCCACGAGGCGCACATCCACGCCATGCTGGAACTGGCGGTGCGCGCCGGACTGAAACAGATTTTCATCCACGCCTTTCTCGACGGGCGCGACACGCCGCCGCGTAGTGCGATGCAATCGTTGCAGGCATTGCAGGACAAATGTGCGCAGCTAGGCGCGGGGCGCATCGCCTCCATCGTCGGCCGCTTCTTCGCCATGGACAGGGACAACCGCTGGGAGCGGGTGCAGGTGGCTTACGACATGCTCACGCAAGGCGTTGCGCCGTTTGCGGCGACCGATGCCGTGGCCGGGCTGGATGCGGCTTATGCGCGCGGCGAGAACGACGAGTTCGTGCAGGCCACGCTCATCGGAGAACCCGCCGCGATGCAGGACGGCGATGCAGTAGTGTTCATGAATTTCCGCGCCGACCGTGCGCGCGAAATCACCCGCGCGTTGACCGATGAAAAGTTTGACGGCTTCGCCCGTAGCCGTTTCCCCAAACTTTCCAACTACACCACGTTGAGCAGCTACGGCGAAGATTTCCATCTGCCCTGCGCCTATACCGCCGATTCGATTCACAACGGCATCGGCGAATATCTTTCCGGTTTGGGCTTGAAACAATTGCGCATCGCCGAGACGGAAAAATACGCGCACGTGACTTATTTCATGAACGGCGGCAAGGAACACCCCTACCCCGGCGAAGACCGCGTGCTGGTGCCTTCGCCCAAGGTCGCCACTTACGATTTGCAGCCTGCGATGAGCGCGTTCGAGGTCACCGACAAACTGGAGGCCGCGATCCGCAGCAAGCAATATCAGGCCATTTTGTGCAACTACGCCAACGGCGACATGGTCGGCCACAGCGGCATCATGGACGCGGCGGTGCAGGCGGTGGAAGCGCTGGATGTTTGCATCGGGCGCGTGGTTGCCGCGATGCTGGAATGCGGCGGCGAAGTGCTGATTACCGCCGACCACGGCAACGCGGAACAGATGCTGGATAGGGAAACCAGGCAGCCGCACACCGCGCACACGCTGAACCTGGTGCCCTTCGTTTACATCGGCCGCAAGGCGACCATGGCGCAAACAGGCGCAGGCGCGTTGCAGGATGTCGCGCCGACCTTGCTGGCGATGATGGGCTTGCCGCAACCGCCGGAAATGACCGGCAAGCCGCTCATCCATATTCTGTGATTCTGAAATCCCCAATTGACCGCGTTGTAGGTGCGAATTCATTCGCACAAAACACTTTAAATCGTGCGAATAAATTCGCACCTACGCTAGTGATCGTCGTTCTGCTGGCAACCCTGCTTGTCGCGGGCGCGGCGCACGCCAGCAAGCAGGACGATTTGGAAAAATTACGCAAGCGCATCGCGGCATTGCAGCAGGATTTCGAGAAAACCAATGATTCCAAATCGGAAGCGGCGGACGGGCTGCGCGAATCGGAGCGCGCCATCAGCGACAGCAACCGCACGCTGCACGAACTTTCCCTGCAACAGCAAACCGCCAACCGCGAGTTAGCCCAGTTGCAGCAACGCGCCGCCGCGATGGACAGGGAAATGCAAGGGCAGCAGGCCATGCTCGGGCGCTTGCTGTACCAACAATATCTGGACGGCGGCGAGCAGGAATATCTCAAGCTGCTGCTCAACAACGACGACCCGAACCAGGTGGCGCGCGAACTGCGCTACTACGAATACATCGCGCGCAACCGCGCTTCCACTTTGAAGTCTTTGCGCAGCGGCCTGCTCAAACTGCAAGCGGTGACCGATCAATCGCGGCAGAAAAGCGAGGAGATCGCCGCGTTGCGCGCCGAAGAGCAAGCGCAAAGAAAACATCTGGAACAAGACAAGCGCGCGCGCCAGCAGATGCTGAATAAGATCGCGCTGCAACTGAAACAGCAGCGGCGCGAACTTGGCCGCTTGCAACACAACGAAAGCCGCTTGTCGCAATTGGTCGCCAAGCTGGCGAATGCGTTGCCCGACAGCGGAATGAACCAAATCGCATTCAAGTCGCTCAAAGGCAGGCTGGCGCTGCCGGTGAAGGGCAAGCTGAGTCACCAGTTCGGCGCGCGCCGCCCCGAAAGCGGCATGCTGTGGACCGGCTGGTTCTTGCGCACGCCGGCCAGCCAGCCGGTGAAAGCCGTGGCGGGCGGCAGCGTGGTGTATGCCGATTGGTTGCGCGGTTACGGCAACCTGCTCATCATCGACCACGGCAACGGTTACATGAGCCTGTACGGCAACAACGAGACGTTATACAAACAGGTCGGCGATAGCCTTCGCGGCGGCGATACTATTGCCGCAGTGGGCAGCAGCGGCGGCAATGAAGATTCCGGTTTATACTTCGAGCTAAGATTCGAGGGCAAACCGTTCGATCCAAAACCTTGGATGAAGAAGCGTTAATTTTGAAAGGTGATTTTAATGAGTAGTCGTATCGAGAAATTCGGATTAGTCGGTGTCGGCCTGCTGGCTGGTGTATTGGTCAGCCTGCACTTTGCCGCCGTGGCCGACAAGGACACGCCGCTGCCGCTGCCGGTGGAAGAGCTGCGCGCCTTTTCCGAAGTGTTCGGCCGCATCAAGAGCGATTACGTGGAACCGGTCAGCGACAAAAAACTCATCACCGAGGCGATCAACGGCATGTTGAGCGGACTCGATCCGCACTCGGCCTATCTGGACGCGGAAGGCTTCAAGGAATTGCAGGTCGGCACGCAAGGCGAATTCGGCGGGCTGGGCATCGAAGTCGGCATGGAAGACGGCCTGGTCAAAGTCATCTCGCCCATCGAAGACACGCCCGCGTTTCTGGCCGGAGTCAAAAGCGGCGACCTCATCATCAAGCTCGACGATACGCTGGTGAAAGGGCTCACGCTGAACGACGCGGTGAAGCGCATGCGTGGCAAGCCCGGCAGTTCCATCCTGCTCACCATCGTGCGCAAGACCGAACCGAAGCCGTTGCAGATCAGCGTGACGCGCGCCGTCATCAAAGTGCAGAGCGTGAAATCGAAACTGGTCGAACCGGGCTACGCTTTCGTGCGCATCACCCAGTTCCAGGAACACACCGGCGAAAATCTGGCCACCGCGCTGACCAATCTGCGCAAGCAAAACAACGGTGAACTGCAAGGTCTGGTGCTCGACTTGCGCAACGATCCGGGCGGTTTGCTGACCGGCGCAGTGGGCGTATCGGCGGCATTCCTGCCCAAGGATGCGCTGGTGGTTTACACCGAAGGCCGCACCGAGGATGCCAAGATGCGCCTGCTCGCCAGCCCGGATTTCTATTTGCGCGGCAGCGGCAAGGACGATTACCTGAAATCACTGCCCGCCGAATTCAAGAGCGTGCCCATGGTGGTGCTGATGAATGGCGGCTCCGCCTCGGCCTCCGAAATCGTGGCGGGCGCGCTCCAAGACCACAAACGCGCGGTCATCATGGGCACGCAGTCATTCGGCAAAGGCTCGGTGCAAACCATCTTGCCGTTGGGCAACAACACGGCGATCAAGCTCACCACCGCGCGTTACTTTACCCCCAGCGGACGTTCCATCCAGGCCAAGGGCATCGTTCCCGACATCGTAGTGGAAGATCCCGCGACCGCCGGTATGGATAACATGTTCCGCCTGCGCGAGGCCGATCTGGACAAGCACTTGACCAACGGCCAAGGCGAGGACAAAACGGAAGCGCCGGCCAAGGCAACGCCCAAGGCGCAGCCGAAAAACAAGGAGGGAGAAGACAGCAAACCCGAAATTTCCGAGTTCGGCGCGAAGAACGATTACCAGTTGAATCAGGCCTTGAACGTACTCAAGAGCGCACGCATTTTCCACGGGAAATAATCCGATGAATCCGTTCGAACTGCAAAAGCAACGAGTGCTGGTGTTTAGCGAGAGTCCCGCCAATCAGCTCGATCAGGCTTTTCTGTTATTGCGCGGGCTGGAGAATTTTCACGTTGAACGCGCCGCCCGTCCGAACAGCCTGCTGATCCGCTACAGCATCGAACACTATTCGCTGGAGGCGCTGGAAAAAGCGCTTTCCCGCGAGGGCTTCATTCTGGAATGCGGACTGTGGGACAACGCGGTGAAGCAGTTGATCCACTATTGCGAAGACGTGCAATACCACAATCTGAAAACCCCGGAACGCACCACCAAAAAAACCCCTCCAGAAATTTTCGTCAAGGTTTACGATCATCACCCCCACGGCAACCACGACGATACGCCGAAGGAATTGCGCGAGTTCAAGTAGGCTTGCTGTTCGCGCCGCAGTCCTTGAATAATACTTGTCGAATCTTGGGCGAAGGAACGCAGTGAACTAGTTCCGAACAATCTTATCCAGCATCATCCTTACCGGCATCGGTATCGCCGCCCCCAACGCTTCATCCACCTCCAGCCAAACACTCCCCGCCTGCTCCACCCGCAACGGTTTGCGCGCGAGTTGAATCTTCAACGGCGTGATGTGCAATTTGAAATGCGTGAAGGTGTGACTGAACGTTTCCATCTTTTCTCCGCCAAGCGCTTCCATGCCGCTACGCACGAACCATTCCTTGGCTGCATCTTCATCCTCAAATTGAGGCGGACACCACAGGCCGCCCCAGATGCCGCTGCCGGGACGTTTCTCCAGCAGGATGTCGCTGCCGTGCATCAGCAATAAAAATGTGGCGTGTCTTTCCGGCACGGCTTTACGCGGGCGCGGGGTGGGCAGCTCGGCGATGCGCTCGGTCAATAATGCCGCGCAATCGGCTTGTGCCGGGCATAACGCGCATTTGGGGCGGCTGCGGGTGCAGACGGTTGCGCCCATGTCCATCAGCGCCTGAGTGTAGGTGGCGACATCGCTCTGCGGCAGCAATGCTTCGGCTTGCGACCACAATTTTTCTTCTACTTTCTTCTCTCCCGCCCAGCCTGCTATGCCGCAGTAACGCGCCAGCACGCGCTTGACGTTGCCGTCCAGTATCGCGCGCTGTTCGTGGAAGGCCAGTGCGCAAATGGCGGCGGCGGTGGAGCGGCCGATGCCTGGCAGTTCGAGTATTTTCCCGATGCCGCGCGGGAATTCGCCGTGGTGCTTTTCCACGATGATCTGCGCGGCTTTATGCAGGTTGCGCCCGCGCGCGTAGTAGCCGAGGCCGCTCCAGTGCGCGAGCACTTGCTCTTCGCTGGCGGCGGCAAGTGCAGCGATGTCGGGGAAAGCGGCGACGAAGCGTTGGTAATAGGGGATGACGGTGGCGACTTGCGTCTGTTGCAGCATGATCTCGGACAGCCATACGCAGTAGGCATCCTTGACCTGCCACGGCAAATCATGGCGACCGTGCGTGCGCTGCCAGGCGATGAGGCGTGAGGCGAATGTTTTCAACAGCCTTCTGCCCCGCAAGCCGCATGAATAGGCGATCTACGCATTGCGTATCACGCAGATGCCCGTATTTGTTGGCTTGCGCTCAAGCGGCATTATTTGAACAAGCCTTTCAAACTCTTCTTTAACTGTTCCTGCATCCTGGCCTTCGCTTCGTCTTTTTTCTCGTCCAGCTTTTGCTTAACGACATCGGTGAGCAGCGCGGCGTAATCCAGTTTGATTTTGAGCGCGTCGAAAGTGCCGCTCACATATACCGGCAAGGTCGCCGTCTTGCCTTGATCGGTCTTGGCGAAGGTGGCATTGGCGTTGTAGTTCAGGCTGTCGTGACCGATGTCGATGTCGCCGTTGCCCGTCACGCGCAACACGGTGGACTTCATGGCCAGGTCGTCGTTATGCGCCACGCCGTTGCGCACTTTCAGGCTGGCTTTGAATTCGCTGAACTCGGTTTTCTCGCTCTTGTCCACGCCCAGCGTTTGCGCTTTGGTGTCCTTGCTCAGATTCTGCACGCCCTGTACCAGCTTGCCCAGGTTGATGCCCTTGACTGCGCCGTTCGCCAGATTCACCGATGCGGTTCCGTTCAGCGCTTTCTTCAAACCGCCAACAGTGTTGCCCTGCGTGGTGAGGTCGAGCACGATGTTGCCCTTGCCCTCGGCCAATTCCAGATCGAGCGCATCTTTCATCAGCGGCGCGATGTCGATGCCGGTCAGTTTTGCGTTGACAGCGAAGCCGGAGGTCGCGGCATTCACCGACACTTTTCCGTCGAAGCTGCCTTGGTACAGTTTGGCAGAAAGCGGCGCGATATTAATCATGCCGTTTCTGGCTTTCACATCCGCGCGCAGTTGCGCCACTCTGACATTGGCGGCTTTGAGCGAACCGATGCGCACACTGCCTTCCACATTCAGCGTCTTCAAGGCGGAGAGATCGAACGGTTGTTCCATTTGCCCCGAATTCTCTTTCTTGTCTTTCTCTTTAGCCTCGGCAGTTTTCTTGGGCATAAACGGATCGGCATCGAACTGGTCAATCTCAAGGTCGTAGCGTATTGCGGGAGCCGCGAAATTATTGATTGCCGCTTTAGCTTTGATCTTGCTTTGCAGCAAACCGCCCGCGAGATTGGCTTGAATGCTTTGCCTGCCGATGTCGGCTTGCACGCTGCCTTTTAATTCGCTGCTGATACTCTTGCCCGGCAACTTGTCGCCGCTGGCGTTCACGGCGATCACCAGATCGGACAGATTGAATTGCTGAGTTTTCAGATTGCCCGCAATCGGTGTGGTCAGCTTCAGCTTGAAGGCCTGCTCGGGTTGTTTCACATCCACGTTCAGCGATAACGCGCCCAGCTTGAACTGCTCCATATTGCCTTTTGCAGTCGGCAGTGAAAGCGCAGCAACAATTTCGCCGAAAGCTGCATCCAGCTTGGCGGACAGGGCAATTCCATCGGCAGAGAAGTTTTCGCCGGAAAGACTCAACGCGGGCGCGACCAGCTTTGCCTCGAAACGGTCTTTGCCTTTTAGCCCGTTCGCGGTGAGCATGAAGTTGTTCAGCGAGAATTCTTTTGTCGTGGGTTGTGCGCTGGCATCGCCGCTGACTTTAACCATCAATCCGGTAATGTCGAGCGCCGCCCCGTTGGCTTGCACATCCAGGCCCTGCACCTGGAACTTGTTTTTTTCCAGATCGAAAGTGAGTGTGGTTTTGATTTGTGCAGTGATGTCCAGCTTGGGCTGGTTGGCCTGGATATGCGCTGCAATTTCGATTTTGCTCGGCACATCGTTGGCGATTCGCCCGGTCTTGAGCGAAAGATCGCTCACCGCGTATTGCGCACCGCTCACTTCGTCGCGATAACTCAATTCGATTTTTTCTATCTGCACCGATGCAACATCGAGTTTAATCGGCGGAGAAGGTTGCGCGGGCTGGGCGGATTGAACAGGTTGAGTTGGTTGAACTGACGCAGCTTCTTTACTCAGCAAATCATCCAGATTGGTTTTGCCGTTCTTGAATTTGATGACGCGCGCTTTGACACCGCTCACCGCCACATTGTCCACCACAACCTGTTTGGACAATAACGGCAACAGAGCCAATGACACCCGCGCGCTTTCGATTGAAGCGAACTCTTGCTCACTCTGAAATTCGGAAAGAGAAACCTGCCCGACGCTGACCCCGATGTTGGGAAAGAAAGTGAGCTTGATGTCACCGTCCAGCTTCAGCGTGCGCTGCTTGCTGTCTTTTACCGCCTGAATGATCTGCGGCTTGTACGTGTTGGGATCGAAGGTCAGCGCCAGATAGCTCAGCGCCGCCACGACCAGCAGCGCAACACCCGCCACTGTCCACAAACCGTATTTGAGATATTTATTCATATCAGCACCTGTAGCAAATGTTGCTCGGATTATAAACGAGAGGCCGCATATCAGAGCTACAAAGCAAAAACCCCTCACCGGGAATCCCGGGAGGGGTGTTTACTTTATAAGGAGTCTGACGATGACCTACTTTCACATGCGCGATGCACACTATCATTGGCGCGAAGTCGTTTCACTGTCCTGTTCGAGATGGGAAGGAGTGGGGCCAACTTGCTATGGTCGTCAGACAT
>JAQTTU010000002.1:0-279004 GCA_028710605.1 Sideroxydans sp.
TGCTGTTCGCGGGCAACCTCACGCGCCAGCCGTATTTCGAAGGCCGCACTTACCGCATCAGCGGCGAGCTCACCAGTACCGATACGGTGATGAACAACACCCTTTGGATTGGCGTGTATCCCGGCCTTACCGAAGAGATGCTGAGTTTCGTGGTCGAGAAGATCGAGGCGTTCTTCGGCGTGAATTTTTAGTTAGAAGGAAACAACCAATGAAACTATTGATAACCGGCGGATGCGGGTTTCTGGGCAGCAACCTGGCGGCAGAAGCACTGAAACGCGGCGACGAAGTCATCGTCTTCGACAATCTATCCCGCTTGGGAGCCACGGAGAATCAGGACTGGCTGCGCGGCCAGGGCGATTTCCGTTTCGTGCATGCCGACATCCGCAACCAGAACGACATTACCCGCATCGTCAAGGAAACCAAACCGGATGCCGTATTCCATTTGGCCGGACAAGTGGCGATGACCACCTCGATTGCCGATCCGCGCAAGGACTTCGAAATCAACGTGGTCGGCAGCCATAACCTGCTCGAAGCGGTGCGCGATTTCAGCCCCGAAACGGCGGTGCTATATTCTTCGACGAACAAAGTCTATGGCGACCTCGAACAATTCACCTACACGGAA
The DNA here is from genome assembly GCA_028710605.1 of Sideroxydans sp. Classification (GTDB taxonomy): domain Bacteria; phylum Pseudomonadota; class Gammaproteobacteria; order Burkholderiales; family Gallionellaceae; genus Sideroxyarcus. The sequence continues at coordinate 623 of JAQTTU010000002.1, forward strand.
ACAGACACGCGTTACGTGTGCGACCAGCATCCCAAAGGATTCGACGAGAAGATCACTCTGGATTTCCATTCACCCTACGGATGCTCCAAAGGCGCGGCGGATCAATACATGCTGGACTACGCGCGCATCTTCGGCTTAAACACCGTGGTGTTCCGCCATTCTTCGATGTATGGCGGCCGCCAGTTCGCCACCTACGACCAAGGCTGGGTCGGCTGGTTCTGCCAGAAAGCGGATGAAGCCGCCAAAGGCAGCAAACAAAAATTCACCATTTCCGGCAACGGCAAACAAGTGCGCGACGTGCTGCATGCCGAGGACATCGTGAGCCTCTACTTTGACGCACTGTCGAAGATTGATTCCGTGTCGGGCAACGCGTTCAACATCGGCGGCGGGATAGAAGCAAGCCTGTCGTTGCTGGAATTGTTAACCCTGCTCGAATCCATCACCGGTGCGCAACTGAACTACGACAAACTTCCGCCGCGTGAAAGCGACCAGAAAGTGTTCGTGGCCGACGTGGCCAAGGCCGGGAAACTGCTGGGCTGGCAACCGAAGGTGGGTAGCCGCGACGGGGTGGGAAGAATGATGGAATGGGTAAGCCGCAGCAAATGACGAAAACTGTCTCCCAGGAAAGATCGCGAAATTACTTGCGGCAAGTAAAGGGTTCGGCGGTATTTAAAGGGCTGGCTGTCGGCTGCTCGTTCTTGGCTGTCCCTTTGATGATTCATTATCTGGGCCAAGAACAATTCGGAGTCTGGTCCACCATGTTGTCCGTATTGACTTGGATCACCTATTTTGATTTGGGCTTGGGGAATGGCTTACGCAACAAACTGGCCGAGGCGCTTGCAAAGAATCAGCCTGATGAGGCTCGAAGTTATATTTCGTCCGCCTATAGTCTGATTGGGCTGATCTCACTCACGGTGTTTGTGATACTGGCACTCGCCGCTTTTATTGTGCCTTGGCAAAAGGTATTCAACACACAGTTACTTGGCACCGAGACATTGAGTTATGCCGTGTTGATAACCGGTTTTTTCATTGCCTTGAATTTTTGGGTAAGCCTGATTAACTCGGTGCTCAATGCGGTACAAAAAACGTCATTCGTCGTAATGGGGCAATTTCTGGTCAGCGCGCTATCGCTAGTATTTGTTTATGTCCTAACCAAAACAACTGATGCATCGCTGCTCTATTTAACCACCGCATATGGTGTATCCATGGTTGGTGCGAATGCATTGTTGAGTGGCTGGTTCTACAAAGGCAATCATAGCCTGATCCCTAAACTGTCATTGGATTTTAGTCATGTCCGTCCTTTGTTGAATTTGGGATTACAGTTTTTTGCGATTCAGATTGCAGTCCTGATTATCTATGCAACCAGCAAGATACTCATTGCACAACTATACGGTCCTGAATTTGTAACCCAGTACGAAGTGGTGTTTAAACTATTCAGCATCATCACGATGGTCTATGGATTGGTGATGACACCGCTGTGGTCATCCTACACAGATGCATATCACCGGGAAGATATTGAATGGATCAAGTGGACATTAAAAAAACAGTTCGCAATATTTGGCATCATTGTATTGGCAGTGATTGTTCTGATTGCCGTAGCAAAACCGCTTATTGCATTGTGGGTGGGGAGTGAAGTAAATGTTTCGATGATGCTGGTCATCAGTATGGGGGGCTTCATATTGGTTTCAGTGTGGACCGGTATTTTCGCTTCATTCTTAAACGGGGTGGGTAAAATCAGAGTCTCGGTGATCGTATCTGTGGTAGCCATGTTTCTCAACATCCCTGCCAGCATCCTGCTGGCAAAATATACCTCGTTGGATGCAAGCGCCGTGGTGATCGGAACCATGATCGCGCTTCTGCCAGGTGTGTTTACCGGCCCTTATCAAACATACAAGATACTCACAGTAAAGGATGCCGGAATATGGAGCCGTTAGTTAGCGTACTGATACCAACGTGCAACCGGCCAGAGCTATTGCTGAAGGCAATTAACTCCGCACTGTTGCAATCCTATAAGAATATTGAAGTGGTCGTATCGGACAACTCGAATACAACTGAAACGGAAGAGATGGTTCTCGGGATTTCAGACCCGCGATTAGTTTATTCCAGAAACAAAGAAAATATCGGGCCAATCCTGAACTGGAGAAAAGCGCTAGAAATCGCGAAAGGGGAATATTGTGTACTCCTGCCGGACGATGATTATTTGATCAATCCGTTTTATTTGGAAGAAGCTGTGAGTATCGCGCTTCGTTACGAAGTAAAACTAGTGATTCCTGACTGTATTTTAGATAAACCAAACAATAAATCCGTTGGCTTATCCAGGTATTCAGGCATGATTGAAGGGCGATTATTTATTCAAAATAATTATTCAATTCCAACGATTGCCAATTTATTTAATAGAAAATTGGCCATAAAGCTGGATGCCTTTCGGTCGAATGAAATTCTGTATGCGGATGTGGAGCTTTGGATGAGAATGATGTCACTTGGCAAGGTATATTGCTATGATACTCCATCGGTATATTACTTATTTCATGGCGCAAATATCGTCACTAATTTGTCGCCCGATGTACTAGTCCGTAACTCGAAATATATCCGAAGATCGGTTGATTCGTTCGCTAGTGAAGAATTAATTTACGAGCTAGTGTGCAGGTATGTTTTATTCGTGGATGACATATGCAAATTAGCTGATTATGAATTCATCAAAAATGTTTTTTTCGAAAATGGAATCACGGTAAGTCCAGCTACACTGCTACTTGAATGCAAGTATGTCCGCGCCAAAGCTGGAATAAAAGCGGCAGTAAAGCGAATCGTGAAATAACAGATGTCAAAATTTGCTCATCCTAAGGTTAGCATACTGATACCCGTTTATAACCGTGAAAACCTCATCGGTGAGTGTATTGAGTCCGCCCTCGCGCAGACTGTATCCGATATTGAAGTGGTGGTGGTTGATAATGCAAGCACGGATGGAACATGGAAAATTTGCCAGCACTATGCAGTACAAGATCGGAGGGTGCGACTGTTTCGCAATGAGAGCAATATCGGGCCTGTTCGCAATTGGATTCGCTGTGCTCAAGAAGCGTATGGACAATACAGCAAGATACTGTTCAGCGACGACTTGCTGGAGCCACGCTGTATTGAACTGATGCTTCAGCCATTTGAACTGCCGGACGTAGGTTTGGTATTTTGTCCGGCAAAAATTGGCAAAACTAAGGAGGCTTCAGTAGTTGTCTATTCTTTGGGAGAGCGGGCATTGTTGAGCCAGCACAAGTACCGCGATCTGATCTTGGCAGGAAAGGTATCTGTTAGTCCGGGAGCTGCGATGTTGCGTACAGCAGACCTAAAAAAAAACCTTCATACATCTTTCCCTACCAGCACTCCCCGCCCATTTGAAAGGCATGGTGCTGGACCTGATGTAATGATTTTGCTTCTCACCGCTTCACAATATTTGAAGGTTGCGTATTTGGAAGAGCCCCTAGTATTTTTTCGTAACCATGCAGAATCGTTTTCTGCGGCAAATACAAATAACTCAGTTTCCGAAAGTTATATTTCGGCTATCGCTTATCATCTAAAGAATGCTTGTGGGGGCAAATATTGGATGCGATATTTGTCCGGAATGTGGTTGGTTGAAACAATACGGGCTAAGCGCTGGGTTAATCCTAGATTGTTTCTGAAAACGAATGAGGGAGAGGGTTCAATAAAGGAAATCCTTGCAGGCATGCTATTTGTTATCCGATACATCGCGAGTAAGCTGATCCGAAAAGTAATAACTAAACAATAGAGGCACTTTAATTATATGCGCGGGAATTTTACGGTTGTAACGCCAAACTTCAATATGGGGAGCTACTTGGAAGAAACGATCCAGTCGGTGTTGTTGAACTTGAAGCCGGGAGATGAATATTTCATTGTTGACGGCGGCTCAACAGACGAAAGCCTAGAAGTTATTCGGCGATATGAAGACAAGATAACCGGGTGGGTAAGCGAAAATGACCACGGTTATGCCGATGCAATATCAAAAGGGTTGGCAAAGGCGACATCTGAATACTTATGCTGGATAAATTGCGGAGATTTGCTTTTGGCAGGTGCTTTGGAACTGGCGCGAGATAAACTGAATTCATTGAATGCAGAAATGATTTTTGGTGACGACCTGTACTTCGATGACAAGGGGGTCGTCGTTAGAACGACCAATGGCCATGCGGACAATCTGGCGAATTTAATGCTTTATGGGGGGTGGACACCCTTACAAGATGCGTGTTTTTGGAAAAGAACACTATACGAAAGAATCGGCGGAATTGATTCAACTTTGAAATATGCTGCCGATTATGATCTGTTTCTGCGCATGAGTTTGCATGGCAAATGCCAATACGTTTCGGCGATTTTTAGCGCTTTTAGACAACACGAAGGACAAACCTCCATAAAACACGTGAAAGGATATAAGCGCGAGAGAATGCTATGCCGCTATAGGGAAATAAATATTCACTCGGATTCAACGTGGAAAAAGTTAGTACTGAATACATACTATTGGTGGAAAGTAAGATGGCGGGTGAGGATGCAAGGAGCTAATCGCCGGATGAGCCATTTAGCCGGGCATCAGGCAAAGACTGTTCCCTGCCAAATTTCGAGATGAATGAAGTATATGAAACTAAAAAAACTATTGAAGAACTGGCTTCATCCATTTTTGTATCCAATGCCATTAATCGGATTGTTTTACCTGCCACGGTATTTTGCACATTGGTTCAAATACAGTAAGGCGGCCAAAGACCAGCGAATTCGCTTGTTGGATTTGCAACCTTGCTTGAGCGACTGGACTACGCATACGCCCTTCGATGCGCACTATTTTTATCAGGGTGCTTGGCTCGCCAGACGTGTCTGTGCCGCGAAGATTACCAAGCATGTGGATATTGGATCCAGCGTCCTCACTATCAGTGTGCTCAGCGCGCACGTTGAAACCGTATTTGTCGATTATCGACCGTTGAAAGTATCACTTCCGGGGCTGACATCGATTGCGGGAAATATTCTTGATTTGTCATTTGCAGACGATTCAATCGAATCCATATCCTGTCTTCACGTGATCGAGCATATCGGACTTGGCCGTTATGGTGATCCGCTTGATCCTCAAGGGAGTGTAAAGGCTGCCCATGAGTTGCAACGAGTGGCGAGCCGCAACGGAAACTTGTTCCTGTCGTTGCCCATTGGCCGAGAGCGTGTTTGCTTTAATGCTCACAGAGTGCATTCGCCGATCACGGTATTGAAGATGTTTTCCATGATGAAGCTGGTCGAGTTTTCATACGTGGATGATGCAGGCCAATTCCATGAAAACAAACCCGTAGAAGACGCGGTTGGTCTCGAATATGGATGCGGAATGTTTCATTTCCAAAAACTGTGAAAACAAGCGTGAAGACAAGTATTTCATTTCAGGACGAGCATGGTCATTAGCCATATTCTTGGAGGCATCGGGAATCAGATGTTCCAGTACGCTGCCGGGCGCGCGCTTTCGCATTCAAACGGTCAGCGCTTTCTCCTTGATTTAAGCGATTTCTCAAATTACCGGCTGCATCACGGGTTTGAATTAAGCCGGGTATTCAACGTGAATGCTGAAATTGCGTCGCCAGCAACTCTGCATGAGATGCTGGGATGGAGAGCAAACCGCTGGTCGAAAAGAATGTTGAGGCGACCGCAGCTTGCGTGGTTTAGGGGCAAGAGGTTTAAGGTCGAGCCGCATTTCAATTACTGGCATGATTTCAATAAACTGAAAGACGATTGTTATTTGTATGGTTACTGGCAATCGGAACAATACTTCAATCAATATGAAAGCCTCATCCGTCAGGATTTTACTTTTCGGGAGCAACTTGGCGGGCGCAATGCCGAATTGGCATTGGAAATGGCGAATACGCAGTCAGTCAGTCTGCATGTTCGTCGCGGAGACTATGTTAGCAACCCCAAGAACCGCAATGTGCTGGAAGTGTGTTCGCTAGATTACTACCGCAAGGCGATTGCTTATGTCGCAGAGCGCGTTGAACGGCTTGTGTTTTATGTTTTCTCGGATGATATGGCGTGGGTAAAACAGAATTTACCAGTGGGATTTCCCTGCGTGTATGTGGAGCATAACCGTCAGCAAGAAAGCTACAGAGATATGCAGTTGATGAGCTTATGCCGACACCATGTCATTGCCAACAGTTCGTTCAGCTGGTGGGGAGCTTGGCTAAACGCTAACCCGGACAAGTTGGTTATTGCTCCACAGAGTTGGTTCCGCAGCGGAAATAACGATTGCGATTTGATTCCCGGGGATTGGGTGCGGCTTTGAACGATCTGAAAAAATCAGGGGATAAAAAACTTGCACCGGTAAGTGTAATTATTCCGTGTTATCGCTGCGCCAACACCATTCAACGCGCAGTAGATTCGGTAACCGCACAAACTATGCCCGCTCAAGAGATCATACTGATTGATGATTTCAGTAATGATGAAAAGAAAACGCTAAATACACTGGATTGCTTGCGGCAGAAGTATCAAAAATCAAACATAAAAATTTTGCGCCTAGAAAAAAACTGCGGGCCTGGCAGTGCACGCAATGCAGGATGGGATGTGGCGACACAACCCTACCTTGCGTTTTTGGATGCGGACGATAGCTGGCATCCGAATAAACTCGAAATCCAATACCAATGGATGGCTGCGCACCCGAATGTTGTATTGTCAGGGCATCAGAGCGTGAAGATTGCGATAGACGCAACTTTACCGATACTGCCGGAAAAATTGTCGGCTCGTAGCGTGAATCGAAGCAGGCTGATTTTTTCAAATTGCTTTCCAACCCGTTCTGTCATGCTAAAGCGAGAAATCACTCCCAGATTTATTCCAGGGAAACGCTATGCAGAAGATTATTTACTGTGGCTTACGATTGTGTTCGGGGGACAGCCGGCTTATGTGCTGAATATGCCGATGGCGTATTCCTTCAAGGAAGAATTTGGTGAAGGAGGATTGACAGGTAATTTATGGAAAACTCAGCGAGGGGTGCTGGATACTTATCAAAGGCTTTATAAGACAGGTCTGATTTCAAATCCCGTACTAATTTTGATAATGGGCTTTTCCACACTGAAATACTTTCGGAGATGGCTGATTGTCAGATGTCGGTCTGCCCTTAACTAAGGCCAAAAGTTTTTTCTGCAAAATTCATGACCGCGACATCGCCACAATCAAGTCAAAATAATTCAGCCAGACTGGACAGATTTCGCATAGCGCGAATTTCCACCGTACCCTTCTTCGTGGTAGCTCAACTCAAACAACAAATTGCAGCGCTGGGCGAGCAGGGCGCAACAGTTACCGTGGTGGCCAGCGATGAGCCGGAGATGTCATTGCTGCACGGGTTGCCCGGTGTGAGCTGCGTTGCCATTGATATTCCGCGCTCCATTGCGCCGTGGCGTGATTTGCGCGCGCTGATTCAACTATTTCTTTTCTTCAAGCGCGAACGCATACAGATCGCGCACTCCACCACGCCCAAGGCCGGTTTGCTAACCGCATTGGCAGCGTTCTTCGCCGGGGTGCCGGTGCGTTTGCACACGTTCACCGGCCAGCCTTGGGTGACCATGCACGGCGCGAAACGCTGGCTGGCGCGTGCCAGCGACAAATTGATCGGCAGGCTGAACACGCGCTGTTATACCGACAGCGCTAGCCAAAGACAGTATCTGCTTGAGCAGGGAATCATGGACGAAAGCCAGGTGTTCGTCGTCGGCGCAGGATCGCTGGCCGGCGTGGATATGCGGCGTTTTGACCGCGAGCGGTTTAGCGCAAGCCAATGCGCGACAATGCGGCAGTCGCTGGGTATTGCGCATGACGCGCCTGTGTTGTTGTTTGTCGGGCGTATCACCGTCGATAAAGGGGTGGGCGAGTTACTGCGGGCATTCGCGGCAATCAAGGCTTCCGGCAGCAACGCGCATCTGGTGTTCGTGGGGCGCTTTGATGCGGATAGCGGCGTGGCGGGTGCGATTGCACCAGGCGATATTGAACGTCTTGCCGACACGCACATCGTCGGTTATACGGAATGCCCGGAGGCCTATATGGCGATCGCCGATATGCTGTGTTTGCCCAGCTACCGCGAAGGTTTCGGCACGGTGGTGATCGAAGCCGCCGCGATGGGTGTGCCGACTGTCGGAACCAATATCTACGGCCTGTCGGATGCCGTGGAACAGGGCACAACAGGACTATTGGTTTCGCCGCGCAACGACGGCGAGCTGACAGCCGCGTTGAAGAGGCTGCTCGACGACAAAGCGTTGAGGATGCGTATGGGTGCGGCTGCCAGGCAGCGCGCCGCAACTCTGTTTGATTCCGGTAAAGTGAGTCAACTGCTGGTGGATGAATATTGTTTTCTTTTGCAAAAAACGGGTGTGGTGAAATGAGCAAAGCAGTTTTGGTAACGGGCAGCAGCGGTTTTGTCGGGCGCGAACTTTGCGTGGAACTGGTGCGCCACCAATTTTCCGTGACGGCTGCAATGCGCGGCGAAGCGCCGGAGCTAGCGGCGCAGTACACGCTGGCGCGCATTGCGGATATCGGGCCGGATACTGATTGGACAGCAGCGCTTCAGGGCGTTGAAGTTGTCATTCACCTCGCCGCGCGCGTCCATGTCATGCGCGACCATGCTCTCGATCCGCTAAGCGAATTCCGCCGCACCAACGCGGCAGGCACCGAGCATCTGGCGCGCTGTGCGGCTGCCGCCGGGGTGAAGCGGTTGGTGTATGTCAGTTCGATCAAAGTGAACGGCGAAGAAACCGTAAATGGTCATCGTTACTCGGAACAAGATATTCCCGCGCCGCAAGACCCCTACGGCATTTCCAAATCGGAAGCCGAACTGGCGGTGCAGCGCGTGGCACAGGAAACCGGATTGGAAGTGGTGATTGTGCGTCCGCCGCTGATTTACGGCGCGGAAGTAAAAGGCAACTTCATTCAAATGATGAAAGTGGTCGCGCGCGGCATCCCGTTGCCTCTGGGCGCGCTGCATAACCGGCGCGACTTGTTGTACGTGGGCAATCTGGCGGATGCCTTGATCGCCTGCGCCACCCACCCTGCCGCCGCCGGGCAAACTTATGTGCTGTGCGATGGCGAGCCAGTTTCGACTTCCGAATTGCTCCAGCGTTTGGCGCAGGCGCTGGGTGTTTCGCCGCGTCTGTTTCCCTTTCCGACATCACTGCTGGAACTGGCGGGAAAGTTGGGCGGCAAATCGGATCAGATAAATCGTTTGTTGGGTTCGCTGCAAATCGACAGTGCTAAAATCCGCCGCGAACTTAACTGGACACCGCCGTTTACCATGCAGCAAGGACTGCAAGCCACTGCCGAGTGGTATCTGAATTCCCGCAAATGAACTTTTACCCGCCTATCGTTGCCGCGCTGGTTAGCGCGCTGTTGATTGCCACCATTCTGCGTAGCAAGTGGGGCACCAAAGTGCAGGACATTCCCAATGAACGCTCGTTGCATGCCGCCCCCACTCCGCGTATCGGCGGCGTGGGGTTGATGGCCGGCATATTGGCGGGTTGGACGCTGCTGTTCGCATCGCTGCAATGGTGGCTGCTGTTGCCTTTGCTCGGCTTGCTGGCGGTTTCTTTTCTGGACGACATTTACAGCCTGCCGGTGAAACAGCGTTTGTCGGTGCAACTGCTGGCCGCTTTGTTGCTCGTGGTCGGTTCCGGTCTGCTCGCGCAACAAGGCGTGGTGGTTGGTGTAGCGATATTATTGCTCACCGTATGGATGACCAATCTCTACAATTTCATGGATGGCTCGGACGGTATGGCGGGCGGCATGGCGTTGTTCGGTTTCGGCGTATTCGGTGTGGCAGCATTGCAAGGTGACCACGAGAATTTTGCCCTGTTGAATTTTTCCGTGGCGGCAGCGGCGCTGGGTTTTCTCTTTTTCAACTTTCCCAAGGCTCGCGTGTTCATGGGCGATGCCGGTTCTATTCCGTTGGGATTTCTGGTGGCGGCATTGGGTTTGTGGGGCTGGCAGCTCGGTTACTGGCCAGCGTGGTTTCCACTGCTGGTGTTCTCGCCGTTCATCGCGGATGCCAGCGTGACGCTGGTGAGGCGCAGTCTGCGCGGCGTGAAGATCACCGAAGCGCACCGCGAACATTATTATCAGCGCGCCGTGCAAATGGGCTGGAAACATCGTAATGTGGCGCTGCTCGAATACGTGCTGATGCTGTGTGCGGGTATCTCGGCCTTGTGCTCGTTAGGCCGGGACTTGCCGTGGCAAGTATTTCTGTTTTGGGGCGGCATCTATGGTGCGCTGATGCTGGTACTGGATTTGCGCTGGAAGAATTTCAAAAGAATATGAACAAAAATACCCTGATCGCCATGCTGCACGATTTGCTCGTGGCGGCACTCGCCTGGTGGATCGCCTATCTGCTGCGTTTCAATTTCGATTTGCCGCAAGGTTTCCGCGAAGAATTGTGGCAAACCATGATCTGGATCGTGCCGCTACAGGGTGCGGTATTCTGGGGCTTCAGTTTGTATCGCGGAGTATGGCGCTTCGCCAGCGTGCCCGATTTGCGCCGTATCCTGTTTGCGGTCATCGCGGCCACCGCGTTGATTCCCATGGTGCTGGGCTTGTTCCGCGTCGAAGCCGTAGTGCCGCGTTCGGTGCTGATTATCGACCCGCTGTTGTTGCTGTTGATGATGGGCGGCAGCCGTCTGCTGTACCGGTTGTGGAAAGAGAATCTGTTGTACGGTGATTTTCATTTGCGCGGCGAACCGGTGCTGGTGTTGGGCGCGGGCGAAGCGGGGGTGGCACTGTCCAAAGAACTGGCGCGCAGCAACGATTGGCATCTGGTGGGTTTCCTTGATGACGACGCGGGCAAGCAAGGCCGCACGCTCAACGGCATCAAAGTGCTGGGCAATCTGGAAAGCATGCCTCACTGGAAAGAGCGATTCGGCGTGAAACAAGTGATTATTGCCATGCCCGCCGCCGCCCACCAAAAACGTAAACGCGCCATCGACCTTGCCACGCAAAGCGGTGTGAAGACACTGACCGTACCGGGTTTCGAAGACCTGTTGAACGGTCGCGTCGCCATCTCGCAATTGCGCGCGGTGGAACTGGACGATTTGCTCGGGCGCGACCCGGTGCAACTGGACGATGCCGGACTGCACCGGCAATTGACCGGCAAAGTCGTGCTGGTCACCGGGGCTGGCGGTTCCATCGGCTCCGAACTGTGCCGCCAGATCACGCGTTTTGCGCCGGAGAAACTGGTGCTGTTCGAAGCCAGCGAGTTCGCGCTGTACAACATCGAACAGGAAATGAACAAGAAATTCCCGCAACTGAATATCGTGTATCTGGCGGGTGATGTGCGCGATGCGGTGCGGCTGGAGCAGGTGTTCGCGGAATATAAACCCGCCGTGGTGTTTCATGCCGCCGCCTACAAGCACGTGCCGCTGATGGAACGCCACAACACCTGGCAAGCCGTGCGCAACAACGTGTTCGGCACGTGGCAGGTGGTGAAGTGCGCGCAGAAACACGGCGTGGAAAAATTTGTGCTGATCTCCACCGACAAAGCGGTGAACCCAACCAACGTGATGGGCACCACCAAACGCATGGCTGAAATGGTGTGCCAAGGCATGCAACAGGAAAGCGGCACGCGCCTGGTCATCGTGCGCTTCGGCAACGTGCTGGGCAGCAACGGCAGCGTGATCCCCAAGTTCCGCGAGCAGATTGCCAACGGCGGTCCGATCACCGTCACCCATCCCGAGATCACGCGCTTTTTCATGTCCATCCCCGAAGCCGCGCAACTGGTGATGCAAGCGGGATGTATGGGAAAAGGCGGCGAAATTTTCGTGCTGGATATGGGCGCGTCAGTGAAGATCGTCGATCTGGCCAAAGACATGATCCGCCTCTCCGGCTTCAGCGAAGACGACATCAAGATCGAATTTACCGGCCTGCGTCCCGGCGAAAAACTGTATGAAGAAGTACTGGCCGACAGCGAGCAAACCTTGCCTACACCGCATCCCAAACTGCGCATCGCACAAGCGCGCGCCGTCTCCGGGAGCGAATTGCATAGCCTGGTGGATTGGGTTGGCAACGACGTGCCGCACGCCGACGATGCAGTGCGTGAAGGCTTGCGCCGCTGGGTACCCGAATACACACCGACCCCCAACGGGCATTAAGCAGTGTCATCCCTGTCCGTCATCCTCATCACCAAAAACGAAGCCGCCAACATTCGCCCCTGTCTGGAATCCGTGGCGTGGGCGGACGAGATTATCGTGGTGGATGCGGGCAGCACGGACGACACCGCAGCCATCGCCAGACAAATGGGGGCGCAGGTGTTTGAACACGACTGGCCGGGCTTCGGTCCGCAAAAAAATCGCGCGTTGGACTACGCGAGCAAGGATTGGATTTTCTCGCTTGATGCCGACGAACGCGTGACACCGCAGTTGCGCACCGAGATCGAACAGGCGATGCGCGCTGCCGAACATGACGGCTATTACTGCCCGCGCCTGTCGCAGTTCTGCGGCAAATTCGTGCACCATTGCGGCTGGTATCCTGACTACATATTGCGTTTGTTCAAACGCGGCGCAGGTCGCTTCTCGGACAGTCTGGTGCACGAAAGCGTGCTGCTCACGGGCAGCGCAGCAAGATTGAAAAATCCGCTGCTGCATTACAGCTACCTCACAGCGGATGACGTGGAGCGCAAGGTCGAACACTATTCCAGCGCCGCAGCGCAGCAAATGTTTCAAGCGGGAAAACGTTCAAATCTGGCAGGCGCGCTGCTGAGCGCAGGCTGGGCGTTTGTGCGCACTTACGTGCTGCGTTTGGGCGTGCTGGACGGCATTATCGGCTGGCGCATCGCCAACATGAACGCGCGCACCACCTACCTCAAATACCGTAAGCTCACCTCGCTCGCAAGCCAGTAAATACGGGCATCTACACGCATCGCATGAGGTAGATCGCCTATTGGTGGGCGTTCCCGGGCAGAGTGCCACATTGAACAGCTCAGAATGCCACAATCAATCCAAGGTCATTGACAGCGCGCAAGCCCGCATGTGACAGTGCGCCCGCTCGGAGGAGGAATACCAGAAAAATATAAAACCGAATCATGCCGAGAATTGCAAAGGGGTAGCGATGAACACGTTATTGTTTTTGGCAACAGGCAACAGGCAACAGGCAACAGGCAACAGGCAACAGGCAACAGGCAACAGGCAACAGGCTCGGATGCAAAGCATCGAATGACACAGTGGCTGGCGAAGCTGCTTATCGTGCTTTCCATAGCGGTATCATGTGAAGCGCTAGCTGCGGTGGAGTCTGTCCCGCCAGAACAAAAGTGGGCTGTATCGAGTGGCGTAGGTGCTCTTTTGAATATTAGTTTTTACCAGCCATCCAAACCGGAAGCCTGTCTGTTTTTTTTCAACAATTTCGTTATCAATTCGCCCTATCCGCCCCATTCTTACATTGGTGATGATGGTACCAATTGCAATTGGACCAACAAATTTGGCGGGCAAATAAGTAACTATTTGCTTGCAACAGCTTGTCCTGTCCCCAAGGTCAATCCTGATGTGCCATATACATATCTCCCCGCCACCAATACGTGCGAACGCGAACTAATATACAAACTCAAACTAACTCCTGACAGCGCCACCATCGAGCCCGGCCAATCATACGAATTCACCGCAACGGTAACGACGCTAGACGACAAACAGCCGAGCATATCAGTCTCGGTTTCCGTCAAGGTGGAAGCTGGGGCAAGCAACGGCGGTGCGCCTCCCCAAGGCGAAGTTTCACCCGCCATAGGGAGTAACACATTCCCGATCAAGTTCACCTCCACACAAGGCTCGGGTATCCACACCATTACGGCGACGTGCGGGCTGTGCGAGAACGGCCCTCAGACAGTGAAGGTAATTGTGAAGGCAGGCTGTCCAGAACACGCTTCCGGCTCGCCTTGTGCCTGCGATGAGGGGTATAAATTCAACAAAGATAAAACACAGTGTGTTTGTCCGATTGATCCGTTGCCGGATCTACCCGCCGATGATTTGTGTGCGCAATCTTTGAATAAAGGGCTTGGGGTGGATGTGGATGATAAATGTCCAAAACTCGACGACAGGATGCTTGGGGCAAATGGTCAATTGCAGTGCTTTGCCAACAAGATTACGGCTGCAAATGCAATGGCAAGGCCGCAGATTCCGTATTCAGGGCCAACTGCTAAATATCGTAATGCGGCTTATCAGGCGCATCTGCTGAATATTTGGAAAAAGATGATTGAGCTAATTAAGCTTGAAGACCCGGCGGAAATTACTGCCTGCGCGCCACTGCGAAACAAGGTCGCCGCAGAAAAAGGATGTGACACAGACGATGGATGTCCTGCCGCATGTACTGCGGGCAGCCACTGCATACGCAACAAACCAGCGACATATAGTAATCACACCCAAGGCACGGCGTTTGATGTACCCCAAAATACGATTAACGGGCTGATAAATGAACTTACGCCGCTTCCACCCGCACCTATGTCGCCGCTTAAGAAACTACAGGCGCAGCGATTTTGGATTGCGAGTTGGTTGGCAAAACCGACGGCGTGCAATCTGGAGTGGGGTGGAAATTTTAATGACCCCAAACCAGATTTCGTTCACTTTCAGTTACCTTAAAACGAAAAAGGAAATTGCCATGATAATTAGTAAATCAGTTTTCAAGCGAGTGCTCAGTTGGATAGGCACGATTGCTGTAATAATTACCAGTTTCCCTTGCTTCGCCCAAGACCCAGTGACGGTTCACGTCTTGGCTGTGCATTACGCGGGGAATATTCAGTACAGTTATCAGGTAACCAACCATACTCGGGCACGCAGCATCGTATCAGTGAGCATCGGTAATTGCGGAGAACAACCCCCCGACCCTGTAAACCCTGTCAATGCTCAACCGGAATTGTTAATCTATCCGGCAGGTTCCTATTGGCAGCGCATGCCCGATCAGGGAGATAGTCAGAATGTTACGCTTCGGATTGGTGGAACTTTTTCAAATCCACCGGGCTGGTCTGGTGGAATACTTGGTTACGATGAAACGAGTTATTTCTCAGTTGACTGGCATAGAAATGTTCAACTCGATCCTGGCATCCGTCCGGGTCAAACCTTCAATTTTGGTGTAACTGTTCCTCTTAATGATGACCCGAGGAGCCCTTACTCAATGGAAGACCCGGCATATTTACATGGGCATTTCACAGTTGGATTTAACTACAGCAAATTAACGGATGAAGGGCCATCGTCATGGAACTACACCGGTTCTATTGTTCCACTCGACACCACCCCGCCAACCCTTGCAGTAAGCCTAAGTCCTAACATTCTGCGCACAACTGAAAAGCTTGTACCCATTACTGCCACCATCACAGTGATGGATGACCACGACCCCGCACCTGAAATCAAACTCGAATCCATCACCGCGAATGAGGTTCTGGGTAATGAGGACATCAAGGATGCTCAGTTCATCCTCGATGATCGCCAGTTCATGCTCAAGGCCGACCGCCACTTAAAGGCAGGTCGGATATACACCGTGACCTATTCCGCCACCGATGGCACAGGCAACAAAACCACGGCCTCAGCTACCGTGACTGTGCCGCACGACCAGAGTGACAAGGAACGTGAGGACAAAGGCAAAGGCGACGGAAAGAAGGACGAGCGCAAGGACGGCAAGTCGGATAAAGGTGACGGAAAAAGTTCTGAGAACAAGCCCGTCTGGAAGTTCTGGTAGTTGATAGGATTGCAGCAAAGTCGCGCGCACCTGTAAACGAGGCATCGCGTGAGAAATCAACAGAGAGCAGCGAAACCCATCGCCAAGGTTACGAATGATGGGGTTCGCATTGCTCCACCCGTCTGCGAAAGATCACCTTGGCGCAAAGCCAGTAAATACGGGTACATACACGAAGTGAGCGAGGCGGAATGCCTATCGACAGGTATTCCCGGACAGTTGAATAGCCTAAATGCCACAACAATTTCAAGGTCATTGACAGCGCGCAATCCCGCATGGGACAGTGCGCCCGCTCGGAGGAGGAATACCAGAAAAATATAAAACCGAATCATGCCGAGAATTGCAAAGGGGTAGCGATGAACACGTTATTGTTTTTGGCAACAGGCAACAGGCTCGGATGCAAAGCATCGAATGACACAGTGGCTGGCGAAGCTGCTTATCGTGCTTTCCATAGCGGTATCATGTGAAGCGCTAGCTGCGGTGGAGTCTGTCCCGCCAGAACAAAAGTGGGCTGTATCGAGTGGCGTAGGTGCTCTTTTGAATATTAGTTTTTACCAGCCATCCAAACCGGAAGCCTGTCTGTTTTTTTTCAACAATTTCGTTATCAATTCGCCCTATCCGCCCCATTCTTACATTGGTGATGATGGTACCAATTGCAATTGGACCAACAAATTTGGCGGGCAAATAAGTAACTATTTGCTTGCAACAGCTTGTCCTGTCCCCAAGGTCAATCCTGATGTGCCATATACATATCTCCCCGCCACCAATACGTGCGAACGCGAACTAATATACAAACTCAAACTAACTCCTGACAGCGCCACCATCGAGCCCGGCCAATCATACGAATTCACCGCAACGGTAACGACGCTAGACGACAAACAGCCGAGCATATCAGTCTCGGTTTCCGTCAAGGTGGAAGCTGGGGCAAGCAACGGCGGTGCGCCTCCCCAAGGCGAAGTTTCACCCGCCATAGGGAGTAACACATTCCCGATCAAGTTCACCTCCACACAAGGCTCGGGTATCCACACCATTACGGCGACGTGCGGGCTGTGCGAGAACGGCCCTCAGACAGTGAAGGTAATTGTGAAGGCAGGCTGTCCAGAACACGCTTCCGGCTCGCCTTGTGCCTGCGATGAGGGGTATAAATTCAACAAAGAGAACACTCAGTGCGTTTGTTTTATCGACCCGCTGCCAGATATTGGCAAAGATAAATGCACGCAAGCTTTGGAGTCTGGTAGCAGTGCAACTATCCAGCGTGACTGTCCGCCGCTCAACAAAAAATTGACCGACCCGCCGAACGGGCAGATTCAATGCTTGGCTGACAAAATCCATGCACTGGGTATCGCCTACAACGGACCGACTGCAACTATCAGGACTGAGGCTTATCAGAAGCACTTTGTGGAGGTGTGGGCAAAGTGGGTGGAAATCCGAGATGCTGCACTTTCAGATGCACAGAAACTGGCGTGCGCTGATGTTATTGCAAACGTTAAAAGGGAAAAGGAGGAGATACACGGCCTTGACTCACCGCCTTCCACTAAAGGCAATAACGCACCTCACGTTCTCGGCAATGCAATAGATATATCGAGGAGTGTTGCTGCGGCACTGAAAGTTCGGGCAACAACGACAACCAGAGCGCCTATTTTCCGGGGTTGCATAGCCTGCACTTTTGTCACGATAACCAACGGTGTTCAGGATTACGTTAACAGCGCGGTGGTAAACCCACCTGCTTGCAAACTGAAATGGGGCGGGACATTTATTCCCGTTGACGATGTTCATTTCCAGCTTCAGCAGCCTTAAGCATTCAAGGAGACCAACATGAAACAAAATATCTTTCGCTTTGCCGCAACACTCCTGTTACTCGTAAGCACGACAGGACAAGTGCTAGCCCAAGCACCCGCCCCAGCCACTGGAATACGCATTCTGGTTTACGGCATTCACTATGGAGGCAACCTCGTCTATAACTACAAAGTGATCAATAACGGCGATGCCCCGTTCAATAATTTTACTATTGGTGGTTTTTTTGATATTGCCGAAGATTACGAATACCCCCAACTCACCCGACTGCCATTGGGTTGGAAATATGGTCGGGAAGGGGAGACAGGTACGGCAATCATCCTCGATCCGGCAAGCACCCGCCAGCCAGCATACTGGACAGCGCACGTCTTTTGCCAGCAGGATGCCGGTGATAACTATTACTTGAATTGGTATTCCACTCGTGGTCCAGGAGATGTGTCAAACGCAATCCGCCCAGGTCAAACTCTCGCCGGATTCAGCGTTACGATTCCCTTGGAAGATAGTAATCTCTCATTACCTGCCGTCACTGGGCAACCTGTATTTACAGGCCCGGATGAAAAATATGTAAAGGGTAATTTCAAAGTAGGACTGTTTCGTGGAGATACGCACCAAGAAGTTTGGGGCACGCTCGAACGCGAAGACACCACCCCGCCCACGCTCACCGTCACGCTAAGTCCCAATGTCCTGCGCACCACTGAAAAAATGGTGCCCATCACCGCCACCATCACCGTGAAGGACGACCTCGATCCCGCGCCTGCTGTCGTGCTCGAATCGATCATGGTGAACGAACCGTTTGATAAGGATGATGCAAAAGGTGCAGAACCCGGAACTGACGACCGCCAGTTCATGCTCAAGGCCGACCGCCACTTAAAGGCGGGACGGATATACACCGTGACCTATTCCGCAACCGACGGTACGGGCAACAAAACCACGGCCTCAGCCACCGTGACCGTGCCGCACGACCAGAGTGACAAGGAACGAGACGACAAAGGCAAAGGCGACGGAAAGAAGGACGAACGCAAGGACGGCAAGTCGGATAAAGGTGACGGAAAGAATTCCGAGAACAAGCCCGCCTGGAAGTTCTGGTAGTTGATATTGATCCGGCACTCAAACAGTATCGCTTTCGTCATTCCCGCGAAGGCGGGAATCCAGCAAAGAAAACCACCCGCGAAGCGGACAAGTGCTTGGTTTTGTCCCGCTTCGCGGGGGAGTATTCATTCAACTGGATACCCGCCTTCGCGGGTATGACGTGCTACTTCATTCGTGCCGGATCAATAGGATTGCAGCAAAGTCACGCGATTCTCTAAACGAAGAGTCGCGCGAGAAATCATCAGAGAGCAGCGAACCCCATCGCCGAAGTTACGAACGATGGGGTTCGCATTGCTCCACCCGTCTGCGAAAGATCACCTTGGCGCAAAGTCAGTAAATACGGGCATCTACACGCATCGCATGATGTAGATCGCCTATTGGCGAGCGTTCCCGGGGAGGTGGGTATAGAAATTCAACTCAGCGCGCGCTTCAATCTGCTGCGCAGCAACTGCCAGCGCAATTCGCGCGTGTCTTCCGGTTCATCCAGCCGCAATCCGGTGGCGATCTTTCCGCGCCGCAGGTAATAGTGGTCGAACACCGATTGGCGCATGCCCCATTTGTGCAGGAACTGTTTTGCGCCATCGTTCTTTTTCACCTTGCCGGTGGATTTGCACTGGAAGTGATACACCAGCGAATCGCCCACGCCGAGAAACACGCGGCATCCCGCGTGCCACAGTTTCATGGAAAAGTCGTTGTCGCTACTCATGCCGGGCGACAATTCGCTGCTGTAGCCGCCCACCTTGAACCACCAGACTTTGCTCACCAGCGTCGGTGGCCAGGTCGCGCCGCACCAGTCCGCTTTGCGGTGCTGCGCCAGTTCGGCCAGCAATCTGGACTCTTCAAAATGCTCGGTGTCCGTGCCGTAATTGCCCACGCTTACGCAGGGATTGCCGGTATCGCGCGGCTCTATCATGGTGCCGGACAACATGAACAGATCGGTATCCAATAGCTTGAGCTTTTCAACCAGTGCGGTGTCCCAGCCCGGACAGCAATACATGTCGTCGTTCAAATACAAAATGTAATCCTGCATGGCATGCATCGCCGCTTCGTTTACCGCCAGACAGATGCCGACGTTATCCGGCGATGAAGTATGGGTGATGCCCTGTGCGCGCACCCACGCCAGCGTGCCGTCGCTGCCGTCGTTCACATGCACGATGATCTGGTGAGGATAGGCGGAATTTTGGCGGATGCTGCGCACGCACAGTTGCAGCAGCGCGAGATTGTTCCAAGTGGGGATGATGATGGAAAACATGTTTTTCTCGGTATGTGGGTTTGCCGGTCGCGTTCATGCATCGCTTTCCCCGGAAATTTGGGGCTCGCTTGATATACTAGCGATGTAAAAATTTCAGCCGGATGTTTCAAAGCGCATTCTATATCGATGCACCATCATTTCAGAGACAGCATGAAAATAATTCATATCGTGAGGCGTTACGGACCGGTGGGCGGCATGGAGCGTTACGTGTGGGAGACCACCCTCGAACTGGCGAAACTCGGGCATCAGGTGCAAGTGATCTGCGAACGCCTCACCGCCGAAAAACCGCAAGGTATCGAAGTACACGAACTGGGGACAATGGCTTATCGTCCGCGCTGGCTGTATTACTGGCGCTTTGGTCGCCGCGCGCAAAACTGGTTGCGTGCGCATCCGCAACCCGGCTGGTTGGTGCACAGCAACGAGCGTATCGGCATGCACGATGTCACTACTTTCCACGGTCCGCCCTTCGCCACGGTGCGCGACAAACCCTGGTGGAAAAAAATATCGTTGCGCGTGGCGATGCAGCTTTTCATGGAGCGCCGCGAATTGCGCGTGGCGCAGTTCATAGCCCCCAACTCGGAAATCATTGCGCGCCAATTGGCGCACTACTATCCAGAATACGCGCGCAAGCTCACGCAGCCGGTAGTGCCCGGCGTGCTGCCGGGCGCGATGCGCACGCCGCACGCCGTGCCGAAAGACGGCGGCATCGTCGGTTTCGTTGGCAAGGAATGGAAACGCAAAGGCTTGCCGCTGGCGGTAGAGATCGTCGCGCAATTGCGCCGCACACGTCCGCTGCTTCAGCTGTGGGTAATCGGGCCGGACGAAAGCGAAGTGAAGCATTTGTTTGCCGACTGGCAGGGCGGCTATCGCTTGTTCGGCTGGCGCAGCAATTCTTCGCACTTCGAACAGATTGACGTGCTGCTGCATCCGGCGAAAGCTGAGCCTTACGGCATGGTGATTAGCGAAGCGATGGCGGCGCGCGTGCCGGTGGTGGTGTCCGCCGCCTGCGGCGCGGCAGCTCAGGTGAGTGCGGCGGCAGGCGAAGTGGTTGCGCTGGATGCTCCGATACAGCAATGGGCGGATGCCGTCGCCGGACAACTGGATCGTACAGAAGCAGTGCCTGCTTTTGTGCGCGGATGGGATGTGGTGGCGCATGAGTATGAGACAATTTACCGACAAATTTCCCAAGGAAACGTATGAAAGTCAGCGGGTTCACCTTTATTCGTAACGGCAATATTTTGGGTTACCCCTTCGTGCAAAGCATCCAGTCCGCGCTGTCGATCTGCGATGAATTCGTGGTGGCGGTGGGCGCATCGGACGATGACACCTTGCAGGCGCTGCAAGCGATTAACGATCCCAAACTGCGCATCATTCAGACCACTTGGAACGAAAAGGTGGCGGATCGCGGATTTGTGTATGGTCAGCAGAAGATGATCGCGCAGTACAACTGCACCGGCGACTGGGCCTTTTATCTGGAGGGTGACGAACTATTGCACGAGGCCGAATTGGAAACTTTGCGTTCCGCCATGCAACGCCATCTGGACAATCCGCAAGTCGAGGCGCTGGCCTTCGATTACTACCATTTTTACGGCAGCCCGGAGTGGATCGCCGTCGGCACAGCAGGCTATCGTCAGGCACCGCGCATCATCCGCAACTCGATACGCAGCATTGCGCCGGACGGTTTGTTTTTCGTGGTGCTGGATCACAACAAAAAGGGACGTTATCCGCGCGCCGCGCTGACCGGTACACACATCTACCACTACGGCGCAGTGCGCAGCGTAGCCAGCATGAATGAAAAAAATCAGCGGGTGGCCAAGTATTGGGGCAAGCAGCCCGAGGTGTTTGCCTACAACCAGATCGACCCTTATGAACTGGTGCCGTTCACCGGCACGCATCCGGCAGTGATCCAGCCGTGGCTGGCAAGCGCTGCCGCCGAACAGCATTTCACGCCCGATGCCAACCATGTTCCCAGCAAGCGCCAGAAGCGCCACCGTCTGCGCATGCAGCTGGAAAAATTGCTGGGCATGGACTTGAGCAAGAAACACTTCACGCTCGTCAAATGAATGTATTCCAGACCAGAATGAACACCGCCACCCAAGCGCTGGGTGTGCTGATGTTATTCGTGCTCATATTCCCGACTGCGCTGGTCAATGTCGTGCTGTTGCTGCTGCTTATCAGTTATTTCGCTTCCGGCTGCTATGCCGAGAAGTGGCAACGCATGCGCGCCAATCCGGTGGCGAACGCCTCGCTGTTATTGTTTGCGCTATTCGTGCTAGGCATGGTTTATTCGCCGGTGAATTTTGTGGAGGCGCTGGATTATCTGAACAACTATCGAGAACTAGTGCTGTTGCCGATAGCCATCACGGTATTCAATCAAGCTCATTGGCAGCGTCGGGCATATTACGCATTCCTGGCGGCTATTGGCGTGGCCGTGCTGGCCTCCTTCGCCATGCGTCTTGGCTGGCTTCCTCCCGGCCCGCCGGAGCAGGATTGGGTCCCGTTCAAAGGCCGCATTGCCTACGGATTTTTTCTGGCCTATGCAATTTATCTGATGTTGCACCACGCCGCTCAGTCCGAGACCAATAAGCAAAAATTATTATGGGCTGGCTTCGCCGCCGTGAGCAGTCTCGACTTGCTGTATCTGGTCTCGGGTAGAACGGGGCACAGCGTATTTGCTGCGCTGTTACTGCTGTTGCTCGCGCAGTACCGCGTGCAAGCGAAAAAACACTGGCTCGTGATTTTTCTGGCACTGGCTATAATTTCCGGCACTGTCATTGCCACCTCATCGGCGATTCAAAGCCGCGAAGGCGATATGCAAACGCTTGCAACAAAGCCCCAAGACTCTTCCATCGGGCTGCGCCTGATCTTCTGGCAAACCAGTTTGCGCATCATTGCCGATCACCCGTTGCTGGGTGCGGGCACGGGCAGTTTCGCACATGAGTATTCTTCTCACGCCGGCGAATACGCGAGCCTGAATGCGGATAACCCGCACAACGAATACCTGATTATCGCCGCGCAACTCGGGCTGCTCGGCTTGCTCGGCTGGTTATGGTTGCTCTACAGCCAGTTCAAACTTTCCGGGCAGTTACCGCCGCTGTACAGCGTGGCGGCGCAGGGACTGGTGGTGGCGATGGCCGTGGGCTGTCTGTTCAATTCTTTTTTGCGAGATCACGGTGAAGGGCATTTCTATGCCATCTATGCGGGGCTGCTCTTTTCCACTTTCGCGCCCGAGCAGAAGGCGGCCTGATGGCAACTTACGCGGTTGGCGACATTCAAGGCTGCTACAACGAGCTGCGGCAATTGCTGGAGCAGGTCAAGTTCGACCCCGCGCATGACCGCCTTTGGTTCGTTGGAGATCTGGTCAATCGCGGGCCGGACTCGTTGCAGGTACTGCGCTTCGTGAAATCGTTGGGCGAGCGCGCCATCACCGTGCTGGGCAATCATGACTTGCATTTGCTGGCGGTGGCAGAAGGTGCGGCGGAGCTGCACCACAGCGATACGTTGGATGAAGTGCTGAATGCTCCCGACCGCGACGAGCTGCTCTTTTGGTTGCGCCAGCAACGCTTGCTGCATTGTGAGAACGGGTTTGTTCTTGTCCATGCCGGGCTGCTGCCGCAATGGACGGTGGCTCAAGCCGCCGCGCTGGCGCGCGAAGTGGAATCTGCGTTGCGCGGGAATGATTACGCCGATTTTTTTTCGCGCATGTACGGCAACAATCCGCACGGCTGGAGCGACGACCTTGCCGGAGCCAAACGCCTGCGCGTCATCACCAATGCCTTCACGCGTTTGCGTATTTGCGATGCGCAAGGCGAAATGGAGTTCAGGTTCAAAGGCGAAGTGGAAAAAATTCCTGCCGGCTACATGCCGTGGTTCGATGTGCCCGGGCGCAACAGCCGGGATGCCATCGTCATTTTCGGCCACTGGTCGGCGCTGGGATTGAAAGTCACGCCCAATGCCATTGCGCTGGATACCGGCTGTTTGTGGGGAGGCCCGATGACCGCGTTTCGGCTTGAAGACGGACAACTGTTTCAAGTAAGCTGCAACAGTCCGGTGGCGAAAAACTGGTAGTGCCGAATCAACCGGAAAAACGCAGTTGGGGCATTTGTAGGTGCGAATTCATTCGCACGCTCGATGAGTTATGTGCGAATGAATTCGCACTTGCATTGGGATCAGTATCTGCGTTTGGGCGGCGGCATGGATGTTCCGCGACCTTCGATGTGGCGGAACGTAATGCGTCCTTTGCTCAGATCGTAGGGTGAAAGCTCCAGCGACACCTTGTCACCCGCGATGATGCGGATGTGATTTTTCTTCATCTTGCCTGCGCTGTAAGCCAGCAGTTTGTGGCCGTTCTCCAGTGTCACGCGATAACGCGAGTCGGGCAGAACTTCATCCACCACGCCGCTCATTTCAATAATTTCTTCTTTGGCCATGATGTGCCCTCAAAGGAAAGTAAAAGAAAAAAGCCCGGCTCGTGCCGGGCTTTTTCCGGTAGGACTGACGGCACGGATTACGGGCACGCCCGTTCCCTCACCTCAATCCTCTCCCGCATGAAGCCCCTCTCTCTAACTCTCTCCCGCAAGCGGGAGAAAGAACAAACGTGAAAGACAATCTTCAATTCTGGGGCGAGGAGGCAAACGAACGCTACGCGAGCTTTTAATTATCCACGCCAGTCCGGCCGATTAGTCAGCGCCGCGAATGTTCGACGCTTGCTGACCCTTGGGGCCAGCGACGATGTCGAAGCTGACTTGTTGACCTTCGGTCAGGGTCTTGAAACCCGAACTTTGGATCGCGGAAAAGTGGGCGAAAAGATCATCGCCGCCATTGGAGGGAGTGATGAAGCCGAAGCCCTTGGAATCGTTGAACCACTTTACTGTACCTGTTGCCATTTTGAGTCTCCTGAAAAAAATAAATGAGGACATAGCCCCGAACTAGGGCGATGGTCAAGACGACAAAATGATGAAGGGAGAAATACCGAGTAAAGCGGGCACTGAACCGAACAGCAACGACAGACTTGAAAATCGCTGGCGCGCACTATGGGGGATAACGCGGGTAATAGCAAACTAAATTATCAAAAAACGCGGTTGCGATGTTTTGTAGGAGCGAGCTTGCCCGCGAAAGCGCTTTCGCGGGCAAGCTCGCTCCTACAAAAACATAATGGTTGTTTACAACGTGATGCGCGAACCGAAATGCTGTTGGTACAGCCCTGCCAATTCCGCGCGGGTGTATTTGTGGTTCTGTCCGCCCCGGCTGGAGATTTTGAGCGAGCCCATCAGCGAAGCCAAGCGTCCCGTGGTTTCCCAATCCCAGCCTTGTTGAATGCCGTGCAGTAAACCCGCGCGGTAGGCATCGCCGCAACCTGTCGGGTCAACGATGGCTTTCGGTTTGGGTGTGGGGATGGCGATCTGTTTGCCGTCGGCGTAGATCAGCGAGCCGTCCGCGCCCAGCGTAACGATCAGCGCGGTGACGCGCTGCGCGATGTCGGTCAGCGATTTGCCGGTCTTGTCTTGCAGCATCTTGGCTTCGTAATCGTTGACGGTGACGTAGTTGGCTTGTTCGATAAAGTCCAGCAGTTCGTTGCCGGAGAACATCGGCATGCCCTGACCCGGATCGAACACGAAGGGAATGTTGGCCTCGGCAAATTCGCGCGCATGGTTAATCATGCCGTCGCGCCCGTCCGGCGACACGATGCCCAGCGTGACTTCCCTGGAGTCGCCCACATGGTTGAGATGCGACATGCTCATCGCGCCGGGATGAAACGCGGTGATCTGGTTGTCGTCGAGGTCGGTGGTGATGAACGCCTGCCCGGTGAAATTGCCGGAGACGTGGCGCACATGCGTTTGCGCCAAGCCGAGGTTTTCCAAACGCTGGGCGTAGGGCGCGAAGTCGTCGCCCACGGTCGCCATGATCAGCGGATGGCCGCCCAGCAATTGCAGGTTGTAGGCGATGTTGCCCGCGCAGCCGCCGTATTCGCGGCGCATTTCCGGCACCAAAAAAGCGACGTTGAGAATGTGAATCTGCTCGGGCAGGATGTGTTTCTTGAACTGATCTTTGAACACCATGATGGTGTCGTAAGCCATGGAACCGCAAATCAGAGTTTTCATTAGAGTGACCGATTAAATGGAGGACAGGTACGGATTATAAAGCGGCAGGATTTATTTCTTGTCCAAATCCTGAATGAAATAATTGACCAGTTTGGTCAACGCGGGGGACTTTTCCACAAACTGAAAACCGGAACGGTTGGCCAATGTGCCGTCGGCCAGCGTATCGGTGGCCGTGTAGCGCAATGCGAGATCGGCAACCACGGCATCGCCGTTCGGCAAAATGATGCGGCAACCTTTCAGCACTGTGCCCGCTTCAAGGTTGATTTCGGGATCGTAGATCAGGCAGCCCAGGCCATCGTGGCTGATGTCGGTCACATGCGATTCAAACGGAATGAACCCGTCGGCATCGGCGATGCAGCGCAAGGAAGCATCGGCGGCCAACGGCATGCGCGGATGCTCGCGCTGGTTGTGCAGCAGCAGCGCTTTCGGCAAGGCGAACTGAATGGCGGGTTCGCCATTGACTTGCACCTCTTCGGGCGCGGCGGCCTCGAACGTGAAATGCAGCCCTTTCTTATCGGTCGCGATAAATTCCACCGAGGGCGATTTCAGCACCATGGCGTTGATTTGCTTGTGCGCGCAGTAGGCGATGGCGAAATGATCGGTCTCCGGGTCAACCGCAACCAGGCGCGTGGAGAACGGATGCCCGTGCATGATTTCGGCGGACAGCGGACTTTGTTCCTGCGCCAGCACCTGCAAAATACGGCAGATCTCCAAACGGGAGCGGAACAGCAGGTTTTCGGAACGGGACTTTTTTTCGGGAGCGGAGGTTGTGTTCATGGCTGAGGAAATTTATTTAACAAAAAGCACTGCGCCCCATATTATTGCCGCGTTGACGATACTCATCAGCACCGCCGCTCCGGCGATGTCTTTGGCGCGTTTGGCGAAAGGGTGCTGGTCGAGCGAGGTATGGTCCACCGCCGCCTCGACGGCGGAATTGACCAGTTCCAGAATCAGCACCAGCAGAATGCTGGACACCATCAGTATCTTGCCGGTCTTGTCGGCGGGAGAAAACAGCGCGACGGGAATGGCGATGGCGGCGACGAAAATTTCCTGACGGAACGCGTCTTCGTGTTGCCATGCCGCGCGCAGACCGACCCATGCGTTCAGTGTGGCGTAATAAACATGCGCCGGACCGCTACGATGTTTGTTGGGGCTTTTCATCTCACACCGAAAAAATATCCATCAATTGTAGGTCGGGCTTTAGCCCGACTGTCGGATTAAAACCCGACCTGCAAAAATCAGCGCAATACTGCCAGCGCCGCTTCGTAATCAGGTTCGTGCTTGATGTCGTCCACCAGTTCGGCGTGGATGATTTTATTCTGGTCGTCCAGCACCAGCACCGCGCGCGCGGTCACGCCGGCCAGTGCGGTATCGGCGATCTTCACGCCGTAGTTGCGCATGAAATCGCGCCCGCGCATCAGCGACAGCGTGACCACATTCTCCAGCCCTTCCGCCACGCAGAAGCGGTTCATGGCGAACGGCAGGTCGGCGGAAATCACCAGCACCACGGTGTTGTTCAACTTGCCTGCGGCTTCGTTGAATTTGCGCGCGGAAGTGGCGCACACGGCGGTATCCAGGCTGGGCACGATGTTCAGCACTTTGCGTTTGCCCGCAAATTCTTGCAGCGACACATCTTTCAGGTCTTTGCCCACCAGCGTGAAATCGGGCGCGGTTTGGCCGACGACGGGGAAGGTGCCGAACAAGGTGAGCGGCGCGCCGCCCAAGGTGACTGCGGTTTTATCTTTGATGTCTTTGGCCATGATGAGCTCCGGTTGGTTTGTGTAGGAGCGAGCTTGCTCGCGAAGGAATTGATAAAACATTCGCGGCTAAAGCCGCTCCTACATTGGGTTGCTACGGCTTGTCCGGTGCACAAACGCACACCAGATGCTTGTCGCCATACACATTATCCACTCTTGCCACCGCAGGCCAGAACTTATTCTCGCGCACCCACGCCAGCGGATAGGCGGCCAGTTCGCGCGAGTAGGGGCGCGACCATGAATCGGACACCACCGCTTTTGCGGTATGCGGCGCATGTTTGAGGAGGTTGTCTTTCCTGTCCGCCTTGCCCGTGATGACCTCTTCGATTTCTTCGCGGATGGCGATCATCGCTTCGCATAACCGATCCAGTTCGGCTTTTGACTCGCTCTCGGTCGGTTCGACCATCAGCGTATCCACCACCGGGAACGAGGTGGTCGGCGCGTGGAAGCCGAAGTCCATCAGGCGCTTGGCGATGTCGGCCACTTCCACGCCTTCCTTTTTCCATTCGCGGCAGTCGAGGATCATTTCGTGCGCGCAGCGGCCATTCGCGCCGCTGTACAGCGTGGCGTAATGATTCTTCAGCGCTTCCTTGATGTAGTTGGCATTCAATATCGCCATCTTGGTCGCTTCGGTCAGCCCCGCGCCGCCCATCATCTTGATGTAGGCGTAAGAGATCAGCAGGATCAGCGCGCTGCCGTAAGGTGCTGCGGCCACTGCATGGATGCCCTGCGCGCCGCCGACTTTCACTAGCGGATGCGACGGCAGGAACGGCACGAGATGCGCCGCCACGCCGATGGGCCCTGCGCCCGGTCCGCCGCCGCCGTGCGGGATGGCAAAGGTCTTGTGCAGGTTGAGGTGGCACACGTCCGCGCCTATGGTGGCCGGATTGGTCAGGCCGACTTGCGCGTTCATGTTCGCGCCGTCCATATACACCTGGCCGCCGTTGGCATGGATGATAGAGGTGATGTCCTTGATGCTTTCCTCGTACACGCCATGCGTGCTGGGATAAGTCACCATCAGGCACGACAGGTCGGCCTTGTGTTCCTCGGCTTTTGCGCGCAAGTCTTCCACGTCGATGTTGCCCTTGCTGTCGCACTTCACCACCACGATGTGCAGGCCGCACATCGCCGCGCTGGCCGGGTTGGTACCGTGCGCGGAGGAGGGAATCAGCACCACGTTGCGCTGCGCTTCGCCGCGCGAACGGTGATACGCCTGGATCACCAGCAAGCCCGCGTATTCGCCCGACGCGCCGCTGTTGGGCTGGAAACTCATCTCGGCAAAGCCGGTGATCTCGCACAACGCTGCATCCAGTCCGGCAATCACTTCCTGATACCCGGCAGCCTGTTCCAGCGGTACGAACGGATGCAGGTTGGCGAACTCAGGCCAAGTCAGCGCCAGCATTTCCGAAGCCGCGTTCAGCTTCATGGTGCAGGAGCCGAGCGAAATCATGGAGTGCGTGAGCGACAGGTCTTTGTTTTCCAGGCGCTTGATGTAACGCATCATCTCGGTCTCGGTGTGGTAGTTGTTGAACACCGGATGGCTCAAGATGGCCGATTGACGCGGCTTTGCAATGACGGTCTTTGTAGATGCCCAATTGACGGGCATCTTCACGATACCCTTGTTCGCCGCCTGCGCCAGCACGGCGAGAATGGCGTTCAAGTCATCGAGCGAAGTGGTCTGGTCGAGCGATATGGTCAGGCCGTGTTCGAGGTAACGGAAATTGATTTGCGCCGCTTCGGCCAGCGCGTGAATCTTCGCGTTGTCGGTGTGCAGCAGTTTGATGGTGTCGAAGAACTGGCCATCGGCCACGGCGTAACCCAGCTTTTTCAGTTCGTTCGCCAGCGCCACGGCGGACAGATGCACTTGCGTGGCGATGGCGCGCAGGCCGTCCGCACCGTGATACACCGCGTACATCGAAGCCATGATCGCCAGCAATGCCTGTGCGGTGCAGATGTTGGAAGTGGCTTTCTCGCGGCGGATATGTTGCTCGCGCGTTTGCAGCGCCATGCGCAGCGCCGGGTTGCCGTCGGCATCCACCGACACGCCGATGATGCGCCCCGGCATGGAACGCTTGTGCGCATCGCGGCAAGCGAAGTACGCCGCGTGCGGGCCGCCGTAGCCCATCGGCACGCCGAAACGTTGGGTCGAACCCAGCACAATGTCCGCGCCCCATTCGCCCGGCGGCGTGAGCAATACCAGGCTCAGAATATCGGCGGCCACGGCGATGGTCATGCCGTGCGCCTTGGCGCGCTGCACAAAATCGGCATAGTCATGCACAGCCCCGTCGGCAGTCGGATATTGCAGCAACGCGCCGTACAGCGAATCGTTCAGCGTCACGGTTTTGAAGTCGCCGATCACCAGTTCAATGCCCAGCGGCTTGGCACGCGTCTTCAATAATTCGATGGTCTGCGGGAAACATTCGTGCGACACAAAGAAACTGTTCTTGCCCTTTGCCGCGTCCTCGCGTGAACGCAAGCCGTGCAGCATGGTCATCGCTTCCGCCGCCGCCGTCGCTTCGTCCAGCAGCGAAGCGTTGGAGATCTCCATGCCGGTCAGGTCAACGATCATGGTCTGGAAATTCAGCAGCGCCTCCAGCCGTCCCTGCGCGATCTCGGCCTGATACGGCGTGTAAGCCGTGTACCAACCCGGATTCTCCAGAATGTTGCGCTGGATCACGGCGGGCACGATGGTGTCGTAATAACCCAGGCCAATATAGCTCTTGAACAACGTGTTCTTCGCCGCCACACCGCGCAGATGCTGCAACAGCGCGTGTTCGGACAGCGCGGGTGGCAGGTTCAGCGGCTGCTGCAAACGGATGGAAGCAGGTACGGTTTGCTCGATCAGCGCATCCAGCGAAGGCGCGTCGATCTTGTCCAACATGGCTTGCACGTCTTGCGCGTTGGAACCGTTGTGGCGAAGTACAAATTGGTCGGTCATAGGAATTTGAATTTGTAGGATGGGTTGAGCGCAGCGATACCCATGCGGATCGTTATCGAATTGTTGATGGGTATCGCTGCGCTCAACCCATCCTACCTGGTGCCTTAATGCGCTTCGCTATCCACCACGGCCTGATACGCAGCCGCGTCCAGCAGTGCCGCGACATCCGCCGCGTTATCCGGCTTCATCTTGAAAATCCATGCGTCGTAAGGCGTGTTGTTGATCTGCTCGGGTGAACCATCCAACGCGCTGTTGGCGGCAAGGACTTCGCCGGACACCGGCGCATACACGTCGGCGGCCGCCTTCACCGATTCCACCACCGCGCATTCTTCCTTGGCTTGCAGCTTGCGCCCGGCCTGCGGCGCTTCGACGAATACCATGTCGCCCAGCAGCTCCTGCGCGTGCTGCGTGATGCCGACGCTGATCGTGCCGTCTGCCTCGGTTCTGACCCACTCGTGGGTGGCGGTGTATTTCAGGTTGTTGGGGTTGCTCATGTTTTCTCCAGATGGTTAACGATTCATCGTAGGTCGGGTTTTAACCCGACTTGTCGGGCTGAAGCCCGACCTACACCAATTAAAATATTTGCGGTTAAACCAGCCCTTTGCCGTTGCGCGCAAACGGGTACTTCACCACTTTTGCCGCCAGCATTTTATCGCGCACGGCGACCTGTACCGTGTCGCCAATCGCCACGCCTTTCGGCACGCGCGCCAGCGCGATGGATTTTTCCAGCGTGGGCGAGAACGTGCCGCTGGTGATTTCGCCCGTGCCGTGTGCGCTGTGGACTTTCTGGTGATCGCGCAACACGCCTCTATCGAGCAGCAACAGGCCGACCAGCTTCGTGCTGGGCGGATTCGCCAGCAGCGCGGCCTTGCCGATGAAGTCGCGTTCGCTCAGCAAATCCACCGTCCACGCCATACCGGATTCCAGCGGGCCTACCGTCTCATCCATGTCATGCCCGTACAGATTCATGCCGGCTTCCAGACGCAGCGTATCGCGCGCGCCGAGGCCGATGGGTTTCACGCCCGCCTTGTTCAGCGCGTACCAGAATTCTTCCACTTTCGTTTTCGGCAACATCACCTCGAAACCGTCTTCGCCGGTATAGCCGGTGCGCGCCACAAAATACTCGCCGCAATCGGCAGCCTGAAAATTGACCAGTCCTTCCGTTGCCGCCTTGGTCTGCGGCAATACTTGCCACACCTTGGCGCGCGCATTCGGCCCCTGAATGGCGACCATCGCCAGATCGTCGCGCGAAGTGATCGTGATGGGTTTTGTCCCCTCTCCCCCCAGGGGAGGGTTAGGGTGGGGGTTTTCGAGCGTCCCCCTATCTAACTTTCCCCCGGGGGGAGAAAGGACGACCGCCGCATCTCCCTGCGGGAGATGCCTGTTGAATTCCTCTGCCTGCTCCTTCATCCACGCAATATCCTTATCCGCCGTGCCCGCGTTGACCACGATGCGAAACCACTGCTCGCTCATGAAGTAGATTATGAGATCGTCGATTACGCCGCCATCCGGGCGCAGCATGGCGGAATACAACGCTTTGCCGGGCACGGTCAGCTTGTCGGCATTGTTCGCCAGCAGGTAACGCAGGAAGGCGCGTACACCATCGCCTTTCGCATCCACCACGCGCATGTGGCACACATCGAACATGCCGCAATCGTTGCGCACCTGATGGTGCTCCTCAATTTGCGAACCGTAATTCACCGGCATATCCCAGCCGCCGAAATCCACCATCTTCGCGCCCATCGCGCGGTGCGCCGCATTCAAGGGGGTTTGTTTGAGAGTCGTCATAGTCGCTTTCGGCCAATAAAAAAGGGCGAGGCCACATGGCCTCGCCCCCATCTGTCCTCGATACCTGAGAGATTACAACTCGCGTTGCGTGCCCCTTCGGTGGCTGACTGAACAGCGCTCTCCAGATTTGCCTGTTCCGGTTGGTTCATGAGCCTGAGCGGTTTCGGGTATTGCGCCTTCGGCGGTGCTTTTCAGCACGCTCTCCCAGTCGGTTTAAACGGCGTGCGGATTATGCCGGAAAGCGTTTCCTTTGCCAAAAGATTAAGTCTGATTCACGCCAAGCCAATAGATACGGGCATCTCCATCAATCGAATAGCGCGGATCGCCTATTGACGGGCATCTTCAAGAGGTTAAGTTTCAAAATGCCATTATTTATATTTTGTTATTTCTGTATTGACAGAACTAACTGACGCAGTTATGGTGTGCTCATGAAACTGAATCCAATAGCGCAACGCTTTGTTCTTCACTGGGGCGAGATGGGCTCCAAGTGGGGGGTCAACCGCACGGTGTCGCAGATACATGCTTTGCTGTATCTGGCGGGCAAGCCGATGCCGGCGGACGAGATCGCGGAAACGCTGGACGTGGCGCGTTCCAACGTGAGCAACAGCATCAAGGAATTGCAGAACTGGAACCTGATCCAGATGGTGCATGTGATGGGCGACCGGCGCGATCACTTTGCGACTTCGACCGACGTGTGGGAGCTGTTCCGTACCGTGGTGAGCGAGCGCAAGGAACGCGAGTTCGACCCGACGATTGTTGTTTTGCGCGATTGTATGAACAGCGCAGACTTGAGCAAGGAAGAGGCGGCGGTGCAGCGGCGCATCAAGGAAACGCTGGAGCTGATGCAAGCGCTGTCGGCCTGGGGCGACCAGATGTTGAAGCTCGATCCGGCCACGCTGATGAAGGTGATGAAATTGGGAGCGAAGATTCAAAATTTGTTGCTACCAAAGTAAGAGGGTGTTTTTTTGCCTTGATGTTTCTGTATTGACAGAAACTAATGAAATAAATGGAGGCTGTTATGAATGAGCAATACCCGTTAACGGTTTACTTTGATGCATCGTGCGGTCTGTGCCACAGCGAGATGATGGCCATCAAGATTCATGATTCAGGGCAACGCTTGATACTGGTGGATTGCTCCTCCGCCGCGTTTGACGACACGCCGTTTGCGACAGACGGGGTGACGCGCGAAGCGATGATGAATTGCTTGCATGTGCGCAATCGGCGGGGCGAGTGGATCAAAGGCGTGGATGCTTTTGAGTTGATTTATCGCAGCATGGATATGACGGTTGTCGCCTTGTTTTGGGGAGGTCGCTATTCCCGTCCTTTGATGCAGCGCGTCTATCCGTGGATAGCCCGCCATCGCCATGCGCTCTCGTGCACCGGTTTGCATATCGTGTTCGATATATGGGGCGCACTTGCAGCTCGGCGTTCATTCAAACGCAGCCAACTATGCCGTGAAGGCCGGTGTTCGATCTGAGTGACTTGCGAAAAAGGGAGAAGACAGATGTTGATAGAAAGCAAATTGTTGGAGCGTTGGCTGTTGCTGGTTGCATTCGGTCATATCGGGGTAGGGTTGCTGATGCCCGTAATTGCTTACTCCGCCGCCTTCGATATTTACAGTGACTTGCTAAAGCCAGCATTCTGGGTTGCGCAAGAAGTCACGCCGGAAACCAAAGAGTTTCAACGCTGGATGTTCGCGCTATTCGGCCCGACCATCGCCAGCGTGGGGGTGTTCATGGCTTATCTGGTCAAAGCCGGGGCCAAGCTCCGCGAGCCCGGCTCGTGGAATGCATTGCTGATTGTTTCTGCGCTTTGGGCTCCCGGCGATATTGGCATTTCGCTGCTGCACAACTTCTGGCTGCACGTATATATCGACCTTGCTGCATTGCTGGTGATCGTGCCACCGACTTTGATTTTGAGAGCGCGGGCAATCGAGTATCAAAAACAAAATCAACCTTAACCTACCCATGGAGGTATCAATGAAAACCGTCATCTACGTTTTGATTTTTCAAGGCTTGCTCGGGTGTTTCGATGTGATGTGGAATCACGAGTGGAAAGAAAATCTTCCCGGGACATTGAGCGCCAAACTGGAGCAAAAGATTCACGGCTTGCGCGAACTGTTATACGCCGTCATTTTCATTGGACTAGCCTGGTATGCGTGGCAAGGACTATGGGCGTGGCTACTGTTCGGCTTGCTCGTGGTGGAAATCCTGCTAACCGCTTGGGATTTTGTCGAAGAAGATAAAACACGCACACTCACCCCGAATGAGCGCGTCATTCATCTCACGCTCAGCATGGGCGGCGGCGCTTATGTCGCGCTGCTGATGCCCGAATTGCTGCGTTGGTCACAATTGCCAACAACTATGCAGAGTGTTGAATACGGGATGTTGTCGTGGGTCTTAACGCTGCTCGGGGTAGGTGTTTTCGCTTGGGGTGTGCGGGATTATTGGAGCGGGATACGTCTTACGCAAGCAGGCCAATTGACGGGAGAACCATCATGAAAATCCTTGTCTGTGGTGCAAGCGGTTTTGTCGGCAGACATTTGACGCAGGATTTGCGCAAAGCCGGACACAGCGTCATCCGCGCCGTGCGCAAGCCACGCGAGCCGGATGACATGGCGGTGGACTTTCGCAACGACAACAATCAAGAAATCTGGTTGCCGCGTCTTAAAGGGATTGATGTCGTCATCAACGCGGTGGGGCTGTTGCGCGATAGCAGTAGCAACCCGATGCAAATACTGCACACCGAAACGCCTGTCGCTTTGTTTGCAGCCTGTGCCGAAGCGGGGGTGCAACGCGTGGTGCATCTGTCCGCGCTGGGTGTGGATAGCGGCGTGGATGTGCCGTATTTCAGCACGCGCTTGGTGACGGAAGCGGTATTGAAAAAAATGCCCGACAGCGTGCGTTGGTTGTGTCTGCGGCCTTCGGTGATTTACGGCGAGGATGGGGCGAGCGCGCAGATGTTCAGGCAGATGGCCAAGTTGCCTGTGCAAGTGTTGCCTATGGGCGGCGTGCAAACGCTGCAACCTGTGCATATCGACGATATTTGCGAAGCAGTTGCGCGCTGGTTGGGAGATGCGAATGCGGCCAGCCAAACCGTGGCCGCCGTCGGTGCGGAGGCCACCACCATGCGCGGCATGCTGGACAGTTATCGTGCACAAATGAAACGCGGCAATGCATGGCATTTCGCGTTGCCATCAACGCTGGTGCGCCTGATCGCATTAGCAGGCGATTACATTCCGTCCAGCCCGATGTGCAGCGATCCCTACGCCATGCTCGCGGCGGGCAACACCGCTTCCCCGAGCGGGTTCGCCAAACTGCTGGGGCGCGAGCCGCGCAGCTTCCGCTATTTCATCGCGTGAACGGCGATGCGTGCGCTCGATCTCAAGCTGATGCGCTACACGCTGGCGGTTATCTGGCTGGTGACGGGCGTGTTGTCGCTGGGCATTTATCCGCAGCAGCAGAGTTTGCAGTTGCTGGAGCAAGTCGGCTTGCATGGAGTTGCCGCGCAGTTTGCGCTGTACGCTTCGGCAGCGCTGGATATAGCGCTGGGGCTGCTAACGTTGTATCGCTCCATGCAATGGTTGTGGCGTGCGCAGGCGGCGCTGGTGATTTTCTATAGCATCGTCATTGCCATCTTTCTCCCGCAGTTTTGGCTGCATCCGTTCGGTCCGCTGCTGAAAAATCTGCCCATACTTTTGTTGCTGTGGTTGTTGCATGAACACGGGGAGAAAACAACATGAGCGCTTACCTGATACTGAAGTGGCTGCACATTCTGTCCAGTGTATTGTTGGTTGGAGTGGGCTTCGGCAGTGCGTTTTATATGTTCTTCGTCAACCGCACGCGCAATGTGGCGGTGATTGCCGAAGTGTCCAGACTGGTGGTGCGCGCGGACTGGTGGTTCACCACCCCGGCGGTGATTATTCAGCCAGCAAGCGGCTTGGCGATGGTGTGGATTGCAGATTACTCATTGCGCAACACGTGGTTGTCGGCGGCCCTGGTGTTGTTTGTGGTGGCCGGGATTAGTTGGTTGCCGGTGGTCTGGTTGCAAATTCAGATGGCAAAGATGGCGCGTGAAGCGGCTGAAAGAAATACCGGGCTGCCACAACGATATTGGCGCTTTGCGCGCATTTGGACAGCACTGGGAATGATTGCTTTTCCGGCGATGCTGATGGTTTATGGATTGATGGTGCTCAAACCATAAGCTGTAGTTGAGGTGTTTGTAGGTGCGAATTCATTCGCACAGAACACGTTGATTGTGCGAATAAATTCGCACCTACACTTGAAGGTATTACTTCGGATAAAACAAGAACAAGCGATACCCCGCCGGTTTGAGGTCGGCGGTGTCCAGCCGCAGGGAGATTTCCAGTTCGCGGTTCGCGCCGAGTCCTGCTTGCGCTTCGTTGGCATTTTTCAGGTAATTCGCGGGGTGGAACGTGCGGCGGGCGATGGCTTGGTCTTGCAGGTTGTTGAGGGTGAGTTCCAGGTCGGGGTAGGCCTGGGTGAAGGTGGCGCGGTTGTGCAGCAGGGCGTGCAGGGTGATGACGTTGTTTTGCGCCGGATCCGATTCCAGTTCGGAAGATTCGATGGACATCAGCTCGGCTTGTCGCGGCAGTTCGATGGAGCAACCGAGCAGCGCGCAGGATTGCGCGAGCGAGGGTTTGAGTCCCGGCAGCCGGATGACCAGCTCGACGCGGAAGAAATAGATGGCTTGCGCGAGCAGTAACAGCAGCAACAGCAATGCCGCGAAGATGCCCGTCCAGCGGCGCTTGCGGGCAGGCGGTGCGACCGGTTCTGCGGCGGGTTCGTCGATGAATTTGACTTGCTGCGCCAGCGTGGCGGGCGCTTCTTCGAGTTCGGCAATCTCTGCAATGGGCGGCAGGTAGTGCTCGATTTCGCTGAAAGAAATCTCGGGATCAATCGCCGCGCTTGCCCCTGTATTTTCTTCTTTGAAATCTGTTTGCGGATGGGGGGCGACTTCTTCGGTCAGCACTTCGATCTGCGGCTCATCGTCGATGGGCAGGCTGAGTTGCGGGCTTGGCTCGACGACGTATAGGTGTTTGCTGGCATCGAATACGATATGACACCGGCCGCAGCGCACCTCGCCGCCGTGCGCTTCGAGCTGCGCAGCGGTTACTTTGAAACGCGTGCCGCATTCGGGGCATTGCGTAATGTCAGTCATTTTTTTACGCCGGACAAACAACACCAGCCATCTTCCAGCACGGCGGGCGCGAGGTCAAACCACTGCGCGTAGATGCGCATCACTTCGTCCGCCTGTTCGGCGAGGATGCCGGAGAGCACGATGCGCCCGCCGCTACGGGTTGCGCCCGCCAACAGCGGAGCCAAAGCGCGCAGGGGATTGGTGAGGATGTTGGCGACGACGACATCGTACTGGGCGAGCGCCATTCCGTCCGGCAGGAAAAAATCCGCATGCACCTGATTGGCGAGCGCGTTGTCGCGGCTGGCGATCACCGCTTGCGCATCGACATCCACGCCGATGGCGCTGCCCGCGTCCAGCTTCATCGCGGCAATGGCGAGAATGCCGGAGCCGCAACCGTAATCGAGCACGCTTTCGCCGCCTTGGAGATTGTTATCCAGCCAGCGCAAACACAGGCGGGTGGTGGGATGGCTGCCCGTACCGAAAGCGAGCCCGGGATCGAGCGCGATGTTGATGGCGGCGGGGTCGGACGGCGTATGCCAAGTCGGCACGATCCACAAACGATCACTGATACGGATGGGGTCGAACTGCGCCTGCGTGAGGCGCACCCAGTCGCTTTCCTCCAGCGTTTCGATACGGTGCTGGGGGAGCGTGGTGATACCGAGTTCGTCGCAACAGGCTTGCAGAATGCCTGCCACGTCGGCATCGCTTTCAAACAAGGCGTTCACTAGATTGTGCTGCCATACCGCCGAGGTGGGTTCGCCGGGTTCGCCGAAGATCGCCTGTTCGTCCGGCGTGTCGGCATCCGCGTCCAGCATATCGACCGAGAGTGCGCCGCGCGCCAACAACGCTTCGCTCAACGCTTCGGCGTAGTCGGCTGCGGCTTGCACCTGAAGCGTGAGCCAGGACATGGCTACTTCGCCTTCGATTTTTCGGCCAGCTTGTGTTCCAGATAATGGATGCTGGTTCCGCCCTGCACGAAAGCGGCATCCTGCATTAACTCCTGATGCAATGGGATGTTGGTGTTGATGCCTTCCACCACCATTTCGGACAACGCGGTGCGCATGCGGGCGATGGCCTGGTCGCGCGTGTCGCCGTAAGCGATGATCTTGCCGATCATGGAGTCGTAATGCGGCGGGATGAAGTAGTTGTTATACACGTGCGAATCGACGCGGATGCCGGGACCGCCGGGCACATGCCAGTTGGTGATGCGACCGGGCGAAGGCACGAAGGTATATGGATGTTCGGCATTGATGCGGCATTCGACCGCGTGGCCACGGAACTGGATGTCTTTTTGGCGGAACGGCAATTTTTCGCCTGCGGCGATGCGGATTTGCTGTTGCACGATGTCAACGCCGGTAATCATTTCCGTGACCGGATGTTCGACCTGCACGCGGGTGTTCATTTCGATGAAGAAAAACTCGCCGTTTTCGTACAGGAACTCGAACGTGCCTGCACCGCGATAACCGATCTTGCGGCAGGCTTCGGCGCAACGTTCGCCGATCTTGTCGCGCAGTTTCGGGTTGAGATGCGGGGCCGGCGCTTCTTCGATGATCTTCTGGTGACGGCGCTGCATGGAACAATCGCGCTCGCCCAGATATACCGCATTGCCGTGCTGGTCGGCCAGAATCTGGATCTCGATATGGCGCGGGTTCTCAAGGAACTTCTCCATATACACCATGGGGTTGTTGAAAGCAGCCTGCGCTTCGGTCTTGGTCATGGTTACGGCGTTGATGAGTGCCGCTTCGGTATGCACCACGCGCATGCCGCGTCCGCCGCCGCCGCCGGAAGCTTTGATAATGACCGGATAACCGATGGATTTGGCGATCTTGATAATCTCCGCCGGATCGTCCGGCAATGCGCCATCCACGCCGGGCACGACAGGTACGCCTGCCTTTTTCATGGCATTTTTGGCGGAAACCTTGTCGCCCATCAGGCGGATGGTTTCGGCGCGCGGGCCGATGAAAACGAAACCGGATTTTTCCACGCGCTCTGAGAAATCGGCGTTCTCGGACAGAAAGCCGTAGCCGGGGTGAATCGCTTGCGCGTCGGTTACTTCCGCCGCGCTGATAATCGCCGGAACGTGCAAATAACTCAGGCTGGAAGGCGCTGGGCCGATACACACCGACTCGTCCGCCAGCTTCACATACTTGGCATCGGCATCGGCTTCGGAATGCACGGCAACGGTCTTGATGCCCATCTCGCGGCAGGCGCGCTGAATACGCAGCGCGATCTCGCCGCGATTGGCGATCAGAATCTTTTCAAACATGATCGGAGTCTCCGGCGGAGCGGCGGTTCTTGGTTTGCGTGAAAACACGGCCATGATGAATTACCCGATGATGAACAGAGGTTGACCGAACTCGACCGCCTGGCCGTTCTCGACGAGGATCGCTTTGATGACACCGGCTTTATCCGATTCGATCTCGTTCAACAGTTTCATTGCCTCAATAATGCACAAGGTGTCGCCCGCATTCACGTTTTGGCCGACATCGACAAATGATTTTGCTCCAGGGGAGGCGGCGCGATAGAAGCTGCCGACCATGGGCGATTTGACCACATGACCTTCGGGAGCGGCAGGCGCGGCGGGGGCAGCGGCTACGGCGGGCGCGGCAGGGGCAGCTACTGTTGCGGGCTGGGGAGCTGTCGCGTAATACTGCTGTTGCATGGGCGCAGCGACAGAACTGTGGCGCGAAATGCGCACGTGCTCTTCGCCTTCGGTCAGTTCCAGTTCGGCGATACCCGAGTTTTCAACCAGTTCGATCAATGTTTTTAATTTGCGCAAATCCATTTTTATGTCCTCCTAACAGAATGTTGTAGTGCGAATTGCAATGCGAGTTCGTAGCCGGTCGCGCCCAGCCCGCTGATGACTCCGACGGCGATATCGGAAAAGTACGATTCCTTGCGGAACGCCTCGCGGGCGAACACATTGGAAAGATGTACTTCAACGAAGGGGATGGCGACCGCCGCCAAGGCATCGCGGATGGCAACGCTGGTATGGGTGAATGCCGCCGGATTGATGATGATGAAGTCCGTGCCGTCTGTTCTGGCCTGTTGCACCCGGTCAACCAGCGCACCTTCCGTGTTGCTCTGGAAATAATCCAGCTTTGCGCCCTTTGCTTGAGCTTGTGCGGCCAATTTGGCGTTAATTTCGTCCAACGTGACGCGACCATACACATCAGGCTCGCGCGTGCCGAGCAGGTTCAGGTTAGGGCCGTGGAGTACCAGGACGTTTTTCATGGGGGCGGAGTTTGCCGAAAATGGGTGAGTTTGTCCACCAGTTCGGTGGAATTGAGAAAAAACGGCGTGTCTGCCGCTGCTTAGAAGCCGTGAAAGAAATAGACGATCAAAACCATGCCCAAGGCTGCGATGCTCAGGTTGCTGATGGTGCCAAGACCGGTCCAGTAGCCATCCGGAATTTCGACCGGCTTCAGGGTGCGCAGCACTTTTTTGTATTGCAGCGTGGAAAAGACGGCGACAAAAACGCCCAGCAACACAAAAGCCAGCCCGGTCCAAAAAGACAGCCCGCGTTGCAAGGGTATATTGTGTTGCGGCATCAGCACGGAAACGAACAGCCCGAAACGCTCAATAACGAAGCCGAAGGCCATCAACGACAGGCTGGTGCGGTTCCACGCCAGCAGGGTGCGCTCGGCGGCAAAGAAGACTCTGGGATCGTTGAGATCAGACATTGTGCCGTCCTATGATGGGTTGTTCAAAGCCCCGCATTTTTCAAAGACAGCAGGAATTGTGCGGCATCCTGGTAGCCGGTCACGCGGAAGTCGGCTTGCTCACGGCCTTGCGCGTCGAAAAATAAAGTGGCGGGCGGGCCGAACAGCTGGAAGCGCTGCATCAGTGCCTTGTCGTCCTCGCTGTTTGCGGTGACATCGGCTTGCAGCAGCAGGGTGTTTTTCAATTTGGCCTGCACTGCCGCATCGCTGAAAGTGAAGCGCTCCATCTCTTTGCACGACACGCACCAGTCGGCATAGAAATCCAGCATCACGCTTTTGCCTTGAGCCAGGGCGATGCGCGCATCCAGCTCGGCATTGCTTTTGACACGCTCGAAACGCAGTGTAGCGGGAGCTTCAACCGTTGTTCGCCCGATGTTGCCCAACGGGCGCAGGATGTCGCGCGCGCCGGACAGCGCGCCTATAAGGTAAGCCACGCCGAGCAGTAGCGCGAGGATGCCGATGCCCTTGCCCAGTTTGTGCCAAGCGTGGGCATGCTGCGGTAGCGGGTCGAGCGCATTGAGGTAAATCCCCGAGAAAACCAATAGTGCCGCCCACAACATCATCTGCACGCCCAGCGGGATGACGGATGAAATGATCCAGATCGCCATTGCCAGCATCAGCACGCCGAAGAAACGCTTTACCGCTTCCATCCAAGGCCCGGCCTTGGGCAGCAAAACGCCCGCCGAGCTGCCGATCAGCAGCAATGGAGCTCCCATGCCCAGCGCCAGGAAGAACAGCGCCGTGCCGCCCAGTACCGCATCGTGCGTCTGGCCTATATAAAGTAAAGCGCCCGCCAGGGGGGCTGCGACGCACGGCCCCATGATGATGGCGGACAGCGCGCCCATGCCGAACACGCCGCTGATATGGCCGCCGTGCAGCTTGTTGCTGGTGTCGGAAAGTTTGCTTTGCAACGCGGTGGGCAACTGCAATTCGTAGAAGCCGAACATGGCCAGCGATAACACCACGAACACAGCGGCGAAACTGCCCAGTACCCACGGCGTTTGCAGGGCGCTGGAAATCAGGTTGCCGGAATAGCCCGCCGCCACTCCGGCAATGGCGTAGGTGATCGCCATGCCCAGCACATAGGCCAGCGACAGCATGAAAGCGTGCGCGTGGGTAATCTTGTGGCCGCGCCCGACGATGATGCCGGACAGGATGGGAATCATCGGAAACACGCAGGGCGTGAGGGACAGCAGCAGCCCCGCACCGAAGAAGAAGGACACGATCAGCCAAAAGCTGCCGCTCTTGAACAGGTTGGCGATCTGCGTGTTTTCGTTTTCGGTGGCAGGCTTGGCAACAACAACGGGGGCTGGCACTGAAGGTGCGGCGCTGATCGTTTGCACCAGTTCAATGTTGAATGTCTTTTCGATAGGCGGATAGCAAAGCCCCTGATCGCTGCAACCCTGATAGCTCGCATTCAAGCTTAGCGGCTTGATGTTATTCGCCGCATCCAGTTCGATCTCCGCCTGAAATGATTTGTGGTAAATCTCGATCATGCCGAAATTGGGATCGTTCTTGGTTTCGCCTTGGGGTAGCGAAACGCGCGCGATTTTGGCTTTGCCGCTGGCGACGCTGAAACTGATCTTGTCGCGGTACAGATAATAGCCGGGCGTGATTTTGAAACTGGCCAGCAGCTTGCGTTGATCGACCGCATGCACTTCCAGCGCAAAAGCCTGCTCGGCGGGCAGAAAGGTTGGCTGCTTGGTTCCGAATGAGAGAAAGTCCGCGTGCGCCAATTGCGCGACGCACATCAACAAAATCAATGACAGTTTACGAATCATAGCGCCTTCTTCGGTGAAGTTTCCTGTACAACCCAGTTCAAATATTCCGGCAAGCCAGCGCTGACGGGCACTGCGATGATCTCCGGCAGTTCGTAAGGATGCAGTTTGCGCAATACGCTTTCCAGTTGCGGATATGCCGCGCGCGTGGTCTTGATGTGCAGCGGTACTTCGCGGGCACGCTCCAGTTTGCCTTGCCAGCGATAAACGGACGTACATTCAGCCAGAATATTCACGCAAGCCGCAACGCCCTCTGTGACCAGACCATCGGCAACTCGTTCCGCAGCAGCGCGATCCGGCAGGTTGGTGATGACCATGATGATCTCGTGTTCGCTCATTTAGGAGAGATGCTTGAAATCATTGTAGGTGCGAATTCATTCGCACTTGGCATGTGATTCGTGCGAATGAATTCGCACCTACAGCAGCAATGCCATAGATTAACGAACCACTCAAAACTTGTTGTTTTTTTCAGGTTCATCTTGCGCCTGCCCGCGCGCAGCGCACGCCGAGTTGCAGCAATTCATCCCACACATCGCCCTGACGCAGCCCTTTTATCAACCTGTCAATCAGCGCGGCCTGTCGCAAGGCGCGTTCGGCGAAGGTCGGCGTGAATCGGCGCACCGCACGCTCCACTTGCTTTTGTTTTGCGCCCCACACCCGCGCTTCGCGCAGTGCGTTGGCGAGGTTGCCGCTTTGCTGCAAAGCGCGCGAGACTTTGGCCAGCGCGCGTATGTCTTCGGCAATCGCCCACAAGATCAACACCGTGGCCGTGCCTTCCGCGCGCAAGCCGTCGAGGATGCGCACATAGCGCTCGGCATCGCCCGCCAGCATCGCTTCGGAAAGTTTATATACATCGTAGCGCGCCACATCCATCACCGAATCTTTCACTTGCTCGAAAGAAAGATGACCCGCCGGAAACAGCAGCGCGAGTTTTTGAATCTCCTGAAACGCTGCGAGCAGATTGCCTTCCACGCGCTGCGCCAGAAATGCCAGCGTGTCGGTATCGGCGGATTGCTGCTGGCGCTTCAAGCGCGCGGCGATCCAGGCGGGTAGCGCGGCGAGGGTTATTTCGTCGGCGCTGACCAGCGTGCCGTGCTGTTCCAGCGCGGTAAACCATTTGCTTTTCATCGCCGTGCCGTCGAGACGCGGCAGCGAAATCAGCGTGAGGGTATCCGCGTTCAGGTTCTGGCAATGGTCTTGCAACGCTTGCGCGCCTTCCGTGCCCGGTTTGCCGGACGGGATGCGCAGGTCGATCACTTTGCGCGAAGAAAACAGCGACATGCTTTGCGCGCTGTTGCGCAACTCCGCCCACTTGAAGCCCTGCTCCGCAATCAATGTTTCGCGCTCGCTGAAACCCGCTTCGCGCGCGGCGGCGCGGATGGCATCTGCCGCCTC
This sequence comes from Sideroxydans sp., assembly GCA_028710605.1. GTDB lineage: Bacteria > Pseudomonadota > Gammaproteobacteria > Burkholderiales > Gallionellaceae > Sideroxyarcus. Next base: position 45,084 of record JAQTTU010000002.1, read on the forward strand.
GATGGCCAGCAGCAGCGCTTCGCCGTGGATCACATACAGTCCACCCAGTCCTTTGGACAAATGGCGCGGCAGGTCTTCGCTTGAGATTCTCATTGCTCTGGATGCGGCTTGGCCCGGCTAAGGCGGCGTACGGTTTGTGCCACGGCATCGCTGCGCATGTCTTTGTAGAGCAGCGCTTCTTCCTGTTCCTTGGCGAGAATTTGCGAATCGTCGTAAGCCATGATGCGCGACATCGAAATGTCATCCACAGGCAGCCAGTCCACCTTTTGTTTATCGTAAGCGCGCAGCGAAACGCGGTAGAGCAGCTGATATTCCTGCACACGCCCGCTGCCGGAAAGCGACAGAATTTGTTTGGTGGCTTGTATCGAAAGAATCTCCAATACCAGATCCGCCTGCTCGGGCGTGGCCGCCAGCTTGATCCGGTTGATTTCCAAATCGCGCTTCAGATCGCCGAGAAAAGGAAAACCTTCCGGCCCTTTCACGTACAGCGATTTGAACGGGAACTGGTCGCCCGAAATGTTGCTGCCGCGCAAATGGTAGTTGCACGCGCCGAGCACCAGCGCCAGCAGCAACAAGAACAGGCGGCGCGTGATCGTCATCAGATCACCACATTGACCAAACGACCCGGAACCACGATGACCTTCTTCGCCGTGCCGCCCGCCAGTTGTTTTTGCACTGCTTCATGCGCCAGCGCCAGTTGCTCGATGGATGCCTTGTCGGCATCCTTGGATACGCGCAGACTGCCGCGCAGCTTGCCGTTCACTTGAATGACCAGTTCGATTTCGTCTTGCACCATGGCTGCCGGGTCGGCCTTGGGGAAGGTTTGATCGACCAGCTTGCTGCCGGGGCGCAATGCCGTCCACAGCGATTCGGCGATGTGCGGGGCGATGGGCGAAAGCAGCAGCACGGCATTCTCCAGTACCTCTTGCGCCACGCTGCGCGCAACTGCATTGTCCTCATCAAACTTGCCCAACGCATTGAGCAATTCCATGATGGCCGCGATGGCGGTGTTGAAAGTTTTGCGGCGACCATAGTCGTCGTCGATCTTCTGGATGGTGTGGTGCAATTGCAGGCGCAACGCTTTGGCGGCAGCACTCAACTCGCCGCTGTTGTATGCGGCGACTACACCTTGTTCAACATGCTCGTGTACTGCCTTCCATACACGCTTGAGAAAACGGAACGAGCCCTCCACCCCCGCATCCGACCACTCCAGTTGCTGGTCGGGCGGTGCGGCAAACATCATGAATAGGCGCGCGGTGTCCGCGCCATAAGCGTCGATAATGGCCTGCGGATCAACGCCGTTGTTCTTCGACTTCGACATCTTCTCCGTGCCGCCGATGATGACGGGCAGCCCGTCGGCGATCAGCTTCGCGCCTATGGGGCGCGCCTTGGCATCAACGGCCACATCCACATCCGCCGGGTTGATCCACAGCTTCTTGCCGCCTTCCAGTTCGCGGTAGAAGGTCGGTGCGACCACCATGCCTTGCGTGAGCAAATTGACGAACGGTTCGTCTAAGGGGTTAAACGCGCGCAGCGCTACGTTCGCCCCCTCTCCCGCCGGGAGAGGGTTGGGGTGAGGGAACACTCGTGGCTCACCGCCAAACACCCCTTCGTCGCGCATCAGCTTGTGGAAGAAGCGCGCATACAGCAAATGCAAAATCGCATGCTCGATGCCGCCTATGTATTGATCCACCGGCAACCATTTTTGCGCCGCCGCTTTGTCCACCATGCCGGTGGAGCATTGCGGGCTGGCGTAGCGCGCGTAGTACCACGACGATTCCACGAAAGTGTCCATGGTGTCGGTTTCGCGCCGCGCTTTGCCGCCGCATTGCGGGCAAGTGCATTCGTAGAATTCCGGCATCTTCGCCAGCGGCGAGCCCGCGCCGTCCGGCACCACGTTCTCCGGCAGCTTCACCGGCAGTTGATCGTCCGGCACGGATACATCGCCGCAAGTCGGGCAATGGATGATGGGAATCGGGCAGCCCCAATAGCGCTGACGCGAGATGCCCCAGTCGCGCAGGCGGAATTGCACTTTCTTCTCGCCCAGCCCTTTGGCGGCCAGGTCGGCAGCGATGGCATCCACGGCTTGTGCCAAATTCAAGCCGTCGTACTTGCCCGAATTCACGCACACGCCATTTTCTTTGTCGGCATACCATTCCTGCCAAGCCGCATCGCTGAAAGTTTGATTCTTCACCGCAATGGATTGCTTGATCGGCAGGTTGTATTTCTTGGCAAACCCGAAATCGCGCTCGTCATGCGCGGGAACCGCCATCACAGCGCCTTCGCCGTAACCCATCAACACATAGTTGCCGACCCACACCGGCACTTGTTCTCCGGTCAGCGGGTGCGTGACTTTGAGGCCGGTGTCCATGCCTTTCTTTTCCATGGTGGCGATGTCCGCTTCGGCCACACCGCCGCGTTTGCATTCTTCGATGAACTCGGCGAGCTTGGCATTGCCTTGTGCAGCGCGGGTCGCCAGCGGATGCTCGGCTGCCACGGCAACGAAGGTCACGCCCATGATGGTGTCGGCGCGGGTGGTGTACACCCAAAGCAGATTGTTGTTAGGGAGTGTTCCCTCACCCTCGGTCCCTCTCCCGGTGGGCGAGGGAAGAGATGTATCGACTTCGTCGATGACCTTAAACGCGAAGCGCACGCCATAACTCTTGCCGATCCAGTTAGCCTGCATGGTCTTCACCTGTTCTGGCCAGCCGGACAGGGTGTCGAGGTCTTGCAGCAACTCGTCGGCGTATTGCGTGATGCGGAAGAAATACATCGGGATGTCGCGCTTTTCCACCAGCGCACCGGAGCGCCAGCCGCGTCCGTCGATCACTTGTTCGTTGGCCAGCACGGTGTTGTCCACCGGGTCCCAGTTCACCACGGCGGTCTTCTTGTAGATCACGCCCTTCTTGAACAGGCGCGTAAACAGCCATTGTTCCCAGCGGTAATAGTCGGGCTTGCAGGTGGTCACTTCGCGCGACCAATCCACGCCCAAGCCCAGCGACTTCAACTGCTGCTTCATGTATTCGATGTTGGAATAAGTCCATGCGGCGGGCGGCACGTTATTGGCCATCGCGGCGTTTTCGGCGGGCAGGCCGAACGCGTCCCAGCCCATGGGCTGCATCACGTTGAAACCTTTCATGCGGTGGTAGCGCGAGAGCACGTCGCCTATGGTGTAGTTGCGCACGTGCCCCATGTGCAGCTTGCCGGAAGGGTAGGGGAACATCGACAGGCAATAATATTTCGGCTTGCTGCTGTTCTTGTCGGCGAGGAAAGTCTGGGCGGCATCCCACTGTTGCTGGGCGGCGGTTTCGATGTCTTTGGGTGAGTAGTTGGCTTGCATGATTCGGTGATCGGATGCGCAAATTTGCGGGTGCGGCATTATAGCGGCAACAGGCAGCCCTCGCGCGTCGGCGCAAAGGCCGGGTTACCCGTTTCAACTGCCAATTCAACCCGCATACCCCTTTGGCTAAGGGGGCATCACCATTGACCGGCTCACGTGCGGGGAACAAACTGGGTTAAAATCTGCGTCCAAAAATTTAATTGTTCAGGAGAGTAGTTCATGTCCCGCAAACATCCCGTTATCGCCGTAACCGGTTCTTCCGGTGCAGGCACCACTACCGTCAAGGTCGCGTTCGAGAATATCTTCCGTCGCGAAGGCATCAAGGCTGCCGTTGTCGAAGGCGATAGTCTGCACAGCCTGAACCGCGCAGCATTCCGCACTGCGGTGGCCGAAGCCGCCAAGGATTGCAACTATTCGTTCAGCCACTTCGGCCCGGAAGCCAACCACTTCGCCAAGATCGAGGAAATGTTCAAGACCTACGGCGAAACCGGCATGTGCAAACGCCGTTATTACGTGCATAGCGACGAAGAGGCGGAGTTGCACAACAAGCATTTCGGCATGACCGACCTAGTTCCCGGCGTATTCACGCCGTGGGAAGACATCGAATCGAACTCCGATTTGCTTTTCTATGAAGGCCTGCACGGTCTTGTCGTGGATGAGGACATTGATGCCGGAAAATACGTGGATCTGGGCATCGGCGTGGTGCCGGTAGTCAATCTCGAATGGATCCAGAAGATTCATCGCGACAAAAAGGAGCGCGGCTATTCCGCCGAAGCGACCGTGGACACCATCCTGCGCCGCATGCCGGACTATGTGAAATACATCACGCCGCAATTTTCGCGCACCCACATCAACTTCCAGCGCGTGGCCACGGTTGACACTTCCAACCCGTTCATCGCCCGCGACATCCCCACCCCGGACGAAAGCTTTGTGGTGATCCGCTTCAGCAACCCCAAGGGCGTGGATTTTCCCTACTACCTCACCATGATCCCCAACTCGTTCATGTCGCGCGCCAACACGCTGGTCGTGCCCGGCGGAAAGATGAGCCACGCAATGGAAATCATCCTCGCGCCGGTCATGCACGAGATGATCGAAAAGAAAAACAAGGCTTAATGGCCGCGCAGTTGTAACGCAAAACGGGGAAGCGGAAACGCTTCCCCGTTTTGTTTTGCGGCGCAATACAATGAGCGCGGGAGGCAATGATGGCTGAAAATAACTTTGACCGGATCAAACAACAAGTACGCCAATTCGTGGTCGAGCGCGAGTGGGATCAATTCCACTCACCCAAAAACCTGTCCATGGCGCTCATCGTCGAAGCCGCCGAGTTGGTGGAACATTTTCAGTGGCTGACCGAAGAGCAGAGCTGCAACCTGCCGCCGGAAAAACTGGCCGAGGTCGAACTGGAGCTGGCGGATATTCAGATTTACCTCATCAGCCTCGCGCACAAGCTGCAACTGGACTTGGTGGCGGCAGCGGAGAAAAAGCTGGCGCTGAACGCGAAAAAATATCCGGCGGACGAAGTGCGCGGCAGTTCCAAAAAGTATTCGGAATACAAAGCACGAAGCTGAAAAGTTTGCACGGAGGTGTCGGACAATGCACACCTTGTAGGAGCGAGCTTGCTCGCGAAATGTTTTCGCGAGCAAGCTCGCTCCTACAAAAGCTCGCAGCCCCATGAGTTATCCGGGCTGATATGTATCAAGTAGGTGCCCCATGCAAACTTACACAGCCAATGAAGCCAAAACTCGCTTCGGCGAATTTCTCGACAAGGTTCAGCGCAAGCCGGTCAGAGTGATGCGCCATAACCGGGTGGTGGGTGTGATGGTGAGCGCGCAGGATTACGAGGCGATGCGGGCTTATTACGCGAACCGTTTGAGGAATACGCTGCGCGATAGCGCGGCAGCCGCAGGATTGACTGAAGAAATGCTGGCAATGCTGTTGGCCGACGAAAGTTAATCGGCTGTGGCGAAGGATTTTGCACGAGATAGATTTCTGCGCGTTGTGGGTGGATGAACCGCCCGCTATTTCCGCCTAAACTTTTTCGCGCGACAGCAAAGACGAAGCTTTCATTCATGCCGCGCCAGAAGAAGTCAAACTTATTCGGGGCGCGTAACCACCTATCCACCATGCACCACTCTCCGCCAAGGCATTCTGAATCGCACCATCCCGTGAAGAAGCGCATGGATAGGGCATCTGCGTGATTTAATCGACGTAGATTCCCTATCCATGCGCCTTCCCGTGAGGAGGAACATTAAAATTCTGCTCCAATCCTGTTTCCATCCACGAAAGCGGCGGTCACTCCTGTGGGATAATCGCGGCATGAATTCCTCTCTGCTTTCCGGTCTCAATCCCGAACAACGTGCCGCCGTCGAGCTGCCCGCGCAATCCGCCTTGATTCTGGCCGGGGCGGGCAGCGGCAAGACGCGCGTGCTGACCACGCGCATCGCTTATCTCATCAGCAGCGGACAGGTCACGCCGCACGGCATTTTGGCGGTGACCTTCACCAACAAGGCGGCGAAAGAAATGGTGACGCGCTTGTCGGCGATGTTGCCGATCAACACGCGCGGTATGTGGATTGGCACGTTCCACGGCCTGTGCAACCGCATGCTGCGCGCGCATTACCGCGAGGCGAACCTGCCGCAGACGTTCCAGATTCTCGATTCCGGCGATCAGCTTGCCGCTATCAAACGGCGCATGAAAGAGCTGAATGTGGATGACGAAAAATATCCGCCGCGCGAGATGCAGAACTTCATCAGCGGCAGCAAGGAACAGGGGCTGCGCGCGCACGAAGTGGAAGCCTACGATCCTTATACCAAGCGCAAAGTGGAGGTGTTCGCGGCTTACGACGCGCAATGCCAGCGCGAAGGAGTGGTGGATTTTTCCGAGCTGCTGTTGCGCTGCTACGAGCTGCTGTCGCGCAACCAGTCGCTGCGCGAGCATTATCAGGAGCGCTTCAAACACATTCTGGTGGATGAGTTTCAGGATACCAATCCGCTGCAATATAAGTGGTTGAAGTTGCTGGCGGGCAAGAGCCCCTCTCCTCAATCCTCTCCCGAAAACGGGAGAGGAGGCGAACGTGAAAAGCAATCTTCAATCTTTGCCGTGGGCGACGACGACCAATCCATCTACGCCTTCCGTGGCGCGAACGTGGGCAACATGCAGGAGTTGCTGCGCGACTTCCACGTCGAGAACGTCATCAAGCTGGAGCAGAACTACCGCTCGCACGGCAACATCCTCGACGCGGCCAACGCGCTTATCAGCAACAACCGCAAACGTCTGGGCAAGAACCTGTGGACAGCAGAAAGCGGCGGCGAACAGTTGCGCGTGTATGAAGCGCCCGAATTGCGTGATCCTCGCGGTGATCGAATTACGGGGGATATTCAGGAAGCCAGTTTTATTGTCGATGAAATCCAGCAACTCAAACGCGAAGGGATAAACCTTTCCGAGATTGCGCTGTTGTACCGCTCCAACGCGCAGTCGCGCGTGCTGGAACATGCGCTGGTTGCCGCCGGTTTGTCGTACCGTGTTTATGGCGGGTTGCGCTTTTACGAGCGCCAGGAGATCAAGCACGCGCTGGCCTATTTGCGTCTGATGGAAAACACCGACGACGACAATGCGCTGTTGCGCATCATCAATTTCCCTACGCGCGGCATAGGCGCGCTCAGCGTTGGCAAGCTGCAAGAAGCGGCGAAGATGAACGGCACAACAATGTGGGATGCGGCAGCGCGTGCAGGAGGCAAGATCACCGCTTTCGTCGGGTTGATCGAAGCTCTGCGCAGTGCCACCAAAGAGTTACCGTTGCCGGAAATTGTTGAGCACGTACTGGAACATAGCGGCTTGAACGCTTGTTACCAAAACGAAGAGGGAAAGAAACAAAAGGAATCGGCTGACAGGTTGGATAACTTGCAACAACTCATCAGCGCTGCGTCTCAATTTGTTCAAGAAAATGAGGATGAAAGTCTTACCGCTTTTCTGACGAATGCAACGCTGGAATCGGGCGAGCATCAGGCGGGCGACAGCGAAGACGCTCTGCATTTAATGACGGTGCATGCCGCGAAAGGCTTGGAGTTCCACACCGTGTTTATCACCGGGCTGGAAGAAGGACTCTTTCCGCACCAGAACAGTATCGACAACGACGATGTCGATGAAGAACGCCGCCTGATGTATGTAGCGATTACCCGCGCCCGCCGCCGTTTGTATCTCACCTACGCCCAAAGCCGCATGCTGCATGGACAAACGCATTACAGCAGGGAGTCGAGTTTTCTGCGCGAATTGCCGGAGGAGTTGTTACATTGGCTTACGCCCAGATTCACTTCACGCAAGACTTTCCAAAACAATCATTTCGAGAAGGACAGTTACACCAAAGCGTTCGCCGCCGTGCCGATGGAAAAAGCGCCGCCCGCGCCCAGTTCGATGTGGCGCATCGGCCAGCAAGTGTTCCACCAGAAATTCGGCGAAGGCGTAGTGACCGACACCGAAGGCAGCGGCAACCAAGGCCGCGTGCAGGTCAACTTCAAACGCGCGGGCAGTAAATGGCTCGCACTCGAATATGCAAAACTTACCCCCATCTGAAGCCAGTCTGGACGGGCGTTTGCGGCTTATCGTCGAGAGCTTTCAGCGGCTTACCGGCAGGCCGCTGATTGAAAATGCACCGGAGGAAATCAACTTGCTGCGCGAAGCAATCTGGTTCGCGCCGCGCGCCATTGTGGCGCACGGCACCGAAGACGATCCGGTTTTCTTCTACGGCAACCGGCTGGCGCTGCAATTGTTCGAAATGAGCTTCGTGGAATTTGTACAGTTGCCATCGCGGCTTTCCGCCGAACCGCTGTTGAGGGAGGAACGCGCAAAGTTGCTGGAGAAAGTCACGCGCCAGGGTTACGTGGACGGTTACTCCGGCATGCGCATCGCCAGCAGCGGCAGGCGCTTCATGATCGCGGACGGCACGGTGTGGAATCTGGCGGATGAACAGGGCCGACATCACGGCCAAGCCGCCGTGTTTGTGGCGCAGCAAACCTAAAAACCTTAATTCAAGCCACAGAGTTCACAGAGAACACAGAGAAAGAATCGTTTCTTCCATGATTTGCTGGCACACCCAAAAGGTGAAACGCATTTTCGTGATAACAATTTGTTTCTCCTCTGTGATCTCTGTGGCTAACTAAGTTTTTCAAATCAACTTTTCAGCAGGAGCAAGGCATGAGCAAATCGTACAAAGCCATCACGCAGGACATCAGCAAGGAACTCACCACATTCCGCAAGGAAACCGCCGTGCCGATGGCGAACTTCGACGCGATGGCGAAGGCGGCCATGGCGGAAGGCGTGTTGTCGGCGCTCAACAAGGAGTTGATCGCTACGGCCATCGCGGTGTCCACGCGTTGCGACGGTTGCATCGGCTACCACGTGCGCTCGCTGGTGCGCATGGGCGCGACGCGCGAGCAAGTCAACGAAATGCTGGCGGTGGCGGTGTATATGGGCGGCGGCCCGTCGCTGATGTACGCGGCGGAAGTGCTGCACGCGTTCGAGGAATTCCAGCCGGTTTAATTTATGCACCCCGTGAAGATCGCCTATTGACGGGCATCTCCATGAGGTGCTTTGTTCAAGTCAGGCGGCGGGCGGCGGGAATTTGGCGGCGATATTGTCCGGCACTTCGCGTTTGGAGGCCTGCGCGAAAGAGCTGAATTCCATCACGGCGGTGACCAGCACCATAATCACGGTGGGCACGACCGCGACGCGGGTGAGCGCGGTCCACAGGATGTGGCGCATGTTGTGGTCGTTCATGGTGAGGGTGATGAGCCACGCGATGAAAATCAGCGTGCCCGAAATCGCGTAGCCCAGCAACAGCAAACGCGCGCGCAGGAAGGCCAGTTTCCAATGCGCCTCAACGAACCAGGCGGCGGTTTTTTTGCTGCGCAGGTAGATGTAGCCGATCATCAGGCTGGAAAAAAACAGCGGGATCAACAAACCGATCATGCCGATTTTCATCCCGAGTATCGCCGGGGTCATCAACAAATTGAAAGCGAAAACCCCGCTGATATACAGATTGTGCGGGGCTTGCGCTTTTTTGACTTCGTCCGGTGTTGCATTGTCGTAGCGCATGTTCAGACCTCCATTTTGATTGGTTCGGGAGGCTGGGAAGCCGCATCGAGCCAGGGGAAAATATTGCGGTAGCTGACATAGAGCGAAGTCAGCGTGAGCGGCAGCAGCACGAGCATGCCGAGCCCGTAAGGCAGTATGCCCAGCACCAGCGCGAACAGTTGCAGCACCAGGCCGTAAACCGTGTAAGGCAGGATGTTGCGCGCGGTACCGAGGAGGCTGGCGTACAGCGCGGTGTAAGGCGACACACCGCTGAAGAACACCAGAATGGGCGCGTATTGCCAGCTCACCAGCAGCACCACTACCAGCGTAAAACCGAGCAGGATGGCCGCCGCCACGCCGGTTCCCGCCGTGGAAATCGCGTCCATCAGCACCTGCGGATTTTCCGTGGTTTGCACTTCCTGCATCAGTTTGGTGAATGTTTCGCCGCCGACAGACACCATCAGCGCCGACACCAGAAACAAGCCCAGCATCAGCAACGCGCCCAGCGAAAGCAAGCCGGAGGCGCGCTGTTTCAAAGTGACCAGCAACTGCGCCGGATCGAATTTTTCATTTTCTTCCAGCGCGCGGCAGATGCGCATAAACGAGGCCAGAAAAAACGGCATGAGCAGCACCGCCAGCAGAGAGCCGATGCCGGGAACCAGCATGGCGAAAAAAATAATCATCACGCCGGATAGGGCGCTGAGAATACTCAAATGCGGGTTGAGCATGATGAGCTGAAAGCCTTGCTTGATCCACAACCAGCCGCGCGCGGCATTCAATTTCTTGATTTCCATTTGATCCTTGTATCCGTAACCGTGAAGCCTGTTGCATTGTAATGTGATTATGGTTTGTCCGCTCAAACTGAGCGCGTATCGTGCGCATGCGGAAACGTGCGCTTAGCTGAAAATATTCGGGCGATGGTAGAATCCGCGCCTCGCGGCGCACCGCCCAACTTTGGAGAATTTCCGTGCAACTCGTTTGTCTCGACCTTGAAGGAGTCCTCGTTCCAGAAATCTGGATCGAATTTTCGCAACGCACCGGCATTCCCGAATTGCGCCGCACCACGCGCGACGAGCCGGATTACGACAAACTGATGAAATTCCGCTTGGACATCCTGAAGCAGCACAAGCTCGGCTTGCCCGACATTCAGAAAGTGATTGCGGAAATGGGGCCGATGGCCGGTGCCAAGGATTTCCTCGACGACCTGCGCCAGCGCTTCCAAGTCATCATCCTGTCCGACACCTTCTACGAATTCGCCATGCCGCTGATGCAGCAACTGGGCATGCCGACGCTGTTCTGCCACAAGCTGGAAGCCGATGCCAGCGGCACGCTGGTCAATTACCACCTGCGCATGGCCAACCAGAAAATGGAAGCGGTGAAACGCTTCCGCGAACTCAATTTCAAGACCATCGCCGCCGGCGATTCATACAACGACACGGCCATGCTGGGCGAAGCGCACGCCGGTATTTTGTTCCACCCGCCGGAAAACGTGATCCGCGAATTCCCGCAATTCCCGGTGACCATGAACTACGCGGAACTCGATGCGGAAATCCGCAAGGCCAGCGCGAGAATCTGAGGCGAATATCTAAAAAACTTTTGCCCGCAGATTACACAGATTAAGGCCGATTTAGGCCGATCAAAAACAACTACCCTTGGGTTTTCGTTTTACCCATTTGGGTGAGTCGTCATTCTTCATCACCCAACTGATAATCTGCGTGAATCTGTGTAATCTGCGGGCTAAGCTTCGGTTTTTTGGTTTATAGCCAGACAGCTTGTTTCGTTGCGATATGATTTTGCAGAATACGTTTGAACGGCTCGGGGTCGCGCGGGTTTACCAGCTCTCCGTCGCGCGGCAGGTAAAAGTCGTACAAGCGCGAAAGCCAGAAACGCAACGCCGCCACGCGCAATGCCAGCGGCCAGAGTTCAGCTTCTTTTGCCGTGAACGGGCGCGCCAAGTGATAGGCATCCAACATGGCGCGCGTGCGTTCCGCATCCAGCACACCCTCGCTGCCCATGCACCAATCGTTGACGGTAATCGCCACGTCGTACAGCAACGCTCCGCTGCAAGCGAAATAGAAATCGACCAGTCCGCCCACGCGCTCGCCGTCCATCAGCACGTTGTCGCGGAACAGATCGGCGTGGATGATGCCGCGCGGGATGCCGTCCAGCGGCTGTTCGGCGTGCAGCGCGACTTCGCTTTGCAGCAGCGCGCTATCCTGCGCCGACAAAAATTTCAGCACCTTGTGCGATGCGTCTTCGCGCCACGCCGCGCCGCGCGGGTCGGGCATCTGTTCGGCAAAGCTTTGTCCGGCGCTGTGCATCTGCCCCAGCATCGCGCCCATCGTCGCGCATTGTTTTACCGTCGGCTGCGTCACCGAATGGCCGTTCAGGCGGGTGGCGATGCACGCGGGCTTGCCGTTCAATTCACCCAGAAACTGGTTGCGGCAATCGGCCATCGGCGCGGGACAGGGAATGCCGTGCCGCGCCAGATGCGCCATCAGATTTAGAAAAAACGGCAGTTCTTTCGGAGTGAGTTTCTCGAACAGCGTCAGCACAAAACGACCGCCGCTGGTAGTGACAAAATAGTTGGTGTTCTCAATGCCTTCGGGGATGCCGTGCAATTCCAGCAGCGAACCCAGAGAATAATTGGATAACCAGGCAGCGAGGTCTGCCTCGGAAACTCTAGTGAAAACAGCCATGCGCTCAGTCTTGAATTGGCGGCAGCGATAAAGCCTGAAACCGTCATTCCCGCGCAAGCGGGAATCCAGCGGTTCTATTCAACATGCCTTTGGTTCTTGTCCTTGCTGCGCAAGGAAGTATTTGGTTGGCTGGATTCCCGCCTTCGCGGGAATGACGGAATAATTTTGGATGCCCTTAGAATCTTTTAATAATCCAGCGCGGCACGCGCAGCCCCGAGTCCATGCTTTCCTGGCGCGCGAACTTGCCGTCGCCACGGTCGTCCACCAGATAGTAGGGCGCGCCAACCTTGGGCGTGATCTTGATCATGTATAGCTTGCCGCCCACGCGGTATTCCTCCACCGTTTGCTCGGTCTGCTTGGTGATGGTGACCTGCGGTTCGTCAATCGCTTCATCCGCCGCCATCGCGGGCGGAGGCGGCGGCTCAACTTTGGCGGGCGCTTCCGGCTGTGCCGCGTAAGCGCCTAGACTCAGGCAAACGAGGGAAACAAATGAAATTAGACGCATGATTTTTCCAGTTGGAATGAATGGGCGAATTCTATCCGATACGCATCACAGGTTGAGCTGTATCTCGCGCTCTTCCGCCGACGGTTCGAAGCCGCGCGTTTCGTAGTGCTTGAAAATGGCGGCGACAATTTGTTCGGGGTCATCGATGATTTGCACCAGATCCAGATCGTGCTCGGCGATCATTTTTTCTTCCAGCAGACAGGTTCTGAACCAGTCCAGCATGCCGCTCCAGAATTTGCTGCCGACCAGGATGATGGGCATCTTGCGCGTCTTGCCGGTTTGCACCAGCGTCAGCGCTTCCATCAGTTCGTCCAGCGTGCCGAAGCCGCCGGGCATCACCACGTAGGCGCTGGCGAATTTGACGAACATGACTTTGCGCGTGAAGAAGTGGTGGAAGGTCTGGCTGATGTTCTGGTAGGGGTTGTTGCGCTGCTCGTGCGGCAGCTGGATGTTGAGGCCGACGCTGGGCGATTTGCCGTAGAACGCGCCCTTGTTGCACGCTTCCATGATGCCGGGGCCGCCGCCGGAAATCACCGCGAACCCGGCATCGGACAGCAAGCGCGAAATTTCTTCGGTGAGCTTGTAATAGGGGTGGTCGCTGGCGACGCGCGCGCTGCCGAAGATGCTCACCGCCGGGTGGATGTTGGATAGCTGCTCAGTCGCCGAGACGAATTCTGACATAATGCCGAACACCCGCCACGACTCCTTCGATTGCATGACCTCGGGCGATTGCGCGGGCGGAAGTTGCGAATTGTTGTTCATTGCGGATCCCTGAAAATGACTAAAACTTTGTTGCTAGTGGACGGCTCGTCCTATTTGTACCGCGCTTTCCACGCCATGCCGGATTTGCGCAGCCCCAAGGGCGAACCCACCGGCGCGATCTACGGCGTGCTCAACATGCTGCGCCGTTTGCGCGCCGATTACCCGGCGGATTATAGCGCCTGCGTGTTCGATGCGAAGGGCAAGACATTCCGCGACGACTGGTATCCCGAATACAAAGCGCACCGGCCTTCCATGCCGGATGATTTGCGCGCGCAAATCGAACCGCTGCACGAACTGGTGGCCGCTGCGGGCTGGAATATTCTGATGATAGACGGCGTGGAAGCCGACGACGTGATCGGCACGCTGGCGCAACAGGCCGCGCAAAATGGCGCGCGCTGTGTCGTCTCCACCGGCGACAAAGACCTGACGCAACTGGTCAACCCGCATGTCACGCTGGTCAACACCATGAGCAACGAAGTGCTGGACGAAGCGGGCGTGCTGGCCAAATTCGGCGTGCCGCCCGAGCGCATCGTGGATTATTTGTCGCTGGTCGGCGACGCGGTGGACAACGTGCCGGGCGTGAACAAATGCGGGCCGAAGACGGCGGTGAAATGGCTGGCCGAATACGGCACGCTGGATAACTTGATCGCCCATGCCGCCGAAGTGAAAGGTGTGGTGGGCGAGAATCTGCGCGCCGCGTTGGACTGGCTGCCGCAAGGTCGCAGGTTGGTCACGGTGAAGTGCGATGTGGCGCTGGATAAAAAATTCGACGAGCTGGCTGCGCCTGCGGCGGACGATGCAAAGTTGCGCGAGTTGTTTGAGCGCTTCGGGTTCAAGTCATGGCTGCGCGAAGTGAGTCACCCCTCCCCCGCAGGCGGGGGAGGGGCTGGGGGTGGGGGTTTTTCCGACGGGGTGCCGAATGGTCAATCAACCCTCACCCCAGCCCTCTCCCGGGGGGCGAGGGAGTTGGAGCAGCGACAGTTCGAGCAAGCCGAGCTTCCCTCCACGCGCAATGAAACCTCCCACTACGAATCCATCCTCACCGACGAACAACTCGACGCGTGGATCATCAAACTGATGTCTGCCGAGCTGGTCAGCATCGACACCGAAACCACCGGCTTGGACACGATGACCGCACAACTGGTCGGTATTTCGTTTGCAATTGCAGAGGATGTTGTAGGTCGGGATTTATCCCGACAAGAATCGCTAGTCGGGATAAATCCCGACCTACAAAAGCAAACCATTCGCGCCGCCTACCTGCCCTTGGCGCATCACTACCCCGGCGCACCCGATCAGTTGAACCGCGAACACGCGCTGCACAAACTCAGGCACTGGCTGGAAAGTCCTGCGCACAAAAAGCTCGGACAAAATCTCAAATACGACCAGCACATCTTCGCCAATCACGGCATCGCGCTACGCGGTGTGGCCGAAGACACGCTGCTGCAATCCTACGTGCTGGAATCGCACAAGCCGCACGAAATGGGCAACCTCGCGCTGCGCCATCTGGGACTGGCGACGGTGAGCTATGCCGAGGTGGTGGGCAAGGGCGCGAAGCAGATCGGCTTCGATCAGGTCGATCTTGACACTGCCACGCGCTACGCGGCGGAAGATGCCGACATCACTTTGCAGCTGCACCAAGCGCTGTCCCCCCAGTTGTCAGCCCCCCCTGTAGGAGCGGCTTCAGCCGCGAATGCGCTTCGCCAGCAAGCTGGCTCCTACAATGAAAAATCATTCGGTTTGAATTACATCTACCGCGAGATCGAATTGCCGGTGCGCGAGGTGTTGTTCAAGATGGAACGCAATGGCGTGTTGATCGACAGCGCGAAGTTGTCGCGGCAAAGCCACGAACTGGGCGAGAAGATCATGGCCATCGAGAAGCAGGCCTACGAGCTGGCGGGGCAACCGTTCAACCTCGCCTCGCCCAAGCAGTTGCAGGAAATTTTGTTCGACAAACTCGGCATTCCCTCCAAGAAAAAAACTGCCACCGGCTCGCGTTCCACCGACGAAGAAGTGCTGCAGGAACTCGCGCTCGATTACCCGCTGCCCAAGATATTGCTCGAACATCGCAGCATGTCAAAACTCAAATCCACCTACACCGACAAACTGCCGCAGATGGTGAACCGCAACACCGGGCGCGTGCATACCAGCTATTCGCAAGCGGTGGCGGTCACCGGGCGCTTGGCCTCCAGCGATCCCAACTTGCAGAACATTCCCATCCGCACCCCGGAAGGTCGCCGCATCCGCGAAGCCTTCATCGCACCGCCGGGTTCGCGCATCGTTTCCGCCGACTATTCGCAGATCGAACTGCGCATCATGGCGCACCTGTCCGGCGACGAAGGTTTGTTGAGGGCGTTCGCAGCAGGCGAAGACATCCACCGCGCCACCGCCGCCGAAGTGTTCGGCGTGCCGCTGGATGGCGTGAGCAGCGAACAACGCCGCTACGCCAAAGTCATCAACTTCGGTTTGATTTACGGCATGTCCGCCTTCGGCTTGGCCAGCCAGCTCAACATCGAAAACAGCGCCGCCAAACATTACATCGACCTCTACTTCGCGCGCTACCCCGGCGTGAAACGCTACATGGACAGCACGCGCGAACAAGCCAAAGCGCAAGGTTTCGTCGAGACTTGGTTCGGCAGAAGGTTGTGGCTGCCGGAGATCAACGGCGCGAACGGCATGCGCAGACAAGCCGCCGAACGCGCCGCCATCAACGCACCCATGCAAGGCACTGCCGCCGATTTGATTAAATTGGCGATGATCTCCGTGCAGGACTGGCTGGAAAAAGAAAAACTGCAAACCAAACTCATCATGCAGGTGCACGATGAATTGATACTCGAAGTGCCGCAGATGGAATTGGCGCTAGTGAAGGAGAAAGTGCGTGAGTTGATGTGTACTGTTGCCGAGTTGAAAGTGCCGTTGGAGGTGGGATTGGGTGAAGGGGGGAATTGGGATGAGGCGCATTGATTTGCAACAACTACTGTAAGAGGCGGGGAACAATGGACATCGAGCCGAAAATAAAACGATCTATTATTGATAAAAATATGCTACCAGCGCTATTCCCTACCCATCGCCATTCGGCGCAGTTTTGGGAGCATCTTGGAAGAGCCGTTGCGACGTTTGGATTTCTTGAAGAAGTCTTGGGGAAAGCAATCTTCGCGCTTACCGCAACCCGTAGGTATAACAGCGAAGTAGAAACTGAAGCTGCTTATAGAGAGTGGTTGCCAAAGCTAGAAAGGGCATTAACCGATCAACTTTGGAATTTGGCGGAGTCTTATGAGAAAGCCGCTCGCGAGAACTTGGATTTGACCATTGAAAACATTGATGCATTGGTGAAAGACATCAAGGCTGCGACGAAAATTCGCAATGTCTTGTGCCTCGGGTCTTGGCGTGTGCCGGATGAAAATGGCAAATCGCTGCCACTGTTTATCAACAAGCAGAACGAAATATTCGAAACGCAAATCGACATTGCTTTTCTACAACAAGTTCAACTTCACGTTGTGGAACTTGCTTGCACGGTAGTGAATACTGTGACCCACATGGGTTGGCAGTTTCCCGGTGGCGCAGGGCCGGGTAAAACGATATAGCCTATCTTTATCGCGTGGAAACGCCCGTCAATAGGCGATCTGCTTCATGCACTTGATGGAGATGTCCGAATCTAGGGCGTTGCGATCAAGGTGGTTATTGAATTTTCTATTCAACAGCGGTATGTGACTTGTCAGCCAAGCAGCATGGGCACGCAGTGCCCATGCTGTGGTTTTGGATTTTCGCTTTTCCTTCCCCTGTGCGCCGCCGAGTAGCGCAGGCTGGTCAGGAGATTTCGGCGAGGACTGTTTGAGCGTAGCGAGTTCCGCAGCCGCCTGACCAGTCGAGCAACGCAGGGAACCGCGCAGCGGCGGTGCACCGGGGGCGATTTCTTTTGGTTACTTTTCTTGGCAAGACAAGAAAAGTGACTAGCTGTCGGGCTACCCCCGACGGTGTTGATCTTGAAATTGGAGCGTCCGTTCATGCTTCGACAAGCTCACCACGAACGGAAATATAAAGTGTTCACCCTTCAAACATGCGCCGCACTCTGCGCCGTCATCTTCACCCCAATCGCATCCATCAATTTACGCACCGTCTCATAGCGCGGCTTTGCACCGGGGGCGAGGGCTTTGTACAAGCTCTCGCGGCTCAAGCCGGCATCTTTGGCGATCTTCGCCATGCCGCGCGCTTTTGCTATATCGCCGAGGGCGGATAAGAAAACATCGGGATTGCTGTCTTCCAATGCGGCGGCCAAATATTCGGCGATCATTTCTTCGCTGTCGAGGTAATCGGCGGCATCAAAGCGCGTGACGGTGATTTTCTTTGTAGTTTTTTTGGTCATGGTTCACTCCTCATCAAGTTGTTTGCGTATGGCTTTGGCGCGTGCGATGTCGCGCTTCTGAGTTGACTTGTCGCCGCCGCATAGCAGCAGGTACACCACGCTTTCGCGCTTTACAAAATACGCGCGATACCCGGCTCCGACATGAATGCGCATTTCGCTGATGCCATCACCAACAGGTTCGCAATCGCCGAAGTTTCCATGCTCCGCACTTTTGATGCGGCTAACGATCCGGGCACGAGCGCGAATGTCGCGCAACGCTGACAGCCACTCTGAAAACTCATCGGTTTTGTTGATGGTGTACATGGCGAGCATTGTAGCCGACTGGATACTTTGCGCAAGCGGGTGTCGATGGGGAATACTTCGCTTTTCAAAATTTCAATCGCGTGGGAACGCCCGTCAATAGGCGATCTACGTCATGCGCTTGATGGAGATGCCCGTATCCAGGGCGTTGCGGGCAAGGTGCCATTTGTAATTCTTCTTCCATCAGCGATGTGTGACTCGTCAGCCAAGCAGCAAGGGCACGCAGTGCCCATGCTGTGGGTCTTAGGTTTTGACTTACCTTCCCCTGTGCGCCGCCGAGTAGCGCAGGCTGGTCAGGAGATTTCGGCGAGGACTGTGTGAGCGAAGCGAGTTCCGCAGCCGCCTGGCCAGTCGAGCAACGCAGGGAACCGCGCAGCGGCGGCGCACCGGGGTCGCCTTTTCTTTGGTTACTTTCTTTTGGCGAAGCAAAAGAAAGTGACTAGCTGTCGGGCTACCCCCGACGGTGTTGGGTTTTCAAGTTGAGGGAATCAACAGAGTGTTCCCCCACCCTAACCCTCCCCCGGTGGGAGAGGGGACTAAATGCACTCGCCGCTAAAGTTGCGACCGCAAATACAACTCCTCCACCTTCGCCCTCGCCCAAGGTGTCCGGCGCAGAAACTTCAGGCTGGATTTGATGCTGGGGTCGTGGGTGAAGCAGCGGATGGGGATGGCTTCGGCCATGGCTTGCCAGCCCATGATCTCGGCGAGTCGGGTGACGATCATTTCGAGGGTGATGCCGTCCAGGGTGGGGCGGGTTGCGGGTTTTTGCTGGGTGTCCATGTGCGGATTTTACATGGTGAGCGCCGGAGCTGAGCGTTTACAATGCGCACCTTATTTTCACCCGAAGCCCTTCCATGACCGAACCCATCCGCCTCGCCAAACGCCTTGCCGCCTTGGTCTCCTGCTCGCGCCGCGAGGCGGAGTTGTATATCGCGGGCGGCTGGGTGAAGGTGGATGGCGTGGTGGTGGAAGAGCCGCAGTTCATGGTGGCGGAGCAGAAGGTGGAGTTGCATCCCGATGCGACGCTGGTTCCCGTTGCGCCGGTGACGATTTTGTTTCACCAGCCCGTACTCCAACCCTCACCCCAACCCTCTCCCAGTGGGAGAGGGGGCGAACGAGAAGAGCAATTTTTAATTTCTGCCGATACGCGCGCGCCCGACGACCATTCCCGCATCCGCATGCTCAAGCAGCATTTCCTGCGCCTCACGCCATGCCTGCCGCTGGAGAAACAGGCCAGCGGTCTGGCGGTGTTCACGCAGGACTACCGCGTGTCGCGCAAGCTGGGCGACGATGCGGCGACCGTCGAGCAGGAATATATCGTGCAGGTGGCGGGCGAACTGATCGCCGACGGGCTCAAGCTGCTCAATCACGGTCTGAGTTTTAACGGCAAGGCGCTGCCGCCGGTCAAGGTCAGCTGGCAGAACGAAACGCATTTGCGCTTTGCGCTGAAAGGTGTGCAGCCGGGACAGATCGCGCATGTCTGCAACAGCGTCGGGCTACAGGTGCTGGCGCTGAAACGTTTGCGCATCGGGCGCTTGGCGCTGTCCAAATTGCCGCCGGGGCAGTGGCGCTATTTGATGCCGTATGAAAAATTTTAGTCATTGTCATTCCCGCGCAGGCGGGAATCCAGCGGGTTTGTTCAACATGCTTTTGAATTTGTTCTTGCTGCGCAAGAGTTTCTCTATTGGCTGGATTCCCGCCTGCGCGGGAATGACGGGCTGATGGATTATTTGAATTTGATTGAGAGAAGAGTATGGCTTCATTCTGTTATTGGGAAGGCGACACGCTGGTGCTGAATATCCTCGGCAGGCCGCGCGCCAACAAAACCAAAATCGGCAAGGTGATCGGCAAGCAGCTGGAAATTCATGTCGCAGAAAATCCGGTGCGCGGCAAAGCGACGGCGCATCTGGTGACGTTTCTGGCGGAGGAGTTTGGCGTGGCGGAGAGCGCGATCACGGTAGTGTTCGGCGTGTACAACGTGAACAAACAGTTGCGCATCACCGCGCCCAAACGGCTGCCTGCGGTCATCGCCAAGCAGGGGCAGGGAACGACCGGGGATTTATTTTAGGGGGCGCGGGTGCAATGCGCGTTGCGGTTGAATTTCAGCGGAAGAATTTCTTCAGGGTGTTGCCCAGCCAGCTGCCGGATTTTTCTTCGGGCTCTTCCGCGCCCAGCGTGTTCTTGACGCTTTCGACGTAGTCAGCATCGTCGCCCTTGATGTGGTTGATCAGCCAGATTTTCAGCATGGACAACACTTCGTCGGTGACATCCTCGCCGTTGGCCGCGCGTTTTTGCATTTCTGCGACGCGGCGGGTAAAAATTTCGTGCACGCGTTTATGCGCTTTAAGGAAAGGGTAGTTCGCTCTTTCCTGCAATTCTTCTTCAAAGCTGAAATGGGACAGGGTGTAATCGACCAACTCGTTCAGGACATGGTTGGCGACGGCAGGATTGCCTTTGCCATGCGCGATATCCAATTCGTTGATGTAATCGACAATGCGGCGGTGTTGTTTGTCGATAACCCCGATTCCGGTGTCGAGGTCATTCGACCAGTGTAGTTGTGACATAATTTCCCCAAAGCGATACTAAATACTTATTTTTATATGCTACGGTAAGCATTCTTTCTTACCGGTGCAGTCTAGTCAACCACAATGAATCTAGTAGTTTTGTCAGGATCGGCGCGATGAGCGCCCCCTTGGAGCTCCCGCATCGTACTCTGCTGCGCCGTTATTTGCTGGCGGCATATCTGCTGCTGATTTTATACGCCAGCCTGTCGCCGTTTGCGGGATGGCAGGAACAGGGCCTGGAATTCTGGGCGGTGCTCGCGTCGCCGCTGTGGCAGACCTACAATTTTTTCGATGCGTTCAGCAATTTCATCGCCTATCTGCCGCTGGGTTTTTTGCTGGCGCTGACCTTGCGCGGCCATGCCGGTGCCGCGCGCAGCTTGTTGTTCGCCACGCTGCTGGCCGTGCTGCTTTCCATGATGCTCGAATATCTGCAAATGTATTTGCCCCACCGCACCAGTTCCAACGCGGACATACTGACTAACGGTTTGGGCGCAATGGCAGGCGCGCTGGCGGCGCTGTCCATCATGCCGCGCGCCTGGTTCGCGCGCGTCACGCAGCAGCGCATCGCCATGTTCCAGCGCGGCGACGGCGTGGATTTCGGTTTGGCGCTGGTGCTGCTGTGGATGTTCGCGCAGATCAACCCCTCGCTACCCATGCTGGGCAACGTGTTCATCACCGAGGCGGCGCACCGCATCTTCGCCGCGATGCCGGAGGAGCCGTTCAACTTCTGGGCGAGCGTGGCCGTGGCCTTGAACCTGCTGATGATTGGCCTGCTGCTGCAAACCCTGCTGCGCGTGCGCCGCCATGCGGTGTTCGCCCTGTTGCTGATTTTGTGCGTGGTCGCGCTGGCGAAATTCATCGCGGCGGCGGTGCTGCTCAAATCGTGGGCGCTGCTGCTGTGGCTCAACAGCGAAGCGATGCTGGGCATCGTCGTCGGCCTGTTGCTGATGTGGGGCATCAGCCGCATGCGCGCGCCGTCTCTGGTGTGGATGGCGGCGGCAGCGGCATTCGGCTACCTGATTCTCGCCTGGGTGACTGACGGCGGCACGCCCTCCGCCGCGATGCGCCTGTACCAGTGGCGCATCGGGCATCTGCGCAACTACAACGGCATGTCGCAACTGGTGTCGGTGATGTTCCCGCTGTTGTTCGGCGTGTATCTGGTTTGGTCGAGCAGGCGTTTATAATTATCCAAAAACATCTCGCCCGCAGATTACACAGATTAACGCAGATTCTGGTTCGGTTTTAATCAAGGTTAATCTGCGTAATCTGCGGGCTGTACTTCGATTTTGAATTTAATAGGAAGGTGAGTGATGAGTTATTTCGACAAGCATGTATTTTTCTGCACCAACCAGCGCGAGGACGGCGGCGATTGCTGCAACAAGCACGGCGCGCAAAAAGCGCGCGACTATGTGAAGAACAAAGTCAAAGCGCTGGGCATTTCCACTCACCAAAACAAAATCCGCATCAATTCGGCGGGTTGTCTGGATCGCTGCGACGAAGGCCCGGTGCTGGTGGTTTATCCCGAGGCGGTCTGGTACACCTTTGTCGATGAAAGCGATCTGGACGAGATCATCGAATCGCATTTGAAGAACGGCAAAGTGGTCGAGCGTTTGAAAATCTGATGGCGCAAACGCCGCAAAAATTTGCTATCGAAGGTGCTGCCGGAAATCTCGAAGGGCTGGTGCACCAGCCGGATGACATCCCCTGCGGCATCGCGGTCGTGGCGCATCCGCTGCCCACCATGGGCGGCAACATGGACAACAAAGTCGCGGTGACGCTGGCCAAGACTTTTGCCGAGTTGGGCTGTGTCGCCTTCCGCTTCAATTTTCGCGGCGTGGGAAACAGTGAAGGCGAATTCTCTGGCGGCGACGGCGAAGCGCAGGACATGATTGCCGTCGCGCGTTATGCGCAGGAACAGTTCGGCGAAGCGTTGCCGCTGCTGCTTTCCGGTTTCTCGTTCGGCGGCTATGTCGCGGCGCGTGCCGCGCAGCAGCTGAAGCCGCAACATCTGGTGCTGGCCGCACCCGCCGTCGGAAGATTCGCCATGCCCGCCGTGTCGCCCAACACGCTGGTGATTCACGGCGAGCATGACGATGTCGTGCCGCTGGCCGACGCGCTGGATTGGGCGCGCCCGCAGCACCTGCCCATCGTGGTGCTGCCGCAAGCCGAACATTTTTTTCACGGACGATTGACGCAGTTGCGCGATATTGTGAAGAAGCATTTCAATGGAGTTGAGTTGTGAATTGTAAAAGTCAAAATCAAAATCTCACCACAGAGACACAGAGGCACAGAGAAAAACAAAAGCAAAAAGCTTGGTATCTTCATTCTGATGTTTGGTTTCTGGGTTTGCCTTTCTCTGTGTCTCTGTGCCTCTGTGGTGAAAGGTTTTAAATGCAGCCCGTCATCAAAGCCACCGGCCTGCAAAAATCCTACGGCGGAAATCGTGTGGTGGACGGTCTCGATTTGTCCATCCACAAAGGCGAATGCTTCGGCCTGTTGGGCCCCAACGGCGCGGGCAAAACCACCACTTTGCGCATCTTGCTGGGGCTGATTGCGCCCGATGCGGGTACGGCGACCTTGCTCGATTTGCCCGTGCCGCAAGCCGCGCGCGAGGCACGCATCCGCGTCGGCGTGGTGCCGCAGATGGACAACCTCGATCCCGATTTCACCGTGGCGGAAAACCTGCTGGTGTATGGGCGCTACTTCGGCATGCAGGACAGCGAAATCGAAGCGCGCATTCCGTCGCTGCTGGAATTCGCCAGCCTGACCAACAAGCGCGACGCGAAAGTGCCCACGCTGTCCGGCGGCATGAAGCGCCGCCTGACGCTGGCGCGCGCACTGGTCAACGACCCCGACGTGATCTTCCTCGACGAGCCAACCACCGGCCTCGACCCGCAAGCGCGCCACTTGATCTGGCAGCGCCTGCGCGAACTCACGCAACAGGGCAAGACCTTGTTGCTCACCACCCACTTCATGGACGAAGCCGAGCGCCTGTGCCATAGACTCGCCGTGCTGGACAACGGCAAACTCATCAGCCAGGGTTCACCGCGCGAACTGATAGAGCAAAACATCGAGCCGCAAGTGGTGGAAGTGTTCGGCGAAACCTCCGCACAGTGGGCGAGCGAACATGCCGCAAAATTCTCGCAGCGCTTCGAGGTCAGTGGCGAGTCGGTGTTCTGCTACGTGCAGGATGCGCAGCCGCTGGTCGCGCATCTGCAAGCGCAAAGCGAACTGCGCTATCTGCACAGACCTGCGAATCTGGAAGATGTGTTCCTGAAATTGACGGGCAGGGAGATGCGCGAATGAACGAACTTCAAAAAATCTCACCACAGAGACACCGAGAAAGGCAAAACCCAAACTCAGCTATTTTGTCTCTGGTTTTCTCTGTGTCTCTGTGGTGAAGGTTTTGAAATGAATTTAATTTTCCGTATGCTCTACGTCATCGTCCGCTCGTTTTTCTGCGCGCGCTTGGAGGTGGGCAATTTGACCAGCGAGCTGAAATTGCGTGTGTTGCCCAACGACATCGACATCAACTTCCACATGAACAATGGCCGCTACCTGACCATCTGCGATCTCAACCGCGTGGATGTGTTCGCGCGCAGCGGTTTGCTGAAAGCCATGTTCAAGCGCGGCTGGATTCCGGTCATCGCCGAACACACCATGACTTACAAAAAGCCGCTGAACATTTTTGAAAGTTACGAGGTGAAACTGGAAGTGACGCATTGGGACGAGAAATATTTTTATATGAAACATACTTTCCACAAAGGCGAACGCATCGTGGCGGAAGGCACCTCGAAAGGCTGCGTGTATGCGCGCGGCCTGGGCGTGGTGAAACCGGTTGATGCGCTGGCCGCCATAGCGCAGGACAAGTCGAAATGAGCGCTCAATATTTTGCCTTGCCGCGTTTGAGTCTGCGCTTTTTTCCGATCTGGCGCAGGCATTGGCTGGTGTGGAAAAAAATTGCCGCGCCGTCCATCCTCGGTCATCTGGCCGATCCGGTGATTTACATGCTGGGCCTGGGCTACGGCTTGGGCAGTTTGTTGCCGGAGATGGGCGGCATGTCGTACATGGCGTTTCTGGCGGCGGGCACGGTGTGTTACAGCACCATGAACAGCGCCAGTTTCGAGGCGCTGTATTCCGGCTTCGCGCGCATGCACGAGCAGCGCACGTGGGAGGCGATTTTGAATACGCCGGTGTCGCTGGACGATGTGGTGTTGTCCGAAATTTTATGGGCGGCCACCAAGAGTTTGATGTCGGGTGCGGCGGTGCTGGTGGTGATCTGGATACTTGGGCTGTCGCATTCGCTGATGTCGCTGTGGATGATTCCGCTGGCGCTGCTGATCGGTCTGGCCTTCGCCGCCATCGGCCTCATCATGACCGCGCTCGCCCCGGCCTATGACTTTTTCATGTACTACTTCACGCTGGTGGTCACCCCGATGATGCTACTATGCGGCGTGTTTTTTCCGGTCAGCCAGTTGCCGCAGGGCTTGCAGATCGTCGCCAGCGCATTGCCGCTGACGCATGCCATCGAACTGGCGCGGCCATTGATGAACGGTGTCATCCCGCCGCAGGCTTTGTTGCACATTGGCGTGTTGTTGGGATATGCGTTAGTTGCGTTTTATGTGGCGCTGGTGTTGTTCAGGCGCAGGTTGTCGAGGTAGTCAGAAATCTGGTTTTGTAGGTGCGAATTCATTCGCACATGGATAGGCATTCGGGCGAATGAATTCGCCCCTACAAAAATAAAATTATTCAAATGTTGAGGATTTTTTTCATGTTGTGGCTCAAAGCTTTTCACATCTTTTTCGTTGTCAGCTGGTTCGCCGGGTTGTTTTATCTGCCGCGCATTTTCGTTAATCACGCGATGGCGCAGGAGCCGGCGGTGCGCGAACGGTTGAAATTGATGGAAGGCAAACTGTATCGTTTCGTCACGCCGATTGGCGCATTGGCGGTCATTACCGGCTTGTGGCTGTGGCTGGGTTTCGGCTTCAGCGGCGCTTGGTTGCACGCCAAGACCACGCTGGTGGCCGGACTCGTCGTCTATCATTTTTACTGCGGCCATCTGGTGAAAGAATTCGCCGCAGACCGCAACACGCGCAGCCATGTGTGGTTCCGCTTCTTCAACGAAGTGCCGGTGCTGGTGTTGATCGCAGTGGTAATTTTGGTTGTGGTAAAACCTTTTTAGCCACAGAGTACACAGAGGCCACAGAGAAAGTCACTGCAACTGAATCTGTCGCGCATTTCTCTGTGATCTCTGTGTCCTCTGTGGCAAATAGTTTTTTCTTGGATTTTCAAAATGTCTGATTTCTTCGCCCCCTGTCCGCGCGGACTGGAAAAACTTCTGGCCGATGAGCTTGCATCATTCGGCGCTGCCGACATTCGCACCACCGAAGGCGGTGTGGCGTTCGCCGGAGACTGGGCGCTGTGTTATCGCGCCAATCTGCAAAGCCGTCTCGCTTCGCGCATTCTGTGGCGCGTGAAAGAGGCCACCTACTTCCGCGACGAGCAGGATGTTTACAAGACCGTGTTCGATCTGCCGTGGTCGCGCTGGTTCGATGTGAACGACACCATTCTGGTCAAAGTCACCGCCATCCGCTGTCCGCTGAAAAGCCTGGAATTCATCACGCTCAAAATCAAGGACGCGGTGTGCGACAAATTCCGCGCCGAGAAAAACGCGCGTCCCAGCGTGGCCAAGCTCGACCCCGACATGCGCATCCACGCTTTCTTCGAGGGCGAAAAATTCACGATGTATCTGGATACCTCCGGCGACGCGCTGTACAAACGCGGCGTGCGCACCCACACCAATATCGCGCCGCTGCGCGAAAATCTTGCCGCAGGCATTTTGAAAATGGCGGGCTGGAAGCCGGGTATTCCGCTGTTCGATCCGATGTGCGGCAGCGGCACATTCCTGATTGAAGCCGCGCAGATGTCGCTCAACATTCAGCCCGGCATCGCCCGCGATTTCGCCTTCCAGAAATTGAAAAATTTCGATGCGAAATTGTGGAACGCGATGCGCGAAGCCGCCATCGCCGCGCAGAAGCCAGTATGCGAATTGCCCATCTACGGCAGCGACCTGTACGGCGACGCGCTCAAAGCCGCGCACCAGAATCTGTTCGATGCGGGCATCCGCGAGACGGTGGATTTGAAACAATGCAACGCGCTGGAAGCCTCGCCGCCCGAGAAAGAAGGCATTCTCATCGCCAATCTGCCCTACGGCGAACGCATGGGCGACGAAGACGAACTGGCCGAGCTGTACCCGCAACTGGGCAACGTGCTGAAACAAAAATTCGGCGGCTGGAACGCCTACCTGTTCACCGCCGATATGCGCATCGTCAAACTGATGCGGCTCACGCCGTCCAAACGCACACCGCTGTATAACGGCGCGATCGAATGCAGATTGTTTGAATATAAAATCGTGGCGGGCAGCAACCGACCGAAATGAAATTCCGCTTAACCTGTCACTCCATGGACTACCCAAATGATCGAAGTCATTCTCCAGCTTAAACTCGAATCGTTTCTGGTCAACAGCATGGGAGAGGCCGAGGATTTATCCAGCCAGATGTCCACCCGGGCGCTGCGCTTTTCCTGCGTGAAAGTTGCCGGTGCGCGGCTCATCGTGGATAACAAACCGACTGCCGATTTTGAATTTCTGGGCGCGGCCAGCAAGCCCGGTGCGCGGATCGAATCCGACCAGGAGTTCGATAGCCAGGTGGTGGCTTATCTTGCGGCGAACCCCAAGGTCGATGCCTCAAGGGTCATGCTCGCTTTCGGTACAACGGGCTATAGCGCCGCGCCCAAAACCACCGGCAGCGGCGAGGTCGGACGCATGTTCATCAACGAGTTGCCCAACCAGAAAAGCATCATCCTTGAACTGCTGTTCAAGCCCGAAGAGTTCGATGCGGTTTGGGATCTGACGACCAAACAAAAAGTGCAGAACGTGCTTGCCACGCTGAGTTGCTTCAAATCAAAACCGGATGATGCGCCTGTTCCCGGCGGCAATAAATTTGTGGCCGGGGTGCTGTCCTGCTCGCTGCAACTGGTTCCAAACGAATAGTTCACGTACAAGCCCGTCAATAGGCGATCTGCACGATGCGCCTGAAAATATTTACGACTTCATCTCCTTCATTCCGGCGCTGTAAAAATACAGACCGCAATTCATGCGTTGCTGCGCATCCGGTTTGCTGGCATCGTGCGCTTCCAGCTCGGCGATACGCTGGCGCAGCGTATCCAGCAGTTGTGAGCCCAGTTTTCTGGAGAGCGCCTCCAGTTCGGCAACCGACTCCGCTGTCAGCTTGTTTCCCTGAACACTGGTTTCCGGTAACGGCGGTTGTTGCCCTTGAAGATTTTGCGCGGCCGCGCACAGGTGATCGTGCAGGTTCCGGCCGATGCGATAGGCTTTTTCGTCAAAACCGTTTTCCTTGGCGGATGCCTCGGTAATCAGGCACACCAGTCCTTCGGCATCAATCCTGGCAATCCCGGTACGCAGCCATTCGTCCAGAATCACGCGCGAGCGAATGTCTTTGCTGACCGAGGCGACCAGCCCTTCGAACGATGCGCCGCCGCCTTCGCTGATCAGTCTCGGCAACGGGCGATGCCGTCCGGTATCGTCCAGATGTTGCGGGTCGCTGGTCCACAATTTCACCAGTTTGCTGCTCAGCGAAACCGAGGGCGGCAGCGTCTGCTCCAGCATTCTTTCCGGGCGCAGCGTTTTTACATCCTTGCGATGCACGCCGCTCAACAGGCTGATGCGGCTGTCGGTCTGCGGTTTGCCTTGCATCCTGAATTCTTCGGTTGCCACTTCGACATAGATCGATTTCAGCAACTGGGACAAGAACGGATAGGTGATCGAATGCGTCAATAGCAGTTTGACCAGCGGGCGCAGCATGTAGCGCACCGCCGAAATCAGGGAAGAGGAGGGGGTCTGAAAATTGGCACCCGAAAAATTGTCATTAGTTTCCATGTGGTTACCTTGTTGTGCGTGGGATAATTTTACACATATCGCTTGACGCGGGATATTAACCCACGATAGCATTCAACCATGCGGGAAAAAATCCCACACCGATCAGATGATGCAGCAAATCCCCAGCACACAACAAAGTCAGTCCCAATCAACGGAGGTTACGATGAAAACCACCAAACCACTATGGATGAACGAGCCGGAGCTGGAGCAGACCAGCATCCGGTTCACCTGCCCGTTCTGCTATTCATGGATACGCAGAGCCGAGTTTGAACAGCATATCCAAAGCCAGCACCCGCAAGTCAATATCCCGAAACCGGTGCAAGGGCGCGGCATTGCAGCGCCGGGTATCAAGGGTAGATGAGGGTGTTCGTAGGTCGGGCTTTAGCCCGACATGTCGGGTTGAAACCCGACCTACGGAGGGTGCAGAACCCTATCTCAGGCTGTTACTCTTGTTTCAGCATCGCCTCAAACTGCTCAAGCGGAACAGGATTGCCGAACAGCCCGCCCTGAAATTGGGTGCAGCCGTTGCCCAGCAGAAACTGTCGCTGCACTTCCGTTTCCACCCCTTCGGCGATGACATCCAGATACAGGTTTTGCGCCATCGCGATAATGGTGCCGACAATCTCGCGGTCGCTGGTGTCGGCGGCGATGTCGCGCACGAAGGAGCGGTCTATCTTGATCTGGTCCAGCGGCAGACGTTTGAGGTATTGCAGCGAGGAATAGCCGGTGCCGAAATCGTCCAGCGAGAACTGTACGCCGATCTCTTTCAGGGCTTGCATGGTCTTGATGGTCTCTTCGATGTTGTCCAGCAACATGCTCTCGGTCAGCTCCAGTTTGAGCAGCACCGGGCTGATGGCGTGGCGTTGTACGGCAGCTTGCACCTGGGCTGTGAAATCGGCCTGACGGAATTGTCTGGCGCTCACATTCACCGCCAGCGCAAGGTTGCGCGTGAGCACATTCTGTTGCCATGCCTTGATCTGGGCGCAAGCCGCATCGATCACCCAGTGCCCGATGGATAAAATCAAATCCGTTTCTTCCGCCAGCTTGATAAACAGATCGGGAGAAATCAGGCCGCGTTCGGGGTGAATCCAGCGGATCAACGCCTCGGCTCCCAGCGGGCGGCGCATTTGATCCACCTGTATCTGGTAATACAAATGGAACTGCCGCTTCACCAGCGCCCCGCGCAATTCGCCTTCCAGCACAACGCGGGCGGTCACCGCATCCTGCATCAGCTGGTCGAAAAAACGCACCGTGTTGCGACCGGCTTTCTTGGCCTGATACATGGCGATGTCGGCCTGTTTCAACAGCTCTTCTTTTTCCAGACGGTGGCCGCAGAACAGGGTCGCGCCTATGCTGGGAGTGCAACGATATTCGTGCGCGACCAACTGGTAAGGCCGACCCAGCGCGTCGAGAATTCTTTCGCCGATGGCTTCCGTCTGCGCCGCCGCTTCGAGGCCGTGTCCGCCCAGATCTTCCAGCATCACCACGAACTCGTCGCCGCCCAGACGCGCCACGGTGTCGTCCGCATGCACGCAGGAATTCAAACGCTGGGCGACCTGGCGCAGCAGCAAGTCGCCCATGTCGTGACCCAGCGTGTCGTTGAGCGCCTTGAAATTATCCAGGTCGATAAACAGCAGCGCGCCTTCCTTGTTGCTGCGCGCGCTGGAAGCCAGCGCATGATGCAGCCGCTCCAGCAACAGCCGCCGGTTGGGCAGCTCGGTGAGCGGATCGTAAAACGCCAGATTCTTGATCTTGTCTTCCGCCAGCTTGCGCTCGGAGATGTCCTGCACGATGGCGATTCCGCCCGTGATTGCGCCGCTGCCATCATGGAAAGGCGCGCAGGTAATGTAAGCCCATCCGTCGGCTTCGCTGTGCGTGGCGAGATAATGTCCCTCGAAATACCCCATCTCGCCTTGCAGCGCCTTGCGCAAACTGGGCAGGATGGCCTGCTCCTTGAGCAGTTTCATATCCAGCCCGATCAGGCGCTCGACAGAACTGCGCAGCATAGCGGCCAAGCGCTCGTTGCAATACGTGATAACCAGATCGGTGTCGAAGTGGAAAATGCCGACCGGCAAATGGGCCAGCAGCAAACGGTAGCGCTCCTTGCCTTCGCGCACTTTCTCCTCGCGTGCGGCGGCTTCGAGGCGCAAGGAAATATTTTCATAAACATTGCGACTGATGCGCCGCAAAATCATGATCATGAATCCCAGATACAGCAGTACCGCCATGCCCATGGAGGCGGACAAGCCGTCGCCTGCAACAAACAGGCGGACGGTGATCGGCAGGCAAAGCAACACCGAAAATGAAACGGCGCTGATCAGATCGGCAGAGAACGAAGCCACGCCGCCGACCGTCATTCCCCCCAGCACAAAAATCAGGAACATCACATGCTGCGGATGATTGTCCGGGTACAGCAGAAACCCTGCCGAACCCCAAACCGCGCCGGCCACAATAACCCCGAGACGAAACTTCCACAGATGCACATTGGCATCGTAGTCAACGTCGAAATGTTTGGGCGCATAGACAAGGGCGGCACGCAACAGCGAGGCCAGCACCATGAGCGAGCCCCAGACAATAAAACTGGCGGAAGACACCACCGCTTGCTGCATATAAGCGAGAAACAGCGCGAGCGAAATGCTGGCGATCAACGACACCTTGCTCACGGAAAGCAACTGTCGCAATTTCGCGGATTGAATGGCAGTCTTATCGTTCAAAATAGTTCACGGATAGCTGGGTAATGCGGGGCTGGTTGCGCAGATTATGCCTAAATTCAAAACCTGATGCTTTCGGTTTAACTTCAGCAGAACAATACAAAGGCCTTGTTTTTCGCGGGGCTTCATGGAGTACCCGCAAGGAGTAGGCCGTGGATGTAAAGCCGACAAGTCGGCAACATCCACGCACATGCCCGTCAATAGGCGATCCGCATGATGCATGCAACGGAATTGGCCGTATTGACCGGGCTGCGGATTCAATCATCTCTATCAAGCAGAGCGGAAGGTGTTAGGCTTTGTCCAGCCGCCAATCCACCGGCTTGCCCAGCCTTTAACCCAACAAATTCTCTTATGACCGGCAACGACAACGCGCTCTGGCAGCAATGCTGGCGCGACCAGCAGACCGATTTCCACCAGCCGGAAATCAACCCGTTGCTCATTCGCTTCTGGCGCGGTCTTGAACTCGCGGCGGGCAGCAGAGTATTCGTTCCGCTGTGCGGCAAAAGTCTGGACATGATCTGGCTGGCGCAGCAAGGCCATGAAGTGATCGGCCTGGAATTGAGTCCCGTCGCCGTGCGCGCATTCTTCAGCGAAAACCGGATGCAGGCGACGCAGCGCGATGTCGGCGGATTCACCCTTTGGCAATGCGGAAAAATCAGCATCCTCTGCGGCGACTATTTCGATGTGAGCCAACGCGATCTGGGGCGCATCGACGCGGTGTATGACAGAGCCGCGCTCACCGCACTGCCGCAAGACATACGCCTCCTTTATGTCGCCCACCTCAAACAGATTCTGCCGCTAGCCTGCAAAGTGTTTTTGCTCACCGTGGAAGATGCCGACGAAGGCGAAACGCGGGAAGTCACCTTGGGCGCGTCCGGCGAAATCACCGCGCTCTATGCGCAAGCCTTCGAAATTGAATTGGCGCATGTGGAAAGCGTGCCGGAACCCGAAGCGGCAAGCTATTCCGAACACAAGGTTTACCGGCTCGTCCCCCGATAGCGCAGCAGAAAATTAATGCAGCGGCTTCGCCGCAACAAACAACTCGGGATCGACCATCGCGCCGTTCAGCACCACGCTCCAGTGCAGATGCGGGCCGGAGGAGCGACCGGTCTGGCCGGAAAGCCCGATGCGCTGGCCTTTGCTTACCGCCGCACCGGCTTGCACATCAATACGGTCAAGATGGCAGTACATGGTGATCAGCCCGTTGCCGTGATCGACAAAAACCGTTTTGCCGTTGAAAAAGTAATCTGCCACCGCCAGCACGATGCCCTGCGCGCTCGCGCTGACCGGCGTGCCGCGCTTCACCGCCACATCCAGTCCGACATGCGGCGCGCGCGGCTCGCCGTTGAAAAAACGGCGCACGCCGAAGCGACTGGCCAGTTCGCCCGGGGCCGGGAGCATCAGCGCCAGATCGGTGTCCGGTGTCGCGCGCCATTCGAGCTTGAGCTTCATGATGGCCGCGATCTCGCGTTTAGCCCGCGCCTCGTCAGCGGGCGAAAGATCGACTTTGCTTTTGTCTTTAAGCGTGATGCGCTGCTCGGGATATTCCTTGGCGTTGACCGCGAATTGCTGCGACTTGGTTTCCTCGCCGATCTTCACGCGCAGCTCATGCGGGCCCGGAGTCGTATCCAGCGCCAAACCCACCACCGCAACCCATTCATCGTGATCGGCAGTCACCAGCACCGGCTGCTTACCTGACCATGCTTGCGGCGCAGCGGCGCACACTGAAACGCTGCACAGCGGCACCAGCGCAACGCCGCCGGGGACGCTGGAGTTTTCGGGAAGACTCGCGTGCGCCAGCAGCGGCAGCGCGAGCAAAATAAAGCGCAAGCAGTTGGCAACGAGTGGGCGCATGGTTCTCACGGGCGTTTGCCCGCCAGGCCAAGCGCCGCATTCAAGCGCTGCATGGTTGCTGCATTGTGCTCGCGCGCTTGCGGGCTCCAGCGCTTGGTAATGTGATCGATCTCGGCTTGAAGTCTCGCCGCTGTGGCCGTATCTCCGACGGACAGCGCCCAAATCGCATACTCGGCGCGCGCCTCGAACGAGCCATAACGCTCCACCACTGATTCGAACAGGGAACGCGCTTCGGTTGCACGGCCTGTTCCGGCATAAGTGCGCGCAAGCAGCAGCGACACCGCCTCGCGCCGGAATGCCTGATCGATTGCCTGAATGGCTTCAAGGTGCAGCAGCGCTTCGTCAAAGCGGCGGCATTCCACGAAGGCACGCGCAGCGCCGAATCTGATTTCCAGCGAAGTAGAAAATGGCCCTTTAAGGCACGCTTCATAGTTCTTGGCCGCCGCTTCAAACAAGCCCAATTCGAACTGGGCCTCGGCTAGGCGTATCTGGTTCTGCGCCGTCGGTAAATCATCAAACGCGGCCTGCGCATCCCGCATCTCGCCCTGCGGATTGAGCACCTTCGCCGCCACGCTCACCGCGCGCCGCGCGCGGTGGTCAAGCCGGAAGCCCGGCAAAAAGATGGCAAAGAAATAAACCGCGCTGCCCATCAGCGGAAACAGGAACAAGATCAGCAACCAATACATCGGCTGCCCGTTGCGCACCGCGTGGATGGCGAAGAACACGGCAATAAAAACGTGGAGTCCGAGACCGGCAAATAGATTCAATTTAGTTCCTGCGCGTTGAGTTGTTCAAGTGGGTATTCATCGTGGCGATGGCTTGCCGCAAGTCAGATGTTGGAATGGTAACAAGGTTCCCTGATTTCACGCAGCGAAAAGGCTTAATGTTGTGCAGCCGCACGCCAGCGTAAAATGCAGCCATACAAAAATATCCGAATGTGATTCGAAATGACACGCCCAAAGATATTCATCCTCACCGTGATAACGATGATGGCGTTTGCCGGCAACACGTTGTTCTGCCGCATGGCACTCAAACTCACCGCCATTGATGCCGCCAGCTTCACCACCATCCGTCTCATCTCCGGCGCGGCCACGCTGTGGCTCATCGCCAACCTGTTCCGAGGCCACAAGAGCGGCAAAGGCAGTTGGCGCTCT
This sequence comes from Sideroxydans sp., assembly GCA_028710605.1. GTDB lineage: Bacteria > Pseudomonadota > Gammaproteobacteria > Burkholderiales > Gallionellaceae > Sideroxyarcus. Next base: position 79,359 of record JAQTTU010000002.1, read on the forward strand.
GCGGCGGCACTTTTCGCCTATGCCATCCTGTATTCATACGCCTACGTCACCCTGCCGGCGGCGATGGGCGCGTTGCTGCTCTTCGGCGCAGTGCAGGCCACCATGATCGGCTACGGCATCAGCAAGGGCGAGCGTCTGCATGGCTGGCAGATCGTCGGGCTCGTGCTCGCACTTGCCGGATTGACCGGCCTGCTGCTGCCCGGCCTCACCGCGCCGCCGCTCATCGGCACCGTGCTCATGCTGGCTTCCGGTGTCGCCTGGGGCATCTACTCGTTGCGCGGCAAGGGGGCAGGCGATGCCACACGCATCACGGCGGGCAACTTTCTGCGCGCCGTGCCCATGGCTGCGGCAGTGAGCCTGGTCACCCTTGATGGTGCCACGCTGGATAGCGCCGGTATCGCGTATGCAGTCGCCTCCGGCGCACTGGCCTCCGGCATCGGCTACGCCATCTGGTACTCGGTGCTGCCCGCACTTAAGGCCGCCAGCGCGTCCACCGTGCAACTCAGCGTGCCGGTCATCACCGCGCTGGGCGGTGTGCTGTTTCTGGGCGAGGCGGTGACGCTGCGTCTGGTGCTGGCATCCGGCGCGATACTCGGCGGCATCGCGCTGGTGATCGTGAAGGGGCGGTGAAAGGTTGAAAGACGGGCTGCCGGAAACTCCCCTTCGCGAAGATGCCCGTCAATAGGCGATCTGCAACAGGTGAACGCTGGAGATGGCCGTGCCTATTGGCTTGCGGGCAAGGCGGCAGGTGGCAGCAGGCCGCAACAAACCATACCTCGCCCGATTGATTCCTGCTAATGTCCGCGCCGAACGCTACAGCTCACGCCGGGCAAGAAGCCCAATCATTCAGGAACAACCATGTCAAAACAAGAAACAAACGCTATGGAAATTACGCTCGCGCTCTCTGAAAAAGAAATGGACGAGCTCGACAGCTTCCTGATGTCCGATGCCACCACCAACGAAGTCATGCTGCTGGATTGCCTCGATGGATTTCTGACCGCGCTCGCTTGCGGTCCGGCCATGCCCGAGCCAGAGGTATGGATGCCGCGCGTGTGGGGCCCGACCGCAGCCGATGCGCCGAAATTTGCATCCGCAGCCCAGGCCGCAAGGATCACCGACCTGCTCACGCGCCACCTGAACGCTATCGTCTGGAGCCTGCAACAGGATGCGGAACATTTCGAGCCAGTCTTCGACCTGCAAGTCTATGAAGGCGACGAACGCGAATACATGGACGGCGAAATGTGGGCGCACGGATTCATGACCGGCATCAACATGCAGCGGGAAAACTGGCAGTCATTATTTGAATCCAGATACGGTCCAACGGCATTGCGCCCGATCTACCTGCTGGGCGCGCCGGACATCACCGAGGAAGAAGAAGCGCTGGTAGAAACGCCCGCTCAGCGCGAAGAACTTTCCAAACAAATCCCGGCCAGTATCGGCTGGATCTACAAATTCTGGGCGCCGCAACGTCGTGCGGCAGACAGCGCCAATGGCATAAGCGCTGAACATGAAACTCCCAAAAAAATAAGCCGCAATGCGCCTTGCAGTTGCGGCAGCGGAAGGAAGTACAAGAAGTGCTGTGGAGCGGAGAAGGCTGATGATTGAGAAGGGGTTGGCGGAGCTTGCTCGGGGGCAGTGATTCAGTGCGGATCGATGGAGTCTCCCCATCGATTTGGCATAGTTGTTGGAATATTCCTAGCCTGGCTCCTTTGATTGGCCCCCTTTGGCTATTAGCGGGTAAAAAAATTCTTTCAGAATTCGTGCGTAGAATATGCTGCATGAAAACTTCAAACCTCACTTGGCCGGATCAATAAGACTAAAAAATATGACTAGAATTAATGTGTAAAGTAACACAATATTCTAGTACTATTTGTGCAATAGTTAATTAATATATGAATATTAAAGATTCATTTGTTAACAATAAATTGCATTATTTTGTTGTTGGAATAACATAGCTGGTGCTAGAGCCAATAACATAGCTGGTGCTAGAGCCAATAACATAGCTGGTGCTAAGACGAAAACATACTAGGTGAAGAAATGGCGAAACCTAATGAGAAACTTGCTACCGCATTGAGAGTGCTCAAAAAACTGCAGGACAAGCATAGCGGAGTTATCGAATCCAGCGATCTGAAAGAAGCACACCGAGTCATACTAGTAGATGAGGGATTCTTGCGCCCAGTGATGAAGGGATGGTACGTATGTTCCAATCCAAGCGATAACCACGGCGATAGCACCGCTTGGTATGCAAGCTTCTGGTCATTTCTTTCAGGATACTTGGATAAACGCTTCGGTAAAAGGTATTGCCTTAACACGGAAGCTTCTGCGCTGTTGCACACACACTGTACGGTTATTCCCCGCCAAATTGCGGTGATTACTAAAGAAGGTGGCACATCAACTCTAAATCTACCTCACGATACGTCAGTACTTATTTATACAGACGAAAAAAACGTGCCAAATAATCGAATTGAGGTTAACGGATTACAGGTTATTTCACTGCCAGAGGTTTTATGTCGCCTTGGGCCGCAGTTCTTTAAATACAATCCGCAGGAAGCTGAAATTGCACTAAATTTGGTTCGAGACCCTGGAGATTTGCTGACCACTCTGCTGGCTGGCGATGGGATGGTTTCAGCCGCAGGCCGGCTGGCGGGAGCCATGCGATTTATGGGGCGTGATAAAGATGCTGACCGCATTATTGAAACGATGAAGCAGGCGAAGTACACAGTGCGCGAATCCAATCCATTTGAGATTAAGGCATCTACATTGGGAAACAGCCGAGAGCGTTCGCCCTATGCCATGCGCATCCAGTCGATGTGGGCTGGTTGGCGCGATGATGTCTTGTCGGTATTTCCGTTAGCTCCAGGCATGCCAAAACAAATTGAATCCTATCTGTCCGACGTGGATGAGCGATATATGGCGGATGCCTACAACTCCCTCTCAATTGAAGGGTATCAAGTCAGCGATGAATTGATTGAGCGAGTTGCACAAGGTAACTGGGACCCCAATGTGAGTGAAAAGGATAAAAGCAACAAAGATGCTTTGGCAGCGCGCGGGTACTATCAAGCATTTCAATCTGTCAAAACTAGCCTAACTGAAATTCTGTCCGATAATAATCCAGGGGAAGTTGCAAGAAGCGCGCACCATCGGTGGTATGGTGAACTGTTCGCCCCTTCTGTTGCGGCTGGCATTGTGGAGCCGCATCAACTGGCTGGATACCGCAGTGGCCAAGTCTTTATTCGAAATTCAATGCACACGCCGCTTCCTCGAGATGCGCTGGCGGATGCTATGGAAATGCTGTTTAACCTAATTGCGCAAGAACCGGAACCTGCTGTACGCGCAGTATTGAGCCATCACCTTTTTGTATTTATCCATCCATACATGGATGGCAATGGACGAATTGGACGTTTCCTGATGAATGCAATGCTGGCATCAGGAGGGTACCCGTGGACGGTTGTTCGCATGAAAAACCGCGACAGTTATATGCAAGCGCTTGAAACAGCAAGCGTGGACGGAGATATCAAGCCTTTTGCTAAATTTATTGCGCTTGAAATGCAGACAGAACGTTAGAACCAAATCCAGCCTTTACGTCCGAACTGTCTGTAGTCCATACTTTGAAACAGCACCGAAGCACTTCAAAATGCCGTATGAGCAACGTTTTAAACTGCTTTTAGAGCTACAGAGAATTGAAGTTGTTAGAACTACAACGATGTAACAAATTGTTGTGGCGTGTTGCTGAGAATATTCCGAACCCGACCCCATTGGCTCGCGGGTGCAGCGATTCAACACGGATCGATGGGAGCTGTCTGCAACGATCCATGCAGATGTAGCACTACCGTGCTACAGTAAGCGCGTTCCATTAACCCTTGGAGACGGCCATGTCCACAACCACCATACGTATGCCGGAAAACCTGAAAGCCAGCGTTGCGGCGGCTGCGAAACGATCCGGCACAACAACTCACGCCTTCATTCTTGATGCCATTGCGAAAAAGGCCGAGCAGGAAGATCTGCGAGCCGCTTTCGATGCAGATGCCGAAGAGCGATATGCACGTATCGTTGCCACCGGGAAGACGATTCCCTGGCAGGAAATGCGCGGCTATCTGGAAGAAAAACTTGTTGGAAAAGAAGTAAAACGCCCGGTTGCCCGCAAACTGGCGCGCTGAAAATGACGCGCATCGAACTGGCACCGGAAGTAAGAGATGATTTTGATCGCATCCTCGAACACCTTGCCCAATATCAGATCGAGAATCCAGCATTGCGCATTCGGGAGATCATCGAAGCGTTCAGTGTGCTGGAGTACAACCCCATGATTGGTCGTCCCTCAAAAAACGACAAGCGAGAACTGGTGATCGGGCATCGTTCACACGGCTATGTGGCTTTATACCGTTACGTGGTCGAAGTCGATACCGTCTTTATCCTTGCCGTGCGCAGCCAGCAAGAGGCTGGGTATGCGGGACTTTAAGCGTTTGCGTAATTGCTGCATGTCGGTCAGCGCTTTCGCCAACAACCTCGGCATATCGCGCCAAACCCTGCATGCCGTACTGGCAGAACGCAGCGGCATCTCCGCAGAAATGGCGCTACGCTTGGGCGCACTGCTGGGCAATGGCGCGTAGTTGTGGGTGGATATGCAATCGAAATACGATCTGTGGATGGCTGAGGAAAAGCTGCACGACGTGCTGCTCAAAATCAAAAGCCTTGCGGATAATCACGCGGCAGCCTGAACTTCTGCGTTGACGACAATGGCAATTCATCTCAAAGAAGTGTTGGCAGCACTGACACATGAACGACGCGCGAAAGTGGAACAGCGTGCGGAGGAACTGGCAATGCGCACAGGAAAAAAGGACGCGATGAAATTGGAAGTGATATCTCAAAAAGACTGACGATTTGAATGCTGCAAACAATCGGAAACTGTCCCGGTTTTTTTTCATTCCACGAAGTCTGGCGCATAAACGCCATCACTTCAAAACTCGAACTTCACGGGAACGCCCGTCAATAGGCGATCTACATCGAGTGTCGCCCGAAGATCGCTTATCGGCGGGCATCTTCGGGCGATTGAATATTCTTGCCCCTAAAGGCATACTCGCGGCGCATCGTTTCTAGACCTCAGGTCATTCTCAGGTCACTTAATTCAATTTCGTGCTTGTAATTGAGGAGAAAGGCTATTCCAGACAAAGCCGTCCCGATACTGCAACGGTGTAGTGATAGCGCCACCGCCAAATACGGCCAATAAATCGTGACGTAATTCAATTTCATCTGCTTCGATAACATGTTGTGTTTGAGCCATTTCCCCATGCGCAGGGTTTTCCTTCTCTGCTGAATCGTATATGCAAACTGCTCTATTTAACGAATCATCAGATTTAATGTTACGCACATCTTCGCATTTTGCTAATAACACCCCTTTCCATACTCGCCCTTCATCGTCGGCAAGAAAGTCGCTCGCAAATCTGATTAGCTCGTTGGGTTGTGCTACTGAATCTCGTTGAATAGAGCGACCCTTTCGATGGACATGAGAAAAAATATTCGGCTTTGCTTTTCCACTCTTATCAATGTTATGCATGGGCAAAAAAACAAAAAGAGCAAGTAGCTCAGAATTCTCAATTACACCGGGTGAATGTCTGCTCATCCGATATTTTTCGCAGGCGCAGCTTGGCGCAGCAGCGTTAATTTTAGAAACGCGTTTGTCGCCTTCGTCGTTCGTGCGGTGATTTATGCCTTGGCAATCTACCTGCCCACCAAAAAAACGGTGGACAAGTTGTCTAAGCTGCGAGAAGAGCTGAGAACACAGCTGGCATTTTCTGAGAGTCAAATGTGAGAACACCTTTGTGCTTATCTCCGTTGCGTTTTATAAAGTACGCAATTCGGCCATCGCCAAGAAACTCGATGTCTGCGTATAGATCGCTATCATTCTTGTAAAGTGAAACATGCCCAGAGGCGAGCAACATAGGCTCAGGAAGTGAAACATCACTGAGCAACCTAGAAAATGACACCGACTCTTTTATCGACTGCGCAGAAGGAGCGAGAGCACCCTCGCCATCCCAATCTGCGCTCAACAGACTCCAGCTTCTAATCTCGCCAATAAGCTTTTCGTGCTGAGTGGTTAGTCTTTCCAATGGAACTGTCGATTCAGCTGCATCAACATAAGCCGCATCACTATATTGTCCTTGACCAGCGAATATTGAAGTTGCATTGGATGTCGGGAGAGCAAACGGAATGTGAGAAGTTGCCTTTTGCACTGGACGCGCATAAAGCTCCAAACTTTTTGGGAATTCACATGCTGATACCGGGCTTGATACTGCCAGTATTCCGGCAAGAACCTGCGCTGCTTTGGCTGATGTACCTAACGTTGCATTGTGCATTCTTATCCTCCAAGCGCGATGCGCTTACTCATCTCGTCGTTGATGATATTGCCCAACACTTCCTTACCAAACAGATGCAATCCCGTTGCGTGCTTATCTAGGAACTGATCAATATTCTCTGTTGAGACTTCAGCAGGTATGTAATCTGGCTGATTCAGCATGTCAGTTAATACGGTAATAACCGACACTACCCGTCGCATCTCGTCACCACGATTTTCCTCAAGATGATCAACGTTAACATTTAGCAGTCGCTTCGTTTGTTCGTCGGCACGTATAAACGCACCTGTATGGCTATGCCAGAAATCCTGTGCTTCAAATATCTGCGGACACAAATATTTTGAATCAGTACGAAGGAGCGCGTTTGCACTACATTCAGCCTTGTCGCCAGTCCATATGAACTTGTCCACGTAATTTAGGCCAATCCCAACAATCTTCGAATTAGCGGCATAAATTGGTGCTAGCTTTGAAAAGTAATTTTTCGCCTGCACCCAAATTGCATCCCAGCGCGTATACAGCGAAGTCATAAATGCTATTGAGTCAGGCTCAACTCGAAGTTCCTTTTCAATTGAGCCATCTGCCCGCATCCGACGTAACATAAAACCCGACTTTTGAGATGGGACGGTAGCTGATTGGCCTGCGGGAGAAAATGAAATAGAAATCCCTGCCCGTTTCATAAGTCTTGGCAAGTCGGACTCAGTCTCAAATTGCTTTGCGCACTCCTGGACTTGGGCAAAAATCTCGTCACTTAGAGGTGTGTCAAACTGCAGAACAAATACCACCTGTTCAATCGCATGCGCAGCATGGATTGGCTCAAAGTAACCGCTTTTATTCTGGGTGCTGGACATGTGAATGTTACTGAATGATAGGAAGCGATCACATTTTAACAGGGGCACGAGAAACCGCAATTCATTAGTTTAGAGGTCTTAAGAAGACTATATTCTTGCAAAGCGCTCCGCTGCTTAATTTCACCAATGCAGATTTTTCGAATATGGAAAGAGCTAAAACGGCTCAAAGTTAATTCAAATCTCAACCCCTTCATCTTCGTCTCAACCATCTTCCCAGTCCTTGCCCGCGCACCGAAGTAAGTCTGTAACTCTTTCCCGGCAATATGCAGTTGATGCATCTTGCTACCCGCCGTGCCACTCAACGCAACCGCCGGTTGATTGACAATTAAAGGGGTCGGAATATTTTTCGATGTCAGTAAAGCAGTTCCAGACCACAAATAATTTTGCCAAGTCCCTCAGTGTTTAATCCCCTGCAACATAGCCGCTCGCAGTATCGCGTTGACGCACGTCTGGCAATCTATCTCCTTGGACTCTAGCTAAGTCAACACATCCGAATCTACATGGCCTGCGGTAGCGTTTTGGTATGTTTGTAAAACGGGTTGCTCACTGCATTCTTCCAAAACTCTTCCGACTGCGATGGAATATCACTGTAATCAATTTTTCTATCCGGCATTTCAGATAGCTCCTTAATTTCGTCCTTTTGCTTTTTGGTTAATGGCAAAGACTTGGCCGAATCGAGTGTGTACTTAACGGTTTTTTTCATAATGATTTTGTATCCTTCAAGCGTAAACCTGCTCATTCAAACCTCAACCCCTTTAACCTAGTCTCCACCACCTTCCCAGTCCTGGCCCTCGCACCAAAGTAACCCTGCAACTCTTTCCCGCCAATATGCAACTGCCCCACCTTGCTCCCCGCCGTGCCGCTCAACGTCACCGCCGGTTGATTGACCACTGTGCAATCCGTCAGTTCGTCGCCTTCTTTCAAGTCGATCAGCATCATGCCTTTGCCGCCGCCTTGCAGCAGTTTCAGTTCGGACAGCATGAACGTGAGCAGCCTTGCGTGTTTGGAAAGCACGACGACCAGTGAAGTTTTGGTCGGGGCGAGCAGGGCGGGCGGCAGGATGGTTTCTTCTTTGACGCTGATGAACTGCTTGCCCGCCTTGTTGCGACCCACCATGTCGCCGATGAAACAGGGGAAGCCGTAACCTGCGCTGGTGGAGATCAGCACCGGGGTTTCGGTTTTGCCGCAGAGGGCGTGCGCGATTTTTGCGCCGGGGGCGAGTTCGATGAAGGTGGCGAGCGGTGCGCCATCGCCGCGACCGGAGGGCAGCGCGGACACGAGGATGCTGCACACGCGGCCGTTGTTGCAGATGACGATGCACTGGTCGGTGGTGCGGCATTCGTAGGTGGCCGCCACGCTGTCGCCGTCCTTGAACGCGATGCTGCTCGCGTCGATGCCGTGGCCCTGGCGCGTGCGCACCCAGAAGCGCTGCGAGATGAACACCGTCACCGGTTCGTCGTTGACCGGCACCGCCACCTTGGTGATCTGTGCTTCTTCGATCAGCGTGCGGCGCGCGTCGCCGAAGGTCTTGGCATCGGCTTCGATCTCGCTCACCACCAGCTCGCGCAGCGCATCTTCGCTGTTCAATATCTTCTTCAGCTCGCGCGCTTCTTTTTCCAGCGCCTTGATCTCTTTCTCGATCTTGATGCCTTCCAGCCGCGCCAGTTGGCGCAGACGGATTTCCAGAATGTCTTCGGCCTGGCGTTCGGACAATTCGAAGCGCGCCATCAAATCTTCTTTCGGCGCGTCCGAGCCGCGTATCAGCGCGATCACTTCGTCGATGTTCAGGTAAACGATCATGCGTCCGGCGAGGATGTGCAGGCGGTCGTTGACCTGGCCGAGGCGGAAACTGCAACGGCGCGTGACGGTGCGCAGACGGAATTCCACCCACTCGCGCAGCACCTGCGTCAGCGCTTTCTGTTGCGGGCGACCGTCGAGGCCGATCATGGTGAGGTTGACGGACACCGAGTTCTGCAAGCTGGTGTGCGTGAGCAACACCGCCATCATCTCGTCGGGATTTTGCTTGGACGATTTGGGCTGCAACACCAGCCGTATCTTCTGCGATTTGTCCGATTCGTCGGCAATCGTATCCAGCACCGACAGGATGAGCTGCTTGTTCTGCACCTGATCCGGCGACAGCGATTTCTTGTTGGCCTTGACCTTGGGGTTGGTCAGCTCGTCGATCTCCTCCAGCACCTTCTGCGCCGACACGCCGTGCGGGAATTCGCTCACCACCACTTGCCACTGGCCGCGCGCCAGTTGCTCCACCGTCCAGCGTGCGCGCATCTTCAGCGAGCCGCGCCCGCTGGTGTACGCATCGCGGATGTCGGCGGCGGAAGAAATAATTTGCCCGCCGCCGGGGAAATCCGGCCCGCTGATGTGCGACAAAATTTCGTCGTCGCTGATAGCGGGATTCTTCGCCAGCGCCATGGCGGCCTGCGCCACTTCTTTCAGATTGTGCGAAGGAATCTCGGTCGCCATACCCACCGCGATACCCGATGCGCCGTTGAGCAACACCATCGGCAGTCGCGCGGGCAACATCGCCGGTTCCTGGAACGCGCCGTCGTAGTTGGGGATGAAATCCACCGTGCCCATATCCAGCTCGGACAGCAGCAGATCGGCAATCGGCGTGAGTCGCGCCTCGGTGTAACGCATCGCCGCCGCATTGTCGCCGTCGCGCGAACCGAAGTTGCCCTGACCATCCACCAGCGGATAGCGCATCGCAAAATCCTGCGCCAGCCGCACCATCGCCTCGTATGCGGAAGAGTCGCCATGCGGATGATATTTACCCAACACATCGCCCACTACCCGCGCCGACTTCACATGCTTGTTGCCGTGGGTCAGACCCATCTGACGCATGGCGTACAGGATGCGGCGCTGCACCGGCTTCTGACCGTCGCACACTTCCGGCAGCGCGCGGCCTTTGACCACGGACACCGCGTATTCGAGATAGGCGCGCTCGGCGTAATCGGCGATGAGGACTTCGTCGGCATCGGGCAACGGAGCGAGCGGGGCGAATTCGCGTTTGTTGTTGGTGGGTTCGCTGGGCTCTGGAACGGGTGCTGGTGCTTCCGGCGGAAGCTCTTCGGGGAACAGATCGTCTGAGATTGGTGGAGTGGTAGTCATTCGTTGTGCTTGTCGTATAAGTGATTGAGAGAGTAGTGCCGGATTAACGGCGAAGCTATTTTTTCTTTTTTACAAAACCGATTTCCAGTCCAAAAATATCAGCAATTTTATTCAGCGTTGCCACCTTGGGGTCGGCATCGCCGCTCTCGATCTGGCGCAGCGTGCCCAGCGAAACTTTGCGGTGTTTAGCGAACTCCGGTTGCGTCAGCCTGCTGATACGCCGCATTTCGCGCACCGCCTCGGCGAGGCTGATCCGCCCTTCGCCGAACAACAGAAAAAACTCGTCCATGCGCTTGCGCTCGGCATCGCGGTCGGCGGGTTTGAGTCTTTTGTCAGCCATGAAATTTTCCCCAAATAGTTCACCTGCCGCGTTGTTTTTGTAGGAGCGAGCTTGCTCGCGAAGATTATTCGCGAGCAAGCTCGCTCCTACAAAAAAACATCAAAGTGCTGCAATTACCCCGCACTGCCCCTCGATACTCTTGCGGCATTGCTCGATGATGCCTTCATCCACCACGCCCCGCATCATCGTGGGCAAACTTTCGACCACGGGCAAAAACGCGCGCAATTCGTTGCTTAATTTTTCTTTGACCTGATCTTCAAGCGGCAGCTTGTCTATGATCTCATCCAGCGCACGAATCTCTTTGCCCTCTTCATCCAGCCATTTGCAGGTGCGCGCGATCATTTCCCTGTCCATAAACATGGGCGCAAAATCGAACAGCGGCGTGAGCTGAACGCGACCATCGGGCAATATTTGCAGCGCGGTATTGCGCGCGTGATTGTCGGTGTTGCGCAAAGCGAGGTTCAGCACATCGCGTTTCAAATATTCGACCAACTCGGTTTGCGCATCATCCACCTGCGCCAGCATGGCCTTGACCAGCTCGAAATGATTGGCGCGGATGCCAAACTGCTGATGCCCGGCCACAGAAGCCAAACTTTCCTGATGCAAACGCAGCACTTTGCCATCCACCACTTTGCGGTCGAAGCGCCGCACGAACAACATATCGTTGTCGAAACGGCATCCGCCCAACACGCGCAAACCGCACCGCGCGGCAATCTGCATATAAGCCGCCTCGTTGCGCAGAATAGCGATGTCTGATTCGTCGCGCCCGCGCGGCCTTTTCACCAGCCAGTGCGCCGCCGCATCGGCATCCGCCAGCAGCGTATCTGCGAACCACAAACCGTCATGGTTTTGCGTCAGCAGAAACTTGGGTGCAGCACCCTGAATGCCCGTCGTACCGCAACCCAACATGCCGTGCAAATCGAGATACTCGACGAAACCGGGATCGCGCTTAACGATCTCGTCCAGCGTGAAACCGTCATGCTGGCGCGCCTGTACCAGGTTTTGTTCAAAAAACTGCCGCGCCGTGTTGATGCGCAAACGCCCGATGGGATTGAACGCGCCATGCTGGATCAGCGGCATCACCAGCTCGTCGGCATCGGCGAGTTTGAGGTTGGCCAACAAGAATTTTCTGCCCGCGCCCTGCGGCACCAAGTCGTACAGAAATGACGGGCAACGCCCCTGATACGCATTCAGGCCGACGGGCAAATTGAAAGCGACGGGTTCGGGCGCATCGGAGAAAACATAGTCCGGCAAATAGCTGAAGCGACACTGATCGACACCCAGCGATTCGATCTCGGCAGCTTCGACCCATTCCCCGCGCAGGAAAATTTCGATCAGGCTTTTCATATATCGGATTATATAAACAAAAATGGCTTGTTAAGCGAATTAAGTATTTTGATATATAAATAATGGAATCTCTATAAATTCGTCACACTGGCGAAGGGCGGTGTCCAGTTAATAATACAGACAGCGCAACGCACTGACATAAAAGCATTTTAATTTAACCCGCTGTATTCCGGCCTGCGCCGGAATGACGGAATTTTAATTTCTAGAGGTGACTACTAGTGTCCGGTTAAATTAAGGTGTGACGGCTGCAAAACCAATATTATCGGGGGTTTCGAGCGATTCATGGGTGTCCACGATTTGAATTTTAGAAGAAGCATTTGCGATCATTCCGAGTTTAGAGAGCTTGGGGTGATGTATGAACGTGGGCAAGACGCTGTTTGCGCAAGTCATGGAGTACGTGCCGTGGAAGACCTTCGGGCGCATTATCGACCGGCACGGTGGCGACTCTGGTGTGCGCACCTTGGGTTGCGCCGATTTGTTTCGCGTGATGGCGTTCTCGCAATTGACGTGGCGCGAATCTTTGCGCGACATCGAATCTTGTCTGGCATCCAACCAAAGCAAACTGTTTCATATGGGCTTGGGCGGCGCGCCAGCCAGATCGACGCTCGCGGATGCGCTGAACAACCGGGACTGGCAAATTTGCCACGCGCTGGCGATGCGCCTGATCCTGCGCGCACGCGACCTCTACGCCCAAGAACCTACGGGGCTGGAACTCGACGCAGCGGTTTACGCGCTGGACTCGACCACCATCGACCTGTGCTTGAGCCTGTTCGACTGGGCCCCGTTCCGCAGCACCAAGGCGGCGGTGAAGATGCACACGCTGCTGGACTTGCGCGGGGCGATTCCGGCCTTCATTCACATCAGCGACGGCAAGATGGGCGATGTCAAAGTGCTCGACATCTTGCCCGTCGAAGCGGGCGCGTTTTATGTGATGGATCGGGGCTACGTGGACTTCGGCAGGCTTTACAAGATTCATCAGGCGGGCGCGTTCTTTGTGACCCGCGCCAAACGCGGCATGGACGCGCGGCGCGTGTACTCGACCACGACCAACCGCAGCACGGGAGTAATCTGCGATCAGGCCATTCGTCTCAACGGGTTTTACGTGTCCCGCGACTATCCCGAACATTTGCGGCGCATCAAATACAAAGACCCCGTGACGGGCAAGACGCTGGTGTTTCTGACCAACAATACGACGTTGCCGCCGCTGACTATTGCCGCACTGTACAAGAGTCGCTGGCAGGTGGAGCTGTTCTTCAAATGGATCAAGCAGCACCTGCGTATCAAGCGTTTTCTGGGCACGAGCGAGAACGCGGTGAAGACGCAAATCTGGTGCGCTGTTTCTACCTACGTGCTGATCGCTATCGTCAAAAAGGAACTCCATCTCGATGCCTCGCTCTACACTTTGTTACAGATTTTGTCGGTCTCGGTTTTCGAGAAAACCCATATCGCATGCGCCTTGCAGCCGGACACCTCCGCAATCGTCGCCCCACCACCCGACAACCAAATGATTTTGTTTGATTTTTAACCGGACACTAGTGGTGGACACTATGCTCTTAGCTTCTGCTTGCTCTTTCAATGTGGGGCGGTTGGACGGTTACGTTACTCCTGATATGCCGATATGAGTATTGTGCGTCAGTTTTCGCACAGGGTGAATTCAGTAGCCGCCGACCTGATTTGTTGCATGCGGTCATTTGGGGCAATCAAATCAGCATCCGAGCTGGCGCGATATAATCCCTCCCCATGAACTGCCGCCCCCACTGCGCCGCCTGCTGCACCGCGCCTTCCATCACCTCCCCGCTACCCGGCATGCTACACGGCAAACCTGCCGGGGTGCGTTGCGTGCAGCTTGATGTTGATGAGCGTTGCAAGGTGTTCGGCAAGCCGGAGCGCCCGGCGTTTTGTGCGGGACTGCGGCCTTCTGTTGAAATGTGCGGCGAGTCGCGTGAGCAAGCGCTGGCGTGGCTGAATCAGTTGGAGCTTGCCACCGCGCCGTCGGTATAATCGCGCCCTGCCTTTTACTAAACATTTTCCAATCCTTCCGCAATGTCCAACCAAGATAATCCTTTTGACGAAGAGGCCGACGAAGCATTGGAGTCGCTGCTGCGCATTTCTGTCAGCGAAATTATTCGCAAAGAAAACCCGGAAGAGTTTATTCACTGGTTCCGTGAATACGCGCCTATCGTCGCCCCCGATTTCTTTAAGCAGTTTCCGCAAGACCCGGATGGGCTGCGCAGTTTTCTGACGGTGTTTGGGCGCGAAATCTGGAACAGAACGCCTTTGCCCGGCAATCGTTTCCGCCCGCGCACGTTGTCCAAGCCGGAACGCAACGCGCCCTGCATTTGCGGCTCGGGGCGCAAGTACAAGCAGTGCTGCGCGAGTGTTGAAAATTCGGAGTCGCCTTTTGAGAATTTGAGTTTGCTGTCTTATGTGCTGGATAGCATCACTACCGATCAGCGCAAGTCATTGCCCTATTCCTATCTCAATCCAGAGGAGTTGGAGTTTGTATCGCGGCAATGGATGGCGGAGGGGCGCGCGATAGATGCGGTGAAGTTGCTGGAAGGGCTGTTCGCCGATTTTGCCAAGCTGGATGATAGAGCCGAAGCGGCTTTTGATTGCCTGCTGGATTGCTACGATTTGCTGGGCAATCCGGTCAAGAAGAAACGTCTGCTTGAGCGAGGTTTTGCCGCGCCGGACAAGTATTTGCGCGCGGCTGCGATGCAGCGGCAGTGTTGCATTTTGGCGGATCGTAACAACTACAGCGAAGGTTGGGCGCTGTTCCAGCAATTGCAGCGGCTGATTCCCAATCACTCTTCGCTATCGCATCTCGAATTGGTGATGCTGCTCGGCCAAGGGGAAAAACAGCGTGCCGCAGACCGCGCCAAGTTCTGGATGGCGCGGCTAGCGCATGATGAAGATGCGCAAGGGCCGTTGATGGAATTTTTGCGCTCGGTTGCCAAGGGCGAGGCAACGGATGCGATTGCTGGAATTGCGCGGGAATTGAATCCGGCAGTGGATGAGTTGATGGAGATGATCCGCCGTTTGCCGCAACCGGAATGCCATTACTCGCTCAAACCGATGGAAGACAGCGCGGGACCGCTGGTGCCGGAAAGCAAATTGCGTCGCCTGTTCGAGCACTGGTTGAAAATGAGCGAAAGCTCGCTGGACTTATCCGACGATCTGGACTGGCTGGAAAAAATCCGCTCGCCTTGCAGCATTTTGAAATCCTCGAAGACTTTATCGGTGCGCTGGAAGAGTCGCGCATTTCGCACGGCTTTGAAGAGGTGATGCTGATTCCGTTGCTGCGCCACGCCGAGGGGGTGCTGCGCAAAGTGATCGCGCATCACCACACGGAAGGGTTGAAGCTGGAATGGGGCTGGCACGAAAACCGTCCGGCGCTGCGCTTGTTGCAGGAGCTGGTCGCTATGCTGCGATTCACAAAAAATTACTCCGATGCTGTGCGCGTCATGGAGTGGATGGTGCTGACGCTGAATCCGCACGACAATCAGGGCATGCGCGACGAGTTGATCCACGATTACCTGCGCATCGGGAAGATTTCTGAAGCGCTGGCATTGGCTGAAAAATACCCGAATGACTTGGCGGGCATGGCTTACGGCACTGCGCTGGCTTTGTTCGTCGCCGAGCAGGAACCGGCGGCCACCGAAGCGATCAAGAAAGCCAATGAGCGCTTCCCGGAGGTGCGCAAGATGCTGCTGGCCGACAACCCCAAACAACCCAGATTGCAGGAAGGATTGGTGCGCGTGGGAGGCAAGGATGAGGCGTGGTATTACCGCGACGATTATCTCGAACTATGGAAAAGCAGCGGTGGGCTGGAATGGCTGCGCGCGCAATTTGGCAAAAAAAAATAAATAAACTGGATGAACAATTCAAAAATGATTTCTCAAGAAATATCGTTTGCCGATCCGTCCGAGAAAGAGCTTGAGCTGTTGCTGAGGCAATGTGCCGTGGTGATTTTGCAGAAGGAAAATGCGGACGATTTTCTGGCCTGGTTCCGCAAGCATGCGGTCGCTATGGCTCCGCATTTTTTCAAGCGCTTCGCGCATGATGCGAAGGAGTTGCGCAGTTTTATGTCGGCGTTTTCGCGCCACATCTGGAATCAGACCCAGCTGCCGGGCAACCATTATTTGCCGCGTCCGCTGCCCGAGTTGCAGCCCGATGCGTGCTGTCCCTGCGATTCCAAGCGCAACTTTCAGGATTGCTGCGCCAAGGTGGCGCACGACGATGTTCGCATGTTTTTTCTGAGCATGTTGCCGCATGTGCTGGATGCGTTGTCGCCGCAGCAGCGTGCCGATTTGCCGTATGCCGAATTGCCGCCGGAGGGGATGGGCTTTGTGGCGGAAACGTGGATGGAACAGGGGCGGGTGCAGGATGTGGTGAAGTTGCTGGAAGGGTTGTTTACCCACATCGACCAGTTGGACGAGCGTGCCGAACATTGCTTCAACAGCTTGCTGGCGTGCTATGACCGCTTGGGAAATGTGCAGCAGAAAGCGCGCATGATCGAGATCGGCATGGCTGCGGCCAACCTGAAATTGCGCTCCGCCGTGATGCAGCGGCAATGCTGCATTCTGATCGACAAGAAGGAATACGCGAAGGCGTGGGTGTTGTTTGAAACCTTGCGCCAGCTCGTGCCGGATGATCCCGCGTTGCCGCATCTGGAGGTGTCCATGCTGATCGGTCAGGGCGACCATGAGCGGGCGCAGAACAGGGCCCGGTTTTGGCTCGAACATTTAACCTTCAACCACTCCGAAGAAAAGATCACGCTGCTGGAATTCTTTACTGCCGTGGCCAATGGCGAAAGCCAGCACGCCGACGAAGACGAATCGAAGTAAGCATGCAAGCTTCTGTTTCAGAAATCACATCCGAATGCCCGTGCACCGGCCACTGTTCCACGGCGCTGGGCGATGAAGTGTGCCGCGATTGTCTGCGCACATTTGATGAAGTAAACCGCTGGGTGGAAATGAGTGAAGAGGATCGCCGTCAGGTCAATTTTCGTATCGCAACCGAACAATCAGAAAGATAAAACCACATGGATATTTTGCTGCTCCTCAAAGCCGCCATTCTCGGCATCGTCGAAGGTCTCACCGAATTCCTGCCGATTTCTTCCACCGGCCATTTGATTCTGGCCGGCGACCTGCTCAACTTCAACGACGAGCGCGGCAAAGTGTTCGAGATCGTGATCCAGTTCGCGGCGATTCTGGCGGTGTGCTGGGAATACCGCGCCAAGCTGGTTTCGGTGACTTCGGGCTTGATGCAAAAACAGGAAGCCGCGCAGCGCTTCACCTTCAATTTGTTCATCGCCTTTTTGCCGCTGGCGATTCTCGGTTTGACGTTCGGCAAATTCATCAAAGCGCATTTGTTTTCGCCCGTGCCGGTGGCGCTGGCGTTCATCATCGGCGGTTTGATTATTCTGTGGGCGGAAAAACGCACGCATACGGTGACGATCAAAAGCGTGGAGGATATGCACTGGAAGGATGCGCTGAAAATGGGATTTGCGCAGGCGCTGGCGCTGATCCCTGGCACATCGCGTTCGGGTGCGACCATCATCGGCGGCTTGTTTTTCGGCTTGTCGCGCAAGGCGGCCACGGAATTTTCGTTCTTCCTCGCCATCCCCACGATCACCATGGCGACGTTGTACGAAGTGGTGAAATACCGTGACCAGTTTCACGCCGACGATCTCGGCATTTTCCTGGTCGGTTCCATTACTTCGTTCATCAGCGCTTTCATCGCGGTGCGCGCGCTGTTGCGTTACATCAGCCACCACGATTTTTCCGTGTTCGCCTGGTATCGCATCGCGTTCGGCTTGATCGTGCTGGGAACAGCATACAGCGGTGCGGTGAGCTGGTCGGCAGCGTAGGTGTTGCAGGGCGGGGTACACCCGCCCTGCACAATTCTCTGAATCAGCTTTGTTCCCAGGGCAACCCGGCAACGCGCCAACCGTTCAAACAATTGCGCTGGTTGCCGGGAGTCTTGTCGCCCTCGAAGCCTTCCAGAATGTTGTAGCAATCGGCGTAGCCTGCCTGCGTGGCGAGCATGGCCGCGCCGTGCGAGCGCTGCGCGCTGCGGCACAGGAACATGACCAGCGCTTCTTTATCCACCTGTTGTTCCATCGCTGCCATGAAATTCGGGTTTAGCTTCAAGCCGGGATAGGTCAGCCATTCGATTTCCACTGCACCCGGCACTTTGCCGACCCAGTCGATCTCGGCGCGGGTGCGCACGTCCACCAGTTTTGCGCCGGGCGCGGAGCGCATCAGCTCATAAGCTTCTTGCGGGGTGAGCGCGCCTTCATAGGGCAGGTTCAAGTCTTTGGCGCGTTGTTGCGCGGCATTTAGTATTTCCGTGATCTTTCCCATTATCTTTACCTTTGTTTAACCTTTATCTTCCAGGTGCTATCCTGCACAGCACGTCTGCATACTATCCCAACGCCAATGAAAAATCACACGCACGCCCAACCGCATGAAATTTCAGCCGCCTTCGAGCCCGCGCATCCGGTGCGCTTTGCCGCCGCGCGCAAAAGCACCTGGGTGAGCATTTTCATCAATCTGTGCCTGACCGTGATGCAAGTATTGGCGGGCTTCTTCGGCAAGTCGCAGTCGTTGATGGCGGATGGTTTGCATTCGCTGGCCGACCTGCTTTCCGATGTGCTGGTGCTGTTCGCCAACCGCCACGGCAACAAGCACGCCGATGCCGATCATCCTTACGGACATGCGCGCATCGAGACTGCCGCTTCGCTGATTCTGGGTAGCAGCCTTGCCGTGCTCGGCGTGGGCTTGCTGATTGCTGCCGGTATGCGCCTGCAACACCCGGAGCAGGTGCAAGCCGTCCATCCGATCACGTTATGGGTTGCTATCGCCGCGTTGGCCGCCAAGGAAGGCATGTTCCGCTACATGCTGGCGGTGGCGCTGCGCGTGCGTTCGCAGATGCTGGTGGCAAACGCATGGCATGCGCGCTCCGATGCCGCTTCTTCGCTGGTGGTCATCGTCGGCATCGTCGGCAACTTGCTGGGCTATACCTTCCTCGACCTGATCGCCGCCGCCGTGGTGGGTGTGATGATCGCTTACATGGGCATCCAGTTCGCGCGCGATGCGCTGCTGGAATTGGTGGATACCGGTCTGGACGAAGCCGAGGTGCGCGCCATTCGCAACACGCTGAAAGCCGTGCCCGGTGTGCATGGTCTGCACGAATTGCGCACGCGCAAGATGGCGGACAACGCGCTGGTTGACGCGCACATCATCGTAGATCCGAAGATCAGCGTATCGGAAGGTCACTATATCGCCGAGGCCGCGCGCAGTGCGGTGCTGAACACCCATCACGTGATGGATGTGATGGTGCATATCGACTCGGAAGACGATGCCCATGTCAGACCCAACGCGCGCCTGCCGCAGCGCCATTTGTTGCTGGCGCACCTGACACAGCGTTTGGGCGAAAGTCTGCCCGCTTCCACGCGCGTCGTACTGCATTATCTGCAAGGCAAGATTGAGGCGGAATTATTGTTTGCTGCGCCGGTTAACCTCGACGTGTGGCGCAGCAAATTGGCTGCCATCGCGGCGGATGATCCCTATTTTCGCAGCATTCAGCTTTACCAAGGCAGCGCACCAGATTAGTGCGAGGCGGCTTGTCAATGCCCCATTATCGGGCGCGCTTTGCAAGCCCCGCCACCAAGCAAATATGGCACAATACGCGCCTTGCAGGGTTCTGGGTGATGGCACATTTTCTGCTGTATCGGGCATGTTTCATCAATCGCTTAGTTTCATCAAACAGCTTCGCAGTATTTTTTAATTGGGAGATTCGAGTATGTCTAAATCAGCCGCCGACGTTCTGAAACTGATCAAAGAACAAGGTATCAAATTCGTCGATTTGCGCTTCACCGACACCAAGGGCAAAGAACAGCACGTGGGCGTGCCTGTTTCTCACTTCGATGCCGACAAATTTGAAAGCGGACACGCTTTCGACGGTTCATCCATCTCTGGATGGAAGGGCATTCAAGCTTCCGACATGCTGTTGCTGCCGGATCCCGATTCCGTTTACGTCGATCCGTTCTACGACGAACCCACCATCGTGTTGTCCTGCGACGTGATCGAGCCGACCGACGGCAAGGGCTATGACCGCGACCCGCGTTCCATCGCCAAGCGCGCTGAAGCTTATCTGAAGTCCACAGGCGTGGGCGACACGGCTTACTTCGGCCCGGAACCCGAATTCTTCATTTTCGATTCCGTGCAATGGAAGATCGACATGTCCGGCTGCTCGCTCAAGATCAATTCGGAAGAAGGCGCATGGTCAACCGGCCACGAATATGATGGCGGCAATACCGGCCACCGTCCGACAGTGAAGGGCGGCTATTTCCCCGTTCCTCCGGTGGACAGCCTGAACGACATCCGCGCTGCCATGTGTCTGGCGCTGGAAGAGATCGGCATTCCCGTTGAAGTGCATCACCACGAAGTGGCCAATGCCGGCCAATGCGAATTGGGCACCCAGTTCAACACACTGGTAAAACGCGCCGACTGGACACAAACCCTGAAGTACGTGGTGCAGAACGTTGCGCACCAATACGGCAAGACCGCGACCTTCATGCCCAAGCCTATCGTTGGCGACAACGGTTCCGGTATGCACGTGCACCAGTCCATCTGGAAAGACGGCAAGAACACCTTCGCCGGCAGCGGCTATGCTGGTCTGTCCGAGACCGCGCTGTATTACATCGGCGGTATCATCAAGCACGCCAAGGCGCTGAACGCGATCACCAACCCCGGCACCAACTCCTACAAGCGTCTGGTTCCGCACTACGAAGCTCCGGTGAAGTTGGCTTACTCGGCAAAGAACCGTTCCGCTTCGATCCGCATTCCTCACGTCACCAGCGACAAGGCACGCCGCATCGAAACACGTTTCCCCGATCCTTCCGCCAACCCGTACTTGTGCTTCGCCGCGCTGCTGATGGCCGGTCTGGATGGTATCCAGAACAAGATTCACCCCGGCGATCCTGCCGACAAGAACTTGTACGACTTGCCGCCGGAAGAAGACGCAAAGATCCCGACCGTGTGCGCATCGTTGGACGAAGCACTGGCTGCGCTGGACAAAGACCGCGAGTTCCTGACCCGTGGCGGTGTGTTCTCCAGCGACTTCATCGACGCTTACATCGACCTGAAGATGGAAGACGTGAACCGCATCCGCATGACGACCCACCCGGTCGAGTTCGACATGTACTACAGCCTCTAAGCTGTTTTGGATGGCATGAAAAACGGAGCCTTCGCGGCTCCGTTTTTTATTGCAGGTTTGTTTCCTGACAGGGCTTAACCTATACTCTGTGCAACGTGTTACGAGGTATGACCATGAAACGTTTCCGTCTATCGATTCTGAGCTGTGCCATTTTGTTTTGCGGTGTCGCGCAAGCCGAAATTTACAAACGCGTGGATGCCAACGGTCGCGTGACGTATTCCAGCGCGCCGCTCAAAGGCGGCAAGAAGCTCCAGCTTGAACCGCTGCCCACCATGGCACCCCAACCCGTGCCGCCCAGAATGAGCAATAGGAATTCCGACTTCCGCGTGGACGAATCCACCCAGTCCAAGCGCGACGATACGCGGCGCAAGATTCTGGAAGACGAGCTCGCCACCGAGCAAAAAGCGCTAGAAGATGCGCGCGCCAAATTGCAAGTTACTCAGGACACTCCCGAGGTGTACAAGAGTGCGGATGGAAAAACATACCGCAACATTCCGAAATACGAAAAGAATGTCAGCGATGCGCAAGAAGAAGTGACGGCACACGAAAACAATGTCAAAGCGCTTAAATCCGAAATCAGTCATCTCAAATAAGCTTTGATCCGTTGGCATGTTTTCTGCTCCTTTACCCGACATGCCATCCACCCCGCTCCCATCGCTGGAACATCTCGCCACTGCCGTCATTCTGCTGGATGACCAGTCGCGCATCGCCTATCTCAATCCGGCGGCGGAGCATTTGTTTGCGGTCAGCCACAGCAACCTGCTGGGTCATCCGTTGCAGCACGCCTTCACCCACACCGAACAACTGTTCGTTGCGATTCAATCGGCGTTATCCACCCATGCCAGCCACATCGAATACGACTTGATGCTGGGCACTTACACGCTGGGCTACAAGCTGCACCTGAGCTGCACCGTGACTCCCATCCATCTCGGCCACCACGCGCTGCTGCTGGAATTTCACACCATTGACCGCCCGCTGAAACTGGCGCGCGAAGAGCAGATGCACGATCAGACGCAGGCCAATCGTCTGCTGTTGCGCAATCTTGCGCACGAGATCAAAAACCCGCTGGGCGGCATACGCGGCGCGGCGCAATTGTTGGAACAGGAACTGGAAAAACCCGCGTTGCGCGAATACACGCAAGTGGTGATTCAGGAAGCGGACCGCTTGCGCTCGCTGATGGAAAATTTGCTTACGCCGCAGCACGTGCCCCACTTCAGTGCGCTGAATATCCACGAGGTGCTGGAACGCGTGCGCAGCGTGGTGTTGGCGGAACTGCCGGAGGGGCTGATTATTCAGCGCGATTACGACTTGAGCCTGCCGGAGTTGCACGGCGACAAAGAGCAACTGATTCAAGTCGTGCTCAACATCGTGCGCAACGCCGCACAGGCCATGAAAGGCAAAGGCATCATTACCTTGCGCACGCGCATCACGCGCCAGGTCACGCTGATGAAAAAACGCCACCGGCTGGCGGTGGAATTATCAATTACCGACAACGGTCCCGGCATCCCCGCGCATTTGCGCGACAAGATTTTTTATCCGCTGGTGTCGGGTCGCGCCGACGGGCACGGCTTGGGACTGACCTTGGCGCAGGATTTTGTGAGCCAGCATCAGGGCAGCATCGAATTTGAAAGCGAGCCGGGGCGCACCTGCTTCACGGTTATCCTGCCGCTCACCAACACGGAGAAGCAATAATGGGAAAACCTGTCTGGATTATTGACGACGATCGCTCCATCCGCTGGGTGCTGGAAAAAGCGCTGGCGCGCGAGCAGATCGAATACAAGAGTTTTGCTTCCGCCGACGAGGCGCTGGCGGAACTTTCCAACAGCCTGCCGCAGATGGTCATCAGCGACATCCGCATGCCCGGCAGTTCCGGCCTCGACATGCTGCAAATCCTGCGCCGCGACCACCCGCTGCTGCCGGTCATCATCATGACGGCGTATTCCGATCTGGAAAGCGCTGTGTCGTCATTCCAGGGCGGCGCGTTCGAATATCTGCCCAAGCCGTTCGACGTGAATCACGCGGTCGAATTGATCCGCCGCGCGCTGGCACAGAGCCAGCGCAAGAACACCGGCGGCAGCGACACAACGGATGCGCCGGACATTCTCGGCCACGCCCCCGCCATGCAGGAAGTGTTTCGCGCTATCGGGCGTTTGGCGCAATCCAACGCCACCGTGCTCATCAACGGCGAATCGGGTACCGGCAAGGAGCTGGTCGCGCAAGCGCTGCATCGCCACAGCTTGCGCGCCGACAAACCGTTTGTCGCCATCAACACCGCAGCCATCCCCCGTGATTTGCTCGAATCTGAATTGTTCGGCCACGAACGCGGCGCGTTCACCGGCGCGACCACCACGCGCCACGGGCGCTTCGAACAAGCCGAAGGCGGCACCTTGTTTTTGGACGAAATCGGCGACATGCCCGCCGAATTGCAAACGCGTTTGCTGCGCGTGTTGTCGGACGGAAATTTTTATCGCGTCGGCGGCCACCAGCCGATCAAGGCCAACGTGCGCATCATCGCCGCTACCCACCAGAATCTGGACGAGCGCGTGAAGCAAGGCCTGTTCCGCGAAGACCTGTTCCACCGCCTCAACGTCATCCGCTTGCGCCTGCCGCCGTTGCGCGAACGGCGCGAGGACATTCCCGTGCTGGCGAAACATTTCCTGCAAAAGAGCGCAAGGGAATTGGGCGTAGAGCAAAAGATTTTGAGCGAATCCGCGCTGAATTACCTCGCCGCACAAGACATCCCCGGCAACGTGCGCCAACTGGAAAACCTGTGCCACTGGCTCACCGTGATGACTCCCACGCAGCAAGTGGAAATCGCCGACCTGCCCGCCGAATGGCGCGATGCATCGCACGCCGCACCCGCATTGAGCGATTGGCACAGCGGTCTCGCGCAACAAGTCGCGCTCGCCCTGCAACGCGGCGACCCCAACATCCTCGACACGCTCACCAAGGAATTCGAGCGCACCGTCATCACCCAAGCCCTGCAACACACCGGCGGACGGCGCATCGAAGCCGCCACCTTGCTCGGCATGGGACGCAATACGCTGACGCGCAAGATTCAGGAATTGGGGTTGGACGGCGGGGGCGAGTAAATTTTGCGCGGGCAGGTTTTTAAAATGCCCATCTTGCCCGAAAGCCCCTATTTTCGGTCATCTCCATCAAGCGCAAAGCGTAGATCGCCTATTGACGGGCGTTCCCGCGATGTTGGGTTTTTGCAGGTCGGGCTTCAGCCCAACAAAACTTCCACGATGTCGGGCTAAAGCCCGACCTACAAATTGCGCGCCTTGTGCTCTTCCCAGCGTTGCGTCATCCGCTCCATGCTCACGTAGAACGCCGGTGTCAGGTACAGCGTGAGGAATTGCGAGAAGACCAAGCCGCCGACGACGGCGATGCCCAGCGGTTGGCGGGCTTCCGCGCCTGCGCCGTAGCCCAAGGCGATGGGCAGGGTGGCGAGGATGGCGGCCATGGTGGTCATCATGATGGGACGGAAGCGCACTTGGCAGGCTTGGGTCATGGCATCAATGGATGAAAGATTTTGTTCGCGTCTTGCGGCGACGGCGAAGTCAACCATCATGATGCCGTTCTTTTTCACCAGTCCCACCAGCAAAATAATGCCGACGAAGCTGAAGATGTTGAGCTCCTGATGGAAAATAATCAGCATGATGAGCGCGCCGAATCCGGCCAGCGGCAGGGCGGTCAGGATTGTTACCGGGTGCGCGAAGTGTTCGTACAAAATCGCCAGAATCATGTAGATGACCAGAATGGTGACCGCGAGCAACACCGGCAGGTCGGTCATGGAGTCATCGAATGTTTTGGCGGAGCCGGACAGCGTGGTGGTCACGCCTTGCGGCAGATTTTCGCGGGCGATTTGTTGTACCAGATTCGTCGCTTCGCCCAGCGACACGCCGGGTGCGATATTGAACGAAAGGGTGACCGACGGTTGTTGCCCGTAATGCGAAATCGACATCGGCCCCGCACCGCTGTTGATGGTGGCCACAGAGGACAGCGGCACCATCTGTCCGCTGGCGCTCTTGATGTACAGCGCGTTCAGGGCGTTGATGTCGGCCTGGAATTTCGGGTCCAGTTGCATCAGCACGGAATACTGGTCGGAGGCGGCGTAGATGCTGGTGACACGGCGCGAGCCGTAGGCATCGTACAGCGTGGATTGAATCTGCTGCGGGGTGATGCCGAGCGCGGCGGCGCGGTCGCGCTGAATGTCGATTTGAATTTCGGGATTGCGCAGTTCGAGGTCGCTGTTCACATCCTGCAATATTTTTTCGTTGCGCAACAGCTGCTCCAGATCGCCGACAGCGCCGTACAGCACCCCGGTATCCGAACCCAGCAACACCAGTTGAAATTCGGCATTGCTTTGGTGCGCGCCGATTCTGATCGCGGGCGGATTTTGCAGGAACAGTTTCATGCCTTCCACGCCGCGCGTTTGCTGGTTCAATTCCTGAATCACTTCATCGGCGCTGAGGCTGCGCTCTTTTTTCGGCTTGAGGCGAATCACCAGCCGCCCTACGTTGCCGCCGGTCACGCCGCCGCCCGCTTGACCCGCACTGGATTGCACCGCCGCGACGTTGGGATTTTTGCTGACGATGTCGGCGATCTGCATTTGCTTGGCGACCAGCTCATCAAACACGATACCTTCTTCGGCGCGCGTTGAGCCGGTGATCTGCCCGGTGTCCTGGCGCGGGATGAAACCCTTGGGCACGACCACGAACAGCCATGCCGTGACCAGCAAAATGACGGCGGCGATGGACATCATGAAACGTCTGTGGCGCATGCTCCATTGCAGGCTGTCGCGGTAGGCATGTTCGACGCGGGTGAACAAATTTTCGAAGCCGTCGAACACGCGGTTATGACGGTGGCTGGTTCGCAAATAGCGGCTGCACAACATCGGGGTCAGGCTCAGCGAAACCGCGCCGGAGATCAGCACGGCGAGACCGATGGTGACCGAGAATTCGGTGAACAGGCGACCGAGAATGCCGCCCATGAACAGGATGGGCAGGAACACCGCAACCAGCGACAACGTCATCGAGATCACCGTGAAGCCGATTTCTTTCGTACCGTCGATGGCCGCCGTCATGCGGTCTTTGCCCATTTCCATGTGGCGCGTGATGTTCTCCAGCACCACGATGGCATCGTCCACCACGAAGCCCACGGCCAGCGTCAGCGCCATCAGCGAAATGTTGTTGAGGCTGTAGCCCAGCACGTGCATGGCGGCGAAGGTGCCGATCAGCGAGATCGGCAACACGGCCGCGACGATCAGCGTCGAGGAATAGTTGCGCAAAAATCCCAGCACCACCAACACCACCAGCACCACTGACAACATCAGCGTGAACTCGACATCGTGGATGGATTCGTTGATGAATTCGGAGCGGTCGAACAACACATCCAGTTTCGCGTCGCCCGGCAGATTGCGGTTGATCTCCGGCAGCAGGGCACGGATGCTGTTGACCACGGCCACCGTGTTCGCGCCCGGCTGGCGCTGCACGGCCAGCACGATGGAACGCTGGCCGTTGAACCAGCTGCGCGCGAGATTGTTCTCTATGCTGTCTTCGGCGCGGCCGATGTCGGAGAAACGCACCGGTGTGCCGTTGTTGTAGCTGATGACCACCGGTTCAAAATCGGCGGCGTTCTCCAGTTGGCCGCTGGCCTTGACCGTGAATTTTTTGCTGCGCCCGTCCAGTGTGCCGGAGGGCAGGTTGCTGTTGGCTTTTTGCAGGGCGGAGGAAACATCTGCTATGCCCAGATTGCGCTGCTTCAGCGCATTCGGGTCGAGGTACAGCCGTACTGCGTATTTTTGCGAACCATAGACCAGCATCTGCGCCACGCCGGGCAGGGTGGAAATGCGCTGCGAAATCTGGTTGTCGGCGTATTCGTTGAGTGCGGTGAGCGGCAGGTTTTTCGCGGTCAGCGCCAGATAAATGATGGGGCTGTCCGCCGGGTTCACTTTGCGCATGCGCGGCGCGTTGTCCATCTCCGGCGGCAGGTTGTGCGTGGCCTGCGAGATCGCGGTCTGCACATCCTGCGCGGCGGCATCAATGTCGCGGTTCAAATTGAATTGCAGGGTGATGCGCGTCTGACCGGCGGAGCTGACCGAAGTCATCGAGTCCAGTCCGGCGATGGTCGAGAACTGGCGCTCCAGCGGCGTGGCCACCGTCGCCGCCATGTTCTCGGGATTGCCCCCGGCCAGATCCGCCGTCACCTGAATGGTGGGGAAATCGACATTGGGCAATTCGTTCACCGGCAGTTGCATGAACGCGAACACGCCGAACAGCGTGGTCGCGCTGACCAGCACCGTGGTCATCACCGGACGGTCGATGAAGATGCGCCAGATGCTCATTTTAAAATCCACCCGGCATTTGTAGGTGCGAATTCATTCGCACGAATTTAGCGATTTGTGCGAATGAATTCGCACCTACAAAAGCTGTTTGGCGGCTCATGGTTTGTTACCCTTGTTTGCCGCTTTAGCAGCAATCACTTCAACCGCACCCTCCGGGCGCAAATTGCTGGGCGGATTCACGATCACTTGCTGCCCCGCTTGCAGGCCTTCGGCAATCACCACCTGGCTGCCCAGCTGGCGCGCGACTTTGACCGGTTGCATATGCGCTTTGCCATCCACCAGCGCATACACGTAAGAGCCGTTCTGCCCGAGCTGGATCGCCGTTTCCGGGACGACCAGCGCATTCTGTTGCACACCCAGAATCAAGCGCAGCGACACCAGTTCGCCGGGCCAGATGGCCTCGTCTTTATTCGGGATGAGCGCTTTCATGCGTATGGTTCCGGTCTGCATATCGACCGCGTTGTCGATGAAAGCCAGCGCGCCTTTGCCCAGCAGCGCTTGTCCGGCATCGCGGCGCACTTCGACTTCCAGTTTGTGCGTGCGCTGCTGTTCGCGTATCGCCTGCAATTGTTGCTGCGGCACGCTGAACGCGACCAGCAGCGGGCGCGTGGCGTTGATGGTGACCAGCGGTGTGGCCGATGCGGCGCTGACCAGATTGCCCTGCTTGATATTCAATATGCCGGCGCGGCCTGTGATGGGCGCGGTGATGCGCGCATAACCCAGTTGCGCCTGTACCGATTTCAATGCGGCCTGATCGGCGCGCACCGTGGCTTCGGCGGCCTGCTGTTGCGCCACCGCCTGCGCGTATTCCTGCTGCGTCACATATTCCAGTTCGGCCAGCGGTTGCAGGCGATGCGCCTGGGTGCGGGCTTCGCGCGCCGCCGCCTGATCGCGCGCCAGATTGGCGCGCGCCTTGTCCACTTCGGCCTGCGACACGCTGGCTTCGATCTGGAACAGCAACTGTCCGGCCTTGACCGCATCGCCTTCGCGGAAATGTATTTTTTTCAGCACGCCGCTCACCTCGGCGCGCACCGCCACGCTTTGCTCGGCTTCGGCGTTGCCCACCGCATCCAGCACGATGGGCACGGCGCTGGAAGTGACCGTCACCAAATGCACCGGCGTGGGTTTCGCGCCGCGTTTGTCCGCGCTGGCGGCCATGCCTCCGGTTTTCGGCGCGGTGGCAAACCAGACCGCATAGCCCGCACCGACCAAGCCGATTACAACGAGTCCCGTAACAATATATTTTTTCATTTTGATTCCGACTCAGACGAAAAGACACCGATTGAATAATTGAGTTGCGACATGCTGGCGTACCACGCCATCTCCGCTTGAATCACTTCCATGCGCGCGCTGGCCTCGCTGGCTTGCGCCGAAACCAGGTCGGGCATATTGCCGACTCCGGCCTGGTAGCGCGCCTGCGCCACTTCACGCGCCTGGCTGGCGCTGCGCAGCAAAGCGTGCGCGCTGGTTATGGCGGCCTGCGCCGTATCCAGATCGTAATAGGCTTGCCACACGTCCAGCTCGACTTGCAGTGCCACGCGGTCGCGCGTCGCATCCAGTTGCGCGGCGCGCGCCTCGGCCTGCTTCACCGTGTTGGTGGTGCGGAATCCGTTGAACAGCGGCACGCTCAGGTTGATGCCGATGGTGCCGCTGCTGCTGCCGTTGGTGAAGCCGTCGGTCTGCACGTTGTTGAAAGTTTTGCCGCCGTTGACGGTCAGTGCCAGCGTCGGTCTGCCCTGCGCGGTTGCCGCATCGGCGCTGGCATGCGCCGCGCGCGCCTGCGCTTCGGCAGCGCCCAGATCGGGGCGGGTCTGTTTGGCTTTGCTCAGATATTCGTCAATGGTGTAGCGCACTTCCTGCGTGGGCATTTGCCCATCCGTCGCGGCCAGTTCCAGTTGCGCATTGACCGGCAAGCCCGCCGCATTGCACAGCGCGCCCTTGAGTTTGCTGGCTTCGCCCTGCGCTTTGCGCAATTGCAAACGGCTTTGCGCCAACAAGGTTTTGGCCTGATAGACATCGCCGACAGTCGCCAGCCCGGCCTGGCGGCGCGCGTTGGCCACATCGAAACTCACCTGCACATTCTTCAGCGTTTGTTCGCCCGCCACCACAGTTTGCTGTGCGCCCAACAATTGGTAATACGCTTGCTCGACGCGCAACACGACATCTTGCAGGGTGCGGTTCTGGCTTAGATTTGCCGCCAGCAAACCGTAGCTGGCCGCCTGTTTGCTGGCGGAACGCGCGCCGAAATCGAACAGCACATAACCCAAGCTGATGCTGGGCGAGAGCCGCGTTTGCGTGCTGCTGGAGCTGACTCCACTGCTGCTGTTGATGGAAGTTCTGCCGCGCGTGAGCGGCACGTTCAGATCGAGCGTCGGGTAATAACCCGCCTCGGCCATGCTCAGGGCGGCGGCTTGCGCATTGGCCGCCTGCCACGCTTCGCGCGTCGCCGGATTATTGCGCAGCGCCAGATCGGTCAGCGCGGCCAGCGTCATCGGTGCTGTTGTTTGAGGAGGAGAAGGTTCGGCGATTTGCATGGGCTGCGGCGAACGCCACACCATGCCCGGTTGCGGCGACACCGAAAGATGTTGATCCAGCAGCAACCCGCCAAAAGACGCAAGCGGCAGACATGCGCCCGCCACGATGCCGATGAGTTTGACTGTGTTCAATCTGTTCGCCCTGAATTTCATGCACTGCTTTCTCGCGCCGGTGCGCGCTTGGAAACGGACAGCATTCTACGCTTGGCCGCATTGCAATTATTCGAGCAATGCGCCTGATACCTTACGCAGAATAAGCGGTCAAACTTAAGGCTCGCTTACCAGGATATTTTGAACTGCAAAAGTCCCTCTCCCGCAGGCGGGATAACCAGCGACTTGGCGGCGGGTTTTGCCGCCTAGTCGAATGGCTAGTAGTTTCATCAGAGGGGTTGGGGTGAGGGACGCGGCTACGAAGCTATTTAATTGAAGTACTCACAGACCCTCATCCTCAGCCCTTCTCCCGCCTGCGTGAGAAGGGAGTGAGCCAGAATTGACAGCCAAAGCCAAAACACGGACACTCTGTCCCGTGCCGATTTGAGTTCAGCTTGCGGGGCACTTTAAATATTCCAGCTAAAGCGAGTGAACCCGCTCTAGCCCAAGCTGTGCGGGTTTTTCTTTTGGAGTTGTTTTGGATAATTCGGTTGGAATCGTTACGGCGCAACGCGCCATGTTTGATACACCGCTCACGTTCAAGAGCGGCGCGGTGTTGCCGCGTTATGAATTGATGTACGAGACTTACGGCACGCTGAATGCCGATAAGTCCAACGCCATTCTGATTTGCCACGCGCTGTCGGGGCATCATCACGTCGCCGGATATTATTTCGACGACGCGAAGAATCTTGGCTGGTGGGACAACATGGTGGGGCCGGGCAAGCCCATAGACACCGACAAATTTTTTGTGATCGGCCTGAACAATCTCGGCGGCTGTCACGGCTCGACCGGGCCGTCTTCGAATGATCCGTTGACCGGCAAACAATACGGTGCGA
Organism: Sideroxydans sp.; assembly: GCA_028710605.1. Taxonomy (GTDB): domain Bacteria; phylum Pseudomonadota; class Gammaproteobacteria; order Burkholderiales; family Gallionellaceae; genus Sideroxyarcus. The sequence continues at coordinate 110,461 of JAQTTU010000002.1, forward strand.
GCTTTCCGGTCATCACCGTGGAAGATTGGGTGGAGTCGCAAGCGCGTCTGGCTGACCGGCTCGGCATCACCCAATTCGCGGCGGTGCTGGGCGGCAGCTTGGGCGGCATGCAGGCGATGCAGTGGGCGCTGTCGTATCCCGAGCGCTTGCGCCATGTGCTGGCGATCGCCACCGCGCCGCACCTCACCGCGCAGAACATCGCGTTCAACGATGTGGCGCGCAGCGCGATTCTGACCGACCCGGATTTTCATGGCGGCGATTTTTACCAGCACGGTGTAGTACCCACGCGCGGCCTGCGTCTGGCGCGCATGCTGGGGCACATCACCTATCTTTCCGACGACGCGATGGCCGACAAATTCGGGCGCGAGTTGCGCACCGGCAAATTGAATTTCAGTTACGACATCGAGTTCCAGATCGAATCGTATTTGCGTTATCAGGGCGACAAATTCGCCGCGTACTTTGATGCCAACACTTATTTGCTGATGACCAAGGCGCTGGATTATTTCGACCCGGCGCGCGAGCTCGACGGCAATCTGAACCGCGCCTTCGCCGCCGCCAAAGCCAAATTCCTCGTGGTGTCGTTCACCACCGATTGGCGCTTCGCGCCCGAACGTTCGCGCGAGATCGTACACGCGCTGCTGCACAACAAACGCGACGTGAGCTACGCCGAGATTACTTCCGCGCACGGCCACGATTCGTTCCTGATGCAGGATGCGCAATATTTTGCGGTGATGCGGAATTATTTGAACGGGATTGCGCGGGAGTTTTCTGTATGAACCAGAATAGTGTAGGTGCGAATTTATTCGCACAAGAAACGTGCAATGTGCGAATGAATTCGCACCTACAAACATCTCCGCTGAGGTTATTGAAATGAACACCTCCATCATCCAATCCCGCCCCGACTTCGCCGCCATCGCCGCATGGATTCCGCAAGGCTCGTCGGTGCTCGACCTCGGCTGCGGCGACGGCAGTTTGTTGCGCTACCTGCGCGAGACGCGCGAAGTGCGCGGCTACGGTGTCGAAATCAGCGATGCCAACATCGCGGCCTGTATCGCTAACAACGTCAACGTGATTCAGAACGATCTGGAATCCGGCATCGCAGATTTTGAAGATGCCTCATTCGATTTCGTCATCCTGTCGCAGACACTGCAAGCCACGCGCAATACCGAGTCGCTGATGCAGGAGATCGTGCGCGTCGGACGCGAAGGCATCGTCAGCTTTCCCAACTTCGGTTACTGGAAGAATCGCTTGCAAGTGATGCTGGGCAATATGCCGGTGTCGGACGAGCTGCCTTATCAGTGGTACGACACGCCCAACGTGCACCTGTGCACGCTGGATGATTTCGAGTTTCTCTGCGCCCATCTGGAAATCCGTATCCTTGCGCGGCACGTGATGGCGAACGGCAACGATGTGATCGTGATGCCGAACCTGCGCGGGAGCACGGCGGTGTATCGGTTTAGGCGGGATGCTTGAGCATGGCTGAAAACCTATTCACCACAGAGACACAGAGACACAGAGAACTGCAAAATCAAAGCTGTCGTGGATTTTCTGAATTAGCCAGTCATCATAATGAATCTGTATTTATTCTGAGTGGTTCAAGGTTTTCTCTGTGTCTCTGTGTCTCTGTGTCTCTGTGGTGAAGGTTTTTTAAATGACCGTCTGGCAACAACTCTTCACCAAGCGCATGCTGATCTGCGTGTTCACCGGCTTCGCTTCCGGCCTGCCGCTATTTTTGCTGTTCAATCTTGTTCCTGCGTGGCTGCGCAGCGAGCAGGTTGACCTCAAGACCATCGGCTTGTTCGCGCTGATCCAGTTTCCCTACACCTGGAAATTCGTGTGGTCGCCGCTGCTGGATCGTTATGTGTTGCCCATGCTGGGACGGCGGCGCGGCTGGATGCTGTTGTCGCAAGTTGGTTTGTTGCTGGTGATCGCGGCGCTGGGCGGCTTCTCGCCGCAAACCGACATGACATCCATCGTGCTGTTCTGCACTTTGCTCGCCTTCCTTTCCGCCACGCAGGACATCGCAATCGATGCCTACCGGCGCGAATTGCTAAGCGATGCGGAGCTGGGTCTGGGCAATGCGATCCACGTCAACGCCTACCGCATCGCCGGGCTGGTGCCCGGCTCGCTGTCGCTGATCCTTGCCGACCACCTGCCGTGGAGCATGGTGTTCATCATCACCGCGCTGTTCATGCTGCCCGGCATGGCGATGACGCTGATGGTGAGCGAACCGCTGCGCGCATCGCCGCCCAAGACCCTGCGCGAAGCGGTGGTCGAACCGTTCCACGAATTCATCACGCGCCAGGGCTGGAACAACGCGCTGCTGATCCTCGCCTTCCTGTTGTTCTACAAACTGGGTGACAGCATGTGCACCGCGCTGGCGACCCCGTTTTATCTGGACATGGGCTTTTCCAAATCCGACATCGGCCTCATCGCCAAGAACGCCGGACTGTGGCCGTCCATCATTGGCGGCATGCTGGGCGGCTTGTGGATGGTGAAGATCGGCATCAACCGCGCGCTGTGGCTGTTCGGCGTGGTGCAGATCGTATCCATCTTCGGCTTCGCCTGGCTGGCCTCGGTCGGCCATCATGCCGAGATCACCGCAATCGAGCGCGCCCAATTGGCGCTGGTCATCGGCATGGAAGCATTGGGAGTCGGGCTGGGTACGGTAGCTTTCGTCGCCTTCATCGCGCGCACCACCCACCCCGCTTACACCGCCACCCAGTTCGCGCTGTTCACCAGCCTGATGGCCATGCCGCGCACCTTCGCCAATGCAGCGACGGGCTGGCTGGTGGAGGGCATGGGGTGGATGTGGTTCTTCCTGCTGTGCGCGCTGTTGGCGGTGCCGGGGATGGTGTTGTTGCTTAGGGTTGCGCCTTGGGGTGAAACGCAATCCAAAATTCAAGCCAAGTAGGATAGGCACGCCTTTGTGCCCACGCTGGAATTTCTTCCGAAACCGCGTGGGCACATAAACGTGCCAACCCTACCCTCTGAAGATGCCCGTCAATAGGCGTTCTCCACGCAGTGCATAGCGTAGATCGCCGATTGGCGCGCCTTGCGGGCAAGTCTGGTTGAAAATTCTTTAACTAGAAAGTCGGCCAGCAACCTAATTTCTAATGTGCTGATCGCAATTTACTCCGTGTAATCCACCATGAACGGCGCATGATCCGAAAACCGCTGCTCCTTGTAGATGCCCGTCGTTACTGCCTTAGCAGCCATGCCGGGGGTGGCAACCTGATAGTCCAGCCGCCAGCCGACATCCTTCGCCCACGCCTGTCCGCGATTCGACCACCAGGTGTAGGCTTCCAGCTCGGGATGCAGTTGGCGGAACACGTCGATGAAGCCGACTTCGCTGAACAGCCGGGTGAGCCACGCGCGTTCTTCCGGCAGGAAGCCGGAATTCTTTTTGTTGCCGCGCCAGTTTTTCAAATCTTTTTCGGTGTGAGCGATATTCCAGTCGCCGCAGACGATGACTTCGCGTCCGCTGTTTTTCAGTGCAATCAAATGCGGTAGAAACGCTTCCATGAATTTGAATTTCACCGCCTGACGTTCTTCGCCGCTGGTACCGGAGGGCAGGTACAGCGACACGACGCTGAGATTGCCGAACTGCGCTTCTATGTAGCGCCCTTCGGCATCGAATTCGGGAATGTTGAGGCCGACGATGACGTTGTCCGGTTTGGTTTTGCAGTAGATGCCCACGCCGCTGTAGCCTTTCTTTTCGGCGTAGTGGAAATAGCCGTGGTAGCCGTGCGGGGCGAGCATGTCGGGTGTCATGTCGGCGGCCTGGGCTTTGAGTTCCTGCACGCACAGGATGTCGGCGTTTTGCTGGGCGAACCATGGCAACATGCCTTTGTTGCAGGCGGAGCGGATGCCGTTGAGGTTGAGGGTGATGATGCGCATGAAGTCTCTCGTTGAATATGTCATCGCATTATAATGGCGGCCTCATTGCAGCGGTTTTTCTCCGTGCCTCTGCGTCTCTGTGGTGAATTGTTTTAAGGTTTTTATGCACGCCTACCGTCAGGATTTTATCCGCTTCGCCGTCGCGCAAAACGTGTTGCGCTTCGGCGAGTTTCAAACCAAAGCCGGGCGCTTGTCGCCGTATTTTTTCAACTCCGGTCTGTTCCAGGACGGCGCGGCTTTGCGCGAACTCTGTCAGTTTTATGCGCAAGCGATTCTTGCTTCCGGTGTCGAATTCGACATGCTGTTCGGCCCGGCCTACAAAGGGATTCCGCTGGTGGCGGGCACGTCTATGTCGCTGGCGGAGCAGGGACGCAATGTGCCGTATTGTTTCAACCGCAAGGAAGCGAAAGACCACGGCGAGGGCGGCAATACGGTGGGCGCGAAGTTGCAGGGCAGGGTGCTGATCATCGACGATGTGATTTCGGCGGGCACTTCGGTGCGCGAGTCGATTGAACTTATCCGCGCGGCGGGAGCCACACCGTGCGGCGTGGTGATCGCGCTGGACCGCATGGAGCGCGGGCAGGGCGAGTTGTCGGCGGTACAGGAAGTGAAGCGCGACTACGGTTTGCCGGTAGTTTCCATCGCCGCGCTGGACGATTTGCTGGCGTATTTGCAGGGGCAGGCCGAGTTGGCGCAAAATCTGGCTGCGGTTCGGTCTTATCGTGAACGTTACGGGGTGAAATGATGATGGATTCCAAATTGTTGCTGGGCGTTGCCGCGCTGTGCGCGGTGTTTTCCTTGAGTGCAGAGGCCAAGTTGTTCAAGTGGGTGGATGCCAATGGCACAACGCATTACGGCGAGACTATTCCGCCAGAGTTTGCCGACAGGGAAGCAGTAAAACTGGAAAAAGGACGCGTCGAAAAACGTGAAGACAGGAATGAGGAATTGAAGAGAAGGCAGTTGGAAAGAGGGGACCCGGTAGCTGAGAAAGCGCGCATTGAAGCCGAGCGCCACGACAATGCGTTGCTTAACACTTACAGTTCGGAGAAAGAAATCGACTTGGCGCGCGACCGCAACCTGCTGCAAGTGCAAGCGCGTACCAACAGCTACTCCGCGTTGCTACAGTCTTCAAAGGAAAATCTGGCCGGATTGCTGAAAGAACTGGAAGCGGTTAACCAGCAGGGACGCAAAGTACCCAAGTCGCTGGAGGATGACTTGACCGATGCGAAAGAAAGCGTCGCCAAGATGCAAACCGACCTCGACAACAGCCTCAAGGAGCAGGAAGCCGTAAAAGCGCGTTATGCGGCGGACAAGGAGCGCTACCGCAAGCTGAAAGGCCTTACACCTATCGAAGTTGCGCCACTCAAGCCAATCCAGAACTGATTACACTTCCGCAAATCGCCGGGCAGTTGCATCATAACTGAGCATCTGCCCGTGTTCGATGTCGAAATACCAACCGTGCAGTTTCAGCGTTCCCGCCCCAACTGCCTCGCGCACCCAATCGAAAGTCATCAGGTTTTCCAGCGAACAGAGTATGGCTTGCTGTTCGCAGGCGCGCTCGTGCTCTTCGGGCGAAGCGTGCGGCATCTCGGTTTGCACTTTGTGCTGCGCCTCTTTCGCCAGACGCATCCAGCTGTTGATGTAGCTCGCCTGCGCGTCCGTCGCGCCGTTGCCGCTGAACAATGAACGGATGCCGCCGCAATGCGCGTGACCCAGCACGATGATGTGGCCGACACCCAGCACACGCACGCCGTATTCCAGCGCCGCACTGGTGCCGTGCCTTCCGCTGTCGCGGCTTTCTGCCGGAGGCACCAGATTCGCCACGTTGCGGATCACGAATAAATCTCCCGGCGCGCAATCCAGCACCAGCGCCGGATCCACGCGCGAGTCGCAGCAGGCGACGACTAAAATTTTGGGAGTTTGACCGTCCTGCACCAGTTGCCGGTAGAGCGCATCGTCGTCCGTGAAATGCTGCTCGCGGAAACGGTGGAAACCGGCAATCAGATCGGTCGGTGCTGTCATGCGCCTGTCAGCAGGCGCTGCGCTTCGCGGTATTTGTCGGCGGTCTTTTGCAGCACGTCGGCGGGCACTTGCGGCGCGGGCGGCTGTTTGTTCCAGCCGGAAGATTCCAGCCAGTCGCGCACGAACTGTTTGTCGAAACTGGGCGGGTTGCTGCCGACTTGGTATTGGTCGGCAGGCCAGAAGCGCGAGGAATCCGGCGTGAGCGCTTCGTCGATCAGATACAGCTTGCCTGCGGCATCGGTGCCGAATTCGAACTTGGTATCGGCGATGATGATGCCGCGCGTCAGCGCGTATTCCGCCGCTTGAGTGTAGAGCGCCAGCGTGGCGTTCTTCACTTGTTCGGCCATATCCGCGCCCAGCAATTTTTGGGCTTGCTCGAACGAAATGTTTTCGTCGTGTTCGCCCGCAGCAGCTTTGGTGGATGGCGTGAACAGCGCTTGCGGCAGCTTCTGCGCTTCCTGCATACCGGCGGGCAACTGGATGCCGCATACCGCACCGGTCTTCTTGTAATCCTTCCAGCCAGAACCGGCCAGATAGCCGCGCACGATGGCTTCGATCGGCAACGGTTTGAGTTTTTTGGTGACGAAAGCGCGACCGCGCACTTGCGCTTTTTCGGCATCGGTCTTCACCACGGATTCGGGGTCAATCCCGGAAAGATGGTTGGGAATGACATGCCCCAGTTTCTTGAACCAGAAGTTGGACACCGCCGTGAGTACCTCGCCTTTGCCGGGAATCGGCGTGGGCAGGATCACGTCGAACGCGGACAGGCGATCCGTCTGCACGATCAGCAAATGCTCGGCATCGACTTCGTACAGATCTCGCACTTTGCCGCGATGGAGAAATTTCAGGCTGGTCAGATTCGATTCGTGAAGTGAATTCATGTCAGTTCAATGTAGGCAGGGTGGTTGCAGCAATTTGATCGGCTTGTTTCTTGCGGTAGTCGGCCAGCTTTTGCGCCAACACCTTATCGTTCAACGCCAGCATGGAGACGGCAAACAATCCCGCATTCGCCGCGCCCGCTTCGCCGATGGCAAATGTCGCCACCGGAATTCCTTTGGGCATTTGCACGGTGGACAGCAGCGAGTCCATGCCCTTCAGATACTTGGAAGGGATGGGCACACCCAGCACCGGCAGCGTGGTCTTGCCTGCAATCACGCCGGCCAGATGCGCCGCACCGCCCGCACCGGCGATGAAACATTGCACGCCTTGTCCGCTCATTTCCTTGATGTAGTCGAACAGCAAGTCGGGCGAGCGGTGCGCCGAGATCACGCGCGCATCGAAAGTCACGCCGAAATCCTGCAAGGCGCGCGCGGCCTGCTGCATGATTTCCCAATCATTGCTGCTGCCCATCACGATGGAAACAAGCGGCTTGGTCATGTCTTACGCTCCTTTGTGGTATCCCACCAAACGCTCGACTTCGTTCTTCGAACCGAGGATCACCGGCACGCGCTGGTGCAATCCGGTGGGTTGCAATTCCATGATACGTCCGCGACCGGTGGAGCTTGCGCCGCCCGCTTGTTCGACGATGAACGACATCGGGTTGGCTTCGTACATCAGGCGCAGTTTGCCCGCTTTGGCAGGGTCTTTGGTATCGAACGGATACATGAAAATGCCGCCGCGCGTCAGGATGCGGTGCACTTCGGCCACCATCGACGCGACCCAGCGCATGTTGAAATTCTTTTCGCGGCCGCCGTCCTTGCCTTTGACGCACTCTTCCACATAACGCTGCACCGGCGCTTCCCAGTAACGCTGGTTGGACATGTTGATGGCGAACTCGGCCGTATCTTCGGGAATGGTCATGTTGGGGTGGGTCAGGAAAAATTCGCCCACATCGCGGTCCAGCGTGAAGCCGTTCACGCCGTGGCCGGTGGTGAGCACCATCATGGTGTTCGGGCCGTACAGCGCGTAACCGGCGCAAATCTGTTTGGTGCCGGGCTGCATGAAATCGGCGGCGGTCGGCGTGGTCACACCTTCGGGGCAACGCAGGATGGAGAAAATCGTACCGACAGAAATGTTCACGTCGATGTTGGACGAGCCGTCCAGCGGGTCGAAGGTGATGAGGTATTTGCCCTTGGGATATTTGGCCGGGATCGGGTAGATGTCGTCCATTTCTTCCGATGCCATAGCTGCCAGGTGGCCGCCCCATTCGTTGGCCTTGATGAACACTTCGTTGGTGATGATGTCGAGTTTCTTCTGGGTTTCGCCTTGAATGTTTTCGCTGCCCGCGCTGCCCAGCACGCCGATCAGCGCGCCTTTGTTCACGTCGTGCGCGATTTGTTTGCAGGCGGAAACGATGTCGTTGAGCAAGCCGGTGAAGTCGCCGGTTGCGCCGGGAATCGCGCGTTGTTCTTCGATGATGAATTGGATCAAACTTTTGCTCATTACTGCTCTCCTTGGATGGTGATGATTTTACAGGTATTGCGCTTTGCTCTCTACGGCTATTTGGTTAATGAAATGAACAGTTCCGGCAACTTCTGCGGCAACTGCGCTATGTTGTCGATGATGGTGTATTGCCTGCCGAAAATGTCCGCCACGTACTCGTCGGCCTTGGGGTCGAGGTTGATGCAGTAGCTGTAAATGCCCTGTCTATCCAGCTCTTTCACGGCTTGGCGCGCATCCGCGATCAGCAGTTCGCCGTCCTTGCTGTCGATGTCCGCAGGCTGGCCGTCGGTCAGAATCAGCATCAGTTTTTTGTCGGTGGGCTGCTGTTCCAGATAGTGTGCGGCATGGCGCATCGCCGCGCCCATGCGTGTGGAAAAACTGGCATCCATCGCGGCCAGCCGCGCCTTTACGCTGTCGTCCCACTTCTCGCTGTAGCCCTTGATGTGCAGGTAGCGCACGTCGTGGCGCGTGTTGGAATGAAAGCCTGCGATGGCGAACGGGTCGCCCAGTTTTTCTACCGCCCAACCGAGCAGCGACACCGCTTCCTGGCTCAATTCCAGAATAGTCTGCGGACTGCCTGCCGCTTTTTCGTTGAGCGATTCGGACAAGTCGAGCAACACCATCACCGCGATACTGCGCCCGTCGTTGCGGTGGCTCATGTTGATGCGCGGGTCGGGTTGCGCGCCGCTCTTGTAGTCGATCAGCGAGCGGATCGCCACATCCAGATCAAGCTCGCTGCCTTCTTCCTGATAACGGATGCGCACCTTATCCTGCGGCTTGAGCAAGTCGAGAATCTTCTTCAAGCGCTTGGCCAGCGCCGCATGTTTCTCCAGCAGCCGGTCGATGTCCGCCGCGTTGCCGCTCGGGTGCAAGCCTTCGTAAACGCTCACCCAGTCCGGTCTATAGTTCTGCGCGCTGTAATCCCACTCGGGATAATGGCGCGGCGGCAGGCCGCTGAACACTTCTTTTTGTTCGACCTGCTCTGGCTTGTCGAAGGCTTCTTCCTCGTCTCCCTCTTCGATGAATATCCACAGATGACGGTTGTCGTCGCGGTAATCGACTTCGGTGTTGTCGAAATACACATTGGCCGACAAATCGGCTTGTCGCCGCGTGCGCGCGATGAACGAGATCGCCAGATCGACCATTTCCAGTGTTGATGATTCGCCCTCGGCCATGATGCGCTGAAAGCGCGCAACGATCTCGCACACATCCTTGTTGCGATAGCCGCATGCCGGATCAAGCATGGCGCGCGACACCATCGCCAAGCGATGACGCACCGCCGACTGTTGGTCGGGATCGCAGGCATCTTCAATCGGAATCGGGTGCAGCGCCATGAACAGTTTGCGCAAGCCGGGATACAGCTTCATCGCCAACTGCTCGACGCGGATGTCCTCGAAGAACTCCACCGCCATGCGCTGGAACGGGCTGATGTTGTCGGCGATGACGGGTTTGCTCCAGCGCCGGTGCGCGGCGATGTGGGCTAACGCTGCGCGATAACGGTCGATGCCGGATATGACGAGTGTTCCCTCACCCCCAGCCCCTCTCCCGGTGGGCGAGGGGAGTTGAAGGTCGTCATACACATCCGGCAAACGGATACCTTCCGCATTGAAATACGGCACGCGCAGTTCGTCGAATGCAACGGAATACGGTATGAACGGGTCGCCGTCCTGCCACAAGCCGTGCATATACAAATCAAGTTTGCGTTCGTTATCCACCAGCAATGTGCCATGACGTTCGCGTTGCAACACGGCTTTGGAATCCGCCGATTGCAGCGCGAAATATTCGATCTGGCGTTCGGGATGATCGTTGTAATAGCGCGCGCCGTAATCCGCCCAGTTCTTCAGCCCTTGCAGCGACAAAATTTCCAGCAGCTTGGGCGCTTGCTTGAAAAACTCCGGCAGGGCGGGGCTGGCAAAGGTTTTGTGATGGCCGTGCACGGAACTGGTGGTGTCCTCCATCAGTTGCCGCGACAGGTCGAGATACTGCTGCAACAGTTCTTGCGAGTGCAGGCGGCGCGACACCGCCGCGACCGTTTGCAGGAACGGCACGATCGCGCCGAAGTTGGTGGACTTCGACAGCAGGTAGGCGAAGTCTTTCAGCATCAACAGTGAATGCTCGCCCGCGTGCTGCGCCACCGTCGGCGCTTCTTCCAGATACACCAGAATCGGTTCGACCCCACGCCCCATCTTGCCGAGGAAGCGCGCGTTGTCGATGTAGGAGTTGATGCCTTCTTCAGAAAGCAGCGCCTGTGCTTCAGTCAAACACTCGGCAAACACGGCGCGCACCTGCGGAAAGCCGACATTGAGTCGCTCCCAGTAGGGCTGAAGCTCTGCGCTGATGGTTGCCGGTTCGGACACAAGCATCTTTCTTTTCGAAAAAATGGTTTTTGTAGGTGCGAATTTATTCGCACATGAATTGGCGGAAATTCGGGCGAATAAATTCGCCCCTACAGAAGGCCGCGCTAAACGAACGTCGCGTCGATGGCGTGATCCAGCGTGTCGCGTATATCCGCGTCGTCGGTAATCGGGCGCACCAGCGCCATGCGGCAGGCCGCTTTGGCCGCCACGCCGCCTTTAATCAGCGTGGCCGCATACACCAGCAGACGCGTGGAAATGCCTTCGTCCAGCCCGTGCCCTTTGAGGTTGCGCGCGACCTGGCCGATCTTCACCAACTGCGTCGCCAGCCCGAGTTCGATGCCCGCTTCCTTGCCCAAAATCCCGGCTTCCATTTCCGCTGCCGGATAATCAAACTCGAACGCGGTGAAGCGTTGCTTGGTCGATTGCTTCAGATCCTTCATCAGGCTTTGGTAGCCGGGGTTGTAGGAGATCACCAACTGGAAATCGGGATGCGCCGCGATCAGCTCGCCTTTCTTGTCCAGCGGCAACGTGCGCCTATGGTCGGTCAGCGGGTGGATCACCACGGTGGTGTCCTGCCGCGCTTCGACGATCTCGTCCAGATAGCAGATCGCGCCGATGCGCGCCGCCGTGGTCAGCGGCCCGTCCAGCCAGCGCGTGCCGTTGGCATCCAGCAGATAGCGCCCGACCAGGTCGCTGGCCGTCATGTCCTCATTGCAGGCGACGGTAATCAGCGGCTTGTTCAACTTCCACGCCATGTATTCGATGAAGCGCGACTTGCCGCAGCCGGTCGGGCCTTTCACCATCACCGGCAGGCGCGCCGAGTAGGCCGCTTCATACAGCGCAACTTCGTCGCCTTGTGCCTGATAGAACGGCTGTTGGTGAACCTTGTATTGGTCTAGGTTGGTCATGGTTTGCTCCATGTAACCGCACACTTCGAGCGGTTTTAAATCTTGGATAAAAACGCCCCCAGCAAGTGGGGGCGCATTTTTGCTCCGATACTTCCCGAGGGCAGCTCAGAAAGAGTTCAGGCACGAATCCGATTTCATTATTCGCTGCCAGAACCGTTTCGGGGTCGCACCTACCGCCTGCGGCGGCAGGCACTGCTCCGCCCTCAACGTTCTTACTTGTGCACGCCCAACTTCTCGCGCCAGCCGGGGAACAGCTTGTCCGCATCTTTGGGGAACGACTCGAATGCGCGGGCAAATTCCTTGTGTTCTTTCGCCCACTGGATCGGATCGGCTCCGGCTTTCCAGCATTCGTAGGCTTGGCGCAGCGAGACCGCACCTGCCGCCGGGCTGTCGATGTGGCCGTAAGCGCCGCCGCCTGCGGTGTTGATCACGTTGCCGTGGCCGAGGTTCTGGAAGAAGCCTGGCAGACGCAGCGCATTCATGCCGCCGGAGATGATCGAAGTGGTGGCTTTCATGCCGTGCCATTCCTGACGGAAGTAAGGACCGTCCGCCACGTCGCGATCCAGCATGAACGAGATCAGCTTGTCGGCAGGATCACCTTCCATCTTGCCGTAGCCCATGGTGCCGACGTGCATGCCGGAAGCACCGATCAGACGCGTCATCTTGCAGTGCACGAACGCGGTGTAGCCGCGCTTGGACTGCGGCGAAGTTACAGCACCGTGGCCCGCGCGGTGGAAGTGCAGGAATTGCGCCGGGAAGTTGCGGCGGGCGACGGTCACCGCAGTCGGACCAGCCACATAGCCGTCCACCAGGAACGCGACGCGCGGTGCGTTGAAGCCGAACGCATCGAGGATGAACTCGGCGCGGGCAATCATTTCGGCAGGATCATCGGCCGTGATGTTGGCAGAGAACAGCTTGGCTTCGCCGGTTTCGTCCTGCGCGCGGTTCATCGCGTCCACCACCAGCGGAATCACTTTTTTCAGCGGGCAGAACGGTTGGTTGCCTTGCGGTTCGTCGTTCTTGATGAAGTCGCCGCCCAGCCAGAACTGGTAGGCCGCCTTGGCGAACGGCTCGGGACGCAGACCCAATTTCGGTTTGATGATGGTGCCGGCGATGTAGCCGCCGTTCTCGACCGGACGACCCAGCGCGCGCCACATATCCACGATGTTGACGCTCGGGCCGTCGTACAGGCGGATGTACTTGGGCGGCATGTAGAAGTCGTGCATCTTCAGGTATTCGCAATCGCCCATACCCTGGTTGTTGCCGATGGTCAGCGTCAGGAACGAGGCGATCATCGCGCGGCCGTCGATGATGTTGATGTCGAACAGATCAACCGGGTAAGCGATCTTGACCAGGCCGGTCTCTTCGTTGATCTCATACACCAGCGCGTCCACACCCTTGGTGAAATCGTCGGTGGTGGAAACCTCAACGTTGGTGCCGGTGGAAGATTCGGCGGCGACATGCGCGGCCACTTCCAGGAATCCGTGCCCGGTCTTGGGCTTCATGATGTAGGCGCACAGTACGTGGTTGCCGCCTTTGATTAAATCCGCTTCCTTGAGATCAAGGTTCGAGTAACGACTGGACTGGTCCATTTGCTTCTCCTTTATTGGTTTTGGTATTGACAACGGTTCGCACTATACGCGCGGCAATCATAAACAACAGTCAAATGTTTTTATGCGAACGATAAGCGATACTTATGTTATAAAACTGACTGCAAAAACCATTTGCCACAGAGATCACAGAGTACACAGAGAGGTCTGAGAATCAGATGCTTCCTTGCGCAACTTGAATGGTGAGCAATTGGTTTTCTCTGTGATCTCTGTGTTCTCTGTGGCTAAAAAGATTTTAAGGTTTAACAATGCTGCCCATTTCAATCCGCCAACTGCAAGTGTTCGAAAGCGTCGCCCGCCATCTTAACCATTCGCGCGCGGCGGCGGAACTGTATCTGTCGCAACCGGCGGTATCGATGCAAATCAAGCAGGCCGAGGCCGCCGTCGGCTTGCCGCTGTTCGAGCAGGTCGGCAAAAAACTGCACCTCACAGCGGCAGGCAACGAGCTGCTGCACTACGCCCGTGTCATGCTGCAACTGATGCGGGAAATGGAAACGGCGTTCGATGAAATGAAAGGGCTGGAGCGCGGCCACCTCAACATTTCCGTGGTCAGCACCGCCAACTATTTCATGCCGCAACTGCTGGCGAAATTTATCGGAGCGCATCCCAAGATTCAGGTCAGCCTTTCGGTGGCCAACCGCGATGCGGTCATCAAACAACTCGCCGACAACATCGCCGATCTCGCCATCATGGGTCAACCGCCGGACGGCACCGATATGCGCGCCGAAGCTTTCATGCAAAACCCGCTGGTGGTGATCGCCGCGCCTTCGCATCCATTGGCGCGCGCCAAAAAGATTCAACCCAAACAATTGGCGACAGAAACTTTTCTGTTGCGCGAGCTTGGCTCCGGCACGCGCGGCGTGGTGGAACGCTTCTTCGCCAGCCACAAACTCGCTCTGCCGAAACACATGGCAATGGACACCAACGAAGCCATCAAGCAATCGGTGCAGGCGGGCATGGGCATCGGTATCATTTCGCGCCACGGCATCGACATGGAGCTGGAAACCAAACGCCTGGTGGTGCTGGATGTCGATCACTTTCCCATTGTGCGCCACTGGTACATCGTGCAGCGCAAGGACAAACGTCCTTCGGTTGCTGCGCAGGAATTCGAGAAATTTTTGCTGAAGGAATCGCAGGGTTCTATGCCGAAAACTGCAAAGCGACCGGCCAAATCAAGAAACAATTAAAGCCATCTCGTGAAGATGCCCGTCAATAGGCAATCTACAGGGTGTACGCTTTGCTATACCCGCGTTGCGCGCGCAATTAACCGGCGGCCGGTAATTTCTCCCGTATTGATTTGAGCAACTTTGAGTTCCAGCTTGTTAAGCGCATCAAGTACTGCATCGCGTTGGACGAGTAACTCGACTATCATGCTTTTGGCTTTTTCCGTTTGCCCGTCGCGCCTGCATTTATCGATCTCTCTGGCGATTTCATGCACGCGATTGTGCGGCTCGGCGATTTGTCCAAATTCGGGCAGATGCGAATACTGGCTGATGCCTCGCCCGTTATACCAGATACCGAAGTTGCATTTGTTGTGATCCTCGTGAACTCCGGCGGGTAGCGGCATTTCGCTCTTGAAGGCGTAAACCAGTTGCGCCACCCAGTTGCGGTGTTCCACTTTGGCAACCAGCAAGGGTCGATCCGTGGCCAGCCAGTATAAGTCCCTGATCTCTGTCCATTCGGAATAGGGCTGCCAGTTGGCTGCCCAATCGACCACCTGATCCGCCGGCATCGCCTTGGCGATACCGTCGCCCTGCGCAAAGTCGCAATCCAGTTGCATCAGCAGTCTGCCGTGCTCGACGGTTTCCACACCTTCGGCAATGACGTGGCGCTGGAAGGCGAAAGCCAAGCCGAGCACGCCCTGCACGATCAGCAGATTGTCGGGATCGGAAATCATTTCGCGGATAAAGCTCTGGTCGATTTTGATGGTGGCTGCGGGCAGTCGCTTCAAATAGGTCAGCGACGAATAGCCGGTGCCGAAATCATCCAGTGCGCAGGAAATGCCCAGTTCGCGGCACTGTTGGATGATGCGCGATGCCTTGGCCACATCTTCCAGCGCAGAGGTTTCCAAAATCTCCAGTTCCAGCTTTCTCGCCACGCGCGGATATTTGCCCAACGTGGTCGCCAGATGCTGTACAAAGTTGCTGCTTTGCAATTGGCGACCGGCGACATTGACGCTGACGGATAGCGACAAGCCGCTGTCTTGCCATGTGTCCATTTGCGCCAATACGGTTTCGATTACCCACTCGCCGATGCGCACGATCAGGTCGTGATCTTCGATCACCGGCAGAAAATCCATGGGTGATACCAGGCCGCGTTCCGGGTGATGCCAGCGTATCAATCCTTCCAGGCCGACC
The DNA here is from genome assembly GCA_028710605.1 of Sideroxydans sp. Classification (GTDB taxonomy): domain Bacteria; phylum Pseudomonadota; class Gammaproteobacteria; order Burkholderiales; family Gallionellaceae; genus Sideroxyarcus. Next base: position 125,997 of record JAQTTU010000002.1, read on the forward strand.
ACTATTCCTTTGCGCATATCCACTTTGGGCTGGTAGTACATGGCGAATTCGCCGTTGGCCAGCGCTTCTTCGATGCGGCTGATGTGGTCGTGCCGCGTGCGCACATAGATGTCGAGTTCTCGGTCGAATATGTGATAGCGGTCTTTGCCGGCCTGCTTGGCCTGGTACATGGCCTGATCGGCGTGGCGCAGCAAGGTGTCGGGGTTCGCATCATCCGCCGGATATACGGCCACGCCGACGCTGGCTGTCACCTCAAGCTTTTTCGGCACAATGGATAACGGTTGGCTGATAATTTGCAGCATGCGCTGGATAGCCTGTTCGCACTCGGCCATGCTCTTTAAGCCTAGCAGCAACAGCACAAATTCATCGCCGCCCAATCTGGCGACAGTGTCGCCTCCGCGCAGTATTTCCTTGAGTCGGCTCGCCATTTCCACCAGCAGCCTGTCACCGACATCGTGCCCGTAGATGTCGTTCACCGGCTTGAATCCATCCAGATCCAGATAGCACACCGCCATCATGGTCGCGCTGCGTTTGCTCTGGGAAAGCGCTTGGGTCAGGCGATCCGCCAGCAACACGCGGTTTGGTAATCCGGTCAGGGCATCGTAGTAGGCCAACTGCGTTAATTGTTTTTCCTGTTCTTTGATGCGGCTGATATCGGCGAACACCGCCACGTAATTGGTCAGTATTCCCTCAACATTGCGCACTGCGGAAATGGACAACAGTTCCGGGTAAACCTCGCCGTATTTGTTCCTGTTCCATATTTCGCCTTGCCAGCTGCCGTTGCCGAGGATGCTTTTCCACATCGCCGCATAGAACTCTTGATCGTGATGCCCGGATTTGATCATTCTCGGATTGCGTCCCACTGCCTCGGCGCGCTCGTAGCCGGTGATGCGCGTGAATGCCGGATTGATGTCGATAATGTTGCCGGCGGCATCTGCCAGCACAATGCCTTCATGCGAGCTGTTGAACGCGGTGGAGTGCAGGCGCAGGCGATCTTCGGCGAGCAGTTGCGCGGCATAGCGCTGGCTGACTTCCTGATGGGCTTTGGCCAGCGAGCGCCGGGTGCGATCGAGCCGCGCAAACACATAGGCCAGATAGGCAGTCAGCAGCAAGGCCACCACATACAAAAGTTTGCGATACTGCTCGGCGCTTCGTTGTGCCTGTTCGTGGCCGATGGCGTAATAGCGGTTCAGCTCCTCCAACTGCTGCGCCGATTCCAGTCCGTTAATTTCGTAGGTGATGCCGTTTACTTCAGGCAGATATTTCATAATGGCATCGCCGTGCAACACCAGATTGCCGATCACTGCCCGCGCGGGATGGGACTGCGTAACCGCAAGCAATTGTTGGCGGGCTGCGGCAACCTGCAATCCCCGCTCTGCATCGGGATTGCGTGCAAATGACAATACGTGCCTGACATAATCCTCTGCCGGATTTTTTAACTGGGCGGGAACATTCCCGCCGAGAAAATCGTCCGCAGCCGCTGGGAAATAGGCCAGCGAATTTCTCAGCACCGCGTTTTGGCGTTTAAATACCTCGACCAGACGCGATTTTCTATCCAGTGTCTGTTGCAGATCGCGCGCTTTGGCAGCCACCAGCATTCGATGGCTATCGGACAAAAATGCCGGAACGACAGCTGCGTAAGTTGCCGCCTGTTTTGATCTTTCCAGAAACAAGGTGAGCGCATCGTAATTGCGTGTGACTTCAAGACGGTTTGCCAGAACCTCAACGTTGGTTTCAGCATCCGCCTCGCGCAAATCACGCAGTTTTTTGCTGTAGTCGTAGTGCTCTTGCGGCGATACGGATTCGGCGCGCATGAACAGCACGGTTAACAACAATGCCGAAAAAGCGACTACCGCACTAACCAGCATGTAGCGCCTCGGCTTCAATGCGCGGACTGCCTCAAGATTAACGCTCATGCAGCACCTTTCCCTGCCATTCGCCGTTCAGCGTATGCAAAAACGCCACGATCAAATTCACTTCTTTTTTAGACAACTCCTTGCCCAATTGGTACTTGCCCATAACCCTCACCGCCTCGCTCAGCGTCTTGGCCGATCCGTCATGGAAATAGGGTGAGGTGAGCGCAACATTGCGCAAGCTGGGCACTTTAAAGACATGCATGTCTTCTTCCAGTCCGGTCACGTTGAAGCGCCCCAAATCGGCTTTGCCCGGCTGGCGACCTTCAAAATAATCACCCATCACGCCGAAACGCTGGAACATGTTGCCGCCTATGCCGACTCCCTGATGGCAACTGGCGCAGCCGAGATTTACAAAGCGGCGATAACCTTCCAATTCATCGTCGTTGAGTGCCTTTTTTTCGCCGCGCAGATAACGGTCGAATCTGGAATTGGGCGTGAGCAAGGTACGCTCAAAAGTAGCGATGGCATCGGCGATGTTGGCGGGCGTTATGCCGTCGTGATAGGCGAGTTCAAACAATGCCGGATAATCTTTATCCGCGAGCAGCTTGCCTATCACTTCTTTCCAATTGGAACCCATTTCAATCGGGTTATGTACCGGACCGGCGGCTTGTTCTTCCAGCGTTTTGGCCCTACCGTCCCAAAACTGAGCAATACTTAAACCGGAATTGAACACGGTGGGCGCGTTGACATCCCCCAGCGCGCCTTTGATGCCCGTCGAGAATCGCGATTGATCCGTACCGCCCTTGGCCAGATCATGACAGCTGGCACAGGCGATGCTGTTGTCGTGCGAAAGACGGGGCTCGTGAAATAGCTTGTCGCCCAGCGCTACTTTGGCGGGCGGAAAAGTGGGAACCGACAATATCGGCAACAGCGGTTCGCGTCCGATACTGGCTTCACTTGAATAAGTTTGAGTCGGCGCAACCTCTGCCGCTTCAAAATATTGGCTTTATGCGGTGCAATAAACAGGTACAGCAGAAATACGGCCATTGCAGTTGCGATAAATATGAGCTGACGCTTCATTCTGATCTGCCTTGTAATAGCATCCATAAATAACCGTATATAACCGGGGTCATTCTACTCCCGCAACCTATTGCTAATTACACAACTTGCAACAAAAAAGCGACCCGTGGGTCGCTTTTTTGTTTGCTGCGCTAGCAATAATTACTTGATGATCGGATTCAGTTCGCCCTTGGCGTAACGCGCGGCCATCGCATCCAGCGAGATCGGCTTGATTTTGCCTGCCATGCCGGCGCAGCCGAAGGCTTCGTAACGCGCTTTGCAGATTTCCTTCATCGCCTTGGTGGTGGCGGCGAGGAATTTGCGCGGGTCGAAGTCTTTGGGGTTCTGCGCCAGATAGCGGCGGGTAGCACCGGTGGAAGCCATGCGCAGGTCGGTGTCAATGTTGACTTTGCGCACGCCGTTCTTGATACCTTCCACGATTTCTTCGACCGGCACGCCGTAGGTCTCGCCCATGGCACCGCCGAATTCGTTGATGACCTTGAGCCACTCCTGCGGCACGGAAGACGAACCGTGCATCACCAGATGGGTGTTGGGCAAGCGGGCGTGGATTTCCTTGATGCGGTCGATGCGCAGCACAGCGCCTGTGGGCGGACGGGTGAATTTGTACGCGCCGTGCGAGGTGCCGATGGCGATGGCCAGCGCATCGACTTGGGTGAGCTTGACGAATTCTGCCGCTTCATTGGGATCGGTCAACAACTGGTCGTGGCTCAATTTGCCTTCCGCACCGTGGCCGTCTTCTTTTTCACCTTGGCCTGATTCCAGAGAACCCAGACAGCCCAGTTCGCCTTCGACGGACACGCCGACGGCGTGCGACATTTCGGCCACGCGGCGCGAGATGTTGACGTTGTATTCAAACGAGGACGGGGTCTTGCCGTCGGTCATCAGCGAGCCGTCCATCATCACGCTGGAGAAGCCGGAGCGGATGGCTTGCACGCACACGGCTTCGGATGCGCCGTGATCCTGGTGCATGACGACGGGGATGTGCGGGTAGGCTTCGACAGCGGCTTCGATCAGGTGGCGCAAAAACGCTTCGCCCGCGTATTTGCGCGCACCGGCGGAGCCTTGCATGATGACCGGGCTATTGGTTTCGTCAGCCGCTTCCATGATCGCCTTCACCTGCTCAAGGTTGTTGACGTTGAATGCGGGCAAGCCATAGCTGTGCTCTGCCGCGTGATCGAGTAGTTGACGTAGGGATACGAGTGCCATTATTTTCTCCTGATATATTTACAAATACGTTTGCTTTTTTCCTGCTTAACTCTTGCGATGCTCGCCCACGCGCACGATTTTCATGGTGTTGGTATGACCCGCTTTGCCGATGGATTCGCCGACGGTCATCACGATCAAATCGCCTTCTTCCACCATGTTCAACCGCGCCAACTCATCCTCGGCCTGGCGCAACGTCACCGAATAATCCTTGGAATCGGAAGTGAACGCGATGGGGTGCACGCCGCTGAACAACGTGACTTTGCTGAGTGTCGCTTCCACCGGAGTCATCGCATAGATCGGCGTACCAGCATTGACGCGCGACATCCACAAAGCGGTTGAACCGGATTGGGTAAGCGCGACGATGGCTTTCACCTTGAAGTGCGAGGCGGCATATAACGCGGACATGGCGATGGACTGGTCAACACGCTTGAACTGGCTGTGATCCAGACGATGATCTATCAGGCTGCCTTCGGTTTCCTTTTCGGCACTCAGGCAAATGCGATCCATGGCTTCGATGGTCTCGACCGGATAATCGCCCACTGCGGTTTCTGCCGACAGCATCACTGCGTCGGTACCGTCCAGCACTGCATTCGCCACGTCGGACACTTCAGCGCGCGTAGGGATCGGATTGGTAATCATCGACTCCATCATCTGCGTGGCGGTGATGACCAGTTTGTTTTTGGCTCGCGCCATTTTGATCATTTTCTTTTGCAGGCCGGGCACGGCGGCATCGCCCACTTCCACCGATAAATCGCCGCGCGCCACCATGATGGCATCGCAAGCATCAATAATTTCGCCCAGTACCGGAATCGCTTCTGCTCGCTCGATCTTGGCCATCAGCAAACTTTTGCCGCCAGCGGCAATCATCAACTCGCGCGCCAGCTTCATATCGTCCGCCGAACGCGGGAAGGACACCGCCAGGAAGTCCGCCTTGATCAGCGCGGCAGTCTTGATGTCTTCTTTGTCCTTGTCGGTCAGCGCGGGCGCAGTGAGTCCGCCGCCTTTGCGGTTGATGCCCTTGTTGTTGGACAACACGCCGCCGCGCACCACCACGCAATGCACTTCCGTGCCTTTGACTCCGGTGACGTGAAATTCAAGCATGCCGTCGTTGAGCAGCAGAACTGTGCCGACTTCAACATCCTTCGGCAGCTCTTTGTAATCCAGACCCACGCGCTCCTGATTTCCCAGACCGTCCAAAGATGCATCCAGAATGAAGGCATCGCCTTTGTTCAAAACGATCTTGTCGTTCTCGAATTTGCGCACGCGAATTTTGGGGCCTTGCAAGTCGGCCAGAATACCGATAGTGCGTCCCGCCGCCTTGGCGGCGGCACGTACTTTTTCGGCGCGCGCCATGTGATCTTGGGCAGTGCCGTGTGAAAAGTTCATACGCACGACATCCACTCCGGCGCGGATCATTTGTTCCAATACCTTCTGGTCGCTGGAAGCCGGACCCAGAGTTGCTACTATTTTTGTTCTGCGTAGCATGTGATTCCTAGTTGATTATTGCTTGGCGCGTTGCTCCAGAATTTCCACGGCAGGCAAGGTCTTGCCTTCGAGGAATTCCAGGAACGCACCGCCTGCGGTGGAGATGTAGGACACCTTGTCGTAGATGCCATACTTCTGGATCGCCGCAATGGTGTCGCCGCCGCCCGCCAGCGTAAAAGCCTGGGTTTCGGCAATCGCCTTGGCAATGGTCTTGGTGCCCTCGCCGAACTGGTCGAACTCGAACACGCCGACCGGACCGTTCCACACCACCGTACCCGCCTTCATGATGATGTCGGCCAGTTCCTGTGCGGACTTGGGTCCGATATCGAAAATCATGTCGTCGTCGGCCACGTCAGCCGCGTTCTTCAACACAGCCGGTTCGTTGGCATCGAATTTTTTGCCGACCACCACATCCACCGCGATGGGAATGTTAGCGCCGCGTTGTTTCATTTTTTCGATGAGTGCTTGCGCGGTCGGAACCAGGTCATCTTCGCACAGCGACTTGCCGACGTTGTTGCCGACAGCCTTGAGGAAAGTGTTGGCGATACCGCCGCCGACCACCAGTTGTTCGCATTTCTCGGACAGCGATTCCAGCACGGTCAGCTTGGTCGAAACCTTGCTGCCGCCGACGATGGCAACCATAGGGCGTGCTGGGCTGAGCAGCGCTTTGGTCAGCGCTTCCAGTTCTTCCGTGAGCAGAATGCCTGCGGCAGCGACGGGTGCGAACTTCGCCACGCCGTGGGTAGAAGCTTCGGCTCGGTGCGCGGTGCCGAAGGCATCCATCACGAACACGTCGCACAGGGCGGCGTATTTTTTCGACAGTTCTTCGTTGCTCTTCTTCTCGCCCTTGTTGAAGCGGCAGTTCTCCAGCAGCACCAGTTCGCCTTCGGCCACATTGAAGCCGCCGTCCACCCAGTTGCGGATCAAGCGCACCGGCTTGCCCAGCTTGTTGGCGATGACATCGGCTACCGGCTTGAGCGAATTTTCTTCGGAGTAAACGCCTTCTTCGGGGCGACCCAGATGCGAGGTGACCATGACATGCGCCCCCGCGTTCATCGCCGCTTTGATGGTGGCCATAGAGGCGGTGATGCGCGCATCGGAGGTAACTTTGCCGTCTTTGACGGGCACATTCAGGTCGGAGCGGATCAGGACGCGTTTGCCCTTGAGATCCAGGTCGGTCATTTTGATAACGGACATGATTTTTCCTTTTTGCAGATTCTGAAAGGGAAAAGGGCTGGCATGCGCCAGCCCTTTATCGGAGAGAATTACTTGGCGACGTGCAGCACCAAACGCAGCATGTTGCAGGTATAGCCGTACTCGTTGTCGTACCAAGCCACCACCTTGACGAAAGTGCTGTCGAGCGCGATGCCTGCGTCGGCATCGAACACCGACGGTGCGCTCATGCCACGGAAATCGGTGGCGACCACTTTTTCATTGGTATAGCCAAGCACGCCCTTCATGGAACCTTCGGAGGCTGCCTTCATGGCTTTGCAGATGTCTTCGTAAGAGGCCTCCTTGTTCAGTTCCACAGTCAAGTCAACCACGGATACGTCGGAAGTCGGTACGCGGAAAGCCATGCCGGTCAACTTCTTGTTCAGCTCGGGGATGACCTTGCCCACCGCTTTGGCGGCACCGGTGGAGGAGGGGATGATGTTTTCCAGAATGCCGCGACCGCCGCGCCAGTCTTTCTTGGACGGACCGTCAACGGTTTTTTGTGTCGCCGTTGCCGCGTGCACGGTGGTCATCAGGCCGCGCTTGATGCCCCAGTTGTCGTTCAGCACTTTGGCCACGGGTGCCAGACAATTGGTGGTGCAGGAAGCGGCGGATACGATGGCTTCGCCCGCATATTTGGTGTGGTTCACGCCATACACAAACATCGGTGTGTCGTCTTTAGACGGAGCGGACTGCACCACTTTCTTGGCACCGGCAGTGATGTGAGCCTGGCAGGACTCGGTGGTCAGGAAGAAGCCCGTGCAATCGATCACGATGTCTGCGCCAACTTCGTTCCATTTCAAATTGGCGGGTTCTTTTTCGGCGGTCAGGCGGATGCTCTTGTCGTTCACTACCAGATTGTTGCCGTTGACCGATACGTCGCCGTTAAAGCGACCGTGCACCGAGTCGTACTTCAGCATGTATGCCAGATAGTCCGGCTCCAGCAGGTCGTTGATGGCCACGACTTCGATTTCCGGAAAATCTTTAGCCACTGCACGGAATACCATGCGACCGATACGCCCGAATCCATTGATACCAACTTTAATTGCCATGATGCTTCTCCTGAATAGAAATAAAAATTCTTATCGCTTTACAGCACGCCCTTGACGGTCTTCACCACGTTCTCGACGGTGAAGCCGAAGTGTTTGAATAACTCGGGTGCCGGAGCCGATTCGCCGAAACAATCCATGCCGATCACTGCGCCTTCCAGTCCGACGTACTTGTACCACAGGCCGGTCACGCCCGCTTCAACGGCCACGCGCTTGATACCCTTGGGCAACACGCTGTCCTTGTAAGCTTGATCTTGACGGTCGAATGCGTTGGTCGATGGCATGGACACCACGCGCACGTTGATGCCTTCGGCAACCAAAGCAGTTTGCGCTTTCATGGCCAGATCAACTTCTGAGCCCGTAGCGATGATAACCGCTTGCGGCTTGCCGCCTGCTGCTTCGGACAAGACATAACCGCCCTTGCGAATGTTCTCGATCTGCGCCGCATCGCGCTTTTGGAACGCGAGATTCTGGCGGCTGAAAATCAGCGAGCTGGGTCCGTCCTTGCGCTCAACTGCACTCACCCAGGACACCATGGATTCCACGGTGTCGCACGGACGCCATGTATCCATATTGGGAATGAAGCGCAATGTGGTGGTTTGCTCAACCGGTTGATGGGTCGGCCCATCTTCGCCTAGACCGATGGAGTCATGGGTAAAGACGTAGATCACGCGCTGTTTCATCAAAGCCGACATGCGCAATGCGTTGCGCGCATATTCCGAGAACATCAGGAATGTGCCGCCAAACGGCAACAGGCCTCCGTGCAGCGACATGCCGTTCATGATGTGCGCCATGCCGAACTCGCGCACGCCGTAGCTGATGTAGTTGCCGGGTTTCTTGCCGGAAACGTGGTGCGCGCCTGTCCAGTTGGTCAGGTTGGAACCGGTCAGGTCGGCGGAGCCGCCGAGGAATTCAGGCAAAGCCGGAACCAGTGCGTTGATCGAATTTTGCGATGCCTTGCGTGTAGCGATGGTCTCCGCTTTTTCGTTGACCGCAGCGATGGCCTTGGCAGCATGCTCTGCCCAGTTGGCTGGCAACTCTCCCTTCATACGGCGCTCGAATTCAGCGGCTTCTTTCGGGAAAGCCTTCTTGTATTCGGCAAATTTGTTGTTCCACAGCTTTTCCAGTCCTTCGCCCTTGGTGCGCGCATCCCACGCAGCATAAACATGTGCAGGTATTTCAAACGGGGGATATTTCCAGCCGATATGCTCGCGAGTTGCGGCCACTTCGGCATCGCCCAACGCAGCGCCGTGTACATCGTGCGTGCCTTCCTTGTTGGGAGAACCCGCACCGATGATGGTTTTGCAGCAAATCAGCGTGGGCTTGTCGGTGACGGCCTTGGCGGCGTTGATGGCAGCATTGATCGCCTCGGAGTCGTGACCCTGCACATCGGCAATCACGTGCCAGCCGTAAGCTTCAAAACGCTTCGGTGTGTCATCGGTAAACCAGCCGTCGGTGTGGCCATCAATAGAAATGTTGTTGTCATCCCAAAAGGCGATCAGTTTGCCCAGCCCCCACGTTCCGGCCAGCGCACAGGCTTCGTGCGAAATGCCTTCCATCATGCAACCGTCGCCCATGAACACATAGGTGTGGTGGTTGACGATCTCGTGACCGGGTTTGTTGAATTCGTTGGCCAGCAATTTTTCCGCCATCGCCATACCCACGGCGTTGGTGATGCCCTGACCCAGCGGGCCGGTAGTCGTTTCCACGCCGACGGTATAGCCGTACTCGGGGTGGCCCGGTGTTTTGGAATGCATCTGGCGGAAACGTTTCAGTTCTTCAATCGGCAAGTCGTAGCCGGACAAGTGGAGCAGCGCATACACCAGCATCGAGCCGTGACCGTTAGATTGCACGAAACGGTCGTGATCCGCCCACTTTGGATTGGCCGGGTTGTGGCGAAGGTGGTGGTTCCACAGCACTTCAGCAATTTCCGCCATGCCCATGGGCGCACCGGGATGTCCTGAGTTTGCCTTTTGAACGGCATCCACCGCCAGCATGCGAATCGCTCCGGTGATGTCATTAAATTTCGGGGGGGTTACATTGCGTGCCGCTGCCATTTTCCTGTCTCCTAAGTTGCTGCTCTTGACGATTGCCGATTTATAATTCATTGAAAGATTTTTAATTATGCCCTAGTGGCGCAGCAATGGGCAACCGCGCCGCCAGCGCGGGAATACCCGACCTTGCTCATTGGTTTTCTCCAACCCCCTTTTTTATGGGCTTTATCCCCAGTTGTTTCAACTTGCGATAAAGATGCGTTCGTTCAATGCCGGCTTTCTCGGCGATGCGCGTGATATTGCCGTTCTCTTTTTGCATTTGGTAGTTGAAATACAAGCTATCGAAGTGCTCGCGCGCTTCGCGCAGTGGCAAATCCAACGGCAAGGAATTTTGGGAATAATTTGCTTCAACAGCCACATTCACTGGCACTTCCGGTGTTTGCACCATCACTGTTGGAACCCCCTGCACGATGGCTTTTGTTACCGTAGCCAATAGCTTTTGCAAAGCGATTGGCTTCTCCAGAAAATCCGATGCGCCAATGCGTATGGCTTCCAATGCCGTCTCTATAGTGCCGTGTCCGGACATCATGATTACCGGCATAGTCAACTGATCCTGCGCGACCCATTCCTTGAGCAGAGTCAAACCATCGGTATCCGGCATCCATATATCCAGCAGCACCAAGTCGGGAGTATGGTGTTTGCGGAAATTGCGTGCCTGCTCCGCACTTTCTGCCAGATGCACTTGGTAGCCTTCATCGAATAATATTTCGGAAAGCAGCTCGCGTATGCCTACTTCGTCGTCCACTACCAGTATGTCTTTTGACATTAAATCTCCTCGACTTCCGTTGTAACCAGGGGCAGGATTACGCTCACGCATGTCCCGTCCGACGGTTGACTTTCAATACTTATTTTTCCGCCGTGTTCTTCCACGATTTTTTTTACGATGGCCAAGCCAAGTCCTGTCCCCCTTTTCTTGGAGGTCATGTACGGTTCAAACAATCGCCCCAACAAGTGCTCCGGGATGCCGCTGCCGTTGTCGCGTACCATTAATTTCAAATTCCCTTCGGCATCGTTTTCTGTGGCGAGGATGATCTGGGGATGTTCTGTTTGTTGCAATGCATCGTGCGCGTTCTGCAACAGGTTGTGGATCACTTGGCGCAAGCGCGTCGCGTCACCGCTTATTACGGTATAACGCGCGCCAAGCTGTAGCGAGATCGGACTGCTGTTGGCTTCGTACAATCCCATCACTTCGATCAGCAACTGATGCATATCGATGGACACCATCCGTACGGCAGGCGCGCGGGCATAGTTGGCAAATTCCGTTACCATGTTCTTCATCGCACCAACCTGGCTGACGATAGTCTGCGTGGCGCGTTGCAATAGTTGCGCATCCTGATCATCCAGTTTGGTCAGCAGCTTGTGTTGCAAGCGCTCTGCCGAAAGCTGTATCGGTGTCAGCGGATTTTTAATTTCGTGTGCCAGACGGCGGGCAACCTCGCCCCATGCAGCCTGACGTTCGGCTTGCAGCAAGTGTGTGATGTCGTCAAACACCACGACGTAGCCTTTTTCCGACTCTGTGATCAAAATCGTTCCGCGCAGGAGCAGCACTTGATCGCCATTTTTGCTTTTGCGCTCTACTTGGCGCTGCCACGCTGCTTCTTGCCCGGACTCCAGCCCCTGTTGAACTGCTTGCAGGAATGGGCGCAATAACACATTTTCTTCCGACAACTCCAACAAGCTTTTGCCATTCATTTCATGTAGCGGAACGCCAAGAATATGGCTGCTGCTTGAATTGGACGAGCGCAATTGAAATTTTTCATCCACCACCAGCACGCCGGAGGAGAGGTGTGCGAGCACACTTTCCAGATAGGTCTTCGCATCTTCCACCTGGCGCTGTTGCTGTTCACTTAGTTTTTTTGCAGCGGCCAATTGCGCGGTCATCTGATTGAATAGCCCAGTCAATGCACCCAATTCGTCATGGCTTTGCACCGGATAACTGCTGCTGAAATCTCCCTTGGCCACGGCGCGTGTTCCGGCTGCCAACGCTGCCAATGGGGCGCTGAGACGGGCGCTGAGAAAGAACGCGGCTGAAACGGCACTCAGCAGCACGATCAGCAATGACAAGGTTAGCGTAATTCCATAGAGCCGTTTCAATCCAAGGCGGGATAACGACAGTTGCTGATAGTCGCCGTAAACCGCTTGAACTGTTTCGGCATCGGCAGCCAATTGCTTGGGGACGGGCTGCAAAAATTGCATTACTCGCCGCTCATCCATCCATCTGGTTGATCGAATCGGCACCAATACGCGCAAAACCAGACTATCATCCGGCAAGGCTTCTACCGTGCTGTAGCTACCTCTTTGCCACGACTCGCGCAACATTGCCGATGTGGGAGCTTCAATTTTTTCGTTGTGTTTTTTTCCTGCAATCACCAACAGATTGCCTTTGCCGTCATACACTGCGGCTTCCTGTATACCACCTTCATCTATGAAGCGCGCCAGAGTACCGGCGTGTTGCGTCGGCTCCTGTTTGGCCAATATCTGTGCTGCGAACTGGCCTTTCTTGCTTAACTCATCCAGTCCGTTCTGGAAAGTGCTGCGTGCAAGATTCAATCCCCCCTCGAGCGCCTTTTCCACGCGCACATCAAACCATGACTCGATGCTTTTGCCGAGAAATTGCACCGAAACGCCATACACCAGCACGCCGGGCAGCACGGCGATCAGGGAAAAGAAGACAGCCAAGCGCAGAGTCAGCTTGGCACCATAAACTTGTTCGCGCAACTTGGTGCGCAATTGCCAGAACTGATAGGCAACCAGCACCGACAATCCCACTGCCATCGCCCCGGCCAATGCCAGCAATAGGAAATAATTGCGCGAGAATAGATCGGTATTCGCGCTGGCACTCGACAGCATGTACAGCAGCAATACGCCCACTGCGCCGCAACATAGAATCAAATACTTCACGGCTGATCCCCATCCTTGCGCGCATCCGGGCTAATGTCCCAGTGGTAGCGCTTGGACTCCACATTCCATTGGTCATTTGTCAGCGCATTTACCTGAATAGGTTTCGGCAGTTGCGTCATATCCAAACGCATCGATGCATATGCGCTGATCTGGCTGCCTTTTTTCGTCCAACGCGATATGTAGCCGCCTTCAGTGTTATCCAGCAGCGATGCCGCGATGGGCGGCGCTGTTTGATGACCCAGCATACGCAATGCATCTTTGAGTTCAACAAAACTTTGGAACAAGCCGCCGCGAGAAATCCGATATTGCCGGGTCAGTATGTTGTAGGAGAGTTTAGTGGTTTGTTCGTGGCTTTCAATATCGGTATCCAGCCAATACCAGCGCGAGCGTTGAACTGATAATTCGCTCACAAAATATAGAGTGACACCACGATTCAAGGCATCTTCTACGGGCGAAGGCAGGCTGATATTGAAATCTGCGGAAAGCAGGTAACCGTCCTCGGTTAGGCGCGCTTCGACTTTGATGATTTCTATGCCTTCTGCAAAGGCTTGCGACGCGCAGCAGAACAGGCCGATTAAGCAAATCGACGTGGCTAGTGTCTTAATTCTTTTTGTGCAGCAACGCATAATAGAACCCGTCGTGCTGTTCATTCGGCAGTAATTGCGCCTCGTTCAACAAGTTGAGTTTCTCCTGTTCCGCTTCCGGGTGTTGCATCAGGAATGCGTCGGTCACTTGTTGGTTTTCACGCTTGAAGACTGAGCATGTCACGTAGAGCAATTTACCATCTATCGCCAGGAGCGACCACAGCTCCTCCAGAATCCGGGCTTGTTGTTTGGCGAACGAGTCGATGTCGGACGCGCGGCGCAGCCATTTAATATCAGGATGGCGGCGTACTACGCCCGATGCCGAGCAGGGAACATCGGCTAAAATTCGCTGGAATGGTTTTCCATCCCACCAAGTTTCCGGCGTGGCAGCATCTCCGCAAATGACTTGTGCTTTCAGTTGCAAACGCAGCAAATTTTCGTTTACCCGTGCGAGCCGCTGCTCATCCTTATCAACTGCCACCAGTTCAATGTCTGCCAACTCCAACAGGTGCGCTGTTTTGCCGCCCGGAGCGGCGCAAGCATCCAGAACTCGCATGCCATCGCGCACATTCAGCAAGCGTGCTGCATATTGCGCTCCCGCATCCTGCACCGAAACCCAGCCTTCCTTGAATTTCGGCAACCGATCTACCATTACCGGCTGTTCCATAATTAATGCATCGGGCTCTACCAGTCGCGCCCCGATTTCCTGTGCTGCAAGCAGTGTTTGGTATTCGATTAAGGTGGTGCGCCTGATGTTTACGCGCAAGGTCATGGGCGGGTGTAGATTTCCCGCCTCCAATATGGCAAACGCTTTTTCGCCATATTGTTTTTTCAAGGTATCAATCCACCAGCGCGGGTAGGAATAACGACTCTCCTCATTTTGATTGGCTGCTTCTAGTAGCGCCTCGCGCTGTCGCAAAAAGTTGCGCAGCACAGCATTAACCAACCCCCCGGCTGTCGCATTCAAAATTTTTGCAGCGCGCACAGCCTGATCCACGATAGCGTGTTGGCCGGCTTTACTGAATTGGATTTGATAGAGCGCGATCAGCAGCAGGTGTTGCAGTGTCACATCGCGTGAAGGGCGCTGCATCAGCTTGTTCAGCATGAATGCCAACTTGCCGTAGTGACGCAATGCACCGTAGCACAAATCCTGCAATGCGCCGCGTTGTTGCGGGCTGAACTTGGAATGCCGGCGCAAGCTTTCGGATAGCGCCTGATTGAGATTACGGCCTTGCATCACGCTATTGACTAATCTGGCTGCCTCGATTTGTACGTATTGCATAATCAGTCCGTACCGAAACAGTCGCCAACCTTGAGCGGAAAACCCTGAATGAACTGGGCAACTGGCAGCGGTTTGCCTCCGGGCTTTTGCATTGTTTCAAGTGCCAACACACCTTGCCCGCAGGCTACCTGAATATTTTTCTTGTCCATCGAGATGATAGTTCCAGATGGGCTTGCCACTAGCTGTTTATCGAGAACATGTGCACGCAGAATTTTGATCTGAACACTGCGCATCCGGGTGAATGCCACCGGGAAAGGGAAATAGCCGCGCACTTCCCGATCAAGTTGTTCTGCTGTGTCTGACCAGTCCAGTTGTGCCTCGCTTTTGCTTAGCTTGGCCGCGTATGTCGCGAAAGCACCTTCTTGTTGTTCAGATTGAGATTCCCCGCTCTCAATTTTATGCAGCACTTCGGCAATGGCCTGCGCGCCCATGCTGGCAAGTTTGTCATGCAATGTCTGTGCTGTTTCATCTGCGGTGATGGCACAGGTTTTTTTCAGCAGCATATTGCCTGTATCCAGCCCTTCATCCATTTGCATGATGGTAATGCCGCTCTCGGTATCGCCCGCCAGTATCGCGCGCTGAATGGGCGCAGCTCCGCGCCAGCGCGGAAGCAGAGAAGCGTGGATGTTCAGGCAGCCCAAGCGTGGAATTTGCAATACCTCTTTGGGCAAAATTAAGCCATAAGCTGCAACCACCATCACATCTGCGTTCAGCGCAATTAACTCTTTCTGCGCTTCTGCATTTTTCAGAGAAGCGGGTTGCAGGACAGGAATGGCGTGTTGTTGTGCTAGCAGCTTCACCGGGCTTGCTGCTAATTGCATGCCGCGCCCGGACGGTCGATCCGGTTGAGTCAGTACTGCCAGAATTTGATGCTCTTTCAGCAATGCCTCTAGTGCGCTGGCGGCAAAGTGCGGCGTGCCCGCAAAGATAATTTTCAATTTGAGCCTTAGCTACAATGTCTCGCGCCGCTGTTTTTTCAGCTTGGCGCGAATGCGGGTTTGTTTGAGATGCGACAGATGATCGACGAACACCGTGCCGCGCAGGTGATCCATTTCATGTTGGACACACACGGCCAATAATCCATCCGCGTTCAGTGTAAACTGTTTTCCATGCTCATCCAGCGCGCGAACGGTAACGCGTTCTGCGCGGCGTACTTTTTCATAGATTCCCGGGACGGATAGGCAGCCTTCTTCGTTTTCGCTTTCGCCTTCGGCTTCGATCAGTACGGGGTTGATCAATACTTTTAAGTCATCGTGAGTTTCGGACACATCAATTACGATGATCTGCTGGTGCACGTCCACTTGCGTTGCAGCTAGGCCTACGCCCGGTGCGGCGTACATGGTTTCGCTCATATTGCGTATCAGTCGCCGAATTTCATCGGTCACTTCAACAACGGGTTTCGCTATCTTGTTTAAGCGTGAATCTGGATACTGAATAATTGGGAGGAGTGCCATAAATGCTTGCCAACTGAAGAGACTAGATGCAGAATTTAAACAGGTGCACAAACTTTGCACCGCATTTCATTACTTTGCTGGAGTTTTCCATGCGCAAGATTATATCGCTGTTTTGCCTCGTGTTGCCCATCCTTGCTAGCGCTGACGACCTGCAAATACGCGAAGATGCACCCGACCGTCACATCGTGGTCAAGGGAGATACGTTGTGGGACATTTCTGCAAAGTTTTTCAAGGACCCTTGGAAATGGCCGCAGCTTTGGCTGTTGAACAAGGAAAATGTCAAAGATCCGCATTGGATATATCCTGGCAATGTGATTTATTTGGATCGCAGTTCTGGCACATTGACCGTAAATGAAGTGCCGGTTGCCCAATCTATAACAGCATCAGGCATCGTAGCTACTGGCGAAGCTTCAACTGCTGAAGCTGCGCCTATAGCACCTGTTATACCCTCCAATGTGGTTAAGCTGCATCCAAAAGCGCAACTTGTTGCACAAAACACCGAAGCCATACCTGCCATTCCACTCAATATCATCAGTTCGTTCCTGTCGCGACCACTTGTCGTTGAAACTGAAGAATTGGATTCCTCTCCCAAGCTGGTCGGCACATATGAACAGCGCGCGCTGTTATCTTTTGATGATATTGCCTACGTTAAAGACTTACCACACGACAAAGGAACAAGGTGGCAGATCTATCGCCCCAGTGTTTCCTTTGTTGATCCTGATACCGACGAGGAGTTGGGACAGGAAGTGATGTACTTGGGTGATGCAACAGTCGAAAAATTTGGCGACCCAAGCACGCTACGCATCACCAAAGCGGTCATGGAAATTCACAAGGGTGATTATTTCGCTCAGGCAACTTCTGGTTACTCTTCTAACTATGTACCCCATGCTCCAAGCAGCACTATTTCGGCTAGGGTAATTTCAGTTTACGGCGGAGTACAACAGGCAGGTCAACGTGCAGTTATCACGCTTAACAAAGGACGGCGCGATGGTATTGAGGAAGGCCTAATTCTCGGTCTTTATCAAAAAGGCGAAATCATCAAAACCAAGGGTTGGTTTACTCCCAATATTGTTTTGCCTGATATGCGTTATGGTTTAGTCATGGTTTTCCGAGTGTTTAACAAGGTTTCCTACGCACTGGTGATGGAAACCAAATTGCCTGTGCAATTGCTGGATAGAGCAGGCAATCCCGATTAAGCGATGCCTCTCGACGCTTCACTCGCGTCATGGTTGACCCTTAGCCAGATTCCCGGCTTAGGCAACGAAGGCTTGCGACGGTTGCTGCAAGCCTTCGGTTCCCCTGAGGCTGTGTTGCATGTTTCTGTCTCGTCACTCTCCCAATACGTCAAACCCGCTATAGCGCGAGCCATTGCGGAATGTATTGATGACTCATCACATGCGCCTGTTGCTGCCTGGCTGAAAGATCCTCTGAATCGCATTCTCAGTATCGCCGATGCGGAGTACCCGCAGTTCCTGCTCAATACCGCAGACCCGCCTTTGTTGCTATATGTTAAAGGCCGACTTGATTTATTGAACGCATCTGCGTTTGCGGTGGTCGGTAGCCGTAATGCTACCGCTCAAGGTAAGCGCAATTCCGAGGCGTTTGCCAAGTCATGTTCTGATGCGGGTCTGTGCATCGTCAGTGGCATGGCTCAAGGTATTGATGCAGCAGCTCATCTCGGCGGCCTGCAAGGCATAGGCTCCAGTATTGCTGTGGTAGGTACCGGGCTGGACAAAGTTTATCCCGCTGCGAACCGCGAGCTTGCACATCGTTTGGCTCAATGCGGAACTATCGTTTCAGAATTCCCGCTAGGCACTCCGCCTTTGCCCGCAAATTTTCCACGAAGAAACCGCATTATTAGTGGTTTGAGTCTGGGTTGTTTGGTCGTTGAAGCTTCATTGCAGAGCGGCTCGCTCATCACGGCGCGTATGGCTCTGGAGCAGGGGAGAGATGTATTTGCAATTCCCGGCTCGATTCATTCGCCTCAATCCAAAGGCTGCCACGCGCTTATCAAGCAAGGTGCGAAATTGGTGGAAAGCGCACAGGACATTCTCGAAGAGTTGAATCAGCCTGTGATCGGCATTTCCGCCACTTCAAATGCTCCTGCTCTGGAACACCCGTTATTTGCTCATTTGGGCTTTGATCCGCTTGATGCAGAAAGCCTCGCGCAACGTAGCGGCTTGACGATAGGCGAGCTATCCGCCATCCTGTTGCAACTGGAGCTCGACGGACACATCGCTTCATTGCCCGGCGGGTTATATCAACGCCTTACTTAAAACTCTCTTACATGTTCGATATTTTGCTTTTTCTTTTTGAAAGTTACTTCGATATCGGTAGTTATCCCGACCACGCCAAACTATCCGTCAAACTCAGTGCTGCCGGCTTCGAGGAGGATGACATTAGTCAGGCTTTGTCTTGGCTATCCGGCTTGCAACAATTAACGCGGACGGCCTATCCCGAGAGCATTAACAATAGCGGAATTCGAATCTACACGGATTTTGAGGAACAGCGTATCAGCCCTGAAGGCTTGCGCTTTCTTGCCTTCTGGGAGCACAACAAAGTCATCACCCCCATTGAACGCGAAATGATTATTGACCGCGTTCTCGCCTTGGGTCGAAAAAATCTTGCTTTGGATAAAGTTAAACTCATCGTGCTGATGGTATTGTGGAGTCAGCATGAGGATCTTGATCCGATGCTGATTGAAGACCTGCTTACCCCCGCCGACATTGCGTTGGCCCACTGAGTCCACTCATGGCAACTAACCTTCTAATCGTCGAGTCACCGGCTAAAGCCAAGACCCTTAAAAAATATCTGGGTAAGGATTTTGAAGTCCTTGCCTCATATGGCCATGTACGCGATCTTGTGCCAAAAACCGGAGCTGTTGATCCCGACAACAACTTTGCGATGCAATACGAGACCATTGCTCGCAATGCCAAGCACGTTGATGAGATAGCCAAAGCTGCTGCGGTAGCCGACCATATCTTCCTCGCTCCCGACCCGGATAGAGAGGGGGAGGCTATTGCTTGGCATATCGCCGAACTGCTAAAAGGTAAGCGCGCACTTAAAGGCAAGACCATGCAACGCGTGGTGTTCTACGAAATTACCGAGTCAGCAGTCAAAGATGCGGTTGCCCACCCGCGCGAGATTTCCCTGCCGTTGGTGAATGCGCAGCAGGCAAGACGTGCTCTTGATTATCTAGTCGGCTTTACACTTTCGCCGTTGCTGTGGCGCAAAATTCGCCCGGGTCTTTCAGCAGGTCGGGTGCAAAGTCCGGCACTACGCCTTATCGTCGAGCGTGAATTTGAGATTGAAAAGTTCAAGAGTCAGGAATACTGGACAGTGCATCTGGACAGCCAAAAACACAGCATTCCTTTCACTGCCAAGTTGTTTCAGTTTCAAGGCAAAAAGCTGGAGCAACTCAGCATTAGCAGTAAAGCTGAATACGATGCTATCCATACCAAGCTGCATGATGCAAAACTGCCCCCCAAAGTCGTTCGCGTCGAGAAGAAAGCCAAGCAGCGCACCCCCGCTGCACCATTCACTACTTCCACCTTGCAGCAGGAAGCCGTACGCAAGCTAGGCATGACCTCAGACCGCACCATGCGTACTGCGCAATCGTTGTATGAGGGGGTGGATATTGGCGGGCAGACCACAGGCTTGATTTCCTACATGCGTACCGACTCGGTATCGCTGGCAAAGGAGGCCGTGGAGGAAATGCGCAGTTATATCGGCGGCAACTTCACTGCTGAATACTTGCCGCGCTCTTCGCCTGTTTACAAGAGCAAGGCAAAGAACGCGCAGGAAGCTCACGAGGCCATTCGCCCGACCTCTATCCTGCGCACACCAGATAGTCTTCGCGACTATCTGAACATAGACCAGATGCGCCTGTATGAGATGATCTGGAAACGTACTCTGGCAAGCCAGATGTCCCCCGCTCGTTTTGATACAGTGAGTGTCGATATCCGTTTGAGCAGCGACGACACACTGTTCCGCGCTTCCGGCCAGACGCTGGTGTTCCCTGGCTTTATCGGCGTGTATATGGAGGATGTAGATGACGCGGAAGAAGAGGACAGCACCAAGTTGCCACCTCTGGCTGAAGGCGATGTTTTGCCGATGGATAAGCTCTACGGCGAGCAACACTTCACACAGCCGCCACCGCGTTTTTCTGAAGCCAGTCTGGTTAAGACTCTGGAAGAATACGGCATCGGACGTCCTTCCACTTACGCCACCATCATTTCCACGCTTCAGGCCAGAGAATACGCCACTCTCGATAAGAAGCGCTTCATGCCGACCGACGTTGGTCGCGTAGTCATCAAGTTCCTCACCGAGCACTTTACGCGTTATGTTGATTACGGTTTTACGGCAAATCTGGAAAACGAGCTGGATGAGGTTTCCGAGGGCAAGCGCGACTGGATTCCTGTGCTGGAGGAATTCTGGAAGGGCTTCAACAGGCTGATTGGCGAGAAGAAGGATGTAGATCGCCCCGGTACAGAAATTCTGGAAGAGGCTTGCCCGAAATGCGGCAAGCCTTTATCCAAGCGCCTCGGCAAGCGCGGCAGCTTTATCGGTTGTACCGGGTATCCCGAATGCGACTTCACGCGCAACCTTGGCAGCGATGAGGACGCAGGCGAGGCACGCAAAGAATTGGGCGAACACCCGGAGTCCAAACAAGGAGTACTGTTGTTGCGCGGCCCTTACGGTCACTATGTGCAACTCGGCGAAGTCATCGAAGGCGAAAAAGCCAAACCCAAACGCGTTTCCTGGCCGAAAGAGTTGCCCCTGGAGCAAGCCGACCTTGCCACCGCTTTGAAACTACTCTCACTACCGCGCGAAGTAGGTACACACCCAGAGTCTGGCAAGAAAGTCATCGTCAACATCGGTCGTTTTGGTCCTTACATCGGCCACGATGGCAAATTCAAATCCATACCTCGCAGCGACAGCATTTTCGACATCGGTTTGGAGCGCGCTCTGGAGCTGTTGGCACAAGCCAAGACTGGCGGAAACACTGTGCTGCGCACGCTTGGCGAACACCCAGAGGATAATGCGCCTGTCGAGATTTGCAGTGGTCGCTACGGCGCTTACGCCCGCCACGGTAAGATCAATGCCACCTTACCCAAGGACATAACCCCGGAAGCCATTACACTGGAAGAAGCGCTGGAATTGATCGTTGCCAAGGCTGCAAAGAGTGGGACAGGGAAGACCAAGACGACTCGTAAGCCTGCGGCCAAGGCGAAGACCACCAAAGCAAAGGTGGTGGCTAAACCTAAAACAGCTGTGAAAAAAACAACTAAAACTACGGCTGATAAACCGGTCGCAAAGAAAACAACCAAGACCGCTTCAACTGAGAAAAAGGCAGTAACAAGGAAAGTTGCGACCAAGCTGGCTGCCAAGAAGACTACCAAGAAAGCTGCTTAACTTTCTCTTGATTTGCCAATGAGCTGACGAGCCAAGTACGAAACAGCGTCTAACCCACTCAAAGCCAGCATCATTTATTGATGCTGGCTTTTTTACCACCTGCTCGGAAATCCGCATCCAGAGGCAATCTACAATCACATCAGTCTAAACATCCAGATTCTTCACACCCAGCGCGTTTTTCTCAATAAACGCGCGGCGCGGCTCGACCACATCACCCATTAGTGTGGTGAATATCTCATCCGCACCAACCGCATCTTCGATACGCACTTTGAGCAATATCCGGTTTTTCACATCCATGGTTGTTTCCCACAGTTGTTCTGGATTCATCTCACCCAAGCCTTTATAGCGCTGGATACTGACACTTCGTTTGGCATCTTCCAGCAACCATTCGATGGCTTGTTTGAAGCTGCTTACGCCGCGTTTCTGTTCGCCGCGCATGGCGTAGGCGGTGGGTGAAATCAAGCCGTTCAGCGCATCGGCTGTCTGGCGGATTTGTATGTAGTCGCCACTATGCAGGAATTCTTTTTCTAGGTAGCTCAACGAGTAGTTGCCGTGGAATATTTTTTCAAGGCGCAGACGCAACTCGCCGTTGTCGTCTGTTTCAATTTCAGCCTTGATGACTCCACCACAGGCTTCTTCCAGCAGCTTGGCGCTTCTTTGCGCTTGCGTAATATCGTCCAGCGATAATGCTGGCAGAACGAGCAGGGCATGGCTGGCCTCTGGCGCGATGAAGTGCGACAGACGATCAATTACTGCTTCGGCGAGGAAGTATTGTTTTGCAATCTCGCCCAATGCTTCACCTTGGATTGGTGTGGCATCCAGCGCAGGATAGAATGCAGCGTTGTTTAGCGCCGAACGCAGCATGTAGTTTTTCAGTTCGAGTTCGTCTTTGAGATAACGTTCATCCTTACCTTGTTTGATCTTGTACAACGGCGGCTGAGCGATATAGATGTGGCCGCGCTCGACCAACTCCGGCATTTGGCGATAGAAAAATGTGAGTAACAATGTTCGAATGTGTGCACCATCCACGTCGGCATCGGTCATGATGATGATGCGGTGGTAGCGCAGTTTGTCCGCGTTGTATTCTTCTTTACCTATACCCGTACCCAACACTGTAATGAGGGTGACTATTTCCTGCGAGGAGATTAATTTCTCGAAACGGGCGCGCTCGACGTTGAGAATTTTTCCTTTGAGCGGCAGGATAGCTTGAAACTTTCGATCACGACCTTGCTTGGCCGAGCCTCCAGCTGAATCACCCTCGACCAGATAAAGTTCAGATAGGGCAGGGTCTTTTTCTTGGCAATCTGCTAATTTGCCCGGCAAACCAATCCCATCCAAAATACCTTTGCGACGCGTCAATTCGCGTGCTTTGCGAGCTGCGTCACGCGCACGAGCTGCGTCAATAATCTTATTACAGATAATTTTTGCATCTATTGGATTTTCCAGCAGGAAGTCGGTTAATTTCTGTGCAACCACTTCTTGCACCGCTGGCTGCACCTCGCTTGATACGAGCTTATCCTTTGTTTGTGATGAGAATTTTGGATCTGGCACTTTCACAGACAACACACAAGTCAATCCTTCACGCATATCGTCGCCAGTTGTATCTACCTTCGCTTTTTTGGCCAACTCATTGTCATCAATGTATTTATTAATAACGCGAGTCATCGCCATGCGCAAGCCAGTCATGTGCGTGCCACCATCCCGTTGAGGAATATTATTGGTGAAACATTGCACAACTTCTGAATAACTGTCGTTCCACTGCATAGCCACATCAACGGTGATATTGTCTTTTTCGCCGCTTGCCTGGAAACATTTTGGGTGTAATACCGACTTATTTTTGTTCATGTATTCAACAAAACCGCGCACTCCGCCGGAGTAGGCGAAATTTTCGCTCTTGCCGGATCTTTGATCGATCAGCTCAATTTTTACACCGTTATTCAAGAACGATAGTTCACGTAGGCGCTTTGCAATAATTTCGTAGTGAAACTCAACCAATCCAAAAATTTCTTTATCCGCAAGAAAATGTACCTCTGTGCCGCGCTTTTGGCTATCACCCAATTCGCGCATTGGTGAGACTTCAACTCCTTTTTGTTGCTCGATCAGACGGTCTTTTACCGCACCACGAAAAAATTCTATACCGAATTTTTTTCCATCACGATAAGTTGTTAGTTTGAGCCATTCAGACAATCCATTAACACAACTCACTCCCACACCATGTAAACCACCCGATACCTTATAGCTGTTCTGGTTGAATTTCCCCCCAGCGTGTAACACGGTTAGGACGATTTCAGCTGCTGAGCGCTTGGGCTCGTGCTTATCATCAAACTTAATTCCGATTGGAATTCCACGACCATTATCTGAAACAGAAATTGAATTATCGCCATGAATAATAACTTTTATGTCGTCGCAATGACCAGCCAGCGATTCATCGATAGCATTATCCACCACCTCAAACACCATATGATGTAGGCCGGTACCATCCGAGGTATCGCCTATATACATCCCAGGGCGCTTGCGCACAGCTTCTAAACCTTCGAGTTGCTGGATACTTGATTCGTCGTAGTTATCGCTCATGTGTATATTTTACTTTCTGTTTCACGTGGAACATTTTTAGATGTTTAGATGCGCATCGGCATGACTACATATTTGTAATCGAATTTTTCAGGGATAGTAACTAGAAGACTGCTATTTTGATCACCAAACGATAAGGTGATATTTTGCGAATTAATATTATTTATTCCATCCAGTAGGTAATTAACATTAAATCCAATATCAAGCGGCACCCCTTGATAATCATTTTCAATGTCTTCCTGAGCTTCTTCTTGCTCACTGTTACTACTAATGATTCGTAAATTCTTTTCGGTTAATAATAAGCGTACACCACGAAATTTTTCGTTGGAAAGAATTGATGCACGCTGCAAAGCCTGAAGAATAGTAATGCGATCTAGGGTTAGGTGGTTTGTGTGTGTTGGAATTACGCGGTTGTAATCCGGGAATTTTCCATCAATAACCTTTGAAGTCAGGACTACATCCGCAAAAGAAATTCTTACCTGTTTCTCAGCTAGTTCCAAATATACTTTTTCTTCTGTATCACTTAAAAGCTTCAAGAGTTCATTAACTGTTTTGCGGGAAAGAATGATTTCTTTTTTGGAGTGGCTTTCAAATAGTTCTTCACTGATATATGCCAGGCGATGACCATCTGTAGCAATAAGTTTGATGCTTGTACCATCGATAACCAATAGCACTCCGTTCAAGTAATAACGAATATCTTGCTGTGCCATGGCGTACTGCACTGAGCTCAATAATCTACGCAAAATGCGTTGTTCAATTTCTAGTTTTGTTGCTTCAATGAGTTGTTCTGCCAGCATCGGAAAATCTTGCGCTGGTAGAGTCTGTAAACTAAATTTGCTTTTGTTCGCTTTGACTAATAATCGATTTTGCTGATCATCCAACGAGACAAAACTATTATCAGGAATTGCACGTAATATTTCTTGCAGTTTTTTTGCTGAAATTGTAATGGATTTTTCTTCTCCATCCATTTCGGTTTTTAAAAGAGCTTCTATTTGAATTTCCAAGTCTGTACTAATAAATTTGATTCCATCTTTTGTCTTTTTAATATAAACGTTCGAAAGAATGGGTAAGGGTTGTTTTCGCTCAACAATGCCAACCACAGCCTGCAGAGGTTTCAACAGCTCATTTTTATCTATTTGTTTGATAAACATATCTTTCCTTAAATACTTAATAATCGTAATAATGATGAATAAATCTGTGGATATTTGTAATTATCGTTATTTATTAATTAGTTAAAGATAAATAAAACTGCTTAATAAATTATTGTATATATGTATTAATTGTTCATAACTTTTCTTTTAATACAGAATTTAAATGTTTATCTACAAATTATCCATAGGTTAAATCAACTTATCCTCTTAAGGTTTGGTTTAATAAGTTGAAGTCAGCATTGAGTGCAGAATCAGTATTTCTTAAAGACTCTATGGTTTTACATGCATGTAGAACAGTAGAATGATCTCTCCCGCCGAAAGCGTTTCCAATTTCCGGTAGGCTTAATTGTGTAAGTTCTCGAGCTAACGTCATAGCAATTTGTCTTGGTCTTGCAATAATGCGAGTACGCTTTTTGGATAGCATATCGACAATTTTAATACGATAAAAATCGGCTACTGTTTTTTGGATATTCTCCATCGATACTTGTTTATTTTGGGCTGCTAGGAGATCTTTTAATGCCTCTTTGGCTAGCTCAATTGAAATTTGGCGTTTGTGAAAACGAGCAAAAGCCTCAATTCGGTTCAAAGCACCTTCTAATTCACGAATATTTGATCGTACATGTTTTGCGATAAAGAATGCGACTTCTTCACTAATCGGATATCCGCTCGCAGCTGCCTTTTGCAATAAAATCGCAACCCGCATTTCTAGGCCTGGTGGTTCGATCGCAACAGTTAAACCACAGGTGAAACGCGAAGTTAGCCTTGGCTCTATCCCGGAAATTTCTTTTGGGAAAGTGTCGCAGGTAATAACAACTTGTTTGTTTGTATCAATCAATGAATTTAGCGTATAGAAAAATTCTTGCTGTGTTCCTGGTTTATCCGCAATAAATTGAATATCATCAATTAGTAGTAAATCCAATGAATTGTAGAATTGCTTGAATTCATCGAAATTTTTTGTTTGAAAAGCGCGAACTACTCCAGAAATATAATTTGTAGCGTGAACATAACAAACTTTTGCTTGAGGGTTTTGTTTGTTAACTAGATTACCAATAGACTGAAGCAAGTGAGTTTTACCTAGTCCAACACCCCCATAAATAAACAGAGGGTTATATGTTACCCCTGGTGCCTCAGCTACTTGAATTGCTGCAGCATGCGCCAATTGGTTTGCCTTTCCCGTGACAAAATTTTCAAAAATAAGGATAGGATTAAGCTTACTTGGTGTCTTTACAGTTTTGATTGACGAAATTGGAGGATTACTTGGTAAAGGTACAATTCTTGATTCAAAATTCTGTGGGGTCTGAATTCCTTTTTTTTCTACTCTAAACTCAATTTGAGGCTGTTTTGAGTAGAATGGCAAAGCAAGTCTGGTTATTTCTGAAAAAAAACGTTCTTGAATAATGCGTAGAGTGAAGCTATTGGGTGCGGTTACAACGAGTTTGTCTCCATCAATCTCAAAGACTAATGGCTTGATCCAAGAATTGAATTGCTGAGGAGGAAGTTGTTGTTCAAAAAATTGAAGACAATTTCCAGTTAGACTTTGAGTTGCCATAAAATAATATAAATATATTGCTTATTACGGAGGTTTTACGCATTCTACAAGCTCTATAATAAGTTATCCACAGCTTAAAAAGACTTGACAGAGAGCGCGGTAACGATTGTAATCGCGCGCTTTTCAATAGATAAATCATTCAGGAGCAAGCATGAAACGCACATATCAACCATCGGTTACCAAAAGAAAACGTACTCATGGTTTTCTAGTTCGAATGAAAACCAAGGGCGGGCGCGCCGTTATTGCGGCACGTAGAGCTCGTGGCCGTGTACGTCTTGGAGTGTAAGCAAAAAGTAATTATGACTTTACCCCGGCGCTATCGGTTGTCGCGTCGGGTAGGGTTTTCGAGAATACTGTATCAAAGGGCTCAAATCAGTAGTTGGTTTGCGGTTCACAGCGAGATAAACTCATTAGGACATTCGCGCCTTGGTATGTCTGTCACCAAACGAGTGTTGGCCTCAGCAACTCGGAGAAATTTTGCGAAGCGATTGATTCGAGAATGTTTTCGTCAAATTGCTAGGCATGATACTGCACGAGATATTGTAGTTCGACTACGTAAACCGATGAACAAGCAAGATATTCCTGCAGCAAGATCGGTTTTAAGGGAATTGCTTAAAACTGTGTTGACGGCAAAATGAAAATAATTCTTCTACGTTTGGTTCGCGGGTATCAAGTGATTTTCGGTTCCGTGCTTCCTCCGTCTTGTCGTTTTATCCCATCTTGCTCGCAGTATTCATATGATGCAATATCAAAATACGGCGTTCTCAAAGGATTTTGGCTGACAATTAAGCGTTTGATTCGTTGTAATCCTTGGAATCCGGGCGGATACGATCCCGTCCCATAATTAAAAATATAGGTGAATCCCTAATGGACATGCGGCGGTTATTTTTATTTTTGATTTTTTCTTTCTCCATTGTGGTGCTTTGGAGTGCGTGGGTACGTCAAAGCGAGCCTCATACACCTGTGGTTTCATCGGCTTCAAACGATTCTTCAATACCAGCAGCATCAATTAGAGTTGCGCAGCAAACTGATGTAAATGCACCAATTGAACTGCAGAATAACCCTGCCGGGAATATTATTGTTGTAACAACTGATATTTTTAGGGCTGAAATCAACACAGCTGGCGGCAATATCCAGCGATTGGATTTGCTTCAGCATAAGGATTCTATTGATCAAAGCAAGCCGTTTACGCTGTTGCAACAACAAGGTGAACACATTTATGTTGCACAATCCGGCCTGCTAGGCAAAGGTTTGCCCACGCATAACGCAAAATTTTCGACTGCCAGAGAAGATTATCGCTTGCCTGAAGGTAAAGACGTTATTGAGGTGCGCTTGGTAGCGCTAGAAGCAGGCGAGACAAATATTACCAAGGTTTACACCTTCCATCGCTCAAGTTATCTAGTTGAGGTTGCGTATGAAATAGAGAATCACGGTGCAGCAACCCTGTCACCCTCAGCCTATTTTCAGTTGGTCAGAGATTCTGGTGTTGCAAAAGATTCATCAAAATTTGTTCCAACTTTTACGGGTCCCGCCATTTTTACTGAAAAAGAAAAATTCCAAAAATTTGAATTTTCAGATATCGAGAAAAATAAAGTAAAACTTCCTGCCAGCCCAGACAATGGCTGGATAGGAATGCTTCAGCACTATTTTGTGTCTGCATGGCTGCCATCTGGCAAAGGACCACGCGAGTTCTATGCGAAGAAGCTGGATGGAAATCAGTTCTCTGCTGGAGTGGTTTTGCCCATTGCAAACATAGAGTCAGGACAGACCGGACGAATTTCTACCAGGTTGTATGCGGGTCCTGCTCAAACAAAACTGGATGAGATAGCTCCTGGTTTGGGTTTAACAGTCGATTATGGCTGGTTAACGGTCTTTTCTACACCGTTATTCTGGTTGATGCTGCACATCAATGATTGGGTGCATAACTGGGGTGTGTCGATAATCTTATTAACCGTACTGATTAAGCTGGTGTTTTTCCCCCTCTCAGCAACCAGTTATCGCTCTATGGCCAAGATGCGGCTTGTTGCTCCAAAATTGGAGAAGATTAAACAGCAATACAGTGGCGACCGAGAAAAACTTAATCGCGCCATGATGGATTTGTACAAGACTGAAAAAATAAACCCCTTGGGAGGATGTCTTCCCATGTTGATCCAAATCCCTGTATTCATTGCATTGTATTGGGCTATCCTATCAAGCGTTGAGCTGCGTCATGCACCTTTTTTTGGCTGGATCACCGACCTTTCTGCTACCGACCCATATTATGTTTTACCTCTGATTATGGGCATTAGTATGCTAATACAGAGCAAACTAAACCCTGTGCCGCCTGATCCGATGCAAGCCAAGCTCATGCAAATCATGCCTATCGTATTTAGCGTTGTGTTTTTCTTCTTTCCAGCTGGTTTGGTGTTGTATTCAGTTGTAAACAACATTCTTTCCATAGCCCAGCAGTGGTATATAACGCACGGTGAAGAGGCTGGAAGCAAGGGTGCGGTCAAAGTCTGACAACATAGCGGCAATTGCCACTGCTCCTGGCCGTGGCGGTATCGGCGTGGTGCGAGTATCCGGGCAAGGATTGGCCGCAATGGCCGTTACTCTGACCGGACGCAAACTAACCCCGAGAGTAGCAACATATACTCCCTTTCTAGCGGCCGATGGAACGCCACTGGATTGGGGTATCGCACTGTTTTATTCTGCTCCACATTCCTATACTGGCGAAGAAGTGCTGGAACTTCAGGGTCACGGCGGTTCCGCTGTGCTGCAATCCGTATTGCATCGCTGTATGCAACTGGGGGCGCGCCTTGCGCGCCCTGGCGAATTCACCCAACGCGCATTCCTTAACGACAAAATGGATCTGGCTCAGGCAGAAAGTGTGGCAGACCTCATTGATGCAACTACAGAACAGGCAGCACGCAGTGCTATACGCTCTTTGCAGGGTGAATTCTCCACAGCTATAAACAGCGTGGTTTCGCAACTAATAGAGTTGCGCATGCTGGTCGAGGCGACCCTAGATTTTCCGGAAGAAGAAATAGATGCTACCGAACACCAGCTTTGTGCCAGCATGCTTACAGTTTTATTGCACGAAGTGTCGCGTATCAAAGTATTGGCAAAGCTAGGCAGCATTCTGCGTGAAGGAGCCCAAGTTGTGCTTGTAGGCGCACCCAATGTCGGGAAGTCCAGCTTGCTCAACCGCCTGGCGGGAGAAGAGGTAGCACTGGTGAGCGAAATTCCGGGCACAACCCGCGATGCAATTCGCCAAGCCCTGCAAGTACGAGGCGTGCCGCTGCACTTGATAGACACTGCCGGCCTGCGTGAAACAGCTGATGAGGTTGAGAAAATGGGCATTGCACGCACGCAGCAGGCTCTGACTATGGCTGATGTGGTATTGGTGCTGCTGGATGAATCGCAACAGCGCACTAAGTCAGATTACCAGGCCATACTGGCACAACTTCCAGCCAAGATACCGCGCCTTTATCTGCACAACAAAATAGATCTGAGCGGCCATACGTCAAGTGTAGAAATGCGCGAAGGAGAGACGCACCTCTACCTTTCAGCCAAAACCGGGGTAGGTATTGATGTGCTGCAGGAGAAATTACTGGAAACCATAGGATGGCATCAAGAAACAGGTATCTTTATGGCGCGTACACGCCACTTGGATGCACTTTTCAGCGCAGAACAACATCTAGTTGAAGCAAGTCGACAGCTGGATCACCCCGAACTGTTTGCAGAAGAATTGCGGGATGCGCAAGAATCCCTTAACAGCATTACTGGCGAATTTACAGCAGATGACTTGCTAGGAGAAATTTTCAGCCGCTTTTGCATCGGAAAATGACAGTAAAGGTGTTTCACGTGAAACACTTTCCCCAAGTAAATTTTTTATAGAGAATGCCTTTTGAGTTATGATGCGCGTCCTAATTTTGGTGGTTACTAATGCGCGACTCAAAACAATTCGATGTTATTGTGATTGGTGGCGGGCATGCCGGAACAGAAGCTGCTCTTGCTAGTGCCCGCGCAGGTTGCGCTACGCTATTGCTGACCCATAATATTGAAACACTAGGTGTGATGTCTTGCAACCCATCTATCGGTGGGATAGGAAAAGGCCATTTAGTTAAGGAGGTAGATGCATTGGGCGGTGCGATGGCGGCTGCAACAGATGTGGCTGGTATTCAATTTCGCATCTTGAATGCATCAAAAGGCCCGGCAGTTCGGGCAACACGCGCTCAAGCAGACCGCGTACTTTATAAGCAGGCAATTCGCAAACGTCTGGAAAACCAAACTAATCTTTGGCTGTTTCAGCAACCGGCTGAGAAGCTTTTGATAGAGCAGGGCAATGTGACGGGTGTGCAAACTCAGTTGGGTTTGAGTTACCGCGCCAAAGCGGTTGTATTAACAACAGGAACGTTTCTGGCAGGGTTGGTGCATATTGGATTGAAAAACCATCCCGCTGGTCGTGCTGGTGATCCGCCCTCAATAGGGTTGGCGCAAAATTTGCGAGAACTGGGTTTGCCAATAGGGCGGTTGAAGACGGGGACTCCGCCGCGCATTGATGGGCGCAGCATCGACTTCTCTGTGATGCAGGAACAGCATGGTGATACCCCCATTCCGGTGTTTTCATTTTTAGGCAAGGCGACACAGCATCCGCAGCAACTGCCTTGCTGGGTTACACAAACCAATGAGCGCACGCACGAGATCATCCGCAACGGATTGGGAGAATCCCCGCTATTTACGGGTGTCATCGAGGGTGTGGGTCCTCGCTATTGTCCATCTATTGAGGACAAGATTACCCGTTTTTCCGGAAAAACTTCTCACCAGATATTTTTGGAACCTGAAGGGCTGACCACGCACGAAATCTATCCAAATGGAATCTCAACCAGCCTTTCCTACAATACCCAGTTGGAACTGGTGCGCTCCATCAAGGGGTTGGAAAACGCACATATTACCCGCCCCGGTTATGCCATTGAATATGATTATTTTGATCCGCGCGGGCTTAAGATTTCTTTGGAAAGCAAGACGATAGGCGGGCTATTCCTTGCAGGGCAAATCAATGGAACAACAGGTTATGAAGAAGCTGCCGCCCAAGGATTGTTGGCTGGAGTAAATGCCGCGCTGCACGCTAAAGAAGAAGAAGCTTGGTGTCCGCGCCGCAACGAAGCTTATCTGGGTGTTATGGTAGATGACTTGATTACACGCGGCGTTTCAGAGCCGTATCGTATGTTTACCAGTCGCGCTGAATACCGCCTGCAATTGCGTGAGGACAATGCCGATATGCGCCTTACAGAAGTAGGTCGCCGTCTTGGTTTGGTGGATGATGTTCGCTGGCAAGCGTTTGAAGAAAAAAGAGAAATAATCGCTCGCGAATTGGAGCGTCTGAAATCAACTTGGGTTAATCCGCGCATGCTGGATAAAGCCGATGCCGAACGCGTGCTGGGCAAGGAAATCGAGCGGGAATACTCATTGTATGATTTGCTGCGCCGCCCGGAGGTGAGATACTCGGAACTAATGACATTGCCCGGAATGAAGAACGAAGAAGCAATGGGGATCGCAGAGCAAATTGAGATTCTGGCCAAATACCACGGCTATATTGAGCGACAGCATGATGAAATCGCCCGCCAGGAAGGTTTTGAATCGACTAAATTACCGCCGAATATGGATTATTCGATAGTGCGCGGGCTTTCAATAGAAGTGCGACAAAAGCTGAATCAGCACCAGCCGCAGACAATGGGTCAGGCAGCAAGAATTTCAGGTGTAACTCCTGCTGCAATATCGTTATTGCTGGTGCATTTGAAGCGGGGCTTCAAACAAGAAAAAGCAGCATGAATTTGGCCCAAGAATTATCCGCAGGCATTACGCAGATTGGCTTGCAGGCTACACCGGAACAGCAGACCAAGCTACTGGACTATCTGGCGCTGCTGCACAAATGGAATAAGGTGTTCAACCTCACGGCAATACGTAAGCCGGAACAAATGGTGAGCCATCACATACTTGATAGTTTGGCCGTTCTGCCGCATTTATGGCCGCAACGCTGGTTGGATGTGGGTTGCGGAGCAGGACTACCAGGACTGGTATTGGCGGTGATGCGACCGGAGTGGTCGTTTACTTTGCTGGATAGCAACAGCAAAAAAACCGGTTTTGTACAACAAGCGGCAATTGAGTTGGGATTGCAAAATGTTGTGGTTCGCTGTGAACGGGTAGAACAGTGGCAGACTACTGAAAAGTTTGACGGTATTGTTTCCAGAGCTTTTGCCGAAGCGAGTGACTTTGTTACGCTCACGCGCCATTTGTTGGCGGATGGCGGACGCTGGGCAGCCATGAAAGGTGTTCCGGAGCATGAACTAACGCGCCTTCCCGAGGGAGTAGTGGTGGAAAAAGTAGTTATGTTGCAGATTCCAAAATTGGATGCTGCCCGCAGCTTGGTCGTATTGGGAGTTAAAAAATGAGCAAAATATTGGCAATTACCAATCAAAAAGGCGGTGTGGGGAAGACCACTACTACTGTCAACTTGGCGGCAAGCCTCGGGGCTGCAAAACAGCGCGTATTATTGATAGATCTCGATCCGCAAGGCAATGCCACTATGGGTAGCGGCATCAACAAGTCCGAATTGGAAATGACAATATACGATGTATTGTTGGGTGAAAAAACAATCGCAGAAGTGCGAATCCAAGCAGGAACATGCAAATATGACGTGCTGCCGGCAAACCGCGAATTGGCTGGTGCAGAGATAGAGCTGGTAAATGTAGAGGGGCGTGAAATGCGGCTGAAAGAAGAGCTGCAACCAATTTTGCACGAATACGACTATATTTTAGTGGATTGCCCGCCTGCGCTGAATTTGCTAACGCTCAACGGGTTATGTGCCGCGAAATCGGTGATGATTCCCATGCAGTGTGAATATTACGCCCTGGAAGGTTTAAGTGATCTCGTCAACACTATTCGCAAAGTTCGTGAAAACCTGAATCCAGAACTAGAAATCGAAGGATTGTTGCGCACTATGTTTGATCCGCGCAATGCTTTGGCACAACAAGTATCAGCGCAATTGCAGCAGCACTTCGGCGACAAAGTTTATCGAACAGTTATCCCGCGCAACGTGCGTTTGGCGGAAGCCCCCAGTTTTGGCATACCTGCGCTTTACCACGATAGCCAGTCCAAAGGAACGTTGGCCTATCTAGCCTTGGCAGGCGAAATGCTGAACAACGCAACAGTATAAGTTTCTGCATAACAAGATTAACAAAGGGAAAATCATGGCAAAACCGATCAAAGGTCTGGGGCGCGGTTTAGACGCATTGCTATCCGGAAATAGCACATCAAAACAGAACGATGTACTTCGTGACCTAAAGGTCGAGCAACTCAAACCCGGTAAATACCAACCGCGAAGCCGCATGGACGAATCTTCGTTGAATGAACTGGCAGCTTCAATCAAGGTACAGGGAGTAATGCAGCCGATACTTGCGCGCGAACTGACCGAAGGCGGATTTGAAATCATTGCCGGAGAACGCCGTTGGCGTGCAGCACAATTAGCCGAGTTAAAAATAGTGCCAGTCATCGTGCGAAAAGTAGAGGACAACGCGGCGCTGGCGATGGCGTTGATCGAAAATATTCAGCGAGAAGATTTAAATCCGTTGGAA
Organism: Sideroxydans sp.; assembly: GCA_028710605.1. Lineage (GTDB taxonomy): Bacteria > Pseudomonadota > Gammaproteobacteria > Burkholderiales > Gallionellaceae > Sideroxyarcus. The sequence continues at coordinate 160,462 of JAQTTU010000002.1, forward strand.
GAAGCGGTCGGAATTCAGCGCCTGATTGATGAATTTCAGATGACGCATCAAGCGGCAGCAGATGCAGTAGGACGTTCACGGAGCGCTGCCAGCAATTTATTGCGCCTACTCAAGTTGCCGCAAGCCGTGCAGGATATGTTGATGGAGGGCTCGCTGGATATGGGACATGCACGTGCGCTACTATCGTTGGAAGGAGCGCAGCAAGTGTTGTTGGCCAACAAAATAGTACTAGAGGGACTTTCCGTGCGCGAGGCGGAAAAATTGGTACAACAACAAGGCGAGCAAACACCAGCCAAAGCAACAGTCCAAAAAATTCCAAAAAACAATCGCGATACCCTGCAATTGCAGGAAGAAATGAGTGCACATCTGGGCGCGCGCGTTGAGATCAAATCAAATAACAAGGGCGGCGGCAAGCTGGTTATAGAATATTCAAGCAACGACCATCTGGAAGAACTTCTTGGCGGGCTCAGAAAAGGCCACTGAATATGGGCGGCAAAGATCATGTTGATGCTCAACAGGGTTTGACACACAAGATAAACGCCGCTATGATGCCGCCGCTTTTCAATGCCGATGTTCAAGAAAATCAAATAGCGCGCAAGGTAATCGGGCTGCAACTTCTGGTTACACTCGCCGCAACAGGCGCAGCATATAGCTGGGAAGGCACGTTGCAATATGCGATACCCGTGCTAGCTGGGGGGGGGGTATCGGTTCTAAATGGCGCATTGTTGGTTTGGAGAATGACGCGAGCGTCGTTGCGTCCAACCCATGGCGCACATCAACAGTTAAAGCTGATGTATTTCTACGCAGCCGAGCGTTTTGTGGCGGTGATTGCATTGCTTGGAATCTGTTTGGTTGTGTTTAAGTTTTCTCCTCTAGCTGTTCTGAGTGGATTTGTATTGGGGCAATCAGCGCTATTGGCGGGCTGGTTGTTGTTTAAAACTAAAGACTGAAGATCGCCGTAAAAATGTCCAGCGAAGCGCAAACATCAGCACAGTATATCCAGCATCACCTGCAAAATCTGACTTACGGTCAATTGCCAGACGGCTCATGGGGTATTGCACATAGTGCAGCAGAGGCCAAAGCAATGGGTTTCTGGGCACTCAATCTGGATACCTTCATCATGTCCTTGTTGTTGGGCGCAGTATTCATGCTGGTGTTTTACAGCGCTGCAAAAATCGCTGTTTCCGGCATACCAAGCGGACTACAAAATTTTTGCGAATGGGCCGTCGAATTCATAGATACCAGTGTGCGCGGTTCTTTCTCCAGCAAAAATAATATGGTTGCACCGTTGGCGCTGACCATCTTTTTCTGGGTATTCAGCATGAATCTGATGGATTTGTTGCCCATCGACTATGTTCCGCATTTGATGACCGCTTTGGGCGTTCCATTTTTCAAAGTTGTTCCCTCTACTGATCCCAATGCAACCTTTGGTATGGCCATCGGTGTATTCCTTCTCGTGCTGTTTTACAGCGTGAAGATGAAAGGCTTTGGCGGCTTCGTGGGCGAACTGACGCTGCAACCATTCGGTAAATTTGGTTTGCCCGTAAATCTGCTGCTGGAAGGTGTGAACCTGATCGCCAAGCCGATTTCGCTCGCTCTGCGTCTATTCGGTAACATGTATGCGGGCGAAATGATTTTTATTCTGATCGCGCTAATGGGTAGCACATGGGTTGGATTCACTTTTGGTGGAGTAACCCTGTTTGGCTCGCAAATTCTGCTATCTCTGGGTTGGGCGATTTTCCACATCCTGATTGTGACCTTGCAAGCGTTCATCTTTATGACGCTGACGGTGGTTTACATGGATATGGCGCATCAAGAACACCACTAATTTCAGTTTCATTAACATCACTTTTATCAAATAGGAGAAACAAAAATGGAAATGGCAAACGCACTGCTGTACATCGCTGGCGCATTGATGATGGGTCTGGGCGCACTCGGCGCAGCCGTCGGTATTGGTATCTTGGGTGGTCGATTCCTGGAAGGTGCTGCCCGTCAGCCTGAGCTGATCCCGATGCTGCGCACCCAATTCTTCGTGGTGATGGGTCTGGTTGATGCCGTTCCGATGATCGCTGTGGGTATCGCGATGTACGTTCTGTTTGCTGTTGCGTAATAAGCGACAACGCATAATTAAAGAAAGGAAGCTTGCATGAATATCAATGCAACCCTTCTCGCGCAAACAATCATGTTCGCTCTGTTCGTGTGGTTCTGCATGAAGTTTGTGTGGACACCGATCATCGCCGCGCTGGAAGCACGCAAAAAGCAGATCGCCGACGGATTGGCTGATGCGGAACGTGCCAAGCAGGATCTTGAACTTGCTTCCAAACGCTCCGCAGAAATTTTGCGCGAAGCCAAAGAAAAGGCAAGTGAAATCGTGGCGAATGGTGACAAGCGCGCAAGCGAGATTATCGAAGATGCCAAAGGTCAGGCCAAGGTGGAAGGAGATCGCATCGTTGCTGGAGCTAAAGCCGAGATCGAACAGGAAGTGTTCCGCGCCAAAGAGCAATTGCGCACGCAGGTGTCTGCAATCGCATTGGCGGGCGCAGGCAGAATCCTTGGTCGTGAAATTGATGCCAAGGCGCATAATGATCTGCTCGACAAACTCGTTGCGGAAATCTAATAGCCATGTCAGAAGCCATTACCACTGCACGTCCTTATGCCCAAGCGGCATTTGATGAAGCGCAAAAACTGAATGCACTGAAGGCATGGTCGGAAATGCTGTTGTCATTGACCCAGGCGGTCAATCATCCCGAAGTTCATGCAGTCATCACCAATCCCCGCGTTGCTAAAAAACAGGTCGAAGGCCTGATGGAGGCGCTGCTCGGAAGCGATGCCAGCCAGCAACAGCATAACTTTGTGCGCGTGTTGGCAGACAATCAGCGTTTAGATGTACTACCCGAAATAGCAGCTCTGTTCGAAGCGCTCAAGTCAGAAGCCGAAAAAACCGTCAACGTAGTGGTGGACTCGGCATTTGAACTGTCAGCTACGCAAAAAGACAAGATTGTCAGCTCGCTTAAAATGCGCATGGGTCGCGAGATCAAGCTGGTTTGTCAGATTAACAAAGAATTGCTGGGTGGCGTGGTGATCCGGGCCGGAGACAAGGTGATTGACGGTTCTGCGCGCACCCGACTCGGTGAAATGGCGAACGCCCTAGCCTGATAAAGAATTATCAAGAATGAGGAAATCCAGATGAAGCTCAACCCTTCCGAAATTAGCAATTTGATTCGCAGTCGCATCGATAACTTCGAAGCACTGACCCAAGCGCGCACCGAAGGAACGGTGGTCAGCGTGACCGACGGCATTGTACGCGTACACGGCTTGTCCGATGTGATGCAGGGCGAAATGCTGGAGTTCCCCGGCAACACCTTTGGTCTGGCGCTGAACCTCGAGCGCGACTCAGTTGGCGCTGTGGTGCTTGGCGAATATGAACACATCACCGAAGGCGACACTGTTAAATGCACCGGTCGCATTCTGGAAGTACCGGTTGGTCCAGAGTTGCGTGGTCGCGTAGTGAATGCGCTAGGTCAGCCCATTGACGGCAAAGGTCCGATCAATGCCAAGATGACCGACAAGATTGAAAAGGTTGCTCCGGGCGTGATTGCACGTAAGTCAGTTGACCAGCCAGTGCAAACCGGATTGAAGTCCATTGATTCTATGGTTCCAGTCGGTCGCGGTCAGCGCGAACTGATCATTGGTGACCGCCAGACCGGCAAAACAGCTGTTGCAGTGGATGCCATCATCAATCAAAAGGGTCAGAACATGACCTGTATCTACGTAGCGATCGGACAGAAGGCTTCGACCGTTGCCAACGTGGTGCGCAAGTTGGAAGAGCATGGCGCGATGGGCTATACCATCGTGGTTGCCGCAACCGCATCCGACTCCGCTGCGATGCAATTCCTGGCACCGTACGCCGGTTGCACCATGGGCGAATACTTCCGCGACCGTGGCGAAGATGCCCTGATCGTTTACGATGACTTGACCAAGCAAGCTTGGGCATACCGTCAGATTTCCCTGCTGCTGCGCCGTCCGCCCGGTCGTGAAGCTTATCCCGGAGATGTGTTCTATTTGCACTCGCGTTTGCTTGAACGTGCTGCGCGTGTAAATGCCGACTACGTTGAAAAGTTCACCAATGGCGCAGTCAAGGGCAAGACCGGTTCATTGACCGCTCTGCCAATCATTGAAACTCAAGCGGGTGACGTTTCCGCATTCGTGCCGACCAACGTGATTTCCATTACCGACGGTCAAATTTTTCTGGAATCAGATTTGTTTAATGCCGGTATCCGTCCTGCGATCAACGCCGGTGTGTCGGTGTCCCGCGTGGGTGGTGCAGCTCAGACCAAGGTTATCAAGAAGCTGGGCGGCGGTGTACGTTTGGCGCTGGCGCAGTTCCGCGAACTGGCCGCGTTCGCGCAGTTCGCTTCCGATCTGGACGAAGCTACCCGCAAGCAGTTGGAGCGCGGCCGTCTGGTGACCGAGCTGATGAAACAATTGCAATACTCGCCACTGTCTGTTTCCAAGATGGCTGCAACATTGTTCGGCGTGAACAAGGGATACTTCGACGATGTGGCAATCCCCAAGGTACTGGCTTTTGAAGCAGCCATGCACGCGCATCTCGGGTCAAAGAACAAGGAGTTGATGGATGCAATCGAATCCACCAAGGACTTGTCCGCAGACAACGAAAAAGCGTTGGCTGCAGCCATTGAAGCGTTCAAGGCAACGGCTGTTTACTAAGCGGGAGCTAAATCATGGCAGGCAGTAAAGAGATTCGCACGAAGATCAAGAGCGTAGAAAATACGCGCAAGATCACGCGCGCGATGGAAATGGTAGCCGCAGCGAAAATGCGCAAAGCGCAGGATCGTATGCGTGCTGCCAGACCCTACGCGGAAAAGATTCGCAATGTTGCAGCGCACCTGTCACGTGCTAACCCAGAGTATAAACATCCGTTTCTGGTTAAGCGCGAAAGCGTAAAAAACGTTGGCCTGATCATTGTCACTTCAGACAAGGGTTTGTGCGGTGGTTTGAATACCAACGTACTGCGCCTTGCAGTAAGTCGAATGAAGACATGGGAAAACGAAGGCAAGGGAATTACGCTTTGCCCGATTGGCAACAAAGGATTCGGTTTCATGAATCGCATTGGCGCAAAGGTCAAGTCTCATATGACGGGCTTGGGCGATACGCCGCATATCGAAAAGTTGATCGGTGCCGTGAAGATTATGCTGGATGCTTACGTTGCTGGCGAGATTGATGCCATCTATCTGAGCTACAACCACTTTATCAACACCATGAAGCAGGAGCCGCGTGTAGAACAACTGCTGCCGCTGAGCGGCGAGCAGATCGGCACTGCATCCGGCAGCTGGGATTACATCTACGAACCAGATGCCAAGAAAGTCATTGATGAACTGCTGGTGCGCTACATGGAATCGCTGGTGTATCAGGCCGTAGTTGAGAATATGGCTTCCGAGCAAAGCGCGCGCATGGTGGCGATGAAAGCCGCTTCCGACAACGCGAAGAGTGTCATCGGCGAACTCAAACTGGTTTACAACAAAGCGCGTCAAGCAGCGATCACCAAGGAAATATCCGAGATCGTTGGTGGCGCGGCTGCAGTTTAAGAATTAATTTAGACGGGGAATCTGAAAATGAGTCAAGGAAAGATTGTTCAGTGTATCGGCGCGGTGGTTGACATCGAATTTCCGCGCGACAAAATGCCCAAGGTTTATGAAGCCTTGACGTTGGCGGACGCGGGCACATCTACCGCCGAAGCGGGTTTGACCTTCGAGGTTGAACAACAGCTGGGCGACGGCGTGGTGCGTACTATTGCCATGGGATCCTCCGATGGTCTGCGCCGTGGCATGCTGGTGAACGCCACCGGTAGCGCGATCTCAGTTCCGGTTGGTGAAGGAACTTTGGGTCGCATCATGGACGTGCTGGGTCGCCCGATCGATGACGTGGGCGAAATCAAATGCACCGAAAAACGCGCCATTCACCAGAATGCGCCTAAGTTCGACGAACTGTCTCCTTCCGTTGATTTGCTAGAAACCGGCATCAAGGTGATCGATCTGGTTTGCCCGTTTGCCAAGGGCGGCAAAGTGGGTCTGTTCGGTGGCGCAGGTGTAGGCAAGACCGTGAACATGCTGGAACTCATCAACAACATCGCCAAGCAACACGCGGGTCTTTCCGTGTTTGCCGGTGTGGGTGAGCGTACCCGCGAAGGTAACGACTTCTACCACGAAATGTCCGAAGCGGGCGTTATCGACACCAAGGACTTCACCAAGTCCAAAGTGGCGATGGTGTTCGGCCAGATGAACGAGCCGCCAGGCAACCGTTTGCGCGTGGCATTGTCCGGCTTGACCATGGCTGAATACTTCCGCGATCAAGGCCGCGACATCTTGTTCTTCGTGGACAATATCTACCGCTACACACTGGCCGGAACCGAAGTGTCCGCGCTGCTGGGTCGTATGCCATCCGCCGTGGGTTATCAGCCGACACTGGCTGAGGAAATGGGTCGCTTGCAAGAGCGTATTACCTCCACCAAGGTTGGCTCGATCACATCCATTCAGGCCGTTTACGTTCCTGCGGATGACTTGACCGACCCGTCGCCTGCGACCACCTTCCTGCACTTGGACTCCACCGTTGTGTTGAGCCGCGACATCGCCTCGCTGGGTATTTACCCTGCGGTTGATCCGCTGGATTCCACATCTCGTCAGCTCGATCCGCTGGTCGTGGGCGAGGAGCACTACAACGTTGCCCGTGCCGTGCAGCAAACGCTGCAACGCTACAAGGAGTTGCGCGACATCATCGCGATTCTGGGTATGGACGAACTGGCACCGGAAGACAAACTGGCTGTGGCACGTGCACGCAAAATTCAGCGCTTCCTGTCGCAACCGTTCCACGTTGCTGAAGTGTTTACCGGCAGCCCCGGTAAGTACGTTACCCTGAAGGACACCATCAAAGGCTTCAAGGGCATCGTCGAAGGCGAATACGACCACCTGCCGGAACAAGCGTTCTACATGGTGGGCGGCATTGAAGAAGCGGTCGAAAAGGCCAAGACGCTGCAATAATCAATGGGGACAACCATGACAATGACCGTACACGTGGACGTGGTGAGCGCGGAGGAACAGATATTCTCCGGCCTCGCCGAAGTGGTCGTGGTTCCGGGCGAAATGGGCGAATTGGGTATATACCCGCGCCACACAGCCCTGATGACTCGCATCAAACCCGGTGCAGTGCGCATCAAGAGCCCGGATCAGGAAGAAGAAGTGTTGATCTACGTTTCCGGCGGCATGCTGGAAGTGCAGCCTAACGTTGTTACGATTCTGGCCGATACCGCAATTCGCGGCCATGATTTGGATGAAGCTCGCGCAACAGAAGCCAAGCAAGCAGCAGAGGAAGCGCTAAAGAACCGCACTTCCGATATCGACTATGCTGCCGCGCAAGCCGAATTGGCAGAAGCGATCGCTCAACTGCGTGCGATCCAGCAACTGCGCAAGAAAACACATTAAGCAACAATGGCTCGGCATCAAAACAAAAAGCAGCTTCGGCTGCTTTTTTGTTATGCGAACGATATACTTCACCATCTTTGAAAACTCACAATTATGAGCCGTTTAAACATCGTCATCCTTGCTGCCGGCAAAGGCACGCGCATGTATTCCGACAAACCAAAAGTGTTGCACGCCTTAGCGGGTAAACCGCTGGTGCAGCATGTGCTGGATTGTGCTATTTCGCTGCAACCTCAACAGATTTGCGTGGTTTACGGGCACGGAGGAGAAGTCGTGCCGCAGGCGATGCAACGCTATGCAGCGAAGTTCGTGATGCAAGAACCGCAACTCGGCACCGGACACGCAGTGCAGCAGGCCATGCCGCATCTCGACGCGGGCAGCCGCACACTGGTGCTGTACGGCGATGTGCCGTTAATCCAGCACAACACATTGCACCAAATGCAACAGGCGGGTGAAGGCCTGGTAATACTCACCGTCAATCTCGACAATCCCACAGGTTATGGCCGCATCGTGCGCAATGCGCAGGGCGATGTGATGTGCATCGTTGAGCAGAAAGATGCAACACCGGAGCAGCTTGAGATCAGAGAAGTAAATACTGGCATCTTGCTTGCGCCGACAGAAAAATTGCGTTCATGGCTAGCCAAGCTGGGCAACAACAATGCACAAGGTGAGTACTACCTCACCGACATTGTGGCGATGGCTGTAGAACAAGGCGTGACGGTGCATACCGTGCAACCAGCGCATAGATGGGAAGTCGAGGGCATCAATAATAAAGTGCAGCTCGCTACGTTGGAACGCGTGTGGCAGCAAACAGTTGCCAGTAAATTAATGATGCAGGGCGTGACGCTTGCCGACCCGGCGCGCATTGATGTACGCGGCAACCTCGTGTGCGGGCGCGATGTCGAGATCGATGTTGGCTGCATCTTCGAAGGCGAGGTGAACTTGGGCGACCGTGTGCGAGTGGGTGCTTATAGTGTTGTCTGCAACGCAAGCATCGGGCAAGGCACACAAATCGCGCCTTTCAGCCATATCGACGACAGCATCGTCGGGGCAAACTGTCACATCGGCCCTTACGCGCGGTTACGTCCAGGCAGCAAACTGCACGACGACGCACACGTGGGAAATTTCGTCGAAATCAAAAACAGCGAGATCGGCCAAGGCAGCAAAGCCAACCATTTGAGCTACATCGGCGACTCCACAGTGGGCAGCCGAGTGAATATCGGTGCGGGGACGATTACCTGCAATTACGATGGTGCAAATAAATTCCGCACTATTATCGAAGATGATGTCTTTATCGGCTCGGATACCCAACTCGTTGCACCGGTGACAGTAGGTAAGGGCGCAACCATAGGTGCGGGCTCAACTATCACCAAAGACACGCCCGCCGGAGAGTTGACCCTGTCGCGCAGCAAACAAATCACCATCGCTGGATGGCAGCGTCCGCAAAAAGGAAAGAAATAATATGTGTGGAATTGTCGGGGCAGTAGCAAAACGAAATGTTGTGCCGATTCTGGTAAACGGCCTGCTGCGCCTGGAATATCGCGGTTACGATTCCGCCGGACTGGTGGTAGTGCGCGACGGGAAGTTGGATCGTGTGCGCAGTATAGGACGCGTAGCCGAATTGGAGCAGAAGAGCGCCAACACCTACGGCGAACTGGGCATCGCCCACACCCGCTGGGCCACGCATGGGGTGCCCAGCGAACGCAACGCCCACCCGCATATCAGTTGCGATCTGATTGCCGTGGTGCATAACGGCATCATCGAAAACTACGAAACTCTGCGCGCCGCGCTGACCGCACAAGGTTACGAATTCACCTCCGACACCGACACCGAAGTCATCGCCCATCTGATCCACAGCCACTACAAGCAGGGCAATTTGCTGGTAGCCACGCAGATGGCGCTGGCGCAACTGGTCGGTGCTTATGCCATTGGTGTGGTGGCGGCAGACAATCCGCATCAACTCATCGCCGCTCGCAAAGGCAGCCCGCTATTGCTGGGAGTAGGCGAGGGCGAACACTTCGTCGCATCCGATATGTCGGCGCTGCTGCAAGTCACCCAAAACGTGGTGTATCTGGAAGAGGGCGATGTGGTTGAAGTGAACCTCGCCGACTACCGCATCTTTGACGCGCAAGGCAAAGCAGTACAGCGCCAGATGCATGTCAGCGAACTCAATAACGACAGCGTGGAACTGGGCGAATATCAGCACTACATGCAAAAGGAGATTCACGAACAACCGCAGGCGCTGGCGAATACACTGGAGTCGGTGTGCAACAGCCAGTCTCTCGTTCCCGGCATTTTTGGAGCGGAAGCCAACAGCATTTTCCCGCAAGTCGAGAGCATCCTCATCCTCGCTTGCGGCACCAGCCACCATGCGGGCATGGTTGCACGCTACTGGCTGGAAGAACTCGCGGGCATTCAATGCACCGTCGAAATCGCCAGCGAATATCGCTATCGCACCAGTGTCGCCAATCCCAAAACTCTGGTGGTGACCATTTCGCAATCTGGCGAAACAGCCGATACGCTGGCAGCGCTTAATCACGCCAAAGAAACCGGACATGCGTTTACCTTGGCGATCTGCAACGTGCCGGAAAGTGCCATCATCCGCCAATCAAAGCTGCGCCTGCTCACCCGTGCCGGTCCCGAAATCGGCGTGGCCTCAACCAAGGCGTTCACCACCCAACTCGCCGCGCTGTTCCTGCTCACGCTGGTGCTGGCCAAAACGCGAGGACGCTTGAGCGCAGAGCGTGAACAGCAATTCCTGCACGAGTTGCGCCATCTGCCCAGCGCGGTACAGAAAGTGTTGGCGCTGGAGCCGCAGATCGCGAAGTTGGCAGAGCATTTCGCCGACAAGCAACATGCCCTGTTCCTCGGACGCGGGCTGCATTACCCGATCGCACTGGAAGGCGCGCTCAAATTAAAAGAGATTTCCTACATCCACGCCGAAGCCTATCCGGCGGGCGAGCTGAAACATGGCCCATTGGCGCTGGTGGACAAGGACATGCCGGTTGTTTCTGTCGCACCGAATGATGCGCTACTGGAAAAACTGAAATCCAATTTGCAGGAGGTGCGCGCGCGCGGCGGCGAGCTGTACGTGTTTGCCGATGCGAATACGCACATCAAGGAAGCCGAAGGCGTGCATATTCTGCAAATGCCGGAACACGCCGGTTTCCTGAGCCCGATTCTGCATACTGTTCCGCTGCAACTGCTGGCTTATTACGTTGCCCTGCAAAAAGGAACGGATGTGGACAAGCCTAGAAACCTCGCCAAATCAGTCACAGTGGAGTGATGGCTCAAGCGAAGTGAACGTAAGCGGCAAACAACAGTGCCGCACCCAACAAAAGCGCAATAGCCGATAACCAGGCATTGCGTTTTTTTTGCTGGTGCAATAACTCGCGCAACAACGGGGCAGTCTGCGCGCTGGAGTCGTCATTCAAACGCTGATGCAACAAGCGCGGCAATTGCGGCAACAAAGTCGCATAACGCGGCGCTTCGCTGCGCAAGGCCTTGATAAAACCGCGCCAGCCGACTTGCTCACTCATCCAGCGCTCAAGCCAAGGCTTGGCCGTTTTCCACAGATCCAGCTCAGGATCGAGTTGCAATCCCAAGCCCTCAATATTGAGCAAGGTTTTTTGCAACAGCACCAACTGCGGCTGAATCTGGATGCCGAATCGGCGCGAAGTCTGAAACAAGCGCAGCAGGACTTTGCCGAACGAAACATCGCGCAAAGGCTTGTCGAAAATCGGCTCGCATACAGAGCGGATCGCCGCTTCAAATTCATCCACGCGGGTGTCCGCCGGTGCCCAGCCAGACTCAATGTGCAGTTCGGCCACCCGCTTGTAATCGCGGTTAAAGAAAGCGATAAAATTCTGCGCGAGGTAATTTTTGTCGATGTCGGTGAGCGTGCCCATGATGCCGAAATCCATAGCAACATAACGCCCATCGTGCGCCACAAGAATATTGCCCGGATGCATGTCGGCGTGGAAGAAGCCGTCGCGGAAAACCTGCGTGTAGAAAATCTCCACGCCATTGCAGGCTAGTTTGGAGAGGTCAATACCTGCCGCACGCAAACCCGAGATGTTGCTGATGGGTAGGCCTTGCATGCGCTCCATCACCATCACCTGCTCGGAACACCAATCCCAATGGACTTCTGGAACCAGCAGCAATTTGGCATCGGCAAAATTGCGGCGCAACTGGCTGGCGCTGGCAGCTTCACGCATCAGGTCAAGTTCGTCGTGCAGATACTTTTCAAATTCGGCGACGACCAATTTAGGTTTCAGACGTTTGCCGTCTTCCCACCAGCGTTCCATCATATCTGCACAAATTTCCAACAAGGCCACGTCATGGTTGATCGTGTTCACGATTCCGGGGCGCAGAATTTTTACTGCAACTTCGCGCCCGTCGGGCAATACGGCGAAATGAACTTGCGCGACCGAGGCGCTGGCCACGGGCATATCGTCGAACTCGGCAAATACTTCACCCAGCGGCTTGCCATAAGCTTGTTGGAGCAAAGCAACAGCGTGTGCGGATGGGAAGGGGGGGACGCGGTCTTGCAGCCTCGCCAATTCATCGGCGATGTCGGTGGGGATCAAGTCACGGCGTGTGGAAAGCAGTTGACCAAATTTGACGAAAATCGGCCCCAATTCTTCAAGCGCCAAACGAAGACGTTCAGCTCGCGGACGAGAAGTATTACGGAAGAACAACAGCCAATTAAGCGGACGCAGCAACCAGCTGGTGCGCTCGTGCGCCAAGATAAATTCGTCCAGACCGTAACGCAGGACGACAAAAATAATTTTGAAAAGCCGGAAGAAACGCATTGCTTTCAATTCCAAAAAAAAGGCACTGGAAAATCCAGTGCCCGCTAGTTTACTTGAGAATGAGATTAAATCTGCTGAATTCCGGCAAGCAGCCAGACAGATTTATCGTCTTTCAGATATTTCTGCACATGCCAAATCTCATCGAAATTATCAGGTGCGCCGTTGCTCTCGCGCAATTGCCCGCTCATGCGCACACTGGCGACTGCATGATCGTTTTCGGTCACCACTTCCAGCAGCTCGGCATTGACGAAAACAACATCGGTTTTTTGTGGCGAATCCCCGCGCTCCTGGATTTGCATCGAAACCTCGGCAAACATTTCCGGCGTAGTGTACTCGCGGATATCGTTCAAATCCTTGCGGTCATTTGCGGCTTGCAAACGGATGAACGAAGTCTTGGCGCTGCGCAAAAAACTTTCAACCGGGAAATCGGTCGGGATATTGGATGCTGCAACAGGCGCGGGTACGCTGCTACTCACAGGTTGTTGCACGGTATCCGTCGTTCCTGCGTAAGGCGCGCTAGCCCCGGCATACTGCATGGCGGGTTGGTGCTTGCGGCGAAACATCGAAATCGCGAACATGACAGCGGCTACCGCCAGAATCATCATCAGGATGGATCCCATGCCGCCACCCATACCAGAACTGGCGAACAAGGCACCTAAACCGGCACCAATGGCCAACCCGGCCAGTGGACCAAGCCACTTGTTGCCTGTGGATTGCGGTGCTGCAGCGGGCTGTGCGGGAGCGCCGGGCGCAGGGGCGGCAGCGGGAGATTTTTGCGGCGGAGCGGTCATGGTGCGCTGTTTGCCGAAACTGCCGCCGCCGCCAAATCGCCGCGCTTCTGCGTTGGCAGCAAGCAGAGTAATGCTGGTCAAAACAAGGGTCAGAAAAATAGCAAAACGTTTCATGGGATTCCTTCAAGTGAGATCAAAATACTGACAAAAATGTCGAGGCATTTCGCCTCGTGCAACACCATAACAGACCGACATCAGAATGGGGCTGGGCAGACAAAGTTCAATGGTTCGCCAGAAAAAGGATGGGCAAAACTCAGCGCACAGGCATGCAGAAGCAACCGCGATGCACTGGCTGCATCACCATACAAAGCATCGCCGAGTATGGGATGGCCGATAGCTGACATGTGGACGCGCAACTGATGGGTGCGTCCAGTGACAGGTTCGAGTTCGAGGCGGGTGGAGTAATCATCAAGGCTCAACCTCCGGTAGCGTGTTAGCGAGTGTTTACCATTCACAGTGTCTATCTTATGCAGTGGACGATTCGGCCAGTCTGCGATGATTGGCAGATTAACCTCGCCCGCTGCATGCTCCAACCTGCCGTTCACCACAGCAAGATAGCGCTTATGCACTTCACGTTCGCGGAACAACTGCGAAAGACGGCGCTGCATTTCAGCACCGCGCGCAAACACCAACAAACCGGAAGTTGCCATGTCCAGCCTGTGCACAACCAGCGCATCCGGAAACTGTCGTTGGAGTCGTGCGGCAAGGCAATCCTGCTTGTCTGCTCCACGTCCCGGTACAGATAATAAACCGGCAGGCTTGTTGGCAACGAGCAGGTAAGCATCATGGAATAGCAGCTCAAACAAGACCGAACTCAACTGATTTCTGCGACAACAGGAGTGTGGTCAGAAGGGCGCTCCAATTTGCGGGGAGCCTTATCAATGCAGCACGCAGTGCAATGCAATGCCTGACTGACAAGGATGTGGTCGATGCGCAGACCCATGTTGCGGCGAAAGGCCATCATTCTGTAGTCCCACCATGAATAGCTTTTATCGGCCTGCTCATGCAGGCGGAACGCATCGCGCAAGCCAAGTTGCAGCAGGCTTTGGAAAGCCTTGCGCTCCGGTTCGCTGACGAGCACGTTGCCCTGCCAGGCAACTGGGTCATACACATCGCGGTCTTCCGGCGCGATGTTGAAATCGCCCAACAGAGCGAGCTTGGGATACTTGATTAATTCGTCTGCTAACCAGTCATGCAAGGCGGAAAGCCATTTTAGTTTGTATTGAAATTTGTCGGAATCCAGACTTTGTCCGTTGGGGATATAGACGCAAATCACGCGCACACCGTTGATGGTTGCGGCGATAACACGTTTCTGTTCATCGTCAAATTTCGGAATGCCGTATTGCACATCGCTGATAGGGCTGCGGCAAAGAATCGCCACACCGTTATAAGTTTTCTGACCGCTAAACGCGCTGCGATAACCCGCCGCCAACAATTCGGCCTGCGGAAAATCGGCATCCTGCTGCTTGGTCTCCTGCAAACATAAAACATCAATTTGATTAGCCGCTAACCAATCGAGCACATGCGGCAAGCGTACCTTGAGTGAATTGACATTCCAGGTAGCAATCCTCATGGTGAAGTCGCAGGCTCTGTCTTGGCGGCAGGAATTGCTGGTTTTGCGCGATAAGGCGCACTTTTGGGATAGCCAGCAAAATCCAGTTCTTTATTCCATTGCTCGGCGAGAAAACCTATAAGCCAATTCTTGCCGATAAGAAGCGCCGGAGCGGAACTTGAGCCGGAGGCCTTGCGGAATGAATCAATATCTTCCTGAGTAATCAGATTGACCTCAGAAAATGGAATGCCGCGTTTATTCAAGAAATCCCGCGCTTGCTGACAGGCAGAGCTGCAATCAGGGAACACATATAGCGTTACCGGAAAGTTTTGTTTGGCACGCATGGTTTCGTAGGGCAGGGTGTCGTCGGGTACAGGTTCTTTACCTGATTTCAAACGCTCGACATCATCGGATGCGGGCAATGGCTTGTCGCTGTAATGTACTTTGCCGCTACTGTCTATGGAGCGGTAAAGTTCTCCTGCTTGCGCGTTACCCAGCAAAAAAAGGGTGCATATCAAGAAAAGAAATTTCATATCACCTCCCTTACCGATCAAGCTGCAATAAGACCATTATGGCGCAGCAGCGCGTCTATTGAAGGTTCGCGTCCGCGAAAGGCAGAAAATGATTGCATCGCGGGTCGGGCACCGCCCATGGCAAGAATTTCAGCACGAAATTTTGCGCCAACATCCGGGTTGAGGATACCGTGTTCTTCGAACAGACTATACGCATCAGCCGAAAGCACTTCCGCCCATTTATAGCTATAGTATCCCGCAGCATAACCACCCGCGAATATATGCGCGAAACTTTGCGGGAAACGGTTGAATGCCGGGGGTATCAGTACAGCAACCTCGGCACGCACTTCATCCAGCAGCTGCAAAATACTTTTGTTCCCGCCTGTTTGGAAGTTGCTATGCATCAGCATGTCAAAAAGCGCAAATTCGATCTGGCGCAAAGTTGCCAATCCGCTTTGGAAGTTCTTCGCGGCAATCATCTTGTCGAACAACGCACGCGGCAATTTTTCGCCACTTTCAACGTGGCGGGTCATGCCTTGAAGCACATCCCATTCCCAGCAGAAATTTTCCATAAACTGGCTGGGCAGCTCGACCGCATCCCATTCCACTCCATTGATACCGGACACGCCAAGATCCTCAACTTCAGTTAACAGATGATGCAGGCCATGGCCAAATTCGTGGAACAGAGTGATGACTTCGTCATGGGTAAACACGGCTGGTTTGCCACCTACCGGGGATGAAAAGTTGCAATTGAGATAGGCAACCGGCGTTTGAATGCCGGAAGGCAAACGCCGCCGCGTGATGACATCATCCATCCATGCACCGCCGCGCTTGCTATTACGGGCATACAGGTCGAGGTAGAACTGTCCCACCAAGTTACCTTGGGCGTTGCGAATGTCGAAAAAGCGAACAGAATCGTGCCAAACAGGGGCAACGGAGGCAATGATGCGCAAGCCGTAAAGTGTTTCAACTAATTTGAATAAGCCTGAGAGGACAGCATCTTCGGGGAAATATTCTTTCACTTCCTGTTCTGAAAAAGCATAGCGCTGCTCTCGCAGTTTTTCGCTGGCGTGGGCGATGTCCCAAGACTGCAATTCTGCGAGGTTAAGCGCTTCGCGAGCGAAATCGCGTAATTCAACCATATCTTTTTCCGCAAAGGGTCGGGCGCGCTGCGCCAATTCGCGCATGAAGACCACAACCTGTTGCGGCGTTTCTGCCATCTTGGCGGCCAAAGAAAGTTCGCCGTAATTGGCGAAGCCCAACAGTTCTGCTTCCTCGGCGCGTAGCGCCACGATCTCTTCCATTAACCGCGTGTTGTCCCATTGCGGATTGCCAAACTCGGAAGCGCGCGTGGCGTAAGCACGATACAATTTCTCGCGCAGTTCGCGGCTGTCGGCAAACTGCATGACCGGCATATAAGACGGTGCCTTGAGGGTGAACATCCATCCCGCTTTATTGGCAGCCAGCGCAGCTTCTCGTGCTGTTTGCAGCACGTCTTCCGGCAAGCCGGAAAGCTCGCCTCGATTTTCAACGATCAGCGTAAAGTCATTGGTTGCATCCAGCAGGTTGTCGGAAAAACGCGAGGACAACTCGGATTGGCGATCCTGTATTTGCAAATAGCGCTCTTTCAGGTGCTGCGGCAATTCTGCACCGCCAAGGCGAAAATCGCGCAATTCATTCTCGACGATTTTCTGGCGTGCTTTGCTCAGTTGTGAAAATTCGGGACTGTTGCGCAGCGCTTTGAATTTTTCAAACAAAGCCTGATTTTGTCCCAGCTCTGCGTAATACTGGGTGATCTTGGGCAATGTAGCGTTGTAGGCATCGCGCAATTCGGGCGAATTCATCACCGCATTCAAATGCCCGACGGGTCCCCATGCACGTGCCAGGCGTTCATTGGCATCCTCCATCGGTCGTACGAAACTGTCCCAAGTTGGAACGGAATTTTCAGCAAGCAAACGTGAGATAAGCGCACGATTCTCATCCAGCAATTGCTCAATCGCTGGCGCAACATGTTCGGGCTTGATCTCCGCAAAACGCGGCAGACCAGCGAAATCGAGTAATGGATTCATGGCTTCCTGAAAATACAAAACGCACTCGAACGAGTGCGTGTGCTATTAGTAAAAATCATTGTTGAAATACGACTTGTCCGTCGAGCAGCGTGTAACGCACGCGACCAATCATTTCAAAACCGTTGAAGGGTGTGTTTTTGCCCTGGCTTCTGAGCGCCGAAGGTTCGACTTTCCAACTGGTTTTTGGGTCAAAAATACAAATGTCGGCGTGCGCACCGAGCGACAGATGCCCCATCTTCACGCCCAACAGATGAGCAGGGTTGATCGTGATGCGAGATAGCGCGTCCAACAAGGGAATCTTGTCCTGCTCAACCCATTTCAATACCAGCGGCAGCAAAAGCTCCAGCCCGGTCGCACCGGCCTCTGCTTCGGCAAACGGCAATTGTTTGGCATCTTCATCCACCGGCGAATGGTTGGAACAAATCGCATCAATGGTACCGTCGAGTAAACCGGCACGCAGCGCCGCCCTGTCGCGCAAACTGCGCAGCGGCGGGACAAGGTGACAGTTTGAGTCAAAGAAACCAATGTCCATTTCAGTCAAATGCACATGGTTTACTGAAACGTCACAAGTCACGTTCAAACCATTTCGCTTGGCTGAGCGTATCAGTTCGACTCCAGCAGCACTGGAAATACGGCAGACATGCAAAGTGACACCAGTCTCCTGCGCCAATTGCAGCATGGTCGCCAGCGCTGTGGTCTCGGCAACTACGGGAATACTGGGTAATCCCAGGCGAGTGGCGACTTCACCGTCATGCGCCACGCCGTCCTGTGCGAGAAAACTGTCTTGCGGACGCAGCCACACGCGATAACCAAAAGTGGCCGCATATTGCATGGCGCGCATCAGCACGCGCGTATCGGTGAGTGGAGCATTGGCCTGACTGAAAGCCTTGCAACCTGCTTCTGTCAATTCGATCATTTCTGTCAGTTCAGCGCCCTTCAAACCATATGTCAGCGCGCCGAGCGGAAATACTCGCGCCTGATTCAAAGAGCGCGCGCGGTACTTGAGCATCTCCACCAAACCTGGCTCATCCAAAGGCGGGTCGGTATCGGGCGGGCAACTCAAGGAAGTCACGCCACCAGCCACAGCCGCATTCATTTCGGATTCCAGCGTGGCCTTGTATTCGTAGCCCGGTTCGCGCAGGCGCGCGGCGACATCAACCAGACCCGGCATCACCACCATCCCGTCGGCATCGATGACCTGTTCGGCAACAAATCCTTGAGGTGCATCGCCAGTGGCCACAACGCGCCGGTCTGCGATAAACACATCGCGCATCGCATCAATCTTGTTTTTGGGGTCGATCAGGCGACCGTTCTTGATATGAATTTTCATTTTGCCCCCGCCAGCAAACTCATTACCGCCATACGCACCGCAATACCGAAAGTGACCTGCGGCAGAATGACGGAATGCGAACCATCGGCTACGCTGGAGTCGATCTCAATGCCGCGATTCATGGGTCCCGGGTGCATCACAATGGCATCGCCTTTTGCCAGTGCCAGTCTTTCCTGGGTCAAGCCGTAGTACTTGAAATATTCCTGCGCCGATGGCAGTAAAGCACCTTGCATGCGCTCATTTTGCAAACGCAGCATCATGACCACATCGACATCTTTCAGACCTGTCGTCATGTCGTGAAAAACCTGCACACCCAGTTTATCAACATGATTGGGCAGCAGGGTTTTCGGTCCGATAACGCGAACTTCTGGTACCCCCAACGTGGTCAGTGCGTGAATCTGCGAGCGTGCCACACGCGAATGCAGCACGTCACCGACAATGGCGACGCGCAGATTGTGAAATTCCTTCTTGTAATGGCGGATGGTGAACATGTCGAGCAGCGCCTGCGTGGGGTGCGCGTGGCGACCGTCGCCGGCGTTGATGACATGCACTTCGGGCGCGACATGGCGCGCAATCAGGTGTGCCGCGCCACTGGTGGAGTGACGTACCACGAACATATCGGCATGCATGGCGCACAGGTTGTCCACCGTATCGAGCAGCGTCTCGCCCTTGCTGGTGCTGGACGAGCCGATGTTCAGGTTGACCACGTCGGCAGAAAGACGCTTGGCGGCGATCTCAAATGTAGTGCGTGTGCGTGTGCTGTTTTCAAAAAAGATATTGAACACCGATTTGCCGTGCAGCAGCGGAACTTTCTTAATCTCGCGGCCTTCGGCGACGTTTACAAATTCGGTGGCCCGGTCGAGGATGTCCCGCAAAATGCGCGCGGGTAGTCCTTCGGTGGTCAGCAGATGCTGAAGCTCGCCGTTGCTATTTAACTGAGGGTTGTTCATGCGTAGATTCCAGCGCTAGGTTCATCGAAATACGCTTGCAATATTTGCTGTGCGGCGTACTGGTCAATGAGGGATTTCTGTTTTCTGCCGTGTATCCCGATATCATCCAGTACAGAGCTCGCGGCGGCGGAAGTATAACGCTCATCCACCAATAACGTGGGCAAATTAAAGCGTCCTTTCAGGCGGTTGGCAAAGCGCCGACTCAGTGCGGTCATCTCGTGCGGCGTACCGTCATCGTTGCAGGGCAGGCCGACCACCAACGCTGTCGGCTGCCATTCCCGAATCAGCGCGCCAATAGCAGCGAAGCGCTGATCGTTCTTTTCGTCATTGATAGTGCTGAGCGGGCGTGCAGTTGAGGTAATTGTATTGCCAACCGCGATACCGATGCGCTTGGTGCCGAAATCGAATGCGAGTAGCGTGCCGTGTGGAATGTGAATAGTCATGCCGCTAGGCATGTCCGGCCTCTTCGGAAAGCGAGGCAAAATCAATGCCGAGTAATGCCATCGCGGCGGGCAACCGCTCTTCAGCGGGCAAGTCGAATAAAATATGTTCGGTAGCGGGAACGCAAAGCCAGGCATTATCGGCGAGTTCCTGCTCAAGCTGTCCCTCTGACCAACCGGCGTAGCCCAGTGTTACCAGCAGATGGTGCGGTCCCAACCCTTCACCCACGGCTTGCAATATATCCTTGGATGTCGTGAGCCCAATCTTATCGTTGACATGCAATGTGGATTGCCAAGACCCGCCTGCATCGTGCAGCACAAAGCCGCGATCAGTCTGCACCGGTCCGCCGAAATGCACCAGCACATCTTCCAGTTCGGCCGGTTTAAGCGGCATGTTGATTTGCGCGAATAACTCGCTCAACGTCAGGCTGATGGGGCGGTTTACCACAATGCCCATTGCACCTTGTTCGTTGTGTTCGCACACATAGGTGAGTGACTTGGCGAAAAACGGGTCGGTCATCGCCGGCATGGCGATCAGAAAATGGTGCGTGAGATTTAAATAGGACATATCGGCATTGTAGCTTTCCGCGCCGGTATTCACAATTTCAGATGGTCGAAGAATCGCGAAACCCGGATCAACCGAGTTGGCAAAATAACAATACAAGCCTGGGAGAAATCGTTGATTACTGCCCCTTCATTTCCATATACAGCTTGGAAAGCAGCGACTGAACGTCGCGCGAATTTTTTGGAAATTCACCTTCCAGCAGCAAGCCTACAGCTTCTTCTTTGTGTCCGTGCTGAACTTTTTCGACAACTTCGGCGGCGCTGATGTGAAATTGCGCGTGTTTGGCTTTGAGTTGATGGAACAGCGGCAGGTGTCCGGTGAAAACGCCGCCCGAACCGTAAATCCATTTGCCCAGAGCACACTGGTCATCACGGCAGATCACAGCGTGATCCAGTTTTTCATTGGAAATGCCTTGGGCGTAGTCCGCCAAGCGGTCTTTCCATTTGCGATGCGCTTCGATGGCTGCAACGAAATCCAAACCCTGTACTACTGCCTCTTCCTTGATGCCGCCAACGTGCGGTGCAGTGGCTACCGAGTGGGCAGATTTATCATCGCCTTTGGCTAGCGCGGAAAACCAATCCAACAAACCCATAATATTCTCCTTGATGAAGAAACGAAGTTTGAATCTTTGAGTATTCCTGCTAGCCCATCTCAGGCAGGCTGACGTAGCGCGCGATATGTTCCAGCAATATCTCATCTTGGAACGGCTTGCCCAGGTATTCGTTGACACCCAATTCCAGAGCGTAATTGCGATGCTTTTCCGCAGTACGCGAAGTAATCATGATAATGGGCAAACCAAGTGTTTTGCTGTCTTTGCGCAGACGTTTGGTGAGTTCGAAGCCATCCATGCGCGGCATTTCTACATCTAGCAGCATCACACTTGGGGAAATATCTTCCAACTGTTCAAGCGCATCAACGCCGTCCTTGGCCGTGACTACCAGATAACCCGCACGCTCTAGCAAACGCGTGGTGATTTTGCGTACCGTGAGTGAATCGTCCACCACCATGATCAGCGGAACGCTACGCACCTCTTCAATTTCGGTTACCTTGGCGTGTTGATGCGCAGCTACTGCGATGCGCTGAGTAAATGCAACCGGGTTGATGATCAGGATCACAGCACCACTACCGGATACCGTTGCACCAGCGATACCGGGCAAGCGAGCCAATTGCGGACCAATGTTTTTGACCACCACTTCCTGATTGCCCAACAACGTATCAACATGCAATGCGATACGGTGTTCGCCTCCGCGCAACAACAGTACCGGGTTATGCGGCTGGCTTACCACTTCGGCTTGATCGTCGCCCAGCAAACGCGGCAGATAGTACAAGCCATAACGATGACCCTGCCAATCAATGTAGCCTTGGCGATAAACAGATTCAAGTTCGGAAGCTTTGACTTGCTGCACGTGCTCTACCATGGTGGAGGGCAGGGCATATGTGGTCTGTCCGGCACGTATCATCAGCGTTTTGGTTACTGCCAGCGTCAGCGGCAAGTGGATGATGAAGTGCACGCCGTGGCCGACTTCCGAAGTGACATCAACGCGTCCGCCCAAGGCGGAAATTTCGCTGCGAACCACATCCAAGCCGACACCGCGCCCGGATATTTCGGTGACCTCTTGTGCGGTGGAAAGACCGGCATTGAAAATCAATTGCATGACCTGCTCGTCGCTGACATCCTTGTCTGCGCTGATCGTCCCGTTTTCCAGAGCCTTTTGCCGAATGCGCGGTATATCCAGACCCACGCCATCATCGCTCAGTTCGAACACGACCTCGTTGCTTTCCTGACGCAAGGACAGCCGAATTTCGCCGTTGAGCGCTTTGCCCGCTTTTTCTCTTTGTTCGGGCGACTCAAGGCCATGTGCAATGGCATTGCGCAGCAAATGCTCGAAGGGAGCGGTCATCTTTTCCAGCACGCTGCGATCCAGTTCAATCTCGCTGCCTGAAAGTTCAAGATTGGCGCGTTTGCCCAGCTCTTTACCGGTCTGGCGCACGATGCGGTACAGACGCTCGCTGACGCTGGCAAAAGGCACCATGCGGATGTTCATCAGACCTTGTTGCAAGTCGCGGTTCAATTGCGCTTGCGCATTGAGCGCCGCTTCAGCCTCGGCCAGATTCAACAACAGAGTTTGTTGCACAGTCTGCACGTCATGCACGCCTTCGTTCATGAAACGCGTCAGTTCCTGGAAGCGGGTAAAGCGGTCAAATTCCAACGGGTCGAATTTCTCGGCGCTGTCCCCGCTGATCGAGACGCGCGCTTGCATCTGGCCTTCCGCATGAATCTCGATCTCGCGCAATAGTTTGCGCAGGCGGTTCACACTCTCGGTCAGCTCCAATACGCCATTCTTGAACTCGCGCAATTCCAATTCGGCTCGCGAACGAGCCACACTGACCTCGCCAGCCTCGTTGACCAAACGGTCCACCGTATCGGAACGCACGCGCAATAGCGCGGACTGCATCGCCCGCTCGGCACCGATCTCCAGTGTTTGGGCGAGGGCGGGGGCAACGAATTGAGTGGCAGGCACTCCTGCAGCCTGCGCGCCTTCGCCTTCCAGCGCTTGCTTTGCCAGCGGAAGTTGCAACTGTTCGATCGCAAGGGCGATGCGATCAAGATAGCCATCCATCTCATTCCACAAAGCCTCATCAAACGCCTTGCGCGAGATGGCATGAGTCACACGGTCTTCCACGCGGTGGGTCAATTCGCCCAAACGCATCGCGCCGGCCATGCGGGCGCTGCCCTTGAGTGTGTGCAGACTGCGCTGAAGATTGTGTCCAATCTGTTCATCATTGGGCTGCTCGCGCCAAGCGCGCATGGTGCTGCCGATGAGCGGATACAACTCGTTGGCCTCTTCCAGGAAGATGGGCAGCAATTGTTCGTCCACATCATCGTGCACTTTGCGGTCTTGCTGAACAGCCTTCTGCGGCTCAACAGCAGGTTCCTCGGCGGCGGCAACCTGGGGTTTTTCTTCAACCTCAACCAGCTCGACTTCGGCAGTTGGGAGCGGTGCAGGTTCAACAGGAGCAGCAATTGCAACAGGTGTTTCAGCGGTCGCAGGCGCAATTTTGTCCGCGATCAAGCGGGCGTTCAATTCCACCTGTGGCTGCGGCTCTTCAAGGTTTCTGACAGAGGCACACATCACATCCAACTGCTGGATGACTGCATCAAGCAATGCAAGCTGTGAGTTGCTTACGATGTCGCGTTTGTCGATGCGGGGCTCCAGCCATTGCTCCAAGGCATAAGAAAGCTCGGCGATCGTGATGAAACCCATGGTTCGGTTGACTCCGGCCAGCGTGTGTGCAGCACGCATGAAGTCATAGGAAACGATGTGCGCTTCATCTTCTTGCAAATCGGCTAAGTGGGTTTGCAATGCGCTTACGCGCTCGGCCGCTTCTTCCGATGCAATACGGAACAACATGGGCGACATGCTGACCGAGCCGATTTGAACTTGTGGTTCTTCCACGGGAGCTGTGGGAGCCACAACCGGTGTGGCAACAGCTTGTGGTGCAGTTTCAACGAGGGGAGCGGCTTCATCATGTACCGGCAACGCAGGCTGCGGAAGCGGTTTGCCGGTCTCGATGCAGTCTGCCACCGTAAGCAAATGCGAAGTGTCGATATGTGCGGTGGTGCTGCCGCTCTTGAGCATATCCACCCAGTGCTGGAACAGCACTTCCGCATCGCCTACTACTTCGAGCAATTCCGGCGTGGCGGGCTGGTTTTTTGCCAGCCAACTGTTCATGGCACGTTCGACAGCCCAAGCGACTTCACCCAGTTCTGTAAGGCCTACCATGCGGCCGCTTCCCTTGAGGGTATGGAACGCACGCCTGATCGTAATCCAGGGCTCGCGGCTTTCCAGATGCAGACGAGAAATATCGAGATTGGTGCGCAAAGTCTCCATGACTTCCTGCGCTTCTTCCAAAAATACTTCCAGCAACTCGGTATCTTCGTTGCCGGAGCGTATGGAAACTCCGGCTGGGGTAACATCTTCCTCGGCAGAAGAAAAGTTAATCTGTCCGGCATGGGTGCTTAGATCGGAAAGCTCGTGAAGTGCGGCGCTTAGGGTTGTCGGGTCGGGCTTCTGGCCCAGTGTCAGACTATGTACATAATCTTCCACAACACTGACGGCAGAGGCGACGGTGCGCATTTCGCCTGCGGAAGGATTGTCACCCTGATGGTAGCGTAAGGTGATTTGGTTTAATGCTGAAAGCAGTTGTTCGGCGAAATCAAGCGACAGAATGTGCATGCCGCCCTGTACTTGGCTCAACAGGCGGCTGACTTGCTGCAATTCGGTGCGCTTTGCCGCATTTCCAAAAAATGCATTCAGCCCCTGCTCAATATGTTGCAAATTATTTTGCATTTCAAAGGCCAGCGGCGACAACACCTCGCGCTGTTCCATCTCGCAAAAAAGCGATACCAGATTGTCGAGTTTGCCCGCATCCTCCGGCAGGCGCATCATGCCCGCCTGCAACCGCATGCTCAGCAGGCGCGTTTGCTCGTGAAACCCGCTCCCCAAATGCTGATAATGATTCAGCCCGCTATCAAGCAGCAGCAGAGCCATTGCCATATCCACGGCAATGCGCTGTATATGTTCGGCATCATTAGAATTTACGGCAATGGTGCGAATCTGCTTGCACAAAAACTGCAAGGTGTTGCGATCAAGCTGCTCGGATAGCAGATAAAGCTGTTCGGTTTGCTCGGCAAATTGGGCGCGGGCTGCCGAATCTTCGGCCACGCAACGTTCCCAAGTCTCGTCTGCGAGCGCAAGCTGTGCGCGCATTTTTTCCAGCAGAGCAGCTGTCTCGCTAGGCGGCAACGGCGGTGTTTCCGGCAGATAAGTGTCCAGATCAAAAGTTTGTTTGATACTTTCAACTGTTTTGCTTACGGTGTGGCTGCGCGCTACCAGATACAACATTTCGCACAGCGCAGTTTCCTCATCGAAAGCATTGTTTTCGAGCAAGGAACGCATTCTCTGATCAATGCGGCTAAGGGCTTTTTTGACGTTCAGTTCCGGAGGAACGCCGTCATGCAACACGCAGTTAAGCAACCCGCCCGAAACCCACCAGAAGGCGCGTTGATTATTCTGCGCGACACAGGAAAGAACCACGCGCACGGCGGACATCATGCCGCGCAAAGCCTCAAGGGTATCGTCTTGGCGCAGCCACTTCAGCAGGTTTTGCTGATAGAGCATGCGCGAACTTTTAATGTGGGCCTGCGCATCAGCCAGCACTTCCTCGTTCAACAGCGCTGGAGGCAAATCAACCTGCAAATCTGGAAAGAACAGATCGGACTCGAAGGCCATCTCCACGCCGCGTGCCTGCTGCAATTCCTGATATTCCTGGAACAAACGCAGAGCGGCATTTGGCGCGCCGGCGGCGAGCGCATCGAGATAGTGGGTCATGCCGAACAGGGCGCGGTGAACGGCATCCTGACGCATGGTAGAAGTATCCTGCGGATGCGCAGAAAGATCCTGCAACATGGTTTCCAGCTCTGCACAAAACACCACCAAGCCATGCATCAACAGCATTTGCAACACGCCTTTGACGCGATGCAATTCTTCTTTGGCCTTGTTCAGCGATTGCAGATTGCTGCTATCGGAAAAAAATTCTTCCAGATTTCGGCTGATGGTAGCTAACGAGCTATCCAGTTCAGTTTTAACCGACAGCAGCGGCAATGGATTGGACGGAGCGGACACGATTGTCCTTTACAGTTTGAAGCCGGAAACGGAGCCATCCAGTTCTGATGCCAAACTTTCCAGCTGGGCAACCGATGCGCTGGTGAGCTGAGTACCTTTTGATGTTTGTTCGGTAATCTTCAAAATATCAGCCATGATTGACGACACTTCGCGCGCCATATCGTTCTGCACTTGAGTGGATACCGAGATACTGTTTACCAAGTCGGTCAGTTCGCGCGTGGAACGTTCAATTTCCTGTAGTGATTTACCGGCTTCGTCGGAAAGCTTCGCGCCCTCTACCACACCCTGCGTGCTTTTCTCCATCGCCACCACCGCATCTTGCGTATCGCCCTGAATCGTTTTGACCAACAGGCCGATCTGTTTGGTCGCCTCGCCGGAACGTTCCGCGAGGCGCTGCACTTCTTCGGCCACCACCGCGAATCCGCGTCCGGCCTCACCGGCTGAAGCGGCTTGAATTGCCGCGTTAAGCGCCAGCACGTTGGTCTGTTCGGTAATGTCCGAAATCAGGTCAACGATCTCACCGATCTCCTGCGAACTTTCACCCAGCCGCTTAATGCGCTTGGATGTTTCCTGAATCTGCTCGCGGATGCCGTCCATACCTGCAACCGAGTTACGCACAGCTTGCGCACCCTGTTCGGTTACTTCCAGTGTGCGCCGCGCCACTTTGGAAGACTGAGCCGCGCTGCTATCGACTTCCTGAATTGATCTGGCCATCAAATCGACCGCCCCGCCGGCATCGCGAATTTCAGCCGCCTGTTTTTGCGTGGCCGCCAACAGACCCTTGGTTACCGTACCGGCATCACTGGTGGCTTTGGTTACCTGTTGCGACGCGGTGTTCACACGATCAACCAGTTTTCGCAGCTCATCCGTGGTGTAGTTGATCGAGTCGGCAATGGCACCGGTAATGTCTTCCGACACCGTGGCGCGCGCGGTCAAGTCACCGTCCGCCAAGTCAGACAACTCGTTCATTAATCGCAAAATCGCGTTCTGGTTCTCACGGTTGATACGCTCTGCTTCACGGCTGCGGCGAACTGAATCATCGATAAACTCTTTGACCAGTAACAACAAGTCCCACAACAACAGCAAGGCCAGTATCGGAGCCGCGATGGACGTGATGCGAACCATAAACGGATTGCGATAAGCGGCGACCAGAACTTCGACCTTGTCCAGAGCGGTTTCAATATCGCGCTGGATCAGAATTGCCAACGCGTTGGTTTCCACCAGATTATTGGCGCGACCAACCAGCGTTTCGACACTGGTTTGATAAGGAACAAATAAATTTGCGGCTTCGCGAACCAGCGGATCTTCCGGCGGGAGCATAGCCAGTGCTTCCTCGGCGGAATACGTGCTTATGCCCAATTGCGCCAATTGTTCCAGCGTGATTTTGCCGTTAAGCATCTTGTCACTGTCTTTGGCAATCTGCTCCACTGCCAGCGTAAGCTTGACGGCAACCATCTTTTTCTCGCCGCTATAGCTGTCTATCATCTTCTGCAACGGGCCGCGAAATTCAACGTTGAGTTTGCCGACAGCAATAATGGCATTGGCCATGGCCAGCAAATCGTCGCGACCTTTCTGCATTTTGTCCACATTCGACAACAAATCATCCGTCACATTCATCAGCGCATTCAGAGGCTCACGCGCCGCACCGGTGGTTGCGGGTAAGTTTGCGTCGCCTTTGTTCAGCGCGTCAATAATGCTGCGGATTTCCTCTTTACTCTGTTGCAAGTCATCAAAACCTTTAGAACTGCCCGACAGACCAAGCTTGATGTCGCGGGTCATTTTATGCAGCGACACTTGCAGATTGCCCGATTCGGCTGCATAGCGCGAACCGCGAGCCACCTCAAGGTTGTTCATGGAAACGACCACTGCAACGGCCAGGAAATACATGACGGCTGCCGCACCCAGAATTTTCAATCGCTGTACCACTGGCAAATGCCTGATCAGCGGCATCGCAAATTCCAAAACCGGCATGATGACGCGGATTACCGGCCAATCGGTATTAACCCCGCCGGATTTGCCGAGAGTTTTCTTGGAAATGGGTGATTTCAGTTGTAGTGCCATGTTATTTCTCCTCCCCAAACGGGGTTGCTATACGGAAATGCTATGTGCCAATTTGCAAAAACTCCGCCTGCTCCAGAAGCTGGGGAACGTCCAGCTTGCGCCACATCTGCCCGTTTTCATCGCGTAACAGAGTTGTTCCGTCCTGCTCGACAGGATGCCAATCCTTGGAATTGCGCAGGCCGAGCACACGCGATACCAGTAGCCCGGCGTTGAAGGCGAATTTCTGTCCTATCAGCAAGACTCTGCTTTGCCCCTCGTGCAGGATAGGTGCGCCGCCCGAGTACAAGCCGAAATCAATGATGCTGTAAAGATTGCCACGCACATTGGCAATGCCGCAATACCAAGGCTTGGTCAGGGGAACCGGGGTAAGCATGGGTAAAGACATGACTTCGCTGATGTCCGGCATATCCACCAGCCAATACTGTTCGCCAACCTGCACGCCAAGCGTGGAAACCTGAGCGGTCTTGGACTTCTGCTCCTGAAGTCGATTCAGCAGTTGCTGCTGGAATTCACGCAGGTCGAAGCGCTTGGACATGATACGGTCGAATTATCCGAGAGCAGCGATCTTGCCGAGCAACTCGTCGGCATTGATCGGCTTGGTGATGTAATCCTTGGCACCTTGACGCATGCCCCAAATCTTGTCGGTCTCTTGTCCCTTGGAGGTGCAGATGATGACAGGAATATGTTTTGTGGCTTCGTCCTGGGTAATGGCACGGGTCGCCTGAAACCCGTTGAGGCCGGGCATCACGACATCCATCAGCACAAGATCCGGCATTTCAGATTTGGCACTTGCCACACCTTGCTCTCCGCTCTCGGCATACACAACCTGAAACCCTTTCTTTCCCAGCAACTCACCCAAAACGAGACGCTCAGTTGGGGAGTCATCCACGACCAGTATTTTACTAATTGCCATAATTCATATCCTCATATCGTTTGGTATGTTCAATAACCGCCTCGATCAGACTTTTTTTACTGAACGGCTTGGTCAGATATTGATCGGAGCCAACCAGCTTGCCGCGTGCGCGGTCGAACAGAGTGTCCTTGCTAGTCAGCATTACAACAGGTGTACTTTTAAAGTCGCGGTGATTCTTGATGAGCGCACAAGTCTGATAACCATCCAGTCGCGGCATCATTACATCGACGAAGATGATGTCCGGTTTGGTATCGACCACTTTGGACAAACCGTCAAAACCATCCTCCGCTAG
Organism: Sideroxydans sp.; assembly: GCA_028710605.1. Taxonomy (GTDB): domain Bacteria; phylum Pseudomonadota; class Gammaproteobacteria; order Burkholderiales; family Gallionellaceae; genus Sideroxyarcus. The sequence continues at coordinate 189,931 of JAQTTU010000002.1, forward strand.
CACTACCTTGGCACCCGCTTGTGAAAGAAAAATCTCACCGCTACGGCGTATGGTATTGCTATCGTCTATGAGCACAACTTTGATGCCGGACAGACTTTCGCTCACGTTGACCACCTTAAACTAATGTTAAGAACCCTCGCCAGACGGCGAAAATTTCTCTCCTAGAAGCGGATGCTACCTCAATTATCTGTATCTGCTCAATGTGTTTATCTCCGCCAGAATTGCGGGGTGAACAGAATCAGCACGGTGAATATCTCCAATCGCCCGATCAACATTCCAAATGTGCACACCCACGTCTGGAAATCGCTCAATCCCTGATAATTGGAAGCGGGGCCAACCATCCCCAAGCCCGGACCGCAATTGTTGACACAGGCCAACACAGCCGTCAATGCGGAGATGAAATCCATGCCGCTGATGAGCAGAACAAAAGTCAGCGTAGCGAGGGTCATGAAATACAGAAAAATAAAGCCGAGTACGGAAAATACAATATTGTTGGCGATGACATGCCCGCCGATTTTCATCGGGTTGACGACCGTCGGGTGCGACAACTTGAGAAATTCGCGCCCAGCCTGTTTTACCAGCACCAGCGTGCGTATCATTTTGATGCCGCCGCCAGTCGAGCCGGAACTGGCCGCAATTGCAGTCAAAAACATCATCCACATCGGCGCGAAGATCGGCCATTGTGCATAGTCAACACTGGCGTAGCCCGAACTGGTGGCGATGGATACCAGATTAAAGCTGGCATAGCGCAAAGCCACTCCAAAATTGGCATACACGTTTTGCCACCACAGAAAAAATGCGATGCCCACGCAACTGCCCAGGATCAGACTCAGAGATGCGATCGCTTCCGCATCGTACAGATAGGCTTTAAGGTTTTTGCCGCGCCAGGCGAGAAAATGGGTAGAGAAGTTGATAACTGCAAACAGCATGAACAGGATCATGACGAACTCGATTAGCGGCGAATTGAAATAGCCGATACTTGCATCATGGGTGGAAAACCCGCCTAGCCCCATCGCCGACATGGAGTGGCACACAGCATCCAGCCAATTCATGCCAGCCCATTTCAGTGAGCCGACACATAGCAGCGTGATAATAAAATAAACAATCCACAAGTTGCGCGCAGTTTCGGCGATGCGCGGAGTCAGCGCATTGTCCTTCATCGGCCCCGGTGTTTCCGCCTTGAACAACTGTCGCCCGCCAATACCGAGCAAAGGCAGCACCGCCACCGCCAATACGATGATACCCATGCCGCCCAGCCAGTTTAATTCGTGCCGCCACACATTGATGGCGGGAGGCAGGAAATCCAGCCCGGTAAGGACGGTCGCGCCTGTAGTTGTGATGCCGGACATGGTTTCGAAATACGCATCTGTAAACGACAAGCCGTTGATGACCAGCAACAGCGGCAATGTCGCAACGGCGGGCATCGCCGTCCACATTGCCACCACCAGCAGATAGCCGTGGCGGATGGACAGTTCGCCTTTATAACGCCGGGTCAGAATCCACAACAACAGGCCCATGCCGAAAGTCCCCAGCATGGCCAGCAGAAATTCGTACAGTGTATTGTCGTGATAAATGACGGCAGCCGAAATGGGGAGGATATAACTGATGCTGAACATAACCAGCATCAATCCCAGCGCATTGAGAACCGTTAGTGCGCGTCCCATCAGAAGAATCCGAGGCTGACCTGAAACAGTTTTTCGATCTTCTTCACCATTTTTTTATCGACAACGAAAACGATCACATGGTCTTCCGATTCGATCACCGTATCGTGATGGCCGATAATGACTTTGTCGCCGCGCACCAGTGCGCCAATGGTTGCTCCTTTGGGCAAATCAATCTCGTCAATGCGTCGTCCCACCACACGCGAAGAATCACGGTCGCCGTGCGCCACCAGTTCCAGCGATTCCGCTGCACCGCGCCGCAGCGAATGCACCGCCACCACATCGCCATGCCGCACGTAAGCCAGCAATGAACCGATGGTGACCTGCGCCGGGGATAGCGCGATGTCGATCTTGCCGCCCTGCAACAGATCGACGTAAGCGCTGCGGTTGATGAGCGCCAGCACCTTGCGCGCGCCGTTGTGTTTGGCCAACAGCGCCGACATGATGTTGTTCTCGTCGTCGTTAGTGAGCGCGCAAAACACATCGACATCTTCGACGTGTTCCTGTTGCATCAGTTTTTCGTCCGTGCCGTCGCCGTTCAGCACCAGCGTGCTGGTCAACTCGCCGGCCAACGCTTGGCAGGACTTCTTGCTGAATTCGATCAGCTTGACTTGATAGTCGCGCTCCAATGCTTTCGCCAAGCGTCTCCCGATGTTGCCACCGCCGACAATCATCACACGTTTTGCAGGCTTGTCCAGCTTCCGCATCTCTTTCAATACGCGGCGGATATGATCTGAAGCCGCGATAAAAAATATTTCGTCTCCAGCATGCACCACCGTGCTGCCCTCGGGAATGATCGCTCTATCCTGGCGGAAAATCGCCGCTACGCGCGCCTCGACCTGCGGCATGTGCGAGCGCAAAAAACTTAGCGGCTTGCCTACCAGCGGCCCGCCTTCAAACGCGCGCACCGCCACCAGCGATACCTTACCGTCGCCGAACTCAAGCACTTGCAGCGCTTCGGGAAACTCGATCAGTTTGGCGATGTACTCGGTAAGAATCTGCTCGGGGCAGATGGAAAAATCGACACAGAAATTATCCGTGTTGAACAGTTCTTCGCGCTTGAGGTAATCGACGGTGCGAATACGCGCGATGCGTGTCGGCGTGTTGTATAGACTCGCTGCCAGCTTGCAAGCAACCAGATTCACTTCATCGCTTTGCGTTACCGCCAGCAGCATATCGGCATCGGCGATGCCAGCCTGCTCCAGCGTGGAAGGGTGCGCCGCGTTGCCGACCACCGTGCGCAAATCCAGCCTGTCCTGCAACTGCACCAGCTTCGCGCCGTCCGAATCGACCACGGTGATGTCGTTCGCCTCGCTCACCAGATTTTCCGCCACCGTCGAGCCGACTTGTCCCGCACCCAAAATGAGAATCTTCACGCTTCAACCTTCCATTTAATCGAGCAGCCCATGCTGGCGATCTGCTCGCGCGGCCCCTGTCTAGTTAACGCCACTTGCAGCATGGCATTGAACAAATCGCGCGGCGCATCCGCCGCCGCCTCTTTGCGCGAAGCATCCAGCCGTCCGCGATACTGCAATTCCAGATCCGCATTGAAACCGAAGAAATCCGGGGTACACACTGCGCCGTAATCACGGGCAGTTTGCTGCGTTTCGTCCCGCACGTAAGGGAAAGGATAGTCGTATTGCTGCGCCACCAGCTTCATGTTGTCGAACGAATCTTCCGCATAATCGGCGGGATCGTTGGACATGATAGCGATACTGTTGATGCCGTGCAGTTGCAACTCGCGCGTGTCGCGGATGATGCGCTCGCGGATGGATTTCACATAAGGGCAATGGTTGCAGATGAACATCACCAGCAGCCCGTTCTTGCCGCGCGAATTCTCCAGCGTGTAACGTTTGCCGTCCACGCCCAGCAGGTCGAACGGGCGTGCCTTCCAGCCGAAATCACACAAAGGGGGTTGCAGACTAACCAAGAATTTTTCTCCAAATAATTATTGAATCAAAAGCTATTTAGCCGCAGAGAACACAGAGCACACAGAGAATTCGGCAGGATGTCATCACGCGGCAAATCATGCATTGGGCTTGGCTGAATAGTTGGGGAACGCAGTTTCATCTCTGTGACCTCTGTGTTCTCTGTGGCAAATTGGATTTTCTAGGGTTATTGTTCTGCGCATTATATTATCACGCCCGTCCCCAAGCCCTTTGCCCCCTATGTCCGCGCCAAGATTCTACTGCCCGCCGCCGTTGCCCCAAAATTCCAATTGCGAACTGCCGCCCGAAGCCGCCCACCACGCCAGCCGCGTGTTGCGCCTGCGCGTGGGCGATGCCGTGCAAATCTTCGACGGGCAAGGCAATGCACTCGATGCCATCATCGCCGACATCCATGGCAAACATGTAACACTCGGCAATCTGCAACCCTGCCCGGGACAAACAGAAACCAGCCTGCGCATTGTGCTGGCGCAGGCGATGAGCAGCAGCGAAAAAATGGACTGGGTGGTACAGAAAGCCACCGAACTGGGCGCGGACGAAATCGTCCCCGTGCAGACCCAGCGCAGCGTGGCCAAACTCAGCGGCGACCGCGCCGAAAAGCGCACCGAACACTGGCGCAACGTCACCGTCTCCGCCTGCGAACAAAGCGGGCGCAACACCCTGCCGCAACTGCATGCACCGCAAGAATTAAGCACATGGCTGCACGAAATGCGCCATGAACCCGGCAGCAAATTCATCCTGCTCCCCGGCGGCTCCGGCAACCTACAATCCCAGCCCAAACCCACAGGCCGCGCCACGCTGCTCATCGGCCCGGAAGGCGGCTTCACCGGCGACGAAGCCAGTCTCGCCCAACAAGCCGGATTCATCCCCGTCCTGCTCGGCCCGCGCGTGCTGCGCACCGAAACCGCCGCTATCGCTGGTATTGCCGCGCTGCAAACGTTGTGGGGGGATTTTCAATAGCACGGCATCGCGCCAAGCCAGTAAATACGGGCATCTCCATCAAATGCATGAGGTAGATCGCCGAATGAGGTGCACACCCTACCTGGCTATGTAACGCAAGGAACGGACGGAGTGATATTGCGACCGGTAACGGCAGGCATTCCGATCATTGATTATTTTGCCAAGAATTCTGTATTGGGATAAGTTAGGCAAGAACGACACCTATCCGGTGCAGATACACAAAGGCGGATGGGCTTTTACCAATTCAATTCATCGGCTATCGTGGCCGATATTCGCAACCGCGAGAACAACTAAACCACATCGACTGACACCTACCTATGCTCTCTTCATTCATCCCGATTTTTTACGTTCAGCTATCCCCGCAGCGATTGACGGTACGCAATGCCAGGACCGGAGAAAGCATTTCAGAAATCCCGGAGGTTGCCATCGCGCGCGTTCCAAAAACAAGCATCGTCGGCTTTGGCGCTGAAGCGCGTTTGCACACAACAATGCAATCAGTCGAGATCACCAACCCGTTCGCACATCCGCGCACACTTGTATCCGACTTTACGGTTGGCGAACAATTGCTGAAGGCGTTCCTGCGCCGCATGGTCGGCAGTTCCATTTTTGCCGTCTCACCAAAGGTGGTGTTGCACCCGCTTGGCGACCCCGAAGGCGGATTTACCCAAATCGAAATCAGGGCTCTGCATGAAATGGCGATGGGCGCTGGAGCATCAAAAGTAATCATCTGGCAAGGTCGCGCGTTGAGCGATCAGGAACTTCTTTCGGGAAAATTTCCAAGCGACGGAAGCATCCTTTCTTAAAGTGACAAGCAGTCGGGCTGTATCCAGAATTGCATCGAGCCGATGGCACGGCGAGTTCTTGCCCCGTCCATCCCCATGATTTGAAATATAATGCGACCAACAATCGCCCACCTGTCAGAGGAGTGAATCCGCCACCATGCCCGCCGCCCCCATCACCTCATCGCCCGATTTCGTTTCCTGGTTCCGTTCCGTTGCGCCTTACATCAATGCCTTTCGCGGCAAGACGTTTGTGGTGGCGTTCGGCGGCGAGGTGGTGGCGGACGGCAAGTTTGTCGAGCTGACACACGATTTCAATCTGCTGGCGGCGCTGGGCATTCGCTTGGTACTGGTGCATGGCGCGCGGCCGCAGATCGAGCAGCATCTGGCGCGCAACGGTTTGGCGGGCACGTTTCATCAGGACATACGGCTCACCGATGCCGAGACTTTGCAATGCGTGAAAGAAGCGGTGGGGCGCGTGCGGCTGGAGATCGAGGCGCTGCTGTCGATGGGGCTGGCGAATTCGCCGATGGCGAATGCCGACATCCGGGTGGCGGGCGGCAATTTCATCACGGCGCAGCCTATCGGCATCATCAACGGCGTGGATTTGCAGCATACCGGCAGGGTGCGCAAAGTGGATGTTGCGGCACTGCGCGACCGCATGGAATTCGGCGAAGTGGTGTTGCTGTCGCCGTTGGGTTATTCGCCCACGGGCGAGGTGTTCAACCTCACCCTGGAAGACATCGCCACCGCTACCGCGATCGCGCTGGATGCCGACAAGCTGGTATTCATGATGGATACTGACGGCGTGCAGGAAAAGCGCGGCAAGCTGTTCAAGGAGCTGACTATCGCGCAGGCGCAGGCCGTGCTCGACAACAAGAAACGCGCGCTGCCGGACGACGTGGCGCTGTTCCTGCCGTGCGCGGTGCGCGCCTGCGAAGCGGGCGTGGCGCGCACCCATCTCATCAGCCGCCATACCGACGGCGCGCTGTTGCAGGAATTGTTCAGCGACGAAGGCATAGGCACCATGGTGGTCGAATCCACGCTCAACACCTTGCGCGCGGCGACTATCGAAGACGTGGGCGGCATCCTGCAGTTGCTGCGCCCGTTGGAAGAAGAGGGCATTCTGGTGCGCCGTTCGCGCGAATTGCTGGAGCGCGAGATCGCGCGCTTCGAGGTGCTGGAACACGACCACCGCATCGTCGGCTGCGCCGCGCTGTATCCGTTCCCGAATGAGGCATCGGCGGAACTGGCTTGTCTGGCGGTGGATGCGCAATGCCGCGATCGGGGTTACGGCGAGGCGATCCTCACGCATATAAGCAACCTGGCGAAAGCGCAGGGTATGCAAAAATTATTCGTGCTGACCACGCGCACCGCGCACTGGTTCATCGAACGCGGCTTCGGCGAAGCGGGCGTGAACCAGCTGCCGAAAGAAAAGAAGGAGCTGTATAACTATCAGCGGCGGTCTAAGGTTTTTGTGAAAAATTTGAGGTAGGTCGGGCTTTAGCCCGACATGTCGGGTTGAAACCCGACCTACAATCTAATGAGTTATTTGAAGTAATCGGAGAGTTTCATCTGCGTGTAATATTGCGCATCTAATATCAACCTGTTGTGGAGAATCAAAATGGCAAGAATGGTGCAATGTGTGAAATTGGGGCGCGAGGCGGAAGGGCTGGAGCGTCAAACTTATCCCGGCGCGCTGGGTCAGCGCATTTTTGAAAACGTGTCGAAAGAAGCGTGGCAGGGCTGGATCAAATTCCAGACCATGCTGGTGAACGAAAACCGCCTGAATCTGGCGGACATCAAAGCGCGCCAATATCTGGCGCAGCAGATGGAAAATTATTTCTTCGGCGAAGGAACGCAAATGCCCAACGGCTACGTTGCGCCGAAACATTAACCCAAAGTAAAAATCCTTGGCTAAAAACTATCCCGCACAAAATTTTCTCAACCGTGAACTCGGTTTGCTGGAGTTTAACCGCCGCGTTTTGGCGCAAGCCGAGGATGCCTCCGTTCCCCTGCTGGAGCGCCTGAAATATCTGTGCATCGTCAGCAGCAATCTGGATGAATTTTTCGAGATCCGCGTGGCCGGGCTGAAGGAGCAAGCCAAGCTGGGCGGGCTCGCCGCCGGCCCGGACGGGCTGGAAGCCACGCAGATTCTCAAGCGCCTGCACACCCCGACGCACCAGCTCATCGCCAGACAATACCAGCTGTTCAATGAAGAACTGATTCCCGCGCTCGCCGCGCAAGGCATCAAATTTTTGCGCCGCACGAAATGGAACGAGGCGCAGCAAATCTGGGTGAAAGATTTCTTCCTGCGCGAAGTGATGCCGGTGCTCACTCCCATCGGCCTCGACCCCGCGCACCCGTTCCCGCGCGTGCTGAACAAGAGTCTGAATTTTGCCGTCGGCCTGCAAGGCAAGGATGCGTTCGGGCGCAACTCCGCCAAAGCCATCGTGCAAGCGCCGCGCGTGCTGCCGCGAGCTATCTTGATGCCGCCGGAGATTTCCGGCTGCCCTTACGGCTTTGTGTTTCTTTCCTCCATCCTGCACGCGCATGTGGGCGAGCTGTTCTCGGGCATGGAAGTGCTGGGCTGTTACCAGTTCCGCGTCACGCGCAACAGCGACCTGTTCGTGGATGAAGAAGAAGTCAAAAACCTGCGCATCAGCTTGCAGGGCGAGTTGCCGCAACGCCATTTCGGCGACGCGGTGCGGCTGGAAGTGGCGGACAACTGTCCGCAGGAATTGGCGGACTTTCTGTTGCAGCAATTCGAGCTGAAGGCGGACGATTTATTTCGCGTGCACGGCCCGGTGAATCTGGTGCGCCTGATGCGCATCCCCGATCAAGTGGCGCGCGACGATCTCAAGTTCGCGCCGTTCGTGCCCGGCATGCCGCCGCTGTTGCAGAAAAAAGGCGCGGACATGTTTAAGGTGCTGCGCAAAAACGACGTGCTGCTGCACCATCCCTACCAGTCGTTCAAACCGGTGATCGACTTTATCCAGCAAGCCGTGGCCGACCCCAGCGTGGTCGCCATCAAGCAAACGGTGTATCGCACCGGGGTCGATTCGGAACTGATGGAAGCGCTGATCGCCGCCGCGCGCGCGGGCAAGGAAGTCACCGTGGTGGTGGAGTTGCTGGCGCGCTTCGACGAAGAGGCCAACATCAACTGGGCCAGCCGTCTGGAAGAAGTCGGCGCGCATGTGGTGTATGGCGTGGTCGGGCACAAGACCCACGCCAAGATGCTGATGGTGGTGCGGCGCGAAGACAACAAGCTGCGCCGCTATGTTCACCTCGGCACCGGCAACTATCACCCGCGCACCGCCCGGCTTTATACCGACTTCGGCATGTTCACCGGCAACGAAGAAGTGTGCGCCGACGTGAACGAAGTGTTCATGCAGCTCACCGGTTTGGGCAAGGCCAGCAAGCTGAAACACCTGTGGCAATCGCCGTTTACGCTGCACGCCAAAATTCTGGAAGCCATCGCCAACGAAACCAGACTCGCCAAAGAAGGCAAGCGCGGCCACATCATCGCCAAGATGAATTCGCTGCTGGAACCGGAGACCATCACCGCGCTGTACGAAGCATCGCAGGCGGGCGTGAAAATAGACCTGATCGTGCGCGGTGTGTGCGCCCTGCGTCCCGGCGTGGCCGGACTGTCGGAGAACATCCGCGTGCTGTCCATCATCGGGCGTTTCCTCGAACACACGCGCATTTTTTATTTCCGCAACGATCTGGCGAACAATGTTTATCTGGCCAGCGCCGACTGGATGGACAGAAATTTCTTCCGCCGCATCGAAGTGTGTTTCCCCGTGCTCGACGAGAAACTCAAAAAGCGCGTGTTGGACGAAGGACTGAAGAGTTATCTGAAAGACAATTGCCAAGCGTGGGAAATGGACTGCAACGGCTTCTGGCACCGCAAGACCGCCGGTCGCAGCATCGCCACCTGCGCGCAAAACGCGCTGCTGCAAGAATTGGGACAGCCGCAGGTTGCGGCTGAGGCTGAATAAATCAAAACCTTGTTTGCCCGCAGATTACACAGATTCACGCAGATTATCAGAGGCGAATCCGCAAGCAGTTCGTCACCATCAATGATGAGGTGACAATTTAGGTTTTCTGTTTTTAATCGGTTTAATCTGTGTAATCTGCGGGCAAACCGGTTTTAGTCTTTCTTCGGGCGACCCGTCTTGATCTTTTCCAGCCCCGAGATCGCTTTCTTCAGTTGCGCTTCGCCCAGTTTGGATAATGCCTGCAAGCTCACGCGCAGCAGCTCGCTCTTTTTCACATGCAGCCCGGATTTCAACGCCTTCGCCTTGAGTTCGGCGATCAAGTCGTAATCCGCCTGCGGCATGGTGAAACTGTCGCGCACCACTTTCACTTTGGCGGAGGCCTTCTTTTCTTTTTTCAGCTTTTTCTCCGGTTTGGTTACGGCCTTGGACACGGCGGGTTTGGGTGCGGCAACAGACTTTTTCGCGGCAGCTTTGAGCGGGTTAGCATCGTTCATGTCAGTCTCCAAAAGTGAATGTGGCGAAAACAGTATATACGGTATATCCTGACATCCGATAGTGTAATAAACGGGAGCGAGAGATGGAGTTAATTCTTTGGCGACACGCGGAAGCTGCGGATGGCACCCCCGACGAAGCGCGTCCGCTCACCGCAAAAGGCCGGCGACAGGCCGAGCGCATGGCGCATTTCCTTGCCAACAGGCTGCCGCCCAAGACGCGCATTCTGGTCAGTCCGGCATTCCGCGCGCAACAAACCGCAGGCGCACTCACCGAAAAATTCATCACGGTTCCCGAAATCGGCCTGCACGCCACGCCCAAGAGCGCCCTTGCCGCCGCCGGTTGGCCGAAGGCGGGCGGGGCGGTGTTGTTGGTCGGCCACCAACCGTGGCTGGGCGAGTTGGCCGCGCTGTTGCTGACCAACCGCGAGGAATATTGGAGCATCAAGAAGGGCGCGGTGTGGTGGTTCAGCAGGCGCGAACGCGAGGGCGATTACCAGACCCTGTTGCGCCTCGCCATCGCGCCGGATCAGTTGTAATAACCTCAAGGAGGCATCATGTTTGAATCTGCCGAACTCGGACACAAAATAGACAAAGCCACTTACGACAAGGAAGTGCCCGCGCTGCGCGAAGCGCTGCTCAACGCGCAATTCGATCTGTCGCAGAAAGGCAAATTCCCGGTCGTCATTCTGGTGGGCGGCGTGGATGGCGCGGGCAAGGGCGAGACGGTGAACCTGCTCAACGAATGGATGGATCCGCGCTACATTCAGGCGCACGCCATGGGCGAAAAAACCGACGAGGAGCAGCAGCATCCGCCCATGTGGCGCTTCTGGCGCGCGTTGCCGCCGAAAGGCAAGATCGGCGTGTTCTTCGGTTCGTGGTACACCGCGCCCATCGTGCAGCGCGTGCTAAAACAAACCACTGCGGCGGCGCTGGATAGAGACATCGAACAGATCAACCACTTTGAAAAAATGCTGACCGACGAGGGCACGCTGATTATCAAATTCTGGTTTCACCTGTCCAAAGACGCGCAGCAAAAACGCCTGAAGGCGCTGGAGAAAAATCCCGATACGCGCTGGCGCGTGACCAAGCTGGACTGGGAACGTTTCAAAATCTACGACAAGTTCCGCAAGGTTTCCGAGCATGCGCTGCGCGAAACCAGCACCGCCGAAGCGCCGTGGATCGTGGTGGAAGGCGCGGATGCGCGCTACCGCAATCTGACCGTGGGCAAGATATTGCTGGAAGCCTTGCGCAAGCGCATCGACAACCCGGTCAAACACGTTGCGCCCGATGCCGCGCCGCTGCAAGCGCCCATCGACAAGCTCAACGTGCTCGACAAACTCGACATGTCGCAGAAGATCGAAAAAAAGAAATTTGACCTAGAGCTGGAAAAATACCAGGGCAAACTCAACCTGCTCACGCGCGATCCGCGCTTCGGCAAAATTTCGGTGCTGGTCGCGCTGGAAGGTTCGGACGCGGGCGGCAAAGGCGGCGCGATCCGCCGCATCACCAGCGCGCTCGACGCGCGCCATTACCATGTCATCCCGGTCGCGGCACCCACCGAAGAAGAACGCGCGCAGCCCTATTTGTGGCGTTTCTGGCGCTACATTCCGCGACGCGGCCACTTCAACATTTTCGACCGCACCTGGTACGGGCGCGTGCTGGTGGAGCGCGTGGAAAAATATTGCTCCGAAGCCGACTGGATGCGTGCCTACAGCGAGATCAACGACTTCGAACAGCAACTGGTGGATAGCGGCATCGTGCTGGTGAAATTCTGGCTGGCCATCACCAAGGAAGAACAACTGCGCCGCTTCAAGGAACGCGAACAGATCGGTTTCAAGCGCTTCAAGATCACCGAAGAAGACTGGCGCAACCGCGAAAAATGGGATGCCTACGAACGCGCCGTGTGCGACATGGTGGATAGAACCAGCACCGAAATTGCGCCGTGGACGCTGGTGGAAGCCAACGACAAAAACTTTGCGCGCATCAAGATTCTGAAAACGTTGTGCCAGCGCATCGAAGCGGCGTTGAAGAAAGTGCCGAAGGAATAAACGAGGTTTTGTAGGTCGGGCTTTAGCCCGACTTACAACACCCCAACCCCGTGAAGATGCCCGTCAATAGGCGATCTACAAGGGCTACTGTAACTTTTCCGCCACCTGCACCAGCACATACGGGCTGACCACCACCGCCCACACCGTGGTGTCGGCCTCATACCATTGCAGCGCTTGCGCATCCGACACCGGCGCGACTTGTCCGGCCTCCATCCATTGCGCCACTTGCTCGCGATTGTCGGCGGAAATCTGAAAACCCACTTCAATCAAATCCAGCTCCGCGCTCACCGCAATCGCCGCACCGCTGGCAAAGAAACGCTGCAACTCGCGCCAACGGATGCGCGACGTTTCCTGGTTCAATTTGGCGCGGGGGTCTTCTTCAAAAATACTGCTGTTCATCTGCGCATTCTTTCCAATTGTGGTTCTACTTCGTTCAGATAATCGTTCTTCACATGCACGTAATGCTCGGCGGAATATTTCAGCTTGGCGATTTCCTCCGCACTCAGCGCGCGTACCGCTTTGGCCGGACGGCCCATATACAACATGCCGCTTTCCAGCGTCTTGCCCGGAGACACCAGACTGCCCGCGCCAATCATCACCCTGTCGGGAATCACCACATCGTCCATGATGAGACAACCCATGCCGATCAAACATTCGTTGCCGATAGTGCAACCGTGCAAAATCACCGAATGGCCTATGGTCACATAATCGCCGATGATGAGCGGCGAACCCTCCGGCTTGTCCGCCGACTTGTGCGTCACATGCCCCATGGTCAAATCCTGCACATTCGTCCCGCGCCCGATCACGATGCGGTTCACATCGCCGCGCAACACCGTGTTGCACCACACGGAACTGTCGTCGCCGATTGTTACATCGCCGATGACTTGGCAGGAAGGGTGAAGATAAACACGCTCGCCGAGGACGGGGGAGGTGTTGAGGTAATTGGAAATGGGCATAACAAATCACAAACTTTCTGGCCACAATCTGGCCGTATGGATCACTGACAATATTTGTACTTCATCCGCATCCACGCGATATGCCAGCACGAACGGAAAATGTCCTACTGCCAATTCGCGTGTTCCGGCAATCCGTCCAAGCTTGCCGATCAAGGGATTTTGCGGCAGCGCTACTGCGGCTTTGCGTATAAGCGCAATCACACGTCTTGCTGCTGAAGGGTTTTCTTGCGCGATGAAATCGTGAATGTCCGCAAGGTCAAATTTGGCTTGCGGGGTGAAGCGCAATTTCATGCTTGCGGCTCGGAATAGCGCGCGAAAAACACCTCCATCTCTTCATCGGAAACGAATTCGCCGCGCTGTGCCTGCGCCAGCCCTTCCTGAATGCGAGCCGAAATACGGCGCTGCTGGACAAGATAAAGCGAAACCGCCTCGTTCGCCAAATCACGTTCGTCGCGGTGGCTTTCCACAGCCAGATGGTCAAGCTGAATTTTCAGGTCAGGCCGGATTTCAACAGTGGTTGCGCTCATGGTGATTCTCCGAAATTGGGTTAAAAAACATTACGCAAAATATCGTGGTGTCCCCGATTATTCCGCGATTATTCCGATTATTAGTCCCGATTATTAGAAATAGACATAATGATCCGTAAGTCAGAGCTGTTTAGAGTTGCCGCTATGATATTCAGCCAGTGCTTCTGAAGCCATCAATTCGAGAGAATATGAATTAGCTTGTTGCAGTCCGGCCAGCAAAGTTTCGGGCGCAATATCTTGTTCATGCGGCCAAGTGACCGCCCCGAACAGAATGCCAACTTGCTTGAAATATTGCATATCTCGCAGCTCGCGGAACACACCAAAATCAAGATATGGCTTCATATCAAAAACACCTTTGCGCCCATCTTCAACCTCAACATAAATGCGGAAGTCAGGCAAAGGTTTTACGATTTTCACATCCCAATACATGGCAGCCTCACAAAGGTGCAATCTTGTAGGGGCTTTCGCCGCTCGCGGCAATCTCCCAGTCGGCCATCAACTCATCCCGATGCAACTCTATCCAGGCCTGAACCAGACGCAACTGTTTGCGCGGCAACTTGCCGGAAAGAATTTCGCCATCTTCGATAGCGATGGATGCCTCAAACTCCGCGTACTTGGCATGCAGGTGCGGCAGATTGTGGTGCTGATTGTCGATTAAATACAGCCGGATGATGATCCCGTAAAACATGGAGATGATTGGCATAGAAGGCCTCCAACTGCATGACGTTTAACTACTGCGGTCTTACTCTAAGTCAATTCGAGTCTGACCCTATTTTTCTATTTTTCTCAGGCTAAAAGGGGATTTCTGGTTCATCTTTGTTGGGACGCTTGAGTACAAACTGCTGCTTATTCTCAAGAATCCATTGCCATCCTGTCTCAGAAAGGGAATAACCAGTGTAGTTTTCGCCTTCGTAGTCTCTGTAGTTACCAGTTTCAATCATGCCCTTATCGCTTAACGTTTTTAGGGCGATTGTTGTAGCTAGCTTTGTAAGGCCGTAGTTCTCCATGTCTCGGCGGATTTGATAGATGGCTGCGACATCTTCGGTTGTATCGATATTTTCGCCGATTGCCGCCAAGGCCATTACCTCGTGTTGATCAAGACCTTCAATCTTTTTCAACTTCGACATATCTGAAATTGTCGATAGTGTTTCGGCTTTTTGTAGCAACGCCTTAATTCGCTTAATGATGTTCTGGCGAAGGACATCGAAATCTCTTGGAGCTCCGGTGCTGTAACGAATAATGCTTCGATGTTGAACATCGAACGGGAACTTTGATTGCCGTTGATCCGAACAGACGAGCACAACGTCTTTGAATGACGCAATTGCAAAACCGAGTTCGAACCAAACGTTTGGATTGTCGAGACTGATGTCAGCCAAGCAAAGACGAGAATCTCGAATTCCGCTCTCGATGTCTTGGATGGGAATGCTGACTTTGGGGTCTTGGTCGACACGATACGGCTCCAGCCCTGCATCTCGAATTGCCGGAGCGAATATGTCTTCGAAGCGGCTGTCGAAAACCCCTCCGTCAAATGGTTGCATTACAAAACATCGATCCATTAGTGCTCCTTTGCATGTGCGACTTCAGTAGATGCCCACCGTGAAGTAGGCACCCTAAAAACCGCCAAAATATACATCTTTATGGAGTCTATTCTGGCGCTCTTTACAAAATGCCTTGTTCTAATTGAGCCCGCGTAGGGCGCAATAACCAACGGGCATTGCGCCGGATTTAAATTTCAAAGGTGCAATGCGCTTCGCTTATTGCACCCTACCTCATCTATACCAACTTCCACTTCATAATCTCCCCCGCCCGCAGCGGCACCAGTTGATGCTCGCCGAATCCAACTGACGCAGGCATTTGCCACTCTTCGCGCTTCAGCGTGATGGTGTCTGTGTTACGCGGCAAGCCGTAGTAATCCGCGCCATAAAAGCTGGCGAACCCCTCCAATTTCTCCAGCGCGCCCGCTGCTTCAAACGCTTCGGCATACAGTTCGATGGCGCTGTGCGCGCTGTAGCAACCGGCGCAGCCGCAGGCGTTTTCTTTGGTGTGTTGGGCGTGCGGGGCGCTGTCGGTGCCGAGGAAGAATTTTTTGTTGCCGCTGGTGGCGGCTTTGATTAACGCTTCGCGGTGAGTTTCGCGTTTGAGTATCGGCAGGCAATAGTAGTGCGGGCGGATGCCGCCGACCAGCATGGCGTTGCGGTTGTACAGCAGGTGTTGCGGGGTGAGCGTGGCGGCGATGGTGGCGGGGGCGCTGGTGACGAATTGCGCGGCTTCGCTGGTGGTGATGTGTTCGAACACCACGCGCAGCTCGGGCAGGTCTTTCAGCAGCGGTTGCAGCACGCGTTCGATGAATACGGCTTCGCGGTCGAAAATGTCGATGTCGTTGCCCGTCACTTCGCCGTGCACCAGCAGCGGCATGCCGCAGCGTTGCATTTCTTCCAGCGCGGCGTAGGTCTTGCGCAGGTCGGTCACGCCCGCGTCGGAGTTGGTGGTCGCGCCCGCCGGGTACAGCTTTACCGCATGCACTGCGCCGCTGGCTTTGGCTTGGCGAATTTCTTCCGCACTGGTGTTGTCGGTGAGGTATAGCGTCATCAGCGGTTCGAACTTCAAACCTGCCGGCAACGCGGCGAGGATGCGCGCCTTGTATTCCAGCGCTTGCGCGGTGGTGGTGACGGGCGGTCTGAGGTTGGGCATGACGATGGCGCGGGCGAATTGGCGCGCGGTGTCGGGCAGCACGGATTGCATCAGCGTGCCATCGCGCAGGTGCAGATGCCAGTCGTCGGGGCGGGTGAGGGTGAGTGTATTCATGCGCGGTATTTTAGCAGTTGGCGGGGGGAGGTATTGAATACGAAAAATCAACTAAGCCGTCATTCCGGCGCAGGCCGGAATCCAGTTGATTAAACAAGCCCGCGTAGCGGTACAACTTCTTTTAATCTGTCCGCTTCGCGGAATGTTTGTTTCTGCTGGATTCCGGCCTGCGCCGGAATGACGTGGCTTTTGTTAATCGATGAACTTGCTAAACGTATCTTCCTTCCTGCTTCCTGCGACCCATTGCTCGGCCACTTCGGCCACGCGCTGGCCGAACTGTTTGGCGGTTTCCAGATCGCCGGGCAACATTTCGGCGGGTGAAGCATCCGAGGGCGTGGTGGACATCGCGCCGCAGAATGAGCCGACGTAGTTCACGTCGTTGCGCTGTGACGCTTTGCTGTTGGACGGCATCATGCCGGTGCCCGCCCAGATCATACCGTGCTGCATGGCAAGGGTGAACAGGTAATGCAGTGATGAAAGTTTGTCGCCGTTCATGGTGGAGGAGTTGGTGAAACCGGCGGCGATTTTGTTTTTCCATTTCTGGCCGGACCACGGTTTGGACGAAGCATCGGCGAATTTTTTGAACTGCCAGCTCACCATGCCCATGTAGGTGGGCGAGCCCATGATGATGGCATCCGCCGCATCCAGCGCCGCCCACTCGCTCTCGGTGAGATTGCCTTCGGAGTTGATCGCAATGTGCACCGCACCCGCGCCCGTCGCAACCGCTTCTGCCAGCCTGGCGGTATGGCCGTACCCGCTGTGATAAACCACGATGATGTTTGCCATGATGTTCTCCCTTCGGTGAATGATGCATGAAGCGTAACACTTTGGCGGTATATGGCAACCCTGCGCGTGCTCCGATTATTCCGCCGCCGCTTTCAACGCTAGCGCGCGCTGGTACAACTCGTTCTTGCCCGCGCCGGTGATCTTTACCGCCAGTTGCACGGCCTGTTTCAGCGGCAGTTCTTCCAGCAACAAGCCCAGCGTGCGCTCGACTTCGGCATCCAGACCTTCATGCGGCAGTGCGCCGGAAATCAGCAGCACGAACTCGCCGCGCTGGTTGTTGGGATCGCTGTGCAGCCAGTCCATCGCCTCGCCCAGTTTGCAGCGGTGGATGCTCTCGAACAGTTTGGTAATCTCGCGTGCAAACACGATCTCGCGCTCGTCGCCGAACACGGCGTGCAAGTCTTCCGTGCATTCCAGAATGCGGTGCGGTGCTTCGTAGAACACCAGCGTGTATGGATGTTCGACCAGCGCTTGCAACGCGGTGCGCCGCGCGCCGGATTTGTTCGGTAGGAAACCGTAAAACAGAAAATGCGGTGCGGCCAAACCGGAGGCGGACAGCGCTGTTACGGCGGCGGAAGCACCAGGAATCGGAATCACGCGGAAGCCTGCGCTGCGTACTGCTTCCACCAGCACCGCGCCGGGATCGCTCACCGCAGGGGTTCCGGCATCGGTCACCAGCGCCACGCTTTGCCCTTGTTGCAACAACGCGATGACTTTTTCCGCCGCGCCGCGCTCGTTGTGCTGGTGCAGCGCCAGCAGCCGCGCATCGCCGATGCCGTGGTGTTGCAGCAGGTGTTTGCTGTTGCGCGTGTCTTCCGCCGCAATCACATCGGCAGTGCCCAGCACTTGCAGCGCGCGCAGGGTGATGTCACTAAGATTTCCAATCGGAGTAGCGACTACATATAATGCGCACTCTAATTGTTGTTTGGTTTCGATATGCAAACTATGGCCTCTGTACTGAAATTGACTCGCGGTTTATTGCTCGCCGCACTATACGTGAGCATGTTTGGCTGCGCCACTGCGCCGACGACTCCTCCGCCCGCTGCCGCGCCCGCTCCGGTTGCCGCACCTGTTGCGCCAACACCCGAAACGCCTCCGGCAGTGGTGACCGGCGTGGTGAGTGAACCCGCACCGGTCGTGTTATCCATCACGCCCGCCGTTGAAGGGGCGACTGCCGAACCGCACATCGCGCTGATCCTGCCGCTGAAATCGCCGGTCTTCGGCAAAGCGGCGGAGGCCGTGCAACAAGGGTTTGTCGCAGCCGCAACGATGCAGAATAGCGGTTTCCCGATTCGGGTTTATCCGGCCAACGACGAGAAAATCGAAATCAAAACGCTGTACGAGCAAGCGATCAAGGCGGGGGCGGTGGCCGTGGCAGGTCCGCTCACGCGCAGCGGCGTGGCGGCTTTGGCTGAAAATCCAAACCTGATTGTGCCCACGCTGGCGCTGAACGTTGTTGATTCAAAACGCACCGATCAGTTGTATTTCTTCGGCTTGCCGCCCGAAGCGGAAGCGTCGCAGACCGCGCAACTGGCAGCCAAAGCGGGCATGCTGAACGCTACTATTGTGCGCACCGATACGACTTTGTCCAAACGCCTGTCGCAGGCGTTTGCGGAGAAATGGAAAAAAAGCGGCGGCAAGATTCAGGGCGAGATCGTCTATGCCGGAGATCCCGCACCGCTGCGCTTGCTGGACACCACGCCGGGCAATATGGTGTTCCTCGCGGCAGAAACCGATCAGGCGCGCTTGCTGCGCCCCTACATCACTACTTTGTTGCCGGTGTATGCCACCTCGCAAATCTTCGCGGGCAATTCCAACAACATGATCAATTTCGATCTGGCCGAAGTGCGCTTTGTGGAAATGCCCTGGGTGATTCAGCCCGAGCATGCGGCGGTGATGGTTTATCCGCGCGCCAATCCGCCGCTGACGCTGGATATGGATAGACTGTATGCGTTCGGTATTGACGCTTACCGCGTGCTGCAAGTGCTTTACAGGCACAACACGATCAATGCCCTGCCACTGGACGGGGTGACCGGCAAACTGTATCTGACCGACCATCTGCTGGAACGCGATGCCGCGCCGTCGGTGCTGCGCCAGGGGCAGGGTTACGCGCTCGACAGCAAGAATCTTCCCGCGCAATATCAGCCGCCGCCTGCGGACAGTCTGCCCAAGCCATGAAATCAGGCGCGCTGGCCGAACAAACAGCCGCGCGCTATTTGCAGCAGCAGGGCTTGCAGTTGGTGCAGTCCAACTACCGTTGCCGCATGGGCGAGATCGACTTGATTCTGCGCGACGGCGAGATGCTGGTGTTCGCCGAAGTGCGGCTGCGTTCACGCAGCGATTTCGGCGGCGCGGCGGCCAGCATCGACAGCCACAAACAAACCAAACTCGTGCGAGCCGCGCAACATTACCTCTCCAGCTTGCCGCGCATTCCGCCCTGCCGTTTCGACGCGCTACTGCTGGCTTCGGCGGAAGGTAAGGACGGCATCGAGTGGATAAAGAACGCATTCGAGCTTTAAGGTAGAATTCAGCGCATTCATTCATTCCCGACCGCGACATGACACTCACCAAACGCGTCAGCAAACTTTTCGACGACAGCGCCGAAATCAAGCTGCAAAGCAAAAAAGTATTGGCCAAACCCATCGCAGAAGCGGCGCAAGCCTTGGTCAATTGCCTGTTGAACGACAGCAAAATTTTGATCTGCGGCAACGGCGGTTCGGCAGCGGATGCGCAGCATTTTGCGGCGGAGCTCATCAACCGTTTTGAAATCGAGCGTCCCGGCCTGCCCGCCGTGGCGCTCACCACCGACAGTTCGGTGCTGACTTCCATCGCCAACGATTACGACTACAAACTGATTTTTTCCAAACAGGTGCGCGCGCTGGGCATGGAAGGCGACGTGCTGATCGCTATCTCCACCAGCGGCAATTCGCCCAATGTGATGGAAGCCATCACGGCGGCGCACGAGCGCAATATGGTGGTGGTCGCGCTCACCGGGCGTGACGGCGGCAAGATGGGCGCGATGATGCGCGAAGGCGATTTCCATTTGTGCGTACCGGCGCAAAGCACCGCGCGCGTGCAGGAAGTTCATTTGCTGACGCTGCATTGTTTGTGCGATGTGATCGATCATTTATTACTCGGAGGTGAGTGATGCGTAATGTATGGATATTGTCGTTGTTGATGGTGGCTGGAATGTTGGCCGGATGCGCGCAAACGGGCGGAGCAGGTTCGGCGATTCAACCCGGCGAACGGCGCACGCAAGGCACGGTGCTGGATGACCAGAACATCGAAAGCAAGGCGCAACAACGCATTGCGGAGAAATACAAATTCAACGCGCAAGCGCATGTGACCTGCTTTAACCGCTACGCGCTGATTACCGGACAAGTGGCGAACGACGCGGCCAAGATCGACATCGAACGCATGGTCGGCAGCATTCCACCGGTGAAAGGCATCGCCAACGAACTGGAAGTGGCAGGCGTATCCAGCAGCGGCGCGCGCAGCAGCGACAGCGGCGTGACGGGCGATGTGCAGCGGCGCTTCCTCAGCAGCAAAGCCTTCAACCGCGACCACATCAAAGTGTTCACCGAAAACGGCGTGGTCTATCTGATGGGCATTGTGAACCATGCCGAAGCGGATGCGGCCTCCGAAATCGCCAGCACCACGGCGGGTGTGCAGAAAGTGGTGCGCGTGTTTGAGTATATGGACTAGCCGCATTGCATTTGTAGGTGCGAATAAATTCGCACCTACAAACGCTTTAACAACGATATTAAATTTACGTGTACCCGACTCCCGCTTTCGAAAACAAAATCTGTACGGCGCAAGACCTCGCGGTGAAAGTCGCTGCGTTGCCGCGTCCGCTGGTGTTCACCAACGGCTGTTTCGACGTGCTGCATAGAGGTCATGTCACTTATCTGGCGCAAGCCCGCGCGCTGGGCGCATCGCTCGTCATCGGCGTGAACAGCGATGCCTCGGTGAAGCGTCAGGGCAAAGGCGATGACCGCCCGATCAACGCCGAACAAGATAGATTGGCCGTGCTGGCCGCGCTGGAAGCCGTGAACCTGGTGGTGTTGTTTGAAGAAGACACACCGCTCAACCTCATCCTCGCCTGCCATCCCGATGTGCTGGTCAAGGGCGGCGACTGGAAACCGGCCAACATCGTCGGCAGCAAGGAAGTGCTTGGCTGGGGCGGCAGCGTCCACAGCATTCCTTTTCTGCACGAACGTTCCACCACCTCATTACTCAAGAAAATACGCTCACTATGATCCCAACCGAAATCACCCTGCACCAACAATCCA
Source organism: Sideroxydans sp. (assembly GCA_028710605.1). Lineage (GTDB taxonomy): Bacteria > Pseudomonadota > Gammaproteobacteria > Burkholderiales > Gallionellaceae > Sideroxyarcus. The sequence goes on from JAQTTU010000002.1 coordinate 211,189, forward strand.
GAATGCTGGAGATCGCCTTCGACGAAGGCTCGCGCTTCAAATTGCCGTTCGAGTTTTTGCGCGTGAATTCCCCCTCCGCCGAAGTGCGCGGCCACGGCCCCGGTCAGGAAACGCTGCAAGTCGGCAAGCGCAACGTGCTGCTGGTGAATGTCGAACCGGCCGGCAGCTACGCCGTCAAACTGATCTTCGACGACGGCCACGACAGCGGTCTCTACACCTGGGAATACCTGTACGAGCTGGGCAAATATCAGGATGCGATCTGGCAGGAATATCTGAACAAACTGGAAGCAGCGGGCGCATCGCGCGATTAACAAAACAAACCCTTTTGCCCGCAGATTACACAGATTAACCTAGATTAAAACCGAACCAAAATCTGCGTGAATATGTGTAATCTGCGGGGAAAAAGTTTTTGGAGAACACCATGAGCAAAACCACCCATTTCGGATTCAAAACCGTCGCCGAGGAAGAGAAGGCCAAACACGTCGCGGGCGTGTTCACCTCCGTCGCCAGCAAATACGACATCATGAACGACCTCATGTCGGTCGGTCTGCACCGCGTCTGGAAACCGTTCGCCGTGGGGCTGGCCAACGTGCACGAAGGCCAGCGCGTGCTGGACGTGGCGGGCGGCTCGGGCGACATGACCAAACTGTTCCTGAAAAAAGTCGGGCGTAGCGGACAAGTCGTGCTCACCGACATCAACAACGCCATGCTGCGCGTAGGCCGCGACCGCATGATAGACGACGGCAACCCCACCCCCACCGCACAATGCGATGCCGAAAAACTGCCCTTCCCCGACAACTACTTCGACTGCGTCAGCATCGCCTTCGGCCTGCGCAACGTCACCCGCAAAGATGCCGCGTTACGCGAAATGAAGCGCGTCCTCAAACCCGGAGGCCGCGTCATCGTGCTGGAATTTTCCAAAATCGCCAAACCGCTGGAAAAAGCCTACGACCTCTATTCCTTCAAGCTCCTCCCCAAAATGGGCGAACTCATCGCTAACGATGCCGACAGCTATCGTTATCTAGCTGAATCCATCCGCATGCATCCGGGACAGGAAGAACTGAAGCAGATGATGATTGATGCGGGGTTGGAGCGGGTGGAGTACTTCAATATGACGGGCGGGGTGGTGGCGGTGCATAGAGGGTATAAGTTGTAAGCTACAGCTACTGGGAGCCTTGCCAATGAATATGCGCGCTCGAATTGATGATGCGACATTCCTCTGGAAACATGGGCACAAAGAGGGCGCATTTTTAATGGCGCTGGTTGCTATTGCTGCTACTTCACGACTGCGTTTTCCTAACCGTAAAGCTGTCAGTGATGGTGATGCCTTTGAGCAATTCTTAACTAGTGTGCGTCCCGGTCGTATTGGCGCTGAGTATCGGGGCGAAATGCATTCCGTCGAACATATTTTTTACAAATGGCTGCGTTGCGCTCTTATTCATGAAAGCGGACTACCCGAAGATATTAAGTTTATGCCAGACATTAAACCCGGCACATTTACTATTCGCGCAGGTGGTGCACCGGAATACGTATTAAAACTATCAAATGGTTGGTTCAATTATTTAATTGATGCCGTTGTTACTGCACCTGAAAACGCCGCTGTATTTTCCAATTTGAAACGTTAAACATTGCCAGCGTAGCCCGGATGGAATGCAATGTAATCCGGGTTGTTCTCTCCCGGATTTCGCTACGCTTCATCCGGGCTACATATTTTTTTAAATCATTAACAGGAATTACCATGACCGCTTTACCCAAATGCCCCAAATGCAGTTCCGAATACACCTATGAAGACGGCAGCAATTACGTTTGCCCCGAGTGCGCGCATGAGTGGGCTAAAGATGCGCCTGCCGACAGTGACGAGCAGGCGCGCGTTTACAAGGATGCGTTCGGCAATATGCTGGTGGATGGCGATTCGGTGACGGTGATTAAGGATTTGAAAATCAAGGGTTCGTCGTCGGTGGTGAAGGTGGGTACCAAGGTGAAGAACATTCGTCTGGTGGACGGCGACCATGACATCGACTGCAAGATCGACGGTATCGGCGCGATGCAGTTGAAGACCGAGTTTGTGAAGAAGGCGTAGTTGAAATGAGCGGTTGGGGTTGTCCGCACGAATTCGATGGCAAGTGCCAGAAGGTGCTGAATAAGCCGTGCGATATTGGAATGAAGGGCTGCGTGCTGGCCGGACGTTTCCGCTTTGCCGATCCAAGCAAGAACAGGCCGAAAAAAACACCGCTCGCGGAAACGCCATCAAGCAGCGAGCAACAAGCTGATCAGCAGGGATAAGAATTATGATGACGTTAGATCTCTTTCAAAGCCCCTCTCCCGCAGGCGGGAGAGGGGTTGGGGTGAGGGGTGTCGGGCTGAATCAAATCTTGCGAATTACCACAGACCCTCATTCCCAGCCCTTCCACCCGCAAGGGGTACGCCGGTGGGTGCCCCGCTGCTGTGCAGCGACCCTTCCGCAGTCCCGCCTGCGGGAGAAGGGAGTTGGGTTTGCATTGGTGGTGCTGGTGACGCTGGGTCTCGCGCAATGCGCCAGTGCCGCAGCGCAAGTGTTGCCGCGTCCCGATCACATCGTGATCGTGGTGGAAGAGAACAAGTCGTTCGCGCGCATCATCGGCAACAAGGATGCGCCTTACCTCAATGCGCTGGCGCAACGCGGCGTGTTGTTCACCCAGTCCTTCGGCATCACCCATCCCAGTCAGCCGAATTATCTGGCGCTGTTTTCCGGTACCACGCGCGGCATTAGCAGCAATTCCTGTCCTTTGGAATTGACGGGAGAGAATCTGGGCGGCGCGTTGATTGCGCAGGGGTTGAGCTTCGTCAGTTACTCCGAATCCATGCCGCAAGCGGGCTTTGAAGGTTGCCGCTACGGCGCTTACATGCGCAAACACAATCCGGCGGCGAACTGGAAAGAGCTGGCCGCATTCAATCAGCCGTTCAGCGCGCTTCCAACCGACTTCGAGAAATTGCCGACGGTATCGCTGGTTGTGCCCGACCAGAACAACGACATGCACGACGGCAGCATCGCGCAGGGCGATGCGTGGCTGGAGCAACACATCGAGCAATATGCGCAGTGGGCGCTGACGCACAACAGTCTGCTGATCGTGACTTGGGATGAAGGCGATTACATCGGAGAGAATCGCATCGCCACGATTTTTGCGGGGGCGATGGTGCAGCCCGGCACATCCGCACAGCGCATCAACCACTACACGCTATTGCGCATGATCTCGGAGATGTACGGCTTGCCGATCTTGGGCGAGAGTGCCAACGAGAAGTCGATTGCGGGTGTGTGGAAAAGCCAACCCGCAGACAGAAAAAAAGCAAAATTCAAATAAGCAACTCCTCGGGAAGGCGCGTCAATAGGCGATCTGTGTGCCGTACTTGATGGAGTGCGCGTATTTATTGACTTGCGGGCAAGGAGGTAGGCTAGTGCAACAGCCTGATCGAAAGTCTTCCCGGTAAGCATGGCATTCCACACCTTGTTAGGGGATGCCCAATTCAGAGTCTTCCGAGGGCGTTCATTGAGCTTCCGAGCGATCCAGTTCAGTTCGATCTGGGTCACCTCGCGCATGTCCATGCCCTTAGGCATGGTACTGGCGTAATAGCCCGTTGATGTTCTCACAGCCCCCTCGCTGCCCTGATCGTAGGTAAGCGTCTTGCGTCAGGGAAGCGGTATGGTCGCCAGTTTTTGTTTGAAGCCCAGATAGGTACTGTAGGCATCGTGGCGCTCGAGCTCACGAGAAATGGTGTTCGGACTGCGTGTAGTCTGCGGACAATCTCCCGCAAACTACTGCCCTGCGCCAATCTGCAACTGATCCGCTCTCTTTCTTCCGCGCTTAATTGCGTATAGTTCATTTCCTCTTCCTCATTCCTCCATCTCCACATAGAAGTATTGCACTTGGAGGTCGAGACCGCCGTATGCTCAGGCCGCCGTTTTTGCGACCAGCACCAGCACGACATCCTGTGTTTCCGATTCCGCGTTCATCTGGTGGCTGAAGCAGTCGTACTCGGCATCTTGCTGATTTCTCCAGCCGCGCAATTCGCCCGAGCCGTCGCGCACAGCCTGTTGCGCCAAGTCGTTCAGGGTCGCTGGCAAGCACTCGGCGGCAACGTGTCCCAGCAGGGTCGCGCCCAGAATTTCCTCGGCCTTGTTATTCGCCACGATGATCTTGCCGTCGATGTCGATGCCGATCACGCCGGTGGGCAGATATTCCAGCACTTCCTGCGAGGCTTTGAGCGACACCAGACTGTTCAGCGAATCGAGCAGGGTCTGGTCCACTTTGCGTTCCAGCAATTGTTTGGCGAGGGTCAATTCCTTGTTGGTTGCGGCGAGTTGCGCGAGCAGTGAATCGTGCGCTTGTTTCAATTCATAGCTCTGCATCGCTTCGCGTATCTGGCCGCGCAGTTGCTCGTGATCCCACGACTTGGACAGGAATTTATACACCGCGCCTTCGTTGATCGCGTCGGCCACCGCTTGCAGATCGGTATGGCCGGAAAGCACCAAGCGCATGCTGTCGGGATAGAGCTGCTTGGCGCGGCGCAGCAATTCCATGCCGCTCATTTCCGGCAGATGCTGGTCGGTCACGATCACGCCCACGCGGTGGCTGGCCAGCATGCCCAGCGCATCCTGCGCGCTGCCGGTGCGCAGCACGTGACAACCGTCGCGGCGCAACAGTTGGGCGAGCGCGTCCTGACTATTTCCCCCGTCTTCCACCAGCAAAACGGCGGCCGGCTGTTCGCCGGTGTTCAAGTCCGGCGCGAGCTGTGTGCCCTGTTGCAGCATGGCGGTGATTTCCGCGTCGGGTTTGGGTTTGCTGAAATAGTAGCCCTGGATTTCGTCGCAGTGTCGCAGGCGCAGGAAAGCCAGTTGCTCTTTGGTCTCCACGCCTTCCGCGATCACTTTGAGCTTCAGGTCATGCGCCATGGAAATGATGGCCCCGACGATGGCGGCATCTTCCGGGTCGCTCACGATGTCGCGCACGAAAGTCTGGTCGATTTTCAAACGGCCGATCGGGAAACGCTTGAGATAGCTCAGCGATGAATAGCCGGTACCGAAATCGTCGAGCGCCAGCACGATGCCCATCGCGCGCAACTGCTGCAACACTTCGAACACGTATTCGGCCTGCTCGATCAGGATGCCTTCGGTCAGCTCCAGCTCCAGATAGCGCGCTTCCAGATCGCAGGCCAGCAGGGCATCGCGCACCGACTGCACGAAGCCGCGCTCCCTGATTTGACGCGCAGACAGATTCACCGCGACCACGATGGGCAGCCCCTGATCTTGCCACGCCTTGGCCGCGCGACAGGCCTGTTGCAGCACCCATTTGCCGATGGGAATAATCAGCCCGCACTCTTCGGCCACGGGAATGAATTTGGCCGGAGACACCCAGCCCAGTTTCGGGTGATGCCAGCGCAGCAGCGCCTCCACTCCCACGATGTTGCCGCTTTTCAAATCCACTTGCGGCTGGTAGTTCAGCGTCAATTCGTCGTGCTGCAAAGCGCGGTGCAAATCGCTGCCGAGACTCAGCGACTCGGCGGCGCGCTGGTTCATTTCCGGCGCGTAGAACTGGTAGTGGTTGCGCCCTCTATCCTTGGCGCGGAACATGGCCAGTTCGGCATGTTTGAGCAAGCCTTCCGCATCTTCGCCGTCCTGCGGATAGACGGCGATGCCTATGCTCGCGGTGACGTACAAATCCTGCATGTCGCGCAGCATGGCTTCGGAAAATGTCTTGAGCAATTTGTCCGCGACGATGGCCGCATCCTCGATTTTTGCCAGCTCGGGCATGGCGATCACGAACTCGTCGCCGCCCAGCCGCGCCACCGTGTCCAGCTCGCGCACACAGGCCGACAGGCGCGCCGCCACTTCCTGCAACACCATGTCGCCCGCGTGATGGCCGAGGCTGTCGTTAACCAGCTTGAAACTGTCCAGGTCGAGCACCACCAGCGCGATGAGGCCGTCGTTGCGCTGCGCGTGCACGATGGCCTGCGACAGGCGATCCTGAAACAGGTTGCGGTTGGCCAGCCCGGTCAGGGTATCGAAGTTGGCCATGCGTTCCAGCTCCGTCTCATAGTTCTTGCGCCGCGTGATGTCGCGCGCCACGCCGATGAAATGCGTCACCTCGCCGCTGTCGTCCCATACCGGCGACACATACAACTCGTTCCAGAACTGGCTGCCGTCCTTGCGGTAATTGCGCAACACGGCGTGGCTGTCGCGCCGCTCGCGCAGCGCGCTGCGGATGTTTTCCATCTCCGGCTGTTCGCGGTCGCCGCCCAGCAGAAAACGCGGATTGCGGCCCAATACTTCCTCCGCGCTGTAGCCGGTGATGCTGGTGAAAGCCGGGTTGACATAGATCAGCGGCAGTTGCGGCTGGGTGACATCGACGATGGCGATGGAGTTGTCGCTGGCCTCCAGCGCCCGCCCGTACAGGCGCAGCTTCTCCTCGGCGCGCATCTCTTCCGTTCTATCCAGCAGGCTCAGCACCAGCCCGGTGACGTGTCCCCGCGTATCCTTGACGGGTTGCAGGCTCCAATCCCAGTAAGTGACCCCGCGCTCCTTGTTGTGTTCATACACGAAAGGCTTGGCGAACACGGTATAGGGCAGGCCGCGCTCAAGCACGTCGCGGAAAATTTGCTCGTTTTCACTGTTGGGGAACAACTGAAAATGGTTCTTGCCGACAAAATAGTCCGGGGGGTGCCCGTCCGCAGCGGCATACGCTTGGTTGACGCGGATGAAATTGAAATCGGCATCCATATAGGCGATCAGCGTGCGCAGGTTGGCGAAGATGCGCTCCAGCAGTTCGTTGGTTTTGAACAGGCTTTGCTGGTACAGCTTGCGCTCGGTGATGTCGCTGAAAAATCCGATCAGCGCTTTGCGTCCGTCCAGGTTAAGGGTCGATGCCTTGATCGACACATCCAGCAATTCTCCGTACTTGGTGACAAGCTGCGTCTCGATGCGCTCGCCGTCCGCGCCGGCAAGATGTTGCGCGAAACAGCTGGAGACCGCCGCTTGCCCCGCTTCGGCGGGGTGGAGTATTTTTTGCGGTTTGCCGACAAGCTCGGCTTTGTCCCAGCCGGATAGCCGTTCCATCGCGCGGTTGAGATCGAGGAGTTCGCCGGTTTGCGCATCGGCGATGCCGATGGCGAGGGGGGCTTCTTCGAACAGCTGGCGGTAATGCCGCGCGCTTTCCATGGAATCCGCCGCCATGCGCCGCGCCAGGTCGAGCGCGCTGGTTCTGCTTTTTGCCATATTGCGAAACACGGCGAACAGCAGCAGGCTGATCGCCAGACCGGCCAGCAGAATGGGAATCAGAAAATACGACATGGCGGCGCTTGTCACTTGAGCGGCGATTTAACCGCCAGCCGCTGGCGATAACCGGCGACATCCGACGAGATCGGGGACGGGAAGCTCGGTGCTTGCCATGGCCGCACTTGTTTGTTGGTAGTCAGACACTGGCTTCTCCCTTCATGATGTTGCCGCTATTTCGATGCACCGGCAGATACAGCAAGCAAACGTGCAAACTCAATCCGTTGCCTGTGGACTCAACTCCCGATACTCGAAAAAATGCGGAAAAAATGCCGGATGCTGCGTTTCCATCGGCGTGCGCCGGTGTTTGTGGATGCAATGGCAGCCGAACGCGGTGATGGACAGGCGCACCAGTTCGACCAGCGACGTTGCCCCCAGTTTTTTCATCAACCTCGCGCGGTGAAATTCCACGGTGCGCGCGCTCATGTTCAATAGCTCGGAAATTTCGCGGCTGGACTTGCTTTCCAGCATGCTGTTCAGGATTTCCCGCTCGCGCCGGGTGAGCTGTTCAAACAGTTGGCGCACCTCGTGCTGATGGCGCAAAGCCCGGCGGTTGGCGCTGTCCAGGCTGATGGCATTCCTGACCGACTCCAGCAAGGCTTCGCCCTCGACCGGCTTCTCGAAGAAATCCAGCGCGCCGTTTTTGAGCACCGCCAGCGCGCCGCGCGCGTCGCTCAACGTGGTCAGAATAATGACGGGAAGCACGACATGGCGCTGGACAAGCAAACGATGCAACTCCGCCCCGCCCATTTCCGGCACCGACATATCCAGCAGCAAACAGCCGGGACGCTCAACGTTGCAGGTTTCCAGAAAGGCTTCGGCAGTCGTGAAAATTTCGTAGCGCAGTTTGGCCTGGTCGAACAAATTGGCCAGCGTCTTGAGCAAAGCCGTCTCGGCAGCGGCTACAAATATGGTAGGTCTCTGCATACACCTTATTCTTATCGAAAAATTAAACTCCCCCGGTCATTCCGATGAAGCCCGGCTAAAACCGGCGCTTCAATTTGCGGCTGTATTGCCCGTCTTTACGCGATTTCGACCCATCATACTTTTCCTGATCGCGCGGAACATACCCGTCCCGATTGTAAGGAAATCGTACAAGAAAGAATATCCGTAGATATACCGGCTTGGGCCGTGCCGCCAGCGAAAGCTGCAACGGATGAAGAGGCAGAAAAGACGGGCATCTTCGGGCAGTGACCGGCGGCAACAGGCAAATGATTATTGCTGCGCCGCGCGCGTCTTGGGATAAGCTGGCAATCGGCGCTGGAGTTAACCCAAATAATCCATTAGAACCAAACTCACTCCTTCCCCCTTGCAGGGGGAAGGCTGGGATGGGGGTAGAGTTGCTGAACGGCCACATTTCTACCTCCTCCCTAACCCTCCCCCTGCAAGGGGGAGGGGACGTTTCGGCTAATGAATTATCTGGGGTTAAACTACAACCATAGACGCAATTAAAATTTCGAGGTCGCCATGAATCCATCCCGACTGCTGTTGCTCGCGTTGAGTTGCGCCCTGCTCGCCGCATGCGGCGAGTCGGCCGCGCCGTTTTATCAGGGCTACGCGGAAGGCGAATGGCTGTATCTTGCCGCGCCGCAGGGCGGCTATCTGGAAACGCTGAATGTGGCGCGCGGCGCGCGCGCGACCAAGGGCGGCAAGGCCTTCACTTTATCCAGCGAGCAGAACGCCGCGCGGAACGACAGCAGCACCGCCGCGCTGGAAGCGCAATTGCGCGCCGCCGAGTCGGCGCTCAAATTCGCCAACGCGCAACTCAAACGCCAGCAGGAATTGGCCAAACAGAATTTCGCCTCGGCCTCGCGCACCGATGAATTGCTTTCCGCGCAATCGCAAGCGGCGGCGCAGGTGCGCGTGCTGCGCGAACAGTTGGGCAACAAGACGGTGCAGATTCCCGAAAGCGGCGAAGTTTCCGAAACCTATTACCGCCCCGGCGAATGGGTGCCGCCCGGGCAGCCAGTAATGAGCCTGTTGCCGGACGACAAACGCCGCATCCGTTTCTTCGTGCCGGAAACACAATTGGCCAACACCGCCATCGGGCAGAGCATCGAAGCGCGTTGCGACGGTTGCGCCGCGCCGATCGCGGCCACCATCAACTTCATCGCCGCGCAGGCCGAATACACGCCACCGGTGATCTACAGCCAGGGTTCGCGCGAAAAACTGGTGTTCCGCGTGGAAGCGATCCCGTCGCCGCAGGATGCCGCGCGCCTGCGTCCGGGGCTGCCGCTGGAGGTCACGCTCAAGTGACTTTCGCCATCGACGTGCGCGGCATCAACAAACATTTCGGCGACAAGCACGTCGTGCGCGATCTCGCCCTGCAAGTCAAACAGGGCGAGATCTTCGGCTTCCTCGGCCCCAACGGCAGCGGCAAAACCACCTCCATCCGCATGCTGTGCGGGCTGCTCACGCCGGACAGCGGCTCGGGTACGTGTCTGGGTTACAACGTGCTGAGCGAAAGCGTGGAAATCAAAAAGCTCGTCGGCTACATGACGCAGAAATTTTCGCTGTGGGACGACCTGACCATCGCCGAGAATCTGGATTTCGTGGCGCGCATGTTCGGCATGCAAGAACGCAAGCAAGCTGTCGCGCAGGCGCTCGAAGAACTGGGATTGACGGCGCGGCGCGACCAGCTCGCGGGCACGCTTTCCGGCGGTTGGAAACAGCGGCTGGCTTTGGCCTCGTGCCTGCTGCACCGCCCGAAATTGCTGTTGCTGGACGAGCCGACCGCCGGAGTCGATCCCAAAGCGCGCCGCGATTTCTGGGAAGAGATTCACCGCCTGTCGGCGGCGGGTATCACCATTCTGGTTTCCACGCATTACATGGACGAGGCGGAGCGCTGCCACCGTCTGGCTTACCTCGCTTACGGCAACCTGCTCGCCAGCGGCACCGCCGACGAGATCGTCGCCGCGCAGCAACTGAGCACCTGGATCGTCGGCGGGCAGGACACGCAACGCCATGTCGAGGCCATCCGCCAGTTGCACGGCGTGGAGCAAGTCACCACCTTCGGCATGACGCTGCATGTGAGCGGCAGAGATGCCGGACGGCTCGAAACCGCGCTCACGCAATTCGGCCGACAACACCGATTGCAGATCGAACGCGGCACGCCGTCGCTGGAAGATGCGTTCATCCATTTGATGCGCGATGCGCGCGACCAGTTCGAGAACTGAGCATGCCCGCGCGCTTCCATTCGCATCTCCGCCGCATGTCGTGGAACCGCTGGCTGGGCATCGTCATCAAGGAATTCATCCAGCTCAAACGCGACCGGCTCACCTTCGGCATGATCCTGGGCTTCCCCATCGTGCTGCTGATTATTTTCGGCTACGCGCTCAACTCCGATCCCAGGCATTTGCCCACGGTGGTGCTGATACACGAAGACAGCCCGTTCACCCGCGACTATGTGGCCGCGATGAAGAACAGCGGCTATTTCGACTTCGCCGGCAGGGTCGATAGCGAACAGGAAGCGGAGGACATGCTTGATCGAGGCGAGGTGCAGTTCGTGCTCACCTTCCCGCAGAATTTCCAGCGCGCGCTGGTGCGCGGCGAACGCCCCGCGATTCTGGTGCAGGCCGATGCCACCGATCCGGTCGCCGCCAGCGGCGCGCTGGCGGTGCTCAACCGCATCGGCAACGAAATCTTCGCGCCGGATTTGCCCGGCCTTATTCGCCCGGCACCGGGCGGCCTGATCGAACTGCGCGTGCAGAAACGCTACAACCCGCAAGGCATCACCGCTTTCAACATCGTGCCGGGATTGCTGGGCGTGATCCTGACCATGACCATGGTGCTGATGACCGGCCTCGCCATGACGCGCGAACGCGAGCGCGGCACGTTCGAGACCCTGCTCGCCACGCCCGCCACGCCGCTGGAAGTGATGACCGGCAAAATCATGCCTTACATTTTCATCGGGCTGATCCAGGTCACGGTGATCCTGCTGGCGGCGCACTGGATTTTTCATGTGCCCATGCTGGGCAGCCTCGCGCTGCTGTATGGCGTGGTGCTGATTTTCATCTGCGCCAACCTCACGCTGGGCATGACCTTCAGCTCGCTCGCGCGCAACCAGTTGCAGGCGATGCAAATGACGTATTTTTTCTTCCTGCCGTCCATGCTGCTGTCCGGCTTCATGTTCCCGTTTCGCGGCATGCCGCAATGGGCGCAGATCGTCGGCAACTGTTTGCCGCTCACGCATTTTTTGCATCTGGTGCGCGGCATCATGCTCAAAGGCAACGACTGGCAGCTGCTGCTGCCGCACATCTGGCCGCTATTCCTGTTTATCGCGGTGGTGCTGGGGATAGGGCTGAAGACATTCCGGCGCACGCTGGATTAGCAATTTTCAAAACCCAACCTCGCGGAAACGCCCGTCAATAGGCGTTCTACGCATTGCGCCTGATGGAGATGCCCGTGTTTATTCGCTTGCGATCAAGGTGGAAATGTTTAAACCGCGTTCAACTTGTCCAGCATGTCCCGGATTTTGGCCGGGTCGTCCGCGCGCAAAATTTTCTGGGTGAAGGTGGTGACTTCGGGCAGGCTGGTGGTGAGCACGCGCTGTTTGGTGGCGAGCAGTTGTGCCGGGTGCATGGAGAATTGGCGCAAGCCCAAGCCGAGCAGCAGGCGCGTGTAGGAAATTTCGCCCGCCATTTCGCCGCACACCGAAACGGGAATGCCCGCCTTGTTCGCGCCGTTGATGACATGCGACAGCAGCAGCAATACCGCCGGATGCAGCGGGTCGTACAGGTGCGCCACTTCCTCGTCGGTGCGGTCGATGGCCAGCGTGTACTGGATCAAGTCGTTGGTGCCTATGGACAGGAAATCCAGTTTCTTGACGAAGGCGTTGAGCGCCAGGGCGGCGGCGGGAATTTCTATCATGCCGCCGATTTGCACGCTGGGGTTGTAGGCGATGCCCTGGTCGGCCAGATCGAATTTGACGCTTTCGATCATGTATAGCGTCTGGTTGATCTCCGCCGCGCCGGACAACATCGGCACCAATATTTTCAGATTGCCGTGCACCGAGGCGCGCAGCAGCGCGCGCAACTGGGTGCGGAACAATTGCGGTTCGGCCAGACACAGGCGGATGGCGCGCAGTCCCAGCGCGGGATTGCTGGCGACGCGGGTCACGCCTTTGAGCTGTTTGTCCGCGCCCAGATCGTAGGTGCGTATGGTCACCGGCAGCTCGCCCATACCTTCCAGCACCGTGCGGTAGGCGAGGTATTGCTCTTCCTCGTCCGGCAGGTCGTCGCGGTTGAGGAACAGGAATTCGCTGCGGAACAGGCCGATGCCGGTCGCGCCGTTTTCTTTCACCTGCGCCACGTCGCCGGGCATTTCGATGTTGGCCTGCAACCCGATGTCCGTGCCGTCCAGCGTAGTGGCGCGCGCGGTTTTCAGGCGCTTGAGTTTTTGCCGTTCCAGCACCCATTCGCTTTGGCGCAGTTTGTATTCCGCCAACAGGCTCTTGTCCGGGTTGACGATGACCACGCCCTGCGCGCCATCGACGATCAGCATGTCGCGGTCTTTGATCAGTTCGCGCGCGTGCAGCAAGCCGACCACGCACGGCGTGTTGAGGCCGCGCGCGACGATGGCGGTGTGCGAAGTCGCGCCGCCCACGTCGGTGAGGATGGCGCAGAACTGGTGCGGCTTGAGCTGGATCAGATCTGCCGGGCTGACATCGTGCGCCACCAGCACCATATCGCTGTCGTGTTGCGGCGCGGGCGGCACGTGGCCGGGATGGCCGCTCAACACCTTGAGCACGCGCTCGACCACTTGCACCACGTCGGTGCTGCGTTCGCGCAGATAGCCGTCATCGAACGCTTCAAATTGCGCGACCAGCGCATCCATCTGCGATTTCAGCGCCCACTCCGCGTTGCATTGTTCCTCCTGCACCATGGCGCGCGCGGCCTGGCTGATGTGCTCGTCGTCGAGAATCATCAGGTGCAGATCGAGGAAAGCCTCGAACTCGGCAGCGGCTTGTTGCGGGCGATTGGCGCGCAGCGAAGTCAGCTCGTCGCGCGTGGCCTTCAGCGCCGCATCCAGCCGCGCCACTTCCTCCGCCAGCAAATGCTTGGGCAACACGTAATGCGCCACTTCCAGCGAAGTGTGCGAAACCAGATGCGCATGGCCGATGGCGATGCCGCTGGAGACGTGAATGCCGTGCAGGGTGAAACTCATTCACCTTCTCCGAAAAAATTGTTGATGAGCGCCAGCAGCGCCGTCATCGCTTCCTCTTCGCGCTCGCCGCTGGTTTCGATGGCGATGGTCGAACCCTTGGCGGCCGCCAGCATCATCACGCCCATGATGCTTTTCGCATTCACGCGGCGACCGTTGCGCGACACCCACACTTCGCAGGGAAATTGCGAAGCGAGCTGGGTCAGCTTGGCCGAGGCGCGCGCATGCAGGCCGAGGTTGTTGATGATTTGTGCGTCTTGTTTTTGCATCAGTTTTCCCTAGTTCTTAAAAAGGCCTTTGCCCGCAGATTACACAGATTAAACAGATTAAAAGCAGGCAACACCGGACTGCTTACTTACATGTTGGATTATTCGACACTCGTTCTTACAAGTTTGAATCTGCGTTAATCTGTGTAATCTGCGGGCAAAACAGGTTTTTTTGTTAATCGTCCTTGTTCATCGCCACAATACATTCGCGTCCGCCTTCGAGCGCGATCTGCGCCAGCTCCGGCGTGGTCTTGTTGGGGTAGCACACCACGCGCAACAGCATGGGCAGGTTCACGCCCGCCACGCCCATCACATGCCGTTCATGGCAAAGCTGGCGCGCCACGTTGCTGGGTGTTGCGCCGAAAATATCGGCGAGGATCAGCACGCCGTTGCCGTTGTCCAGTTGCTTGATGAGCTTGCGCCCTTCTTCCAGTTTTTGCTGCGGATCGTCGGCGGCATACACCGAAAGCACTTCCAGATTTTGCGGCACGCTGCCCAGCACATGCGCCACGCAATCCACCAGACTTTCGCCCAGTGCGTTGTGCGCCACCACCAGAATACCGGCCATCAGATGACTCCAAAAACACGCGCCAGCAGCGCGATAAACAGCAGCAAAACCAGCCAGCCGTAACGCATTATCCAGCGCAGCGCGCGCGCCTTGAACGCATCGTCTTCATTCGCTTCATCCACCAGCACGCGCACCTGCTTCAGCGCGTGCATGGCGGTGGTGCGGCGTATGTTTTGTTGCAGCGGGTCGTCGGTAGTCATGGTTCGATTCTGGAAATGGTTTTGCTGTCGGTGAATTCTAGCCGTTTCTGCATGGCGGCGGTGAGGTGAACCACGCCATCGGCATCAATCAGCAAGGCCTCCTCAAGCTGCATTTTGTCGGCGGCGGCGCGCCAGCCGGACGCGCCGGAAATGAACAGCGGCTTGGACGAAGCGTCCGACAACAGCCCCGCGCGCGCGCCGTGCGTGATGATCGTGACCGCCTGCACGCCCTGCACCGATTGGCCGGTGCGCGGATCAATCACGTGGCAAAAGCGTTTGCCGTCCAGCTCGAAATAGCGCTGGTAATCGCCCGATGTGCCGATGGCTTCGCCGTCCTGCAATGCCAGCGTGGCAATCGGGCCGGGGTGGCGCGGATGCTGGATGCCCACGCGCCACGGGCGGTCGCCATGCGCGCCCAGCGCCAGCACATTGCCGCCGATATTGATGAGCGCGTTGCGGATGCCGTTCTGTTTGAGAATCGCCGCCGCTCTATCCAGCGCGTAGCCTTTGGCGTAACCGCCGAGGTCGAGTTTTACGGATTTGTTTTTGCTGCTAACTGCAACCCACCCCAGCCCTCCCTTGTCAGGGAGGGAGCGCTCGGCTCCTCCCCTGATAAGGGGAGGCTGGGAGGGGTTTGGGTATAAATCAAAAACCAAATCGCCCATCTGCGGATTCGCCTTCACCAGCGCGGCGATCTTGTTTTCATCCGGCAGCACCGCCTTGAAATCGTCGGCCTGAAAGCCCCAGGTCTGAATCAAGCCGCCGATCGCGGGGTTGAACAAGCCGCCGGATTCGGCAGAAAGTTGTGCGGCATCCTTGAGCATCGCCGCCAGTTCCGGCGACACGGTTTTGCTTTTGCCCTGCGCGAAAGCCGCATTCAATTCGCTCAACTCGGAAGGTTTCCACGCGTGCAGCAAATCGTGCAGGCGCTGGAATTCGCGCATCACCGCCGTCACCCCCTGCTTGGCGCGCGCCTCGTCTTCGCCATAAACGCTGACCTCGACCAGCGTGCCGAACACATAGCCTTGTTCCTGATAGGTCGGTGGTTGTTTGCTGCAACCCGTTAAAGTCAAAACCCACCACAGAGACACAGAGACACAGAGAAAACCGAAAAAAGCAGAAGCAAAAGTTGCAGAAGAATTTTGTTTTGCTTTTCCTCTGTGTCTCTGTGTCTCCGTGGTGAAAGGTTTTTCAAACATCACGCGATCATTCCCTCGATCTCTACCGCCGCCGCCAGCATCGCCAGCCTGCCCACTACGCCGTAGGCATAGAAGCGGTTGGGCGTGTCGTCGGGCGCGCAGTCGGGGTTGGGGAAGGCGCAGCAGGATTCAAAGGCCAGCGGCAGAAACTGCATGCCCGGCGCGTTCAGGTTTTCATCCACGCCGCGCGCGGTGTGCACGCGGTAAAAACCGCCGACCACGAAGTGATCGACCATATACACCACGGGCTCGGCCACCGCGTTGTCTATGGTCTCAAAGGTATAAACCCCTTCCTGGATCAGCACGTCGGAAACCTGCAAGCCCTCTTTCACCACCGCCATTTTGTTGCGCTGTTTGCGGTTGAGGTCGCGTATTTCGCTGCCGTCTTTCACCGTCATGATGCCCATGCCGTAAGTGCCCGCGTCGGCTTTGACGATAACGAAGGGATCGTCTTTCACGCCGTACTCGTCATATTTGGCGCTAATCTTTTCCAGCACCAGATCCACTTTCGCCGCCAGACAATCTTCGCCGGTGCGCGCGTGAAAATCCACTTTGTCGCACACATCGAAATACGGATTGATAAGCCACGGATCAATGTGCAGCAGTTCGGCGAATTCATTGGCCACGCGGTCATACGCACCGAAGTGCTGCGACTTGCGCCGCGTTGTCCAGCCCGCTTCCAGCGGCGGCAACACGCTTTGCTCCAGGTTCTTCAATACATCCGGCACGCCTGCGGACAGGTCGTTGTTGAGCAGCACCACGCACGGGTCGAATCCGTCGGCCATACCCAAACGGTTACCCTTGCGCAATATCGGTTCCAGCGTCAGTGTCGCGCCGTTGGACAAGTCCAGCGTGGTCGGCTGCGTGATCTCCGGCAGCAAACTGCCGATGCGCACCATCAACCCCGCATTGCGCAGAATTTGCGCCAGTTGCGCCACGTTCTGCAAATAGAACTGGTTGCGCGTGTGGTTCTCGGGAATCAGCAACACGCCGCGCGCTTCAGGACAGATTTTTTCGATCGCGCTCTGCGCGGCCTGCACGCACAGCGGCAAAAAATCCGGGTTGAGATTGTTGAAACCGCCGGGAAACAAATTGGTGTCCACCGGCGCGAGCTTGAAGCCGCTGTTGCGCAGATCGACCGAGGTGTAGAACGGGATGGTGTGCTCCAGCCATTTGCTGCGGAACCAGCGCTCGATGGCGGGCTGCTCTTTGAGAATGCGCTGCTCCAGTTCAAGCAGCGGGCCTTTTAATGCGGTGGTGAGGTGGGGAACCATATATTCAATATCCAATAAAATTACAGAGCGTTTTCCTGCGTCACGAAACGTCCGCTACGGGCATCCAGTGTAACCTTGGGCAGCGCTCTGCCAAAAGCTTCTGTCACCTTGACCAGCAAATCCGGCGCAATTCGCGCGAACCCGCTATTCACGTAATGGGGCAAAGCATCATTTCGCTTATAGACTGATTCCATCGCGAGCATCAACACACCGGGATTATCTTGGGCCAGGATGTCCAATAGTGTGCTGGCTTGGGCTATATCCTTGCGAATTTTGGCCTGAAGCCCCGCCGGGCGCAGTTGCGAGATGGCCAATTTGTGCAGGGCAAAACGCGCCGGATCGGGCACGGTCACGGCGATGCCCGCACCGTTCAACACCACCGCATTTTGCGCATCCGCCAACAGATAATCCATAAAATCGAGCGGCTGCGCATAGACATTGAAGCGCTCGATATGCACGGGCGCATCTTCAGAGGCAGCCAGTTTGCTGGTCAGGAATTCCACCTTGAAACCGTCCGGGGCAACCATCTCGAAGGGAATGATGCGGGGATTGATTTGCACCGGTTCGCGCAGTTCGGGTTCGGCATCCTGCAACACCGCTTTCATGTTGCGGCTAAAGGCGATGTCCACCGTCCTCTCTACCGAAAAATCAATGTCTTCAGTCCGGCTCAATGCGCCCGAGGTTTTAACTCCCAACATATTGCCGTAACAGGCAAAGGCAAAAGAGCCCACCATCACACCGCCAGCGCCAAACAGCCCGGCATCGGACAGTTTGCCGATGATTTTTGTGACGCGACCTTTTTCCAAATGCGCACCCGCCGCACCCAGCATGGCGACCAAACGCCGCCGTTCAAGCAACAGTTCATGCTGGCGCAGCAAGTCTTGTTTGCGTGCTGCAATGTCAGCCAATAATGCGTCAGACTCCTGCCCCAGATAAGCCTGCTTCCTTCCCGCAACGGTATCGGTTTGGTGATACCAGTAGCGCTTGCCATTGATCGTTTTTGAAACGAAAGCGCCCTGAGTTGCGGGCGCATACAGCGCGACCTTTTGCAGCAAGTCGGCGTAAAGCAATGAGCAGTTATCGGGCAGGCGGGAAAACATGATTCATTGAATTTGAACAATGTTGGCGCATCTTATACGCTTGCAACATCAAGTCAAGCGTATAAGTTGTAGGTCGGGTTTTAACCCGACATGTCGGGCTGAAGCCCGACCTACGTTGCAATGGAATATCTGGGTTAAAGCTTGTCGTCGCAATCATTGCCCGGCATTTTCGCCGGACAGGCTGCTCAAGGGCACGACCAGCCTTACCCGGCAACCATGCGAGTCGGCGCTTTCCCATTGCAGCGAAGCATTCAAAACCTGTGCGCGGGCGTGCATGCCTTTCATGCCGCGATGCTGTTTGATGTCGGATGCGGGGCAGCCTTTGCCGTCGTCTTCCACCACCAGCACGAAACCATTATTTTCGATTTTCGCCAGCAGGGTAATGCGCTTGGCTCCGGCGTGGCGCAACACGTTGGTGACGGCCTCGCGCAGGATGCGGCTCAGGTGCAGCGCGACTTCGGAATTGGTTTGAATTTCCGAATTGATAAACGGAGACTGCCAGTCCATTTGCAGGCCGGAAGCGAGGATGCGCTGCTCGGCTTCGGCGCGCAAATCGACGATCAGGTCGCGCAGCAGAATGGTCGGGTGCGCCGAGCGCGAGACCACATCGCGCAAATCGTGCAATGCCGAGCGCGCCAGATCGGCTTCGAGAAACAGGTTTGAACGCTGTGCCGAAATCGCCAGCCCCAACAGTTTTGCGCCCACATCGTCGTGCAGGTCCTGATAGATCCGCTCGCGTTCCGCCTTCTGCATGGCGATGGCTTTTTCCTGGATCAGCGCCTCGTTCTCGAATTGCAGTTGCAGCGAATGCAGAATAGTTTTCTGCGCGCTGAAGGCGGTGTAGGCAATCACCAGCAAATAGAAAAACAGCAGCATGCCCAACGTGCGGGCGTGCACGCCGAAACCTTCATCCAGCAAGGGATACATCGCCAGCCCGGAACAGGCCAGACCGACCATCAGCGCGCGCTGCGAATGGCTGCCGTGAGTGGTCACCGCCCCCGCCGCCACGCCCAGATAGATCAGCAGCACCGCCAGATTCAACTCCAACTGGCCGGGGACGAACAGCAAACCGGCAGCCCCCCAGGCCATGCCCGTGAACGCGATAAAAAACAAACCGTGCCGCCGCCATGACTTGAGCTCGGCCGCGTCCGGCACGCTGCCGGGAGGCAACCTGGAAAAACCGAAATGCATGTAAGCGGCATGCAGCGACGACACCGCCATCAGCGTCAGCCAAATGATAAGCCTGTCGCCGCGCAGCACATCGCCGAAACCGAGCACCATCAGCAACGGAATAACGATGGGCGAAACGACCCCCATGAACACATTGCGCCGCGCCAACTCGAACAAGGCCGCCTCGGTTCTGGCATCGCGCGCGGGGTTGAGCAAGTTGATTAGATTCACGTTGAATTCTTGTTGTTATATGGGAAGGATTCTAGCCGGAATATTGGCTTCCTGAAAAACGAAACCGCCCGAACGAGTCGGGCGGTTGAGCATTACATTTACGCCAACTGACTATTACGGCGTTGTAAAAATCTGCACTCCGCCAACAGCCATGAAGGTGTTATTCAGGAACTTGAGTGATGTCACCCCGACACCGGACAAGCCTGTCGAAGCATCCTGAGTCCAGTTCAGTCCATCCGTGGAAGTAAACACCTTTCCCGACGTACCTGCCGCGACAAAACTGCCATTGCCGTAGGCGACCATGTTTAAAGTATTGAAATAAACAGCGGATGCCGGTGTTGCTGCTGTCCAAGTGATGGCATCTGGAGATGTCCACACTCCTGTGCCTGCCGCGACATATAGATTATTGGCAAATACCACCGAGCCCAGATTAATGGCGTTCTGTGGTAGCACCGGGTAGCCGGGATACGTGATCTGTCCACGATCTGTCCACGTGACCGCATCCGGCGAGGTCAAAATGCGACTGCCAACGGCGACATATTGCGTACCGGACCAGATCACCTTGTTAAGCGTTCCAACAGCAGGAACGATACGAGTTGACCAGGTAATGCCGTCTGCTGAAGTCAGGATTCCACCGCCGCCATCTGTCAGGAAGAATTTCCCGTTCGCAAAATCGACACCGTTCTTGTTCTGGTAATTTCCGGCACTCAACCGCCCCGTCCAAAGCGCGCCGTCAGGCGAAGTGTAGGCCTGTCCATAGTTATCAACGCCGACAAACACGCCATTGCCGTATGCGACCTTGGTAAGAATGAGCGCTGCCGAAGCCGGTGTTGCTCCCGGATAAGTAGCGGCCAAACTGCCCCACGTAACTGCATCTGTCGAAGATGCAACTTTGTTTCCGACACCTACCGAAAGATATTGAGTTCCGCTCCAAGCCACATCCGACAGGTAACCTTGAAGCAGCGTGATACCGGTGACCGAATGTGCAGTCCAGTTGAGTGCAGCCGGAGCACCACCACCAGCCGCACTGGTTGTCGCATTGACTTCAGCTGAACCCGCGCTTTCTCCCGCCGCATTGACTGCTGTCATTCTGTAGTAGTAGGTCGTCGCTGCAGTGAGTCCGGTATTCGGGAATGGCCCTGACGTGGGTTGCGCGATGACAGGCGTGATTTTGTTGGCGGCGATGATCTGCACGGGGGATGTGGTTGAACGGTAAATGTTGTACGCAGTAGCCCCCGTTACGTTGGTCCAGTTGATATTGATCTGGGTCGCGCTGCTGGCCGTCGCAGACACCCCTGTCGGTGCGGATGGAATAGTCGATCCCGCCGCCACCGCACTCGCATACAGCGCACCATAAGTGGCCGTCGGAATAGCGGGAGAAGACGGTGCGGAAGCGCCAGCCGCCATCACACTCGAAGCCCCGCTGGTCATCGCGAGCAGCGCCGCATCAAACGTTGCCTGACTGACCACCGAAGTCGGCGCGCTGGCCGGGTTCACCAAGCCGGTCGCCAAAGCCTGCGCCCTGTCCGCCAAGGTTGTTCCGCTTTGCCCGTTTGCCGCCATCGCCCACGCGGAAAGCAGCAGCGTGTTCGTATCGCCGGTGTGGTTTGTGGCCGGATCGAATGCCGGAACCGCAGAAGCCGGAACACCGAAAATCGTTCCGGCGACGCTCATCGCGGCAACCGCAGAAGCCGCCTGAATCGGGTGCGCCGCAGAGAACCCGCCCAAACGCGTTTGCAAATCCGTCACGGCGGTTTCGGTAACCAGCGTCACAGGCACACCCGTCGCTGCCGCCCCCGCACTCTGAATCAAACCGCGCAATGGCGTGCTTCCGGTTTCCGGCGCACCGGTCACCTCGTTGAAATAACTGCCCGTCACTTCCACGATCAGCGGATAAGTCACGCTGGCGGGGAATGTCACCGAAGCCACACCGCTGGCGTTGACCGTGCCGCCGGATACCAACGTGATCGGGTTGCCGCTGGCATCTTTGAGAACAACGGTTGCTCCGCTGTAATACGGGCCTTTGTAAGGCGTGACGCTGGCGGTTACGGTAGAAGCGCCGCCGCCCGTGGTCGTGCCGCCCCCCCCTCCGCATCCGGCGAGAATCAAAGTGGCAATGGCAGTAAGACCTATGCCCAGTTCAGTGGCTTTGCGTAAAGCGGGTTTGAGTAGCATGGTGGCGCGCTCCCTGTGAAAGTTGGACAGCAAATAATTGATTCGGAAATTACAGGGTGCAGGCTAACCCATCGAATAGGCGATTCATATCCCGTGTTCAGGGGGGTAGGCTGACAGATGAATTGTGGTGGATTTGCTACTGGAAGGAGTGGATGGGGAGCTGGAAATAGGCTGTAGATCGCCTATTGACGGGCTTCTTCACGAGGTGTCTGGGTTGATAATGAAAAAGCCACCCGCAAAGCGCGGGCGGCTTTTTACGGAACTCCGAAAAGCGAATTACTGAATCTTGCGGATCTCGTTATTGGTGGTATCCGCCACATACAAGTTTGTGCCGTCAGAGGTAATCCCGTTCGGATTCCAGAACGAAGCTGCTGTACCTACTCCGTCCGTGGCCTGCGCAAAAGCATTTCCCGCAACAGTCGTGACGCCCCCCGAAGAGATCACCACCTTGCGCACATTGTGGCTACCCGCGTTCTGGCTGGTGACATACAGGTTGGTGCCGTCGGTGGTAATGCCCATCGGAGTGTTGAACGATGCAGCGGTTCCCGTGCCGTCGGTGTAAGCCTGCGTTCCCGAACCGGCCAAGGTCGTCACGGTAGCCGAAGCGATCACAATCTTCCGAATCTTCTGGCTATTGGTATCGGCCACATAAAGGTTGGTGCCGTCGGTCACAACGCCTCTGGGAAAGTTGAAGGTTGCCGCACTTCCAATGCCGTCTGCCGACCCGGCATTTTGCCAGCCCGCTCCGGCCAATGTCGTCACCTGCCCCGTGGCAATAACCACCTTGCGTATGGCGTTGTTGCCTTTGTCCGCCACGTACAGATTGCTTCCGTCAGTCGTAATCCCGGAAGGCGTATTAAACAGAGCCGCAGTACCTGTACCTTCCGCATAACCCATTGCCGCACCAACCAATGGCGTTACAGTTCCCGTGGCAATATTGATTTTGGAGATGCCGGAAGTGTTGTTGACGATATCGACATAAGTAAAATAGGTTGCGTACAAGTTAGTGCCGTCCGTCGTGATGCCATATGCGCCTGGCAGCGAAGCCAGCGTCGTCACCGCACCTGTGGCAATCACGACTTTGTAGATGCTGCCGCTGTTTGCCACATACAGATTCGTGCCATCGGTGGTAACGCCCGTTGGCCCCATGATCGGAGATGAGGTCGGTGTTGCCGTTGCGGGACCAACCAAGGTGGAGACTGTGGTGGAAAGCACCAGCGGTGTGCCTTGTATTGTGCCGCCCATCAATCCGGCAACGGCTCCGCCGCCCGCCGCACTGGTTGTGGCACTCACCTCAGCCGAAGCCACGCTTGCTCCCACCCCATTCAACGCCACCACCTTGTAGTAATAGGTCGTGGCAGCGCTCAGCGCATAAGAATCGTTCAGCGAAGTAGCCACAGTCGAAGGCCCCACCAAGGCGGAACCGCTGGTGACATTGGTCATCGAAGCAACGGGCAAGTTCGCAGTGGTTGCACGATAGACGTAATAGGCTGCTGCCCCCGACACCGCAGACCAGCTCAAATTGATTTGAGACGAACTTACTGCCGTTGCAGACACACCCGTTGGCGCTGCCGGAACCGCTGTTGCCGCCGTCACATTAAATGTCCCCACCGCAACCACACCCGTGCCGTCGAAATTGGACAGCGTGATCGCCGTATTGCCAATCACCACTCCATGCGGAACCGTGACTGTGATCGCCGTTGCTGTTGCCGACGAAACCGTGGCCACGATGGTGCCGAACTTGACCACTGGCGCGGGTGTGAAATTGCCCAGGTTGGTGCCGCTGATGGTGACGCTCGTCCCCTCCGGCCCCGTTGCCGGAGTAAAGCCGCTGACGGCAGGCGTTGCTCCGGCAGGTGCAGCCCCGTACACCCCGGTCAAATCCGGCAAGTTGCCGGTGAACGAAGCATCGGCCATGAAATCGACCGCGCCCGTCGTGCCAAATTCCACATAGATCATCGGCAATGTCGTGTCCTTGCAAATCGAATTGACCGTCTGCGCTGCACCGTTGTAAGTCAAGCTGCCGCCGCTGGCCAACACAAAAGTCGCCGCGCCGCCGTCCGAAGTGAACACGCCTGTATTGAATGTGCCGGTGTTGCCGTTGTAAGTCCTGGCGTAGGTCGCCATATCTCCGGCGGTCGGTACGGCAACTGTACCAGCGGTGTAATGCGCGGTAGTGCAACTGAGCGAACCGCCGCCTGATCCGCCTCCAGTGCCGGTGCTGGTACTGCCACCACCCCCGCATCCGGCGAGAATCAAAGTGGCAATAGCGCTGAGGGCTATGCCGAGTTTTGTGGCTTTGCGTAAAGCGTTTTTGAGTAGCATGGCGGAGCGCTCCCTGTAAAAATTGGACAGCAAATTGTTGATTCGGAAATTACAGGGCACAGGCTATCGCATCGAATATGCGATTCATATCCCGCGTTCACGGGGGGTGAGATGTGTGGTGTATTTGCTACTGGATAGGTCGGCCAGAAAGCGCAGGGGGCTGTAGATCGCCTATTGGCGGGCTTGTACGTGAATGCTGCCGACTTGTCGGGTTGCCCCGCAGGGGTTCTTGCACCCCTGGGTGAAACCCGGCCTTCGAATTCATCAACCATGTTATTGAACTCAGAACTCTTCAACCGAAATACTGAGTTTGTTCCACAGAAGAATTTTCTTGTTCGGCCACTATCTTCGACGTGTCGAAATCCGGTGTGATGTGGTGTACGGAAACTTCGATGGCGACCATGCAGCCGTTGGGCGAACGCGGCTGCCAGATGATGCTGCCGCCCAGTGCCGCAGCGCGGGCGCGCAGGCTGCTCATGCCGCGATTCGGTTTCGCTCCCGCTTCGGGCAGTCCCACCCCGTCGTCCTTGATGGTCAGCATCAATTTTTCTTCGTTCCACGCAATATCCACCGTGATGCGGGTGGCGCTGGCGTGGCGCAGCACATTGGTGATCGTCTCGCGCAGGATACGGCTCAGGTTGAGCGCTGCGGCGGCGCTGACCGGCAGCGGGAATTCGATGTCGGAAATGCGCCAATCCAGCTCCAGGCCGGCCGCATGGACGCGCTGCTGTGTTTCCACGCGCCAGTCGGCCACCAGGTCGTCCAACGGGGTGGCGGGATGCGCGGAGCGCGATACCACGTCGCGCAAGTCGCGCAGTGCGGAACGCGCCAAGTCGGCTTCGCGCGGCTGATTGGCGCGCTGTGCGGAAATCGCCAGCCCCAGCAGTTTTGCGCCGAGGTCGTCGTGCAGATCGCGGAAAATGCGTTCGCGTTCGCCCGCTTCGGCATGCTTGATTTCCAAAGCCCGCCGCTCTTTGAAGCTGGCTGAAAGCGAAGTGTGCGCAGCGGCGATACGCTGCTCAAGTTTCCGGTTCATTTGCCTGGATTTAATCAGCAGAAAAACGATGGTGGCGACGATGGTCAACAGCAGGGTGACGGCGATGGCGCGATACAGCCAGGTCAAATCGTGCTGCGGATCTGGATCGTACAAAAAACCGTCCAGCGAAAAGTTTCGCGGCAGCATGCCGATGTCGGAATATGTGTCGGCAATATGCCGCCAGCGGCTGGCGTTCATATAACCTACTTCGATCAGTTCCGGGTGCATCAGCGCGATGGTCTCTTTTGCTTCAAACAAAAAGTAGTCGCGCGAATGCCGCTGCGAATAACGGGCGAGGATCAAATCCGCCATTTGCTCCGGGTGCTCCACGGCATATTTCCAGCCGCGCAAACTGGCTTCGCGGAATGCGCGCACGCGCTCCGGGTGCTCCTTCAGTTGCTGTTCGGTGGTAAACAGATTGTCGCCGTAAAAATCGATCCCGGCGGAACGCGGCGTGTAGATGTAATGGGCAAATCTCGCGCGTCTCAGGTAGTACGGCTGATTGGTGGCATAGCCCGCAATCGCATCAACCTTGCCGTCGATCAAATCCTGCGGATCGTAGCTGTGCTCAACCTGCGTGATCTGGCTGAGCGGAATTCCCTCTTTCTGGAGATAGGCCAGCAACTCGTCCGCCTGCGGCTCAAGCATCACGCGCTTGCCGACAATATCGTGAATATCCTGCGTGGTTTTGAGCTGCCGCGCGATCAGCACGTAAGGCGAATGCTGGAATATCACGGCCAGCGCCACCACGGGCTGACCGGCTTTGCGCTGCAACAACAAGGCGCTGGTGCCCACCCCGAACTCGGCACGCCCATCCAGCACATTCTTGACCGGATCATCGCCGGGCAACGCTTCCACAATCTTTACATCCAGACCCGCCTCGCGGTAATAGCCCCGCTCTTTCGCCGCGTAGTAACCGGCGAATTGAAAAGCATGCGTCCACTTCAATTGCAGCGTAACGCTATCCAGTTCGCTGGAGGTTTCTTGCGCCAGCGCAGGTAGTGCCAGCAGCGAAGTGGCAAGCAGCAAAGATAAACAATAGCGGGAAATGGTATGCATACTGAAACGCGCGCCTAATACAAATACCGACAATGTTGAGGAGTCATAAGCATATCCCATTACCGGAGGAGACTGGCTTTTGCCTCCAAGCAGAACAAGCCGTTGTTATACGAAAAAAAACCGCCCGCAACCTGAATTGGCTGGGGCGGATTGAGGGGTTTGCAAAAGAAAAAATGCTGTTGCTGCTTCCCGCGAAACCGGGTTACTTGGCAGAAATCTGGAATGCGAGACGCTCCGCAATCGCCTTGGCCGCTTCTTCAAACTTGGGCGACAAGGCTTTCCAGTATTCGAGGTTCTTGTGGCTTTCGCCGCTGGGCACGCTGATCTCGTCCGGGTTCACGGAAAGCGACAGCAGCAGTTTGCCGTTGCCGCCCAGCCAGCCTTCGCGCTTGCCGTAGCAGCGCAAAGTCAGGTCGCGCACGCGCATAACTTTGCGGTCATTCACCACGTTGACTTGCCAAGCCAGCACCAGCGGCGCGCCAGTGGCATCCTGAATGGCGGCAGCAAAATCATCGGACGTAGCACCGGAGAATATGCCCGCGCTGCGATATTTGAAGCCCGCCACGGGCACGTTGTAGTAGCCCAGGTACAGATCGGGGTTAAACATCTTGCCCTTGATGAACTGCGTGTCCTTGGTCAGGCCTTTCTCGCCTTCGGATTTTGCGAACGCGGGCAATGCCTGCACGGCTTTGTTATCCATCATATCCAGCCCGCTTGCTTGCAGCGCGTTGTTCAGAATCTTGGCAATATCGTCGCCCATTTTTTTCGCGTCGGCTTCGGAAAGATGGTCTTCCACCGGCTCGCGCGAGGCGAAGTCCGTACCGCCCCCCGCTCCCATCATGGTGAATGCGCCGGCCAGCGCTGCACTCGCCAATTTTTTGCCGGTATGGCCTTCGCCGCTCAACAGGGTAAGACGTTCCAGATGTACTCCCTCGCTCACGTTCATGCCGCTGACGGCCAGTTTTTTGCCCTTGATGGCGGCGGTATTGCCGAGGTCGCCCGCCACATTCAGCGCCACACTGCTTTTGGGGGCCGAGGTTGCGCACGCGGTTAACACTAGCGCTGCCAGCAGCACAGAGACGGTCTTGGTGAAATGCAATTGCATAATTTTCTCCCTGAAATATATTGATGACGACGAAACAGAACGGACGCGGTATTACTTGGATGCAAGATTATGAGATACGCATAACTCAAACAATCCCGCGTTCAGGGGGGTAGCTTTAGTTTTGGCATTTGCTAAAGTCGCAGCGTCGAAATCCATTGAAAATCCAGAGATGCACCAGCTGTACAAACGACCATCCTTTCTGTTGCAACTGCTGTGGCTGGGCTGTTTGGCAGCGTGCGCGACCACGGCGTGGCTCGCCCTGCAAGAGCCGTGGCTGGGCGTAAAGATGGAAGTGGACGGCGACAAGCTGCGTGCCACTGTGGATTATTCGCAACAGATTCCGCCCGGAGCAGAAGTGCACCGTGTGATTTCTGCAACAGGAAACTCTATCGATTTGCAGCCGCTGGATTTGACCGAGAATCTGGATTCATTCGCGAGCTATATTGAGAAAGACAAATTCTTTGCCAAGCAATCTGCATTGAATGCGATGTTGTACTTGGGCAAGGTAAGTCTTGTCTGGGCGGACAAAAACAACTTAGAGCACATCACAACGATCACCCCCCGCCCTCGCCCGTTAGCCAGTTTGTCGGCCATGTTCTGGTTCACCTTGTTCGTGGTGAGTACGGCCTTCATGATTTCCTGCTGGGTGTATCTCATGAGCCCGAAAGATTGGGGATCGCGCATGTTTGCGCTGACCGGGCTGATGTTGCTGTTTGGGGGGATTACCGGGGCATTGATTAGCGAAAGAGCCTTGGCCTTGGATGGTGCATGGTTCGGCAAGCTGGATGATTTCAATGCGCTGTCGGGACAAGCGATGGGGGGCGCAATTCTGGCCATGTTTTTAAGTTTCCCGCGCCAATTGGTTGCACCGCGCACCTTGTTGTGGATTCCGGCCATCTTCTTTCCATTGTGGCTGGCAAATACCCTCCACTTATTGCCCGACTCACGAGAACCATTGCTGGCCATTTCCAGCCAGATGTTTCTGGCATTGATCGTCGCGGTGATGCAGTGGCGGCACACGCGCGGACAGCCGATAGAGCGCGCCGCATTGCGCTGGTTTGTCCTGTCTGTATTGCTCGGCAGCTCGCTGTTCATGGTCACCAATATCATCCCGCTCATTTTCGACAAGCCCGCGTTGTTGCCCATGGGCTATGCCATCGGTTTCTTCCTCATCATGTACGTCGGCATCGCGCTGGGTCTGCGCCGCTACCGCTTGTTCGATATTGACGAATGGGCGTACCGCGTGTTTTTGTGGGTGGCGGGCGCGACCTCGGTGATTGCGCTGGATGTGTTGCTGATCTTTACGGGAGTGACCGAAGGCGCGTCGCTGGGCATCAGTTTGCTGTTGTGCGGCTGGTTATATTTCCCGTTCCGCCAATGGCTGTGGGAACGCATCGTGGGCGCGAAAGCCCCCAAATTTGACAACCTGTTACCCGAGCTTTCCGCGATTGCTTTCACTGCGTCCGGCAATGAGCAGCAGGCGCGCTGGGAAGCTCTGCTGCGGCGCATTTACGATCCGTTGGAATTGAAACAAAGTGAACAGGACGAAGCGGGAGGTGTGCGCGAAGAAGGGCTGGGATTAGCCGTTACGGCTTGCGGCGATTTGCCCGCATACATGCTGCGTTATGCCGGGCGAGGAGCAAAATTATTTTCCACGCGCGATGCGCA
Organism: Sideroxydans sp.; assembly: GCA_028710605.1. Lineage (GTDB taxonomy): Bacteria > Pseudomonadota > Gammaproteobacteria > Burkholderiales > Gallionellaceae > Sideroxyarcus. The sequence goes on from JAQTTU010000002.1 coordinate 240,030, forward strand.
ATTCGCCGCGTCGTTGAACCAGTTGCTGCAACAGATCATGAGCGGGCGCACCAGTTACGAAAAAGGCGTGACGCAAGAGCGGCTGCGCCTCGGGCGCGATTTGCACGACAACATCGGCGCGCGACTGCTAAAACTCATCCACCATTTGCGCGGCACACCGGATGCCGACGTGGCGCGCGACGCGATGAAAGATTTGCGCACCGCCATCGCCGCCATGGACTCGCGTCCCGTGCCGTTAAGCAACGCGCTGGCCGACTGGCGCGCCGAGGCCGGGTCGCGCTGCGAAGCGGCGGATTGCCGTTTGCGCTGGCAGCAAAGCGAAGCGTTGCCGGGCATCGAATTGCCGCCGCGCAGGAAAGCCATGCTGGAATCGGTGCTGCGCGAGCTCATCACCAATGCGCTGAAACACGCCGCGCCGTCCGCTATCAAAGTTGAAATTTCCGTGAACGGAATGCAGCTAAAAGCCAGTGTGGAAAATGACGGCAACATCGCCGATCCGCTCACTTGGCGCGAAGGCTACGGCCTGCGCAACATTCGCGGAAGGCTGGAAGAATTGGGCGGCGGATTGAGCATCGACTCCGCCGAAAACAAAGTGCAAATGACGATAGAAACGCCACTGACATGAAAACTGTTTTGCTGTTGGAAGACCTGCCCGAGTCGCAACTACTGCTGTGCGAAGTCATCCAGACCGCATTCCCCGGCGCGCGGGTGCGCAGCGAATCCGAAGTGGCCGGGGCGATGAAGATCATCAAGCAGTTCCAGTTCGACCTGGCGCTGATTGACCTTTCGCTGCCGGACGGCGACGGCACGAAAGTGATCGAAGCGATGGCGGCGCGCTTTCCCAAATGCACCATCGTGGTCGCCACCATCTTTGACGATGACGAACATCTGTTCCCCGCACTGCGTGCCGGTGCGCAGGGCTATTTGTTGAAGGACCAGACGACGGAACAATTGGTCAAACAACTGCGCGGCATCGTCGAAGGCCACCCGCCGCTGTCGCCTTCAGTCGCGCGCCGATTGCTCGAACATTTCCGAGAAGAAAAACCGGCGGCCACTACAACCGAAGTCATCGCGGACGAAGCCGACCTCACCCCGCGCGAACGCGAAGTGCTGGTGCAACTCACGCGCGGCATCAGCATCGCCGACATCGGCGGCGTGATGAACATCTCGCGCCACACCGTGAACGATCACGTGAAGAATATTTACCGCAAGCTGAACATCTCATCGCGTGCCGAAGCGACGTTGCGGGCGAAGGGCATGGGGCTGGTGTAATCCGAAAGAAAACAGTTCCTCACCCTTCAAGGGGGAGGTTAGGTGGGGGATGGGGTGGAATCTCCGAGCATTTTCCCCATCCCCTCCCCAACCCTCCCCTTGAAGGGGCGGGAGTGAGGTGGATGCGCTTGATGGAGATGGGCGTATCTACTGGTTTTGCGGCATTTTCATTGCGGCAACTTGCCGCGCAGCACGTCCCGATCAAACCACCATTTATCGCCGACCATCGCGTTCAATACCGAGGCTAAACGCGGCAGAAACACTTGCGGATCGCGCAACTCCAGTTGATCCAGCCAACTGTCCAACGCGTCCTGATCCCGCACATTGCCGTGGCGCTTTGCCACCATCGCAATCAGATTGTCGGCGAGAAAAGAAAGGTTTTCATGCTGCTCGTCATCAGCGCGCAGATCGACCACATAGCGCGCGGTGATCGCCGCCAGTGCGCCGTCATCCGCCGCATCCGGGGTTTCTTCCGCCAGATGGATCAGCATTGCCAGCGTCACTTCCGCCTCGACCGGGAACGTCACCGCCAGCCAGATACCCATGCACAGCGCCGCCATCGAATCCGGCTGTCCGGCTTGAAACAGCACGTCGCACGCCTCCACCGCATCCTGCCAGGATTCCTGTTGCATCGAGATATGAAACGCCGCGCGCGCGATTTCCCACGCTTCATTTTTGCGCTCCAGCGCATTCAGAATTTCGGCGATGTCCAGCTGCAGCCGTGCGCGCTGCAAAGGTTCGGCGCTTTCAAGCGCACTGAGTTGCTTGAGTTTTTCGGCAAGCTGTTTTTTCAGAGCAACTTGCTCTTCTGCTGTCGGGCCGTCTTTCGCGTCTTTGATTAACGGACCGACGTTGAGAATATTTTTTGTCATGCGAATGCTAAAGCTGGAATATTGAATGTCGGCAGTTTAACCCGGAAAATCCATTGAGCCGGACCTGCTCCCTCCCCTTCAAGGGGAGGGTTGGGGAGGGGATGGGGTTTGATATGACTCAAGAACCCATCCCCATCCTAGTGCAGTGCATCGTTCTTGACAGCACTTATGTGCAGCCCTTGTAGGTCGGGCTTTAGCCCGACATGTCGGGTTGAAACCCGACCTACAAAACCATTCTGCTAGATGGCATAAATTACAGATAGCGTGCAACACTACACCAGCCCCATCTGCTGCGCCGACAGCGCCGCTTCCGCCCGCGATGAAACATTGAGTTTGCGGTAGATGTCTTTCACGTAACCGGAAACGGTGTGCGGGCTGATGGCGAGCATGCGCGCGGTTTCCGGCAGCGTCAGCCCTTTGGAGATGCAGCGCAGGACTTCGTTTTCGCGGTCGGTAAGTTGCTGCTGGTAAGGTTGCGGGCTGGGCTTGAAATAGCCCAGCATCTTGCGCGCCACGGCGGGCGACAGCGGCGGTCGGCCTTGCGAGATGCCTTCGAGCAATTCGATGATTTGCTCCAGCGGTTGATCCTTCAGCAGATAGCCTTGTGCGCCGGCGCGCAGGGCGGGGAACAGATGCTGGTCATCGTCGAAAATGCTGGCCACCACGCATACCGTTTTGGGCGAAGTGCGGTTGAGCTGGGCGATGAGTTCCACACCGCTGCCGTCCGGCAGGCCGAGGTCGATCAACGCCAATTCCGGTGCGGGGTTGACGCTGAGCCAAGCGCGCGCTTCGGCGAGGCTGCCGGTGCAGCTAAACGTGATGCCGGGGAAGGCGGCAATCAACGCCTGGCTCAGCCAGATTTGCGAGTCGGCAACGTCGTCGAGAATGAGGGCGGTTTTCATTGGGTGAAATATTCTTGGTTAGTGAAGGTTTTGTAGGTGCGAATTCATTCGCACATTGCACATCGCTTGTGCGAATAAATTCGTACCTACATACACCTTAATTGAGTTATTCATTGTCAATGATAATAACAATTCGCCGCGCAAAGTCAGCCCCGCGTTTCGGGGGGTAGGCTTTGCAGCGGGACGCTCAGCCTGACTTTGCAGCCGTGCGGTTCGATACTCGTCCATTCCAGCGTTCCATTGAGCGTCGCCGCGCGCGAACGCATGCTGGTCATGCCCCGGTGCATTTTGAGGTTTTCGGCCGGGCAGCCTTTGCCGTCGTCCGCGACTTCGATCACAAATTGATCCTGCCAGATTTGCGTGACGATGGAAATGCGTTTTGCTTCCGCGTGGCGCAGCACGTTGGTCACCGATTCGCGCAGGATGCGGCTCAGGTTGAGCGCGGCTTCGGCGCTGATCATCAAATCGGTTTCTATGGTCGGAAAACTCCACGCCAGTATCAGCCCGGCCGCATTCACGCGCTGTCCGGTCTCAACGCGCAGATCGGCGATCAGGTCGCCCAGCATGGTTTCGTTTTGCGCCGAGCGCGACACCACGTCGCGCAAATCCTGCAACGCGGAGCGCGCCAGATCGGCATCCTGCACCTTGTTCGCGCGCTGGGCGGAAATCGCCAGCCCCAGCAATTTCGCGCCCACATCGTCGTGCAGATCGCGGTAGATGCGCTCGCGTTCGCCCGCCGCCGCGCGGCTGATTTCCAGCACGCGCAACTCTTCAAAACTGGCCGCCAGCGCTTTCTGCGCGGCATCGACGCGCTGTTCCAGCGTGATGTTGAGTTGCTCGGATTCGCGCAGCGCTTCGATAAAGCGGCCGGTGAGATACCAGCCGATGTAGAGAATCAGCAGCGGTGCGGAGTACGGCAGGATGTGGTTGATCAGCGGCGACCAGTGCGGGATGAAATTCGATTGCAGCAGCCAGTCGTGGATGCCGGTCACCAGCACCGCCGCGATGCTGATGCCCAGCCAGATAATGTGGCGCTCGCGCCGCGCTTCGCCCAGCAATTCCCACACCACGATAAAGCCGATGGCCAGGCTGCCCACCTGCCAGATCACCGTGGTCTGGCTGATGAAGCGCAAGTCGCTCAGGGCGTAGGCCAGCGTGGAAAGCGTCGCCCAGATGAGAAAGCCTTTTTCCAAACGCGGACGCACTATTCGGGCGGCGCGATGCGAGAAGATAGCCAGCGTCACCGTCCACCACGCGATGCAGCTGTAGATGATCCAGTCCCAAATTCTGGCCGGTACCGGAATATCGCGGATCACGTTGTTGCTGGTGTACAGCGTCCAGATCAGCGCCATCAGCGCGTACCACAAATACATGTTGTCCCCGCGCCGCCGCAGCCAGATGCCGAAGATGAAAACGGAAGCGAACAAAGTGCCGAGAATCAGCACGCCGTTGAGATCGTTCTGCACCAGCACCTGCGTTTCATACAGCGGGCGCAGGGCGGATTCCGGGCCGATGGAAACCGGATCGAGACGGCCATAGCCGGGGTAGGATTTGAGGCGGATGTGAATGACGTTGCCGCTGTTTTTCCAATGCCCGGGCGAGATGACGAAGAACAGCGGACGGTTCCAGTTGCGCGCCATCGGCTCTTTGAACTGACCGCCGTCGCCCAGATAGTAATCGTTGAAAAACACCGCGCAATTCATGTTGAGCCGGGGAATATAAATGCCCCAGTTCTCCTTGGGCTTGCCCGACAGCTCAATATCGAAGCGGTACCAGCCGTTATCGCCGTCCGCATAGCGCGCGGCAGTCCAGACATCGGGCAGCGTAACGTTTTTCCAGTCGTTGTAGGTCGGCGGCTGCACCGTTTCGGTTAGCTGAAACGAAGCACTTTTCAACTGGATGAAAGCGGTAGTCTGATCCGCCGCAACGGCGGATGGTGCGATAAGCAAAGCCAACGCGACCAGCGTTGAGCGGCGCAGCCATTGGCGGAAAAATTCAGTCAGCACCGGAATCGATCTTCTAAAGTAATAAGTTGCCGCGAGCATAACTTAACGAAAGCGAAAATACCTCCCCCGATTCACGGGGGACGGGGTGAATGCGGGAGGGCGGAGAACGATACGGGAATCGCCATCAAGGGCGGGCTGTAGAACGCCTATTGACGGGCATTGCGGAGCAGTTGGTTTAGTTCCCTCTCCCACCGGGGGAGGGCTAGGGTGGGGGAACACTCTATTGATCCGGCCAAGTGAAGTTTGAAGTATGAGAACCAAACCCCCTCCAACTCCCCCTTATCAGGGGGAGAGCAGAGTCTGCTCCTCCCCTGATAAGGGGAGGCTGGGAGGGGTTGGGGTGTAATGGTCTTCCGAGCGCTGCGCGACTTTATCGCGCAGCGTCCAGCGACCGAAGAGAGCGAGGTTGAGCGCAATGTTAGCGCCACCATCGCTGAACGAAGACGAGAGATTACTGAGCGGACTCATCGTATTGAAAGGGCGCTGGGATCGAGTACAAAAGGCTGAACCGCCCGCTATCAAAGACCCAGAACTGCACGGCCCGGTCTTTAGGATCAGCCCCTTCTTTGTCCTCGACACCAACGGTCAGGAATAGGCGGCTATCAATGCGAAAAGCGGGATTTGGGCTGTCTCCTTTCCCCTCCGGTAACGGGATGCCAAAACCACCCGCGAGCGAGATGCATCCGAAAGGAGGCCAGTAAACTTGGCCGGTTTTTTCATCAACCACCGCGATAAAGAATGAGTCCATCCCGCAGCCGACAACCACCATTGTGTAATGCCCGGCGAAATTTGGTCCTTCTTTTGCATGTTGACGAAGCACGGTTCTAAAGAGCCGGTCTTTGGCGCTGACGAGTGCCACGGGAGCCGGCTTTCCAGCAAACCTTTCGTGAACCGCATGATCCTCAGACCGAGGCGCGTGCTCCCAGTCTCCACCAAAGGCGGGGGGCGTAGCGAGAAGCAAGATGCATGTAAGAAATCGCAGGTACATGGGTTTTGTGGTTCTAACGAAGCTGTAGAAAAACTCGATTTTCACAACAGAATTCAGGACATTGCGAAGCAGATGATGCCGCCAGCGGCATCATCTGTTCCAGTTGATCCTTGATCGTTTCGCGTGCGTCGCGCAGTTCGCATTCGTCCTGCAAGCCCATCCAGAATTGCACGGATGTGCCAAACACTTGGGCGAGGCGCAGGGCGGTGTCGGCGGTGATGCCGCGTTTGCCCAGCACGATTTCGTTGATACGGCGCGGTGGTACGCCGATGGTATTGGCCAATCTGGTTTGGCTGATTTCCATCGGAATCAAAAATTCTTCGAGAAGAATTTCGCCGGGGTGAATATTTTGTAATTTGTCCATGTCAGTCGCTATTGATTGAAGCGCAAATCCGATAACCATGCGACAGCGTAACGTATGTCGTTGTTTGGCGCTATGGCTGAGTTCAAGTTGAGCCGACCGCTATTTCCATCGCGTAAACCCAAAGTTCGGCTACGCCCCGTCAGTGGTAGAATGCGCGCCTTCAAAATTTAGGCAACATCATGTTATCCACAGCAAATATCACCATGCAGTTCGGCGCGAAGCCGTTGTTTGAAAACGTCTCGGTCAAGTTCGGCGACGGCAACCGTTACGGTTTGATCGGCGCGAACGGCTGCGGCAAATCCACTTTCATGAAAATCCTCGGGCGCGATCTGGAGCAGACTTCGGGCGAGGTGATGCTGGACAAGACCGAGCGTCTGGGCAAGTTGCGCCAGGATCAGTTCGCTTACGAGGATGTGCGCGTGCTGGATGTGGTGATGATGGGGCACGAGGAAATGTGGGAAGCGATGTCGGAACGCGACGCGATCTACGCCAATCCCGATGCGAGCGAAGAAGATTACATGCGCGCCGCCGATCTGGAGGCGACGTTTGCCGAATACGACGGCTACACCGCCGAAGCGCGTTCGGGCGAGTTGTTGCTGGGGCTGGGCATCGCCATCGAATTGCATCAGGGCAACATGAGCGCCGTGGCACCCGGTTTCAAGCTGCGCGTGCTTCTGGCGCAGGCGCTGTTTTCCAACCCGGACATTCTGCTGCTGGACGAGCCGACCAACAACCTCGACATCAACACCATCCGTTGGCTGGAAGACATCCTCAACGCGCGCAATTCGACCATGGTCATCATCTCGCACGACCGCCACTTTTTGAACAGCGTGTGCACGCACATGGCCGATCTGGACTACGGCAAGATCACCGTGTATCCGGGCAACTACAACGATTACATGCTGGCCTCGACGCAGGTGCGCGAGCAGCAGGCCGCCGACAACGCCAAGGCCAAAGAGAAAGTGGCCGAACTGAAGGCGTTCGTGGCGCGCTTCTCGGCCAACGCGTCCAAGGCCAAACAAGCCACCTCGCGCGCGCGCCAAATCGACAAGATCAAGATCGAGGATTTCAAACCGTCCAGCCGTCAGTATCCGTTCATCCGCTTCGACTACGACGAGCGCGACAAGCTGCACCGCGTCGCGGTGGAAGTGGAGAAGATGGCAAAAGGGTACGACCGCATGCTGTTCTCCAACGTGAATTTCCGCATCGACGCGGGCGAGAAAGTCGCCATCATCGGCCCCAACGGTATCGGTAAAACCACGCTGTTGCGCTGTCTGGCGGGCGATCTGGCACCCGACACCGGCACGATCAAGTGGGCGGAAAAAGCCAAGCTCGGCTATTACGCGCAGGATCACGCCGCCGATTTCGCCGAGCCGAAGTCGATGATGGAGTGGATGACCGACTGGCGCGGCCCCAACGACGATGACCAGGTGGTGCGCGGCACGCTGGGGCGTTTGCTGTTCTCCGGCGACGACGTGAAGAAAATGGTGAAGGTGCTGTCCGGCGGCGAGAAAGGCCGCATGTTGTTCGGCAAGCTGATGCTGGCCAGACCCAACGTGCTGCTGATGGACGAGCCGACCAACCACATGGACATGGAAGCCATCGAATCGCTGAACACCGCGCTCGATTTGTTCAAGGGCACGCTGATTTTCGTCAGCCACGACCGCGAATTCGTGTCGTCGCTGGCCACGCGCATCATCGAAATCTCGGCCAAGGGCGTGAACGATTACCACGGCACGTATGAAGAGTTTTTGCGCGACCAGATGGTGGATTAACTGCAAAAAGCCGCCCGCAGATTACGCAGATTAAACAGATTAAAACCAGAACTACAAACCAGAAAAACACGTAACAAGCTGGTTTCATCCAATTGGGCAATCCGGGTTTTAATCTGCGTGAATCTGTGTAATCTGCGGGCAAAAGGGTTTTGACTTATGGGCAGCTCAATCGGCGTTTTTGATTCCGGCGTAGGCGGTCTTTCCGTCTTGCACCACATTCGCCAAACCCTGCCGCACGAACGCCTGATCTACGTGGCCGATTCCGCACACGTACCCTACGGCGACAAGACTCCCGCCTACATCGAGCAACGCTCGCACACCCTCACGCAGTTTCTGCTCGAACAAGGCGCTTCCGCCATTGTCATCGCCTGCAACACCGCCACCGCCGCCGCCGTGCACAGTTTGCGCGAAAAATTTTCGCTGCCCATCGTCGGTATGGAACCGGCGGTGAAACCTGCGGTTGCAGCAACGAAGAGCGGCGTGGTCGGTGTGCTGGCGACGGTGGGCACGCTGGCGAGCGCGCGCTTCGCGGCGCTGTTGGGAAAGTATGCGGGCGAGGTGAAGATCATCACGCAAGGCTGTCCCGGTCTGGTGGAGCAGGTCGAACGCGGCGAATTGCACAGCATGAAAACGCGCCGCTTGGTAGAGCGCTACACCGCGCCGCTATTGGCGCAGGGCGCGGACACGCTGATTCTCGGCTGCACGCATTATCCGTTTCTCGCGCCGTTGATCCGCGAAGTGGCGGGCGACAACATCACGCTGGTGGATACCGGAGAGGCCGTCGCGCGTCAGTTGCAACGGCGCATGCAAACCGAATTGCCCGAACGAATTTCCGGTGATGCCTCAGCCCAATTCTTTACCAGCGGCGATGCCGCACAAGCCTCGCGCATCATGTCGGTGTTGTGGGGCGAACAAGTGATGGCGCAACAATTGCCGAGCGAGAGCTTGTAGCCATGCGACCAATTATCCTGATGCTTGCCATGCTGCTGACTCCGCTTGCTGCGCTGGCCGCGCCGCATCCGATTGAAATTCACGACCAACTGGTGGCACAGCCGGAGCAGCCCAAGCGCATCGCGCTGACGCTGGATGCCTGCTCTGGAAAATACGACGACGATCTGATCAGTTTTTTGATCCGGCACCGGATCAAGGCAACCATCTTCGCCACCAAAAAATGGCTGGATCAAAATCCGCACGGAGTCTTTGTCATCAAGGCCAATCTCGATTTGTTCGATGTCGAGGATCACGGCGAAAAACACATTCCGGCGGTCATCGGTGCGGGCAGAAAAGTGTATGGCATTCCCGGCGAGCCGGACGTGATCCATCTGCGGCGCGAAGTGGAAGCGGGCGCGCACGCGGTGGAACAAGCGACCGGCATCGCGCCGCGCTGGTACCGCGATGCCACCGCCGAATACGATAGCCAGGCCATCGGCGAGATCGACAAAATGGGCTACAAGATCGCGGGATTTTCGGTGAATGCGGATGAAGGTGCCACGTTGAAGAAACTCGCCATCGAGAAAAAACTGGAGCATGTGAAAAGCGGCGATGTCATCATCGCGCACATGAACAAACCGACATCCGATACGGCGGAAGGACTTGCCGTCGGCCTGAGATATTTGCTCAAAGCGGGATTTGTTTTCGTGCGGCTGGATCAAGTTGATTTGCAGCAAATTCCCGCCAAGCCGTGAACAGCGGATTCGCGCTGAAACTATATTCTCGGCTCTTGTCTTTCGTAGGTCGGGCTTTAGCCCGACTTGTCGGGTTGCACCCAGAGAGTACGAGAACCCCTGCGGGGAAACCCGACCCGCAATATTTCCACTCCGCCCTCGTGAACATGCCCGTCAATAGGCGTTCTTCACGCGATGCCTAATCTAGGGTTTCTGCTGCTCGGCATCCTGAATTATTTTCACCAGATCTTCCGCCGATTGCGCTGCCGGTTGCGGCCCTTCGATTTTTTCCTGCACCCAATCCGCCAAAGCGCCCGCGCCCCACGACACGACTGAAGCCAGCACGAGCACCGTGATGCCGCGCGCAAAACCTTTGGCGATGCCCTGCTCGTCCAGGTAACGGTGGATGTACCAGGCGGCGATGAAAAACACCAGCGTGGAAATCATCAGATTCCATAAGGAAGGCATGGTCAGCATAGTGTTGTTCTCAAGTTGGCTTGGCTCGCATCATGAACTTGTTTGCGCGGGTCAGAAAGAAAATTCCAGCCCGGTGCTGTAAAACAAATCGCGTTTCTGCACGGTCTGCGGCGGTTTGGAATCGAAGGCGATGTCCAGACTGAGTTTGAGGTCGAGATTTTTGTCCAGCTTCACCAGTACCGAAGCTTGCTCCAACATGCGGTAGTCCGCCCTATCGGCGAACGCGGGTTGATAGTAGGTGGTACTGTACAAGCGCACCTGTTCGTTCAGTTGGCGCTTCAGTACCAGATAGCTATTGGCGCGCCACAGTCTGGCTTCGAGCGGGTCGCTGGTGCCCAGTTTGCCGCTCAGCGTTTCCCGTTCGTGAAAAGCGCCGAGGCCGAGATAGCCTGCGGATTTCTGGTTCTGCTCGAACAGCACCAGGCGCGCGCCGCCGCCCAGCAAGGTGCGCTGCGTCAAGCGCGAAAACGGATCGCGTCCCACTTGCCCGAAACCTTCCGCCGCCCACTCCGCGTCGAGCGCGGTGCGATGGCGAAAATGCGCGAACGCGCGGTCGGTATCCACCACGCCCCGGCTCTTGCCGTAGGCATATTGCATTTGCAGAAATTCGGTATGGTTATCGTGTTGCCACAAGCTCAGCAGGTCGGCTTTGTTGGCGGATTTTTCCGCGTTGCCGCTTGTGCCGTTGACCAGAAAGTCCAGCGTGGTGTGCATGCCTTCCGAGGGCTGGCCGATGATGGCTTGTTCCACATTGACGATGGCTTGGACGGGGGAAGAGAGCAGGGCGAACGGGAAAAAAATAAGCGGGAGAATTGCGGGAGATTTCAAGGATTAGCCTTTCTGAATTAATGCGGAAAACGATGGGTATTGTAATTGTTAGGTGCGAATTCATTCGTACATCGCAACAATAATTCGTGCGAATGAATTCGCACCTACAAATACCCCGACTGAAAATTACTCCGGCAACTTCATGCCGTTGTCGCGCACTACCTTGCAACAGGCGGCGACCACTGCCGCATCAAATTGCTGGCCGCTACCCCGCCCGATTTCGGCGAGAGCGGCTTCCATGCCCAAGCCGGGCCGGTAGGGGCGGTGCGACGACATCGCTTCGACCACGTCGGCCACGGCGAGGATGCGCGCTTCCGGCAAAATATCACCGTCTTTCAGCCCTTGCGGATAGCCCGAACCGTCCAGCCGCTCATGGTGTTGCAGCACCATCTGCGCGATCGGCCACGGGAATTTGATGTCTTTCAGAATATCGAATCCGGCTTGCGCATGAGTTTTGATATAGCGGAATTCGATGGCGTTCAGCTTGCCCGGCTTGCTCAATATTTCCGCCGGAATCTGGATTTTTCCCAAATCATGCACCACTCCGGCCAGGTAAATGGCATGCACTTGTTCTTCGGGCAGGCTCATCTGTTTGGCGATGGCCGCCGCCAGTGCGGCCACCCGGACTTGATGTCCCGAGGTATAGGGATCGCGCACTTCCACGATGCTGGAAATCGCTTTCACCGTGTCTTCCAGGCTGTCTCGCATTTGTGCGAGATGCTGCTGGTTTTGTTCCAGAGCATTGATAAGGGCAGCCTCAGTTTGCTTGCGTTGCGTGATGTCGCGCGCGATGCCGCTGGCAAACCACTTGCCGTCGATCTGCATGGCGGACAAGGAAAGTTCGATGGGGAATTCGTTCCCGTTCTTGTGCCGGGCGATCAGCTCGGAAGTCTTGTTCACCGCCGCGCCTTCGCCGCTGGCGGCGAAATGCGCCATGCCCGAACGCGCCTGCTCGCGGAAACGTTGGGGCACAAGAAAATCATGCAGCACTTGTCCCAGCGCCTCGTCCCGGGTATAGCCGAAAATGGTTTCGGCGGCGTGATTCCACGTGGTGATCGCGCCGCTTTCGGCCTCAAGCATAATGATCGCATCGCGCGCCGTTTCCGTGGCCACGCGCAGGCGTTCCTCGCTTTCGAGCAACTGCTGGTTCAGGCGCATGGCGCTGATGTCGGTGAGCGCGATTTGAAATTCCTGCGCATGGCCGTCCGCCTTGGAATTCAGGCAGTCGAGATGGGCGAAAAACTGGGCGTTGTCGCCGCGTTGCAATGCCAGCTCTATTCCCTGCTGCACGGGTTGTTTCAGCGCGCCGACAAAGAAAATATGCCAGCGGTCGCGGTCGGAAGGGCTGACCAAAAAATCGAAACGGTGCTGCAACAATTTGCCGCGCTCGCGCCCGAGCAGCGTGCAAGCGGTGAGATTGATTGCGGCAATCTGCCCGGCGCGCGAGAGGGTGATGTAACCCACCGGCGCAAATTCATACAAGCCGACATAGCGGTCGCGCGACTCTTCCAATGCGGTCTGCGTTTCCCGCAAGTGCTCGTTCTGCATCTCCAGTTCGATCTGGTGCACTTGCAGTTCGTGCAATAACGTTTCGGAGGATTGGGCGTGGGCATTGGTTGAAGGCGCGCGACCGAGTCGCGCCTCGGCTTGGGCGCGCAGGAAGTTCGGGTTGTCGGGCTTTTTGTTCATAGTGCATCCCGTGTAGGGGCGAATTCATTCGCCCGTTTTTGAATTTATTTCAAATGGCGCAAAACCCGGGCGAATGAATTCGCCCCTACATTGGGTGGCAGTGATTTTGTAGATACGAATTCATTCGACCGAATTTTGGCGAATATCCGCACTTACAACCACACCGCATCCCACAACGGATAATCGCCGATATGCGCCACCAATCCGACGCGTAACGGGTTGGCGACAATGTATCGCGCCACCCCTTGCAAATCTTCGTCATCGCGCAGCGCGTGGTCGTGAAACGATTTTTGCCACAACGTTCCTCGCCGGACAAGATGTTTATTTGCCCGCTGCGCCGAACGCGCTTTGAAGCGTTTCATGGTTGCTGGCAAATCCAGAGATTCACCCAATTGGAACAGCCAATGAACGTGGTCAGGCATGACGACCCAAGCCAATGAGGACACCACGCCATCATCATGCAGCGCGCGCATTTCGGCCACCACACAACGGCCACAGCGGAAGTCGGCAAAATATCGGCGCTCGCGTTCGTCCAAAACCGTGGTGACGAAATAAGCGCGGTGCGGTTCGCTGTAACGGCCTTTGCGCAGGTTGTCGTAGGTCATGTTCGTTTTGCTTTGTCATTATTGGGCGAATGAATTCGCCCCTACAAAAACATATTCCATCCGTCCGGTTTTCGCCAATTTGGGCGAATAAATTCGCCCCTACAAAAACCCTTGCCGCCCGATGTAGGGGCGAATTTATTCGCCCGTTCTTAACGTCACGTCCTCTATCGCCAGCAAAATCAATTCCGCTCTGCCGCTGATTTTACGCGCGTTGAGCAGCATTTTGCGTTGGCCGATGGCGGGGAAGTCGTGCTCGACTGCGAAGCCGTCGAACACTTTGTCGCGCGGCAAGATGGTTTCCAGCAGTTCGCGCAATTTGGGAATGTTCCACTGGCGCTGGCCCAGTTCAAAAATATGCCGCCCGACCGTGTCTTGTTCCGCGACCTGAAATTTTTGGTAAAACGAGCGGCTGGCGGAAACGACTTTCAGCGAGGCATCCAGCACCAGCAGCGGTTCGCGCACGGTGTCCACGATGCTTTCGGCATAGTCGCGCGCTTCCAGCACGGCGGCTTCGGCCTGCACGCGTTTGCTGATGTCGGTGAAGGTCAGCACCACGCCGTCGATCACGTTGTCCAGCGTGCGGTAAGGCTGGATGCGGGTCAGGTACCAGTCGCCGCCCAAGGTGCGCATTTCGCGTTCGCGCGGCACGAGCGAATCGAGCACGGCTTGCGCGTCGGCCAGCAAGTCGTCGCCTTCGATATTGGATTTGATGTCGCCCAGCGGTCTGCCCACGTCGGAGGCGACCAAGCGATAAACGCGGGTCGCTTCGCGCGTGAAGCGTTTGATGTTCAGTGCGTCGTTGAGGAAAATGGTGCCGACGTTGATGTTGTCGAGCAAATTCTTCATGTCGTTCTGCATGCCCGCCAGCTGTTCGATTTTGTTCTGCAATTCGGCGTTCACCGTCACCAGTTCTTCGTTCACCGATTGCAGTTCTTCCTTGGAAGTTTCCAGCTCTTCGTTGGTCGATTGCAGCTCTTCGTTGGTGGATTGCATTTCCTCGTTGGTGGACTTTAGCTCCTCGTTGGAGGCCTGCTGTTCCTCGATGGTGGCGTGCAGGTTTTCCTTGGTGTAAGCCAGCTCGTGTTCCAGTTCTTCGATGCGCTGCACTTCGCGCGTGGTGGCGGCGCGTTTGCCACGCGGCGGTTTGGCTGAACCGGCTTCGTCTTTTTCGATCTTTGCGCCCTGCCCGTCCTGAAAACTTACCAGCAACAGTCCTTGCCCGGCATCGGCAAACGGCAAGGGGCGCACGCTGAAACTCACGCTGTGAAAGTCGCCGCCGCTGCCGAAGGAAGCCTCGCGGTTCAACGTGGGTTCGCTGTTCCCGGCGGCTTTTTGCATGGCGTTGCGCAATTCCATTTGCAGCCCTTCGCGTGCCATTTCGACCACGTTGAGGCTGGCTTGTCCCGGCGCGGGGCGCAAATATTTTCCGGTGTCGCCATGCACGAAAAGAATGTCGCCTTTCAGGTTGGTGACCACCGAAGCCGGAGCGTAAGACAGCAGCAGCGCGCGCCGGGTCAATTCGGCGAAATCGGTTTCCTTGATCTTGCTTATCACTTCGTCCGCACCTTTCGTGTTGTTGCTCTTTGTCCATGACAGTCCGCCGGACATCACCGCGCGGCGCGATGCGACCGAGGGAACCGTTTGATAAAACTTCCATTTGCGGTTGAGCGGCGCGAACAGTTCGACGTGGTTGCCCGTGCTCTCCGACGGCGACAGGAACAACACGCCGCCCGGTTTCAACGCGTAATGAAAAGCCGGGATGACGCGGTTTTGCAACTCCGGTTCCAGATAGATCATCAGGTTGCGGCAACTGAGCAAATCCAGCTTGGTGAAGGGCGGGTCTTTGATGACATTCTGGATGGCGAACACCACCATCTCGCGGATTTCCTTCTTTACGCGGTAACCCGCATCGTCCTTGACGAAGAAACGGCGCAGCCGTTCCGGCGTGACATCCTGCGCGATATTCGGCGGATAGATTCCGGCGCGCGCGGCGGCGATGGCATCGTCGTCCAGGTCGGTGCTGTAGATTTGCGTTTTGAATTCCTGATGCGTTTCGTCCATGAACTCGCGCAGCAGCATGGCGATGGAATACGCCTCCTCGCCCGTGGCGCAGCCCGCCACCCACACGCGAAACACATAATCCTCCGGCTTGTCCTTGAACAGCAGCGGAAGAATGTCCTGCTTCAACACGATGAACGCTTCGGGGTCGCGGAAAAAGCTGGTGACGTTGATGAGCAATTCCTTGAACAACAGCTGCACTTCCGCCGCATGTTCTTTCAGATAACGCGCGTAAATTTCAGTGTCTTCGATGTTGTGCTGCGACATGCGCCGCTCGATGCGGCGGCCTATGGTGGATTTTTTGTACAGCGAAAAATCGTGGCCGGTACCGGTGCGCAGCAGCATCAAAATGCGGCTCATGCCGTTGCCGTTGGTCGGCGCGGACAGCGGCTGTTCCTGCTGCACGCTGAGACGGTGCGCCGTGCTCATCAGCTGTTGCGGCATCTTGTCCACCGGCAACACGAAGCTGGCGTAACCCGCCTGAATCGCGCTGCTCGGCATGCCGTCGTATTTCGCCGTCACCGGGTCTTGCACCAGCGTGATACCGCCCGCACCCTGAATGGCGCGCAAGCCCAGCGTGCCGTCCGTGCCCGTGCCGGAGAGAATGATGCCGACGGCGTTTTCGCCCTGATCCTCGGCCAGCGAACGCAGAAAAGAGTCGATCACCATGCGCTGGCCGCGCGGCAGTTCCGGCGCATTCAGTTGCAGCGTGCCGTGAAAAATCGCCATCTCGCGGTTGGGCGGCAGCACATACACGCAGTCGGACAACACCTTCATTTGATCCTGCGCTTCCACTACCGGCATGGTCGTGGCGCGCTGCAAAATTTCGGTGAGCATGCTGTCGTGATCGGGATCCAGATGCGACACCAGCACAAACGCCATGCCGCTATCGGGCGGCACGTTGCGGAAAAATTGCTCGAACGCCTCCAGCCCGCCGGCGGATGCGCCTATGCCGACGATGTTGAAAGCGGAAGCCGCTTCTTTGGTGGCGGATTTGGACTTCTTGACGTTTGCGCTGTTAACCACGGAATCCCCTTTGCGTGCGAGCAGCCTGTGAATGCGGGCATGCTACTACGAATCGGGATGCGGGCTGAATGTACTCCTTTTAAACGCAGCATATTGCCCGCAAGCCAATGAATACGCGCATCTGCAACAAGCGCATGGTGTAGATCGCCTATTGGCGGGCGTTTGCACGTGGTGTGATATTCAAAATCGCTACCCAGTTGCTTGACATACCAATTATGGTATATCCATAATGAGGCATGTGGGAACTTGAAGAACATCGACGTGTTGATAAACAGCTTTCCGCCGCGCCCATCGAGATATTGAAGCGCTATGAAAAGTGGAAAGACATCGCGCGAGTTTCCGGGACTGCGGGCTTGCGCGCCATCAAAGGTTTTCACGATGAAGCCCTGTCCGGCGAATGGAAAGGCCATCGCTCATCGCGCTTGGGTTTGCAGTGGAGGGTGATCTATCGCGTGGTTGATAACGTGTTGCATATCCAGATTGTCCAAGTCACCGCCCACGATTATAGGAAACCATAAAAATGAATGAATTTCGTCCGGCAAAAAAACGCGCCGAAGTGACCGTCGGTGAATCCGTGCGCATCTTGCGCGAGCTGCAAGAGCTCAGCCAAAGCCAGCTTTCCGCGCTGACCGGCATTCCCCAAGCCACCATTTCCGCCATCGAAAACGGGCGCGTGAATCTGGGTGTGGAAAGAGCGAAAGTTCTGGCGCGCGCGCTACGCTGCCATCCGGCAGTGCTGGTATTTCCGGGCTGGGAAACAGAGCTTAAGGAAGCGGCTTGAAGAAGCGGATGCATATTTTGTGCGGCCTACTTTCCGTATAATCAAAAATATACTTTCCCTCCGCAGAGGAAACCATGAATACCGCCGAACATTTGTTGATCGAAAAAATCCTGCAACTGCCCCCGACGCGCTTGGCAGAAGTCACCGACTTTGTGGATTTTCTACGCAGCCGAGAAACCGACCGCGCACTGACGCAAGCCGCAGCACAAACCTCCGTAGCCAGCTTTGCCGCCGTTTGGGACAACGATGACGACGCGATTTATGACAAGCTGTAATTCACCCCACTGTGATTTTTGAATCCGTTTGCTATTGTTCTTGACGATACTTATATGCAAATCTTTGTAGGTCGGGCTTTAGCCCGACATGTCGGGTTGAAACCCGACCTACAAAGCTGTTTTACACGATGGCTATGCTTTAGATAGCGTGCGACACCACACTAGTTTTTACTGATGTACTTTCCGAATCTCAACCTGAAAATTTATTACAGCATGACCACCCACCACTACACCCTCACCATTTCCTGTCCCGACCGTTGCGGCATCATCGCGGCGGTCACCGGTTTTATCGCGCAGCACGGCGGCTTTATCGTCGAGGCGAGTTATCACACCGAGCAGGAAGCGCAGCGCTTTTTCATGCGCCAGGAAATTCGCGCGGATTCGTTGCCGTTTGATGCCACCGAATTTCGTAGCCGCTTTGCGCTGCTGGCAGACGAGTATCAGATGAGCTGGCAACTGGCCGATTCGGCCATCAAGAAACGCTTGGTGGTGCTGGTGAGCAAGCAGGATCATTGTCTGAACGATTTGCTGCACCGCTGGCGTAGCGGCGAGTTGCAGGTGGATATTCCGTGCGTGATTTCCAACCACGAGGATTTGCGCAGCTTCGTCGAGTGGCACGGCATCCCGTATCTGTATGTGGACATGGCGGACAAGGCCGCCGCGTTTGAAAAAATCGCGGCGCTGTTCGAACAATATCGCGGCGACAGCATGGTGCTGGCGCGCTTCATGCAGATTATTCCACCGTCGCTGTGCCAGCGTTTTCCGGGGCGCATCATCAATATCCACCACAGCTTCCTGCCGTCGTTCGTCGGTGCGAAGCCGTATCACCAGGCCTATCTGCGCGGCGTGAAGCTGATCGGCGCGACCTGCCATTACGTGACCGACGAACTGGATGCGGGGCCCATCATCGAGCAGGACACGGTGCGCATAGACCACGGCGACACGGTGGACGATCTGGTGCGCTACGGGCGCGACATCGAGAAAACCGTGCTGTCGCGCGGCCTGCGCTACCATGTGGAAGACCGCGTGCTGGTGTGCGGGAACAAGACGATTGTGTTCAGATAAGTTTTTGTAGGAGCGAGCTTGCTCGCGAAGTCATTTTTCGCGAGCAAGCTCGCTCCTACAAGGTGCGCCGCATAAATGGGTTATTAGCCGCAAAGGAGTCACCATGAACGCTCAAGATCGCGCGCTGACCGAACAGAACAGTTTGTTTGACGGCATGGATTTCTCCTCGGTGGAATACATGCTGGAACGCTGTATGTTGCGCGATCTGGCTGCTGGGGAAATGTTGCTGCAACCGGAGGTGGCGAACCATTATCTGTATCTGATTCTGGATGGCGAGTTGAGCGTGCAGCTGGTCGGACAAAAAACGCTGCAACATACCGCGCTGGTTGCCGGGGAATGCACCGGCGAGATTTCCATGGTGGACGGGCACAATCCCTCGGCGCTGGTGGTGGCGACCAAGCCCACGCGCGTGCTCGCCGTGCCGCATGACACGGTGTGGTCGCTGGTCGATCATTCACACGAGGTGGCGCGCAACCTGCTGGCCATCATCGCCGGGCGCATGCGCCGCGACAATTCCGCCCTCATCAACTCGCACAACAAACGCGCGCAGTTCGAGCATCAGGCCACGGTGGATGCGCTGACCGGAGTGCATAACCGGCGCTGGATGAACGAGGCTTTTCCCAGAGTGTTACAGCGTTGCGCGATGGACAAAGTGCCCAGCGCAGTCATGGTGATCGACATTGACTTATTCAAGCGGGTGAACGATACCCACGGCCATCTGGTCGGCGATGTGGCGCTGAAAACGATGGCGGGCATCATGTCGGCCAATCTGCGCCCGCACGATTTGCTGGTGCGCTACGGCGGCGAAGAGTTTGCCATTTTGTTGCCCGGTGCCGGTATCGAAGCGGCGAAACAAATCGCCGAACGCCTGCGCAGCCTGGTGGCAGAACACGAGATCCGCAGCGGCAAACTGATGTTCAAAATCACCATCTCCATCGGCATCGCGCCGGTCACGCCGGAAGGCAAGCTGGACGATTTCTTCGTCCAAGCCGACCGCGCGCTGTATCGCGCCAAAGAAGGCGGGCGCAATCGGGTTGAGGTTGCAGGCTGAACGGGAAAGTCAAAAACGGTTGCCCGCAGATTACACAGATTAACCCAGATTAAAAACCAACATCTTTTGATTACAACCTACCCCAGAACGATTTACTGACATCCATTTGCGCCTTTAAATCTGCGTTAATCTGTGTAATCTGCGGGCAAAGGTTTTCTACCCTCACCGCAACGTCGCCACATACTTCGATTCCACTCTCGGCGGAATATTCACAATAGGCAACTCTTCGTGCTGGAGCAAAGGGTGCAGCTCTTCCACTCGCGCGGCCAGTTTGTGCAGTTCTTCGGATTCGGTGGCATACGCCAAATTGATAATTTCGATCGCGTAAGTTGCATCCACGCTCATCCATTCGATGTCGATGATGCGGTTGAGTTCGCGCCGGAACAGGGTGTGCATGCGACCCATCAGAGAAAACAATACTTCCATTTCGCCTGCCATTTCAATCTCCAATTCACTCAAATTTTGGTCAAAAAAAGGGCACCAAGAGGTGCCCCTTAAGGTGGAGCCGGGGAGGCTCCGAGAGGAGAACTCTTTTAGAAGTTGTAGGCCTTCTCGCCGTGTGACGTGGTATCCAGACCTTCGCGTTCCGCTTCTTCGGCAACACGCAATCCGACAGTCAGGTCAACAATCTTGTAGCAAACAAAGGCAACCACACCGGACCAGATCAACGTGGTCAGCACAGCTTGTGCTTGTATCCACACTTGCGAACCGATGCCGGTATCGACGATGGTGTTGTTCACATAATCGACGATACCGGTGCCGCCCAGACTCCAGGTGTTGAACACGCCGGTGAGCAACGCGCCGAGGATACCGCCGATGCCGTGGATGCCGAACACGTCCAGCGCATCATCCGCACCGAGCAGTTTCTTCAGTCCGGTCACGCCCCAGAAGCAGACCACACCGGCCAGCGCACCGATCACCAGACCGCCGCCGATACCGACCCAACCGCA
This sequence comes from Sideroxydans sp., assembly GCA_028710605.1. GTDB lineage: Bacteria > Pseudomonadota > Gammaproteobacteria > Burkholderiales > Gallionellaceae > Sideroxyarcus. The sequence continues at coordinate 260,678 of JAQTTU010000002.1, forward strand.
AGCCGGAGTAATCGCAACCAGGCCTGCAACCGCGCCGGAAGCCGCGCCCAACAAGCTGGGCTTGCCCTTCAACATCCATTCTGCAGCCAACCAAGTCAGCACCGCAGCAGCCGTGGCGATCAAGGTGTTGGCGAAAGCCAGGGTAGCCGTGCCGCCCGCTTCCAGCGCGGAGCCCGCGTTGAAACCGAACCAGCCCACCCACAACAGCGAAGCGCCGATCATGGTCATCACCAGATTGTGCGGAGCCATCGGCTCTCTGCCGTAGCCCACGCGCTTGCCGATCAGGAATGCACCGACCAGACCCGCGATAGCCGCATTGATGTGAACCACGGTACCGCCCGCAAAGTCCAGCGCGCCTTTTTGGAACAGCCAGCCCGCCGTTGCATTGGCCGCATCAGCCGCAGCTTGGTCGGTGTAAGCATCGGGACCCGCCCAGAACCAGACCATGTGCGCGATTGGCAAGTATGCGAAGGTGAACCACAGTGCGGAGAACAACAGCACGGCGGAGAACTTCATACGCTCGGCGAACGCACCCACAACCAGCGCCACGGTGATGGCGGCAAATGTTGCCTGGAACGCCACGAAGGCGAACTCGGGAATGACCACGCCTTTGCTGAAGGTGGCTCCGTTGGCAACCGCACCCGTTACCGGATCAAAAATGCCTTTCAGGAACAGCCGGTCGAAGCCGCCGAAGAACGCGTTACCTTGGGTGAAGGCAATCGAGTAGCCGTAGATCGCCCACAGCACGGTGATCAGCGCGAAGATGCTGAACACTTGCATCAACATCGACAGCATGTTCTTGCTGCGCACCAGACCGCCGTAGAACAAGGCTAGGCCGGGGATGGACATCATGATGACCAGCAGCGTGGCGGTCAGCATCCATGCGGTGTCGCCCTTGTTGGGGACAGGTGCCGGTGCTGCTTCCGGTGCGGCGGGCGCGGCTGCCGGAGCGGCCACTGCGGCGGTAGCCGTTGCTGCCGTGGCAGCCGAAGCAGCCTCTTCGGCGAAGGCCGTGCCTGTCAGGCCGCACAGCATGGCCAGCAAGGCGAATAGTGCAATAAATTTCTTCATTTCATCGCTCCTTAAAGGGCTTCCGGGCCGGTCTCGCCGGTACGGATGCGGATTACTTGTTCGAGGTCTTGCACGAAAATTTTGCCGTCGCCGATCTTGCCGGTCTGTGCGGATTTTTCGATGGCTTCGATGACCTGATCCAGCTGGTCGGCCTTGATCGCCGCTTCCAGTTTGATCTTGGGCAAAAAGTCCACCACGTATTCCGCGCCGCGATACAGCTCCGTGTGCCCCTTTTGCCGTCCGAAACCTTTGACTTCGGTTACGGTGATGCCCTGCACGCCGATGGTGGACAAGGCTTCACGCACTTCGTCGAGCTTGAACGGCTTGATGATTGCAGTGACCATTTTCATTTTCACTCTCCTTGAAAATGGGGCGGCGAACCGCCCCGGTGTAATTTAGAACGCGCGGGTTACAGACAATACAACAGTGGTCTTGCCCAGTTCCTTGCCTTCCGGGTTGGTATAGAACGCACCCGCGTTGGTGCCGCTGAGTGCGGCGGCCAAGGTGTAACCGCTGAAGTCCTTGCTGGCGCTCAGCTTGTAGTCGCTATACGTTGCGGCTGAATTGACAGTCGTTCCGGTATAGGTTTGCTTGCCATAGTGTCCGCCCAAAGTCACGCCGGTGTCAGCCAACGGGTAGTTAGCGTTCAGTTCAAAGTAAGTGGAACCCTTGGCATCGGCTACACCGAACAGATCTCCCAGCGAATACGACAGTTTGGCCGTGACGATGTTATAGCTGACTGCGCCGTAGATTTCATTGGTGTCAGCCTTGGTCATACCCGCGTTGTAGCTGCCAGGGTAGTTGTAGCGCAGGAAACCGACATCATAAGAAACGTCGCTATTTACTGCCCCCTTGTATCCGGCGTAGGTGTCGATTTCCAGCGGAGCGCTGCTGACTACACCGGCATCTTTCAACCAGCTGATGGTGGAAGCCCATGCGCCGATATACAAACCGTTGGCATTTGCATAATCAACACCGCCTTGGATGGCTGGCTTGGCATTGGTTTGCGAGATACCGCGATACAGGTAGTTGGTGGTCAGGCTCGCGTTGAAAGAAACGGGAGAACTTTCAGCAAATGCAGGCATGGCAAAGGCGGAAGCAAGAGCAGCAGCGATCAGTGTTTTCTTAAGCATGGTATTTCCTTTCTTTAAATGTTTAAGTGGGATGAAAGTATCCACGCCCACCATTCAGCAGCTTCCGTGCCACCACGCCAAAACCTATCCGTTACGGGGTTTGTGCGATATGGCGCAAATGCGTGCACCAAGACGATGCACCAAGTTCACCCGCAAAATATCCGCCATGCACCCAGTCGGTGCGGGGGAATTTGGTACACTGCCGCTGCCCGCTTTATAAGGAGAACACCATCATGCTGAACCCGAAATTTTTCGAAGAGATGTCGTCGAAGTTGAACGAAGCCATGGAGAGCAGCCCCGCCAAAGACTTCGAGAAAAATGCCCGCGCCTTGTTGGCGCAGGGCTTTTCCAAACTCGATCTGGTGTCGCGCGAGGAAATCGCCGTGCTGGAATTGCGTTTGGAAAAACTGGAAGCGCGCTTGGCCAAGCTGGAAGCGCAGGAGCAATAACGTACCCGCTCCTTCCCCCTTGCAGGGGGAAGGCTGGGATGGGGGTAGAAACGTGAAGCACTATATTCGCTGCAAATTCTACCCCCACCCTAACCCTCCCCCGGCAAGGGGGAGGGGATGCGACGGCTAAAGAGCATTCGGGATAATTCAACATTTGAAGGATTGAATATATGGGCTTGGCCGTTCTCTACAGTCGCAGCCTGACCGGCATGGATGCCGCGCTGGTCACGGTCGAGGTGCATCTGGCCAACGGCCTGCCCAACTTCACCATCGTCGGTCTGCCCGAGGCCGAGGTGAAGGAAAGCAAAGACCGGGTGCGCGCCGCGTTGCAGAATTGCCAGTTCGAATTTCCCATGCGCCGCATCACCGTCAACCTCGCGCCCGCCGACCTGCCCAAGGAAAGCGGGCGTTTTGATTTGCCCATCGCGCTGGGCATCCTCGCCGCCTCGGGGCAGATACCCTCCTCCCGTTTGGCCGAATACGAATACGCCGGAGAGCTGGCGCTGACCGGCGAACTGCGCGCGATTCGCGGCGCATTGGCGATGACTTATCGCGCCTCGAATTCCGGTCGCGCTTTTATTTTGCCTGCGGTGAACGCGCCGGAAGCCGCGCTGGTGGAAGATGCCGTGGTGTATCCCGCGCAATCGCTGCTGCAAGTGGCGGCGCATCTGGCCGGGCGCGATGCGCTGACGCGGCATATCCCCGAAATCAAAACCACAGCACCCCACTACGCCGACATGTCCGAAGTGAAAGGCCAGTCGCAATCCAAGCGCGCGCTGGAGATTGCCGCCGCAGGTTCGCACAGCGTGCTGATGAGTGGCCCGCCCGGCACCGGCAAAAGCATGCTGGCCGCGCGCTTCCCCGGCATCCTGCCGCAGATGACGCAAGTGGAAGCGCTGGAGAGTGCGGCCATGCAATCGCTGGGCGGCATGTTCGATGTAGAGAACTGGAAGCGCAGACCGTACCGCGCACCCCACCATACCGCGAGCGCCGTGGCCTTGGTCGGCGGCGGCAGCAACCCGCGTCCCGGCGAAATTTCCGTGGCCATGCACGGCGTTCTATTTTTGGACGAGCTGCCGGAGTTTGATCGCAAAGTGTTGGAAGTGCTGCGCGAGCCGATGGAAAGCGGGCGCATCACCATCTCGCGCGCCGCGCGCCGCGCCGATTTCAAAGCGCAGTTTCAACTCGTCGCCGCGATGAACCCCTGCCCCTGCGGCTACCTCGGCCACTTCAACGGCAAGTGCCGTTGCACGCCGGATCAAGTGGCGCGCTATCGCGGCAAAATCTCCGGCCCCTTGCTCGACCGCATCGACATCCAGATCGAAGTGCCCGCCGTGCCGCAAGACGATTTGCTCAAACAGTCCGACGGCGAACACAGTCTGGTTATTCAAAAGAGAGTGGAAGCCGCGCGCCAGCGCCAGCTCGCGCGACAAAATAAACCCAACGCGCAACTCAGCGTCACCGAGATCGACACCCACTGCGCGCCCGACGCACAAGGCGCGGCGCTGCTGAAACAAGCCATTACGCATTTGAATCTGTCGGCACGCGCTTATCATCGCGTGCTCAAAGTCGCGCGCACCATCGCCGATCTGGCGGGCAGCGAAAATATTCTTACACAGCACATTGCCGAAGCGGTGCAGTATCGGCGCATGGATAAAGCGGGAGGGTGATTTAAACCAGGATAGTTCATTGGGCCGAGAATTCTTGTAGGAGCGAGCTTGCTCGCGAAAGCGCTTTCGCGAGCAAGCTCGCTCCTACAATGGAAATGCGGCTAATGGATAATCCGGGTTAAAGCAGAAACATCGTGAAGTACCCGCAAGGGGTAGGCCGTGGTTGTACAGCCGACAAGTCGGCAACAACCACGCACATGCCCGTCAATAGGCGTTCTTCATGCGGCAGGCAGGGATGGCATCACATATTTATGGCGCAGCATTTTTTCAGGGGGAGAAAATCATGGAGTCATTTCACTGGGATAAACATTTCGTCACCGGCTTGACGGAAGTGGACAAGCAGCACCACCACTTGGTGGACGTGCTCAACCAGTTCGGTGAAATGTTGACGCAGCAAGGGGGTGTGGATTTTGCCGAAATCGAAAAAGTGTTCGGCGAGCTGGCGGCTTACGCGCAATACCATTTCGCGGAAGAAGAGCGGCTGATGGATGAAACCAGCGTTGACCAGCGCCATCAGGAACACCACCGCAGCGAGCACAACAGCTTCTTGCAGGAAGTCATACAGATGCACGGCGACATTGATCCCGGCAACCCGGATACGGCGAAGCCGCTGCTGAAATTTCTCGTGTATTGGCTGGCCTACCACATCCTCGGTTCCGACCAATCCATGGCGAAGCAGATCATCGCCATCCAGTCCGGGCAAAGTCCTACCGATGCTTTCAACACCGAAGAGCGCATGAAAGAGGGCGCGGTCGAGCCGCTGCTGCGTTCGCTGACCGGGCTGTTCCAGCAAGTATCAGAACGCAACCGCGAATTGCACGCGCTGAACGAGACGCTGGAATTGAAAGTCGCGGAACGCACGCAGGAACTGGCCGATGCCAATCACCGGTTGGAAGAAATCTCGCTGACCGACGCGCTCACCGGCCTGCCCAACCGCCGCCACGCCATGCATTGTCTGGACAAACACTGGCATGAGGCGATGACAAAGAACATGCCGCTGGCCTGCATGATGGTGGATGCCGACGGCTTCAAACAAGTCAACGACAACTACGGCCACGATGCCGGCGACGAAGTGTTGCGCCAGCTGTCAAAGAATCTGCGCTTCTCGGTGCGCACCGACGACATCGTGTGCCGCTTGGGCGGCGACGAATTTCTGATTATCTGCCCGCGCACCCACCGCGAAGGCGCGGCGCAACTCGGCGAAAAAATCCGCGCCGCCATCGCCGCGCTGCGCGTCCCCGCCGGAGCAGGAGAGTGGCGTGGCAGCATCAGCATCGGCGTGGCCGTGCGCAAAGACGGCATGGAAAATTTTGAACAGCTCATCAAGGCGGCGGACGACGGCGTATATGCCGCCAAGAAAAACGGGCGCAACTGCGTGGCGATGGCAGCCTGAATTCTGCATCAATCGCGTGGAAACGCCCGTCAATAGGCGATCTACACATTGCGCATGATGGAGATGGCCGTATTTGCTGGCTTGGCGTAGGGCGGGTATTTATATGTCCGCCCCTTCGGCTGAATTGATGCGGGCGTGTTCTGCGCATATAATCTGCGCATCATTCATGGAGGCCAACATGTCAGCCATCTGTTTCGACACCACAGCACCGAAAAAAGCCACCAACCTCAGCATCAATTCCGACCTGCTGCGCCAAGCCAAAGAACTCAACATCAATCTCTCGCAAACGGTGGAGCAGCTTCTGTCCGGGGTTGTGCGTGAGGCGAAGGAGCAGCAGTGGCGCGCGGATCATGCCGGGTTCATTGCCGCGTATAACAAACACCTCGAAGCGGAAGGCTTGCCGCTTGAGCAATACCGGACATTTTGACCATGGCGCGCTTCGATATTTATCCCAATCCGGGACAGACGAAAAAATCCGATGTGCCGTTCCTGCTCGATGTGCAGAGCGATTTGCTGAACGAGCTGGAGAGTCGCGTCGTTGTTCCTTTGCGCAGAGTCGATCGCTTCGACAAGGTGACATTGCCGAAAAGTCTTTCGCCAGTTTTTAAAATCGAAGGCCTCGCTTGTTTTATGGAAACGCCAAAATTGGCTGCTGTCCCTGCCAAAATCCTCAAAGCTCCTATCGCTTCGTTGTCCGAACATAGCGCCACCATCACTGCCTCGCTGGACTTCCTACTTCAAGGTTTCTAGCGCCAGAACAGCGGATTTCGCATGCTAAAATCCGCGCCCCTTATGAAAGCGCGCACCATGAAACACACCACACACCCCATCGCCAAACTTCTGCAACAACGCATCCTGATTCTGGACGGAGCGATGGGCACCATGATTCAGCGTTACAAGCTGACCGAGGCCGATTATCGCGGCGCGCGTTTTGCCGATTGGCATCGCGACCTCAAGGGCAACAACGATCTGCTGCTGCTGACCAAACCGGAAGTCATCAAGGCCATTCACCGCGAATATCTGGCGGCGGGTGCGGACATCATCGAGACCAACACCTTCGGCGCGAACGCCACCACGCTGAATGCCTACGGCATGTCGGCGCTGAATTACGAATTGAATGTGGCCGGTGCGCGTCTGGCGCGCGAGGCGTGCGATGAATACGCCACGGCGGAAAAGCCGCGCTTCGTCGCGGGTGTGCTGGGACCCACCGACAAGACCGCCACCATCTCGCCCGACGTGAACGATCCCGCCGCGCGCAATATCACCTTCGACCAACTGGTGGCCGACTATGCCGAAGCCACGCGCGGGCTGATCGACGGCGGCACCGATATGATTTTGATCGAGACCATTTTCGACACGCTGAATGCCAAGGCCGCCATCTTCGCGGTGCAGCAAGTGTTTGCCGAGCGCGGTGCGACGTGGCCGATCATGATTTCGGGCACGATCACCGATGCTTCGGGACGCACGCTCACCGGACAAGTCACCGAAGCTTTTTACAATTCGCTGGCACACGCCAATCCGATTTCGATTGGTCTGAATTGCGCGCTGGGCGCGGAAGAATTGCGCCAGTATGTGCAGGAAATGTCGCGCGTCGCCAACTGCTATGTGAGTGCCCACCCCAACGCCGGACTGCCCAATCCGCTGGCGGAGAGCGGCTACGACGACACGCCGGAAAACATGGCGGGGCAGATCAAGGAGTGGGCCGAGAGCGGCTTCCTCAATATCATCGGCGGTTGCTGCGGCACTTCACCCGCATTCATCAAGGCTATCGCCGACACGGTGAAAAATATTCCGCCGCGCAAAGTCCCGGCCAATCCGGTCGAGTGCCGCCTGTCCGGTCTGGAACCATTCAACATCGGCGACGATTCGCTGTTCGTCAACGTCGGCGAGCGCTGCAATGTCACCGGCTCGGCCAAGTTCAAACGGCTGGTGCTGGAAGGCAAATACGATGAAGCGCTGGAAGTCGCCAAGCAGCAAGTGGAGAACGGCGCGCAGGTGATCGACATCAACATGGACGAAGCCATGCTGGACGGCGAAGCCGCCATGGTGAAATTCCTCAACCTGATCGCGTCCGAGCCGGACATTTCCAAAGTGCCGCTGATGATCGACTCTTCCAAGTGGAGCATCATCGAAGCGGGCTTGAAGTGCGTGCAGGGCAAGAGCATCGTCAACTCGATTTCGCTGAAAGAAGGCGAAGAGAAATTCTTGCAGCAAGCCCGACTGGTGCGCAGCTACGGCGCGGCGGCGGTGGTGATGGCGTTTGATGAACAGGGACAGGCCGACACGTATCAGCGCAAGATTGAAATTTGCGAAAGGTCTTATCGCTTGCTGGCGGGTGACCCTGCACGTTTCAAAACTGATGCCGCCTCACTCCCTCTCCCCTTGCGGGAGAGGGTTGGGGAGAGGGGTGGTTCTTCAACGATTCACCCACTCCCTAGCCCTCCCCCGTCAAGGGGGAGGGAACAGAATGGCGATGCTGACGAAGGCATCGGCTTCCCGCCGGAAGACATCATCTTCGACCCCAACATCTTCGCGATTGCCACCGGAATCGAAGAGCACAACAACTACGCGGTGGATTTCATCAATGCCTGCGCGTGGATTCGCAAGCATTTGCCTTACGCAAAAATTTCCGGCGGCGTGTCCAACGTGTCGTTCTCGTTCCGTGGCAACGAGCCGGTGCGCGAAGCGATCCACACCGTGTTCCTGTACCACGCTATCAAGGCCGGCATGAACATGGGTATCGTTAACGCCGGGCAGCTCGGTGTCTATGAAGAGATTCCGAAAGAGTTGCGCGACGCGGTGGAAGACGTGGTGCTGAACCGTCATCCCGATGCGGGCGAAAAGCTGGTGAAGCTGGCGGAGAACGTCAAAGGCGGCGGCAAAGAGCAGGTAGAAGATTTGGAATGGCGCAAAGGCACGGTTCAAGAACGCCTCACCCACGCGCTGGTGCGCGGCATCACCACCTTTATCGTGGAAGACACCGAAGAAGCGCGCCAACAAGCCAAGTTCCCGGTCGAGGTGATCGAAGGCCCGCTGATGACCGGCATGAATTTCGTCGGCGATTTGTTCGGCGCGGGCAAAATGTTTTTGCCGCAAGTGGTGAAATCCGCGCGCGTGATGAAGCAAGCCGTGGCGCATCTGATCCCCTACATCGAAGCGGAAAAACTGCGCTCGGGCGACACCAGCACCAAAGGCAAAATCGTCATGGCCACTGTAAAGGGCGACGTACACGACATCGGCAAAAACATCGTCACCGTGGTGTTGCAGTGCAACAATTTTGAAGTGGTGAACATGGGCGTGATGGTACCGTGCCAGCAAATCCTCGACACCGCGCGCGAACACAAAGCCGACGTGATCGGCCTCTCCGGCCTCATCACGCCGTCGCTGGAAGAAATGGCGCATGTGGCGAAAGAGATGGAACGCCAGGGCTTCAACATTCCGCTGCTGATCGGCGGTGCGACCACCTCGCGCGTGCATACGGCGGTGAAGATCGAACCGAATTATCCGAGCGGCACTACGGTGTATGTCACCGATGCCTCGCGCGCGGTGGGCGTGTGCAGCAACCTGCTGAGCACCACTTCGCGCGACAGTTACATCGCCGAGATCAAGGCAGATTACCAAGCGGCGCGTGAGCAGCATGAAGGCAAGAAGGGCAAGGCGAGTTATGTCACGTTGCAAGAGGCGCGGGCGCACGGTCTGAAAACAGATTGGAACAACAATTACACACCGCCCAAACCAAAACTGCTAGGCGTACAGAAACTCGAAAACTACCCGCTGGAAATCCTGGTGGACTTCATCGACTGGACGCCGTTCTTCCAGGCTTGGGAACTCTCCGGGCGTTATCCGAAAATCTTGCAGGACGAAGTGGTGGGCGAAGAAGCGCGCAAACTGTTCGCCGACGCGCAAGCCATGCTGAAAAAAATCGTCGAAGAAAAATGGCTCAGCGCCAACGCCGTGTTCGGCCTGTTCCCGGCCAACACGGTGAACAGCGACGACATCGAAATCTACGCCGACGACAAACGCAAAAAGGTGGCGATGACCTGGCACAATCTGCGCCAGCAAACCAAAAAGCCGGAAGCCATTCCGAACTACTGTCTGGCCGACTTCGTCGCGCCCAAGGAGAGCAAAGTCAACGACTACATCGGCGCGTTCGCCGTCACCACCGGCATCGGCATTGACGCGCGCGCGGCGGAATTTGAAAAGCAGAACGACGACTACAGCGCCATCATGCTGAAGGCGCTCGCAGACCGGCTGGCAGAGGCGTTCGCCGAGCATCTGCACCTGCGCGTGCGCCGCGAATTCTGGTCTTACGCAGCGGATGAACAACTGAGCAACGACGACATTATCGCCGAAAAATATCGCGGCATCCGCCCCGCCCCCGGCTATCCCGCCTGCCCCGAGCACAGCGAGAAAGGCCCGTTGTTCGAGCTGCTGCAAGCGCCAAAGAATGCAGGCATCACGCTAACGGAAAGCTTCGCCATGCTGCCCACCGCAGCGGTGAGCGGCTTCTATTTTTCGCACCCGCAAGCGCAATACTTCGCTACCGGAAAAATTGAAATAGATCAGGTCGCGGATTATGCAAAGCGCAAGGGTTGGACGCTAGAAGAGGCGGAGCGGTGGCTGGCTCCGGTGTTGAGTTACTAATTGATATGGCCAAATATAAGCAAACGAAAGAAGAGTTTCTCCAACACTTGGCTGAAAACCTTGGTTTTCTAAAGGCATCATCCAGTTCATTTGATGCGGGATTTCACGGCGAAGCAAAAAGGCTTGCACTTGCAATTCGAGTGCTAGTACATGACATTGAAAAATCAAAAGCACTGCTCAGTCTTCTTGGTTTCAAAACAAAGATGGGCTTTTTTGATACAGCTTTTGATGTAAACCCAAAAAATTTAATGCCTCAACACGGTCTTGTAGGGTTACAGCTTAGTGCTGCGGATGGCAGTTATTACGCGCCACTTGAAAGGCATCGGCCGGGCAGTCCTAACAAATTTGTATTTTTTCCAGAATGGTGGAATAAAGTAGTCATTGTAGATTCCAAGAAAAATCGATTTTCTAGAAGGGAATTGGTGCTGGCATTAGCGAACAAAGATGGCGGAGGACATGTTGATCTCGCGCTGGATGAGAACTACGCAAACTTGAGCAGGAAAAATAGCGTTGGCTGGATATATTCTAACGAGACAACGCAAAAGCCAATGGAAGGTGTCGAGCTATTCAGCGTTCGACAAATCGCCTTTGAGCTATTGAAATCAATTGAAAGACAACTTTCTAAAGCATCCTGAAAGTATTCACAAAGGATAATTGTTCGACACAATGCTGAATAATAAGCAAGGAGGTAAATGATGCAAATCGCAAAACAGCAAGTTGTAACTATGCTTCAGAAGCTGCCCGAGGATTGTTCGCTGGAGGATATTCAATATCACCTTTATGTGATTGAAAAAATCAAGAACGGGGTGATCAGAGCTGAAGCTGAAGGTGTCATCTCACAGCGGGATGCAGAGAAAAAATTAGCCAAATGGATACGCGAATAAGCTGGTCGCCAGAGGCACTGGATGATGTGGATGCTATCGCGTCTTATATCGCCAAGGACTCGCCGTTTTATGCGTCCGCTGTGGTGCAAAAGATTTTGGATGTCGCTAAAAGTCTGGGGAAGTTTCCGAACGTCGGTCCGATAGTTCCCGAAATTGGCGAGCCAGAATTTCGCGAGCGTTTTGTTTATAGCTATCGCGTTATCTACCGGGTGACTGCCGAACAAGTTCTTATCGTTGCCGTGATACATGGAAGAAGATTGCTTACTCCGACGCTTATTGGCTTGGAATAGCAGCGTAGGATGGGTTGAGCAACGCGATACCCATCGCTTGGTTTGTTGGGTATCGCTACGCTCCACCCAACCTACGTTTTTTACAAATATTGATAACTAACCTGAAAGAGAAACATGACCACCCTCATCAAAACCGACACCAAACTGGGCGAAGGCGCGGAAGCGCAAGCCGGTCAAACTGTGATCGTGCATTACACCGGCTGGCTGTTTGACGCAGCAGCGCCCGACAACAAGGACAAGAAGTTCGACAGTTCGCTCGACCGCAACGATCCGTTCAGTTTTCCGCTCGGCGGCGGGCGCGTGATCAAGGGCTGGGATATTGGCGTGGCGGGGATGAAGGAAGGCGGGTTGCGCACGCTGGTGATTCCGCCGGAGATGGGATACGGTTCGCGCGGTGCGGGCGGGGTGATTCCGCCGGATGCGACGCTGGTGTTCGAGGTGAAGCTGTTGAAAGTCGTCAAGACCGACATCGTCGATACCAAGCAGGGCGTTGGTGCGGAGGCGCATGCAGGGCAGGAGGTTTCCGTGCATTACACCGGCTGGCTGTTCGACAAGAATGCACCGGACAACAAGGGCACGAAGTTCGACAGCTCGCGCGACCGCGACGAGCCGTTCGATTTTCCGCTGGGTCAAGGCCATGTGATCCAGGGCTGGGACGAAGGCGTGCAGGGCATGAAGGTGGGCGGTCAGCGCACGCTGGTGATCCCGCCGGAGATGGGCTACGGCAGGCAGGGTGCGGGCGGGGTGATTCCGCCGAATGCGACGCTGGTGTTCGAGGTCGAGTTGCTGGAAGTTAATTGATGCCAACGAAAATCCCGGGGAGACATTTATGAAACGCATCACCTTTTTGCCGCTGGCCTGTTTATTATCCGTCAGCATTTTTTCAATCACCGCCTGTACGCAGCAGGCATTACCGCCAAAGGAAATTAAAGCCATGACCGAACTGATCAAAACCGACATCAAGCTGGGCGAAGGTGCTGAAGCCAAATCGGGGCAACAAGTGTCGGTGCATTACACCGGCTGGTTGTACGACGCAGCCGCGCCGGACAACAAGGGCAAGAAGTTCGACAGCTCGCGCGATCGCGGCCAGCCGTTTGGTTTTCCGCTGGGAGGCGGGCGCGTCATCAAGGGGTGGGACGTGGGCGTGGCGGGCATGAAGGTGGGCGGACAGCGCACGCTGATTATTCCCGCCAACATGGGGTACGGCGCACGCGGTGCGGGAAATGTGATTCCGCCGAACGCGACGCTGGTGTTTGATGTGGAATTGCTGGGAGTCAAATAATCCGTTCGTGGTGAGCCCTTCGACAGGCTCAGGGCGAACGGGTTTTTTTATAAGCGCACGATGAATCTGATCTCCAACCCGCTGCTGGTCACCGCGCTGATGCTGGCGGTGTCCAACTTGTTCATGACGTTCGCGTGGTACGGGCACTTGAAGAATTTGTCGGCATCGCCGTGGTATGTGGCGGCGCTGGCCAGTTGGGGCATCGCGCTGTTCGAGTATCTGATTCAGGTGCCGGCCAACCGCATCGGCTACACCCAGCTCAGTCTCGGCCAGTTGAAGATTTTGCAGGAAGTCATCACGCTGACCATCTTCGTGCCGTTCGCGGTGATGTATATGAACCAGCCGCTGAAGATGGATTATCTGTACGCGGGGCTGTGCCTGATGGGCGCGGTGTACTTTATTTTTAGAACTTAAGCCGTCATTCCGGCGCAAGCCGGAATCCAGTGCAGTTATTAAATATGCTGTTGGGTTTTGTTCCGCTTCGCGGAGTTTATTTAATTGCTGGATTCCGGCCTGCGCCGGAATGACGAAATTGGAATTGGCGATGAGCAAACCAAAACACATCCACATCCTCGGCATCTGCGGCACGTTCATGGGCGGCATCGCGGCCATCGCCAAGCAATCCGGCTATCGCGTCACCGGTTGCGATGCCAACGTGTATCCGCCGATGAGCACGCAGCTGGAAGCACAGGGCATCGAGTTGATCGAAGGCTTCGGTGTGGAGCAACTTGAACTGAAGCCGGATGTGTTCGTCATCGGCAACGTGGTGTCGCGCGGCAATCCGTTGATGGAAGAAATCCTGAACCGCAATCTGCCTTACGCCTCCGGCCCGCAATGGCTGGCGGATACGCTGTTGCGCGACAAGTGGGTGCTGGGAGTGGCGGGTACGCACGGCAAGACCACCACCTCGTCCATGCTGGCGTGGATACTGGAATACGCGGGATTGAATCCCGGATTTTTGATTGGCGGTGTGCCGCAGAATTTCGGCATCTCGGCGCGCATCACCGACGCGGCTTTTTTCGTGATCGAGGCCGACGAATACGACACCGCCTTCTTCGACAAGCGTTCCAAGTTCGTGCACTACCATCCGCGCACCGCCGTGCTGAACAATCTCGAATTCGATCACGCCGATATTTTTGCCGACTTGGCTGCCATCGAGACACAGTTCCATCATCTGGTGCGCACCGTGCCGGGCAACGGACTGGTGGTGTGCAACGGGCGCGAGGAATCGTTGCAACGCGTGATTCAGCGCGGGTGCTGGACACCGGTGGAGAAATTCGGCAGCAACGATGGCTGGAACATTGATGCCAACGATCAGGTGTCGCTCAACGGTAAAGCGCAAGGCACGCTGCACTGGGATTTGCTGGGCGAGCACAATCGCATGAACGCGCTGGCCGCACTGGCGGCGGCGCGCCATGCCGGAGTGCCTGTAGATCAAGGATTGGCGGCGCTCTCCGCGTTCAGGAACGTGAAACGCCGCATGGAAGTGCGCGGCACGGTGAACGGCATCACGGTGTATGACGACTTCGCGCACCATCCCACCGCGATCGACACGACTGTTGCAGGCTTGCGCCGAAAGATTGGCAAGGCGCGCATTCTCGCGGTGCTGGAACCGCGTTCCAACACCATGAAATTGGGCGTGATGAAAGACGCGCTGCCGGGCAGTTTGCGCGAGGCCGATCTGGTGTTTTGCTATGCCGGAAATCTGGGCTGGGATGCGCGCGGCGCGCTTGCGCCGCTGGGCGACAAGGCGGTGGTGAAGGACGATCTCAACGAGCTGATTGAAGCCATTGCGGCGGCGGCGAAATCAGGCGACCAGATTCTGGTGATGAGCAACGGCGGCTTCGGCGGGATACACGAAAAATTGCTGAAGCGTTTTCACTGAGCCGCAAGTTTCTGTTCGTGCTCCTCCACCATGGCATGCAGCTTGGTCAGGCAGGCCACGGTTTTTCTGGATTGTTCGTCAAAACTGCCGGCCAGAATGTTTTGTGCGAGTGCGGTATCTCCCGCTTGATGCGCCTCGACAACCTTGGCGGCATGCTCATGGAATTTTGCATGTTCGCCCACCAGATTGATAAACACCGGCTGTTCCCCGAATTTGACCTTGCCGTCGCTGTGTATCCATTTGCCCAGCACGCACAGGTTGTCCACGCAGATTTTGGCGGGTTGTAAGTCCTCTTTGGAGCGACCTTCAAGATATTCGACCAGACGCTTTTTCCAGGCAATATGCGCCAGCACCGCGTCATAGACATTGATGACTTGAGTAACCTCTTCGTGCTGCCGATGCTCCAGACCGAGCACGGATAACAGTTTTTTGAACATGGCTGCCCTTTTGGAATGCAGGGCGCAGAAAAGTATAGGGTTAACAAGCCGGGGTCTATTGCCCGAATGGAAAACCACATCCTCCTAAAGGTGTAATCCCCCGGGGTGATATGGCTGAAATCCACCCTACTTTAGGCTGGCGATTTCGTGTTCCACCATCTCCAGCGCATCAATCACCTGGCGCGAAAGCTCGGTCAGGCGTTTGGCATCCGCTTCCGAATCCTGCATCTTGCCGCTCTGGGCAGAGTCGTAAATCTTACTGTAGATTTTGTGCAGAATATGGTGCGGCACTTCGATCCCGGAATAGGTGTCCAGATGGCCGAAATGCTCTTTGCCCACGCCGTGATACCACTTGCCGAAGGCGCATTCGGTGTGATCCAGCGGCGTGTATTCGGGTTCAATGTCCAAGCCGGACAGCATTGCATAAGCATAAGAACGCCACTTCAAATGAGCGGCTTTGGCTTTGCGCAACTCGCGTAAAATTTGATCGTTGGTGTTATCCACAGTATCCCCCTCTAAAGTTGTCGTTATATTGACGGTTTCCTGAACCGTGCCGCCCTTATGAAATGGGCAGAACAAAGTTACAGCGAATTGGCGCGGCAGTCTATTACCCGTTTGCGCCGAACATCATGCGTTTCGCCACAAACTTCTTCACCGGCGGAAGATGATCGAGCAGCGTGAGCGCGGCGGAACGCACTTTTCCCAGCAGCGGCAAATCGTTGGAGAACAGGCGCACCAGCCCGTCGGTGAAACGGATGCCCGCGTTGCGGTCGATGCGCCGCGATTTGCGGTAGGCGGCGCACATCGCCGCCGTGCCGATGTCGTGCGGCGCATGATCGAGGATCACTTGCGCCAGTTCCCACGCATCACGCACACCCATGTTGAAGCCTTGCCCCGCCACCGGATGCAAGGTTTGCGCGGCATTGCCGATGAGCACGGTGAACGGGAAAGTGAGGTCGGGCGCGCGCTTCAAACGCAGCGGGTAGCAGTCGCGCTTGCCCACGCTGACAAACGTGCCGACGCGGTCGCCGAAATGCAGTTGCAGGTAGTGCAGGAAAGTCGCGTCGTCCCAGGTCAGCATCTCTTGCGCCTTGTCGTGCGCGGCGGTCAGCACCAGTTCGTAGCCGTCCAGGTAAGGCAACAGCGCCATCGGGCCTTGAGGTGTGAAGTGTTCATAGGCCGTGCCCGGCGCGGCTTGCGTGCTGACGACATGGGCGATGATGCCGCTCTGGCCGTAGTCGGTGATCTCCGGCGGATGCGCGGCTTCCAGCAATTTGCCGCCTTCGGCCACCACCGCGAGACGCGCATGCAGCACCTGTTCCTGCCCCTGACGCTGACGCTGACGTTGATAAGTGATGCTGGCTTGGCCGTTGCTGCTGGACAAAGCGTTCACTTGCGCGCCGTACAAACAGCTGACATCGCTGTCATGCAGCGAGTGTTGCAACGCGGCATGCAGCGCGGTGTAAGGCAGCACGTAACCGACTTCGGCCACGTTCATTTCCGGCGCGCGAATCGTGGTGTGACCCGCCGAATTCTTCTGCGAAATTTCAATGGTGGTAATGCGGCTCACGTTGGGGATGGAGTCCCAGGCGCGCAGGCGTTGCAGCAACAAACGCGAGCCGTAAGACAAGGCCAGCGAGCGCGGGTCGGTGGTGTTGATCTCCGATTCGCGCGCTTCCAGCAGCACCACCTTCAAATCGTTGCCCTGCAACGCAACCGCCAGCGCCATGCCGACGGGGCCGCCGCCTATGATGGCGATGTCGCAATTCGAGATATTCATTCAGCCTCCTAAAAACTTTTAGCCACAGAGTACACAGAGATCACAGAGAAAGTATCAGAACTCAAGCAGACATCTCTGTGAACTCTGTGTTTTCTGTGGCTATGGTTTGTTTTTCATGATCTCTTCAATTTCCCGCACCGTCTTTGGAGCACTCTCGGTCAGCACTTCGTTGCCTCCCGCAGTGATAAGCACATCGTCCTCGATGCGGATGCCGATGTTCCACAGTTCGCGCGGCACGTTGTCGGCGGGGCGGATGTAGCAGCCGGGTTCGACGGTGAGCGTCATGCCGGGTTGCAGCGGCCGCCATTGCCCGCCGATTTTATACTCGCCCACGTCGTGCACGTCCATGCCCAGCCAGTGGCCGGTGCGGTGCATGTAGAACGGTTTGTAGCTTTCAGTTTCGATTACCGCATCCAGCGAACCCCGGCACAGCTTGAGGTCGATGAGGCCCTGCGCCAGCACACGCAATGCGGCATCGTGCGGCGCATTCCACAACTTGCCCGGCGCGGCTTCGGCAATCGCGGCGGCTTGCGCGGCCAGCACGATTTCATACACGTCTTTTTGCGCGGCGCTGAATTTTCCGTTGATTGGAAACGTGCGCGTGATGTCGGAGGCGTAGCCGTCCAGCTCGCAGCCCGCGTCGATCAGCAGCAACTCGCCGTCGTTGAGGCGCGCCTTGTTGCCGACGTAGTGCAACGTGCAGGCGTTCGCGCCGCCCGCCACGATGCTGGTGTAGGCCGGATGGCGCGAGCCGTGACGGAAGAATTCGTGCAGCAGTTCGGCTTCCACCTCGTATTCAAACTGGCCGGGGCGGGTGAACGCCATGGCGCGGCGGTGCGCGCCGCAAGAGATGGTCGCGGCGCGGCGCATCAGGCCGATTTCGTGCGCGTCCTTGAACAGGCGCATCTCGTTGAGGCTGTCGCGCACGTCGCGGATTTCGTGCGGCGCATGAATGCCCAGCCGCGTTTTGGCTTTGACGGTTTCGCGCAGTCCGAGCAGGTGCGCGTCAAAGGCGGCATCAGCGCCGAGCGGGCAAAACAGCGCCGTCCGGTCGCCCATCAGCTCGATCAGTTTTTCGTCCAGTTGCGCGATGGGATACGCGGCATCGAAACCGAATGCCTCGCGCGCCGCTTCCGGGCCGAATCGGAAACCGTCCCACACTTCGCGCTCGGGATTTTTTTCGCGGCAGAACAAAATGTGTTGCGGCGATTCGCCCGCAACGATGACCAGCACCGCTTCCGGTTCGCCGAACCCGCTCAGGTAATACAAATAGCTGTCGTGGCGGTAGTCGTAATAGGTGTCGGCATTGCGCGCGACTTCCGGCGCGGTGGGAATCACGGCGATGCCGTGCCGCATCAGGTTTTGCAGGCGGGCGCGGCGCGCGGCGTAAGGCTGGAAAGAATGGGTCA
>JAQTTU010000002.1:279104-431612 GCA_028710605.1 Sideroxydans sp.
AACGAGGCATCGATCAGCACATTGGACAGGTCGAACAGGCGGTGGTGCTCGTTGTCTATGGTCGGCTCGCCGCACTCGTAGGAATCGTGCCAGGTCAGATGCAGAATGGTCGAGCCGGTTTCGGCTTCCCACAGATCGCTGCTGCCGTGCGGATCGACGATGACGCGGTTGCGGCCGCTGTTCTTGGCTTGATACAGCGCGGCATCCGCGCGCTGAAACCAGACATCGCAGCTTTCGCCGGTCAAATGTTCGGCCACGCCCAGGCTGATGTTGATGTGCCCCACTTGTTCGATGGGATGTTTTTCAACTTTGGCGCGCAGAGTTTCGGCCAGTCCGGAGGCCGCGCGGTAGGAGGTGGAGGGCGCGATCAGCACAAATTCTTCGCCGCCCCAGCGGAACAACATGTCCGAATTGCGGATGTTTTTCCAGATGACTTTCACCAGCTCGCGCAGCGCCACATCGCCGACGGCGTGACCGTAAGTATCGTTGACGTGTTTGAAATGGTCGATGTCGAAAAAGATCAGCGATACCGGCTGTTTGTAGCGCACGCTGCGGCTGAGTTCGGCGCTGACGGTCTTGTCGAAATGCGTGCGGTTCCATGCCCCGGTCAGGCGGTCGGTCGAGCTGAGTTTTTCCAGCTCGGCGAGACGCAGGTGCAACTCGGCCAGCTCGGCGAAATGGCTGGACTCGTCGGACATTTCCATGATCAGGACGACAAAGTTTTCCACCTTGATGACGCGGGCGCGCAAAGTGATTTGCGCCCCGTCGCGGTTGGTCAGCGCCAGCGTTTGCCCATTCGCGTCCTGTTGGCGCAGAACCGCTTGCAGGGCATCCGTCTGGAGAATCGAGGCATCGAAAATATCGGTGAACAACCGGTTGAGCAACTTGACCGAACCCGCGCCATCGAGAATGGCCAGCGGTAGCGGAAAGTGCGAGAACAGCTTGTTGATGTGCGCTTCAGAAAACCACGAAATATCGTTGTCAGCCATATTGCCTCCTCCGTTGCGACCGTTTTTATCGGATGGTAACCAAATCACAAACCATCCAGTTCAGTAATCCTACCAGTAGGCAGTTTAACTTGGTATCGAAACATGCAAATACCGCGTGCCGGATAGTTTTTGCAATAATTGACGAATAAAGAGAGCGAGTTTCAGGGAGAAGTTGCGCGTAGTTGCAGGTCGAGTTGTTGCAGGCGTTGCGGCGTGCCGACATCGATCCAGATGCCGTGATGATGTTCGCCGCCGACTTTGCCCAGCGCGATCTGTTCGCGCAACAAAGGCGCGAGCGGCGCTTTGGTGCCGCGCGGGATGTGGGCGAACAGCGCGGGTTGGTAGAGGCCGATGCCGGAAAACGTCAGGAGTGCGGACTGAGGATTGGGGATTGAGGGGGGCGGCGTGATGCGGTGTTGGTCCAGGCAGAAATCGCCCTTGAGGTTGTGTTCTGGGTTATCCACCAACACTAAATGTGCGCTGTCTTGATTGCGTTGCATTTGTGCGGCGAGTTCGGGCAGGCGCGCAAAATCGTAATCGCAAAAGGTGTCGCCGTTGACCACTGCAAAAATGTCGCTGCCTAACAGGGGCAATGCATTGGCGATGCCGCCCGCCGTTTCCAGCGCAATGCCTTCATCCGAGTAGTGTATGGATGCGCCAAACTTGCTGCCGTCGCCCAGTGCCTGTTCGATCTGCGCGCCGAGGTGCGCATGGTTGATGACCAGCTCGGTGATGCCGGCGCGCACCAGCCGCTCGATGTGCCACACGATCAGCGGCTTGCCGCCCGCTTGCAGCAAAGGTTTGGGCGTGTGGTCGGTGAGCGGGCGCATGCGTTCGCCGCGTCCGGCGGCCAGAATCATCGCCCGCATTCAGGCTTGTCCTCCGGGAGTTTGTGCCGCGTGTAGCTCGAACTCATCCAGCAGATTGAGCAATGGCTTGAGGTCGATGTAGCGCTCGCAAGCGCGGCGCAAATAATCCATCACCAGCGGCATATCTTTCAGGTAGCCGTCCTTGCCGTCGCGATGGTACAGGCGCGCAAAAATGCCCAGCACTTTGATGTGGCGCTGCACGCCCATCAGTTCGTAGTCGCGGTAGAAGTCGCCGAAATCTTCGCGCACCGGCAGCCCGGCTTTGCGCGCCTTCTCCCAATAGCGGATGAGCCAGTCCATGATCTGTTCTTCTTCCCAGCGGATGTAGGCATCCTTGAACAGCGAGGCGAGGTCGTAAGTGATGGGGCCATACACAGCATCCTGAAAGTCTAATATTCCCGGATTTGGATCGGTCAGCATGAGATTGCGCGAATGGTAGTCGCGGTGCACATACACGCGCGGTTGCGCCAGATTGTTGGCGAGAATGCGCACAAAAACTTCTTCCAGTTTGGCCTGTTGCTTGGCGGTGAGCGTGATGCCCAGATGTTTGGCGATGTACCACTCGGGGAACAGGTTCAGTTCGCGCCGCAACAGCGCTTCGTCATATAGCGGCAACTCGCCTTCACGCGAGGCGAGTTGAATTTTGATCAGCGCATCGGTTGCCGCACTGTAAAGACGAGTGGCATTGTCAGCAGTCAACGCCTGCAAATAAGTGGTGTTGCCCAGATCGGACAGCAGCAAAAATCCTTGCGCCAGGTCTTGCGCATAGACATGCGGCACATGCGTGCCTGCCGCTTCAAACAGTTTGCCCACATGCAGAAACGGCTCACAGTTTTCGTGTTGCGGCGGCGCGTCCATGACCACTCGCGTGCAGCCCCGACACGGTGCGGTAGAACCGTCTGGTGCGGGAGAGGCTGCCGGGCGGTTGCTCCCGCAATCGGCTGGCTTCGCCAGTAACGTGTCGCAACCGCAGCCCCGACACGGTGCGGTGGAACCGTCTGGTGCGGGAGGGGCTGCTGGGCGGTTGCTCCCGCAATCGGCTGGCTTCGCCAGTAACGTGTCGCAACCGCCGCCATCGGCGAACGTGGCGCGGAAGTAGCGGCGGAAACTGGCATCGGCGGAAGCGGGTGCGAGGGTGAAGGTTTGTCCGGGATATTGGCTGGAAAGCCAAGCGGAAAGCTGGTTCTGGCGTTGCATCGGTTTGCCTTAATGGTGTTTTTGTGCGATTTTAGCATCTTAATTTAACCTGACCTCCCATGCTTTTTCGTCCGAGTTTTGCCGCCTTCTGCCTTGTTTTCGCGCTGCCCCTGTCCGGTCATGCCGAAGACGAGGTGTTGCCGCTGAAGCTGGATCGCACCTTCAAAAGGCTTCCCGCCACAGACGAGCGCCCGGTAGCTTTTATCAGCGCGCAACGGGTGGAAGCCGGTCAGGGCGGGCAACTTGTGGCGGAAGGCGATGTCGAGTTGCGCCAGGACGACCAAGTCATCAGCGCCGATCATTTGCGCTACGACCAGGACAGCAAAGAGGTGCAGGCCGAGGGCGGGGTGACTATCAGACAGAGCGGTTCGTTTGTGAGCGGCCCCGCGCTGAATATCAATCTGGACAGCAATCTGGGCGTAATGAAACAGCCCGAATTTCAGTTTAGCGAAAACAATTCGCGCGGCGGCGCGACCTCGGTGAACATCGAGGGCAAGCAGAACTTTTCTTTCGAGCACGCAACCTACACCACGTGCCCGATCGGCAACGATGATTGGCTGCTGAAAATGAGCCGGTTGGAGATTGATCGCGCGACGCAGGTCGGCGTGGCCTACCACACGTTGGTCGAGTTCAAAGGCGTGCCTTTGCTTTACACGCCGTGGATGGATTTTCCGTTGGGTCGCGGCAACCGTTCCGGTTTTCTGGGGCCGACGCAGGGCAGCACCAACTCGGGCGGTTTCGAGATTACCCTGCCCTACTACTGGAGCATTTCGCCCAATCTGGACGCGACTTTTTCCCCGCGTTTCATCACCAAGCGCGGCACGCAGTTCAACAACGAGGTGCGCTACCTTCAGCCCGAATACGGCGGAGAACTGCATCTGGATGTGCTTTCCGCCGACCGCGTCAGCTTGACGGATCGCGCGCGCGTGGCGTGGAAACATAATCAAAATCTGGGCAAGGGGTTCGGGGCTGCGTGGAATGTGAACCGCGTTTCGGACGATGCCTATTTCCGCGATCTGGCCGATTCGGTAAACAGCACTTCGCAGACCAACTTGTTGCGCGAAGGCGTGGCGACTTACGCGGGCGAGGGATGGAACGCGACGGCGCGGGTGCAGCGCTACCAGACTTTGCAGGATCCGCTGGCTCCGGTCACCGTTCCCTATCGCCGCCAGCCGCAGCTCAACTTGAACGCGCAACAGCCGGTGGCCGACGGTACGCTGGCGCTCAACAGCGAATATGTGGACTTCCGCAATCCCGATCCCGCGCAGGTCAACGGCAAACGCATGGTGGTTTATCCCACGTTCAGCTATCCGCTGCTGAACGCGCCCGGTTATTTCTTTACGCCCAAGTTCGGCATGCATTACACCAGCTACGTGCTGGACGGAAATAATGCGAGCAGCCTGCCGGACAGCTCGCGCAGCGTGCCCATATTCAGCCTGGACAGCGGGCTGGTGTTCGAGCGCAACGACTCGTTCTTCGGCAACGGCTATATGCAGACGCTGGAACCGCGCGCCTATTACGTGCGCATCCCGTACCGCGACCAGAACCTGCTGCCCAATTTCGACACGGCGCAAGCGCCGTTCAGCTTCAGCCAGATGTTCACCGAAAACCGATTTCTCGGCAGCGACCGCGTGGGCGATGCCGACATGCTGACGCTGGCGCTGACTTCGCGCGCGATCGACGACGAGGACGGCACGGAACGGTTGCGCGTGGGGGTGGCGGAGCGCTTCAGCTTCAAAGCGCCGCAGGTGAACCTTGTCGCGCCGACCGACAGCAACAGCCGTTCCGATATTTTGCTGACGGTGGGCGGCAGGATGACGCGCGCATGGTGGCTGGACAGTCTGGTGCAATACAACCCGAATCAGGTACACACCGAGTCCTACAGTGCGGCGGCACGCTATAACCCGGAAGCCGGCAAGTTGTTCAATCTGGGTTATCGTTTCACCCGCAACACTTTGCGCCAGATGGATGTTTCCACGCAATGGCCGATTTCAGGGCGCTGGCACGGCGTGGGGCGGCTCAATTTTTCGCTGCAGGACAACCGCATTTTGGATGCGCTGGGCGGGCTTGAGTATAATGAGTCGTGTTGGACGTTGCGGCTGGTGGCGCAGAGTTTTGCCACAGCCACGCTGGAAAGATCCACCGGAATATTCATCCAGCTGGAGTTGAACGATCTGGTTGGTATCGGCTCCGATCCGCTGACCGCCTTGCGCAGCAGCATCTCCGGTTACACAAAATTGAATGCCCTGCCCGTTGAACAACCCGTTCAAGGTTTTAAATAATCTGGAATCCATAATGTTAAGAAAACTGATCTACTCCTTGCTGTTGTGTTGCTTGCCGCTTGCCGCCGGGGCGACGGAGCCCGTCGTGCTGGACCGCATTCTGGTCGTGGTGGGCGACGATGCCATCACCCAACTGGAGCTCGACCAGCGCATGAGCGCCGTGGTAAAGCAACTGCAAAAACAGGGCACGCAGTTGCCGGAAAACGGCGTGCTGGAAAAGCAGGTGCTGGAGCGCATGATTACCGAACTGCTGCAAACGCAGTTCGCCAAAGAAAGCGGCCTGCGCGTGGATGATGCCCAACTGGAAAAAGCGCTGGGCAGAATCGCGCAGCAAAATAAATTCGAATCGGTTGCCGCGTTCCGCGCCAAGCTGGAAAAAGAAGGCATCGACTTCAAAAAATTCCGCGAGGAAATTCGCGGCGAGATGGTTTCGGTGCGCCTGCGCGAGCGCGAAGTCGATAGCAAACTGGTCATCAGCGAAAACGACGTGGATAACTACCTGAGCAACCAGGAGCGCCAGGAAGGACACGGCGAAGAACTGCAACTCGCGCACATTCTGGTGGTGGTGCCGGAGCAGGCCACTTCCGACAAAATACTCGGCTACCGCAAACGCGCCGAACAGGCGCTGGCCAAATTGCGCGGCGGCGCACCGTTCGCGCAAGTGGCTGCCGGTTTCTCCGATGCGCAGGACGCGTTGAGCGGCGGCGAACTCGGCTGGCGACCGGCGGATCGTTTGCCGCCGTTGTTCTCCGAACCGTTGCTGAAAATGAAACCGGGCGAAGTGAGCGAAATCCTGCGCAGCCCCAGCGGTTTCCACATCATCAAATTGCTGGACCGGCGCAGCAAGGATGCGCCGGTGGTGATCGTGCAAACGCACGCGCGCCACATCCTGATCAAGACCAGCGAGCTGGTGTCCGAGAACGAGGCCAAGAACCGCTTGCAGGAAATCAAAACACGCATCGACAAAGGCGCGGATTTTGCCGAACAGGCGCGCCTGCATTCAGAGGACGGCAGCGCGCCGCAGGGCGGCGATCTGGGCTGGTTGTCGCCGGGCGAAACCGTGCCGGAATTCGAGGGCGCGATGGATGCGCTGAAGGTCGGCCAAGTGAGCGGACTGGTGCAGTCCGGCTTCGGCTGGCATCTGATCCAGGTGCTGGAGCGCCGCAACACCGACGTGACCGTGGAGCAGAAACGCCAGCGCGCGCGCGCCGCCATTCGCGCCTTCAAATCGGATGAGGCATTTCAGGATTGGCTGCGCCAGTTGCGCGACCGCACGCTGGTCGAATACCGAGACGCGGACAAGTGAAGCAACAAGCGCTGGTCATCACTTCGGGTGAAGCGGCGGGCATCGGTCCCGACCTTTGCCTGCAACTGGCACAACACCAGTTTGAGCAACCGCTGGTGGTGCTGGCCGACAAGACAGTGTTGCAGCAGCGCGCCGCGCAACTCGGCCTGCAAGTCAATCTGCGCGACTACACAACCGGCTGCGAAGCCGCATCCACAGGCGATCTACACGTAGTGCATATTCCCGCGCAAACCGCCGTTGAGGCGGGTCGTCTGAATCCAGCAAACAGCCACTATGTGTTGAACATGCTCACCCGCGCCGCGCAAGGTTGCCAGTCGGGCGAGTTCGCCGGCATGGTCACCGCGCCCGTGCACAAGGGAGTCATCAACGATGCGGGCATTCCCTTTACCGGTCACACCGAATTCCTCGCCGAACTGACGCATACGCCGCAGGTGGTGATGATGCTGGCCGGTGGCGGCATGCGTGTGGCGCTGGCGACCACGCATCTGCCGTTGCGCGAAGTGGCGGATGCCATCACCGCGCCATTGCTGGAAAGCGTGTTGCGAATTCTTAACGGCGATTTGCAAAAACGTTTTGGAATTTCTCAACCGCGAATTTTTGTTGCTGGGCTCAATCCGCACGCAGGTGAAGGTGGACATCTGGGTCGCGAAGAAATCGACGTGATGATTCCGGTGCTGGACAAATTGCGCGCCGAAGGCATGAACGTCAGCGCGCCGATTCCGGCCGATACCCTGTTCGCCGCGCACAGGCTGCGCGAATGCGATGCGGTGCTCACCATGTACCACGACCAGGGCTTGCCCGTGCTGAAGCACGCCAGCTTCGGCGAAGGTGTCAACATCACGCTGGGCATGCCCATCATCCGCACCTCGGTCGATCACGGCACGGCGCTGGAACTGGCGGGAACGGGCAAGGCCAATGTCGGCAGCTTGCTGGAGGCGATCAAGGTGGCGATGGAAATGTCGGAGTGTGAAAAAATTGACAAAGCTCGGTAGTCCCCTCTCCCGCAGGCGGGAGAGGGTTAGGGTGAGGGTCGTTGAGTGTAACCAAACTATCCGGTACGCATAAACCCTCATCCCCAGCCCTTCTCCCGCCTGCGGGAGAAGGGAGCAAAACGGTGCGGCGCAACCTGCTGAACTTTATTGATAACCAGAAATTGTTTTGATCGGACACCCGCATGAGCGGACATAAAGCAAAAAAAATGTTCGGCCAGAATTTTCTGGTTGATGAACAGATCATCGCCGACATCGTGCGCGCCATCCGCCCCGAGGCCAACGACACCATGGTGGAGATCGGCCCAGGACTGGGCGCGCTGACGCGCCCGCTGCTAATACAGCTGAACAAGCTGCATGTGGTTGAGATAGACCGCGACATCATTGCGCGTCTGAAGACCGACTATCCGCAAGACAAAATCGTCATCCACGAAGGCGACGCGCTGAAGTTCGATCTGGCCGAGCTGCCCACACCGCTGCGCATCGTCGGCAACCTGCCGTACAACATTTCCTCACCGCTGCTGTTCCATTTTGCCGCTTACGCCGCGCACATCACCGACATGCATTTCATGCTGCAAAACGAAGTGGTGGAACGCATGGTCGCCGCGCCTTCCACCCCGGAATACGGGCGTTTGTCGGTGATGCTGCAATACCGCTTCTACATGGAAAAATTGCTCGACGTGCCGCCGCAATCGTTCCGCCCCGCGCCCAAAGTCGATTCCGCCATCGTGCGCATGATCCCGCTGCCAGCCGACAAGATTGTGGTGAAGAACGAAACGTTATTCGCCCAAATCGTGTCATCCGCCTTCGGCCAACGCCGCAAGACCTTGCGCAACACGCTCAAGCCCTATCTGAATGAAAGCGAATTTGAACAGCTCGGCATCAACGCGCAGTTGCGTGCCGAGAATCTGGGCGTGGATGAATTCGCCAGCATCGCCAACTATTTGAACGGGCGCGGATTGCGATAGCTCCCGCAGTTGCTGACAAATGCAGCGAAGTTCATGTCGTTACGCGGATGTTGTAGATGCGAATTTATTCTCACAACACGCTTAAGGATCAAGTCTTTCGTTATCACATTAGTACGGGGAGTGAGATAACAAGCCTTTTTCAGGCAATGTGAGTGAAAGACCCTCATGGCACTCCTTAGGTTGCGTTAATGAACTCTAACATCGTACGGCAAGCCGGCCCCATTGCAGCCCGTAGCATGGTATTCATACCCTAATACTTTTGCTATGCATTTGGTTCCCTCTTCGGTACCACCAAGAATAGCCGATGCCCCTCCCCAGTAATTATTGTGACCAACACAACCACGAAATTCTTTCGAAAACTTAATAGTCGTTGATTTCCCAATATTGGCATCGACTGGAACATTTGCCGCATACAACTTCTCAAGGATATTCGCTTGGCAATCTTTATCGCACATTGCGCCTTCAGGAATACTCAAACTTGCACAGCCCCAAGTAAAATCTTTGCACACTTTCATTTCTTTCGAGCAATCAATAATTGGCGCTTTAACATTTTGCAATATTGCAAATTTCTCAAAATCACCCTGTGTAATATCTGGTGATAGCAAATCTTTAATGTTCTCACCCACATAAACTTGATTATTTCCCGCTGGGTTATCGCCAACAATAATTCGTGTTGCATAAATAGGTAAGCTGTTTTTCGGCAAAACTACGATACCAATATTTTTCGGACCAAACTCCATGAAGGTTTCAATAATTCGTTGTGCAGAACCAATATCAATTTGCGAGCCAATTTGAACGGTCAATTTCGACGGCATCGAACCATTTTCAAACAACGTCATTTTTTCGTGAAATCCTTTCACTAAAAGTTTTTGCTGTATGAGTTCTCTATTTGGAAAATCTTGGTGAATATCTATATGGGTGAAAGTATCGATATTGAGATAGTTGTATTGTGAGAGCTTATCGATAACGGATTTGTCGCCAAGATATTTCCGCATTAGCAGAGTAAGCCGCCTGTCAATTTGATAGCAGAGTTTTTCTGTCATTTCCTCAAGAAATGCGGCGCGCTCTGCCTCTTCTACTTCAGCTTTCTTGCCGAATTCCCGCTTATAGCTTTCATCGAAGTCTCTCGGTTCACCGGCAAAATGGTCGCACCCTTCTTTGTCGTTTATGAATTCCTTCACATCCGTCGGAAAAGATATTTCAATTTCCGCGCTACAAACAAAGCTTGTAACTGATAGGAGGGCAGTCACTGCTAGAAGGGGGGGTATGCGCATAACTAATTACCTCGCGGACTCAAGTTTGAAGAAAAATCACGGGGTGATTCCATTGATCCCAAAAGAACAAAAGAAGCCGTAATATTTTCCGGCGCAGCCACAGCGCCAGACGGAATCCTTATGTCGCTTAGCAACATCGCAAAGTTTCCAAGTCCTGTTCTCATTCCACCCCTTTCGCAAATTGCTGGTGCGCACCCTATCCGCCATCCCTTAGGCCGTCAATATGCCAAGCGATCTATACACTTTGTTACTGAGTGACGATTTTGCGCCTTCGCAGCAGATTTATAAACCGAACCTCTCGCAAACGCCCGTGAATAGGCGTTCTACATCAAACGCATCACGTAGATCGCCTATTGACGGGCATCTACGTGATGTTTTTGCAGTTCAAGTAATAACACCCTGCCATATTTTTCCACCAACCCATTCTGCTTCGTTTGCGTGCCGCACTCTCGTGTGCAACGCGCCCGCCACGCGTTTCAGTTAGAATCGCGCTTCAATAGTTCAAGCAAGCCGGGGTTATTTCATGTCAGATATTCCACCATTCGTTTTGACCTTCGCCGCCACCGATCCGAGCAGCGGCGCGGGGATGCAGGCCGATATTTTGACCATCGCCAGCATGGGTTGCCATCCGCTGTGCGTGGTGACCGCGATCACGGTGCAGGACACCAGCGGCGTGGATGATGTGCAGGCGGTGGATGCGGATTGGGTGGCGGATCAGGCGCGCGCGGTGCTGGAAGATATGCCGGTGGCGGCGTTCAAGATCGGCTTGCTGGGCAGCGTGGATAACATCGCCGCCATCGCCGAAGTAATTTCCGATTATCCCGAGATTCCGCTGGTGTTCGATCCGGTGCTGGCTTCCGGGCGCGGCGATGAGCTGGCGAACGAGGACATGCTGGATGCGATGCGCGAGTTGTTGTTGCCGCAGACCACCATCCTCACGCCGAACAGCATGGAAGCGCGCCGTCTGATTTTGGACGAAGACAACGAGGAAGACGATCCGAGTTTGTCCGAGAGCGCCAAACGCATTTTGAAGCTGGGCTGCGAATATGTGCTGATTACCGGCACGCACGAAAATACGCCCAAGGTTATCAATTCGCTGTACGGCGAGCGCGGTCTGGTGCGTAGCGATAGCTGGCCGCGTCTGCCCGGCATTTATCACGGCTCGGGCTGCACCTTGGCATCGGCCATCGCCGCGTTGCTGGCCAACGGCTTGACCATGGAAGAAGCCGTGCGCGAGGCGCAGGAATACACGTGGGAAGCTCTCAAATACGGTTTCCGTCCCGGCATGGGGCAACACATCCCGGATCGTTTGTTCTGGGCGCGCGATGATGAAGCGGAAGATGGCAGCGAAACTAGGCATTAACTCAAGTCGGCCAATGAGCCATCCTATCTCTGTAGGAGCGGCTTTAGCCGCGAAAGGGATTCGCCAGCAAGCTGGCTCCTACAATACAAAGGCGGTGCATCAGCAAAGCATCAGCGGTCTGTACGCTATCACGCCGGACGAATTAAATACGGCCGAGTTGTTGCGCAAAGCCCGCCTCGCCTTGCAGGGCGGCGCGCGCGTGCTGCAATACCGCAACAAATCAGCTTCTCCCGCATTGAAGTTGCAACAGGCGCAAGCCTTGCGCGGATTGACGCGCGAGTTCGATGCCACCTTCATCGTCAACGACGACGCGCAACTGGCGGCGCAAGTGGCTGCGGACGGCGTGCATCTGGGCGGAGAGGATGACAGTGTGGCGGCAGCGCGCGCACTGCTAGGCAAAGCGAAGACCATCGGCGTGTCTTGCTATAATCGCGCGCCGTTGGCGCTGGAGGCAGTGCGGCAAGGCGCGGATTACGTGGCGTTCGGCGCGTTCTTTTCTTCCAGCGTCAAACCCGAAGCGGTGAAAGCGGAGGTGGCTTTGTTACAAGCGGTGCGCGGCGAGTTGGCAGTGCCCATCGTTGCCATAGGCGGCATCACGCAACACAACGGCGCTGCATTGATTGAGGCGGGGGCGGATGCGCTGGCCGTCATTTCGGCGCTGTGGAATGCGCCGGATATACAAGCCAGCGCGCAGGAATTTTCAATTTTATTCAGCAGGACTTAAGTCATGACTTCTCAGAATCAAACCCTTTTCGAACAATCCCAACAAATCATTCCCGGCGGCGTGAATTCGCCGGTGCGCGCGTTCCGTTCGGTGGGCGGCACGCCGCTGTTTTTCCAGCGCGGGCAAGGCGCTTACGTGTGGGATGCGGACGGGAAAAAATATACCGATTACGTCGGATCGTGGGGGCCGATGATTGTCGGCCATTGCCATCCGCAAGTGGTGAAGGCAGTGCAGGATGCCGCCGCGCAGGGTTTGGGTTTCGGCGCGCCGACGGCGAGCGAACTGGAAATGGCCGAGCTGCTGTGCAAGATTCTGCCCAGTCTGGAGATGGTGCGTCTGGTCAGCTCCGGCACCGAGGCGACCATGACCGCGATCCGTCTGGCGCGCGGTTTCACCGGGCGTTCGCGCATCATCAAATTTGAAGGTTGTTATCACGGGCACTCCGACGGCTTGTTGGTCAAGGCGGGTTCCGGCGCGCTGACCTTCGGCCAGCCCAGTTCTTCCGGCGTGCCCGCCGAAATCGCGGCGCTGACCACAGTGCTGGACTACAACGATGCAGCCGGATTGGAAAAAGCCTTCGCCGAAATGGGCAAGGAAATCGCGGCGGTGATCGTCGAGCCGGTGGCGGGCAATATGAATCTGATTACGCCCAAGCGCGAGTTCCTCGATGCTTTGCGCAACCTGTGCACGAAGCACGGCGCTGTGTTGATTCTCGATGAAGTGATGACCGGCTTCCGTGTCAGCTTGCAAGGCGCACAAGGCTATTACGGCATCAAGCCCGACCTCGTGACGCTGGGCAAAGTGATGGGCGGCGGACTGCCTGCTGCGGCGTTCGGCGGACGGCGCGACATCATGCAATGCTTGGCTCCCTTGGGTGCGGTGTATCAGGCGGGCACATTGTCCGGCAATCCGGTGGCGGTGGCGGCGGGTTTGACCACCTTGAAGCTGGTGCAAGCGCCCGGCTTCTACGAACACTTGTCGCAATTGGCAAAACAATTGACCGAAGGCTTGAGCGCCGCAGCAAAGAAGCACGGCATCGCGTTCTGCGCGCAATCGGTGGGCGGCATGTTCGGCTTGTACTTCAGCAAGGCAGTACCAACCAGCTACGCTGAAGTCATGGCCTGCGACAAGGAAGCGTTCAACCGCTTCTTCCACGCCATGCTGGATGCGGGTCATTACCTTGCGCCTTCGGCATTTGAAGCAGGCTTTGTGTCTGCCGCGCATACCGAAGCCGACATCGCGGCGACAGTGGCTGCGGCAGACAAAATTTTCGCGGCCTGGAAATAATGGGACTTTTTTCGCAAGCGGCGTTCTACACCACCGTCAATCACATGAAGGATTTGCCGCTGCATGGCGGCAAGGAAGTGGCGTTCGTCGGGCGCTCCAACGCGGGCAAGTCCAGCGCCATCAATACGCTGGCCAACCACACGCGCTTGGCTTTCACCAGCAAAACGCCGGGACGCACGCAGCACCTGAATTATTTCTCTCTGGGCGAAGATAATTATCTGGTCGATTTGCCGGGCTACGGTTATGCCAAAGTGCCGCCCGATGTGCAGGCGCACTGGGAACATTTGCTGAGCGAGTACCTGCAAACGCGCGAGGAACTTTGCGGACTGGTGGTCATCATGGATGCGCGCCATCCGCTCACCGAGCGCGACCAAGGTATGCTGGGCTGGTTCGCTCCAACGGGCAAACCCATCCATATTCTGCTCACCAAATCGGACAAGCTGAGCCGCCAGGAATCCACCAAGACTTTGCGCGAAGTGAAAGAGTTTTTGGCCGAGCATTTTCCGCAATGTAGCGCACAGCTTTTTTCCAGTTTGAAGAAGTTGGGAATGGATGAAGCGGAAGCGGTGATTGCGGGCTGGCTGAAGAACTAACCGGCAAAAAAATGCCCCTGAACCAAAGGGGGAGGTCAGGGGCAACAAGGTCTTTACGCTGTAAAGACACCCGCTCAGGGAGGAGAAACGGGAAGCAGCTTTCGCTACTCGTATGCTCAGACGGGACTATGCGAAAATAGTTCCAGAAATTAATAAATTTTTAGGAAAATTTATGCAAACACTTGGACAGTATCCTCAATCCAGAATGCGCCGTATGCGCCACGACCAGTTTTCGCGCGACTTGATGCGAGAGCACATACTTACTCCGGCAGATTTTATCTACCCTGTTTTTGTGTTGGAAGGCGCGAATAAAGTCGAGGATGTGAAGTCCATGCCCGGCGTGCAGCGCAAGACTTTGGACTTGCTTTTGGCTGATGCCGAGCGATGCGTCAAGCTGGGTATTCCAGTGATGGCGATCTTTCCGGTGATTGATACGCCGTTGAAAAGTCTGGATGCCAGCGAAGCGTTTAATCCGAACGGTCTGGTGCCGCGCGTGGTTGCCGCGCTGAAGAAAAACTTTCCCGAGCTGGGTGTCATGACCGATGTTGCGCTCGACCCTTACACCAGTCACGGCCAAGACGGCCTGATCGATGACAGCGGCTATGTGCTTAACGACGAAACCATCGCCGTGCTCACCAAACAAGCACAGTGCCATGCCGCAGCGGGTGCTGACATCGTCGCTCCTTCGGACATGATGGATGGTCGCATCGGCGCGATCCGCGCGGCGCTGGATGCCCATAAGCGCATACACACCCGCATCATGGCCTACTCCGCCAAATATGCCTCCAGTTTTTACGGCCCGTTCCGTGATGCCGTGGGTTCCAGCGGCAACCTCGGTAAGGGCAACAAATACACGTACCAGATGGATCCGGCCAATTCCGACGAGGCGTTATGGGAAGTCGGACTGGATTTGCAGGAAGGCGCGGACATGGTGATGGTCAAACCCGGCATGCCCTACCTCGACATCGTGCGTCGCGTAAAGGACGAATTCAAAGCGCCGACTTTTGTGTATCAGGTCAGCGGCGAATACGCCATGCTCAAGGCTGCCGCGCAAAACGGCTGGCTGAACGAAGAGGCCTGTGTGCTGGAAGCGTTGCTGGCGTTCAAACGTGCGGGAGCGGACGGGATTTTGACGTACTTTGCGCTGGATGCGGCAAGGTGGTTGAAGGCGAATAAATAAACTGCAAAACATTGCCGCTTGGTTGCGGCAATTCCGCTTGCATTAACCTGCTAACAAAACTTCTACCGCTGCAATATCCGCATGCGTTTCCGGGTGGCGGCTGCCGCTGTGACGGGCGCTTTCCGGCAGTACGATAATGTGCGTTTGCGTACCGGATTCGCTGTTCAGGGTATAACTCGGTACGCTTTCTTCGTGTCCGCCTACGCGTACTCTCCATTCGCCGTCTTCAAATGGAAGGTTGTGTTTGAGCAGGAATAACAACACGGCTTTGGCATCGTCGCTGAACAGCATGATGTTGATGTCGGACGCTTCTCCGGCAGTTCCGCTGAGTACCGAACCTGTGAGATAAGGCTGAAACTGCTGAAGCAGGCGCATGGTGGAGAGAGCTTCTTCGCGTAACTGATACAGGATTGCGGGATGGCTGTCCTGCTGGAACAGCGCGCGATAGCTGTGCAGCGCCTCATCTATTTCCTGATTGCTGGGCAGGTGTTGTGTATCCGACGCGCCAAGCTGGCGGGCGGCCTTGCGCTTGGCAAAAGCGTGGTCGGTGATGCCAGCCTCAGCCATAAGTTTTGCGGCTTGTTGCGCGAGCTGTTCGCGCATGAGGTCGCGGCGTTGCGAAGGTACTTTGTTCATTAAAAGAGTTGGTCGCTTTCGCTGTTCGCCGGTTTTGAAACATCCACGGGCGGCTTGGCGCTTTGTTCCGGCGGCAGATTTTCTTCGAAGAAATATTCCTGCCGGTTGCCGTTGGGGTCGCGCAAACCGTTGTCGTTGATGCGCGCTGTGACAATACGCTCGGGAACGGAGTATTCGATTTCTGGCGTATTTTTAAGCATCGCGCCCATGTAACTCATCCAGATCGGCAAGGCGGCCCCGCCGCCAGTTTCTTTTTCACCCAAACTCTGCGGGGTATCGTAGCCGACCCAGGTCACTGCAACGAGTGTCGGATGAAAACCGCAAAACCAGGCATCCATGGAATCGCTGGTAGTGCCGGTTTTGCCCGCAAGATCCTGCCTGCCTAACGACATGGCGCGGATCGCCGTGCCGTGTTTCACTACGTCTTGCATCATGTTTACCATGGTGAACGCGTTGCGCACATCCAGCACTTGTTCCGCACCTTTTCCCGCTTCGACCGGAGCGGCTTGGCTAATGATGTTGCCTTGCCCGTCTTCAATGCGCTGAATCAAATACGGCGAAATCCGATACCCTCCGTTGGCAAAAACAGAGTAGCCGCCGAGCATTTGCCAAGGCGTGACATTGACCGCCCCCAAAGCCATCGTCAAAAAATGGCCGACCTTGCTTTTCTCGAATCCGAATTTGGTGACATAGTCTTGCGCGTAGTCCGTTCCAATAGACTGCAAGATGCGGATAGAGACAAGATTTTTTGATTTGATCAGCCCTTGGCGCATGCGCATGGGCCCTTCAAAAGTACCATCGAAATTCTTCGGCTCCCACGGCTCGCCACCTGTGTCGATGGGGTCAACCACGAGCGGCGCATCATTGATGACAGATGCTGGAGTAAAACCCTTTTCCAACGCTGCTGAATAAATAAATGGCTTGAAGCTGGAACCAGGTTGCCGCCAGGCCTGAGTGACATGGTTGAATTGGCTGCGATTGAAATCAAAGCCGCCAACCAGAGCGTAGATTGCGCCATCGCGTGGATTGGCGGAGACAAACGCGGCTTCGGCTTGCGGTAGCTGCGTGATTTCCCATTTGCCTTTTTCGTTTTTGCGAACGCGGATCAGCGAGCCTTTGCGGACACGGCGATTTAAGGCTAGGTTTTCGCCCAGCGTTTGCTGGGCGAAATGCAAACCATCCCCGGAGATTTCGATGACTTGTCCTCCTTTGGTGTATGCGCCAATACCTTTTGCCGTGACCGACTGCACTACTGCGGGGATTAGCTCGTCGCTGTTTGGTACATCCTGCAGAGCATCTTCCAGCAGTTCATCGGTATTGTTTTTCTTTAAATCAACATAACCTTCCGGGCCGCGGTAACCGTGGCGTTCATCGTAGTCCATTACACCTTTGCGCAATGCTGCATAAGCAACTGCCTGATCTTGCGCGCGGATGGTGGTATAGACGCTATAGCCTTGCGTGTAGGTGTCTTCCTGATAGCGGTCATACATTTCCTGCCGAACCAATTCGGCAATAAAACCGGCATTGACGGCAAATTCCTGGTGATATGCGGACTGTCTGGTTTGGATCGTTTCATTCTGCGCCGCTTCAAATTCTTCTTTGCTGATGTAGCCTAAATCATGCATACGCCGCAAGATATATTCTTGGCGCAGTTTGGCGCGTTTCGGATTGACTACCGGATTGTATGCGCCCGGGGCTTTGGGTAAACCGGCGAGCATGGCCATTTCGGACAAGCTGAGCTGGTTCAGCGGTTTTGAATAATAGGCTTGGGCGGCGGCACCGAAGCCATAGGCGCGTTGTCCCAAATAGATGTGGTTGATATAAAGCTGAAGAATTTCATCCTTGGAGAGGTTGTGCTCGATCTTAAAGGAAAGCAGCATTTCGTTGAATTTGCGCGTCATGGTTTTTTCCTTCGAGAGGAAAAAATTTCGCGCTACTTGCATGGTGATGGTGCTGGCACCTTGCTTGACTCCGCCTGAAGTAAAGTTGGAATAAGCGGCACGCAAAACTCCGATATAGTCAACGCCGCCATGCTCATAAAACCGGTCGTCTTCCGCAGCCAAAATGGCTTTCTTCATCAAATCGGGAACTTCTTCAATTTTAACTAGCTCACGTCGCTCCTCTCCGAATTCTCCTATCAAAATCCCTTCTGCACTAAATACACGCAAGGGCATTTTCGGTCGATAATCGGTCAACGCTTCAAGAGAGGGCAGCGTCGGATAGGTTAGAATGGCCGCAAACACCAGAAGCAGTATTGGAAGCAGAGGTAAGGCTAGGACACCTAATGCGGGATAGAACCACCAGCGAGAAGTCATAACGGAGAATCTTCATTTTAAGAATGAGCGACGCGAATTATATCTCTCAAGGTCGGGAAAGTGCGTTTATAGAAAAAACTTTACACCCGCGAGAGTTATTGCTAGGATTTAAACCACTTTGTACGAAAAAGCGCTAACCATCCTATGATTAAAGGAAATTTCGACATTCCATTAGACTTTTTGCAGACGTCGACACCGCCTATGATCGGGGTGGATATCAGCGCCTCTTCAGTCAAGATGTTGGAGTTGAGCGAGTTGCCGAAAAATGGCGGCTACGTGGTTGAGCGATACGCGATTGAAGCTCTGCCGGCAGATGCTGTGAGTGATGGCAACATCAATAATCTGGATGCAGTTTCCGATGCCTTGCGGCGTGCATGGAAGCGGATGGGGACGCGTATTAAGAATGTCAGTTTAGCGTTGCCTGCAGCTGCGGTGATTAGCAAGAAGATCATGTTGCCCGCAGGCCTGCGCGAAGATGACTTGGAGTACCAAGTTGAGTCTGAGGCCAATCAATATATTCCTTTCGCGCTGGAAGAGGTTAACCTGGATTTTCAGGTTATCGGCCCGTCGCCAACCAACCCTGAAGAGATTGAAATACTGCTGGCTGCTTCGCGCAAAGCCAATGTAGAAGACCGGGTTGCCGCTGCGCAGTCGGCGGGACTCAAAGCGGTAGTGGTTGATGTTGAGCCCTATGCGGCGGAAGCGGCTTTTGAGCAAATTCGTACCCAGTTGCCCAACGGTGCGGTCGATCAATGCGTTGCCGTAGTGGATATTGGCGCAAGCGTGATGAACGTGAATGTGTTGCGCAACGGTCAATCAGTTTATATGCGCGACCAACAGATTGGCGGTATTCAGCTTACTCAGCAAATTCAAAGTTCATTTGGGTTGTCCCCGGAAGAAGCTGAGGCAGCCAAGAGAAATGGCGGGTTGCCTGAAAATTATGAAAGTGATGTGCTGTCGCCGTTCCGCGAGAGTGTGGCGATGGAAGTGGCGCGAGCACTACAGTTCTTTTTTACATCTACCCAGTACAACGAAGTGAATTATGTGGTGTTGGCGGGAGGATGTGCAGCGCTTGCCGGGTTGGACGAGGCGGTCGCAACGCGCACTCAAGTTAACACGCTAGTGGCAAACCCATTTGAATTGATGACATTGTCGAGCCGCATCAAACCACGTCAACTGCAAACGGATGCGCCGGCTTTAATGATCGCTTGCGGTTTGGCTATGCGGAGGTTTGACCCGTCATGATACGCATTAACCTGCTACCGCATCGCGAGGAAAAACGTCGCGCTCAGCAATTGCAATTTATTGTGCTTGCAGTCATCTCCCTTGTGCTCGGGGCTGTGATTGTCGGATTGATCCATGTGGCGATAAGTTCGAAGATATCCTATCAGGAACGGCGTAATCAATACTTGAAACAAGAAATTGCAGTACTGGAAAAGCAAATCGAAGAGATCAAGAAGCTACGGGAACAAACCCAATCGTTGCTTGCCAGAAAAAATGTAGTGGAAAATTTGCAGTCCACCCGCTCAGATGTGGTGCATTTGCTTGACCAGATGTTGCGTATCCTACCGGATGGAATATATTTGAAAAGCTTAAAACAATCCGGATACCAAATCAGTCTGAGTGGTTTTGCCCAATCCAATGCTCGAATTTCAACTCTGATGCGTTCGATTGAAGACTCGCCGTGGTTGGACTCGCCAACTTTGATTGAAATTCATGCAACCGGATCAGGTGCAACTCGACTAAGTGAGTTCTCGCTAACCTTTAATCTGACCAAGACTGCAGCTCCCGCAGAGCCGACATCAGCGAAAACGGGCGGAAAGGTTTAGGACATGGAAATGAATTTCCTTGAAGCGTTAAAAAACATTGACCCGAAGAAACCTGGGGGGTGGCCATGGCTGGTCAAATTGACGGCTTTCAGCGCTACTTTCTTGGTCGTAATCGTGCTTGGAGCGCTGTTCGATTGGCAAAGCCAGTGGGCGGAATATACAAACTACAAGCAAGAAGAAGAGAAGCTACGCGAAACCTTTTTGGTGAAAAAAAAGGAAGCCATCAATCTGGATATTATCAAGAAGCAATTGATAAATACTCAGCAGTCTTTTGGGGCGCTACTCAAACAATTACCCAGCAAGTCCGAGATGGATGCCCTGCTGACGGATATCAATCAGGCAGGCCTCGGACGTGGCCTACAGTTCGAACTTTTTCGCCCGGGGGCTGAAGCACCAACAGGCGTTTTCACTGAACAGCCAATCGCGATTAAGGTGAGTGGGAACTATGATGACTTGGGAAATTTTGCGAGTGATATTTCTCAACTTCCCCGAATTGTTACTCTCAATGACATTAGCATCACTCCCTCAATTGGCGGGGCTCTGAGCATGGAGGCAACTGCAAAAACTTATCGCTACCTTGATGAAGAAGAATTGGCGGCCCAAAAGAAAGCTTCGAAAGCATCCAAACCGTCGGGGGCGAAAAAATGAGGTTGTCATACTCAGCGCTGTTGACTGTGTTGCTGCTAGCTGGTTGCGGTGGCGAAGAGTATCAGGATCTGCGCGATTTTGTCCAAAACGCGGGTGCTGACATGCGAGGCAAAGTGGAGCCTCCCCCGGATATCAAGCCGTATGAGCCGTTCACTTACGAGAATTCCACTGCGCTGCCTGACCCATTCAAGCCGCGCAAGCAGGATGCTCGAAATTCAAATCGTGCCGGTCAAAACCAGCCGAATCTGGATCGCCCAAGAGAAGAGCTTGAAGACTACCCGCTTGAAAGTTTGAAAATGGTCGGATATCTGCAGCAGAATAAAGTTGGACATGCGCTTATCCGATCTTCCGAAGGCAAGATTTATAGAGTTAAAGCAGGCAATTACATCGGTCAGAACTTCGGTCAGATCATTTCGATAACTGAAGCAGAAGTGAGAATAAAAGAAATGGTGCAGGACAGCGCTGGCGATTGGTCGGAGCGTGAAAGCAGTCTGCAATTGCTGAGTGATTAGGAGTAAAACATGAAACAGAATATCAAGTCCGTGCCAGTGATTATCAAATGGATAGGAATTGCTCTTTCCGTGATTTCGCTCGGTGTCCAAGCGCAAGAAGCGGCAAGTGCATCAGATAATTTCAACAGTATTCAGTCCATCAGCGCCAGCAGTGAGGCGGGCGGGAAGCTCGTGATAAAGATCGGTCTCAAAGTTGCGCCCAACGCCCAGCCTGCCGCATTTGCAATCAATACACCGCCGCGCATTGCGTTCGACTTTCCCAATACGGGGAACGGTCTGGGAAAGACGATGCAGGAATTTGGTGAGGGCGATTTGCGCAGTGCGAATATCGTTCAAGCCGGAAGCCGCACTCGATTGGTGCTCAATTTGTCACAAATGGCCAGTTACGATACCCAAATTGAGGGAAACAATATCTTAATTTCATTACAGCCCAAAGGTGTTGGCGGTGGTGGGCAACCAGTCGCTACCACGCATTTTGCAGATGTATCTGCCAGTTCCCAAAAGCATAGTCTACGGGATATAGATTTCCATAGGGGGAAAAATGGAGAAGGGCGCATACAAATTGACTTGTCAGATGCCGACATCGGCATTGACATCAAGCAACAGGGCAAAGCGCTAATCGCAGAATTTAAAAATTCAAGTTTGCCGCGTAATCTTCAGAGGAAGCTGGATGTATCCGACTTTGCGACTCCTGTGCAAATGGTGGATGCCTTTGTTCAAGGTGGGAATGTAAAGCTATCTATAGAGCCAAAGGGAATGTGGGAATATTCGGCATATCAGGCTGATAACAAATTCATCATAGAAGTGAAGTCGGTAACTGAAGATCCGAACAAACTGGTGAAAGGGAGCGTTCCCGGATATTCCGGCGAAAAACTGACCTTGAATTTCCAAAATATCTCAACCCGCGAAGCTTTGAGCGTGATTGCCGACTTTACCGGGTTGAATATGGTAATCAGTGACACAGTGCTGGGCAGCCTGACTTTGAGACTGAAAGATGTGCCGTGGGATCAAGCTTTTGACATTATCTTGCAAAGCCGTGGCTTGGATATGCGAAAAAACGGGAATGTAATTCAGGTTGCTCCTCGGGAAGAAATTGCGGCAAAAGAAAAAATAGACTATTCGTCGAAACAGGATATTGCTGAGCTGGAGCCGTTGAATACAGAGAGTTATGCACTGTCCTATGCAAAAGCAGCAGATGTTGCTGCTTTGATATCGGATGAGAAACAGAGAATATTATCGAAGCGCGGAAGTGCTAACTATAATTTGCGAACCAATATGTTGTTCGTGAAGGATATTTCTGCAAGCTTGGAAGAAGTGAGGAAGCTAATCAAGCTGGTCGATGTTCCGGTTCGCCAAGTGTTGATAGAGGCGCGCTTTGTCGAAGCAGGTGAAACTTTTAACCATACGCTGGGAGCAAGACTGGGATATTCAGGACCCGAATCGCAAGCAGTTGCAGGCGGCGGTTTTCCTTTGGCAGGCGGCGCGAGAGGGGCGATCTCTACTAACTTCACCGCGCTCACTGCGACTAAAATAACTTGGACATTATTCAACGCGGCGGCTACCAAAGCTCTGACCTTGGAATTGAATGCTTCAGCGATTGACGGAACGACAAAGAATATTGCGAGTCCAAGAGTGGTTACTGGGGATAATATGGCGGCCACTATTGAATCTGGTGTGGAAATACCTTATCTCCAGCAAAGTAGTAGCGGCGCAGCCAATGTGGCCTTCAAGAAGGCGGTACTGGGCTTAACCGTTACACCGCAGATTACGCCGGATGACAACGTCAATATGAAGGTTATGGTAAGTCAAGATACTGTAGGTGTAATTTATGCTGGAGTGCCGAGTATCAATA
The DNA here is from genome assembly GCA_028710605.1 of Sideroxydans sp. Classification (GTDB taxonomy): domain Bacteria; phylum Pseudomonadota; class Gammaproteobacteria; order Burkholderiales; family Gallionellaceae; genus Sideroxyarcus. Next base: position 301,918 of record JAQTTU010000002.1, read on the forward strand.
CGAAAAAAGTCGATACTCAGGTGTTGGTGGAAAATGGTGGGACGGTGGTAGTGGGTGGTGTATATACTCAGGACGCGACTGATTCGACAACAGCAATGCCCGGACTGGCTGATATTCCAGTGTTGGGTTGGCTATTCAAGGAAAATACACTGACTAAGAGCAAAAAGGAATTACTGGTTTTCATTACTCCCAAAATCCTGAAGGATACTGTGGGTGGAAATTGATTTAATGTAAGCCAGATTGATTGAGAAGCCCGGCAAATGCCGGGCTTTTGTTTTGGCGAGCCTGTACTGATTCCGCTACAATTCCCGCCATGAATGAAACAATCTCCAGCAAATGCAAACACAGCAATATTATCCTGATAGGGATGATGGGCGCGGGCAAGACCACGGTGGGCAAGCTGCTAGCAAAGCAGTTGGGCAAGACCTTTGTCGATAGTGACGAAGAGATCCAGCGACGCACGGGAGTGACCATCCCGCACATTTTCGATGTTGAAGGAGAGTTAGGCTTTAGGCAAAGGGAAAGTGCGGTGCTGGAAGACCTGATAAAACGTCGCGATATTGTTCTAGCAACTGGGGGGGGGGCGGTAACAAGCCCCTCGAATCGCCAAGTACTCAAACAGGGCGGGGTGGTCATCTACCTGAAGAGCAATGTGCATGATCTTTGGCAACGTACCCGGCATGATACCAACCGCCCGTTATTACAGACTGACGATCCGCGCGCGAAATTGCAGGAATTGTTTGAGCAACGGAATCCGCTCTATTCAGAAATCGCTGATATCGTGATGCATACTGGCAAGCAGAGTGTGCATGTATTATTGCAGCACCTCCAACAAAAATTGAATGAATTTCAAAATCCTTTTCGAACTGGAGCTTCCGGTATTATGCAGAACTTGATAGTCGGTCTGGCTGAGCGCAGCTATTCCATTCACATCGGTAGCGGTTTGTTGGATAAGCCCGAACTATTGCTGCCGCACCTGCCGCATAAGCGCACAGTCATCGTGAGCAACACCACAGTTGCCCCGCTATATCTTGATCGTTTGAGCGCAGGGCTAGCTCGGCTTGGTATTCAAGTGCAAAGCATCGTTTTGCCGGATGGCGAACAGTATAAAAACGGCGAGTCACTGAACACGATTTACGATGCGCTATTGAAATCCCGCAGCGAGCGCAGCACACCTCTCATCGCACTTGGCGGCGGAGTCATAGGCGACATCACTGGCTATGCAGCCGCCACGTATTTGCGCGGGGTGCCGTTTATTCAAATTCCCACAACCTTGCTGTCGCAAGTGGATTCCTCAGTTGGAGGCAAGACTGGCATCAATCATCCTCTTGGCAAAAACATGATTGGGGCGTTTTATCAGCCTTTGGTTGTGTTGGCAGACACTTCGGTATTGAACACTTTGCCTGATAAAGAGTTGCGCGCAGGGTTGTCCGAGGTAATCAAATACGGTTTGATCCGCGACTTGCCATTTCTTGAATGGCTGGAAGCCAATATGGACAAGCTGTTGGCGCGAAATACCGCTGCTCTGCAATACGCCATTGCCCGCAGTTGCGAGAACAAGTCAGAAGTAGTCGGGAATGATGAACGCGAAAGTGGCGAACGTGCATTGTTAAATTTGGGGCACACATTTGGGCATGCTATTGAAAACGGCATGGGGTATGGCGTATGGCTTCACGGCGAGGCAGTTGCGGCGGGCAGCGTCATGGCCGCCGACCTTTCAAAACGTCTCGGGTGGTTGAGTGCAGAGGACGTGGTGCGTGTGCGTAAACTATTTGAACGTTCCGGGCTGCCTGTCGTGGCACCCTCTATGGGTATTGAGAAATATATGCAATTAATGGGTCTGGACAAGAAAGTCGAAGACGGCAAGATACGCCTTGTGCTGCTGAAATCGCTTGGGAAAGCAGTGATGACAAGTGAAGTGCCGCCAGAGCTTCTGGGGCAGACGCTGGAGGCATGCAGTGCCTGAAATTCAGCTTGCTCCCTATGCAGTCAGCATTAGCAAGCACGGCAGAAAATTTGCCGAACCCGTGCCGCCAGGGCGCAGCGAATTCCAGCGCGACAGAGACCGCATCATTCATTCTAGCGCGTTCCGTCGTCTCGAATACAAAACGCAAGTATTTGTTAATCACGAAGGCGATCTCTTTCGCACTCGACTCACTCATAGCATAGAGGTGGCGCAAATTGGCCGTTCCATCGCGCGGCGGCTGGCGCTAAACGAAGATTTAGTCGAGGCCATAGCGTTAGCGCATGATCTCGGCCACACACCGTTCGGCCACGCAGGGCAGGAAGAATTGAACGCCTGCATGAAGGAACACGGCGGCTTCGAGCACAATTTGCAATCATTGCGCGTGGTCGATGTGCTGGAAGAACGCTATGCAGCATTCGACGGGCTGAATCTTTGTTTTGAAACGCGCGAAGGTATTCTCAAGCACTGTTCCTTGGAACATGCGGCAATACTTGGAGAGGTGGGCGCACGCTTTCTCAACGATAGGCGGCCTTCACTGGAAGCGCAAATCTCCAACCTAGCTGATGAGATCGCCTACAACAACCACGATGTCGATGACGGACTGCGTTCCGGTTTGATAACACTTGAACAGCTTGCCTCGGTACGACTATTCGCTCGTCATCTGAATGAAGTTCGCACGGAATATTCCAAACTGGCGGAGCGCCGCCTGATCCATGAAACCGTGCGAAGAATGATTAACACCCTGATCACCGACCTGATCGCGCAGACTGAGTGCAACATACAAACCTACGCGCCACAAAATGTGGAGGATGTGCGAACTTCACCGCCGCTGGTGGCATTCAGCGCGGAGATGAGAGAACTCAACCGCGAACTCAAATTGTTTTTGCGCACGCATCTATACCGCCACTACCGGGTGATGCGCATGAGCACCAAAGCGCGCAGTATTATCAGCGAGCTATTCCAGGTATTCATGAGCGACACACGCTTGCTGCCGCCGCCATTCGTAGCGCAAGAAACTGCTGGGCAAGCGCGCCATGTTGCCGACTACATCGCGGGCATGACAGACCGCTACGCGATCAGGGAATATCGAAGGCTGTTCGCGGTGGAAGAAAATTGATTTACGACTGCCAAGTGGCAATAAAAATACTGAGTGAATCGAAGAAAAAATTAGAGGGCAACCATGTTGCCCTCTTCGTTTCAACTGCTGCAAAATTTAATGAGCAACCGTCGGTATTTTTGTGCATCTAATCCCGGATTAGTTTACTAAATTCGCAATAAAATGAGTAGTCGAGACACCCTTTGGTGTAGTGGTGGTTACCGTCAGCGTTCCGTTGCGAGTGGTGTCTTTGCATGCACCTGTAGCATCAATCGTTCCATCGCCCTGAACCCCGACAGCGTAGTTAAAGGCAGGTATCGATGCAATCGGGGTATTGGCATTTTCGACAGGGTAACCACTGGTACCTCCTGTCCAAGAAATTACCCCGTTTTTGTTTGCCGAGAATACCACTTTGGTTCCAGCGGGCAGCAAGTTGCCGTTCACATCGACAAGCCGAACATTAATAGTTTGAGCTGTACCGCAGCCATAGACACCCCCGAGCGGGTCTAGATTGAGCGTGCCGCCCGCGTAAGTCGGCAATGTAGCCACATCGGTAGTGATATATGAGGTTGATCCCGAAAGCACAATTACGATACTTTTGCGAACGTGAATGGTCTTGGTTGCACTACAAGTGCCAGCCGAACTGGTCGCAATGTTGTCGCACAGCACACCGTTGTAATAGCCATCCCCGGCAGAAGTCGCACCCACAAAGTTATACGGCGCAACTCCAGAAGTCGTGCCGCTATAAACTCCATCTTGATTGAAATCCAGATATGGCTCGGTGGCAGCGTTATATACGCCATTTTCGTTGTAATCGACATAGGCTTCGCCAATATCAGTGGAAGAGCCATTGACAATTAGTTCATTCGGAGTTTTATCGGCCACGCCATTGCCATTAAGATCGACAAAGCTTTCCTCACCCACCGCATAAGCCAATACAGTCAAACGGCCATCAGGGACGCGGTTATCCATGCTTTCAAATACAACGCTACAATTTCCCGCCGTTGTTACACAGCTCCCACCAACTCTGCCGCCAGTTTCCGTCGAAATGAAGTTAACTGCGGTGCCATCGGGAACCGGATTGCCGAAGTGATCTGCCAACCATGCCGTTAGAGTAGTCCCAGTTCCGATGTAATCCCATCCCTCGATGTTCAAGATTGCAGCTGAAAGCGAAAAATTACTTTGGGAAGGTATGCCCATGAAAATCGTGAGTTCGCTGGACTGTGTGGATAAAATGGTACCAGTGCCGCTACAGACCAAGGGGGAGGTCGTGGTAATAGTGGTGGTGCAGGTTCTTGCAGTGACTCGTACTGGCGTGCTCATCGTGCCGGCATTGACGTTTATATAAACCAAACCGTTAGTATCCGATGTGCCGGTGGCGGTGGCCGGGGTGAGTGTGATGCCGCCCTGCGTCGTGCTTAGACCAAACACGACATCTTTTCCGCTGACCGGATTGCCGCCGCTATCGACCACTTTGAACGCAACTTGGGACGATGTAACACCACCCATGCCCGAGAGTCCGATGGTTGTAGGTGTGGCGGAATAGTATTGGAGTGAGCCCGCAGTTGGTGCCGTGACGAAAATGGTGGCTGTTACAGGGGTTGTCAACGAGCTGACCGAGGCTGTGATAGTGTCGCTGCCCGCACATCCGTTATCCCGGTAAGAAGCTGTTGCTACACCGCTAACCGTAGTCTTGCTTGCATCCAGTACGGCTTTGCCGCTTGCGGCGCAACTGGAAGTAAACGAGACAACCTGCGGTGAAGTGACGGGGACCCCCCCACTGCTGACAGTTACAGAAACGCTGGTTGTGCCAAAAGCAGAAAGAGGCGCACCTGCAGTGCTGCCTGCCCCCAGCGTTATTGCTGACATAGTAAGTGTGGATGCTCCGATTGAATATCCGATTGATCCTGTAACGGCAACGGAACTAACTTGCGCAGTCGCTGTAATTGTTGTAGCCCCGGAAGAAGAAATGGTGGCAGGGGTCAAGGTGACGGAGGCGATTCCTGAGGCATTGGTAAGTGCGGAACCTCCAACGGGAGACATGGTTGTTAAAACTGGATCCGTTACAAAAGTGACTACAGTGTTGGGTACAGCAGTGCCGGTTGCGTCCAAAAGTGTCGCATTAACCGTGCCCGGACTGCCGGTCGAAATAGATGTGGTGGTAGTGCCGACGGAGTTGACGAGGACAAGCGTGAGAGAGGAGGCCGCTGGCGCTGTGGTTGTGCCTGTTCCTGTTCCTGTTCCCGTACCTGTAGTGCCACCAGTAACTGAGCCAGCCCCGCAGCCTGAAAGGAACGCAGCAGTCGCCACAGCCAAAGTCATCAAAGCAGTTCGTTTCAAAAATGTGGTTTGCAAGGCAGCCCCCTCATCCAAAAATCCAATCCGCACAATTGCGAATCTATATGAACGACATTCTATAACCCTTGGTTTTAAAAGCGCAACCATAATTTGGGGGCGCGTAAAGGCTGAATGCAACAGGCTGGTGATATTTTCATTTCGCCGGTTGCCCGAAATGATTGGAAAAGGTAACATCGCCGCCCTTTCGCTTTTATATATGGAAGGCGGCTAAAGCCGCCATATTGTCGGATGATCGAGGTGAGAAACAAGGTGAGCAATTCTTCGTTGCCGCAACAGCAGGGTCTATATGATCCGCGCCATGAGCATGATGCATGTGGTGTCGGGTTCGTCGCACATATCAAAGGTCAGGCAAGCCATGACCGGGTCAGCCAAGGCTTGCTGATTCTGGAGAACCTGACGCATCGCGGTGCGGTGGGTGCCGATCCGTTGGCGGGCGATGGTGCAGGTATTCTGGTTCAGGTTCCCGACGCATTTCTGCGTAAGGTTCTTGTCAAAGAAAAAATCACTTTGCCAGCCGTCGGTGAATACGGCATCGGCATGTTGTTCCTGCCGCGCGATGCGAAGGCGCGCGCCGCATGCGAAAAAATCATCGCTGATAAAGTCAAGGCCGAAGGACAGACATTGCTGGGCTGGCGCGATGTGCCGGTGGATAACAGCAGTCTGGGCGAGAGCGTGAAAGCGGTCGAGCCGGTGGTGCGCCAAGTGTTGATCGCGCGCGGCAAGAAGACCGCCGATCAGGATGCTTTCGAGCGCAAGTTGTTCGTCATTCGCAAGACCGCCGAGCACGCCATACGCGCGCTGCCAAAGGGGCAAGGCAAGGGCTTCTATGTGCCCTCCATGTCTTCGCGCACGCTGGTGTACAAAGGCATGCTGCTGGCCAATCAGGTCGGCAAATATTTCCTCGATCTGCAAGATGAAGACATGGTCAGCGCCTTCGCGCTGGTGCACCAGCGCTTCTCCACCAATACCTTCCCCACTTGGGATCTGGCGCATCCGTTCCGCATGATCGCGCACAACGGCGAGATCAATACGTTGCGCGGCAACGTCAACTGGATGGCGGCGCGCCAGGCGGCGATGTCGTCCAAGTTCCTCGGCAAAGACCTCGACAAATTGTGGCCGCTGATCGTTGAAGGCCAGTCCGATTCCGCTTGTTTCGACAATGCGCTGGAGTTGTTGGTTGCAGGCGGATATTCGCTGCCACACGCGATGATGCTGTTGATCCCAGAAGCATGGGCAGGCAATCCGCTGATGGATGAAGAGCGCCGCGCGTTCTACGAATATCACGCCGCGTTGATGGAGCCGTGGGACGGTCCCGCCGCCGTGGCGTTCACCGACGGTCGCATGATAGGCGCGACGCTGGATCGCAACGGTCTGCGCCCCGCGCGCTACCTCATCACCGACGACGACGTGGTGCTGATGGCTTCCGAAATGGGCGTATTGCCGATCCCGCAAAACAAGATCATCAAGAAATGGCGCTTGCAGCCGGGCAAGATGTTCCTCATCGACATGCAAGCCGGACGCATCGTGGATGATGCCGAGCTGAAACATCAGCTCGCCACCGCCAAGCCTTACGGCAAGTGGATTGAACAATCGCGCTTCATCCTCGACGATTTGCCCAACGTTGCCGCCAAGGCCACAGCACAAGCCAGCCTGCTGGATGTGCAACAAGCCTTCGGCTACACGCAGGAAGACCTCAAGTTTGTCATGCTGCCGATGGCGGCATCGGGCAAAGAAGCCATCGGCTCCATGGGTAACGACACCGCGCTGCCGGTGTTGTCACCCAAGAGCAAGGTGCTGTACAACTACTTCAAGCAATTGTTCGCGCAAGTGACCAATCCGCCGATAGACCCGATCCGCGAAGAGATCGTGATGTCGCTCACTTCCTTCATCGGTTCCAAACCCAACCTGCTCGGTGTGGATGAAACGAAACCCGCGCCGCGTCTGGAAGTGAGTCAGCCTGTGTTGTCGCACGAAGAAGCGGCCAAGCTGCATAGCATAGACAAACTGACCAAGGGCAAATACAAATCCATCGTGCTTGACCTCACTTATCCGGTGAAGAGCGGCGCTGCGGGCTGTGAAGCTGCCATCAAAGCGTTGCGCACAGCGGCGGACAAAGCCGTGGCTAACGGATTCAACGTATTAATCCTGTCCGACCGTGCCACGTCGGATAAACGCGTGGCGATTCCTGCTTTGCTGGCAACGGCGGCGGTACATCATCATCTGGTGCAAAAAGGTTCGCGCACCAGCACCGGTCTGGTGGTCGAAACCGGTTCGGCGCGAGAAGTGCATCACTTCGCCTTGCTGGCCGGATACGGCGCGGAAGCGGTGTATCCGTGGCTGGCTTACGACAGCATTGCCGCGCTGGAACTGCCAGTAGATTTGACCGTGAAAGAAGCGCACAAACGTTTCACCAAGTCGATCAACAAAGGCCTGCTCAAGGTGATGTCCAAGATGGGCATCTCCACTTACCAATCGTATTGCGGTTCGCAGATTTTTGAAGCCATCGGCCTCAACAGCGACTTCATCGAAAAATATTTCCCCGGCACGGCCACGCAGATCGAAGGTATCGGTCTCAAGGAAGTGGCGGAAGAAGCGGTGCGCACACATATCGCCGCCTTCGGCAACGATCCGGTGCTGGCCAACATGCTGGACGCGGGCGGCGAATATGCCTGGCGCACACGCGGCGAAGAGCACACCTGGACACCGGATTCCATCGCCAAGCTGCAACACGCCACGCGCACCAACAACGCGGCGACCTACAAGGAATACGCCAAGCTCATCAACGACCAGACCAAGCGCCAGATGACGCTGCGCGGCCTGTTTGAGATCAAGCCTTCTGGCAAACCAGTAGCATTGGATGAAGTGGAATCGGCGAAAGACATCGTCAAGCGTTTCGTCACCGGCGCAATGTCGTTGGGTTCGATTTCCACCGAAGCGCACACCACGCTGGCCATCGCCATGAACCGCATCGGCGGCAAGTCAAACACCGGTGAAGGCGGCGAAGATGCCAACCGCAACAAGACGCTGCACGGCGGCGAGAAGCTGTCCGAGATCATCGGCAAGAACCGCATCGAAGCCGATCACACCATGCTGGCGGGCGACTCGCTGCGTTCGCGCATCAAGCAAGTTGCCTCGGGTCGTTTCGGGGTTACGGCGGAATATTTGAGCAGCGCCGACCAGATTCAAATCAAGATGGCGCAAGGCGCAAAGCCCGGCGAAGGCGGTCAACTGCCCGGCGGCAAAGTGTCGGAATACATCGGCAAGTTGCGCCACTCCGTGCCCGGTGTCGGCCTGATTTCGCCGCCGCCGCACCACGATATTTATTCCATCGAGGACTTGGCACAACTCATCCACGACCTGAAGAATTCCAATCCATCCGCTTCCATTTCCGTGAAACTGGTGTCGGAAGTCGGCGTGGGTACGGTGGCGGCGGGCGTGTCCAAAGCCAAGGCCGACCACATCGTGATCTCCGGCTACGACGGCGGCACCGGCGCATCGCCGCTGTCGTCGGTGAAGCATGCGGGTACGCCGTGGGAACTGGGTCTGGCTGAAGCGCAGCAAACGTTGGTGTTGAACCAGTTGCGCGGCCGCATCGGCCTGCAAGTGGACGGACAATTGAAGACCGGTCGCGATGTGCTGATAGGCGCATTGCTGGGTGCGGACGAATTCGGTTTCGCCACCGCGCCGCTGGTGGTCGAAGGCTGCATCATGATGCGCAAGTGTCACCTCAACACCTGCCCTGTCGGCGTAGCCACGCAAGACCCGGCGCTGCGCAAGAAATTTACCGGACAACCGGAACACGTGGTGAACTATTTCTTCTTCGTTGCTGAAGAAGTGCGCGAGTTGATGGCGCAGATGGGCATCCGCAAATTCGAGGATCTGATCGGCCGCAGCGACCTGCTCGACATGCGCAAAGGCATCACGCACTGGAAAGCCAAGGGACTGGATTTTGCCAAAGTGTTCCATCAGCCGGACATGCCCGCCAGTGTGGCGCGCCGTCAAGCCGAGGAACAGGATCACGGTCTGGCGCAGGCGCTGGACAATGACATCATCGCGCAGGCCAAAGAAGCGCTGGATGCGAAGCGCGTAGTGACCATTGAAACCACGATCCGCAGCGTCAACCGCAGCGTCGGCACCATGCTGTCGCACGAAGTGGCGAAGCGTCACGGCAATGCGGGTCTGCCCGACGACACCATCCGTGTGAAGTTGGTCGGCACGGCAGGACAAAGTTTCGGCGCGTTCCTCGCGCACGGCGTTACGCTGCAACTGGAAGGCGAAGGCAACGACTACGTGGGCAAAGGCCTGTGCGGCGGACGTATCATCGTCAAGCCGTCCGACGACAGCAAGCTGGTGGCGGAAGACAACATCGTGGTCGGCAACACCGTGCTGTACGGCGCGACGGCGGGCGAAGTGTTCTTCCGTGGCGTGGCGGGCGAACGCTTCGCCGTGCGCAACTCCGGCGCGGTCGCCGTGGTGGAAGGCGTGGGCGACCACGGTTGCGAATACATGACCGGCGGTATGGTGGTGGTGCTGGGACAAACCGGACGCAACTTTGCGGCGGGTATGTCCGGCGGCGTGGCTTACGTGCTGGATGAAGACGGCACGTTCCCGCAGCGCTGCAATCTGGCGATGGTGCAGTTGGAATCCATTCCCGAAGAAGTCGCCGCCAGCGAAGACGGCGAAGCGGAAAGCAAAGGCCGCGTGCATTTCAACCACTTGAACAAGGCCGATGAAGCGGCGTTGCGCGGCAAGATCGAGAAGCATCTGCGCTACACCGGCAGCGCGCGCGCTAAGCAGATTCTGGATAACTGGTCTGCGTACCTGCCCAAGTTCGTGAAGGTCATGCCGACCGAATATCGTCGTGCGTTGCTCGAAATCGCGGCGCAACAGAAGGAGGCCGCATAATGGGCAAGCCAACCGGATTCATGGAATTCCAGCGCGTCAGCGAAGGCTACGCGCCAGTTGAACAACGGGTAAAAGACTACGCCGAATTCGTCGCGCACCTGTCCGATGACCAGGCCAAACAACAGGGTGCACGCTGCATGGATTGCGGTATCCCGTTCTGCAACAACGGCTGCCCGGTCAACAACATCATCCCCGACTGGAACGACCTGGTGTATCGCGGCAACTGGAAACAGGCGCTGGACGTGCTGCATTCCACCAACAACTTCCCCGAAGTGACCGGACGCATCTGTCCCGCGCCGTGCGAAGCGGCATGCACGCTGGGCATCAACAACGATCCCGTCGGCATCAAATCCATCGAGCACGCCATCATCGACAAGGGCGGCGAAAACGGTTGGGTAGTCCCTCAACCCGCGAAGAAAAAAACCGGCAAGAAAATCGCCGTGGTCGGCTCCGGCCCTGCGGGTTTGGCGGCAGCACAACAACTGGCGCGCGCCGGTCATGCCGTTACCGTGTTCGAGAAAAACAGCCGCATCGGCGGTTTGCTGCGTTACGGTATTCCCGACTTCAAACTGGACAAACGCCTGATCGATTGGCGCGTGGCACAACTTGTCGCGGAAGGCGTGAAGTTCCAGACCAGCACTTTCATCGGCAAAGAACTGCCGGGCAAAGGCATCGTCAACGACGCGAAGAAAACCGTCAGCCCGAAACAATTGCAGAAGGATTTCGATGCGGTGATTCTGGCGGGCGGCGCAGAGCAACCGCGCGATCTGCCCGTGCCGGGTCGCAATTTGCAAGGCGTGCATTACGCGCTGGAATTTTTGATTCCGCAGAACAAGGAAGTGGCGGGCGACGCGAAGAATCCGATCAACGTTGCAGGCAAACATGTCGTCGTCATCGGCGGCGGCGACACGGGCTCCGATTGCGTGGGTACGTCCAACCGCCACGGCGCAGCATCCATCACGCAGATCGAAGTGATGCCGCGCGCGCCTGAGCAAGAGAACAAGCCGCAGACCTGGCCGTACTGGCCGCTCAAGCTGCGTACCTCCAGTTCGCACGAGGAAGGTTGCGTGCGCGACTGGGCTATCGCCACCAAGGAATTTGTCGGCGAAAACGGCGTGCTCAAAGCGATCAAGGCCGTGCGCGTCGAGTTCAAGGACGGCAAGATGAGCGAAGTGGCGGGAAGCGAATTCGAGCTGAAGGCCGACTTCGCGTTTCTCGCGATGGGCTTCACCAATCCGTTGGCGCAAGTGCTGGACGCGTTCGGCGTGGAGAAAGATGCGCGCGGCAACGCCAAGGCATCGACGGATGGCGCGGGCTGTTATCAGACCAGCGTGAAGAAAGTGTTCGCGGCGGGCGATATGCGCAGAGGCCAATCGCTGGTGGTGTGGGCGATCCGCGAAGGCCGCCAGTGCGCGCGCGCGGTGGATGAGTTTTTGATGGGTGGTAGCGTTTTGCCTCGTTAACAACATTTTCCCGCAGATTACGCAGATTTACGCAGATTCAAATCTGTTTAATCTGTGTAATCTGCGGGAAAGTTTTTAAAGGTTTTATATGAACTTCAAAGTAAAAAACGACACTTTCCTGCGCGCCCTGTTGCGTGAACCTACCGACTACACGCCGCTGTGGATGATGCGCCAGGCAGGCCGTTTTCTGCCGGAGTACTGCGCCACGCGCAAGCGCGCGGGTAGTTTTCTCAATCTGTGCAAAAGCCCGGACATGGCGACGGAAGTGACCTTGCAACCGCTGGATCGTTTCCCGCTGGATGCCGCGATTTTGTTCTCCGATATTTTGACCGTGCCTGATGCGATGGGCTTGGGTCTGTATTTCTCTGAAGGCGAAGGCCCTAAATTCGAGCGTCCGCTGAGCACCGAAGCCGCGATCAAAGCGCTGCGTGTGCCGGACATCGGCAAGGATTTGAAATATGTGACCGATGCCGTATCGCAAATCCGCAAGGCGCTGGACGGACGCGTGCCGCTGATCGGTTTCTCCGGCAGCCCGTGGACGCTGGCGTGCTACATGGTCGAAGGCGGCAGCAGCGACGACTACGCCAAGGTGAAGACCTTGATGTACAAAGAGCCCAAGCTGATGCACCACATTCTTTCGGTGACCGCCGAAGCGGTGACGCAATATCTGAATGCGCAGATCGAGGCGGGCGCGCAAGCCGTGATGATTTTCGATTCTTGGGGCGGCGCGCTGTCGCATGCGGCCTACCACGAATTTTCGCTGGCTTACATTCAGCGCATCGTGCAGGGACTTACCAAGGAAAAAGACGGGGTAAAGATTCCCAGCGTGGTGTTCACCAAGGGCGGCGGCTTGTGGATAGAGAGCATCGCCAATACGGGTTGCGATGCGATTGGTCTGGATTGGACCATGGACATCGGCGTGGCGCGGCAAAAGGTCGGGCACAAGGTCGCGCTACAGGGCAACCTCGATCCGACCGTGCTGTTCGCCACGCCGGATGTCATCCGCAACGAAGTGGAAAAAGTGCTTTCCAGTTACGGTTACGGCAGCGGCCACGTGTTCAACCTCGGCCACGGAATTTCCCAGTTCACCAACCCGGACAATGTGGCCGTGCTGGTGCAAGCGGTACACGAATTGAGCAAAAAATACCACTGATTAGCGGACTAAATATTTAGTTTTATAAACAGCTTGCTTTTTTGCAAAAGGCCACGGAATGTTTTCACCGTGGCCTTTTTTGCTTGCAACGTAACCCTTTGTTTTGCAATGCCATAGCCGCCTGACTAGAATTTGGGCGAAAGAAAAAAACCGTATATACCATTAGGGGTTAGCGCAATTGCTGGGCAGTTGCCCACACAGTTATCCACAGGATATGTGCATAATAAAAAATCCCTAATCAGTTCAAGTGTATTGGCTGAATTTCGCAGAAATAACCGGAGAAGTTTTTCATAACATGCCCATTATTCGCGTCGCGCTGGACGTGCCTTTGTCAACACTCTTCGACTATGTAGTCGAGGAAAATACCGGGGTAATTCCCGGTCAGCGCGTGCTCGTGCCGTTCGGCCGCAAACAGGTGCTGGGCGTGGCGATGGAATGCGTGGAGCAGTCCGATTTATCTGCCGCGCGCCTCAAGCCGGTGACGCAAGTGCTGGACGATGTGCCGCCGTTGCCGCAGGAGATGCTGGCGCTGCTGCGCTTTTGCAGCGACTACTACCATCACCCGCTGGGCATGACCGTACTGTCTGCCTTGCCCACACGCTTGCGTTCGCTTGAGCCGATCAAACTGAAACAAGCGCAGGACTACAGCTTGAGCGAGACAGGCAAAGCGCTCAATCTGTCCTCCTTGCCCAAACGCCGCGTGGTGCAACAGCGCATCCTGCAAGCCTTGCGCCAAGCGCCGATGAGCGGCGCGCAACTGCGCAGCCTGTCGCCCAGCGCTCCGGCTGCGCTCAAAGCTTTGCTCGAAGCGGGCTGGGTCGAAACCTGCGAGCCGCTGCCGCGCACCACGCATACCTTCAACGATGCGCATGCACTCACCGACGAGCAACAACACGCGGTGGATGCCGTCACTCAACAGCAAGGCTACGCCTGCTTCCTGCTGCACGGCATCACCGGCAGCGGCAAGACCGAAGTCTATGTGCACCTGATGTACGAGATGCTGTTGCGCGGCGGGCAAGTGCTGTTACTCGTTCCCGAGATCAACCTCACGCCGCAACTCGAACACTATTTCCGCAGCCGTTTCCCCGATGTGGAACTGGTCAGCCTGCACAGCGGACTGGCCGACGGTGAGCGCGCACTCAACTGGCTCAAGGCGCAATCCGGCGAGGCGCGCATCGTGCTGGGCACGCGCCTCGCGGTATTCACGCCGTTGCCGAAATTGAGTTTGATTCTGGTGGACGAAGAACACGACAGCTCGTTCAAACAGCAGGACGGCCTGCGCTACTCGGCGCGCGACGTGGCCATCTTCCGCGCCAGCCAGCGCGGCGTGCCCATCGTGCTCGGCTCGGCCACGCCGTCGCTGGAAAGCTGGTTCAACGCCAAGAGCGGTCGCTACCAATTGCTGCAACTGAAACAGCGCGCAGTGCAGCCCGCCACCTTGCCCGTGGTGCGCTGCATGGACATCAGCCTGCTACCGCTGGAGGAAGGCATGAGCCAGCCGCTGCTCGCCGCCATAGCAACGCGCCTGCAACGCCAAGAGCAAAGCCTGATCTTCATCAACCGGCGCGGCTTCGCGCCGGTGCTGATGTGTACCTCGTGCGGCTGGCTGTCCGAATGCAAACATTGCGCGGGCAAGCTGGTGCTGCACCAGAAAGACCGCACCCTGCGCTGCCACCACTGCGGCGCGCAACAGCGCGTGCCGCATGCCTGCCCCACCTGCGGCGATGCCGACCTCAAGCCGGTGGGCTTCGGGACGCAGCGCCTGGAAGAATCGCTGCAAGCCCGCTTCCCGCAAGCGCGCATCCTGCGCGTGGACCGCGACAGCACGCGCAACAAAGGCGCATGGAACGCCATGCGCAAACTGATCCACGACGGCGAAGCCGACATCCTGATCGGCACACAAATGCTGGCCAAAGGCCATGACTTCCCCAACCTCACCTTGGTCGGCGTGGTCAGCCCCGACGGCGCGCTGTACAGCGCCGACTTCCGCGCCTCGGAAAAACTTTTCGCGCAACTCACCCAGGTCGGCGGCCGCGCCGGACGCGCCGACAAAGCGGGCGAAGTCATCGTGCAGACCGCCTTCCCCAACCACCCGCTGTTTCAGGCGCTGCGCGCGCACGACTACGAAATCTGGGCGCAAACCCTGCTCGCCGAACGCCAGATGGCGGGCTTCCCGCCATTCGTTTATCAGGCGCTGCTGAGCGCGGAAAGCCAGCAGGAAAGCGACGCGCTGAATTTCCTTAAGCGAGCGCGGACGCAGGCGCTGGAGCTAAAGATGAACGTCGAAGTCTATGGCGTAGTCCCCGCCGCCATGCCCCGCCGCGCCAACCACCACCGCGCGCAACTGCTGGTGCAAAGCGACAAACGCAAAACGTTGGGGGAATTCTTGCGGGAGTGGAAGCCGGTGCTGGATGGGTTGCCTGCGAGTAAATTGAGGTGGGTGTTGGATGTTGATCCGATGGAGTTTTGATTATTCAAATACAAACCGCGCGAAGGTGCCCGTCAATAGGCGATCTACGAGGAGTGCAACAAAACATTACAGGTGCTGAAAGGCAACGGTGTTTTGGTAAAGTGAAGCGGTATGTTATGGTTTGAAAAATTCAAAGAGGCTGCTAACAATGAACGAAGACCCAAGAATCAAACCACTTCAGGAGTGGAATCGCCTCGCTCGGGAGAATACCGAGAACGCTGTGGTTTCTTCCATGTTTGAGGCAACTCTTAAGGCCAGCGAACCCATCGAGACGTTCAGTTCTTGGTTGCTGGTTGCAACTGGTGCAGTTGCTTCATTTTTTATAGCCAACGCCGAGAAACTTTTGCCCTATATCTCCAAGGCTGGCTTTGTAACGTGTGGCGTATTTCTCTTCCTCTCCTGCATTTTCGGTTTGATGTCTAAGATTTTTGCTGTTCGCTGTAAGGTAGGTATCGAGACTGGTGCCGCAGTACGGCGAACCTTTGCGGAACATTTCGCTGCATATAGGCAGGAAGAAGAAAAGATTCAGGCGGGTGCCAAATTCTGGGGCATCACGCTACAAACTGGTTTGCGTATTGAGCACGTCTTGAACGAATTTCTTAGTCTGTTTCCAAAGTGGGTTCAATGGTTTGCGCGTCGTCACTTCAAGTTGCATGCGGGCAATCCGCAAATCGGCTACATTATTCTAATCAAAAACCTTCAAGCTCAAGGTACGTTCGCACTCTTTCAGGCAATTGGGTTTCTTGGTTTTTTGGCTACTGGTTTTGTGTTCGCAGCTGCGAGCTGAAGCCCGGTAGGGCGCAATAACCAACGGGCATTGCGCCGTATGAGGAATTCCTAAACATCCGGTGCAATGCGCTTCGCTTATTGCACCCTACGAATTCAACACCCCATCGCCTGAAGATGCCCGTCAATAGGCGATCTACATCATGCGCACGATGCAGATTCCCGAAAATAGGGCGTTGGCGTGAAGATGGGTTGCGCAAATCTTGTAGGATGGGTGGAACGCAGCGATACCCATCAATTGTGACGTGATGGCAAACGATGGGTATCGCTACGCTCCACCCATCCTACCAAACCGCCCATCCTACGAACTACAATGCCAGCAATTCCAACTCGCGGTAAATCCTTATGCCAACCGACACCCAATTCCTCGATTCCATCGCCGCCGTGATCGGCGCTGATGCTGTGCTCACCGGCGCAGCCGCCGCGCCCTATGGCAAGGATTGGCGCGGGCGTTATGCCAGCGAAGCGCTGGCGGTGGTGTTTCCTGCCGACACGCAGCAGGTGAGCCCGGTAGGGCGCAATAACCAACGGGCATTGCGCCGTATGAGGAATTCCTAAACATCCGGTGCAATGCGCTGCGCTTATTGCACCCTACGAATTCAAAACTCCATCGCGTGAAGATGCCCGTCAATAGGCAATCTACAACATATGCTTGATGGAGATGGCCGTCCCTATTGGCTTGGCATTAGGCCACAGGGTCAGTTTGATATACTTCTGAGCGAATCGAGTCTGAACAATCCCATTTCCCATTGAGGTAGGCGATGACGCAATTCCGAATTGATAGCGCAGATTCCTTGAAGGTCGCGGATTGTGAAATCAGCGGCCTTCTAACGAGCGCCTATGTTGATGGTGGATTCACAACGTCCGACAAAGCCAGCGTGTTGTTTGCGCCGTCGGCGGTGCGCGGCAGAGGCCATCTGCTATGCGCGAGGCCGCAAGGCGGCGACAAACTTGCTGGTATGGTCATCGTCGTAACCCCTGATTCTCCAGCACGGCGTTTAGCAAATATGGACGAAGCGGAACTGCATCTGCTCGCGGTTGCGGATGCATATCGCGGACAGGGGCTGGGACGCGTTCTGGTCAGTGCGGCAATATCTGCCGCGCATGAGTTTGGTTTTCAAAAGATGATTTTGTGGACGCAGCCAACGATGACCGCCGCGCAGGGGTTATACGAATCGACGGGCTTTATACGTGCAGCACACCGAGACCCGACCATCAACGGGCTGCGCTTCCTGGCATACGAATTCAACACCCCATCGCGTGAAGATGCCCGCCAATAGGCGATCCGCAACATGCGTTTGATGGAGATGGCCGTCCCTATTGGCTTGGCGACGCGCTAGCATTTTGATCGTTGAATTGCTGGGGTTCGTTCCTTACCCCAGCCTACGTGGGTGGCCGCGCTACAATGCGAGCCATTCAAACCCGCACTAAATCCTTATGCCTAACGACACCCAATTCCTCGACTCCATCGCCGCCGTGATCGGCGTTGATGCCGTACTCACTGGCGTTGCCGCCGCACCTTACGGCAAGGATTGGCGCGGGCGTTATGCCACCGAGGCGCTGGCCGTGGTGTTTCCGTCCGACACGCAGCAGGTCAGCGCGGTGGTTAAGCTGTGCGCAGCCAATAAAATCTCCATCGTGCCGCAGGGCGGCAACACCAGTTTGTGCGGCGGCTCGGTGCCGCTGGCTGGTTCAATAAAACAAATAATCATCAACCTGTCGCGCATGAACCGCATCCGCGAGTTGGATGCCACCAACTACACGATGACGGTGGAGGCGGGCTGCAAGTTGGGTTCGCTGTATGCCGCGCCGGAAGCGGCAGATCGCATGTTCCCGCTTGGGCTCACCGCCATCGCGCCGCATTGCGAGATCGGCGGCAATCTTTCTACCAACGCGGGCGGCCTCAATGTGTTGCGCTACGGCCCGGCGCGCGATCTGGTGCTGGGGCTGGAGGTGGTGTTGCCGGATGGGCGCATCTGGGACGGGCTGCGCAGCTTGCGCAAGAACAACAGCGGCTACGATTTGAAGCAATTGTTCATCGGCGCGGAAGGCACGCTGGGCATCATCACCGCCGCCGTGGTCAAACTTTTTCCGCGACCGAAATCCACCGCCACCGCCTGCATTGCGGTGCGTCATCCCGCCGCTGCCGTGGCATTGCTGGCGCATTTGCGCGCGCATTGCGGCGACAAGATCAGCGCGTTTGAGTTGATCTCGCGCTCTTGTCTCGATCTGGTGTTCAAACACATTTCCGAAACGCACGAACCGTTCGCCATCAAACACGAATGGCTGGTTATCACGCAGCTCACGGATGTATTGCCTGCGCCGCTGGATGCGCCGTTGCGCTTTGCGCTTAACACCTTCGGCAGCGGCATCATCGAGTTTGAAGTCACTGCCAACAAGGACGATGCCGAACGCTGGTGGAAGCTGCGCAAAGGCATCGCCGAAGCGCAGAAGGCCGAGGGTCTCAGCATCAAGCACGACATCTCGGTGCCGGTCAGCCGCGTGGCGGAGTTCATCGCGCAAGCCAGCGCCAATTTGCGCACCGCGTTCCCCGGCATCCGCATCGTCGCCTTCGGCCACATGGGCGACGGCAACATCCACTACAACCCGTCCATGCCCGATGCCGCGCACAACAAGACGTTCATCGCGCAGCACGAACACGAGGTGCAGCGCATCGTGTATGACGTGGTGGCCAGCCTGGACGGCAGCATCAGCGCCGAACACGGCGTGGGACAGCTCAAGCGCGAAGAGATTACGCGCCACAAGAGCGCGCTGGAAATGGAACTCATGCGCAGTATCAAACACACGCTCGATCCGCAGGGGATCATGAATCCGGGCAAGGTGGTTTGATTTCAAAACGGCAGTTGAAGTATTTGTAGGTGCGAATTCATTCGCACGCCCAACGAGAAATGTGCGAATGAATTCGCACCTACACAAATAGCGTCACGCTTTAAGTTTTGTGGCGATAATCTTCAAATGTTTTTTTCAGGATAAACATCGAAACACTTAACGCAGGAGACGCAAATGGCAAACCAACCCGAAATAACCAACATGGCCTTGTTCTGCGATTTCGAGAACGTGGCGCTGGGTGTGCGCGATGCGAAGTACGCGCAGTTCGACATCAAGAAAGTGCTGGAACGCCTGCTGCTCAAGGGCAGCATCGTGGTGAAGAAAGCCTATTGCGACTGGGATAGATACAAGGAATTCAAAGCCACCATGCACGAGGCGGCGTTCGAGTTGATCGAGATTCCGCATGTGCGGCAAAGCGGCAAAAACTCCGCCGACATTCGCATGGTCGTTGACGCACTCGACCTGTGCTACACCAAAGCGCACGTCGATACCTTCGTCATCATCAGCGGCGATTCGGATTTCTCGCCGCTGGTTTCCAAGCTGCGCGAGAACAACAAATACGTGATCGGCATCGGCGTAAAAGATTCCACCTCCGACCTGCTGAGTGCGAACTGCGACGAGTTCATTTTCTACGACGATCTGGTGCGCGTGCAGGAAGCGAAGAAGAAGCAGGCCGCCAAGAAAGCGCCCGCCAAGGTAAAAACCGAGACGGTGAAACCGACGGCGGCGAAGAACGAGGAAGACAAGAAGCAGGAAGCCATGGACTTCCTGGTCGAGACCGTCGAAGGCTTGATCTCGGAACGCGGCTCGGACGAAAAACTGTGGGGCTCCATGGTGAAACCCACCATGCAGCGCCGCAAACCGGGTTTCAACGAATCGTATTACGGCTACCGCTCGTTCAAGGAATTGATCGAAGATGCCGAGCGGCACAAGCTGGTGGTGCTGGTGCGCGATGAGAAGTCGGGACAATACACGATCAGGTTGCCGGTGGCGGATTGATGCGTAGTATCGAATAAGATACTATCCGTCCATGAACAAGCGAGCCAAACTACTCGATGCCATGCGCAACAATCCGCGTGATTGGTGCATCGACGATTTGCTGGTTGTCGCCAAGCAGTTCGACATCGAATGTCGCAACAACGGAGGTAGCCACCACGTGTTCGGTTTTTCAAATGTGGAAATGGATGTCACCGTGCCCGCACACCGCCCCATCAAACCCATATATATCCGCCAGTTCCTGTTGCTGGTGGATGCAGTGAAGGAGTTAAAGAAATGACCGCCGCGACCATCAAGAAAATCAAAAGCGTTAAGCCGCCATATCCATTCGAGGCGTATTCGCACATCGTCAGTCAAATCCCCAAAGAAGACGGCGGCGGGTTCTTAATCACTTTTCCCGATCTTCCCGGCTGCATGTCGGACGGCGCGACCGAAGCCGAGGCTGTTGCCAATGGCCGGGATGCGTTCAAGGCTTGGATGTCCGCGCGTAAAGATGCGAATAAAGAAATTCCCGCACCATTTTATCGGCCCGATACCGTGCCGGAGGTTTCAGGCAAATTCGTCACGCGCTTGCCCAAATCCGTACACGCAAAATTGGCAGAGCGTGCCAAGGTGGAGGGCGTGAGTTTGAATACGCTGGTGTTGGCATTTGTTGCGGAAGGGCTGGGGCGGAGGGCGGCGTAGGCTGCGCTTTGCTTAAGGTTTAACAACGCCGCTCAGTGTTCAGAATTTTCCCGATGCTATAATCCGCGCCCCTTTTGAAGGCTTAATGCAATGTCCGCTGTCCTGAATTTCAAATCCCATTTGTCCGATTTATTCGCGCAGGCGTTGCGCGAGGTTGCGCCCGAGCAGGTCGGCGCGACGATTCTGATCGAACGTCCCAAACAAGTTTCGCACGGCGATTACGCCTGCAATCTGGCGATGCAGTTGGCCAAGCCCATGCGCAAACCGCCGCGCGACATCGCCAATGCGCTGATCGCGGCGCTGCCCAAATCCGGGGCCATCGCCAAGGTGGAAATCGCGGGTGCGGGTTTCATCAATGTGTTCATCACCGCCGCCGCCAAGCAGGAGGTGGTGCATGGTGTGTTGCAGGCGGGCGCGGGTTATGGCCACGTGCATGTCGGGCAAGGACGCAAGGTGGGTGTGGAATTTGTTTCCGCCAATCCGACCGGTCCGCTGCATGTCGGCCACGGGCGCGGCGCGGCGGTGGGCGATTGCCTGTGCAACGTGTTGCACGCGGCGGGCTGGAATGTGACGCGCGAGTTTTACTACAACGATGCGGGGGTGCAGATCGACAACCTGACCTTGTCGGTGCAGTTGCGCTGCAAAGGCATTACGCCGGACGATCCGTCGTGGCCGGAGTCAGGCTATCGCGGCGATTACATTCTGGATGTCGCCAAAGCTTACATGGCGAAAGAAACCGTCGAAGCGGACGATCAGCACATTGTCGGCAAAGGCGATATGCTCGATGCCGAGGCCATCCGCCATTTCGCCGTGGCCTATTTGCGCCGCGAACAGGATCTGGATTTGCGCGCGTTCGAGGTGGAGTTCGATGTGTTTTCGCTGGAGTCCGCGCTCTACACCGACGGCAAAGTGGAAGAGACGGTGAAGACGCTGATCGCCAGCGGCCACACTTACGAACAGGATGCTGCGCTGTGGTTGCGCACCACGGACTTCGGCGACGACAAAGACCGCGTGATGCGCAAGAGCGACGGCGGCTACACGTATTTTGTGCCGGACGTGGCGTATCACCTGGACAAATGGCGGCGCGGGTTTGTGCGCGTCATCAACGAGCAGGGTTCGGATCACCACTCCACCATCACCCGCGTGCGCGCCGGGTTGCAGGCGCTGGACGCGGGCATTCCGCAAGGCTGGCCGGACTATGTGCTGCACCAGATGGTGACCGTGTTGAAGAACGGCGAAGAAGTGAAGATTTCCAAACGCGCGGGCAGCTACGTCACGCTGCGCGACCTGATCGACGAAGTGGGCTGCGATGCCACGCGCTATTTTCTCGCGGCGCGCCATCCCGATTCGCAACTGGTGTTCGACATCGACCTGGCGAAATCGCAGAGCAACGACAATCCGGTGTATTACATCCAGTACGCGCACGCCCGCATCAGCACGGTGCTGGCGCAATGGGGCGGCGAACGCTTGTCGTTGCTGCATGCCGATGTGAGCGTGCTGGACAGCGACTACGAAACGCAGTTGCTGCAACGCATGATCGACTACCCGCAAGTGATCGAAACGGCGGCGCAAGACCTCGCGCCGCACCTGATCGCGTTCTATCTGAAAGAATTGGCAGCCGATTTTCACAGCTACTATAATGCCTCGCGCTTTCTGGTCGAGGACGAGAAACTCAAGTTGGCGCGTCTGGCGCTGATTGCCGCCGTGGCGCAAGTCATCAAGAACGGCCTGGCATTGCTGGGCGTGAGCGCACCCGAAAAAATGTAACGAAGCGAGGGAATAAACATGGCAAACGAAGGCGGATCACAAAAATCGAAAGTCATGGCGGCGCTGATTGTCGGCATGGTGCTGGGCGTTGCGGGTTCCGCATTCGTGGCGTGGTTTGTGGTGGAAAAAAATCCGGCTTCGTTCGGCAACGGTGTGCAGCGCGAACAGCCCAAGACCGTAGCACCCATGCCGTCGCCCGCTGTTGCGGTGAGTGCGCCGGTTGCAGCTTCCGGCGTGGGCGAAACGCAACAATATGAATTCTACAAAGTGTTGCCGGATAAAGCCGAAGGCGGTACGGCGCGCAAGCAACCCGCAGCCAAACCCGCTGCGCCGGTTGCAAAACCGATCAGCGTCAACCCGCAGCCGGCGAAGGCCGTTGATACCACCTCGTATTTTGTTCAAGCCGGCTCGTTCCAGAATGCGGATGATGCCGACAAACTGAAAGCGAAACTGGCCATGAGCGGCATGGAAGCCAGTGTGCAAAAGGCCGATGTTGCGGGCAAAGGCGTGTGGTATCGCGTGCGTCTGGGGCCGTACAAAGGTCAGGCCGAAGCCAATGCCGCCATCGCCGGTTTGAAACTAAACGGCATCACCAATGCCACAGCAATGCATGCCCAATAATTCCAAGGAGGTAAAGATGCGTTTTTTACGAAATATATTCGCAGTACTGCTCGTGTTGTTTGCGGCGCAGGCAAGTGCCGCCGGAGGCGGAGTTGAGTACAAGTTGTTGAATCCGCCGCAGCCGACCAGCGGCGGCAGCAAAGTCGAAGTGCTGGAATTCTTTTTCTACGAATGTCCGCATTGCTACCATTTGCATATCCCGCTCACTGCCTGGGAAAATGAAAAGAAAAAACAGAATCTCAAAGGGGTTGATCTGCAATTCGTTCCGGTGATCTTCCGCGAAACGTCGGAACCGTTGGCGCGCGCATATTACGCGCTGGAGTCCATGGGGCAGATTGCCCGCCTGCACAACGATCTGTTCGAAGCATTGCATGTATTCAATATCGACCTGAGCGACGAAGCGAAGATCACCGAGTTCGTGGGAAAGCACGGCGTGGATAAAGCGCAATTCGGCGCGGCATACAACTCGTTCACGGTGGACAGCAAAGTGCAGCGCGCCAAGCAGATGGTGCGCAGCTACCAGATTCGCGGCACACCCACACTCGTGGTGGATGGCAAATACGTCATCAGCGATTTGCAGCCCGATGACACCGTTCGCGTGTTGCGGCAAGTGATCGAGATCGCGCGCAAGGAACGCGTCAAACATTGATATTAGGAGCTGGGATTGAGGATCGTGCAAATGCAAACCCCTCCCGGCCTCCCCTTGTGCGAGCATCCGCTGCGCGGATTGCCTGCTTACCCCTTTTCAGGGGAGGAGGGCTCGGCTCTCCCCCTGACAAGGGGGAGTTAGAGGGGGTTGGTTTGCCTCAATCCTCAATCCAAAATCCTCAATCCGTAGTCATCACGGGCGCGTCGGGCGGCATCGGTTTAGCGCTGGCGCGCCATTATCTTGAGCGCGGCGCAACCGTTGCCGCCATCGCCCGTCGCGGCGAATTGCTGCAAACCCTCGCCGCAGAATTTCCCGGAAAAGTTTTTTGTTACGCGCTGGATGTGCGCGATGCGTCCGCCTTGCAACAGGCGGCCAGTGATTTCATGTCGCGTGTCGGCACGCCCGACATCGTCATTGCCAACGCCGGAGTGAGTGTCGGCACGCTGACCGAATATGCCGAAGATGAAGAAGTGTTCCAGCACGTGATGGACATCAACGTGCTGGGTATGGTGAAAACTTTTCAGCCATTTTTAAGTGGGATGCGGGAAGCGCGGCGCGGAACGCTGGTCGGCATCGCCAGCGTCGCGGGCTTTCGCGGCCTGCCCGGTTCGGGCGCTTATTCCGCGTCCAAAGCCGCCGCGATTTCCTATCTCGAATCGCTGCGCGTCGAACTGCACGGCAGTGGCATCCGCGTGGTGACGCTTTGTCCCGGCTATATCCAGACCGCGATGACCGACCTCAATCCCTACCCGATGCCGTTCATTTTGCAGGCCGAAGACGCGGCGCGGCGCATGGCGCGCATCATTGCGCGCGGCACTTCTTTCGCCGTCGTGCCGTGGCAGATGGGCGCGGTGGGATGGGTGATGCGGCGTTTGCCGAACTGGCTGTACGACCGCCTGTTCGCCAGCGCGCCGCACAAGCCGCGCAAGCAATTTTTGGATTGACCCGCCATGCCACTGATTAAAATTTTGTTGCCGTTGTTTTTGCTGTTGGCTGTCCAGCCGTCATATGCGCTGGATCACGTTGCGCTGCAACTGAAGTGGACGCACGCTTTTCAGTTCGCCGGCTATTACGCGGCAAAAGAGCAAGGCTATTACCGCGAGGCGGGGCTGGACGTTGACATCAAGGAAGCGCTGCCCGGCATTGATCCGCTGAAAGAAGTGTTGGGCGGCAGGGCGGAATTCGGCGTGGGAACCAGCAGCCTGTTGCTGGAGCGCAAAGCGGGCAAACCCGTGGTGGCGCTGGCGGTTATTTTCCAGCATTCGGCTTATGTGCTGATCGCGCGGCAAGACCGCGCCACGCAGGGCATTCACGATATTATCGGCAAGCGCGTGATGCTGGAGCCGCAGTCGGATGAACTCCAGGCCTATCTGCAACAGGAAGGCATTCCGCTCGACCGCATTGTCCATCTCGAACACAGCTACGATGCGTATGATCTGATCACCGGCAAGACGGATGCGATGGCGGCCTACGTCACCAACGAACCTTATTATCTGGACAAGGCGCATTTTTCTTACCAGACCTATACCCCGCGTTCCGCCGGTATCGATTTTTACGGCGACAATCTGTTCACCACCGAGCAGCAAATAAAAATGCATCCGGAGCGCGTCAAGGCATTCCGCGCGGCCAGCCTGCGCGGCTGGAAATACGCCATGGATCATCAACAGGAATTGATCGAACTGATCCTCGCCAAGTATTCGCAGCGCCACAGCCGCGAATATTTTCAGTTTGAAGCCAGACAGACCACGGCGCTGATCCATCCCGAGCTGATCGAGGTGGGCTATATGTATCCCGGGCGCTGGCGACACATCGCCGACACTTACGCCGACATCGGCATGCTGCCGCGCGATTACCAGTACGACGGCTTCCTTTACGATGCCAATCCGCAGCATGATCTCACCTGGTTTTATCGTTTGCTGGCGCTGGCGCTGGCGCTGAGCGCGATCATCGGTATTATCGCGTACCACTTCGCGCGGCTGTCGAACGCGTTGCGCTTGAGCGAGAAACGCTACCGCATGATTACCGATAACGCGCAGGACGTGCTGTGGGAATACGACCTCGGCAAACAGCGTTTCAGCTATGTCAGCCCTTCGGTCAAATACTTGACGGGTTACAAACCGGAGGAAACTGTGGCGCGACCTCTCGAAGAGGTGTTGGCTCCCGCCTCGCTGCTGGTGTTCAGGCAGGCTATCTCCTTTTTGATCGCGCATCCCAAGGTAGTGAAAAAAGGGCTGGAACTGGAAGTGTGCCGCAAGGATGGCAGCACGGCATGGACGGAAGACACCATCAGCGTGATCCACAACGAAGAAGGCAAAGCCACCGAGGTGGTCGGCATCTCGCGCGACATCTCGGAACGCTACATGGCGCAGGAAGAACAGAAGCGCTTCGTCGCCATGGTGTCGCACGAATTCCGCACCCCGCTGGCCACCATAGACGGCGCAATCCAGCGCCTGAGCACGACCTCGGGCGACATCAACGAAGCCACGCGCAAGCGCTACGTCAAAATCCAGCAGGCCGCAGACCGCCTGACCGCCTTGCTGGACGATTACCTCAATCAGGATTATCTCGGCACTATGGGGCGCAGACTGCATCTGGGGTTCATTTCACCCAAAACCTTGCTGCAAGATGCGCGGGATTCTTCCGCAGTCCTGTCGTCGAAACACCGTTTTGTCCTGCTGGATGAGGATATTCCGAACGCCGTGTTGTGCGACCCGGTCATGATGCGTCTGGTGCTGCGCATACTGACGGATAATGCGGTGAAATACACGCCTGCCGGTTCGACCATCACACTCAATTGCCGTTCTGCCCAGAAAGGCGGAGTCGAGTTTATGATTGCGGATAACGGTTTGGGCATCCCGCCGGACGAGCTGCCGCATATCTTCGAGAAATATTTCCGGGGTCGCCGAACCGGCCAACTGGCAGGCTCCGGTCTGGGACTCTATTTGGCGCATTCGGCGGTGGAATCGCACGGCGGCGAACTCAGTGTGCACAATCTGCCGCAGGGCGGCGCGGAGTTCAGGGTGTGGTTGCCCAATAGCCCGGTGGGTCGGGACTGGTCGCAGTGAGCGTGAGTATTGGATAGCCTCTGCTCGGGATAATTATTTAGAATATAAACCAGTGCGGTTAGACGGCTGAAATAAACCGCGAACGGAACATATCCAATGACCAAAATAATCTTTGCCGAGGACAACCGTTCATACGCTGAAGATGTAGCGGACTTTCTGGCGGAAGCGGGCTACGCAATAGAAATCGCCGCCAGTGCGTCCGAATTGTGGAACGCGCTGTCCAAGGGGCATTTCGATGTTGTGTTGCTCGATCTGGGCTTGCCGGACGAGGACGGTTTCCATGTTATTCCGCAATTGCGCAAACTTTACCCGGACACTGGCCTGATTGTATTGACTGCGCGCGTCGCTACCGACAACCGCATTCAGGGGTTGCGTCTGGGTGCGGATTGCTACTTGACCAAGCCCATCAAATTCCCCGAACTGGCTGCGCAAATCGAAGCGCTATGTCGCAGAGTGCGGCCCAAGCTCGACAAAGAACCGTCGGCATGGGTGCTCAAAATCACCGGGCGGCAACTCGAATTAAAAGGCAAAGGCATCGTCGCGCTGACCGAAAAGGAATTCGACTTCCTGCATTTACTGGCACAGAACAAACAGCCCGTGCCGAGGAAATCGTTGCTATTCGGGATGGGCGAAAAATTCGATCCCGAAGTGACCGGCAAAATGGACATGCTGGTTTACCGCCTGCGCAAAAAAGTCCAAACCTCCCTCGGCGAAGAATTGCCGCTGCGCAGCGAATACGGCGGCGGCTACGCCCTTTCCGTACCGTTTCAAATCGTCTGAGTTTCCGCTCCGTCCCCCTTTGCTTCTCGCCAAGCTAATAAACACGGGCATCTCCGAAAGCTCATTCGCGTAGAGTGCCTATTGGCGGTCATCTGCGCGGGGTACGGTTTCAAAATTTGTTCCGGCGGCGAATAAAGACAATTCGCGCTCAAAATTCCTATCTGCAAGAATTTGATAGATTTTTGTTGTTTCTCGCGTACTAGAATGCCAGCGTGAAAAAAGTATGGGGTAGTTTCGCCATCGTTTTCACTTCGGAAAAAAACAACAATTTTGTTGGTGGTTTTGGAGAAGAGTTGAAAGATTCTTGCGCATTGTTGGCGATGGCTGGTTGCTGCGCGCACCCGCACCGGGGGGCGCGCAGCATTTTTATTGCCGCGTGCATGCTCGCTCTGCCGCTGGCAATGCCGTTGTCGGCCAGTGCGGCGGGCACGGCGGCGGGCACGTCCATCAGCAATACCGCCACGCTGGATTGTGATATTTGCGGCGCGGGCGGCCAATCCGCCAGCACCACACCGTTTGTGGTGGATGAAAAAATCAACCTCACGGTCGTCGGTGGAAACAACTACAACGTCAATGCCGGGGCGACGGCGCAGGCTGCCGTTTTTACGCTTACCAACAATGCCAACAGCCCGCTGGATTTCAGTCTGACCGTTTCGCAAGTGGCTTCGCCTGCCGATCAGTTTGATGCCAGCGCTTGTGTTGTCTATGTCGAAAACGGCGTAACGCCCGGCTATCAGGCGGCGGAGGATACCGCCACGTTTGTGGACGAACTGGCTGCCGATTCGAGCGCGACCGTATATGCGGTGTGCAATATTCCCTCTGCTGTAACCAATGCCAATATCGCGCTGGTGGATTTGGCCGCTACCGCGCTGGGCAATTTCACGGGCGCGGCCAGTGTTTACGTGCCCACACCCGGAGTGCAGGGAACGGCGATAGCTCAATCGGCAGGAACCAATGACCCGGCCGCAGTGGATATTGTATTTGCCGATATTGCCGGAACGGCGGCGGGCGATACGGCGGGCGATGCCAGACATTCCGCGCGCGACACTTTCGTCGCTGTCGCGTCGGCGGCAGTCGGGCTGACCAAAATCATCACCAAAATCGAGGATACGGAAGGTTGCAGCGCCAGTGTGTGCAGCTTGCTGGGCGGTACCAGCACCATCTATCAATGTCTGACTTCCGGCGGTTCGCAATGCAAAGTCACCGAAGGTTCGATCATTACCTACCGCGTTGACTATGCGGTTAGCGGCGGCGGTACTGTCAACGATGTCGTGTTGTCCGACCCCGTCAATGCCGACATGACTTATGTGCCCGGCAGTCTGACCGTTGACGGGGTTGCCAAAACCGACGCGGCAGACAGCGATAACGCCACCTTCTGTTCCGCCGTTACCGCCGCCGCACCGTGCAATGTCGGCGCTCCCAACACCGTTACGGTGATTCCGGGCAACGTTACCGCACCGGTGTCCATCTGGTTTTCTTACCGCGCCACCATCAACTGATAGGAGATCGCCATGTCCAGCTCGTACCTTTACCGCACACTGCTCGCCGCCGCGTTGCTGTCGGCATTCAGCCTGAATGCCTTTGCCGCGCCCGGCGAAGTGGAAATGAACAGCTTTGCCGAGCGCGAGACGATGACCGTGAAGAATGGCAAAAAAGTCATGGTGCGTACGCCGGTTGACAAGGCTGTACCGGGCGACGAAATCATTTACACCACCACGTTCAAAAATCTGACCGCCAAGCCTGCGGCGCACATCGTCATCACCAATCCTGTACCCAACAGCAGCGTTTACGTGGCCAACAGCGCGACGGGCAACAGCACCGACATCACTTACTCGGTTGATGGCGGCAAT
Organism: Sideroxydans sp.; assembly: GCA_028710605.1. Lineage (GTDB taxonomy): Bacteria > Pseudomonadota > Gammaproteobacteria > Burkholderiales > Gallionellaceae > Sideroxyarcus. Next base: position 331,377 of record JAQTTU010000002.1, read on the forward strand.
AATTTTGCTCCGGCAGAAAAGCTCATTGTTAAAACCAAGGAAGGCAAAACGCGCCTTGCCCAGCCCGCCGAATACACCCATATCCGCTGGACATACAAAGGCGATCTGGGCGCGGGTAAATCTGGCGAAATTTCGTTTCACGCGGCCATCAAATAACACTATGCCAAAATTTTTCACAATCCAGTTGCGCAGGCACACAACGGCAAACCGCCGCCGCTATGTCCTGCCCGAACCCATGACGGATCCGCCCTGGATACGTGCCCCGGGGGCGGGGCGCGGGCCGCCTTTCGCCCCCGGATAACTCAAGTTTCGTTGTTCGGTTTTTAGAAGTTTGCAGTTTTGATAGTTAATTTTATTTTATAAATACAAGGAGATAGAAATGAAAACAAAAGCTCGAAGCAGCCCTTCGAACATCAAGCTGACGGTGTTGCTGGCCGCAGGACTGATGTTTGGTGCGGCTCAAAATGCAATGGCTGGCGGCACAACCGCCGGTACCAGCATCAGCAACACTGCCACGCTGAATTATGACGTGCTGGGGGTGACACAAACACCGAAGACCGCAACTTCGACCCCGTTTGTGGTTGACGAAAAGGTCAACATGACTGTAACCGGCGGTGCCAACACCAACGTGGTTCCCGGCGCGACAGCCCAGGTCAGCACCTTCTCCGTCACCAACAACGCCAACAGTCCGCTGGACTTCAATCTGGCGGTAAACCAGGTGGCGGCAGGCGACCAGTTTGATGCCACTTCATGCAACGCCTACGTTGAAAGCGGCGCGAATGCGGGTTACCAGTCGGCAGAGGATACGGCTACCTTCATCGACGAACTGGCTGCGGATGCGAGCAAGAATGTGTATGTGGTTTGTTCCATTCCCGCTTCGCAAGTTAACACCGACACGGCTTTGGTTGGCCTGACAGCAACAGCGCGCGGCGATTTCACCGGAACCAACGGTGTCTATGCCGCAACTGCGGGTACTGTGGGAGCTGCCATTACGGCAACTGCCGGTGCCGACACAGCGGGAACGGTTGACATCGTGTTCTCCGACGTGGCCGGTACCGAGTCTGGCGATGCGGCAAGTGACGGAAAACATTCCGGCCGCAATACCTACACTGTCGTGACTGCCGCGCTTTCCGTGAGCAAAACCGCATCCTTGTTGTGCGATCCGACCAATGGCGTGACCAACCCGAAGAATATCCCGGGTGCAATCACTCGCTGGACGATTGTCGTGTCCAACAGCGGTTCTGCAGATGCCACGCTGACTACCGTTACCGACACGCTGTCCGCCACGCTGGCACATGATGCGAATCTGGTCGCTCCGACCAATGCCGCAACATGCGACACCGCAGCGGGCACTGCGGAAAGCGGTGCAAACGCCGGTTTCAAAGTGACGGTTCCGGTAGCTCGTCAACTCGGGGGGTCGGCTGCCGGTTCGGCAACAACCAGCTATTTCACCACCAACACAGCGGACGGATTGGATATTGCAGGTCAGGCGATTACTGCCACCTACTCCACCATCCTTCCGGTGGATGCTGTCAATGTCCATGCTACTGCCGGCCTGTTGAAGTCAGGTGAGTCAGTGACCATCATTTTCAACACGGTTATGCAGTAATCAGGGTTCATGACGAATTTGTCCAAACCCTTCCTTAACACCCTTCCGGCCAGCCCGGAAGGTGTTGGGGCATTGCGTGTGTTGTCCCGGCTTGCCGGGGCAGCCCGCTTTTTTGTGGGCGCAGTCAGCGCCCACAAAAAAGCGCTGCAACTTGCCATTCTTTATCTTTTGTCACCCGCAGTATTGGCGCAAGTTCCGGGCGGCACGACGCTCGACAGCGTCGTTACGGCGAGCTACAAAATTGGTGCCACCAGCTATAGTCCTACGGCAGCAGTCGCAATCATTACCGACGTAACCATACGCTTCATGACCCCGGCAAAGACGGGCGGCGTTTCAACCCCGGTGGGCAAATCCATGTGCTGGTCTGCAGGGCAGCTCAACACCAATCAAACCGATCCGCTGGCCGGATTCCCCAATGTGTCTGGAACATCTTATGTTTCCTCCGATACTGACGGCGGCATCGCGGCCGGCACGCAATCGCTGGTGCCCGCCACGGCTTACGGCAAAGGGCAGACCGTGTATCTGGAAGTGGTGGACATCATGGCCAAAGGTTCGGGCACGATTGCTGTCGTCATCACCGGTTCCAATCCCGCCGACAGCGAAGTGCTGGAGTTGACTGAAACCGGGTTGAACACCGGCGTGTTCACCGGCGCAATCAAAACTCTGCGCAACAGCGCAACCAGCAACAACTGCCAACTGTCCAGCAGCATAGACACCAAGATCAACGCCCTGTACAAGCGCAACACCAGTACCGGTGCGGCAGCGGCGGCGGCTTCATCGTCAGCCATGGTTGACCCCATCGGTATCGTGTTCGACTCCAAAAACGGCTTGCCGGTCGATGGCGCAACCGTGACCCTGCTTGATGCCAACAGCGGTTTGGCAGCAAAAACCTATTGCGACGACGGCGTGACCGCTTCTCCCAACCCCATGGTGTCGGGACAAGCATATTCCGAATGCGGCGGCATATTCGATGGCACCAAGTCGGGTCAATACTGGTTCCCCAAGATCAGCCCGGGAACCTATATTCTCAAAGTGCAAACACCTGTCGGCTATGTTTTCCCCTCCGTGGATGCCACACCCAACACGACCACGGTCGGCGTGGGAGTCCGTGGCGTGCCCGGCGCGGGCGAATCTTATGGCACCGCATTTACAGTCAATGCGGGCGATCCAATCCTTACCGTCCATATCCCGGTTGATCCGACCGCGCAGGATTTGCAGATTGTTAAAACTGCCGGGAAAGCCATTGTGGGTGAAGGCGAAAATGTTCCTTACACGCTGACTATCAGCAACGAAACTGCCGCCAATACCAGCGCTCTACTTCCAACCGGGGTTGTCATTTCCGACCACCTGCCGCAGGGTTTCCGCTATCGGGCGGGGTCGGCACGACTGAACGGCGCAGTGCAGGCTGATCCGACCATTTCGGCGGATGGTCGCACGATCACTTTCAATATCGGCAACATCGCGGCAGCGTCCCAAGTCACGCTCAAGTATGTGGCGCAAGTCACTGCGGGTGCGGTGACAGGAAAAGCTGAGAACATCGCCCAGTCGGGCAACCAGGCGGCCATCGCCTCCAACGTCGCACGCGCCAGCGTGCTGGTGCGCGAAGACCTGATGCGCAGCCGCGCCATCCTGATGGGGCGCGTCATTATCGGTTCGTGCGACGGCAAGAAGGACAACGACAAGCTGGGCTTGCAAAACGCCCGCATTCTGCTGGAAGACGGAACATATGCCCTGACCGACAAAGACGGTCGCTGGCATGCCGAGAACATTCGTCCCGGCACGCACGTGGTGCAACTGGATACCGATTCGCTCACCGATGATTACGAAGTGATGACCTGCGAGAAGAACACGCGCTTCGCCGGGCGCAACTATTCGCAGTTCGTCAATGTGCAAGGCGGCAGTATGTGGCGCGCCGACTTCCATGTGCAGAAAAAAGCCGTCAGGGAAATGCGCCTCACCCAGCATCTGACGGCGCAGCGCGAAGGCGACCTGATTCATGTCAAAGTGCAGTTGCGCGGCGAAAGCGACGTGCGTCGCGTTTCTTCTACTTTCATCCTGCCCGAAGGTGTGCAACTGGTTGACGGTAGCCAGCAACTCGATGGCAATGCCACCGACGCGCTGGAAAAGAGCGACGGCATTTTGATTATGCGTCTGGGCGCGCAGCAAGGCGCGTGGGATCACGCGTTCACACTCGATCTGCAAACAACCGTAACAGAGCCGATCAAGCTGGCGGCGCTGGCGCGCTTCAACGCACCCACCACCAATCAGGGCATCAACCTGCCGCGCACGCAAGTCGCGGTGGAAAACGCGACAGCCGAAGCGGAGAGTTTTGCGGTAATCCCCGCGCCCGTTCCGCACCACGAAAGCGCCAACGTTCCCGGAGCGCAAGACAGGGGAGTGCGCGATGTGCGCACCAGCGGCGATGCCATCGCGCAACCGGTCGGCTCGGACAGCCGTGACATTCTGGTGGAGCAACTGCCTTACGATGCCACGTGGCTGGCAACCGCCCAGCCCGGCACGGAGTGGCTGCACCCGCAGGAATCTTTCCTGCCCTCGTTGCCCGTGATCAAGGTGGCCGTAAAACTGGTTCCGGGACAACGCGCCACACTGATGTTAAACGGCGAAAAGGTCAGCCCGCTGTATTACGACGGGGCGGAAGTCAATGCGGCCAACACAGTTTCGCTGGCGACTTGGCGCGGTGTCCACATTCAGGACGGCGACAATAAAATGGAAATTATCGTCAACGATGAAAACGGCAAGGAAGTGTTGAAGCAAAGCCGCAACATCCACTACGCCGTTACACCTGACCGCGTCGAATTTGTTCCAGAGCATTCGCGCATGATTGCCGACGGCAAAACGCGCCCGATTCTTGCGCTGCGTTTCTACGACAAGGACGGTTACAAAATGCGTCGCGGGGTGAACGGCGAATTCCAGATCAACAGCCCGTACGAATCCATGAACAGGCTGGAAGCCGACCAGCGCGACCCGCTGGGCGGCAAGATTGACGGTTCTCCGCGCTACGAAATCGGCACGGACGGCATTGCCCTGATCGAGCTTGCGCCGACTACGCAATCGGGCGAAGTTGCGCTAAATTTCACCTTCGGTTCAGACCACAAACAGGAAGTTAAAGCCTGGCTGGAAGCGGGGCAACGCGACTGGGTGCTGGTGGGTATCGGCCAGGGCACGCTCGCTCACAAACAGCTTTCAGGAAACGTTACCGCGCTGAAAGAAGCCGGAGCGGACAGCGAACTGTTCGACGGCGACCGCCTCGCGTTTTATGCCAAGGGCACGGTCAAAGGCGAATACCTGCTGACCATGGCGTATGACACCGCCAAGCGTCAGGGTGACGGCGGTTCCAGTCAGGCAAGCCTGCAACAAGCCATCAACCCGAACCAGTATTACACGCTGTACGCCGACGCTTCGCAGCCGTACTTCGACGCGGCAAGTTCCAGCAAGCTGTATTTGAAAATCGAGCGCAAACAGTTCTACGCTTTATTCGGCGATTTCAACACCGGTCTCACCGTTACCGAATTTTCGCGCTACAGCCGTACCGTGAACGGTGTGAAGTCCGAATACCACGGCGACAAATTCGGCTATAACGCTTTCGCTACCTCGACTTCGCAGGCATATATCAAGGATGAAATTCAGGGCGACGGCACCTCCGGGCTGTACAAGCTGTCGCGCAAAAACATTGTCGAAAACACCGACAAGTTGCGCATCGAAACGCGTGATCGCTTCCAGTCGCAGGTGGTCGTTTCCAGCAAAACCCTGTCGCGTTACCTCGACTACGACATCGACTTCAACAAGGGTACGGTGTTCTTCAAAGAGCCGGTCTATGCGCGCGACAACAACTTCAACCCGACATTCATCGTCGCCGAATATGAATCCGCCGACCCGCTGGACAAAAACCTGACGGCGGGCGGGCGCGTCAGCATCAAGCAGGGCGACAAACTCGAAACCGGGCTGACTTTGGTGCGCGATGGCACACAGGGCGCAAGCGGCAACCTGGGCGGCGTGGATGCCACTTGGCAGGCCACCGACAAAACCAAAGTGCAGGCTGAAATCGCCACCAGTTCCCGCGATCTTACCGGCCTGGCACTGAACGGCAGCGCGTGGAAAGCCGAAATTTCGCACCACGAAGACAAACTGGACGGCAAGGTGTATGTGCGCGAACAGCAAGCGGGATTCGGTCTCGGCCAGCAATCCGCCAGCGAAACCGGCACGCGCAAAATCGGCGGCGACGCGCGCATGAAACTTTCCGACACGGCGGAAGCGCAAACGCAGATATACCGCCAGAACACATTGGGCGCAAACGACACGCAGCGCGATGTGGTCGAAGCGCGCATGAACCACAAGTACGACGAACTGACCACTTACTACGGTGCGCGTTATGCCGGTGATACCGACAATCTGGGCGTATCGCACAGCAGCAAACAAGTGATGGGCGGCGCGGGTTACACTTTCGCGCAAAAATTTACCGTGCGCGCCGGGGGCGAAGCCAGTCTTGGCAAAGCGGCCAACACCGACTATCTGGACCGCATCAACCTCGGTGCGGATTACAAGCTGACCGAACAAACCAAACTGTTTGCCGAGCAGGAATTTGCGCGCGGCGAAAATATTTCCACCGACACGGCGCGCGTCGGCGTGGTCACCCAGCCTTGGACGGGCGGCGCAATGCAGGCATCGTTGGGCAACAACCAATCGTTGGACAGCGGGCGCATGTACGCCAATTTGGGCATGACCCAGAAATGGCAGATCAACGAATTCTGGCAAGCCGACGCGGGCATTGATAAATCGCAGACCTTGCGCAACAACGGCACGTTGCCGCTCAACCCCAACGCCACACCAGCCAACGGTTCACAGTCCGGCGACTACACCGCCACGGGACTGGGGGCGAACTACAACGACAAGGTGTGGGGGGCCAACACCCGCATCGAGCGCCGCGTCTCCAGCACGGACGAAAAGCTCAACTACCTGCTCGGCTTCCAGCGCAATCTCGATGAAGGCCGCGTGATGGCCGCAGGCATGAGCTACAGCGACGACCAATCCGCCTTCAGTCTCGTGCGCAGTCTCAACCTGCGCGTTTCCTACGCCTCGCGTCCGTGGGACAGCGATTGGGTGTGGATGGACAGGCTGGACTATTTTGACGAACGCAACAATAACACCACAATATCCAACACTCACCTGCGCAAACTGGTGAACAACTACAATGCCAACTGGATGGTTGCCGCCGCAACCCAGGCCTCGCTACAGTACGGTTCCAAATACGTGCTCGACAATATCGACGGCGTGGATTTCAGCGGCTACACCGACCTTATCGGCATCGAGCTCCGCCACGATTTGAATGAAGACTGGGACATTGGCGCGCACACTTCCCTGCTGCATAGCTGGAGCGCGAGCGCCATCAACTACGGCATCGGCGCATCGCTGGGTTACAAGTTCATCGAAAACGCCTGGCTGGTGGCGGGATATAACTTCAAAGGCTTCAACGACGCGGATTTCAGGGGCGCAACCTACCGCGCGCACGGTCCGTACATCACCCTGCGCATGAAGATCGACCAGGACACACTCAAGCTTAACGACAAGAACGGCGGGCTGTTTGCCCGAACCAAATAAGGAACGTTGCTATGTATAAATTATTCCTCATGGCTCTGCTGTTGATACCCGGCTTCGCTGCCCAGGCCGAAGGCAACCGCCCCACCGATCCCGCCGACCTCGAACACATCGAGCAACTGCAACGCAAGGTCGATAAACTCAGCTTCGGCCCGCTCGGCCCGAACAACTATACCCTGTGCAAAGCGCGCGCCTGGCTGGACATGGCATTGATCGAATACCACGAAAATGAACGTACCGGCATCGTGCAGGACGGCGTGGAACAAGCCGCATTGCTGCTCAACAAACTCGATGCCGACCCGAAATATATCGGCCTGGACACTCCCCATCCCTACGCCAGCGAAAAAGTTCGTCAGGATTTGTGGGACATCGCCGACGGGTTAAAACAAAGCGGCGACATGAGCTGCATCGGCTGCAAACTGGCCAAACTCGAAGTGCAGTTGATCTGGACGGGACACGACAAATGGGAAGCGGGCTGGGGGCATGCCGAACCATTCGCGCGCATCGCCGAAAACCTTGCCTACGAAGTGCAAGTTGACTCGGCACGTTGCCGTCCCGCACCTCCGCAGCCCAAAGGCGAAACCATTATCATCAAGAAACACACGCTCATCACCGCCGTGCTGTTCGACTTCGACTTGAGCCTGGTGACCGACGCGCAGCAGAAGCTCGACGACATCATCGGCCAACTCAAGACTTGGAAACAGATCGACAGCATCCAGCTCGCGGGACATGCCGACCGTTTGAACGAGGCCGGCGGCACAGAGTACAACCAGAAATTGTCGCAGCGTCGCGTTGATTTTGTCAGGGACTACCTGGTACAGAATGGAATCAGCGCGGAAAACATGACCGTCGAAGCCATGGGCGATACCCAGCCCGTCGTCGGTTGTGAGAAACAGCGCGCCAACAAGAGGGACAGAAGTGCGCTCATCAAGTGTCTGCAACCCAACCGCCGGGTTGACATCATCGTCGAAGGCGTGCGCGGGGATGTGCCGAAAAAAGCGGAAAAGCAGACTCCGAAAGAGGAAGCCAAGCCCGCTGTCCCCGCCGCAGACAATCCCCCGGTTCCGGTGAAAAAAGGTAAAAAAGGAAAAAAAGGAAAGAAAAAGAACAAGGCGAAATAATGGGACTGCCGGGCACTGCCAGTGTCCGCGCGGCTGGAGAAATTTAGGGCGGGCGCAACATCCCGCCCAATAGAGCAGTTGAGTAGATGCCGGTGGACTGGCTTATTTGCAGACCCTGATTTTGGTCGCGGCAATTTGGAATGATGAACATGATGAAATTACCGAAAATCCAGAGTGGCTTTATTGCGCTATGCATGGCGCTGATGCTTGCCGCATTGCCGGATGCGGCAGAGGCGGCCGCGCGTCCGTTCAGCATGCGTTTCACCGCCAATACCAATGGCAATCTGGTGCAGACTGGTAATACGATTATGGTGTGTAGCGGCACTTGCACAGCGATCAATAACACCAGCAACATGATTGATTTTGATGGAGATACCGACCCTTCGACATCCAAGTCCAGCAGTGCGGATATAACGATACCATCCGGCTCAACCGTTTTATGGGCGGGGCTATATTGGAGTGCGGAAGCTCCGACAGCTACGCCAACAGGTCAAGTGCTGTTTAAAACCCCGACCAGTTTCGGCTATTCCTCACTCAGGGCTTCCCAGCTGGATACGGGCGTTTCTATGGGAAATCGGCCAAATGCCTACGGCGGATATGTTGAAGTAACCAGCCTGGTCAGTGCGGGTGGAAGTGGTACCTATTGGGTTGCCAATATGGAAACAACGCCCGGAAATTCTACTGGTACGTATGGCGGTTGGAGCCTGGTAGTAGCGTATTCCAATAACAAAGAAGCACTGAACAATATTACAGTTTTCGATGGTTGGCAGAACGTGATCAATGCCACGGGCATCACCATCAACGTCAGCGGATTTCTGACTCCATTATCCGGGCCGGTCGTGTCGCGCATCGGATTGGTGGGCTGGGACGGGGACGATGGCGCGGCGGGGGGGATATACACGGGCGACTCATTTGCCGTGAATGGGACGAATATTTACGATAACTGCAACCCGTCAAGCAACGATTTTTTCAATTCCACCATCTGCAATCTGGGTGTACCCAATGCGGCGCGTTATCCCCGACCCGGCAATGGCTACACGGCAGGAATGACCAATACACTGGGAACCGATGTGGATTTGGTGCAGCTTGCTAACGGCACCATCCCGAACGGTGCAACCAGTGCATCATTAAAGTTTACAACGACCGGCGAATATTTCGGAGCCCATGCTGTCGCCTTCGTCACCAACCTCTACGTCCCCATCGTAACCCCCAACGTGGTGAAAACCGCCACTGACGTGAACGGCGGCGATTTGATGATTGGCGATACACTGCGCTACACCATCTCGCTCAGTAATACAGGGCAGGACACGGCGACCAATCTGGTCGTTTCGGACAATATCCCGCAATACACCACCTACGTCCCCAATAGCCTGCAAATTCTGACTGGACCGAATGCGGGCGCAAAAACCGATGGCGCAGGCGACGATCAGGCCGAATACATTGCTACCGGTACACCGCGCGTGGTGTTCCGGCTCGGTAGCGGCGCGGATGCTTCCACGGGCGGCGACCTGCCCTTCTACAACCCGCCTCCGGCGCAGACTTCGCTGTCTTTCGATGTGACCATCAACAGCGGTATTCCCAGCGGAACAGCGCTGAGCAACTCGGCCGATATTTCGCTGCAAGGACAAACCCTTCCGGGCAACACTTACACCACCACCAGCTCTGCTGCGGTGGCCTACGTGCTGACCCCGGCGGAGCTGACCAAGTCTTTCGTGCCTGCGACCATTGAGGCGGGCGCAGTATCTCAATTGCGCATCGTGGTGAGCAACCCGGCGAGCAACCCTGCGAGCATAAACGGCGTGACTTTCAGCGATACTTATCCTGCCGGTTTAATCAACGCCACACCTTCAAATCCCGCCATCAATTGCACCTCCGGTTCGGTCGCGGGCACGCTGTCCGGCGGCGTGGCGGGCGGCAATACCATTGGCTTGGCCACTGGCGCGACACTGGCTGTTGGTGGCAGTTGCACCATCACCGTCAATGTCACCGCCGCCGCCGCAGGCAACTACAGCAACACCACCAGCGTGCCGACTTCCACCAATGCCGGCAACGGTGCAACATCCAATGCCGTGCTGTCGGTGGGCAAGCCCTCCATCACCAAGGCGTTTGCCACCAATCCGGTGTTGGCCGGAGCCAGTTCCCGCCTGACCCTGACAGTCAACAACGGCCTGGCATCGAACTTGACCGGCATATCGTTCACCGACACCTATCCGTCCGGGCTGGTAAATGCCGCCGTGCCCAATGCGGCCACAACCTGCGGCGGTTCGGTGACCGCAACAGCGGGTGCGGGGTTCGTGTTTTTGAGCGGCGGCAGTGTGGCTTCGACCAGCACTTGCATCGTCAGCGTGGATGTCACCAGCAACACGGCGGGAATTTACGCCAACACCAGCGGCGGAGTATCGTCCAACGAGTCCGGCGCTGCGGGCAGCGGCAGCAACACCGCCAGCCTGACCGTGGTTGGCGCGCCGCAAGCTGCAATATCGTTCAGCCCGATTTCAACCAGAATCAATCTGGACAGCCAACTGACGATTACGATCAGCAACCCCAACTCGACCACCGCGCTCACCGGCGTGTCGTTCACCGACACCTATCCGTCCGGGCTGCTCAACACCGCCACGCCGAACACGACGCTGAACTGCACATCCGGTTCCACCGCGACGCTGGTCGGCGGCGCGGCGAGCGGCAACACGCTGGGGATAAGCGGCGGCAGTCTGGCGGCGGGCGGCAGCTGTACGGTTACCGTGAACGTCAGTAGCGCAACAGCGGGTAGCTATCTCAACAGCACCGGCCCCATCGCTTCGGCCAACGGCGGCACGGGCGCGGCGGCAACCTCCACGCTGGTGGTCAGCAACCTGACCGCACCAACTGCCGCCAAAGTTTTTGCTCCCGCCACAATTGCATCTGGCGGGACATCGGTGTTGACTATTACCCTGAGCAACGCCAATGCGGGTGCAGCCATCACCAATGCCAGTGTCACCGACACGTATCCCTTGAACGTGGTGAACGCGGCTTCCCCATCTGCCAGCACCACTTGCGGCGGTTCGCTTACCGCAAACGCGGGGGGCAACTCGGTTGCGCTTTCCGGCGGCACTATTCCTGCCGGCGGAAACTGCACGGTAACCGTTTCGGTCACCAGCAACTCGCCCGGAACCTATAACAACTCTATCCCGGCAGGGGGCGTGACATCGGGTAACGCGGGAAGCAATGCTGCCGCAGTTTCGGCGGTGCTGACCGTGCTGGTTCCGCCCACTATCAGCAAATCGTTCACGCCAAACGCGGTGGCGGTGAATACCAATTCGCAGCTGACCATTGTAGTGAGCAACCCCAACACGGCGACGGCATTGACCGGAGTCAATTTCACCGACACTTACCCCGCCAACATCACCAATAACGGCGGTGTGGTAAGCAGTACCTGTACAACGGGGGGGGCTGTAGGCACGGTAACTGGCACAACGGGCGCAGGGAGCCTTTCCCGTACAGGAACAACGATTGCCGCGAATGGCAGTTGTACGATCACCATCAATGTCCGCGCCTCCGCTGCGGGCACTTATGTCAACACCACAGGTGCGGTGGCGGCTACCGGACCCATTGCGCTGACCGGCGGTACGGCCAGCGCCACACTGTCGGTCGGAAAGCCCTCCATCACCAAAGCTTTTGCCACCAGCCCCATCAATACCGGCGGCACATCGGTGATGACCATCACCCTGACCAACTCTACCGGAACAGCGATGACTTCGGCGGCGTTTACCGACACATACCCCAGTGGCGTAATGCTGAATGCGGCTACCCCCGCTGCAAGCACCACCTGCACCGGCGGTACCGTTACAGCGGTGGCGGGCGGCGGGTCGGTGGCTCTTTCCGGCGGGACAATTCCGGCAAACGGTTCCTGCACAGTGACTGTCACCGTGACGGCGACAGGTACCAGCGTCAACACCATTCCCGCTGGCGGTTTGACCGTGGCCGGACCGGCCAGCAACGACGTGGCTGCCACTGCCACGTTAACCGTTAACCCGGCACCTGTTGCAAGCAAGAGTTTTTCGCCGTCCAGCATGGCAAAGGGAGCAATCAGTACCTTGTCCATTACCGTGCAAAACAACAACAACGCCACCATGACCGGCGTGGTATTCACCGATAACTATCCGAGCGGACTGGTAAACGATGTTACCCCTGCGGTTTCGGTCACTCCTGCGACCTGCACCGGTACGCTTACCGCTGCGGCGGGCGGCAACTCCTTCGCGCTGACTGGCGGCAGCATTCCGCTGAATACCGCCTGTATCTATTCCGTGAATGTCACCACACCGACCGAAGGCAGCTACGTGAACAGCACGGGCGCAGTTTCTTCCACCAACTATGGAATTGGTGCAGCAGCCAGCGCAACGCTAACAGTGACCCCGTCATCGCCTACCATTCTTAAATCGTTCAGCCCGGCCACCATCAACGCGGGCGATACATCGGTGATGACCATCACCCTGACCAACCCCAATACCGCCACGGCGATCACGGGCGCGGCGTTCACCGACGTGTATCCGTCGGGTCTGGTCAACACCAACAACGCCAGCGCGGCCACCACTTGCGTGGGGACGGTGAGCGCGGCGGACAACGGCAGTTCGCTGCAATTGGCGAACGCGACTATTCCGGCCAACAGCAGTTGCACGGTGACGGTCAATGTCACCTCATCAATCGGCGGCAGTTACACCAACAGCACCGGCACGGTGACCACCACCAATGCCAACAACGGCACGGCAGCCACCGGTGTCTTGACCGTGATCGGTCCGCCCACCGTGACCAAATCGTTCGGTACTACGCCCATTGCCATAGGTGGCAGCAGCCTGATCACCATCACGCTGACCAACCCCAACGCGGGGACGGCGCTGAGTTCCATCGCGTTCACCGATACTTATCCCACGGGGATGACCAACACCACCGTGGCGGGCGGTACTTGCACGGGAACCAAAACCGCCGCTATCGGCGGTAATACGCTCGCGCTGTCGGGCGGCTCGCTGGCTCCCGGAGCAAGTTGTACGGTGACCGTGACCGTGACCAGCAACGTTTCGGGCGATTTAACCAACACGCTATCCAGCGTGAGCAGCAGCGCGGGAACCAGTGGTGCATCAGCTTCAGCGACATTGTCGGTGTTGTATCCGCCGACAGTCACCAAAGCGTTCTCGGTCAGTTCTGCCGCCCTTAACACCAACGTTACGCTCACTGTCACGTTGACCAACCCCAACTCGACCGCGTTGACCGGGGTGGCGTTTACCGACACGTATCCAACCAATCTGGTGAATAACACCGCGACAGCGGCAGGAACTTGCGCCGGAACAAAAACGGCCACGATTGGCGCAACCAGTTCGCTCCGAATTACCGGCGGAACAATTCCGGCCAACAGCAGTTGTACCGTCACGGCGACAACAGTGCGCTCGGCTACAGCGGGGGGATATACCAACACGCTGGGTGTCGGCAGTGTGACAACAACCAACGGCGGCTCGAATGATGTGGCGGCCAGCGCTTCGATTTCGGTCGGCGGACTGGGTGTCGCCAAAGCATTCGCGGCGACTTCGGTGAGCGTGAATCAAAGCACCACTCTGACGATCACGATTACGAACAATAACGGCATTGCACGCGCCATCGCCTTCACGGATACCTACCCTGCGGGTTTGGTTAATACAAATCCCGCCGTAATAGGCGGGACTTGTACCGGAACCCGGACGGCAGCCAACGGCGGCAACTCCATTGCGTTTACCTCGACCGCAAACCTCGCGATAAACGGAAGTTGCACCGTGACGACAACGGTGACTAGCGCAACCGCAGGCAGCTATGTCAACACTATCCCGGTTGGCGGAGTGACCTCGGCTACCGCACCCGCAATCAGCAACACGGTGGCCGCCACTTCCGCGCTGACCGTGATGGCTCCGCCCACGGTCAGCAAATCGTTCAGCCCGGCTTACATCGGATTGGGCGGGTCTTCGACCATGACCATCACGCTGACCAACCCGAACGCGACGGACATTACGGGCGCGGCGTTTACCGACACCTATCCGGCGCTGCTCACCAACAACGGCAGTCTGGTCAACAACTGCGGCGGCACGGTCACGGCAGGTTCGGGCAGCCCGAATAACCTGGTGTTGGCGGGCGGGACGATTCCGGCCGGCGGCAGTTGCACCATCAGCATCAGCACCACATCTGCCACGGCGGGAAATTACGGCAACACGCTGGCGGCGGGCGATGTGACGACCGCCAATGCCGGTTCCAACACTTCCGCCGCAACCGCCAACCTGTCGGTGCAGGCCGCGCCCAGCATCACCTTCCTGAAGTCGGTGGCCGTCTTCTGGGATCCGGTGAACCTGAGCGTGAACCCGAAAAATATTCCGGGCGCGATTGCGGAATACACGCTGTTCGCCAGCAACGCGGGCGGTCCGGCGGACGTGGATACCATTTCCATAACCGATGCCATTCCGGCCAACACGGCGCTGTACGTGAACGACATCAACGGTGCCGGCAGCGGGCCGGTATTGTTTGTTGACGGAAGCACCAGCAGTACGCTGACCTACACCTTTGGCGCACTGGGCAATATGAGCGACGATCTGGATTTCTCCACCAACAACGGCGCAACCTGGACGACAGCAACCCCGGTGCCGGGAGCGGACGGCTGCGACCCGTCCATCAACAAAATCCGCATCAATCCAAAAGGCACTTTCGTCGGCAACGTGCCGCAGCCCAGCTTCCAGTTGAAATTCAGGGTGTGCGTGCAGTAGAGGGGCGGCATTTTTGCAATGCCACTTCGTGAAGATGCCCGTCAATAGGCGTTCTGCGTGATCTGAATCATGTAGATCGCCTATTGACGGGCATCTTCGGGCAGTTGATGAATCAGCCTGCCAGTTTTTTCTTCAAAACCTCATTCAACTGCGCCGGATTGGCCTTGCCCTTGCTGGCTTTCATGGCGAGGCCGACGAAGAAGCCGAACAGCTTGTCTTTACCGCTGCGGTACTCGGCAACTTTTTCCGCATTGCCCGCAATGATCTCGTCCACCAGCGCCTCGATCGCGCCGCTGTCGGAAACCTGCTTCAACCCCTTGGCTTCGATGATCGCGTCCGCCGTGCCGCCTTCCGCCCACAGCGTGCGGAACACTTCTTTCGCGCCGGAGTTGGAGATCGTGCCGTCGCTGATGCGTTGCAACATGCCGCCGAGCTGCTGCGCGCTGATCGGGCATTGCGTCATATCCAGGCCGTCGCGGTTCAGTTGCGCGCTGACTTCGCCGATGATCCAGTTGGCGCAGAGTTTGGCCGACTTTTCATCGTAGGAGCGAGCTTGCTCGCGAATGTCTTTCGCGAGCAAGCTCGCTCCTACAGAGTTCAATGCAGCCTCAAAGAAATCTGCCATCTCGCGCGAAGCGGTCAGAATGCTGGCATCGTAAGCCGACAATCCAAGTTCGTTCACATAACGCGCCTGTTTGCTTTGCGGCAACTCGGGCATCGTGGCGCGCACCTGTGCTATCCACTCTTCAGAAATCTCCAACGGCAACAAATCGGGATCGGGGAAATAGCGGTAGTCGTGCGCGTCTTCCTTGCTGCGCATAGCGCGCGTTTCGCCGGTGTCGGGGTTGAACAGGATGGTGGCTTGTTGCACTTTGCCGCCATTCTCGATGGTGTCGATCTGCCATTGCACTTCGTAGTCGATGGCCTGCTGCATGAACTTGAACGAGTTCAGGTTCTTGATCTCGCGCCGCGTGCCCAGCGGCTGTCCGGGTTTGCGCACCGACACGTTCACGTCGCAGCGGAACGAACCTTCCTGCATGTTGCCGTCGCTGATGCCGATCCAGCGCACCAGCGAATGCAGCGCTTTGGCGTAGGCCACCGCTTCGGCGGCAGAACACATATCGGGCTCGGACACGATCTCAAGCAGCGGCGTACCGGCGCGGTTGAGGTCGATGCCGGTCATGCCGTGGAAGTCGCCGTGCAAGGACTTGCCTGCGTCTTCTTCCAGATGGGCGCGGGTGATGCGCACGGTCTTTTCATACGGT
This sequence comes from Sideroxydans sp., assembly GCA_028710605.1. Lineage (GTDB taxonomy): Bacteria > Pseudomonadota > Gammaproteobacteria > Burkholderiales > Gallionellaceae > Sideroxyarcus. The sequence continues at coordinate 347,737 of JAQTTU010000002.1, forward strand.
TTGGCGTTGCCGGATAAAGGTTCGACCTGGATGGTCAGCGCGCCCTGCCCCACCACGGGCAGATCAAACTGGCTGATCTGGTAACCCTTGGGCAGGTCTGGGTAGAAATAATTCTTGCGCGCGAACACCGAGCGGTTAGCGATATGTGAGCCGGTGGCCAAGCCGAACTTGATCGCGCGTTCCACCGCGCCTTTGTTCAGCACCGGCAACACGCCGGGCAGCGCCAGGCTCACCGCATCGGCCTGCGTGTTCGGCTCCGCGCCGAACGCGGTCGAAGCGCCGGAAAAGATTTTGCTGTTGGTCGAAAGCTGGGTATGCACCTCCAGCCCGATGACGATTTCCCACTGCATAGTTTTAAACCCCTATTTAGCCACAGAGCACACAGAGATCACAGAGAGGTCGGCACAGGGTTTTCTCTGTGTGCTCTGTGATCTCTGTGGCTATTTGGTTTTAATTGTTTTCTTGCCGGGTGGCAACGCTGCCTGTACGCCGTCCCAGAACGCGATGCGTGCCGAGATGGCTTCGCGTCCGGCCTTGGCTGCCGCGCGCTGTTTGGCCGCGCTGTCGCCGCACAGATGGCCGAGCAACTGGATGGACAGCGGGCCGTGCAACTCGTCGTCGAGATGGATGTGGCGTTCGAGGTAGTAGTAGAACAGCGGCGCTTTGCGCTTGCTGATGTTCATGTCGGCCAGCAGCGCGCGGAACATGCCGGGAATCACTTGCTCGCGTCCCAGGGCGAAAGCGGCGGCGACCAGGTGTGTTTTGCCGGTGTTGATAAAACCGAAGGTGGTTTGCATGAACTGGCGCGACGGCTCGGGAATCTTCGCGGTCTTCAGCGCCTTCTCGATGCCGTTCTTTTGCACCGACTTGAGGAAAGCCATCACCGGTTTGGTATCCGCGCCAACCTCTTCCATCGCGCCGATGTACAGGTCGAAGTGGCTGATGAAAGTGGGCTTGCTCTTGGGCTTTGGCAAGCCGTCATCGGTTTCTTCGCCCAGCACGATCTCGTTGATAAAACGTTGCGCTGCGGTCTCGGTGTCGTTGCCGGTGGGCATCCACGGCACGGCAGTCGGCGCCACGCCGCGTTGCAGGTATTTCAGCAGCGACATGAAATCCCATACCGAATACACGTGGTGTTCCATGAAAGTGCGCAGGCTGTCCATGTCGCGCACAGTGCCGTACACAGGATGGTGGTCGAGTTGCTGCTTGAGTTCGGGTACGCCGGAGAAGTCGGAAATTTTCATGGTTGCCTCAGAGTTGCGGCGCGCGGCTGTGCCAGTCGGTTGCCAGTTGGAATTGATGCGCGACATTCAGCATGCGCGCTTCGTCGAAATAATTGCCGATGATCTGCAAGCCCACCGGCATGTTGTTGGCACCGAAGCCGCAGGGAATGGACATGCCGGGCAGTCCGGCCAGGTTCACCGCGATGGTGTAGATGTCGGACAGATACATCTGCACCGGATCGTCGCCTTTTTCGCCCAGCTTGAACGCGGTGGAAGGCGAGGTCGGCCCCATGATGACATCGCATTGCTTGTAGGCTTCGGTGAAGTCCTGCGCGATCAGGCGGCGTATCTTCTGCGCTTGCAAATAATACGCATCGTAGTAGCCGTGGCTCAGCACGTAAGTGCCGATCATGATGCGGCGTTTTACTTCCGCGCCGAATCCCTGCGCGCGGCTCTTCTCGTACATGTCGGCGAGATCGTCGTATTGCGGCGCGCGGTAACCGTAGCGCACGCCGTCGAAACGCGACAGGTTGCTCGATGCTTCCGCCGGAGCCAGCACGTAATACACCGGCACGGACAATTTGGAATTGGGCAGGCTGATGGGCACGATGGTCGCGCCCAGTTTTTTGTATTCGGCAATGGCTTCTTCGACCGCTTTAGCCACATCACCATCCAAACCTTCGGCGAAAAACTCTTTCGGCAAACCGATGCGCAAGCCGGTTAATGGCTTGTTCAAATCGCGCGTGTAATCTTCCTTGTCGCGTTGCAGCGAAGTCGAATCGCGCTCGTCGAATCCGGCCATCACATTCAGCATCAAGGCGAGGTCTTCCGCGCTACGTGCCATCGGTCCAGCCTGATCCAGACTGGAAGCGAAAGCGATCATGCCGTAGCGCGACACCACGCCGTAAGTCGGTTTCAAGCCCGAGATGCCGCACAGCGCGGCGGGCTGGCGAATCGAACCGCCGGTGTCGGTGCCGGTCGCTGCTGCGCACAGCCGCGCGGCCACCGCCGCCGCCGTGCCGCCGGATGAACCGCCGGGCACGCGCGCCGTGTCCCACGGGTTTTTCACCGCGCCGTAATGCGAAGTCTCGTTGCTTGAGCCCATGGCGAACTCGTCCATGTTGGTCTTGCCGAGATTCACCGCTCCCGCGTTGTTGAATTGCAAAATGACGTGCGCATCGTAGGGCGAGACGAAGTTGTGCAACATCTTCGAGCCGCAGGTGGTGAGCCAGCCCTTGGCGCAGAAAATATCCTTCTGCGCAAAAGGGATGCCGGTCAGCGCGTCGGCATTGCCCGCCGCGATGCGCGCATCAGCGGCACGCGCTTGCGCCAGCGACATCTCGGGATTCAGTGTGATAAACGCGTTGAGCTTGGGGTTAAGCTGCGCGATGCGGTCGAGGTAGCTTTGCGTCAGTTCGACGCTGGAGACCTGCTTTGCAGCAAGAGCCGTGGATAGTTGTTTGAGCGATGCGTTTTTCATTTTTTTGAGGGGAAGGGGAAAGGGCAAAGGGGGAAGGGTAAACCCTCCGCGCCGCTGCTACCCTTCTCCCTTCCCTCTTCTCCCTTCTCTATTCGATAACCTGCGGAACCAGATACAGGCCTTGTTCCACTTGCGGGGCGATGGCCTGGAAGGCCTCGCGCTGGTTGGATTCGGAGACGACATCGGGGCGCAGGCGCTGCGCCACGTCCTGCGCGTGCGACATCGGCGCGATACCGGTGGTATCGACTGCCTGCATTTCGGCGATAAGACCGAAGATGTTGTTCAGTTGGGCTTGGGCAGCCTGGATTTCCTGCTCGTTCATCGCCAGCCGGGCAAGGCGGGCGACTTTTTCGACATCGGCTAAACTCAGGGACATATACGGGGCTAAATCTTTATCAAATCAGGCGCGATAGGGTATCATAAAGCGCTTATTAGACGCACCCCTTCTACCTATCAGGACTCAACATGTTTAGTTATTTCAACGGCTATTTTTCCAACGACCTCGCCATCGACCTCGGTACGGCGAACACGCTGATCTGGTTGCGCGGTCACGGTATCGTGCTGAACGAACCGTCCGTGGTGGCGATTCGTCAGGAAGGCGGCCCCAACGGCAAGAAAGTGATCCAGCAAGTCGGCCTCGCGGCCAAGCAGATGCTGGGGCGCACGCCGGGCAACATCACCGCCATCCGCCCGATGAAAGACGGCGTGATCGCCGACTTCACCGTCACCGAACAAATGCTCAAGCAGTTCATTCGCCGCGTACACAAATCCAGCATCTTCACCCCCAGCCCGCGCATCGTCATTTGCGTGCCCTGCGGCTCTACCCAGGTCGAACGCCGCGCCATCCGCGAATCCGCTTACGGTGCGGGCGCGCGCCGCGTGGAGCTGATCGAGGAGCCGATGGCGGCCGCGATCGGCGCGGATTTGCCGGTGGAAGAAGCGACCGGCTCGATGGTGGTGGACATCGGCGGCGGCACGACCGAAGTGGGCGTGATCTCGCTGGGCGGCGCGGTGTATTCCGGCTCGGTGCGCGTGGGCGGCGACAAGTTCGACGACGCGATCATCAACTACATCCGCCGCAACTACGGCATGCTGATCGGCGAAAGCACCGCCGAGATGATTAAAAAAGAAATCGGCTCGGCCTTCCCCGGCAGCGAAGTGCGCGAGATGGAAGTGAACGGGCGCAATCTGGCCGAAGGCGTGCCGCGCAGCTTCACCATTTCCAGCAACGAAATTCTGGAAGCGCTGACCGATCCGCTGAACAGCATCGTCAGCGCAGTCAAGACCGCGCTGGAACAAACCCCGCCGGAACTGGGCGCGGACATTGCCAGCAAAGGCATGGTGCTGACCGGCGGCGGCGCGCTGTTGCGCGATCTGGACAGGCTGCTGATGGAAGAGACCGGCTTGCCGGTGGTGATCGCCGACGATCCGCTGACTTGCGTGGTGCGCGGTTCCGGCAAGGCGCTGGAAAGCATGGATAAATACAGCAACATTTTCACTTCCGACTGATTCGAAAACTGCAACTGCGTTTATCCGTGGCCGAGTTCGTCTGCTCTAAGTTAATTTCTCTCTGCATCCGCTAGATGACTCTGGAAGATACCCGCACTTTACGTTTTTTCAATCGCGGCCCCAGCGGGTGGGCGCGTTTGATCTTCTTTTCCGTGCTGTCCCTGCTGCTGCTGTTCGTCGATGCGCGTTACCGGTATCTGGAATCAACGCGTCAGGTCATCGCCGTTGTCATCTATCCGTTTCAGCGGCTGACCGCGTTGCCCGGTGAAATGGCGAGCGACATCGGCGCATATTTTTCGCTGCAACATCACCTGCTTGCCGACAACACGCAACTGCACTTGCAACACGATGCCGATGCCGCCCAGTTACAGCAACTGCAAACGCTGCAAGCCGAGAACGCACAGTTGCATGCTTTGCTGGAACTCAAGCAGCGTGCAGGCTATACCATGCAAGCGGCGCAGATCGCCTATGTCGAACGCGACATTTTCAAACGTAAGTTGTTTGTCGATAAAGGCGCGCAAGCCAATGTGCAAGCGGGGCAGGCGGTGGTGGACAACATCGGCGTGGTGGGGCAGGTGACACGTGTCTATCCGTGGCTGTCCGAGGTGACGCTGGTGACCGACAAGGACAACGCGGTGCCTATCCAGGTCGTGCGCAACGGCCTGCGCGCGGTGATCTTCGGCTCGGGCAACATCAGCGAACTGGAGCTGCGCTACCAGCCGCTCAGCGCGGACATCGAGGTGGGGGACGAGCTGGTCACTTCCGGTATGGATGGCACTTATCCGCCCGCGCTGCCGGTGGCTAAAGTCATCAAGATCGAACGCGACTCTGCCTATCCTTTTGCGCATATCACCTGTGTTCCGCTGGCGGGCGTTGACCGTCATCGCACCTTGCTCATCGTGTCCAGCGTGCCGCCGTTGCCCGAGTTGCCGCCGTCTGAAGCGGAAAGCAAAGAAGCGCCGCGCTCTGGTAAAAATGCAAAACGGGTGAAGCCATGAGATTCGATATGGCCAGAGACCGGGAATTCCTGTTGCCCGCCGGGCGCGTGTTCATCGCGCTGTCTTTTGTGGCGGCGGTGCTGCTGGAATGGCTGCCGTGGAGCGGCTGGGCGTTGGCGTTGCGCCCCGATTTCGTCGGGCTGGTGCTGCTGTACTGGTGCACGCACAAGCCGCACCGCGTGGGCATAGGCATCGCCTGGGTGCTGGGCATCCTGGTGGATGTGGCGGATTCCAGCCTGTTCGGTCAGCACGCGCTGGCTTATGCGGTGCTGGCTTTCGGCGGGCTCACCCTCAACCGCCGCGTGCAAATGTTCAACCTGCGCGAACAATCGGTGCATGTGTTCGGTCTGCTGATGCTGAGCTACTCGGTGTATGCCATCGTGCACTGGCAAGTGCGCGGCTATGTGGCATGGGAATATTTCCTTGGCGGTATTACCTCCTCCCTGCTGTGGACACCGCTCACGCTGTTGTTGCAACTATTGCGTCGCCCGCGCCGAAACCCGAACGAACTATGACGCACAAGATCGAGCTGAAAGACCATCAGCGCGAAATTTATTTTTTCCGGCTACGGCTTTTTTTGAGCGTAGGGTTCGCGGGCTTGTTGCTGTTCGCCCTGCTGGTGCGCTTCTTCTATCTGCAAGTGCTGCGCAGCGACTATTACGAGACAATGGCCGAAAGCAACCGCATCTACGTGGTGCCCATCGTGCCCAATCGCGGCATTATCACCGACCGTTACGGCGTGGTGCTGGCGCGCAACTACGCCGGATATACGCTGGAAGTTACGCCGGAGAAAATTGCCGACATGGATCAGGAAATTGCCGAGATCGGCAAACTGGTCGAGATCAAGCCGAAAGATTTGCGCCGTTTCAAAAAGCTGATGGCCGAGCGCCGCTCCTTGCAAACCCTGCCCATCCGCACGCGATTGACCGACGAGGAAGTGGCGCGCTTCGCCGCGCAACGCTACCGTTTTCCCGGAGTCGAGATCAAGGCGCGTTTGTTCCGCGAGTATCCGTTAGCCGATGTCACTTCGCATTTGCTGGGTTACATCGGGCGCATCAACCAGCAGGAAATCGATGTGCTGGACAAGGCCGGCATCGCGGAGAATTACCAGGGCTCGGATTACATCGGCAAGACCGGGATCGAACAGAGCTACGAAAAAGAAATGCACGGCGTGACCGGATTCGAACAGGTCGAAGTGGATGCGGGCGGACGCGCGGTGCGCATGGTGTCGCGCACCGCACCGAAGTCCGGCAGGAATCTGATGCTGACGCTGGATGCAAAATTGCAGCAGGTGGCGGTGCAGGCCTTCGGCGATTATCGCGGTGCGCTGATTGCCATAGACCCCAGCAACGGCGAGGTGCTGGCTTTTGTCAGCAAGCCGGGTTACGACACCAACCAGTTCATTGACGGTATTGATACTGAGAGCTGGGATGCGCTGAATAACTCGCCCGATGTGCCGCTCAACAATCGCGCCTTGCGCGGTCAATATCCGATGGGCTCCACCATCAAGCCGTTCATGGCGTTGGCGGGGATGTACTACAACGTGCGTTCGCCGACATATTCCATTAATGATCCCGGCTATTACACATTGCCCGGCAGCAGCCACTTGTATCGCGACTGGAAAAAAGACGGGCACGGTCGCGTTGATTTGTTCAAATCCATCGTGGTGTCGTGCGATACCTACTATTACGGCTTGGCCACCGATCTGGGCATAGATCGCATGCACGACTATTTGCAGCAGTTCGGATTCGGCAAGAAAACCGGCATTGATCTGGAGGGCGAGGTGTCCGGCCTGTTGCCATCCACCGCGTGGAAAGCGCAGCGCTATAAACAGATTTGGTATCCGGGCGACACGGTGTCGGCGGGCATCGGGCAGGGCTATCATCTGGTCACGCCCATCCAGTTGGCGTTCGCCACTGCGACGCTGGCCAACGACGGTGTGGCCTATCGCCCGCATCTGGTGAAAGAAATCCAGCATGCGGCCAACGAGCCGCAGCCTGTCCCGCAACCGCTGTTCGATCTGCGCATTCCGCCGGAGCAACTGGCGCTGGTGAAGAGCGCCATGGTGGCGGTTACCCAGCCGGGCGGCACGGCCGTGGGGGCGAGTTTGGGCGCGCCCTATTCCATTGCGGGGAAGACCGGCACGGCGCAGGTGATCGCCATCAAGCAGGGCGAAAAATACGACGCGAAAAAAGTCTCCGAATACAATCGAGACCACGCGTGGTTCATCGCTTTCGCCCCGGCGGACAAGCCGCGCATCGCGCTGGCCGTTCTGGCCGAAAACGGCGGCCACGGCGGTGCAACTGCCGCACCGATCGCACGCAAAGTGATGGATTATTATTTGCTGGGTAAACTGCCGCAGCCCCTTCCCGCCAGCGCGGCCAAGACCGGGACGCAAAGCGACTGATGATGAACGCAAGACAACTCAAACAACGCATCATGCTGCACATGGATCCGGTGCTGCTGGCCGGGCTGGGCGGCTTTATGCTGGTCAGTCTGGCCTTGCTGTACAGCGCCAGCGACGGCAGTTGGGGGCGAGTAGCAGCGCAGTTCGGCAACTTTATGGTGGGCTTCGCGGCGTTGTGGATAGTCGCCAACATGCCGCTGCACTGGCTGATGCGTATCGCCGTACCGATGTATGTGCTGGGCATGATATTGCTGCTGGGCGTGCTGACCCCGCTCGGCGTAAACAGCCACGGTGCGACGCGCTGGCTCAACCTCGGTGTGGCGACTGTGCAGCCTTCCGAGCTGATGAAAATCGCCGTGCCGCTGATGATGGCCTGGTACTTTGAAAAGAACGAAGCGACCCTCAAGCTGAAAAATTATTTCATAGCCACCGTGCTGTTTTTGATTCCCGTCGGCTTGATCGTGCGCCAGCCCGATCTGGGCACTTCCATCCTGATCGGTGCCAGCGGTTTCTACGTACTGTTTCTCGCCGGACTGAGCTGGCGCATCATCATCGGCGCCGGGCTGGCAGCGCTGGTCAGCGCGCCGTTCCTGTGGACCGCGCTGCACGACTACCAGCGCCACCGCATCCTGATGCTGCTCGATCCTTCGCAGGACGCGCTGGGCAAGGGTTACCACACCATTCAAGGCATGATCGCGGTGGGATCGGGAGGCGTTCTTGGTAAAGGCTACTTGAGCGGCACACAGACACATTTGGATTTTCTGCCCGAGCGCACTACCGACTTCATCTTTGCCGTCTGGTCGGAAGAATTCGGCTTCATCGGCAATTTGCTGCTGCTGGGTTTATACATTTTTGTCATCGGGCGCGGCTTTATCATCACCGCCAACGCCTCCACCTATTTCACCCGCCTGATGGCGGGCAGCATCACCCTCACATTTTTCACTTATACTTTCGTCAACATGGGCATGGTCAGCGGCATCCTGCCCGTGGTCGGCGTACCGTTGCCGCTGGTGAGCTATGGCGGAACAGCCATCCTCACCCTGATGCTCGGTTTCGGCGTGTTGATGAGCATCCATACGCATCAAAGACTGGTTAAAACTTAAGGGGAAAACGATGAACAAGAATATCGTCTGGGTATTGTGCAGCATCGTGATGTTGGGTGCCTGTTCGACCGCGCCGCAGAAAGCGCAAACCCGCCAAGGTGCACCCGCACCCATCGTTGACCTTCGCTCCGGCGGCTACGTTCCGCCGCCCGCCAGCGCACCCACTGCTGCCGCAAGCGGCGGCTATCTGGCAGGCGACGGCCCGGGCGCGGATGTCCCGCCCGACCTCGATGCCATACCCGATGCCGTACCCAAGGCCGAACCGCTGCATCGTTACGCCAACCGCCCGTACTCCGCGCTGGGGCAGACCTACACGCCACTGCTGGTGACCGGAAAATACAAAGAACGCGGCATCGCCTCCTGGTACGGCAAAAAATTTCACGGCCAGCGCACCTCCATCGGCGAGGTGTATGACATGTACGCCATGACCGCCGCCCACCCCACGCTGCCCATCCCCAGCTATGCGCGCGTCACCAATCCGGCCAACGGCAAATCCGTCGTCGTGCGCGTCAACGACCGAGGCCCGTTCCTGCATGACCGCATCATGGATCTATCCTACGTCGCCGCTTACAAGCTCGGCTATGTCAACAACGGCAGCGCCGAAGTGGAAGTAGAAAGCATCGCCGTCGATGCGAACGCGCCCGTCGCTGCGGGCGTTCCCACAGTCAAAGCAGAACCTGTAGTTGCCGCACCGGCAATTCCGGTTGAGACTGCGGATGCCCCCACCGGCAAAGTCTTTCTGCAACTCGGCGCTTTCAAAGCCAAGGAAGGCGCGGAAAGCTTCCTCGCCAAGATGCGGGCAGAAATGGGCGATAGCGGCAAGACGCTGGCGTTGTATGAAAAAAACGGACTGACCCGCGTCCATTTCGGGCCATTCACCAATGCCGACGAAGCGCGCAAAGAAGCGGCCAAGCTCGCGGAGAAGTTGGGGTTCAAACCGTTTGTCAGTTTGCATTGATTCTTCAGGCACGGCGATAGCTGCTCTCGCCATGCCATATTCTCCCTCTTGCCTCAATATTAGATTATGCTAATATGCAAACATTGTTAACTGAGGAGAAGAATATGTTCGGCAGATCAATCAAGGAAGTCGATGCGTCCGAGTTCGCCCGCTGGGTGAATGAGGCCGACCACGAAATGCGCGTGATCGACGTGCGCCAGATGGAAGAGATCGTGGCGGGCACGGTGCCCAGGGCGGAGGCGCTGCCGCTGCACACGCTGCCGGTCAAGGTGCACGACTTGTCCAAAGAGGAAAAGCTGGTCATGGTGTGCCGCAGCGGCGCGCGTTCGGCGCAGGCTTGCATGTTCCTGCAACAGCAAGGTTTTTCCAATGTGTACAACCTGCGCGGCGGCATGATGGGCTGGATGCAGAGCGGTTTTCCGGCTTACCGGTTGGCTTGAGTTAAGGGAGTTCGGCATGAAATCACTAAAAGTAATTCTGGGGCTGGCGATTGCGCTGGGCATGGTGTTTGGCGTGCAGCAATTGCAGGCGGCGGACGGCGTGGATGTGAAGCAGGCGCAGAGCATGAACCGGCAGGGCGCGCTGCTGATCGATGTGCGCGAACCCGATGAGTTCGCCGCCGGTCACGCGCCGAACGCGAAGCTGATCCCGCTGGGTCAGTTGAGTTCGCGCTTGCAGGAAATCGCTTCCTACAAAGACAAACCCATCGTGGTGATGTGCCGCTCCGGTCGCCGCTCGGCCATCGCGGTCGCGCAATTGCAGGAAGCGGGCTTCAAGCAGGTGAGCAATGTGAAAGGCGGCATCCAGGCTTGGCAAAATGACGGGCTGGAAGTGGTGAAGATGTAGTCGTTGTAGGGGTGGTTTAAAAACGCCACCTCATGGGAACGCCCGTCAATAGGCGATCTGCGCAATGCGCATGATGGAGATGCCCGTGCTTTCTGGCTTGCGGGCAATCTCATTAAACCCGGATAGTTCGTGGGCCGCGAGTTGTAGGAGCGAGCTTGCTCGCGAAAGCACTTCGCGAGCAAGCTCGCTCCTACAGAGGCAGTATGGCTTGTGGATACTCCGGGTTAAACAATCTCACTCTACCCGCAACACCAACCCCTTCAAATACGCGCCCTCGGGAAAACTCAGCAGCACCGGGTGATCCGCCGCCGCGTGCAGTTTGTTGACGATCTGCGCATCCACCCCCGCGTCCAGCGCCGCACCGGCGATGATCTTCTGAAACAAGTCGTCGCTGATGCCGCCGGAGCAGGAGTAGGTGAACAGCAGTCCGCCCGGACGCAGCAGCTTGAAACCCAGCAGGTTGATGTCTTTGTAAGCGCGCGAAGCCTTTTCGGCGAAGGCGGCGGTGGGCGCGAACTTGGGCGGATCGAGCACGATCAGGTCGAACCGGCGAGCCTGGTCACGTAGTTTGCGCAGCGCTTCGAACACATCGGCGCATTGCCATTCCGCTTTGGATGAGTCGAGTCCGTTCAATTCCACATTGGCTTGCGCCAGTTGAATGGCTTCCTGCGACGAGTCGATTGACAGCACCGATTTTGCTCCGCCGCGTAGCGCGTACAGCGAGAAACCGCCGGTGTAGCAGAAGCAGTTGAGCACATCCTTGTCCTGCGCCAGCGTGCCGGTCAGCGCGCGGTTGTTGCGCTGGTCGAGGTAGAAGCCGGTCTTTTGTCCGGCGGCCACGTCCACCGCGAAGTGCACACCGTTTTCGATGACTTCCACTTTTTCCGGTAACGTTCCGCGCAGTACGCCGCAGCGCTTGGGCAATCCCTCCAGTTCGCGTCCGTCGGAATCGGAGCGTTCGTAGATGCATGCCGGGGCACACAGTTCTTGCAGAATATCGGCGAACGTTTCGCGCCAGTGTTCCGCGCCCGCGCTGCCCAGTTGCATCACCAGCACATCGCCGTATTGATCGACGATGAGGCCGGGCAGGCCATCGGACTCGGCGTGGATCAGGCGAGCGCCCTCTCCCCCAACCCCTCTCCCGCCAGCGGGAGAGGGGAGCAAACCCAATGCGCGGCGTGCCGAAATAGCACTGGTGATGCGACTGCGGAAGAACACTTTGTCGATGACATCCTGCTCATGCCACGACCACACCCGCGCGGAAATTTGCGAGTCGGCGTTATACGCTGCCCACGCCAGAAACTTGCCATCGGCATCGCGCACCGGCACGGTGTCGCCGCTTTTCGGCGCGCCGTCTATGCAATCGACCGCGCCGGAGAATATCCACGGGTGACGGCGCTGCAACGATTTCTCGCGGCCAGTCTTGAGCGTGATGCAAGGCTTGGCTGCGGCAGAGCCGACGCGCGCCACGCTTTGCGCTGCGGGCTTGTCTGTATGCTGTTTGTCGCGCTGCACGCGCTTGCGGAAATCCTTGCCGCCTTGCGATTGGCGGTGCGGGGTGGAAGGGGCTCTGGGTTTGGCTTGGCTCATGGTTTTTTCTTGGCACGCGGGTGCGCGCTGTCGTAGATTTTGGAAAGGTATTGGAAATCGAGGTGGGTATAAACCTGCGTGGTGGAGATGCTGGCGTGACCCAGCATTTCCTGCACCGCGCGCAGGTCGCCCGAAGATTGCAGCACATGCGTGGCGAACGAATGGCGCAGCAAATGCGGGTGCACGCCGCTGGCAATGCCTTGCTTGGTGCCGCATTTGCGCAGTTGCGTTTGCACGGTGCGCGGCGAAATGCGCTCGCCCTTTTTTCCGACGAACAGCGCCGTCTCGTCCGGCTTGGCGAGCTGGTCGCGCACTTCCAGCCACGCTTGCAGCGCCGCGACGGCATGGCTGCCCAGCGGCACGACTCTATCCTTGCGGCCTTTGCCGGTGACGCGCACTTCGCCGGATTGCAGGAAGCTTTTCATTTCTTCGCACTCAAGACTAATCAATTCCGCCAGACGTAAACCGGACGAGTAAAGCAATTCGAACATCGCCTTGTCGCGCGCGTCCAGCGGCGTTACGACTTTCATCTCCACCAGTTGCACTGCCTCGTCCGGCGACAGCGCATGCGGCAAAGTCTTGGGCGCTTTCGGCGCGCGCAGGCCGACGCAGGGATTGGTTTTGCAGCCGTGATCGCGCATCAGGTAGGAAAAAAATCCGCGCCACGCCGACAGCATGCGCGCCAGCGAACGTCCGCCCAGCCCGGTGCCGTGCAATTGCGCGATGTAGCGGCGGATGTGGTGAGCCTTCAGCTCGGGCAGCGGCGTGGTTCCGGCGAGTTCCAGCAAATGGCGAATGTCGCGCGCGTAGTTCTCGGCAGTCAGCGGCGAATAGCCGCGCTCGTTGTTCAGGTAGGCGAGGTAGCCTTGCAGTGTGGCGGGAACGGGCTCAGCGGCGGGCATCAGACATGCGGGCGAAACGCGCTGCCCAGCATCTCCGCGATGCGTTGCAGAAACAGCGTACCCATCTCGGGATAGAAGCGTTGCTTGTCTTCGCTGGCGAGGATGAGCATGCCTATGGTCTGGCCGTTGGCGCGCAAGGGCAGGTAAGCGAACGAGCGCAGATGTTCGGCAGCTTCGCCGAACCACGGCAGCGTGTCGTGCACCGCGTGATGCGCGCACACCGGAAGCGGATGTTCGTCGGCAAAAGACAACACTTCGGGACTGGGCGCATCGTCTTTCCACAGTTGCAAAGCCACATGCGGCACGGTGAAAATGTCGCGCAGGTTTTGTACGGCCAGTCCCCGCAGTGCGGCGCGGTCTTGCGCGCCGAACAGCGCGCAGTTGAACTGGTGCACCTTCAGTTGCAGCGCGTCATTATCTTTGGCGAACTCCAGCAACTCGTGAAGTTTTTTCTCCAGCTCTTTCACGCGATCACGCAACGTGAGCAACTGGCGCTCGCTCAGCGAAATGGTGCGTCCGCCGTGCGGGTGCGGCAAGGTGATTTGCGACAACATCTCGGCGTTGGCTTCAAAAAATTGTGGGTTGTCCAACAAATATTGCGCTACGTCTTCTGCTCTCATTTTTTTGCCTTTATTTCAAATTCAGCTTTTGTAGGTCGGGCTTTAGCCCGACTTGTCGGGTTAAAACCCGACCTACAAATTCGGTTGTTTTTTACAAATCAATCTCGCCCTCAAACACCGTGATCGCCGGGCCGGTCATCAACACTGGCGAACCGTCGCCATGCCAGGTGATGGAAAGCGTGCCGCCGCGCGTGACGACATGCACCGTGGCATCCAGCAGCCCGCGCCGGATACCGGCGACCACAGCGGCGCACGCGCCCGTGCCGCAGGACAGTGTTTCGCCCGCGCCGCGTTCGAACACGCGCAAACGGATGTTCGCTCTATCCACGATCTGCATGTAGCCCGCGTTCACCCGATTGGGGAAACGCGGGTGATGTTCGATCAGCGGGCCTTGCGCGATGACGGGCGCAGTTTCCACATCGTCCACCACCTGCACCGCATGCGGGTTGCCCATGGACACGGCGGTGATTTGCACGACGACATCGCCCAGCTGCAAGGGCTGGATCACGTCGCGGCTATCGCTCGCGAAAGGAATTTGCGCGGGATCCAAAATCGGTGCACCCATGTTGACGGTGACGCGCCCGTCTTCTTCCAGACGCGGCGAAATCAGGCCGCTCTTGGTTTCCACCACGATCTCGCGCTTGTGCGAGAGCTTCTTGTCATGCACGAAACGCACGAAACAGCGCGCGCCGTTGCCGCACTGTTCCACCTCGCCGCCGTCGGCGTTGAAAATGCGATAACGGAAATCCGCGTCGTCGCGCTGCGATTTTTCCACCAGCAAAATCTGGTCGCAACCGATGCCGAAATGGCGGTCGGCGATGAAGCGCAATTGCTCGGGCGACAACGCGATGGCCTGGCGCACGCCGTCCAGCACCACGAAATCGTTGCCTGCGCCGTGCATTTTGGTGAATTTGAGGAGCATGGTTTTTTTATTTATAAATCAGTCTGGAGATTATACGTGCATGTATTCAACTCGGAGTCGAGAGTTCTTGTAGGAGCGAGCTTGCTCGCGAAAGCACTTCGCGAGCAAGCTCGCTCCTACAGGATTCCCGGCCAAATGAATTATCCGGGTTCAATCAACGCATAGCTGAGTGTGGTCGCGGAACATGCACCTGTCCATCACCACCGTGATGCCCGCCTGCTGCGCGCGCAGCGCCGCTTCTTCGTTGACTACGCCGTCCTGCAACCACAGATTCTTGATGCCCAGTTTGATGCAGCTCTCGACGATGGCGGGCACATGCTCCGGCGCGCGGAACACATCCACGATGTCCGGCACTTCGGGCAGGTTTTCCAGATTGTCATACGCCTTTTCGCCCAGCACTTCTTCCTGCAACGGCCGCACTGGAAAAATGCGGTAGCCGAAACTCTGCAAGGCTTGCGCCACGCGGAAACTGGGGCGCTGGGTGTTGGAAGACAAGCCGACGACGGCCACGGTTTTAACCTGGCGCAGCAGGGCACAAATTTGTTCGGGAGACGGGTTGGTAAAGGTCATGTCAGTTTGATGTAAAGAAGCTGTGGCTATAATAAACCATCGCCACCCGAACAAAGAGGCCAAGTTGTGAGCGCCATCCATCCTTCCGAATTGTCTTTCATCACCAAGCACGCGCCGTTCGATCGCATGGAACTGGCGCATGTCATGTGGATGCTGGAGCGCATGAGTCTGGGTTATTACGCCGAGGGCGAGGTGATCGTGTCGCCGGAGCAGGGGGCGGTGGATCGTTTTCTGGTCATCAAGCAGGGCATGGTGCACGGCGAACAGAATGTGGCGCACGCATCCGAGGCGGATACCTGGCTGGAACTGGCCGAGGGCGAATGCTTTCCGCTGGGTGCGCTGTTGGCGAATCGTCCGGTTGCCAGCATCTATCGCGCGGGCAGCGATACATTCTGTTACGAACTGGGCGCGGCGGATTTCGGCGAGCTGATCGGCAAGAGCGCCGCCTTCCGCGATTTCTGCACGCGGCGCATCGCCAATCTGCTGGAGCATTCCAAGCAAGTCATCCAGGCGCAGTACAGCCATTCCAGCGCCGAACAACAATCGCTGGCCAGTCCTATGTCGGCGATTATCCGGCGCGCACCTGTGACCTGCACGTCCGAAACCACGGTGCGACAGGCGCTGGAAGTGATGCGCGAACAGCGCATCGGCTCGATGATTGCGGTGGATGCGCAAGGGCGGCCGCTGGGCATCATGACGCTGCACGATGTGCTGGAACGTATCGCCATCCCGCAGATCGATCTCGACCAGCCGGTCATCAATGTGATGAGCGCGCAACTGTCCAGCCTGCCGCCGCAGGCGCTGGCGCACGAGGCGGCGCTGATGATGGCCAAGCACGGTTTCCGTCATGTGCTGGTGGTGGAAAACGAAAAACTGGTGGGGCTGGTTTCGGAAAAAGATTTGTTCGCTTTGCAGCGCGTCGGCCTGCGCCAGATCGGCTCGACCATTCGCCACGCGGAAACGCCCGAGGTGTTGCAACAGGGCGCTGCCGACATCCGGCGCATGGCGCACAGCATGATGGCGCAGGGCGTGGCGCCGGAACAGCTGACCCAGTTCATTTCGGCATTCAACGATCTGCTCACCGCGCGCGTGGTGGAGCTGGAATGCAAGGCCAGCGGGCTGTTAGGCACTGCGCTGCATGACGGCCTGTGCTGGATGGCGCTGGGTTCGGAAGGGCGCTTCGAACAGACGCTGAACACCGATCAGGACAACGCGATTATTTTCACCGTGCCCGAAGGTATGGATGCGGACCAGGTGCGCGCAATCCTGTTGCCGCTGGCAAAACGCATCAACGAAACGCTGGCGCTGTGCGGCTTCCCGCTGTGCAAAGGCGAGATCATGGCGAGCAATCCCAAATGGTGTCTGTCGCTGGAAGAATGGAAGCGCACGTTCAACGCCTGGATCAGCGGCGGCTCGCCGGAATCCCTGTTGCACGCTTCCATCTTTTTTGATTTCCGTTCGCTCTATGGCGAGCATTATTTGGCCGATGACCTGCATCAATGGCTGGCGCGCGTGGCCAGCGACAACAGCCGTTTCCTGCACATGATGGCGGGAAACGCTTTGCGCAATCGTCCGCCGCTGGGCGTGGTGCGCGATTTCGTGCTGGGCAAGGAAAACAAACTCGATCTCAAATTGAACGGCATCACGCCGTTCGTGGATGCGGCGCGTATTTTCAGTCTGGCCGCCGGGGTGACGCATACCAACACCATACAACGCTTGCGGTTGAGCGCGGCCAAAATGAATCTGCACGAGTCGGAAATCGAGGCATGGATCAATGCGCTGCTGTTTATTCAGGTGCTGCGTTTGCGCCACCACGATCAGGCCAGCTCGCAAGGCTCGTGCGATAGTGCGCTGGACAATTTGATCGATCCTGAAAAGCTAAACGAGCTGGACCGGCGCATTCTGAAAGAGGCATTCCGTCAGGCGCGCAAGTTGCAGGCCCGTCTGGCGCTGGAGTATCAGCTTTGAGAAACCTGTTGCAGCGCTGGTTCACCCCGCGACCGAATCTGACGGAACAGCAGGCGGCGCGTCTGGCGGCGTGGCAGGCGATCCCGGAGGAGGCGCAGAATTCGGACTTCAACCAATTGCGCTGCGTGGTGGTGGATGTCGAAACAACCGGGCTGAACCTGATGACCGATACGCTCATTTCCATCGGTGCGGTGGCAGTAGTGAATGGCCGCATTGCGCTGGGCGACAGTTATTACGTGGTGTTGCAGCAGCGCGAAAGCAGCCGCAAGGAAAATATTCTGGTGCACGGTATTTCGGGAAGCGTGCAACGCGAAGGCAAAGATCCGGTTGATGCCTTGCTGGATTTTCTCGAATATCTGGGCAAATCCCCACTGGTGGCATTTCATGTCACGTTCGACGAAACCATGATACGGAGAGCTTTGCGCCAATATCTGGGGCTGTCGTTCAAGCATCCGTGGCTGGATTTGGCCTATGTCATGCCCGCCCTGTATCCGCCCCTAGCGCACAGCCATCGCGTGCTGGATGACTGGATAGGGCGTTTCAACATACGCATTGAAGTCAGGCACAACGCGCTGGCGGATGCGCTGGCTACCGCACAATTGTTGCAGGTAGCCAATGCCCGGGCACGCAAAAAAGGCAATGTCGGTTTTGCCGGATTGCGCGATCTGGAAAGGGCGCAACGCTGGGTCAGTGGCGCAAGTTATATGTAAGTCTAATGTAAGCTTCCTCAAGTAATCTGAAAATCAGCAGCACATGGGGGTCGGGACACATAATCCGACTAAGCCGATTATATTGAGGAAGTGAAAAATATCACTAGCCGTTCCTTCGTCGCATTCGAGGGGTGGCATCTCGATCCGATCACATCATAATTTTCATGAGGAGAACGCAATGGACAAAAGCGGCGAGGCTTATTGGAAAGCCACGTTGGGTTTGCTGACCAAGATCCTGACAGTCTGGTTTCTGGTCTCATTCGGTGCAGGAATATTGTTTGCAGACCTGCTCAATAACATTCACTTGGGCGGCTATCCGCTGGGCTTCTGGTTCGCCCAGCAGGGGTCGATGTACATTTTCGTAGCGTTGATCTTCATCTACGGCAAGAAAATGGGCGAAATCGACCGCAAGTTCGACGTGCACGAAGACTAAGGGGATAACATGGATCTGCAAACTACGATTTATCTGGTGGTGGGTGCGAGCTTCGCGCTCTACATCGGTATTGCCTTCTGGGCGAAAGCCGGCAGCACCAGCGAGTTCTACGTCGCCGGCGGCGGTATCGGCCCGCGCATGAACGGTATGGCGACAGCGGCGGACTGGATGTCTGCCGCTTCCTTCATTTCCATGGCGGGTATGATCTCCAACATGGGTTATGGCGGCGGTCTGTTCCTGATGGGCTGGACCGGCGGTTACGTGCTGCTGGCGCTGTTGCTGGCTCCGTACTTGCGCAAGTTCGGCAAGTTCACCGTGCCGCAATTCATCGGTGACCGTTACTACTCGAAATCCGCCTCCACAGTGGCGGTGCTGTGTCTGCTGACAGCTTCGCTGACTTACGTGATCGGTCAGATGACCGGTGTCGGCGTTGCGTTCTCGCGCTTCCTGGGTGTTTCCAGCGAAACCGGCATTTATGTGGGCATGGGCATCGTGTTCGTTTACGCAGTGCTGGGCGGCATGAAAGGCATCACCTATACCCAAGTGGCCCAATACTGGGTGCTGGTCATTGCCTATACCATCCCGGCGATCTTCATTTCCATCCAATTGACCGGCAATCCGATCCCGCAACTGGGTCTCGGTTCCAACCTGGTCGGTAGCGATATTTCCCTGCTGCAGAAGCTGGATCAGATCGTGGTCGAGCTGGGCTTTGGGCAATACACCACCACCACGGCGGGCAGTACGCTGAACATGTTCCTGTACACCCTGTCGCTGATGATCGGTACTGCCGGTCTGCCGCACGTCATCATGAGATTCTTCACGGTGAAAACGGTTGCCGATGCGCGTTCTTCCGCCGGTTGGGCGCTGGTGTTCATCGCCATTTTGTACACCACCGCTCCGGCAGTGGGTGCCATGGCCAAAGTGAACTTGCTGCGCACGATCACTCCGGGTGTGGTGATGCAGAATGCCGACATCTACGCCAAGGATGCTGCGATCGAGTATGCAAAGCGTCCTGACTGGATGGCTCGTTGGGAAAAGACCGGCCTGTTGAAGTTTGAAGACAAGAACGGCGATGGTCGTATCCAGTATTACAACGACAAGACCAAGAATGAAGCGGCCAAAGCCAAGTTCGATGAAGCCGGTTGGAAGGGCAACGAGTTGACGGTGAATGCCGACATCATCGTGCTGGCCAACCCGGAAATCGCATTGCTGCCGAACTGGGTGATCGCACTGGTGGCTGCCGGTGGTCTGGCTGCCGCGTTGTCAACGGCTGCGGGTCTGCTGTTGGCGATTTCTTCAGCCATCTCGCATGATCTGGTGAAAGGCGTGTTCAATCCCAAGATCAGCGAAAGAGGTGAACTCATGGCAGGCAAGGTTGCCATGGCGTGTGCCATCGTCGTCGCCGGTTATCTTGGTTTGAACCCGCCCGGCTTCGCGGCGGGAACGGTGGCCTTGGCCTTCGGTATCGCGGCCAGCTCGCTGTTCCCGGCTATCATGATGGGTATCTTCAGCAAGAAGATGAACAAGGAAGGTGCAATTGCCGGTATGTTGGCCGGTCTGTTCATCACCCTGTTCTACGTGTTCGCGCACAAGGGTATCTTCTTCATCAAGGGTACCGACTTCGTGGATATGATAGGCGGACCGAACCCGTTCTTCGGCGTATCGCCGGAAGCCTTCGGTGCGGTAGGTGCGATGGTCAACTTCATCGTTGCCTTCCTGGTGGACAAGGTGACTGCCGAGCCTCCTGAACATATTCAGCACTTGGTGGAAAGCGTCCGTACACCGCGCGGTGCAAAAGCGGTAGATGGTGCGCACTAAAGCAGTTTGATTTGCCTGTAACATAGACCCCGCCGCAATCCGGCGGGGTTTTTTCTTGGAGAAGTTATGTCGTATGTCAGTTTGGCGGTTAATTGGATAATGTTCCTGGCATTGTTTCCCATGGCCTTTATCTGGCTGCGCCGCGCCTGGCGCATCGCGGTGAAGCGGGATTTTTCGGAGGTGGCGCTCAAGCGCGGCCAGTCGCCGCAGAATCCGGTGAAATATGCGCCCTATGCTGCGGCCGTCAATTTGCTGGCGGGTGTGGTGGTGGTCTCCGTTATCGTCGGGGTGCTAACAGCCGCTTATGATTACGCGACATGGAGCGCGATGGCCGGAGTCACCATCTGGTTGAAGCTCATTGCCGATTTTATTTTGGGTCGGCAGGCGCATCTGTTCGCCGACAAGAAATAAATCAGACCGGGTTGCCAATATGATCCGTCATGAATATTCGAGGACGTAGCCGGAACTGCGGTAAACGCGGATATTCATCCCCCACTGTATCGCTTTGGCGCGCAAGCGGTAGATTACGACTTCAAGGGCGTTGTCCGATACGCTTTTGCCATCGGCAATCGCATTTTTTAGTTGGCTTTTGGGAGTCGGCTGGTCTCCGTATTCGAGCAACAAGGAAAATGCCTGCCGTTCCTTCGGGCTCAGTGTGATCCATTTTTTTCCATCGCCGAGGTAGCCGGTTTCCATATCCAGTTTCAATCCGCCGCGCAACGTGATCCGCCCTGACAAAGCGGTGCGGCGGCGCAGTACGGTGGATACGCGCGTCACAAGCTCGTTCATGTCAAAAGGCTTAATCAGATAATCGGCTGCGCCTCGCTCAAGGCCAAGTATTCGCGCTTCGATTGCCTTGCCCGGCGTGGCGATGAGAATGGGGATGTTGCAACCTGTCTTGTCTATCCGGTCGAACACTTCAAGCTGCGATCCGTCGCCACTAAGACAGACTACTGCGGCATCAATATCCCCGTTATCCAGCAATAAGAGGGATTCCTCGATGCTGCTGCACCAGACGAACTCGTGGGGACTCGCACCAAAGCCCGCTTCCAGTGTCTGGCGCGATCTCGCATCGGTTTCGCAAATCAAGATACGATAACCAGTTTCCATGTCACCTGTTCCAATAAACGCAAGCCTGTACATTTGCTTGAGTATAATTTTCCATAGCTTGCCGACATACTGGGGTTACCCCTAGTTCTGCTGGAAGGAACACCTTGGTTTGAAAGGAAGCGCAACATCCCACTTTTGGTAAGGCGGTATCTTGGCTTATATAACCCCCGGATTATTTATTGACCGGCTCGGTCGGCAGCGCGGATTGTTGGTGGCGGCATCGCTGATCGCCATCATCGCCGTGGCGGACTATGCGACCGGTTACGCTGTGCGTCTGTCCATCCTTTATCTGGTGCCCATCGCCATGACTGCTTGGTTGGCTGGCGCGACCATGGGGATTGCGGCGGCAGCGCTGACCAGCATGCTTTGGATGCTCAGCTTCCAATCGGAAAATTTCTACCTGAATCAGGGTTACTACTTTTGGGAAGCGGGGGTGAAGCTGTGCAGCAATCTTGCATTCGCTTGGTTGATCGCGCGTCTGCGATTGGCTTTGAGTCAGGCGGACGAGCGATTTTTGCGCGTGCTGGAAGAAATGCGGGCGGCGGTCTATGTCGCCGACGAGCGGCGCGACCAGATCGTGTATGCCAATCCCGAGATGCTGCGCATTGTCGGAGATACTCGCGCTATCGCACCGAGCGATTTTCAAAAACAGTTTGCGAAAGAACAGGCACATGCCGAAATCCTGTTTGCTACGCAAACCGGAGAGAACTTTGCTTTAGATACTTTCAAAAACAAGCGCAATGGTCGCTGGTATTTGATGAGAGAAGGAACGATACCCTGGGGTTCTAATCCTGACGTGAAACTGCGGGTACTTACCGACATCACCGAACGAATTAATGCCGAACAACTGCGCGAGAAGCATCTTGCAGTTATGCACCAAGCCGCGCAACTGGCGACGCTGGCAGAGATCGCCACCACGCTGGCGCACGAGATCAATCAGCCGCTGATGGTCATCGCCACCTATACCGAGGCTTGCCAGAATTTGCTGGGTATGCCTGAGATAGACCGCGATGAAATATCCATGGCGCTGGTTAAATGCCATAACCAGGCAGTCAGGGCGGCATCCATCATCGAAAGGTTGCGCGAATTCATACGTCAGCGCCAGCACCGGCCTTCGTTGTGCGATGCGCATGCGATGGTGGAAGAAGCGCTCGGCATCATGCGCTCGTCACTCGATGAGGCGCGCATCACTGTCAATGCTGACGGAGTAATGCCCGCAATCGCCTTCATGGCGGACAAGCTCCTGATCGTTCAAGTGCTGACCAATTTGATCCGCAACGCGATCGAGGCTATGCGCGGTATGGAGCCGGAGCGGCGCGAGCTAAGTGTCGGCATCTCCTTGGCTTCGCGCGAAATTCTGTTTGTGGTCGCGGATCGGGGCTCCGGCTTGGATGCCTCCTCCAGAGAGTTGGCTTTTGCGCCGTTCTATTCCACCAAACCGAGTGGACTGGGGCTCGGGCTCTCAATTTGCCGTTCGGTGGCCGAAGCTCATGGCGGTCGGCTTTGGGCAACGGACAATCCCGGCGGCGGCACAATTTTTAATCTATCCCTTCCTATCGACACTAGGGCAGACGATGCAAACTAAACAGCAAACGGTGTTCATCGTTGATGATGATGAAGATTTGCGAGAAGCGCTTTCCCTGCTCATGCGTTCCGTGGGTTTACGCTCGGAGACTTTTGCTTCGGCCAAGGAATTTCTGCATCGGCTCGATCCGAGTGTTTCCGGTTGTCTGGTACTGGACATCCGCATGCCGGGTATGAGCGGCATGGAATTGCAAGCTGAACTGCATAATCGACACATCAGGTTGCCTATCGTATTTCTTACTGGCCACGGTGACGTACCTCGGGCTGTCGCGGCGATGAAGGCGGGCGCTTTCGATTTCATCCAGAAACCGCTGGAAGCGCACAGGCTGGTGATTTCGGTCATGAATGCGTTCAGAGTCGAGAGGGGGGCGGGAAGCCAGCCGGAAGTGGCCGCCGGAAATGCCGAGAAACTGGCCTTGTTATCAGAACGGCAAATGGGCGTGATGCGGCTACTGCTCGAAGGAAAACAGAACAGCGAAATCGCCGATGCGCTTTGCATCAGCATCAAGACAGTCGAATATCACCGCGCGGCTATTCGCAAAAAGCTCGGTGTCGGCAATCTTTCCGAACTCTTCAGGGTTGTGTTCGCGAATCAGAAATAGCGGGCAGGATCGCGCGTGTCCCAAATCGGCGCATAAGCAAAATGTAAGTTAAAAATCAGATAGATGTAAGTCAGTTGGCTGTAAGAATGGGCGCGTAATGTCGCTTCCCGCTGTTATAGGGGATCGGGAAAACATCCCTGATCCGTTGTTAATTTATCGGGAGAGAGTTATGTCCAGTAAAAATTTCAATTGGGCGGCGATTGATGCCAACCCAAAGTTCCAGACACTGCACCGCAAGAAAACCATGTTCCTGTGGGGCTTGATGATCTTCTCGACCATCTTTTATTTCTTGCTGCCGATAGGCGCGGCTTACTACCAGGATCTGTTCAAGATCAAGGTGTGGGGCGTGGTCAACTTCGGCATCATGTTTGCGCTGTCTGAGTTCGTCGTGGCATGGGTAATCGCTTTCGTGTATTCGAAGAAGGCCAATGCCGAATTCGACGCGATGGCGCTAGAGATCATCAACAACTTGAAAGCGGGAGCATAACGATGAAATCGATGCTAAATAAATTAGTTTTTTCCGCAGCGGCGCTGGGTGTCAGCGGCTCTGCCTTCGCGGCAGGCGCGGTTGCCGATGAGTGGAAGTGGCTGACCTTCGCCGTGTTCGGCGTGATCATCGCCGTCACGATGGCCATCACCTACTGGGCGGCACGCACCACACACACCACGTCCGAGTTCTATGCGGCGGGTCGTTCGGTGAGCGGTATCCAGAACGGCTGGGCGATTGCGGGCGACTATCTATCCGCCGCGTCTTTCCTCGGTATCGCCGGTCTGATCTCGCTGTACGGTTATGACGGCTTCATGTATTCCGTGGGTTGGCTGGTGGCTTACATCACCGTGTTGCTGGTGATCGCCGAACCTTGCCGCAACATCGGCAAATACACCATGGGCGACATCCTGGCCTTCCGTAACGATCCGAAGAAGACCAAGACCGTGGCGGCGCTTTCCACCATCACCGTTTCGACGTTCTACCTGACCGCGCAAATGGTCGGCGGCGGCGTGCTGATCAAGACCCTGATCGGTATCGACTATGAAACCTCGATCATCGGTGTCGGCATCCTGATGCTGGCCTATGTGGTGTTCGGCGGCATGAAGGCAACCACCTGGGTGCAGATCACCAAAGCGGTACTGCTGGTGATCGCTTCCCTGATCCTCGTGTTGCTGGTGTGGATGCCTTACGGTTTCAGCTTGCCGGCTTATCTGCAAGCCGTGATCGGTGACGATAAAGTTATCGCACAAGTGGCCAAGCTGCTGGGCGATTCCGCATCCAGCATGAGCAAAGAAGAGCTCGGCCAGCGCTTCCTTGAGCCGGGTCTGTTCCTGAAGAACCCGATTGACCAGATTTCTCTGGGCATGGCGCTGGTGTTCGGTACAGCCGGTATGCCGCACATCCTGATGCGTTTCTTCACTGTGCCGACCGCACAAGCAGCGCGCACCTCGGTGATCTGGGCGATGGCGATCATCGGCGGTTTCTACGTGCTGACTCTGTTCCTCGGTACCGGTGCTGCAATGCTGGTTGGCCCTGCCAAGATCGCTTCGGTTGACGCGGGCGGCAATATGGCCGGTCCGTTGCTGGCGCAATACTTGGGCGGCGGTGCGGATTCCCTGATGGGTAACTTCATGTTGGCCTTCGTGGCGGCGGTCGCTTTCGCCACCATCGTTGCCGTGGTTGCCGGTCTGGTGTTGGCTGCCGCTTCCGCGATGGCGCACGACATCTACGTCGGCGTTATCCGTGGCGACCATGCCACACCGAAAGAGCAAGTGGTCGCCGCACGTGTCGCATCCGTACTCGTCGGCATCATCGCCATCACCGTCGGCATCATGGCCAAAGGCCAGAACGTGGCGCACCTTGTGGCACTGGCTTTCGCCGTGGCCGCATCGAGCAACTTGCCCGCCGTGTTCCTCACGCTGTACTGGAAGAAGTGCAACACTACCGGCATCATGCTGGGCATGATCGTTGGTGCAGTGACCGCGATCGGACTGGTGATGATTTCGCCCAACATGACTTATCCGAAGGCGGTGATCTCCGGCGCGAACAAGGTGTTGAACGGTGAACCGGCAGTACCGGCCAAGGAAGCCAAGCCCGCTGTTGAGCGCTCCAGCTTCATGTGCGAGCTGTTTGCCTTGGACGGTTGCGTGCTGGCAAAACCGGCACAACCCGCGACTCCCGAGAAGCCCGCCAAACCGGGGGTCATCGAGAAGCTGGCTGGCCTGAACGCCAAGCTGCCAGCGATGGAAACTGCTTTGCCAACGATCACCGATGCTGCTGCGAAAGCTGCGGCCGAGGCTGACATCGCCAAGGTGAAAAAGGACATCGCAACAGCAGAAGCGGCCAAGGCC
Source organism: Sideroxydans sp. (assembly GCA_028710605.1). GTDB lineage: Bacteria > Pseudomonadota > Gammaproteobacteria > Burkholderiales > Gallionellaceae > Sideroxyarcus. The sequence continues at coordinate 373,430 of JAQTTU010000002.1, forward strand.
AAAGCTGAGGGTGACCTGAAGAAGGTTGAAGGTCAGACCACCAGCATGATGGGCTTGGAAAAGCCGTTCTTTCTGTTGAAGAACCCCGGCTTGATCTCCATCCCGCTGGGCTTCCTGATGGTGATTTTGGGTTCTCTGTTTACCCGCGATAAGCGTGCGGAAGAAATGTGGGACGAACTCTACGTGCGCCAGAACACCGGCATCAACGCAGAAGCTGCAACAGCACACTAATAATTACTACAGCACAGTATCAATTAAACCCCGCCCTTACCGGCGGGGTTTTTTTATGCAAACTAAATATGCTGGTAAGCTGTGATAACGCGCAGACGCGTTGAACTGGTCCGTTTGAGGCATTGACGATGCCGGTTAGTCTGGTAGGGTGACATTCTGAGTGGTACTAGGAAAAAGGGGGCGGCATGGGGGAAATCAGTTTTGTTTTGATTCCGATGGTTTTCTGTGGAGAAATTCATGGATAAAAACCTGGGAATGATTGAGCGTACACGGAATTTTCTCTGCAAACCGAGCGCCAAATATTCGGTATTGGCGATTGCTGTCGTGAGCATATTTCTGGGGGTAATTCTTTGGGGCGGCTTCAACACCGGCATGGAAGCGACCAACGAAATGGCATTCTGCATTTCCTGCCATGAGATGAGCGATAACATCTACCCGGAATACAAAAAAACCGTCCACTTCTCGAACCGGGTCGGCGTGCGCGCGATCTGCTCCGATTGTCATGTACCCAAATCTTGGGGCTACAAGCTGTTGCGCAAAATTGAAGCCAGCCGCGAACTGTGGGGCAAGGTGGTCGGGCATGTATCAACCAAGGAAAAATTTGAGTCGCATCGCATGGAGATGGCGACCCGCGAATGGGCGCGCATGAAAGCGTCGGACTCGCGCGAATGCCGCAACTGCCACACTTTCGATGCCATGCGCGTGTCCGTGGACAAACAGGCCGTGTACGCAAAACACATGAAGGCGAAAGATGCAGGCAAGACCTGCATCGACTGCCACAAAGGTATCGCCCACCTGTTGCCGCGCGAGTATGTGGATCCCGATGAGGAGTAATGCTGCATTGAAACCCGTGAACTGCGCTGACTTTTGTAGGTCGGGTTTCAACCCGACAAGTTGTGTCGGGATAAATCCCGACCTACAAATGCGTAAGGATCATGGGGCGGATTAAGGAAGCAGCGGGAAGCGCACGCTGATGCGCGTTCCCACCCCGTCTTTTCCGGCATCCAGAAGCAATTCGGCGTTATGGCGTTTGGCGACTTCGGCCACGATGGACAGGCCCAGTCCGCTGCCGCTCTGGCCGCTGCCGAGGATGCGGTAGAACCGCTCAAATACGCGCTCGCGGTGTTGCGGGTCGATGCCGGGGCCGTTGTCTTCCACGCTCAATTCGATGCAACTCAGCGCGACTTTGACACTGACGGTGATGTGCCCGCTTTCGGGGGTATAGCGGATGGCGTTGTCGATCAGGTTGTTGAGCATCTCCGTCAGGCTGCCGGCATCCCCCCGCACCAATGCCGCAACGCTTGCTCCTTCGTAGCCCAGATCAATGTTTTTCTCCAGCGCAATCGGCACCCAGTTGACGGTGCATTCCTGTGCCAGTTGGTTGAGGTTCAGCGCCACAAAACTTTCGGTGCTTTGTCCGCCCGGTTCGTTGCGCGCCAGTGCCAGCAACTGGTTGACCAGACGGATGCCGTGGCGGGTGCTGGTGAGGATGTAGTTAAGTGATTGTTGTTTGCGTTGCGGGTCGGTTTCGCGCAAGGCCAGTTCGGATTGCGTCTTCAGTCCGGCGAACGGGGTGCGCAGCTGGTGTGCGGCATCGGCCACGAAGCGTTGCTGCGCCGCCATCACCTGTTTCAGCCGTTCCAGCAAATCGTTCACCGCGTCGATCAGCGGGCGTACTTCGGCGGGTGCTTTGCTGCCGTCGAGCTGGCTCAAGTCATCGCGTTTGCGGTTCACCACTTCGCGCCGCAGGCGTTCCAGCGGCCGCAATCCTTGCTTCAAACCATACCAGACCACGGCCAGCGCGATCAGCGTCAGCAGTAATTGCGGGATCACGATGTTGGCCAGAATGCCGCGAATCAATGCCTGCCGCTGCTGCGTGGTTTCGGACACATGCAATTGCAGCGTTTTGCCGTTGGAGTTGAAGGTCAGGCTGACCATGCGCGTTTTCTGCCCTTCGCGTTCGCCGTTGCTGAACAGCGGCCCGGTTCTGCCGCGCCGGTAGGAAAGCGGGCGCAAGGTGTTGCCGTTGCCCGCCAGTTTTCTGCCTTCGCCATCGGTCACGGTATAGACCACGCTGTCCGGCATGCCCAGATCGGAGCCGTCGGGCAGGAGCGGAATTACATCCAGCTGTTCGTGCCCGCTGCCCAGCTTGAGCAGATCGGCCACCGCGTTGGCGCGTTGCAGCAGTACCAGATCGTAGGGCTGGTTGGCGTAGTTGATGGTGGCGAAGTATCCCACCACGGTACTGACCAGCCACAGCAGGTAAAGGGAGATCAACAACCTCTGCATCAGGTAGCTGCGCAGAGAACGGATGTTGGTTTCCATGAAACTCCTTCTGATGGGTGAGGCCGATTATTTGTGCCGCGAGCGACTTATCCTAAGCCGGACAAGCCGGAACCAAAATGATTTGCACGCGGAGGCGCGGAGGTCGCGGAGAAACACTATTCACTTCCGCATTGTTTTTCTCCGTGCCCTCCGCGCCTCCGCGTGAGAAATTCTTGTCCTGTTTTGACATCATTGAACCGGTAAGTAACTAAAACGGCAGCTGAGGTATTTGTAGGTGCGAATTTATTCGCACATAACTCGACAAACGTGCGAATGAATTCGCACCTACATGAGTCGCACTTATCATCACGCCGACTTGGAGGCCATGTTGTCGATCACATAACCCAGTCCGCGAATGGTGCGTATGGTCACCCCGGCGGGTTCGATCTTTTTGCGCAGGCGGTGGATATAGACTTCGATGGCATTGTTGCTGGCCTCTTCCGAATAGCTGTACAGCCGTTCCAGCAATTGCTCCTTGCTCACTACCCAGCCGGTGCGCAGCATCAGCGCTTCGAGCACGCTCAACTCGCGCGTGGTCAGTTCCAGATTGGCTCCGTTGATCGTGGCGCGCCGCCCGACGCTGTCGAAGGTCAGCGTGCCGCAACTGTAAACCGGATTCACGCCGCACTGTCCGCGCCGCATCAAGGCGCGTACCCGCGCTTCCAGTTCCGGCAGACTGAACGGTTTAATCATGTAGTCGTCCGCACCCAGATCCAGACCTTTGACGCGGTCGCCTTCGGCATCGCGCGCGGTGAGAATAATCACCGGCACCTGCTTGTTTTTTTCGCGCAGGCCGCGCAGCACACTGAAGCCGTCCACTTTGGGCAACCCCAGATCGAGGATCACCAGATCGAACGGCTGCTCGCCGCTGAGAATCAAGCGGGCGGCCAAGCCGTCTTTGACGCAATCGACGGCATAGCCGGACTGACGCATAGAGTGGCACAAACCGTCGGCCAAAACTTCATCGTCTTCGGCAATCAAAATACGCATCGGAATGTAAGTGGCTTGTAAGAATTGAGGGTTAACTTCCTGCTACGCTGTGGCAAAATCACACCATCCATCGCGGGGCTATTCTAAGTGGAAGAGGCTAATTGTCCAAGCCGCTCCTGCAATGGGCGAATGGGCTATCCGGGGTAAAGAAAACCATGCAACTCACCGAGCAGCACAAACACTATTGGCGCAGGAATCTGCGCTTGACCGGTTCGCTGCTGGCAATCTGGTTCGGGGTCACTTTCGTGGTCGGCTGGTTTGCGCGGGATTTGCAGCACATCACCTTTCTCGGCTTTCCGCTCCCGTTCTATATGGCAGCACAGGGCGCGCTGCTGGTTTATGTCGGTCTGGTCGGATACTACGCGTACTGCATGGGCAAGCTGGATATTGAATACGGCGTGCAGGAAGGCGATCAGTAATGGCCGCCCCTATCCAATCCGGCTTTGTTTCGCAACTCAAACGCTATTACGCGCTTTACACCGGCGGGTTCATCGGTTTCGTGGTCATGCTGTCCATCCTCGAACAGATGGGCGTGCCGAACAAAATACTGGGTTACATCTTTCTCGGCGTAACCGTAATGCTATATGCGGGAATCGGCATTCTTTCGCGCACTTCCGATGTCGCGGAATACTATGTGGCGGGCCGTCGCGTTCCGGCGTTTTTCAACGGCATGGCCATCGGTGCGGACTGGATGTCGGCGGCAAGTTATATCGGGTTGGCGGGTACGCTTTATCTGTCCGGTTACGACGGCCTGGCCTTCGTGCTGGGTTGGACAGGCGGCTTCGTGCTGGTGGCCCTGTTGCTCGCGCCCTATCTGCGCAAGTTCGGCCAATTCACCATCCCGGATTTCCTCGGCGCGCGCTACGGCGGCAGCATCCCGCGCTCCATCGGCGTGTTCGCCGCCATCCTGTGTTCGTTCACTTATGTGATCGCGCAAATCTACGGCGTGGGGCTGATTACCAGCCGCTTCACCGGACTGGATTTTGGGATGGGAGTTTTTGTCGGCTTGGGCAGCATTCTGGTGTGTTCATTTCTGGGCGGCATGCGCGCCGTCACCTGGACGCAGGTGGCGCAATACGTCATTCTGATTGTGGCCTACATGATTCCGGTGATCTGGCTATCGGTGAAGCACACCGGCAACCCGGTACCGCAAATTGCCTACGGTTATGTGCTGGAAAAAGTCACCGCGCGCGAACAGGTGCTGAACGACCCGGACACGCCGGAAGGTGCGCGCGAAGCCGAAGTGCGCGCCATCTTCAAGCAGCGGCAAGCGGCGGAAGAATCCAAACTGCAAGCCCTGGAAAACGGCGGCAATGCCTATCTGGTTGCGGAAAAAAATAAATTGGCTCAAACGGCTGCCGGGCTGAAAGCCAGTGCTGATGCCGATCCGCAGACGCTTGCGGATGCCGATCAAGCCGTGGCCGATTTCCCCGCCGATGTTGCTGCGGCACACAGCGCGTGGAAGGCGGCAGCCGAATCCGACAAAAGCAAAGCCGCGCCCATCATCGCGCACGCCGAACCGTTCGCCGGGCCAGACGAAGCAACGCGCAACAAAAAGCGCAAAAATTTTCTGGCGCTGGTGCTGTGCCTGATGGTGGGCACTGCCGCGCTGCCGCACATCCTGATGCGCTTCTACACCACGCCCTCGGTGAAGGAGGCCAGAGAATCGGTGTTCTGGTCGCTGCTGTTCATCTCGTTGCTCTACATCACCGCACCCGCCTTGGCCGTGCTGGCCAAATACGATGTCTATACCTTGCTGGTAGGGTCGAGTTTTTCCGAACTGCCGAGCTGGGTTCACGCCTGGGCCTCGGTGGATAAATCGCTGATGAGCGTCACCGACATCAACCGCGACGGCATTGTGCAACTGGCCGAAGTCACCATAGGCGGCGACCTGATCGTGCTGGCCACGCCGGAAATCGCCGGCCTGCCGTATGTGGTCACCGCGCTGGTGGCGGCGGGCGGACTGGCCGCCGCGCTCTCCACCGCCGACGGCCTGATGTTGACCATCTCCAATTCGCTGTCGCACGATGTGTATTACAAAATGATAGACCCGAAAGCGCCGACCTCGCGCCGCCTGTTTATCGCCAAGGCGCTGCTGCTGGGCGTGGCCGTGTTCGCGGCCTACATCACCTCGCTCAAACCCGGCGACATTTTATTTCTGGTCGGCGCGGCGTTTTCGCTGGCCTCTTCCGCATTTTTTCCCGCGCTGGCGCTGGGTGTGTTCTGGAAACGCGCCAACAAAGCCGGAGCCATCCTCGGTATGGTCGGCGGCTTGGCCGTGTGCATGTACTACATGTACATCACCTATCCGTTCTTCGGCGTGAACGCGCCGTTGTGGTGGGACATCAACCCGATCTCCGCCGGAATATTCGGCATGCTGACCGGCTTCATCGGCGTGATTGTCGGCAGCCTGCTGACTCCCGCACCGGACAAGAGCATTCAGGACATGATCGACAACGTGCGCTATCCGAACTTGAAAAACACAATCAGGAACGAAGCCGCTTAACATGACCTCGCCCGAATTTATTCTGGTCAGCGCGCTGAAAGCGCTGGTCGAAATTGCCGCCATGGCGTTGCTGGCGCAAGCACTGGTCGGACTGCTATCCGGCAAAGCGAAACAGGAAAATTTCTTCTATCGCCTGTTGCAGGTCGTCACCGCCCCGGCCATCAAAATTGCGCGTGCCATCACCCCGCGCATCATCGCCGACCGGCATATCGGTCTGGTCAGCTTCATCATCCTGTTCTGGCTATGGATCGCGCTGATCTACGCCAAAGGTTACCTCTGTCACGCGCAACACTTGGCCTGCTTCGCCAACCAATCGTAGTTGGACTGCACAGGCAAAAGCCGCTATCCTCCGCACCTCTCAAAAAACGCGCTCGTAGCTCAGCTGGATAGAGTATTGGTTTCCGAAGCCAAGGGTCGTGGGTTCGACTCCCGCCGAGCGCACCAGTCATGGATAAAATGGGCAACTTGATCCAAGTTGCCCATTTTTATTTTCCGTATGAAATTATCGCAGTCATTAATTCTGGTGATATACAGGTGTCGGCAACTTCATTACTATCCGCCGGGCAAGTTCTCGGTTGTTGCAGGTGCGCAAGATCAGGCTGAAAGCGAATTCAAACAGGTCATGTTCGAAGTGTTTAATCGCGGATTATTGAAGAGATAACCACGGATGGAAATTGAGTCTTTCAAAGTAGCGATTATCGGTGCCGGTCCGGGCGGTTTGTCGGCCGCCATGCGTGCGGCAGAGCTCGGGGTGTCCCACGTGTTGCTGGAAGGCTCTTCCCATTTGGCGAACACGATCCATCATTTCCAAAAGGGCAAACTGGTGATGGCGGAGCCGTCGCAGTTGCCTTTGCGCAGTGCGCTGTCTTTCGGTGCGGGTTCGCGCGAACACATTCTGCAACAGTGGCGCGATGAGGTGGCCGCCGGGGCTGTGAATGTGCGCGTCGATGCGAATGTGACGGGCATTGCGGGCGGGCGCGGCAATTTCCGTATTTCTCTGGCGAGCGGCGATACGGTTGCGGCGGAGTGCGTGGTGCTTGCCATCGGCGTGCAGGGAAATATTCTCAAGCTGGGGGTGCCGGGCGAGGATCTGCCCGGAGTGCAATACCAGTTGGACGATCCCGACGAGATCAGCAATGAAACCATCGTGGTGGTGGGCGCAGGCGATACGGGCATCGAGAATGCATTGGCATTGGCCGACAAGAATCGCGTCATCGTGATGAACCGTCAGGATGAGTTTAGCGTCTGCAAGGAAGCCAACTTTGATCTGCTGATGGCGGCGGTGACCGAGGGCAGAATCGAAACCCGCGTCAGCACATTGACCGAGCGAGTGGAGGCGCAGGAAACGGGAAATTACCCGCTGCTGTATGTCGCGCAAACTCCCCAGGGCCAGGAAAAATTTGAATGCCATCGCGTCATTGCCCGTCTCGGGGCGATGCCTCCGCGCAAGCTGGTGGAGAGCTTCGGCGTGAGTTTCCACAACGATGATTTGAGCGCGGTGCCGCGACTCTCCGAGCAATACGAATCCAACATTCCCGGTCTGTATGTCGTCGGCTCGCTCGCGGGCTATCCTCTGATAAAGCAGGCGCTCAACCAGGGCTACGAGGTCGTCGAACACATTCTGGGACGCGAGGTCGAGCCTGCGGATGAAGCTCTGCTGCGGGATAAGTTCGCGCGCGTGCGCAAGCCGGGTTCGGTGAAAGAAGGCCTTGCCATGGTCAAGGAAAATGCCGCGCTGTTCGAGTCGCTGAACTCGCTCCAGTTGCGCGAGCTGGTGCAGAACAGCCAGGTGTGGGATTTGGCTGCGGGCGAAATCGTTTTCAAACGCAACGATTACAGCAACAGTTTTTTTTCCATTCTGTCCGGTCGGGTGCGTATCGAGACTGAAAACAAGGATGGCGACCTGACTCACTTCACTTTATCTGCGGGCAATTTTTTCGGCGAGATGGGGTTGCTGTCCGGTCGTCGCAGATCCGGTACCGCCAGCGCGGACGGCGATTGCATTCTGCTGGAGACACCGCGCCGTTATATGCTCAGCCTGCTGAACTCGGCGCGGGGGGTGCAGCGCAAGCTGGACGAGGTGGCGCTGAAACGCATTGTATTGACGTATCTGGATGCCGGGCTGTCGGCCAGCGAGCTGGAGCATCTGGTGCAGGAAGCCAAACTCAAACGCTACTCGGTTGACGAAGTGTTGTTCAGCGAGGGAGACGAGGCGGATGGTTTGTACATGATACGTCGCGGCTCGGTGACGGTTTCCCGGCTGGTTGCGGGCAAGGAAGTTGTGTTGGCTTACGTGTCTGCGGGAAATTATGTGGGCGAAATGGCGCTGGTGTCTAACAACCTCCGTTCGGCCACGGTGAAAGCCGCTTCACCCACGGAAGTGGTGCTGCTGGAAGCCAACCGCGTGCGCTCCGTGCTTGAGCGCAACTCGTCCATTCGCGGCAAAGTCGATAGCCGCTATCTGGAGCGCGTGCATTCCGAAGAAATGAATCCGCACCACGAACACAGCAGCATGGTGAAGTTCCTGCTGGAACAGGGCGTGGGGGAAGCCACCGATTTTTTGCTGATCGACTATTCGCGCTGCATACGCTGCAACAACTGCGAAACAGCCTGCGCCAATGTGCATAACGGAACATCGCGCCTGAACCGGGAAGCGGGCGCGACTTTCGAATACATTCACCTGCCCGCTTCATGCCGCCACTGCGAACATCCGCACTGCATGAAAGATTGTCCGCCCGATGCCATCCACCGTTCGGTGAACGGCGAAGTGTTTATCAACGACAGTTGCATCGGCTGCGGCAATTGCCAGCGCAACTGCCCCTACGACGTGATTCAGATGGCATCCGTATCGAATCATCCGAGATGCACATGGTGGCAAATGTTGCTGGGGAAGCCCGGCCATCCTGCCCCGAAGGAAAGCGGGAACGAGCAGAAAATAGCGGTGAAGTGCGATATGTGCAAAGAGATCATCGCGGGTCCCGCATGCGTCCGGCTGTGCCCGACGGGCGCGGCATTCCGCGTCAGCCCGGAAGTGTTTCTGGGTTACGTGAACCAATCCTGAGCAACGGGTGGCTATTTGAACCCGGGTTATCAATTGGACTATTGGGTGGCGCAAAATCAGGGTGTTGTAGGTCGGGTTTTAACCCGACATGTCGGGCTGAAGCCCGACCTGCGTTCAAATTAACAGTCTGTGTTGAATCGAGGTAAAAATGGATCTGGCGCACCGCCCGAATATATTGAGATACAACCACGACCGCTATGTCAGGCTGGGTCTGTGGTTGGTGTTGCTGGCCGTTGCGGGCTATGTGCTGTTTGAGCCGGCGGCGACAGAACCCTACGGCGGCACGCCGGTGGGTTATGTGCTGGGTATTCTTTCATTATTGATCGTGTTGTTGCTGTTCTGGTACGGCATCTATAAACGCTGTCCGACTTCCGACCGCGACAGGCGGTTTGAAGAAAGAAGAACGCCCGAAGCGCAAGGCAAGGCGGATCGCAGAAACAAGTCTCCGGCGCAAAGCTGGCGTTACGGCCAGACCCTGCAAGGATGGCTCGCGTTGCACATCAATCTCGGCGCTGCGCTGATCGTACTGGCCACGCTGCATACCGGGTTCGAGTTCGGCTGGAATGTCCACACGCTGGGTTACGGCTTGATGCTGGTTGTGATTGCCAGCGGATTTTACGGGCTGTATGCCTACCTCAACTATCCGCGCCGGATTACCGACAATTTGCAGGAAGACACGCTGGAAGGCTTGCTGCTCAAGATTGACGAGCTGGACGAGATGGCAAGAGTCAAGGCGCTTTATCTGGCCGACGAGGTGAACGAGCTGGTGCTCAACGCGCGGCAGGAGACAGTGATAGGCGGCAGCCTCATGCAGCAACTGAACTGGAAACAAGCGCCGTGCCCGACCCGAATCGCCGTCCGGCAGCTTCAAAAGCTGGGCAAAAAATACATCGCCGACGATCAGCCGAAATACATGCGCGATTTGTATTCGCTGATGCTGCGCAAACAAAGGCTGGTCGAAAGAGCGCGCAATGTCGTCAAATGTAAATCCCGGATGGATGCCTGGTTGTATCTGCATGTGCCCTTGTCGGCGGCCATGCTGGCGGCCTTGTCGGTGCATGTTTTATCCGTTTTATTTTATTGGTAGCGGCCATGATCTCCTGCTTGCTGATTCACATTTCGCGCAATGCGCAAGGCATAGAGGTTCGCAAGGAAACCGTTGTTTCGGGCGCGACGCTTTCGGTTGGCCGGGGTGCCGAATGCGAGATCCATTTGCAGGATCATCAGGTGTATTTGCATCACGCGACGGTGAAGCGTTCCGAAGACGGGAAACTCTATCTGGAAAGCGAAAAAAATGCGGACATCAACATCAATGGCGCAATCGAACAGAGCATGGCGCTTTCGCCGGGCACGCGTGTTGAAATAGGCCCGTATCTGCTCGAAGTCATTCCGCATTCGGGCGAACACGACATTGCCTTGTCCGTCGAACTGATGCTGTCACACCTGATTGAACAGGAAGCGGCAAAGAAACGCCGCAAGGGCGTGGCGTTAACGGTCGCAGCGCTGGGAATCAGCAAGCGCAAAATCAGTGCCGCATTGGCATTGCTCATCCTGTTTGTATTTCTGTTGATGCCGCTGCTGCCCCATTTTTTTCCGAAAATTGATCGCTGGCAATCCACTTCGCATACCAGCCTCGCCGCATCATGGAGTGCGGGCGACCTGTCGGGCGACCACGCCGTGTTCGGCGCACAATGCTCCGTCTGCCACCAGCGCGCTTTCCGCGAAGTCGGGGATGCCGTCTGCACCGGATGCCACAAAAATATCTCCGGCGATACGCAAAACAATGCGGGCCATTTCAATATTCCAGACAAGATGCGCTGCACGCATTGCCACCAGGATCACAAAGGCGCGGACGGCCTGGCCATGCGCGGTTCCACCCGATGCGTGGCATGCCACGCCAAGCTCAAGAAGTGGAAGGCCGACACGCAGTACGCCGATGTATCGGACTTCGGTTCGGCGCATCCCGAGTTCAATCTTGCCCCGGCGGGAGCGCCACGGACAGGCGCTAAAGAATTGGCGGTCGAACAGAACGGACTCAAGTTTCCCCACCAGCTTCACATGGCGAAAGAAGGCGTAGCCACCCTGCGCGGCGACATGGTGATGGTCTGTCAGGACTGCCACCATCTCGAAGAATCCGGCAGACATTTTGCCCCCGTAAAGATGGCGCAGGACTGCCAGCAATCCGGTTGCCACCGCATCAAATTCAGCGCGCCGCTGGAAGGCAAAGTGCCGCACGGCTCGGTGAGCGAAGTGGCGCAATACGTTAGGGAATATTTTTTTTACAAAATGTCGGGGCAGCCCCCGGCACGCTTCCCGGAATGCGGACAGGGCAAAGGCAGCGCGGCGAAAAAAATGCTGGATTGCGCGGATCAACTCACGCAGCAGACATTGGAATCCACCCTGTTAAATAAAAACAAAGTCTGTAGCGATTGCCACCAAATCACCAAAACGGGAGACACCGTTGCCGACTGGGAAGTTGCTCCGGTAAAAATCAGGCGGGACTGGTTCCGGTCTTCGGTTTTCTCGCATGCCAAACATAGCGCCGCAGAGTGCACCACATGCCATAACAAGTTGAGCTCGAAATTGAGCGCGGATGTCGCTATGCCCGGCATCAACATCTGCCGCGAGTGCCATACCGGCGACCGCAAAGTGAAGTACAAGATTTCCAGCGGCTGTGCGACCTGCCACAAATTCCACGGCGGGGAAACGCATGTGTGGAAGAAGCGCGCGGGAAATTCTGTCACGCAGGAAATAGAACCCACCAAATGAAAAACTGCAGCTGAGGTGTTTGTAGGTGCGAATTCATTCGCACGCCCACTGAGTTATGTGCGAATGAATTCGCACCTATAAAAGCAGCGCAGCGTATCCGTCATCAACTGCATTTTTCAGGATGAAGCCTATTCACATTTTCGGCTTGGCGTGCGCCGGACGGAAGGCTTCGCATTGCGCCGCATCCGATTCCAGATACGCACCCTCTATCAGGTCGATGCAATAGGGAATCGCGGGGAACACCGCGTTCAGGCAATCGACTATCGCGGAAGGTTTGCCGGGCAGATTCACGATTAAACTCTTGCCGCGCACGCCTGCGGTCTGCCGCGACAATATCGCGGTGGGCACGAATTTGAGCGAGGCCGCGCGCATCAATTCGCCGAAACCCGGCAACATTTTTTCGCACACCGCTTCGGTGGCTTCCGGTGTCACATCGCGCAACGCCGGGCCGGTGCCGCCGGTGGTCACCACCAGCGAACAGCCTTCCACATCGCACAATTCGATCAGCGTTTTTTCGATCAGCGCCTGCTCGTCCGGGATCACCCGTGTTACCGCCTGCCATTCGCAAGTCAGCACGCGCGCGAACCACGCCCGCATCGCCGGGCCGCCTTTGTCTTCATATTCGCCGCTGCTGGCGCGGTCGGAAATGGTTATGAAACCGATTAGAGCTTTAGTCATTTTTACCTTTTGAAAAATAATTTGCCACAGAGATCACAGCGAAGGATTTTCTCCCTTCTCCCGCAGGCGGGAGAAGGGCTGGGGATGAGGGTCTGTGCGATGCAACGAATCTTTTTACGACTCTGCAACCCTCACCCTAACCCTCTCCCGCCTGCGGGAGAGGGAACGAAGAGCTACTTCACCATTCTCCTCCCGCCTCATTCTGATACGCCGTGCCATCCAGCAACTGCACTGTCACCATGCTGCCCGCCGCCAAGCCTTTGCAATCCGCAGGCACGATCATCAAGCCTTCCGCTTTGGACATGGAAGCCAGAATGCCGCTGCCTTGCGCACCGGTCGAGGTCGCGGTGTAACCGCCTTCTTCCCGACCCAACATCACGCGCACGAATTCGGTACGGCTATGTTTGTGTTTCACTTCATGCGTCAGCCGCGCTTCGATTGTGCGGCGATAGATGCGCGCGAAGCCCGTCATGCGGCGCAGCGCGGGCAGCACGAATTGCTCGAAGCACACCATGCTCGAAACCGGATTGCCGGGCAGTCCGAACACGCATGAATTTTCAGTCGTGCCGAACGCCATCGGATGCCCCGGCTTCATTTCCACGCGCCAGAATTTCATCTGCACGCCCAAGGCTTCCAGTGTCGGGCGCACGTAGTCGTGCACGCCGACCGACGTGCCGCCGGAAACCAGCAGCACATCGAACTGCAAGCCTTGCTGCAAATAGCGGCGCAACTCATCGGGATCGTCGCGCGCGATGCCGAGCAACACCGGCTGCATGCCCAGCGCCTGCACTTGCGCCATCAGCGCGTAGCTGTTGGCATCGGGAATTTTGTTGGCATCGAACGGGTCGTGCAGCCCTTCCAGCTCGTCGCCGGTGGAAAGGATCGCCACGCGCGGCTGGCGAACCACTTGCACCGTGGCGCGCTTCACCATCGCCAGCATGCCCACCGCACCCGGCGTAAGCTCCGTGCCGGACGGCAACACCACCTCGCCCTCGCGCATGCCTTCGCCGCGCGGACGGATGTCGTTGTTAATCTTCACGGCCACATTAATTTGTACTTTCTCGCGAAGCGAGACGTTTGCTCCCTCTCCCGCCGGGGGAGGGTTAGGGTGGGGGAAGCCTTCATCCGCCAACACATCTTGCGTGTCCTCCACGCGGATCACCGTATCCGCGCCCGGCGGCACCGGCGCGCCGGTCATGATGCGCGCGCACTGTCCGGCTTGCACCGTCTTGCGCGGCATGTCGCCCGCCTTGATGTCCTCGATGATTTCAAGCACGGCAGGCGCACCCGCCACATCCGCACTGCGCAAGGCAAAGCCGTCCATCGCCGACACGTCGTATGGCGGCTGGTCGCGGTTGGCGAGTATGTCTTGCGCCAACACGCGCCCCAATGAGTGTTCGAGCGCGACGCTTTCCACACCCAGCAATTGCACCGAACGAAGAACGATTTCCTGCGCCGCGTTAACCGATAAATGTTCCATAGTTTTTCAGAATTCTTTTTCAAAAAATTAAATTCAAAACAGCCAACCTCTTGGAGATGCCCGTCAATAGGCGATCTCCGTAATGCGATTGATGGAGATGGCCGAATCTATTGGCTTGCGGGCTTATGCAGCATTTCAATTCCGCTGCGCTGCTGCCAAATCTTCCGGCGTATCCAGATCGAAAAAACTGCGCAGTTGCGGGTCGTATTCGCGCAGCTCATCTTCGCTCACATAACGCACGTCCAGATTTTTCAGCACGCCGCGCAGGCTCTTGTCGCCCGCAGCCAGACTCGCGCGCATCGCATCCAAGGCACTGTTTGTGTAGAACGCGGCGAGCGGTTGCGCGTAGCCGCCTACCATCGGCACGACAGCTTGATGCGCGTCACGCAACGTGGCGAGTTGCTTCACAACTGCGTGCGACACAAACGGCATATCGCACGCCACCGCAAACACCCACGGCGTATCGGCTTGTGCCATCCCCGCAATCAACCCCGCCAGCGGCCCGATTGAATCCTGTTCATCGCAAACCTGCATCACATCCACACCGCTGCGCGGTTGGCGCACGCTGACAATCACCTTCGGAAAAATTTGTTGCATGGTGGCGGTGACACGTTCCAGTAGCGTCGCTCCGTCCAGCACCAGCGCCGCCTTGTCCCGCCCCATGCGGCGCGAATCGCCGCCCGCCAGAATCAGCGCGGTGCAGTCGTCTAGCATGAGAACAACGCCAGTTGTAGGTGCGAATTCATTCGCACTAATCGCAATGCCAGTGCGAATAAATTCGCACCTACAACTATTTCAAAAGCAGTTTTTGAAATCATCGCGCTGCGTGTAGCAAAATGAAATCAACAATGCCGTTCACATCCTCCAGCGCAAAATGCGGCAACTGCGGATACACCTCATCCATGTCGCTGACCATGGCGATCAGCCCATCTTCAATCGCGCAACGCGCGGGTTTGCCGCACTCGCGGCGCAGCACTTCGATCTTCGCGCCGGGCGCGTGCGAAAAACCTTCGGCCAACACCAACTCTGCTTCGCCCAAAAAACGCTGCGCAATTTGCTGCGGCTCGCGTTCCGTTTTGGCATCCGCCACCAGTTGCAGCGCATCGCGCGTGAGCAATACGCTCATCACCGCGCCCGCATCCTTGTAGCGGTAACTGTCCTTGCCCGGCGTGTCCAGTTCCACTTTGTGATGCGCGTGTTTGATGG
Source organism: Sideroxydans sp. (assembly GCA_028710605.1). Lineage (GTDB taxonomy): Bacteria > Pseudomonadota > Gammaproteobacteria > Burkholderiales > Gallionellaceae > Sideroxyarcus. The sequence goes on from JAQTTU010000002.1 coordinate 388,676, forward strand.
TGGCGACCTTCACTCCGCGCACGCACAATTCACGAATAAGCTTTTCCACCAGCGTGGTTTTACCCGCGCCCGAATGACCGACGATAGAGATGACCTTCATTTTGGGGAAGCGGGAATAAAAACCGCCGGGCTGATGCCAAAAAACGTGCCCAACTTGCCCGCCAAGGTCGCGCTGATTTTTCTCTTGCCCGACAAGATTGCCGACAGATTACTTTGCGGCACGATGGTGGACAAGTCTTCCTGTTTCAAGCCGCGTGCCTCCATCAGAAAACGCAGAGCATCTTTGGGCGAGGCCTTCTCGATGGCGTAGTGCTCTTGCTCATAGTTGGCCACCATATCGCTCACCAAATCGAGCAAGCCTGCGAGCGGATGGTCTTCATCGTCGCCCGCGACATCCAGCAACGAATTCATCAGCGCCAACATGCGCTCGTAGCCCGCCACATCCTGGATGGGGCGCAGATGCGCGTTCGCATCAAATGCCTGCCAAGAGGTTTGAATGGCCCGAATGTCGAATTTACTTTGAGAGGTGCGCATGATTATCCTTTGCCTTTCCGGTAGAGCTTGTTCCAGTTATCGTATTCGCGGTGCGTCATCACTTTATGCACAAAAACCTTTTTGAACCGGTAGCGGACGATCACCACCAAGCGGTAGTTGTTGCCGCCTATATCGAAGATCGTAAAGGGAGGAACATAGTCTGCTGAGTTGAAAAATTCTCGTACATGATTGAAATCCCTGAACTCGATATGCTCCACAACCGAGTGCCACTCACGCAACACGCTTTCCGCCTCTGGATGAATTTTCCAGAACTCGCGCAGCATTTTGATGGAGATGATGTGCATGGCTTGAGTATATCGCTTTGATATATTTGGTCAAGATAAAGACATCAACTGACTATGGATGCGGTGTAACCCAAGCTTCGCCTTGCGGCGTGATTTCTTTTTTCCAGATCGGCACGCGCTGTTTCAGCTCGTCTATCAGCCAGCGGCAAGCGTCGAACGCGGCGGCGCGGTGTTCGGCGGCGGCGGCGATGAACACGATGTTGTCGCCCGCGCGCACGGTGGTGACCCGGTGCACGATGCGCGCATCCAGCAGAGAAAATTTTGCGATAGCTTCGTTGCGCAGCTTGTTCATTTCGGCCAGCGCCATGCTGCCGTAGGCTTCAAAGCTGATCTCGCTCACGTCGCGCCCTTCGGAAAAATCGCGCGCGCAGCCGAGAAAAGTGGCGATGCCGCCAATGCGTTTTGAGCTGGATTTCAGCGCGGCGATTTCTGCGTCTTGCGAGAAGTCAGCTTGCTGGATACGGACAGGTTCGCTCATTTCAATTCCTCGTCGTTTATAACGTCGCGCGCAATGTGTAGGAGCGAGCTTGCTCGCGAAAACGCTTTCGCGAGCAAGCTCGCTCCTACAACGGCATCCTGTCCCATTTCTAGCCCCCCGAAAACTTCGCCATGAACGCGATCTCGTCGTTGTCGTGCAGCGCCATTTGCTTGTCGTGCACCTGGTTCTGGTTGACGGCGATGAAGCTGACGATGCTGAATGCGCCGGGATGTTGCATGCCGAGGTGGACGATGACATCGTGCAGCGTCATGCCATCGACGAATTCTATTTGCATCTCGCGTTGCTGCACGCGGTCGGCCACCGGGCCGAAGAACAGGATGCGAATCATCCTAAATTCCCTCGCGGGTTTGCAGGTGCGAATTCATTCGCACGAATTTCACGTTTTGTGCGAATGAATTCGCACCTACAAAATCAGAACTCATTTTTCCTCCCCGCGTTTCCACACGCCGCTTTTCCCGCCGCGCTTTTCTTCCAGTTGCACACACTCGATGCGCATGCCTCTATCTACCGCTTTGCACATATCGTAAATGGTGAGCAGCGCCACGTTGGCCGCGCACAGCGCTTCCATTTCCACCCCGGTTTGCCCCACGCAACTGGCCGTGGTCACCACCTTGATGCCGACGCAACCCTGCGCGTCCGCCTCGTTGATTTCGCTGAACTCAACTTCCACGCCGGACAGCGCGATGGAATGGCACATCGGGATCATGTCCGGCGTGCGCTTGGCCGCCATCACGGCTGCGACATCGGCCACGGTCAACACATCGCCCTTGGCGATCTTTCCATCGCGTATGCGTTCCAGCGTGGCGGGCTGCATGCGCAACACACCGCTGGCGATAGCGACGCGCTGCGTGCTGGTTTTTTCCGAAACATCCACCATGCGCGCGCGGCCGGAGTCGGAGAAATGGGTCAGTTCATTCATTGCGGGAATCCAGAATTTTGGTTCAACGGGTATTTGCCGCTGCTGCGGCTTCCGTTGTGCGGGCGGGATAGTAAACCGAACTGGTGCAGTGCACCAAACCCGGCGCGTTACGCGCCGGGAGATTTTCGTGCCGATTGCGCACCGGCGAGCACAGGTGCGCGCTCAAATGCTTGGCTATTTCCCCGGGTTGCTTTGTCGCGGCAGCGTTAAATTTACGGCCGTCACGACATCCACAAAAGTGATGGTGTCGAACGTGCGGTTCAAGGATTTGCTGTAAAAGTTTTTCATTTCCACGCCGTCCGAATAACGCACGGTATTGCCTTTGGCGACATCGGTTTTATTGGTGGCGAGCCATAGCTTGCCTTTGTCGCCGGAGACTTGCAGGAAAGTGTACATCGAAGATTTGTCTATCACCTCCAGCACGGTGCCGGTGTTGGTCACTTTACTCACGTGAGGATTGAAGACGTGAGTCTGGCGTTTGGATTCGGCGGCAGCGGTTCCGGCAAGCATCGCCAGTACCAGCAAAGCAATCATGTTTTTCATCGTAATTTCCTTAACAGGTGATTAGAAAAAAACCTCCCCTTGATGCGCCTGCAAAAAAGCCTTATCCGCGAATTGAACTCCACGCAGATAAGGCTTCAAATATTTTCAGCAGCTAAACATTACATCTCGTTCGGATCGACATATTCCTTCGGCAGTCTGTGCGCGATGCCCTGATGGCATTCGATGCAAGTCTGTCCGTCGGTCTTCGCCTTCATGTGCTTGCTGTACACCGTCGGCTTCTGGATAGTGCCGCTCATGTTGTCGAAGTTGTGGCAGTTGCGGCATTCCTGCGAGCCGGTCGCCTTCATCCGGTTCCATTCGTTGGTCGCCAATACCATGCGGCGGGCTTCGAATTTCTCGGGCGTGCTAACCCAGCCCATCAGCTTGCTCCAGATTTCCTTGCTTGCCTGAATCTTGCGTATTGTCTTGTGGGCAAAATCCTTGGGCACGTGGCAATCCGGGCAGGCGGCGCGCACGCCGGTGCGGTTCTGGTAGTGGATGGTCTTTTTGTATTCCTGGAACACCGTGTCGTTCATCTCGTGGCAGCCGATACAGAATTCCAGCCGGTTCGTCGCATCCATGGCCGTGCCGAAACCGCTCTGAAAAATGAGGCCGGCCACGAGTGTTACGCCCACAATCGCCAGCACGGAATACTTGGCACTGGGCTGCTTGAAAAAACTCCAGGTGCGCTTCAGGAAGTTGGGTTTGTTTTCCATAAATCTCTCCGCTAAAAAATAGGTAAATTTTTTGAATCGATCTGCGTCAAGCCCGAAAAAAATGCGGTGCACAAAATTACCGTGCACCGCCAATCGTTGCCTCGCAGGAATCGTTTAGAAGGTGTAGATGTAAGTCGCTGTCAACAAACTGACCGAATAGTTGGGCGCTTGCTCGTTGGTCGGCAGCAACGTGTTGGGTGTGGCACCGTATTGCAGGCCGTTGTAGTAGTAATCGCTGCTCTTCAGTTTCTGGTAGATGTAACCCAGCGCAACTTTGGCACTCTTGTCGAGCTGGTAGTTGCCGGAGAGCTTCAGCTGGATCAGCGTGTTGCTGATGTCCGGTAGCTGGCCGCACGACAGGATAGTGGGGTCGCTACAGGTCAAGCCGCCCGTGGTAGTACCGGCGTAGTTGAGTTGCGTGTTATAGATGGTCTTGGCCATCGAATAGGTCAAATCACCGGCAAGTTCCAGCTTGTTACCCATCAAGCCGCCATGCTTGACGCTGAGTCCGACGGTGGTGTCATCGTCCTTCAGGTCGTTGCTCCAGGTGGCATTAACCGGGGTGCTGATCGCGTTGACACTGGCAGCCGTAACCGCGACTTTTTGGAAATCAGTCAAGGTTCGCTCTCTGTGCTGCTTGGTCAGATAAGCGGACACCGAACTGTTGTCGTGGTAGCTATAAGTGGCATCCAGATTCAGGCTGGACGATTTGCCGTTTTGCACGCCGTAGGTGGAGTCGTACTTGTCGTTGGTGTAGCGGCCAAGCAGACCGAGCGACAACTTTTCCAGCGCCTGCCAGTTGACACCGGCCTTCAACATTTGTTGCTTGCGCGACGCATCGAAGTAGGGATAGAAGCCCAGGAAGTCGCCGGCATTGATGCCCGTGACTGCACCGGGAGCGACATTGCCGTTTTTGCTGATGAACGATGCGATCGCATTCGGATCGGAATCCGTTTTGCGCTTGCTGTAAGAATAGCCCACGTTCATGCCGACGGCATCGGTTGCCTTGAGCCTGTAGGTGGCGCTGAGCCGGTCGTCCTTGCTGGCGGTGGCCACGACGCAATTGGTTCCTGCCGGATAATTGGCATTGACTGCATACTGGTCGCACCAGCGTTTTACATCTTCGCGGTTGTAGGCCAGACGAACATTCTGGCTTTTGGCCAGACGGTAATCGCCCGCCAATTCCAATTGCGTCTTTTTGTTGCTGAGCGGCGTATTCGGATAATTGGCGTAGTGCGCAGTGTTACCGCTGAGCGCATTGAAGTTGTAAATATTCGATGCGGTGCGGTTGTTGCGCTGGTCGTATTTGATCCCGGCGGAAAGCGCCAGATTATCAATCGTCTGATTGGTCAACTTCAAATCGCCGTGGGTGTTCACCACCAGCCCGTTGAGCGAAGTGTTGGTGATCGGGGTGACCATCATGTACGAATCATAAACGAACGCGTCGTTCTGGGTATTGCGCCCGTAAGACACACCGCCGGTCAGCTTGGTTTTTGCCGCCAACGCATAACCGCCGCTCAAATTCAATTGATGGAAAGTATTGCTGGGCGCGGTGCTCATCGTTTGCATGTAGCTATTCGTGCTCGTACCCGTGGCGGCAAAGGTTTGGAAGGTCACGCGGTCATAGCCTTCATGGAAGAATGAGCCGAAATAGGAAGTGGTCAAATGTCCCTGCTCGCCGACCCAGTTCAACGCCAGATTGACGGTGTCCGTCTTGTAGTTGGTGGGATTCGGCAGGATGGCGACCGCCTCGCCAGCCGCGCCGGGGAGGGTGGTTGCCAACCCCGTTCCGCCGCCCACCGCGCCAAACGCCATCAGCTTCGCCCCCGACTGATCCATGCGGTTGAAGTCGAAGGTGGCGTTCAACTGTTTGGATAAATTGATGCCGGCAGTGATCGTTTTATTCTTTCGGGTCGTGCCGACTTCGACACTGTGCATGGCCGCTTGCTGGGCGGCGTTCAGCGTGCGCGTTCCCGGTGCTGTCGAGCTGACTACGCCAAAGCTGGCGGGCAGGGTGAAGGTATTGCCGCCCATGTCGCCCAGATAGGGAGTTTGGTAGCTGTCAGAAACGTTGTGGCGCAACTCGTCGAAGAGGATGCCGATGTTCCACTGCCCCTGATTGCTCAGCGACGCACCCAGCGTGCGCGAAGTCGTGCCCAGATCGCTACCCGTGACAGCCCAGCGCTTCGTGCCGTTACTGTCGCCGTAGGCATCGCCGCCACGCACGCTGAAGTTGCCGACCAGATCGGCCCCGGAATTGTTCAGACCGGTGTATTCGCCGAACTTGGCCGAACTTTTCGAGGTGTTCGACGCGCCGACTTCCAGATAATTGGTCGGTATCGTCAATGCAGTGATTTCATCTTCTTCCGCATGGACGGGCATTGCGAACATGGCGACCAGGGCGCTTTGCACCGCCAGTGCCAGCAGACTAACGCTCATTTTTTCACTATGAATTTTCATTTCAATCTCCAATATTCAAGAATTAGCGCTGCAAGTAGCCGCCTGCGGGGCTGTTAGAGCCGTGTACTTGCCTGTGGCAATTCATACATGCACGCCCGGTAACATTGGCGCTCGGCGCATTTACTGTTGTTCCGTCCGCTTTTATCGGGGCGAGGCCGCCTGGGTAGCTCCCGGCATTCGGTCCGGTCGGCGTTCCGCTGGCATGCGTACCGTCATGACACTCCGAACACAGGAAGGGAGCGCGCGACTTCAGCAACGGGAAGATGTTGGAACCGTGCGGTGTATGGCAATTCGCGCAGTCTTCGGTGACCGGTTGATGCTCGAACAGGAAGGGACCGCGTTTTTCCGCATGGCAGGTGTAGCAGGTCTCGGTTACGGTGGCTTTCTTGAGCAGCTTGGGGCCGGCTGAACCGTGCGGATTGTGGCAGTCGGAGCACACGACCTTGTTCGCATTGATCGGGTGGGTCGATGCCTTCAGGCTGTCCGCGCGCTGTTCCTTGTGGCAGGTGAAGCACACTTCGGTCTGCGTTTTCTTGGATAGAACTTTGTCGGCTTTGGTGTGCACTTTGTGGCAGTCGTTGCAGGCCACTTGATTGTTGTCATGCTGGCCGCCGTCCCAGTTGCCGCGACGGTTATCCTTGTGGCAGCTCAGACACTGACCCGCGCGCACTTTGCTGTCGGAAGCCTCGAACGTGCCTTTCTTGAAAAGAATATCGGGCGCGGCGCGACCCTTGACGTTGGGGTCGCCCTTTAAGTGTTTTTCACTTTCGCCGTGGCAGGTTTGACAGTTCGGGGTGCGAATATCACCCCTGACTCCGTGTTTATTTTGATACAGGGCAAGAATCGGCGTTGGCTCGCTTTCGTCGTGGCAGCGCGTACACAGCGCATCTTTTTGGCGCGACTTTTCTGCCGACCAGCCGGCGCTTGCTCCCATATCCGGCAGCTTGTCATCGGCTGCCAGCAGGCCTGTCGTCGATCCCATCCCGCAGATGAACGCGCACAAGGCCAGTAATTTTGTAAAATTTTTCATCGTTGCTCCCTCTCCTTATTTTGGAAATCTCTTTGGCACTAGCGAATTGCCTAACCGAGCCCGGATTTACTGCTCAAGAATCCAGCGCACCAGATTCCTGATCTGTTCAGGATCTGTTTTGGTATCGAATTTGTGCGTTTCTTCATGCCCATCGGTCAGCTTGACCCGATCCTCGCCGGAGGTGATGTGCTTGATCAGTTTTTCCTCCGCATCGGCGCGCCCCTGGTATTTGTAGGCAATGGCGTGATAGGTCGGCCCTTCTTTCTTTTTGTTGACTGCATGGCAGCGCAGGCAGTGATCCTCGCGGGCAAGCTTTTTTGCGGCCTCGGCATCCGCTTTCACCGCAACTGCTTCTTCGGCCAGCACTGCAGTCGAGCAACACAGAACAAAGGCACCGGCAATCATGGTGGCAAGAACACGGCTTCGCGGGGTGCGCGCTTGATGGTTCATTTGTTTCTCCCTGAAAAATTGTTGTTCTAAAAACGCGGATTAGAGCGAAAGAATCCAGCCGACCAGATTCTTGATCGCCTCGGGCGATGCCTTGCCCTGGATATTCTTGTGCTCTTCTTCATGACCATCCGGGAACTTGGCTTTTTCGCCCGAAGTGACGTGGGTGAACAGTCTTTCTTCGGCTCCGGCTTTGCCGCGATATTTCTCGGCTACCTTCTTGTAGGCTGGGCCGTCTTTTTCTTTCTCTACGCCGTGGCACTTGAAGCAGTTGTTCTCGCGCGCCAGCATCTTGGCGGCTTCGACATCGACGGCGGCGGAGGCGTTGATGGAAAAAGTCAGCGCGATGGTGGCGGCTGCGACGCTGATAAGACTGGCGGAACGAAATTGGTTACTCATGTTTATCTCCTTTATTCCTTTATCCCAAGAACAAAAATATTGAACCCGAAGAATATTCTTCAGTGCTGTGTTCAGCAGATTGCATGCCAAGTCGTGTTGGCGCTGTTTGCGAGCGCGGTTTGTTTGCGCGAGTCAGTCTGGAAATAATTGAAGGAACAGAGTGTTATGGAGCACAACACAAACTTGTGTTGCGCGATGTCGGCGAGTGTTGTGGCGATAATATTTCAGGCAAATTTCCTGCCTTTAGATTTGGCGTTACCGAAAGGGAACGCACTTTTAAGCTGGAATTTTTGTTTTGTTTCGGTTTCGTAACATGTGGCGAGTTGTGCGGGAAAATTCCTTAAGCCATGACGAATCACTTCTTGTGATGGACAACTATTTCAGGCAAAACAAAGTGAGTTTCGATCATCTGCCATTACCTGAAAGGCATAATTTCATGGCAAATTCAGCGTTCAACAAAATTGTTCTCGCCATCCATTCAGCAAGTTGGTTCGGTTTTCATTTTGACGCAACACAATTACCGTTTGGAAAAGTGTCGCGAGTTCACGCCCGCCTTCCAACTAACGTCAAGGTGCAATTGCCTGCGAACCTCGTGATGGTATAGTTATTGCAAATAGCTACGGGGCACGGCAAAGCGCGTCCACTCCGCCGCAACCGTCACCGGATATGTACAAGAAGGCAGGCACCCCGTTATGAACGACCAGCAACTACTACGTTATAGCCGCCACATTTTGTTGAATGAAATCGGCATCGAAGGACAGCAACGTCTGATGAACGGGCGCGCGCTCATTATCGGCATGGGCGGTCTGGGTTCGCCGGTCGCGCTGTATCTGGCCGCCAGCGGGGTCGGTCATCTCACCTTGTGCGACCACGACACGGTGGACTTCAGCAACCTGCAACGCCAGATCATCCATCGCAATTCCACGGTAGGCCAGCCCAAAGTTTTTTCTGCCAAAACCGCGCTGCATGACATTAACCCCGAGGTCGAATGCCTCGCGTTGCCGTTGCGCGCCGATGAGGCGAAATTGAACGAGTTGATCGCGCGGGCCGATGTGGTGATGGATTGCAGCGACAACTTCGACACGCGCTACGCCGTTAACCGCGCCTGTCTGGCGCAACGCAAGCCGCTGGTGTCGGGTGCGGCGATCCAATTTTACGGCCAGGTATCGCTGTTTGATTTTCGCCGTGAGGATGCGCCCTGCTACAACTGCCTGTTCCCCGAAGACAGCGTGGAGGAAGAGCTGCGTTGCGCGACGACCGGCGTGTTCGCGCCGCTGGTCGGCATCATCGGCACGCTGCAGGCGGCGGAGGCGCTCAAGCTGCTGATGGGCATTGAACACGGACTGAGCGGCAAACTGCTTTCAGTCAACGCGCTGGACATGAATATCCTGCGCAGCAATCTGAGCAAGGACGCAGCTTGCCGTGTCTGCGGCGAAAAGCATGCAGCGGTGGAAAAACAGGCGTTGGATAGTTAGATGTTGTATTGCATCAACGGTGAAGGTTTTGGCTGATCCTTTGAATTTCGCACGATCATCTTGGGGTTATGACGGTGAAAAAATATTGGTATCGCTTGGTTTGTCTGTGCTTGCTGGCCTTGCCGTTGGCGGCAACGTTGCACGCGGAGGAGCAGCGCGCCGGGATGCCGGTTCGCATTGGCCTGACCCCGGTGTTTCTGGATCATCAGGTCGCTTTTAACAATGAATGGAAGCTTTATCTGGAGAAGCATTTGGGGCACCCCGTCATTTTCATTCAGCGCGGCAGCTACCGTGAAATCGCCGAGCTGCTGCATGACGGGAAGCTGGATTTTGCCTGGTTGAGCGGCTATCCCTATGTGCGCAACAAGGACGATCTGCAACTGGTGGCAGTGCCGCTGTACAAGAGAAAGCCGCTCTACCAGTCATACATTATTGTGCCCGCAAGCGACAAAAAGACCCGGACGATCCAGGATTTGCGCGGCAAAAGTTTCGCCTTCGCCGATCCCGATTCCAATTCCGGCTATCTGTATATTGTGTATCTGCTGTCCAAGCAGGGTGAGAACCCGTCCACTTTTTTCAGCAGAACATTTTTTGCATGGAGCCATGTCAACGTGATCGAGGCGGTCGCTTCCGGCTTGGCGCAGGGCGGCGCGGTGGATGGCTATGTGTGGGACACGCTGGTGCTGACGCACCCTGAATTGACCGCGCGCAACCGCATTCTGAACCGTTCGCCGCAGTTCGGCAGCGCGCCCTTCGTGGCCGGGCGTGCAGTCTCGAAAGCGCAGCTCACCCAATTTCAGCAAGTGCTGGTTGATATGTTGCACGACAAAAACGGACACAACCTGTTGGAACAACTCAATCTGAACGGGTTCGTGTATGCCGATGAGCATCTTTACGATGCCATCGAGCAGATGTCGCGCTTTGTCGAAGAACGGAAGCAATGATGTTTTTCAAAGACCTCAGCCTGCGCTACAAGATACCGTTGCGCATTGCCGCGCTGGCAACCGGTACGGCGTTTTTGCTGGCCTCGACGCTGGTCTATCGCGACAGCAAGGATTTGCGCAACAACCTGATCGAAAATGCCGAAAAAATGGGGCGGGTGATCGCGGGCATGCTGGTCGAGCCCATGCTGCACGACGACGTGTGGCGCGTGTTTGAAATTATCAGCACCCCGTTCAAGTATCCCGAAACCAATTCCAAAGATTTGAACGACGAGTACATTCTGGTGCTGAATGCGTCGAACACCGTGTATGCCTCGACCAAGCCGGAACTTTTTCCGATGCAGAAAGACCCGGCAAGCATTGATCCGCGTTATGCCGACGTATTGAAAGCGCTGGCGGATGAATCGAGTTCGCTAACCAGGATAGTAGAGCCGCGCCAATACGAAAATATTTTTCTGCTGATCCCAATCCATTCGGACGGACATCGTATCGGCACGCTGGTGATGAGCTATTCCAACTTTCCTTTCATCGAACATTTTCTCACCCTGACCCGGGATGCCGCCATCATCACTTTGCTGGTGCTCGCATTTCTGCTGCCGCTGGGCGTGTATTGGGGGCACAAAATGGCGGTGCCTTTGGTGCAACTTTCCGACGTGATGCGCAATATCACGCCCACCCTGCCCGAGTCCGACGAAATCAAAATTTACGAATCCGGCGACGAGATCGGCCAGCTGGGCAAAGCGTTCAAACGCATGCTGGTCGAGCTGAAAGAGAAGGAGCAACTGCAACAGCATGTCATCGCTTCGGACCGGCTGGCCGCTATCGGACGGCTGACTGCGGGCATCGCGCACGAAATTAACAATCCGCTGGGCGGCATGCTGAATGCCATCAGCACTTTCAAGAAGCACGGCGTGCAGGATCCGTTTACCCTGAAAACTTTTTCGATACTGGAGCGCGGCCTGATCCAGATCAAGGAAACCGTGGCGGCCTTGTTGGTGGAAGCCAAGGCGCGCAGTCGACCGTTCGACCACAACGACATCGAAGACATCTGCACGCTGATGCAGTCCGGTGTGCAAGCGAAGCTGGTCAATTTCACCCGCGATTGCGAGTTTGTCGATACGCAATCCATCCCTTCCACGCTGGCGCGCCAGGTCATCATCAATTTGCTGCTGAATGCCATTCATGCCACGCAGCAATACGGCCATGTCAACCTGCGTATCCGGCGCGAAGGCGACGCTCTGATGATCGTTGTAAGTAACGACGGCTCCTATATTCCGCCGGAAAAAATTGCCTATCTGTTCGAGCCGTTCACTTCGCTGGGCGAGAACGGCAGCGGACTTGGGCTGTGGGTGGTTTACCAGATCGTGCAGCAGTTGGGTGGCTCCATCAACGTGCACAGCGAGCTGAATGAAACGATGTTTACGGTGCAAATACCTTTGCAGGAAACGACATGAGGCAGCCATGAAAGATGATGTAATACCGCTGGTTTGTTTGATCGAAGACGACGAGATCATGGGCGAGTCGTTATACGACCGCTTCTCGCTGGAAGGCTTCAGGATCGAATGGCAGCGCACCGGCAAGGACGGCTTGCGCGCGATCCGCAGCAAAAACTACGACCTGATTATCAGCGACATCCATTTGCCCGACGTGAGCGGCGAAGAAGTGTTTATGCAGTTGCTGGCCGAAAAGCGCCTGCTGCCGCCGTTCATTTTCATCACCGGCTACGGTTCGATTGATCGCGCGGTGCGCTTGCTCAAACTGGGCGCAACCGACTACATCAGCAAACCTTTCGATCTGGATCAATTGGTCGAAAAGGCTCACATGCTGTGCCCGATGCAAATGGGCGATGTCGCTCCAGGGGAGGCGATTGTTGATGCGCTGGGCATTTCCCCGGCCATCCGCGCCATCGAGCATTCCATTCCGCGCCTCGCCAAACTCGCCAGCACCATTCTCATCACCGGCGAATCCGGGGTCGGCAAAGAACATGTGGCGCAGCTCATTCACCGTCATGCGCGCACCACGCCCGAAGCGCCGTTTGTCGCGGTCAGCGGCGGCGCGATCACGGAAAGCCTGCTCGAATCCGAGCTGTTCGGGCACGAGAAAGGCTCGTTCACCGGCGCGGCCAAAGCGCGCAAAGGCGTGTTCGAACAGGCGCACGGCGGCACGCTGTTCCTCGATGAGATCGGCGAAATGTCGCTGGCCATGCAGGTCAAACTGCTGCGCGTGATCCAGGAGCGCAGCATCGTCCGCGTCGGCGGCGAAACGCCCATTCCGGTGGACGTGCGGCTGATTTGCGCCACCAACCGCGACTTGAAAAAAATGGTCGAGGAAGGCACTTTCCGCGAAGACTTGTATTACCGCATTCACGTGATCCGGCTGCGCATCCCGCCGCTGCGCGAACGCAAGGAAGACATTCTGTGGTTCGCCAACCTGTTCCTGAAGCAATGCGCGCAACTGAGCAAGGAAACCCATCTCATTTCGCCCGCTGCCGAACGCGCGCTGCTCGAATACGACTGGCCGGGAAACTTGCGCGAACTCAAGCACAGCGTGGAGCGTGCCTGCATTCTTTCCAATAACCAGATGCTTGAAAACGATGCGTTCTTCGATGAAGGCTTCATGAATTCCGCCCACGCGCAGGAAGCTGCCGACATGTCGCCGGGCGACGGTACGCTGAACCATTACCTGCGCGATTGCGAGCGCAAATTTATCGTGCAGGCGCTGGAAAACAATCACTGGCATTTCGGCAATACCGCAACTGCGCTCGGCATCAGCCGCAAGAATCTGTGGGAGAAAATGAAGAAGCTCGACATCCATGCGGACAAACATGTCGTCGATTCGTTGAATAAACCTTGAAACGGCAGTGAAGATGAATACGCTGCTGCTTCATAACGTTGTGCTGTCTTTGTAGGTGCGAATTTATTCGCACTCGTTGGGCGTGCGAATAAATTCGCACCTACAAATACTCCAACTGCGGTTTTTGGGATCAATGAAGGGTGCGGGGCGCGCGCCCGGCGGCAGTTCAACCGCCGATATAAAACATTTCCACTTTGCTGTGCGTGCCGGCGCTTGCCGTATGGCGCAACTGCGAATAGCGGTCATCGCGTTTGCTCCAGCTATCGGCAATCAGGTTGGCGAGTGTGCCGTCACCTGCGCCATCCCGCAACGGGCCGCGCAAATCCAGACCATCGCTTGCGAACAGGCAGTTGTGCAGTTTGCCGTCGGTGGACAAGCGGGCGCGGCTGCATGCGTGACAGAACGCCTGTGTGACCGAAGCGATCACGCCGATCTCGCCGCCGCCGTCGGCGTAACGCCAGCGTTCCGCCACTTCGCCGCTGTAATTCGCATCGAGCTGTTGCAGCGGAAAACTTTTTGCGATGCGGTCGAGGATTTCGCGCGCCGGGACGACATCGTCCATGCGCCAGCCGTTGCTGCTGCCGACATCCATGTATTCGATAAAGCGCAGCACGATGCCGCTGTGGCGGAAGTGTGCGGCCATCGCCGCGATCTCGTGCTCGTTCACGCCGCGCTTGACCACCATGTTGACCTTGACCGGCTTCAAGCCTGCGGCCTGCGCGGCTTCTATGCCCGCCAGCACGGCGGACACGGGCACATCGGAATCGCTCATGCGGCGGAAAGTGGCATCGCTCAAGCCGTCCAGGCTGACCGTCACGCGATTCAGACCGGCATCTTTTAGCGCTTGCGCCTTGCGCGCCAGCAGCACGGCGTTGGTGGTCAGCGCGATCTCGGGCGCTGCACCATCCGGCGTTTGCAGGCGGGCGAGTTTTTCGACGAGGCGTTCGATGCCGCGCCGCAACAACGGCTCGCCCCCGGTCAGGCGGATCTTGTTCACGCCGAGGCTGACGAACAGGCGCGCGAGGCGCTCGATTTCCTCGAAGGTGAGCAATGCGTTTCGTGCGAGGTGGGGGTGGTTGTCGTCGAATACTTCGCGCGGCATGCAATAGGTGCAGCGCAGGTTGCAGCGGTCGGTGACCGAGATGCGCAAGTCGCGCAGCGGGCGCTGCAAGCGGTCTTGCAGCGGCAACGCGTAGTCGCGCGGCACTTCAAAATTACGGTGGTCCGCCATCGGGCGCTACTTGGCGGCTGATGGCCGCATCCGGCTGCCGACGACGACTCCGGCCTCGTACAGCAGCCACATCGGGATCGCCAGCATGCATTGCGAGATGACATCCGGCGGAGTCAGCACCGCACCGACGATGAACGCGCCGACGATGACGTAGGGGCGCGCTTCGCGCAATTTTTCGACGCTGACCACGCCCATGCGCACCAGCACCACGACCACCACCGGCACTTGGAACGACACGCCGAAGGCCATGAACATGCCCATCACGAAGCCGAGATATTTTTCGATGTCGGTCATCACCGCCACCCCTGCGGGCGCTGCGGCGATCACAAAACCGAACACCGCCGGGAACACTAGGAAATAGGCGAAGGCCATACCCGCCAGAAACAGCAGCACGCTGGACAGGATGACCGGGAACAGGAATTTCTTTTCGTGCGCATATAAACCCGGCGCGACGAACTTCCACATTTGCAGCAGGATGTAGGGCAGGGTAATCAGGAACGCGGCCATCATCGCCACCTTGAGCGGCACGAAGAACGGCGTGGTCACGTCGGTGGCGATCATCTGCGTGCCGTGCGGCAGCTTGGCCAGCAGCGGGCGCGCCAGCAGCGTATATAAATCCGAAGCCCACGGAAACAGGCCGAGAAACACCAGCAGAAACGCGACCAGAGAATGGGTGATGCGGGTGCGCAGCTCGATCAGATGCGTGATGAGGGTTTGATGTTGGGCGTTCACGGTTGGGCGGGCGGCAAGGGAGGATTGACGGGCGTTGCGACGGAGGGGGCGGCTTCAGGCTGCGGCTTGTCCGGCGCATGTTCCATTTGTCGCACTTCGCGGTTGATGTCGGTATCGACCTGCTGCATGGAACGCTCCAGCGCATCGGCCTCGGCCTTGATCTTGCGCTCCATCGCGCGCAGCTCTTCCACTTCCATGCTGCTGTTCACTTCCTGCTTGATCTGGTTGACGTAGCGTTGCAGCTTGCCCCACATCCGGCCCAGCGTGCGCGCCACCTGCGGCAAACGCTCGGGGCCGATGACCACCAGCGCCACCACCATGATGACCAGTATTTCCGAAAAATTGACTTCGAACATCAATCAACCTCTGTTGTCAGCAAACCCATCAGGCTTTGCTATGCGTGTGGCTTTTGACTTCGCCTTCGACCACTTGCCCGTCGTCGCGCAACTGCTTGGGGGAAGCGTCATCGCCTTTCATGCCGTCCTTGAAGCCTTTGACCGCCGCGCCCAGATCGCTGCCGATACCGCGCAGTTTGCTCGTGCCGAACACCAGCACCACCACCAGCAACACGATCAACCAATGCCAAATACTGAACGAACCCATTGCTCTCTCCTGTAAATATATTTTTTAAAAACCTCAAAACAGCATGCGAGTCATCAGCAAATATTGAGCCAGATTGTAGGTCGGGCTTTAGCCCGACGTGTCGGGTTAAAACCCGACCTACATGTTTCGGCACATCAAGTGTTCTGCACCACGATCTTGGGGAACGCCGCGCTGTGATCCTGCGCCATGTCGGCAATCTTCACTGCAATGCGCCGTGCCATTTGTTTGTACACTTTGGCAAGCTTGCCATCGGGGTCGGCCACCACGGTCGGCGTGCCGGAGTCGGCCTGTTCGCGGATGCGGATGTCCAGCGGCAAGCCGCCGAGGAATTCGGTGTTGTAATCCGCGCACATTTTCGCGCCGCCGCCCGCGCCGAAGATATGTTCTTCGTGGCCGCAGTTGGAACAGATGTGGGTGCTCATGTTTTCCACGACACCGACGATCTTGATGCCGACCTTCTCGAACATTTTGAGTCCCTTGCGCGCATCCAGCAGCGCGATGTCTTGCGGCGTGGTGACGATGACCGCACCGGTCACCGGCACTTTTTGCGCCAGCGTCAGTTGCACATCGCCGGTGCCCGGCGGCAAATCCACCACCAGATAATCGAGGTTGTCCCAGTTGGTCTGGTGCAGCAATTGTTCCAACGCCTGCGTCACCATCGGGCCGCGCCACACCATGGGCGTGTCGATGTCGTTGATGAGGAAGCCGATGGACATGGCCTGCAAACCGTGGCTCAGCATCGGTTGCATGCTCTTGCCGTCCAGCGATTCCGGCTGGCCGCTGATGCCCAGCATGGTGGGTTGCGACGGGCCGTAGATGTCGGCATCCAGCATGCCCACGCGCGCGCCTTCGGCGGCCAGCGCCAGCGCCAGATTGACGGCGGTGGTGGATTTGCCCACGCCGCCTTTGCCCGATGCCACGGCGATAATATTCTTCACGCCCTCCACCAGCTTCACGCCGCGCTGCACCGCATGCGGCACGACTTTGCTGCTCACGCTGACGCTGATTTTGCCCACACCCGGCAAGGCCGATTTGAGCTGCGCTTCCACCATCGCGCGAATTTCGTCCCACACGCTTTTCGCCGGATAGCCGAGCGAAATATCCAGCGCCACATCGCTGCCGCTGACTTTAATGTTCTTCACGGATTTGCCGCTGACGAAGTCTTTTTTGGTGTTGGGGTCGATCAGATTTTTCAATGCGCTTTGTACATCGACATCGGTGAAACTCATCATGCTCTCCTGCAAAATATATCGTGGGGGACGGATTCTAAACTAAACGGGGCATACAAAGACATGACTGTATATGCGGGCAATTTGGCGCGCAGTCCGGCCGACAGCGCGGGGAAGGCTGCCGAGCCTTAATCCATGCCGCTCGCGGGGCGGTTGCGCGGTCTGGGGCAGGGTGTCGTGTGCTATTCTTGGCGCAACCAAACTTGAGTCTTCCCATGAAATACAAATTGCTTTTTTTGCTGCTGCTGGCGCAGTCGGAGTGCGCACTGGCCGACCAGGAAAGCGATTTTCGCGCGGCGCGCGATGCGTTTCGTATCGGCAACATTGCGCGCCTGGATGCGGCGGCGGCGCGCCTCAAGGATTCTCCGCTGGAACCTTACGTCAGCTATTACCAGTTGCGCATGCGCTGGAGCGACAAAAACAGCGCGCCGATCAAGGCGTTTCTGGCGCGCAGCGACGAATCTCCGGTGATCGACCAGTTTCGCGGCGAATGGCTCAAATATCTGGGCAAGCAAGAGCGCTGGGCCGAGTTTGAGCAAGAGTATCCGCACCTCGTCAAAGGCGACGACGAACTGACTTGCTACGCCTTGCAGATGCGCCGCAGAAGCGACGAGGCGGGCGCGCTGGCCGAGGCGCGCAAGCTGTGGTTCAGCGGCGAGGAAATGCCGGAAAGTTGCGTGCCGCTGTTCGCGGCGGCACTGAAACAGGGGGTTATCGCCGAAGCCGATATTTGGCAACGCATGCGCATGGCGCTGGAACGCGGCAACACTTCGCTGGCAAAAAAGTTCATCAAGGATTTGCCCAAGGCGCAGCAGTTTCCGGCGGCGGAGTTGGGCAGTGCCGCCAGCAATCCGCGCCGCTATCTGGAGAAAACCAAATTCGACAAAGCGGGCATGGGCAGGCGCACGGCGGCCTTGTTCGCCTTGCAGCGGCTGGCCAGGCAATCGCCGGAAATGGCCTACGCGCGCTGGGAAATAATCGGAAAAAATTTCGGCGAGGAAGAACAGCGCTATTTTTTCAGCTGGCTGGGATTCGCCGGGGCGTTGGCGCATGACGAACGCGCGCTGGGCTGGTTTGCGGTGGCGGGAGATGAAGCGCTGACCCCCAAACAACGTGCTTGGCGCGCGCGCGCCGCGTTGCGCGCCGGGGATTGGCACGAAGTGTGGGAAAGCGTCAATGCCATGCAGCCGCAGCAGCAAAGCGAAGGCGCGTGGCGTTACTGGAAGGGGCGCGCGCTCAAGGCGTTGGGACGGACGGCGGATGCCGAAGAGTTGTTTGCCAAACTCGGCAGCGAGTACAATTTTTACGGACAGCTCGCCGCCGAAGAGCTGGGCGGCGCACCCGGTGCGGGTATGATTTCGGCGAGTTTTCAGGCGAGCGATGCCGAGATCGAAGCCGTGCAAGCGCAACCGGCGATACAGCGCACGCTGCTGCTATACGAAATGGATTTCCGTGCCGAAGCCGCGAAAGAATGGGCGTGGGCGACGCGCAATTTCAGCGACCGGCAATTGCTGGTCGCCGCCGAAGTGGCCAAGCGCAACCGCATGTACGACCGTTCGATCAACGCGGCGGACAGAACGGTGAGCCTGCACGATTTCAATTTGCGTTATCCCGCGCCGTACCGCGAGGCGATGCAGACTGATCTGCAAAAAAACAGTCTGGAAGAAGCGTGGGTCTATGGCCTGATGCGGCAGGAGAGCCGTTTTACCGTGGGCGCAAAGTCCGATGTCGGTGCCGCCGGAATCATGCAGATCATGCCTTCCACCGCGCGCTGGGCGGCCAAGCGCATGGGCATGAAAGGCTACCGCAAAGGCCTCATCCACCAGTTGGACGTGAACATTACGCTGGGCACGTATTACATGAAAACGGTGTACAGCCAGTTCAATGAAAATCCGGTACTGGCTTCCGCCGCCTACAATGCCGGACCGGGCCGGGCGCGCCAGTGGCGCGGCACGAAACCGCTGGAGGGCGCGATCTATGTCGAGACCATCCCCTTCGACGAAACGCGCGACTACGTGAAAAAGGTAATGAGCAACACCATTTATTATTCCAAGCTGTTCGGGCAAACCTCGCAATCGCTCAAACAGAGGATGGGTACTATCGAAGCGAAAAAACAGGCAACTGCGGATGAGCAATAAAGACCTCGACATCTATTGTGTGGGCGGTGCGGTGCGCGACAAGCTGCTCGGCTTGCCGGTGCAGGATCACGACTGGGTGGTGGTCGGCAGCACGCCTGATGAAATGGTGGCGCGCGGTTTCAAGCCGGTGGGCAGCGACTTTCCGGTGTTCCTGCATCCCGTTACGCACGAGGAATATGCACTGGCGCGCACCGAGCGCAAAGTGGCGCAGGGCTACAAAGGTTTTACCGTTTTCGCCGCGCCCGATGTCACGCTGGAACAGGATTTGTTGCGCCGCGATTTCACCATCAACGCCATCGCGCAGGATAGCGACGGCAAGCTGATTGACCCCTACGGCGGACAAGCCGATTTAAAAGCGGGCGTATTGCGCCACGTGAGCGATGCGTTCGCCGAAGACCCAGTGCGCATTTTGCGCGCGGCGCGTTTCGTGGCGCGTTTCGGTTTTTCCATCGCGCCGGAAACGCTGACGCTGATGCGCGCCATGGTGGACAACGGCGAAGTGGATGCGCTGGTGGCCGAGCGCGTGTGGCAGGAACTGGCGCGCGGCCTGATGGAACAACATCCCTCGCGCTTCTTCACCACGCTGCGCGAATGCGGCGCGCTGAAAAAAATCCTGCCCGAACTGGATGCCCTGTTCGGCATGGCGCAGACCGCGATCTACCATCCCGAAATCGACTGCGGCATCCACGCCATGCTGGTGCTGGACGACACCGCGCGCCACGCCTACCCGCTGGAAGTGCGCTTCGCCGCGCTGGGCCACGACCTCGGCAAAGGCAACACCCCCGCCGACATCCTGCCGCGCCACATCGGCCACGAAATGCGCAGCGTGGATTTGCTCAAGCCGCTATGCGAACGTTTGCGCGTGCCCGGCGAATGCCGCGACCTCGCCCTGCTGGTGGCGCGCTACCACGGCAACATCCACCGCGCCAAAGAACTGCGTCCCGACACCATCGTCAAACTGTTCGACAGCTGCGACCTGTGGCGCAAACCCGAACGTTTCCCGCTCATCCTGCAAGCCTGCGAGTCCGACGCGCGCGGCCGCACCGGCCACGAGCACGATGCCTATCCGCAAACCGCGTATCTGCTGGCCTGCGCGCACGCGGCGCAAAGCGTGAAAGCGGGCGACATCGCCAGAGCTTGTCCAGATAAAAATCTCATCGCGGATAAAGTGAGAGAGGCGCGCATCGTGGCGGTGGAAAACTATAAGAAAAAAACATAGCCACAGAGAACACAGAGTTCACAGAGATGTCCGCTTCACATCTTTACTCTGTGAGCTCTGTGGTCTCTGTGGCAAAAAGATTTTGATCTTCCGGCAGACGATCACAACACCTTGAAGATGCCCGTCTTTACTGGCTTCCGATCAAGGTATGAGCGCCGCGCGCCACGCCTGCAACTTCTCTTCGTAACGCATCCCCGCGTGCGCCGGGCTGGTGGACGGCAAGCGGTGGAAAGTCAGCGGCGGCAAGGTCTGTTTTTCCAGCACGAACTTCCTGAAACTCTGTTCCGCTTTCGCGCCGTTGAAACACACGTGCGTGATGTGCGCATGGCGCGCGAAGAATGCGGCGAAGTCGTTCGCCGTTTCAGCTTTGATATGTGCATCGAGGCTGGACTCGCGTTCGCAACTGGCGAGCACATCCCACAGCGCGATGCCGCATGACTTCAGCACGGCCAGCCTTGCCTGATAAGGGAGCGAAGGATGCGCGCCGACCAGCTCGCCCATGATTTTCCAAAAGGTATTGGCCGGGTTGGCGTAATACTGGTGCTGCGCCAGCGATTGCTTGCCGGGCATGCTGCCCAGAATCAGCAGGTGAGCATGCGCGATGCTGACCGGGGGGAAGCTGTGAATTGGCAGCATATTTTCATTCTGAGAGCTAAGAAAGAGAAATGGTCGCGCTTTGGGTTTAGTCCCCTCTCCCGCAGGCGGGAGAGGGTTAGGGTGAGGGGCGTGCAACTAATGCCCAATTGGTCTAAACGCACAGGCCCTCATCCCCAACCCTTCTCCCGCCTGCGGGAGAAGGGAGTTATCTACAACAACCGCGACAGATCGCCGCGCAAAAATCCCGCCAGCGGTTGCTCCAAACCTTTGCCCAGCGCGATGACTTTGAACAACTCGCCCATTTCCGCCGGGCTGGTGAGTTTTTGCAATTGCGCGGACAGCGGGGCGAAGGTGCGCACATCGTCGGGCGAGACTTCGCCGAGAAAATCCATCACGCCATTATTGAGCAGGAAATGCGCTTGCGAGGTGTAGCCGAGGAAGTGCGCGCCGTGGTCGATGGCGGCTTCGGCGACGGCGGTGAAATCGACGTGGGCGGTGATGTCCTGCAAGCCGGGCAGATAGAACGGGTCGTCGTGCGCATGGTGGCGGTAGTGGCACATCAGCGTGCCGCGATTGCGCTGCGGGTGGTAATACTCGCTTGCGCCGAAACCGTAGTCGATGAAGATCAGCGCACCTTTGTCCATGCGTTCGCACAGGCTGGCGACGAGTCCGCGCGAAGCGAGCGAGACTTCGCTCAGGTAGTCGCTTGGCTGTTTGAGGTTGCTGGCGACATCGAGCAGCGCGGGCGTTTTCAAGGGGTGATTTTGCCAGACAAAATGGTTGGCTTTGCTGGTTACTCCGCGCTCCTGCACCTGACCTTCCGCCCAGAACAGCAGGTGCACCGGCAGCGCATCCAGCACTTCGTTGCCGATCACCGCGCCGGAAATTTTCTCCGGCAACACATCCAGCCAGCGCAGGCGCGAAACCAGATGCGGCAATTTTTCTTGCAGCAAAGTTTGCTGGCGCTGGCGCAGGTCGGCGCTCACTTCGAGGATGGAATAAGTCTGCGGCAGCGCATCGCGCCGCTCCAGTTCGCCCAGAATATCCAGCGCCAGTTTGCCGCTGCCCGCGCCGAGTTCGAGGATGTGCGGCGCGCTGTCGCGCATTACCTCGACCAGTTGCCGTGCCATGGTGCGGCCGAACAAGGGCGAGAGTTCAGGCGCGGTGATGAAGTCGCCCGCTTCGCCGAGTTTGTGCGCGCCCGCCGTGTAATAACCCAGCCCCGGCGCATACAGCGCCAACTCCATGAAGCGCGAAAACGGAATCCAGCCGCCTTGCATATTGATGTCGTGGCGTATCAGTTCGCACAATTGCGCGCTGTGGACGAGTGCATCGGCAGAGGGGGCGGGCAGGTTGGCGGACATGGTCGGGTATAATCGAAAGAGGCACGAAGTTTAGTGGGGAATGCGATGCAAGGCAAAACAGTATTGGTGACAGGCGGGGCGAAGCGCGTGGGCGCGGCTATCGTTCGCCGCTTGCATGGCGCGGGGGCGAACGTCGCGATTCATTGCCGCGCCTCGTTGCAGGAAGCGCACGTGTTGCGCGATGAGTTGAACGACAAGCGCGCCGATTCCGCCTCGGTTATTCAAGCCGACTTGCTGGAGGTTGCCAGCTTGTCGCGCGTGGTGGAGGAGGTAATCAAACAGTTCGGTCACCTCGATGCACTGGTCAACAACGCCTCCAGTTTTTATCCCACGCCGCTGGATAAAATGAACGAGCAGCAATGGGATGACTTGCTCGGCACCAATCTGAAAGCGCCGCTGTTTCTGGCGCAAGCGGCCATGCCGGAATTGCGTCGCCGCCACGGCTGCATCGTCAATATCGTGGATATTCACGCCGACTTTCCGATGCACGGACATTTGTTGTACAGCGTCGCCAAGTCCGGCCTGGCCGGACTCACGCGCGCACTGGCGCAGGAACTCGCGCCGCAAATCCGCGTGAACGGCATCGCCCCCGGCGTGAACCTGTGGCCGGAAAGCGCCGCGTGGCAAGACGAAGAACAGCGCCGCAAAATCATCGCGCACACCCTGCTCAAACGCGAAGGTCAGCCGGACGACATCGCCAAAGCCGTGCAGTTTTTAATCGCCGACGCGCCGTATATCACCGGGCAGATCATCGCTGTTGATGGCGGGCGCTCAATCAATCTTTAACAACCAAACCTCACCACAGAGACACAGAGAAAACCAAACCTTTTCCCGCAGATTACGCAGATTTCACAGATTAAACCGCCCGAAATCTGCGTGAATCTGAGTAATCTGCGGGCAAGGTTTTGGTCTCATTGATTTTGACTTTGACATTGTAAACATATGACCGACACCACCTACCCGCTACATTTCGAACACCACTCTACCAACTTCAACCGCCTCAAAGGCCGTCTGGAAAGTCAGGTCGGCAAAGCCATCGGCGACTTCAACATGATCGAGGAAGGCGACACGGTGATGGTGTGTCTGAGTGGAGGAAAGGATTCCTACACGCTGCTCGACATTCTGCTCACGCTGCGCAAGCGCGCACCGATTGATTTCAAGATCGTGGCGATGAATCTCGACCAGAAGCAGCCGGGTTTTCCCGCCGATGTGCTGCCGAATTATCTGAAGAAGCTCGGCGTGGATTTTCATATCGAAACGCAGGACACTTACTCCATCGTCAAGGCGAAGATCCCCGAAGGCAAGACCACCTGCTCGCTGTGTTCACGCCTGCGGCGCGGCATCATCTACAAGGTGGCGGGCGATCTGGGCGCGAACAAGATCGCGCTGGGACACCACCGCGACGACATGGTGGAGACGCTATTCCTCAACATGTTCTTCGGCGGCAAGTTGAAAGCGATGCCGCCCAAACTGGTGACCGACAAGGGCGAGCATATCGTCATCCGCCCGCTGGCCTACTGCGCCGAAAAAGACATTGCCCGCTACGCGCGCGGCATGGAATTCCCCATCATCCCGTGCAACCTGTGCGGCTCGCAGGAAAACCTGCAACGGCAGAACATCAAGGAAATGCTGACCAACTGGGAACGCCAGTATCCGGGCAGATCGCAAACGATTTTCACCGCCATGCAAAACATCAAACCGTCGCACCTGCTCGACGGCAACTTGTTCGATTTCAAGAATATGGAGTTGGGCACGGTGATTGATGAAGGCGACGTGGCGTTCGATTGAACGCGTTTTGAAAATGCCGATGCCTGGAGATGCCCGTCAATAGGCGATCTACGCTATGCGCTGCATGAAGATCGCCTATTTACGGGCATCTTCACGAGGTATGGTTTTGAAAAATTGCCGCAACCCCGTCATTCCAGCGCAGGTTTTGTAGGATGGGTTGAGCGCAGCGATACCCATCGCTTGTTGGGTGCCGAAAATTGATGGGTATCGCTGCGCTCAACCCATCCTACCTCCCACCCATCACAGCGCCGGATTCACCGCCACCTTGAAAATGACTTTCCTGATTTGCCCGCTACCCACCAGCGGCGCATGCGCATCCTCCGGGAAGAAAATGCAGAAATGATCCGGCGGCACGGCCACCCACGAGGCGGGCGCATCGTGGAAAAAGCGGATGTCCTTCTCCATGCTGTGCTCGCTCACCGGATTCAAACAATCCGCCAACGGTTTCCATCCCATCTGTTCGTCGCCTTCCAGCACCAACTGAATGTCGATGTACCTGCGATGCGCCTCTAGCCGCGCCATCTCCTTCGTCTTAGCGGGTACCTGCTCGACGATGGCGATCAAATCATCACCCATGAGGTGGTAACGCCCCGGCGCAAGCGCGAACAAATCGGTGTCGCGCATGTAGTCGAAGGCGCGCTGGAACAGCGGGTGCAGGGTGGTATAGCGGGAGGATTGGGAGAGGGAGGAGAGGATCATGGCGTTTGCTGTGAATGAAATTACCAGAGTCAATTATGTCAGCAAAAGTCACTTGCAAAAACAAGAAAAACTGATACAAGTGACTGACATGCTTCGCAATCACGCGACGCTGCATTGAAAATATCGGAGGCTATATGACAGACATATTTGAACAGCGATGCCCGCTGTGTCGTGGCAATGCCAAATATCAGTTTAAAAATTTTTTCCGTTTGAAACATTTTAAATGTGGCACGTGCAATGAGTATGTGATTTCAATTGATGTAGAAAGAGATTTATCCAATCACATACCACAATGTCGCACTGAGCTTTCCGTTAAGGCAAAATTTTCAGACGAAGAAAAAATTCTTGTGATTACTCTACCTCCTATTGCCTCTAAACGAGATGGCTTTGCATACCCTACTTTTAATGAAGAATTCGTTGAACGAAAAGTATTATTGAGTTAAGCGTTAAAGGCCGTTCATGGTTCGACAAGCTCACCACGAACGGCCTGTAGAGAGCGGAGAATTTCCTTGGGCACTCACTACTCCTTCCCCGTTCGTCCTGAGCTTGTCGAAGGATGGACGGGCGCACCATGCCGATCAGTTCCCTTTGCCAAACGTGATACCTCCGCCCAATCTCCGCGCAACATCGCTTCCTTTTTCTTGCGACTCCAGCCTTTGATTTGTTGCTCGGCGGCGAGGGCTTCTTCGCGGGTGGGGCAGGCTTGGCTGAATACGAGTTGGACGGGCAGTCTTGTGGAAGTGTAGCCGCCGCACACACCCTGCTGATGTTCGGCAATGCGTTGTTCGAGCTTGTCGGTGTGGCCGGTGTAGTAGGAGTTGTCGGCGCAGCGCAGGATGTAAATCCAGAAGCTCATGGAGTTTGACTCCGTAGTTGTTCATCCTTCGACATCCCTTTAGTCCTGAGCGAAGTCGAAGGGTCAGGACGAACGGTTTGGAGGGGAGCGTCAGTTTATGAACACCTGTTTTTCGCGCGTCACGATTGGTGCAAGGTTTATTCATTGACCGCCCGAATCGTCATCGTCCCCTTGTACAGCCGCACGTCCATTCTGCCCAGGAACGACATGCCGAGCAGCATGTCTTCGCCCAGGTTGTCCACGATGATGGCGGCGACGTTGGTGGCTTCGATGCCGCCGAGTTTGACGCTGGCGAGGCGGGTCATGTAGGCGACGGTTTCGCCGTTGGCGGTTTGGGTGCGGGTGGCGAGTATGCTTTGCAGGCCGAGTTGGTTCGCCAGTTTGCGGCTGATGGATACGTCGGTCGCGCCGGTATCGACCAGCACCGGAGTTTTGATGCCGTTGATGAAGGCTTCGGCGCGGTAGTGTCCGCCGAGGTCGCGTTTGAGTTTGACTTCGGAAGTGCGGCCGATTTTTTCGGCGCTGTTGGGGTTCGCTTGCGTGTTGAAGAAATAGAGCAGCGCTGCGGCCAATGCCAGCCATATCGCAATGATGCCCAAGGTTTTGAGAGGTTGTTGCACGGGGCGAATATCAGGAGAGGCTGGACAGTGCCATGTCGTCCGGCATGCCGCGTTCGGTTTGATGCGGTGTGGCGAAGTGGGCGGTTTCATTGCAGCCGACCCAGCGGTCTTTGCCGCTGTTTTTTGCCTGGTACATGCGCTGGTCGGCGATCTCGATCAGGAGCTGGCTGTTGTCGGCGGAGTCCAGTGTGCGTTCGGCGATGCCGTAGCTGGCGGTCACGCTGTTGCCGTCCGGGCGCAGTCCGAGGCCGTTGCCGCGCAGGCGTTCCAGCAAGGCGATGGCGGAGGAGTAGTTGGTGTTGGGCAATACCATGAGAAATTCTTCGCCGCCCCAGCGCACCAGCGCGTCGCCGCCGCGCAGCGAGCCGCGTATGGCATCGACCGCGCCTATCAGTACGCGGTCGCCGAGGTGGTGGCCGTATTGGTCGTTGACCGATTTGAAGTTGTCGAGGTCGATGAAGATGATGGTCAGCGGGTTGCCGTTGCGTTCGGCGATGCTGAATTGCAGTTTGAAAATTTCTTCGCCGCTGGCGCGGTTGAAACAGTGGGTGAGCGGGTCGTGATGCGCCTGGCGCACCAGCGCGGCCATCAGCGCCAGTTGGCTCATGCCGGCCAGCGTGGCGGTGGCGGCGATCAGCACCAGCAGCCAGAACGCGCCGATGTGGGTGTTCCAGCTCATCTGGTCGAGGTGCAGGGTCGCCACCAAGGCCGAGGACGATAATACCGGCAGGGAAAACACGATGCCTTCCAGCGCGGTCAGCGGGAACACGCTCAGGCCCGCCACCAGAATGAACGGCAGGAAGGCGTAACCCGCCGCGATAATGGCTGCGCCGCCCTGATTGTCGAAGCTGGAAAGTATCTGGTGGGAGTAAATGAAGAACGCGGTGGGAATGACGAACATGATGCCCAGCGAACGGTAGGCATCGCGCATGTGCGGCGAGCCCTGATAGGCCAGTGCCAGTGCAGCGAAGGCGGCGGTGGTGGCGATGCGCCCTATGCCCAGCATGAGCGAAAGCGGGTAATCGAACGCCAGATAATCCACCGCGATCCATAGCGGGGTCAGCACCGCGAACAAGGCCGATACCAGACGCACTCTGGAGATAATCATTTGCGCGCGGTAGCGCGACAGCAAAGGCGGGTGCGCCGATGTGGTCACCACGCAGTTCAGCACATTGCCGGAGAAATTTCCGAGCAGGCGCAGGGCGAGCGAATTCAGGAATTCTTTGAGCGGTTGCATACCATCATCAAACCTTTTTCGGGGTGGTGGCTGAAAAAACTTCGCCACCATACCCCTCGCTATCCCGCCATGCAACGCCGTCCGCCAAACGGCAAGTTGAAGCTAGTCGCGCCCGGGGAGCATGCGCGTCAGCGTGTTGTCGCGCTTGATGTAGTGGTGATACAAGGCCGCCACCGCATGCAGGCCGATGAGGAAATAGCCCGTGGTGCCGACGACTTCATGCAGTTCCTTGATCTGCCCGGCGAGGTCTTTGTTTGCGCCGATCAGCGCGGGCAGTTCCAAGCCGAAGAAGGGGATGGGTTTTCCGGCGGCGCTGAGCAACAGCCAGCCGGTGAGCGGCATGCCAATCATCAGCGCATACAGCGCCAGATGCAGCAGCTTTGCGGCGAGTTCCTGCATGTGCGGCGGTTGCGGGCGGATGCCGGGTGTGGGGCCGGAAAAACGCACGGCGATGCGCAGCCACACCAGCGCGAAGGCCAGCATGCCGAGCATGAAGTGCCAGGTCTTCAACGCTTCGCGCGGATCGCTGCCTTTTTCGTACAGCTCGCGCAGATTGATAGTGGCATACACCGCGATGAATACAATCAGCATCAGCCAGTGCAGGCTGATGGAAAGTGAACCGTAACGGGTTGTTGAGTTTTTCCAGTTCATTGCAAATCTCCTTCAGAGAAATTGTGTGAGCGATGGCAATTGAGTGTTGCCGATGTAGCCGAATGCCTGCGGGCAGAGTGCGAGCATTCGAACATACCGGGAGGAAGCATAGTGTGCGTTCCTTAAGTCTGGCTTAATTCAAACACGCGGTGCTGGTCGTTCTTCGCCTATAGGAACCGCGCCACCATGCCCTGCGCAAAGTCACCCTGCAACGGTATGCGCACGCGATGCCCGCTGCCGGATGCGGTGGTGAGCGTTTCACCGTCGAGATTTTTCATCTCTTTCAATTCGACGATGTGGTTGCCGGAGGGGTGGATGATTTCCAGTTTGTCGCCGATCTGGAATTTATTTTTTACGTCGATCTCGGCCATGCCGTTGGCGCAGGCCACGATGTCGCCCACGTATTGCTGGCGGAAACTCTCGGAGTGACCGCGCATGTAGTTTTGTTGTTCGTGGGTGTGGTGGCGCTCGTAGAAGCCGTCGGTGTAACCGCGATTCGCCAGCGCATCCAGCGCACCCAGCAACTCAAGATTGAATGGTCGGCCTTTGACCGCATCGTCTATGGCCTGGCGATACACCTGCGCGGTGCGCGCCACGTAGTAGATGGACTTGGTGCGGCCTTCGACCTTGAGCGAGTCGATGCCGATCTTTACCAGACGGGCTACGTGTTCCACCGCGCGCAAATCTTTGGAGTTCATGATGTAGGTTCCATGCTCGTCCTCCAGCACCGGCATCAGCTCGTCGGGATGATCTTTGCGCGAGATGACGTACACCTTGTCCGCCAGCGGGTGGCGCGGCTGGTTGCCGCATTCGGATAATTCGGATTCGCTTAATGCTTTGTCGAAATCGAAGTCGATCTTCTGGATTTCGCCGGTGTCGTTTTCCTCGGCGCTATCCACTTTGTAATCCCAGCGGCAGGAGTTGGTGCACGTGCCCTGATTCGCGTCGCGGTGGTTGAAGTAGCCGGACAGCAAGCAGCGCCCGGAATAGGCGATACACAGCGCGCCGTGAATGAATACTTCCAATTCGATGTCCGGGCATTGCTGGCGGATTTCTTCAATTTCATCCAGCGATATTTCGCGCGACAAAATCACGCGCGACAGTCCCAGCGATTTCCAGAATTTCACCGCCGCATAGTTGACGGTGTTGGCCTGCACCGAAAGATGGATGGGCATCTGCGGCCAGCGTTCGCGCACCATGGCGATCAGCCCGGGGTCGGCCATGATGAGCGCGTCCGGTTGCATTTCAATTACCGGCTGCATATCCGCCATGTAGGTCTTCACCTTGGCGTTGTGCGGCATCAGGTTGCTGGCGACGAAAATTTTTTTGCCCAGCGCGTGCGCTTCCGCGATGCCTGTGCCCAACTCTTCCAGCTTGAATTCGTTGTTGCGCGCGCGCAAGGAATAGCGCGGCTGTCCGGCATATACCGCGTCCGCGCCGTAGGCGTAGGCGGTGCGCATTTTGTCCAATGTTCCGGCGGGCAATAAGAGTTCGGGTGATTTCAATTTATTAAAACCTTTGCCCGCAGATTACACAGATGAACGCAGATTAAAACCAAAATCAACCAAGAGAAATCTGCGTCAATCTGTGTAATCTGCGGGCAAGAATAGTTAAGTGCGATAGCCCAGTCGCTTCAGGATTTCCAGCGAGGCGGTTGCTTGGTTAAGCGTGTAGAAATGCAATGCCGGTGCACCGCCCGCGATCAGTTTTTCACACAGTTGCGCGACCACATCCAGACCGAAGGCTTGCACCGATGCCACATCGTCGCCGTAACCTTCCAGGGTCTTGCGCATCCAGCGCGGGATTTCCGCGCCGCAGGCATCGGAAAAGCGCGCCAGTTGCGAGAAACGGACGATGGGCATGATGCCCGGCACGATGGGCGCGTTGATGCCGAGCTTGCGGGCTTCCTCGACGAAGTGGAAGTAGGCATCGGCATTGTAAAAATATTGCGTGATGGCGGAGTCTGCGCCCGCATCCATTTTGCGCTTGAAGTTGAGCATGTCGTCGCGCGCGGATTTGGCTTGCGGATGAAACTCGGGATAGGCGGCGACCTCGATGTGAAAGTGCGCGCCGGTCTCGGCGCGGATAAACGCCACCAGCTCGCTGGCGTACTGGAATTCGCCAATGCTGGCCATGCCGGACGGCAGGTCGCCGCGCAAGGCGACGATGCGTTTGATGCCCATGTCTTGGTAGGCTTGCAGCAGCGCGCGCACGTTGTCGCGGGTGGAGCCGACGCAGGACAAATGCGGCGCGGCCTCGTGCCCTTCGGCGTGAATCTGCCTGATGGTTTCCAGCGTGCGGTCCTGGGTGGAGCCGCCCGCGCCGAAAGTGACGGAGAAGAAATCCGGTTTGAACGCGGCCAGACGGGTACGCACGGCAGCAAGCTTCTCCGCGCCTTCCGCCGTTTGCGGCGGATAAAACTCAAAACTGATGGGGGTGGTGTTAGCCATTTTTTCTCACAAGAAGTTGTGCGGCAGCTGAACTCAGCGCCCAGGAAAAGATGCTGTACAAGACTGCGCCCACGACTCCGCTCCAGAAACTTTCGACCACGAAGCCGCGCAGGATGGAACCGGCGAACCAGAACATCAGGCCGTTGATGGCAAACAGGAACAAGCCCAGCGTGACCACCGTGACCGGCAGCGTGAGCACGACAAAAATCGGGCGCACCAGCGTGTTGACCAGACCGAGGATAAAGGCTGCGATGAAGGCCGCCATGAACCCATCCACATGGATGCCCGGCACGAAGTTGGCCACCGCCACCAGGGCGAGGGCGTTCAAAGACCAAATGAGTAGTAGTCGTAGCAGCATCGTTTTCAATAAAAATGAGGGGGCGGAAAACCCGCCCCCGCAATCATACCCGCAACAAGCCGTTTAGTAGCGGTAGTGGTTGGCCTTGTACGGACCTTCTTTGGGCACGCCGATATAGGCGGCCTGCTGGTCGGTCAGTTCGCTCAGTTGCGCGTTGAGCGTGGTCAGTTGCAAGCGCGCGACCTTCTCGTCCAGATGCTTGGGCAAAGTGTAAACGCCGACCGGATATTCCTTGGTGCGGGTGAACAGTTCGATCTGCGCCAGGGTCTGGTTGGCGAACGACGACGACATCACGTAGGAGGGATGGCCGGTGGCGCAACCCAGATTCACCAGACGGCCTTCGGCCAGCAACAGGATGCGCTTGCCGTCGGGGAAGATCACGTGATCGACTTGCGGCTTGATGTTTTCCCACTTGTATTGCTTGAGCGAGGCAACGTCGATCTCGTTGTCGAAGTGGCCGATGTTGCACACGATGGCCTGGTTTTTCATGCGCTTCATGTGGTCGTGCGTGATGACATGGTAGTTGCCGGTGGTGGTGACGAAGATGTCGCCGAATTCGGCGGCGTATTCCATGGTCACCACGCGGTAGCCTTCCATTGCGGCTTGCAGCGCGCAGATCGGGTCGATCTCGGTCACCCACACTTGGGCCGACAGCGCGCGCATGGCTTGCGAACAACCTTTGCCCACATCGCCGTAACCGACGATGACCGCGATCTTGCCCGCGATCATCACGTCGGTGGCGCGCTTGATACCGTCCACCAGCGATTCGCGGCAGCCGTACAGGTTGTCGAACTTGGACTTGGTCACGGAGTCGTTGACGTTGATGGCGGGGAACTTCAGTTCGCCGCGCTCGTGCATCTGGTACAAACGATGCACGCCGGTGGTGGTTTCTTCGGTCACGCCCTTGATCGCGGCGAGGCGGGTGGAATACCAGCTCTTGTCGGTGGCCAGTTTGGCTTTGATAGAAGCGAACAAACAAATTTCTTCTTCCGAACCGGGGTTGTTCAACAGTGAAGCGTCTTTTTCCGCGCGCGCGCCCAGATGCAGCAACAGCGTGGCATCGCCGCCATCGTCCAGAATCATGTTGGACAAGCCGCCGTCCGCCCATTCAAAAATGCGGTGCGTGTAGTCCCAGTATTGGGCCAAGGTTTCGCCTTTGACGGCGAACACCGGAATGCCTTCGGCGGCAATCGCGGCGGCAGCGTGGTCTTGTGTGGAGTAGATGTTGCACGAAGCCCAGCGCACTTCAGCGCCCAGTGCCGTCAACGTTTCGATCAGCACGCCGGTCTGGATGGTCATGTGCAGACTGCCGGTGATGCGTGCGCCCTTGAGCGGCTGCGAAGCGGCGAATTCCTTGCGGATGGCCATCAGGCCGGGCATTTCGATTTCGGCGATAGCCAGTTCTTTGCGTCCCCATGCGGCGAGGGACATGTCGGCGACGATATAGTCGGTGAAATTTGTTGCAGCGTTCATGTTGCACTCCATTCATTTAGAAAGTTAATGAATGGGCGCCGTTGAAACTTTGACCGCACTCCCGAGCCTGGCCGAACTGAGTCGGTCGCAGCGCCCCTCGGGAGGGGGAAATCTTGTTGCAGTTGTAGGTCGGGCTTTAGCCCGACTGTCGGGTTAAAACCCGACCTACGTTAAACAATTACAGCCCAGCATCAGCCTTCAATGCGGCAGCCTTGTCGGTGGCTTCCCACTTGAACTCCGGCTCTTCGCGACCAAAGTGGCCATAAGCGGCGGTCTTCTGGTAGATCGGACGCAGCAAGTCGAGCATTTGCACGATGCCTTTCGGGCGCAGGTCGAAATGTTTCTTCACCAGTTCCGCGATTTTCTCGTCGGACACTTTGCCCGTGCCGTAAGTGGTGACCATCACGCTGGTGGGTTGCGCCACGCCGATGGCGTAGGAAATCTGGATCAGGCACTTGTCGGCCAGTCCGGCAGCAACGATGTTCTTCGCCACATAACGCCCGGCGTAAGCGGCGGAACGGTCAACCTTGGACGGGTCTTTGCCGGAGAACGCGCCGCCGCCGTGCGGGGCTGCGCCGCCGTAGGTGTCAACGATGATCTTGCGTCCGGTCAGGCCGCAATCGCCTTGCGGGCCGCCGACCACGAAACGTCCGGTCGGGTTCACCAGATATTTGATGTCGCCCTTGATGAGCTCTTTCGGCAACACCGGTTTGATGATTTCTTCGATGGTCGCTTCGCGGATTTGCTCCAGCGTCATCTCCGGCGCGTGCTGGGTGGAGAGCACCACGGTGTCGATGCAGAAAGGTTTGCCATCGACATACTTGATCGTCACTTGCGATTTGGCATCCGGGCGCAGCCAAGGCAAACGTCCGTCGTGGCGCAATTGGGCCTGGCGTTCGACCAGACGGTGCGACAGATAGATTGGCAGCGGCATCAGCACGTCGGTTTCGGTGCAGGCGTAACCGAACATCAAGCCCTGGTCACCCGCGCCCTGGTCGAGACCATCGTCGTAGGCTTTGTTCACGCCCTGCGCGATGTCCGGGCTTTGTTTGTCGTAAGCCACCAGCACCGCGCAACCTTTGTAGTCGATGCCGTATTCGGTGTTGTCGTAGCCGATGCGCTTGATGGTGTCGCGCGCGACCTGGATGTAATCGACATTGGCTGAAGTCGTGATCTCGCCCGCCAAGACCACCAGTCCGGTGTTGCACAGCGTCTCGGCAGCAATGCGCGAATGCTTGTCCTGCGCTAGAATCGCGTCAACGATCGCGTCGGAAATTTGGTCGGCAACCTTGTCAGGATGGCCCTCTGACACGGATTCGGATGTAAAAAAGTATTCGCTCATGGCTCTCCGATTGTTGCTTCAGTAGTTAAATGGGCGCGCAGTATAACAAAATCTCCCCTGACCGATTAAATGGGTTTTTCTTGAATGCTTATTCTGTTTAATGTGCTGGCACGCTTGCCGCTGTCGGTATTGCACCGGCTGGGCGCGCTGCTGGGTTGGGTGATCTATCTGTCTTCGGCGCGTTACGCGGCGCGCCTGCGCGAGAACCTGCAACTTGCCGGACTGCAATGCTCGCCATCCGAATTGCGCAAATTGCAGCATGCCAATATTGGCGAAGCGGGCAAGGGCGTGCTGGAGTTGCCTTGGGTGTGGCGGCGACCGTTGGCCGATGTGGTGGCCAGCGTCAAGCAATGTCACGGCTGGCAACACTTTGAGGCAGCGTACGCGCAGGGCAAAGGCGTGATCGCGCTGACACCGCATCTCGGTTGCTTCGAGGTGATCAGTTTGTATATCGCCGCGCGTTTGCCGATCACCAGCATGTATCGTCCGCCGCGCCAGAAATTTCTGGATACGCTGATGCATGAAGGGCGCGAGCGCGGTCAAATGAAACTGGCGGCGACCGATATGGGCGGGGTGCGCCAGTTGCTCAAAGCGCTCAAACGCAAAGAAGTCATCGGCGTGTTGCCGGATCAGGTACCGGGCAACGGCGAGGGCGAATGGGTGTCGTTCTTCGGGCGACCCGCCTATACCATGACGCTGATCGGTCGTCTGATCGAGTCTAGCGGCGCGGTGGTGGTGATGTGCCACTGCGAACGCTTGCCGCGCGGCGAAGGCTATGCCTTGCATTTTTCGCCGCTGTCTTTCGATATGGCGGCATCCCTGCCGCTACAGATGAATGCGGCGCTGGAGGCGGTGATACGCCAGTATCCCGAGCAATATCTGTGGAGTTATAACCGTTATAAAGTCCCGCGCGGCGTGCTGCCGCCGGATGCAATCAAGGAGCAGTAATGTTGGTCCGTTTCGCCGTATTTGTTTTGTGGCTGATTCATTTCCTGCCGTTCCGCGTCATCGTGGCGATCGGCAACGGCTTGGGTGTGTTGCTGTATCTGCTGGCGGCGGAGCGGCGTATGGTGGGTGCCATCAATTTGAAATTGTGCTTTCCCGAGATGACTGAGGCGGCGCGCCGGAAACTTTTGCGCGAGAACTTCAAGATGTTCACGCGCGCCTTGGTGGAGCGCTGCATTCTGTGGTGGGCCAGCGCCGAACGCATCAATAGCTTGATTCGCGTAGAAGGTGCGGAGCATTTCGAAGCGATCAAAGGCCGGCCTGCCATTTTGCTCACGCCGCATTTCGTCGGCATGGACGCGGGCGGGCAATGGGTCACGCAACACGCCGATACGGTATGCATGTACGCCAACCAGAAGAATATATATCTGACCGACTTGATGCTGCAAAAGCGCGCGCGTTTCGGCAATCAACATCTGTATTCGCGCCAGCAGGGATTGCGTCCTATCCTCAAGGGCATGCGCCAGAACATGCCGCTCGTTTATCCGCCGGACCAGGATCAGGGGGTGAAAGACGGCGCGTTCATACCGTTCTTTGGTGTGCCCGCCGCCACCATGACCTCGGTGCCGCGCATCGCACAGATGACCGGCGCTGTGGTCGTGCCCAGCATCACGCGTGTGTTGCCCGGCGGCGCAGGTTATGTGCTGACGTTCTATCCGGCGTGGGAGAATTATCCGAGCGGCGACGACATCGCCGACACGCGCCGCGTGAATGCCTTTATCGAAGAGCGCATCCGCGAAATGCCGGAGCAGTATTTTTGGCTGCACAAGCGGTTCAAGACGCGCCCCGAGGGCGAGGAAAGGTTCTACTGATGAAATATCACGACCTGCGCGACTTTATCGCACAACTGGAAAAGATCGGCGAACTCAAGCGCGTGACTGCGCCGGTCTCCTCCCATCTGGAGATGACCGAGATTTGCGACCGCGTGTTGCGCGCGCAAGGCCCGGCGCTGCTGTTTGAAAATGTGGTCGGACACAATATGCCGGTGCTGGCCAACCTGTTCGGCACGCCGCGCCGCGTCGCGTTGGGCATGGGCGAGGAAGACATAATCGCATTGCGCGAAGTGGGCAAGTTGCTGGCCTACCTGAAAGAGCCGGAGCCACCCAAAGGCTTGAAAGATGCGTGGGACAAATGGCCGATCCTGAAGCAGGTGCTCACCATGTCGCCTAAGGTGTTGTCGTCTGCACCGTGTCAGGAGATTGTGTGGGAAGGCAACGATGTTGATCTGAGCAAACTGCCGATCCAGCATTGCTGGCCGGGCGATGTTGCGCCGCTGATTACCTGGGGCTTGGTGGTGACGCGCGGGCCGAACAAGGCGCGCCAGAATCTTGGCATCTATCGCCAGCAAGTCATCGCGCCGAACAAAGTCATCATGCGCTGGCTGGCGCATCGAGGCGGCGCGCTGGACTTCCGCGATCACTGCGAAAAATATCCGGGGCAACCTTTTCCTATCGCGGTGGTGATCGGTGCCGATCCCGCGACGATTTTGGGCGCAGTCACGCCGGTGCCGGATTCGCTGTCCGAATACCAGTTCGCCGGATTATTGCGCGGCAGCAAGACCGAACTGGTGAAGTGCATGGACAGCGATCTGCAAGTGCCCGCATCAAGCGAAATCGTGCTGGAAGGTGTGATCCACCCGGGTGAGACCGCGCTGGAAGGGCCTTATGGCGACCACACCGGCTACTACAACGAGCAGGATAAATTTCCGGTGTTCACCATCGAACGCATCACCATGCGGCGCGATCCGATTTACCACTCCACCTACACCGGCAAGCCGCCCGACGAACCGGCTATGCTGGGCGTGGCGCTGAACGAAGTGTTCGTGCCGTTGCTGCAAAAACAATTTCCCGAAATCGCCGATTTTTATCTGCCGCCGGAAGGCTGCTCGTACCGCATGGCGGTGGTCAGCATCAAGAAGCAATACGCCGGTCACGCCAAGCGCGTGATGTTCGGTATCTGGAGTTTCCTGCGCCAGTTCATGTACACCAAGTTCATCATCGTGGTGGATGACGATATCGAAGTGCGCGATTGGAAAGAAGTGATGTGGGCGATCACCACGCGCATGGATCCGGTGCGCGATACCTTGCTGGTGGAGAACACGCCGATTGATTACCTCGACTTCGCCAGCCCGGTGTCCGGCCTGGGCGGCAAGATGGGACTGGATGCCACCAACAAATGGCCGGGCGAAACGCAGCGCGAATGGGGTACGCCCATCGTGATGGATGCGGCGGTGAAGGCGAAAGTGGATGCGATGTGGGGTGAGTTGGGGTTGTGATTTGAAACTCGCGTTGCCCGGCAACGTCCGTCAATAGGCGATCTACATCATGAGATGCTTGAAGAATAAATATTGACGGGCATCTTTAGAAGATCAGGTTTGAGTTGTGCATAAAATAAAGAAGCCGGACAAGTCCGGCTTCTTAGCGTTAGCTAAGTTTAAGAAAAGTTAGAACTTAAATACAGCACCGGCAGAGACAAAGCTAGTATCGCCTTGGTTAAAGTTAGTGCCGTCGCCAAAACTATGACGATCCCAGCCTACGCGAACTCCCAATTTGGGGCTAACATCGAATTGGCCGCCGAATCCGAAGGTTGGTGCCGAGCGAGTTCCTTTCACGCCCAAAAGTTCTTCGGATGTGCTAGCAAAACCCAATTTGCCATACATCGAAAATTTATCATTAATAGGAATTAAGCCTACTGCGCCGATATCCATAGCAGAAAATGTAATGAGGCCGCCAGCAACAGAACCCAAATTAGTGTATCCGGCCTCTATGGCAAAAGAGGGGCTGACCGAATAACCAATAAACATACCTGCTGCAGAGGAGCTTTCGCTTGTGCCGCCGACGCTTTTGTTGGCAGATCCAATTTTCAAGCCTGCGTAGAACGGCGAGTCAGCGGCAACAGCGGGAGCGGCTAAAATGGATAACATTGCAGCGATAATGATTTTTTTCATGTGTTCTCCCTTACTTAAGAAATGCGAAAATTCGCGGGCGGATTTTCTTCCGAATTATTGGTACTGTAAAGAAAGTCGATGGCCTATATATTCTTTTGGATTGAAATATTTTGTGTCATCTGGTAGGCCGGACTATTATTTTTTGGCGAGCCACTCCAGCAGCGCGTCCTGCGCATCCTGCCCGCGTTTGGCTAAGGGGTGGTTGATGAAGAACACGACGACCCATTCCTTGCCGCTCTTCGATTTCACGTAACCCGCGAGTGTCTTCACGCCTTCCAGCGTGCCGGTTTTGAGATGCGCGTGTCCGGCGGCGGGGCTTTCTTTGAGGCGTTTTTTGACCGAGCCATCCATGCCGAGGATGGGCAGTGAGGCTTGCAGTTCGGCGTTCATCGGGTGGTCGTAGGCGTGTCGCAACAGTTGCGCCATGTGTGCGGCGCTGATGCGTTCTTTGCGCGAGAGTCCTGCGCCGTTTTCCAGCACCACTTCTTTGAAATCCATTTGGTTGCGCGCCAGCCATAGCTGCATGGCGAGGATGCCGCGTTCGATGGTGAGCGGTTGTGTGTTGAAAACCGCATCTGTCGCGGGCGCGTCCAGCGCCGGAACTGTTCCGCCCAGGGTCAGGAACACTTGCCGCGCCATGACGTTGTTGCTGAATTTGTTGATGTCGCGGATGACGATGCTCAGCGGTTCGGAGCGATGGGTGGAAAAGAGTTTGGCATTGCTGCCGACGATGCCCTCGCGCTCCTTGCCTTGCAGTGTGCCGCCCAGTTCTTTCCAGATCGCGCCGAACACCGCGCCGACATAACGGGTGTGCGGCATCACGCTGAGGTTCTGTTCGCGTTCGCCGCAACCCATGGGGTAGTCGCCTTGCATCACGACGCTGTCGCCGCGCGGTTGCACGGAAAAGAGTTCATTCCAGTTGTCGCAGTTTACCGGCAGGTTGTTGGGGGTGAGCTGGTTGTCCACATTCACGCCGTCGAGCACGGGTTCGCTGACGATTTTTACGCGATCACCGTCCGGCATATAGCGCAGACGCAACGTGTTGAAGTTAATCAGCAGCGCGTCGGGGCCTACGTTATAGGCGCGTGCCGGGTCTTCGTCGAATGCGGCCGGATCGTGTGCGGGCAGGTCGAAGTAGCTGCGATCCAGTATCAAGTCGCCGCGTATCTCGCGCAGGCCGCGCGAGCGCAGTTCGCTTAACCACAACCAGAATTGTTCGATGCTGAATTTGGGATCGCCGTAACCTTTGAGGATCAAGTTGCCGTTCAGCACGCCGTCTTTCAGGTCGCCGTCGATATAGGCCTCGGTCTTCCAGGTGTAGGCCGGGCCGAGCATATCCAGCGCGGCGTAGGTGGTGAGCAGCTTCATGGTGGAAGCCGGGTTCATCGCGCGCTGGGCGTTGAGACTGATGAGCGAGTTGCGCTTGCCCACTTCGCGCACTTCGACGGCGATGGCGGATTGCGGGATGCCGGCAATTTGTAGTTCTTGCTTGACCGTGGCGGGCAGCGGCACGGCGTGCGCGCCGGAAAAGAAACAAAGTGCGAGCAGGGAGAAAATTATTTTCATGACAATGCTTCGATAATGGACAACGTGCGCGTGACCAGCATCTGTATTTCCTCTTCGCTGATGATGTAAGGCGGCATGAAATACACCGTGTTGCCCATCGGGCGCAGTAACAGTTCATGTTGCAAACCGAGGCTGAAACAGCGTTGCGCGAAATCGGCGTGCGGCGAGTCCACCTCAAAGGCCCAGACCATGCCGGTGTTGCGGAAGTTCCTCACCTTGGGATGTTCGCGCAACGGCTGCGCGATGCGGTTGAAGAAAGCCGCTTTAATGCGGTTGGCATTCAGCACATCGTCTTGCGCGAAAATGTCCAGCGTGGCGAGCGCGGCGCGGCAGGCCAGCGGATTGCCGGTATAGGAATGCGAATGCAGAAAGCCGCGCGCGGTGTCGTCGGCATAAAAGGCTTGATAGATAAGCTCTGTGGTCATCACGATGGAAAGCGGCAAATAGCCGCCGGTGATGCCTTTGGACAGCAGCAGGAAGTCGGGCGAAATGTTCGCCTGCTCACAGGCAAACAACGTTCCCGTCCTGCCCATGCCGACCGCGATTTCATCGGCAATTAAATGCACGCCATATTGCGAACACAACTCGCGCGCCCGTTTCAAATAAACCGGGTGATACATCGCCATGCCCGCTGCGCCTTGTATCAGCGGCTCGACGATGAACGCGGCCAAATGTTGATGATGTTGTTGCAGATGCTGTTCCAGTGCGGCGGCGCAGCGCAGCGCGAAATCTTCCGCGCTTTCTCCCGCTTCCGCTTCGCGCCAATCGGGGCACGGCACGGTGGCGTTCTGTTTTATCAGCGCACCATATGCGTCGCGGAACAGCGCGACATCGGTGACCGACAGCGCGCCCAATGTTTCGCCGTGATAACTGTTTTGCAGGCTGATGA
Source organism: Sideroxydans sp. (assembly GCA_028710605.1). GTDB lineage: Bacteria > Pseudomonadota > Gammaproteobacteria > Burkholderiales > Gallionellaceae > Sideroxyarcus. The sequence goes on from JAQTTU010000002.1 coordinate 428,791, forward strand.
ATTGCGATTTCTGCAGCTGTCCATTGTTGCGCCAGTAGTGCGCACTCATCTTCAGTGCGATCTCGGTGGCGGATGCGCCGTCCGAACCGTAGAAGCAATGCCCCAATCCGGCGTGGGCGAGTTCGCGCAATCTTTCGGACAGCAACACCACCGGCTCATGGGTGAAGCCCGCCAACATGACGTGTTCCAACTTGCCGAGCTGGTCGGTGAGCGCGGCGTTGATGCGCGGATTGCAATGCCCGAACAGGTTTACCCACCAGGAACTGACCGTATCCAGATAGCGATTGCCGTCGAAGTCGTGCAGCCAAACGCCCTGCCCACGGGCGATAGCGATCAGCGGCAAGGTCTCGTGCCGCTTCATCTGGGTGCAGGGATGCCAGACGGCGGACAGGCTGCGATTCAGTAAATTTTCATTCATCACTTGAAAGTGGCGGGGTGCGCCCTTATTATTAGCAGTCGCTGGCCGAGAGTGCTAATGGCCGCGCAATTTTAGTTAACCATCTGTTTTAGGAGAGCAAAGCATGAAGATACGTCCCTTGCATGACCGCGTCATTGTCAAGCGCATGGAAGAAGAACGCAAGACCGCATCCGGTATTGTGATTCCCGATGCCGCGACCGAGAAGCCCGATCAAGGCGAAATCGTCGCCGTGGGCAACGGCAAGATTGGTGACGACGGCAAGCTGCGTCCGATGAACGTGAAGGTCGGCGACCGTGTGTTGTTCGGCAAATATTCCGGTCAGTCTTTCAAGATCGACGGTCAGGAACTGATGACCATGCGCGAAGATGACATCATCGGCATCGTTGAAGCCTAAGCAATTAACGAATTTCAGGAGATAAAAACATGGCAGCTAAAGACGTGAAATTCCATGATGCCGCACGTGCCAAGATGGTCGTGGGTGTCAACATTCTGGCCGATGCGGTCAAGGTAACGCTGGGTCCCAAAGGCCGCAACGTGGTGCTGGATCGTTCCTACGGTTCGCCCACCATCACCAAGGACGGTGTGTCCGTAGCCAAAGAGATCGAACTGAAAGACAAGTTCGAAAACATGGGCGCACAAATGGTCAAGGAAGTGGCTTCCAAGACTTCCGATGTGGCCGGTGACGGAACAACGACCGCCACCGTGTTGGCGCAATCCATTGTGCAGGAAGGCATGAAGTTCGTTGCCGCCGGCATGAACCCGATGGATCTGAAACGCGGCATCGACCAGGCTGTGATTGCCGCCGTGGCCGAACTGAAGAAGATTTCCAAGCCTTGCACCACCAGCAAGGAAATTGCACAAGTGGGCAGTATTTCCGCCAACTCCGACTCCGTTGTCGGCGAGAAGATCGCCGCCGCAATGGAGAAGGTCGGCAAGGAAGGCGTCATCACCATTGAAGACGGACAAGGTCTGGAAGATGAGCTGGACATCGTCGAAGGTATGCAATTTGATCGCGGTTACCTGTCGCCTTACTTCATCAATAACGCCGACAAGCAAATCGCAGCGATGGAAAACCCCTTCATCCTGTTGCACGACAAGAAGATTTCCAACATCCGCGACCTGCTGCCCGTACTGGAGCAAGTAGCCAAGGCTGGCAAGCCACTGTTGATCATCGCCGAAGATGTGGACGGCGAAGCGCTGGCTACTCTGGTGGTGAACAACATTCGCGGCATCCTGAAGACTGTGGCCGTCAAGGCTCCCGGTTTCGGCGATCGTCGCAAGGCGATGCTGGAAGACATCGCTATTCTGACTGGCGGCACGGTCATCGCTGAAGAAGTGGGTCTGACACTGGAAAAGGCCACCCTGGCTGATCTGGGTCAAGCCAAACGCATCGAAGTGGGCAAGGAAAACACCACCATCATCGACGGCGCAGGCAAGGAAGAGGCGATCAAGTCCCGCATTGGTCAAATCAACAAGCAGGTTGAAGAATCCTCCAGCGACTACGACAAGGAAAAACTGCAAGAACGCAAAGCTAAGCTGGCTGGCGGTGTGGCAGTAATCAAAGTCGGTGCTGCGACCGAAGTCGAAATGAAGGAAAAGAAGGCGCGCGTGGAAGATGCATTGCATGCAACTCGTGCTGCTGTTGAAGAAGGCATTGTTCCTGGAGGCGGCGTGGCATTGTTGCGCGCCAAAGCGGCAGTTGCCGGACTCAAGGGCGTGAACCACGATCAGGATGCCGGTATCACCATCGTGTTGCGCGCGATGGAATCGCCTATCCGTGCCATCACCATGAACGCAGGCGACGAGCCCAGCGTGGTGGTGAACAAGGTGCTGGAAGGCAAGGGCAGCTACGGTTACAACGCCGCGACCAGCGAGTATGGCGACATGCTGGCCATGGGCGTGGTCGATCCGACCAAGGTGACGCGCGTGGCATTGCAAAATGCTGCTTCCATCGCCGGTCTGATGTTGACCACCGCTTGTATGGTTGCCGAATTGCCGGAAGAAAAACCTGCCGGTGGTATGGGCGGCGGCGATATGGGCGGCATGGGTGGTATGGGCGGCATGATGTAATTGAACCTGCTGCGCGGCTCGATTGCGGCGTTGCGCGGTGCTCGAAATCCGGGGTTGCGAAGCAACAGACTTAACGTACCTTCCGGTTTCTGTGCTCCGTGCGCCTTGCACTCAAGCCGCTCGCTACGGTTCAATCCAGTGTTGAAGTAAACGAACCCCGCCTTGTGCGGGGTTCGTTTTTTATATTGCCCGCCGCGCAGCTTGCCGCTACAATGCGCGCCTTCGTTTTACCCAACCCGTCCGGGATGGCGCAAAAACGGCCTGGTAGCTCAGTCGGTAGAGCAGAGGATTGAAAATCCTTGTGTCGGTGGTTCGATTCCGCCCCGGGCCACCA
>JAQTTU010000021.1 GCA_028710605.1 Sideroxydans sp.
GACTTGAGGGTGAGAGTGTAATGGACGCGAGCCGGTTAAGGCGGGAAAGCGGTAGCCTTTGCCACAGCTTCCATGGTCTGACGCGGGTGATGGCTGTTGCGGTGCAGGGCTTTCAGGCGTACTTCGACGTTCTGGTATTGGTGATCAATATATTTGGTTATGGCGAAGATCGGCGCGATCTGTGCACCGCGCTCGGCGGGGAGGCGTTTAGTACAGTGAAAAGACGAAGCCCGGCGTTGCCGGGCTTCTTTCATGGAAAGTATTTCGATGCCGTTAGTTCTATGGTGACGAGAGGGGAAAGTCGAGACTGCTCTATTTCACAATCCCATTGATTTCTCTTGTTGTGAAGTAGTCAATAAACTACAATAAAGCATGATCGAGATAAAGCAGACCGAAACTTTTCGAAAATGGCGGACGCGGCTCAAGGATGAACGGGTACGAGGTTTGATAGCGTCCCGCTTGGATCGCCTTGGCTTTGGTCATGCTGGGGACGCGGAGCCCGTGGGGCAAGGGATTAGCGAATTGCGCATCCATTATGGTCAGGGATACCGCATCTACTTCCATCAACGAGGTGACACGATCATCGTCTTGCTGTGTGGAGGAGATAAAAGCACGCAAGCAAAAGACATCAAGGCGGCAAAACGTTTGGCCGTTGAATGGAGTGAATAAAATGACTGAAAAACTGACAACCTACGACCCTGCCGGGGATTTGGTTTCTGACGAAGCAATGGCGGCATTTATGGCCGAAGCGTTTGAGACGAACGATGCCGGCTACATTGCGCACGCGCTGGGTGTCGTTGCCCGCGCAAAAGGCATGGCGCAAATAGCCGGACAAACCGGCCTTTCCCGCGAACAACTCTACCGATCTTTCAGCGAAAACGGCAACCCGACTTTGAAAACCACCCTTGCCGTGATGAGTGCGCTCGGCCTCGATCTGACTGCCAAGGTTCACGCCTGACGCAGCCCCGCACCTTGCGCGGAATGGGGGCTAGCATTTCATCATGTACCGCGTGTAGAACGCCTATTAGCGGGCATCTTCGGGTGCTGTCGAATAGAAACTGAAAACAAAACGCCCCGGTTAAGGGGCGTTTTGTTTGGTGATGAGTGAGTATATCGAGACTGACCCTATTTCATTTTCAGATGGGAAGGGGACATAAGAGCGAAACTATCCAAGCTCCCGCCACACCATGAATAATCTGGCGAATTCTTCATTTCTTGGATAGCGAAACATCACATCTCTTAGAATATTGCCAGCATCTTCTGTACGGCGCTCAGCCAGTAGCCCGGAGATAGTTGCAGCTAATTCAGATTCTGTTTGTTGTCTGTGGTTAAGCTTATTCTGGAGATAGACCAGCTCCGGTGCATCGGGGCGATGGCGAAGTCCTTCGGTAATCAGGCGCTGGCATTCCCCTTCATCATGCTGTTCAAGTTCCATCAGCGCCCATGCTTGCCATGTGGGAGCATTATGTGGATCGGCATCGGTGCCGCGCTTGAACATCCAGCGAGCGGTGTACTCCTCGGACAGCTTGCCGACGTTCCCCTGTTCCTTTTCCATCAGCGCCCAGGCTTGCCATGTGTGAGCATCATGTGGATCGGCATCGGTGCCGCGCTTGAACATCCAGCGAGCGGTGTACTCCTCGGACAGCTTGCCGACGTTCCCCTGTTCCTTTTCCATCAGCGCCCAGGCTTGCCACAGGGGGGCGTGATTCGGATCGGTATCGGTGCCGCGCTTGAACATCCAGCGAGCGGTGTACTCCTCGGTCAGCTTGCCGACGTTCCCCTGTTCCTTTTCCATCAGCGCCCAGGCTTGCCACAGGGGGGCATTATGTGGATCAGCATCGGTGCCGCGCTTGAACATCCAGCGAGCGGTGTACTCCTCGGTCAGCTTGCCGACGTTCCCCTGTTCCTTTTCCATCAGCGCCCAGGCTTGCCATGTGTGAGCATCATGTGGATCGGCATCGGTGCCGCGCTTGAACATCCAGCGAGCGGTGTACTCCTCGGTCAGCTTGCCGACGTTCCCCTGTTCCTTTTCCATCAGCGCCCAGGCTTGCCATGTGGGAGCATCATGTGGATCGGCATCGGTGCCGCGCTTGAACATCCAGCGAGCGGTGTACTCCTCGGTCAGCTTGCCGACGTTCCCCTGTTCCTTTTCCATCAGCGCCCAGGCTTGCCATGTGTGAGCATCATATGGATCGGCATCGGTGCCGCTGCGGAAGAGCAGGCGTGCCGCTTCAATATCTCGTTCGCGTTTGTACATTAGCGGAATAACCGAGAGTAGTTTTTGTTCGCTGCTTCTCACGGTCTCTTTTGCGATCCTGCCTGCTGCCGCAAGCAGGTCTTCATGCACAGGTAGTTCTTCCAGCATCGGTGGCTCATCACGGAATAAAACTTGGAAAACAATCTGGGCGATAGCCGGATGCCGTGTTTGTACCTGGTACCCTCCTTTCAGGTGCAGGCTGATTTCACCAACCAGGTTATGGCACATGGCATTCATTTGCTGCCGGGAAACGCCCAACACTTCCTGAAAAAGGCGTGCGCTGCAGAAATACGGCCTGCCTTCCCGATTGCTGCGTGATTCGAGCGCTACTACTATTCCTAAAGCATGCACTAACTCGGTGCCACGCTTCTGATGCGCTATTTGCCGAAGTACATCGCGCAGAATTTCCGTTAGTGGCGCCCCCCGTGTTGCAACCAGCATTGCGGCGAGCAGGAAACCGTTGGTGTCGTTTTTTAATTTTTGTTCAACATCATTCTTGGACGGTAATTTTGTTGCCTTGGCATTCCATACTAATCCGGCTATGTCACTGATTTCTTCCGGGCTTAGTTTGCGAACTGGGACAGTAACGAGATTGCGTTCCTGTTCTCCTAATCCATTGGAATTGGCATATCGCCACTCATTTGTACGTGCGGAAAGCACAAGTTTGATGGGCCTGCTTGCGTTCTGGGCGTACCGTAACAACTTCTGCCAATTCCTGTACAAATCGGCATGGTCAACAATCAGTGCTGTCTGGGTACGCGAACTTTTTATACGCTCGAACATGGATTCATCGGGCTCTTCAGCAACGTGTACGGCATAGCCTTCCGCCAGGAGGTCGAGGGCGATCTGTTTGAGAATAGTTGATTTCCCCTCACCGCCAGCCCCGGTAATCAGGACTGCACGAAAGCCGGGTTGTTTCAAGCATTCCAACGCTTCGCTGGTCGTCTTGCGTTTTGCTGTATAGCCATCACGCACCAATGCCCAAGTTGCGGCTTCACCATTGAGGAAGCGGCGGCGATCTTCGACCGACACTGCAGGAATGGCCTGGATTTTTTCTTTGCGCAACTCCAGCCATGCGCCATCTTCAGTAGCGGGCATCGAAAATGCTTCGACTTCTTTTGCCAAGGGAACGCCTATTGCTTCCGCGAGAGAAACAAACCAGCTCTTGAGCGCATTGTCATAGTCTGTTGGGACATCCAGTTTCCTGCCTTGGGCATAGGACACAAGACGGACTCCGTTTTGTTCAAGCACATTCTGGCACTGAGCGGCATCGGCGTTAGGTACGAGGGAGTACATGTCCGGGGTTGAATTGAAATCTACACGCATTGCCCTGCTGACCCACTGAATAACCGGGTCGCCGAGGCCGTATCCTACAAACAAGATCGCATTTTGCTCGAACATGCGTTGCATGAACTTGACAGCAGAGTCACCGTTCTGCCCACTTAAGTCTTGGTACTCAGCCCGAGTATGAACAAGTGTGCTCAGGCGCTGGGCCATTCCATGCACATGAAAGATCAACTTGCGATCTTCCCGCAGATACCTGGCAAACTCAGCGCTATCCTGCCAAGTGAGATGCGCCCAATCCGACCCCAAGGCATCTTCCAGCAATAGATCAAAATTGGTGGTGACAATCCATTTTAGAAAGGGAAATTGGCGGAGCCACGAGATGTAGTCTGGCGCCTTCAGGCGCTTGGACTGAAGAGGAGGGTCGAAAACTCGTTGCATAAACTCGTTGTAGGTTTTCGCATCAATCTTTTTGCAGTATTCCGCGATATTTGGGAATTCTTCATAGTTGCGCCTTTTGAAATAGGCTTTGAAATTCCCTTTAGCCGTGGAGTCCAGCTTATTGTTTTTTTCGATCTCGGCATGAAGATCACGCAACAACTGTTCCCATCCTGGGAGACCTGCGCTACGCGAGCATCCTGCGCCAATAAACAGGGCAACCCGCCCTTTCCGAAAGCGGTCAATCAATGCTGCCGGAATTTCAGTAGTGGAATATGGGTCTGTCATTATCGTTTGGTCACTTTTTTATAGGAGCGATGGAGTCAGTCTTGCATTGCGACATTTCAATTTAAAATAATCGTGAGCAGGCCGCGATTTGTCGGTTTTAGCTGGCCTGCGCGAAATGCGTTCTGAGAGTGTTGAGACAAGTGCTTCCCCTTTGTTGAACAGTTGTAATGCTGGCAATGAAACCCGTTATCACGGGTTTGTTGTCTTGCGCCAGCTCCTGTCTGGGGGAATTTGCCTTGTGCCTCGCGCCGTGCGTGCGGTGCGATGTGCGTGGGGCAGATGTGCAAGCGGGCTGAACTGTATTGGAGCGGTGCGGGGGATGTCAATGCGAATAAAGCCCGGCATCACCGGGCTTTATTGTTTCTGTGCATGTTTGAAGTTGTTATGCAGGCATCAATCAGCGTTTGCCGCCACCCTGCATCATGCCGCCACCTGGCCCCATGCCGCTTCCAGATCCCATACCACCGCCCTGCATCATGCCGTTGCCGGGGCCCATGCCGCCGCCTCGCGCAGGCGGTGCATCAGGCAACGTCACGCCGCGTTCTTTGGCGCGCGCCTGCATGAGTGCATGGTGTTCGGTACGAATCTGCTCGCGTTCTTCGGCAGTTTTTGCGGAACGCATTTTGTTGCGATACGCGGTACGTTCCTGCCGGGTCATTATCTGGCTGCCGTAGATTTGATCCTGGGTTCGCGCTTGCGTTTTGGTTTTGGTCTGAGTCCGGTCCTGGTCTGCGGCCACAGCGAAGCCGCTCGCAAACAATAATGTGCCGGTTATTGCAGATACCACTAACGTGTTCTTCAGCATGATCGTCTCCTTCGTTTGAGGTTGTGAAAATCCGTCAGTGTTATCAAGACAACCTCGATACGAGATAACACCGTGAAATCACTTTGCCTTGAATTGTTCAAATCTCCCGATTCGAATCGGGCAAGTTGGACAAGGTTGTTTGCCGGGAAGTTCGAGCGCCACACCACAGGTGCATGGCGCGTGTCCGCAGAACGAGCAATACAGGCGCAACTGGAGTACCCGCTGGCGAAGCAAATCCTCAAAGGCCGCTTCACCGCGAAAGATACTATCACGCTGGATTGCACGAGCGGGGCGATGAAGTTCGACAAGGGGTAAGCAGAATCAACCCCAGATAATTCATTAGCCGAAACGTCCCCTCCCCCTTGCGGGGGGAGGGTTAGGGAGGGGGTAGAAATGTGGCCGTTCAGCAACTCTACCCCCATCCCAGCCTTCCCCCTGCAAGGGGGAAGGAGTGAGTTCGGTTCTAATGGATTATTTGGGTCAAATGCAGGATGGGTGGAGCCAACGCTATGCGAATGAATTCGCACTCGCATCAGCCGGGATGGGTACTTGCGATATTTTAGAAATGCGACCTTACGGGAACGCCCGTCAATAGGCGTTCTGCATTGTTCGATTGATGGAGATGCCCGTATTTACTGCCTTCCGGGCAAGGTGTGTGTTGCAATATTTTCTTCCGTTGCGGTTTGTCCCATGATCGGCAAGTCCTCGCGCCGCAAATTGAGTGCCTCAAAAACTTTCAACGCCGCGTAGGCATCGTTCGCCGCATACAGCATTTGCTGCTGCGTGAGTTCGCGCTGCGACCAGTCGGTGGTGGTGATCTTTTTCGATTTGGCGAAGCGCTGCTTGAACACCTGCCCCACCGCCGCGCGCACGCCCATTTCCTTGTGGTAGCCGTCCGCGCGAAACACCACATTCAAATCGACCACGCCGCCGAACTGGATGCCCATTTTTCTGAAGATATGCCCGCTATCCGATTTCAAGCCGAAGCCCACTTTGATGACCTCGGTCGAGTGCAGCAACTCCATCAGAAACGGCAAGCCCTCGGCGCGATGCACCTGAAACAGATAAGCCCTGTCGTGCAAAGCAAACTGCACCACGTGCGGCCCTTCGCTCGCCTCGCCGACGGCGAACGTCGGCTTGGATTCCGTATCGAACCCCACGATGCCCGCCGCCTTGATCGCGGCAGTGGCGGCGGCAAATTCTTGCTGTGTTGTCGGCACGTGGATGTGATCCAGCGTGAGGCCGACGAAGGGCGGAAGCAGGGCGATTTCATCTTTGGTGGGGGCGGTTTTTTTCATGTGGTCATTTCAAAAAATTTTAAATTCCGTCATTCCGGCGCAGGCCGGAATCCAGCAAAAATAATGATTCCGCGAAGCGGGCAAACTCGGTGTTGTCCCACTTGCGTGGGGATTCGTTAATCATCTGGATTCCGGCCTGCGCCGGAATGACGGTCTGATTGGTTATCGCGCCATCACCACCCGCGCCCTTAACTGCCCGCACGCGCCTTCGATCTCCTGCCCCGCCGAATCGCGCACTCTGGAATAGATACCTTGCCGGTTCAGCGTGTGCGCCATCTGCGCAATCCGTTCGGCAGAAGGGCGGCGATAACTGAGTCCTTCGACTTCGTTGAACGGAATGAAATTCATGATCGCGTATTTGCCCGCGAGCAGTTGCGCGATGCGTTCCAGCTCGGCATCGCTGTCGTTGATACCTTCCATCAACGTCCACTGATATTGCACCGGATAGCCGCTGGCGCGCGCATACACTTCGGCGCGTTCCACCAACTCTTCGATAGCGATCTGCGGCGCATGCGGCAGTAATTTGGCGCGTAGGGTTGCATCGGTGGTGTGCAGCGAGAGGGCGAGTGCGGGTTTGACTGCACGCGCAAAGTTTGAATCCGTTCGTGGTGAGCTTGTCGAACCATGAACGGATTCTTGGCCTTCGACAGGCTCAGGCCGAACGGAGTTAGAAATACCAGCCATCAACCTCTCAAACACCCGCAAATCTCCCACCGTAGATAACACCAAATTCTTGTGCCCGATATTCCCCTGCGTCCCCAGCAACTCAATCGCCTCCAGCACATTGTCCAGATTGTGTGCCGGTTCGCCCATGCCCATGAACACCACCTTGCTCACCGCGCGGCGACGGCGAGCGAGCACCACCTGCGCCACGATCTCCGCGCTGCCGAGCTGGCGCTGCAAACCGTCGCGCCCGCTCATGCAAAACACACAGCCCACCGCACATCCAACCTGCGTCGAAACGCACAAGCCGCCGCGCGGCAACAGCACGCTCTCCACCATCTGACCGTCATGCAGTTGCACCAACAAACGAGCGACCTCATCGTCGGCGGGATACTCACCGTGCAAGCTTGCCAGCTCATGCAACTCCGCTTCAATACCGGGCAACGCATTGAGCAGCGCCAGCGGAAAGAAAGTCTCGGCGGGACTGTGCGCCCTGTCGTAAGAACCCACCTGACTCCAGCCGCGCAACAGGCGATCTTCGTGGCACGGTTTTGCGCCGAGATCGCGCAGGCGTTGGCGCAGGTGGGAGAGGCGCATCGGGGAAGGAGAAGCGGGATTCAAGTGAGTATGAAATTTATATCTGGAAAACGCTGTGGATTTTAACCCAAGCTATTGCATGGAATGTGTTTGCAGCAAAGAGAAAGCCCGGCATTGCCGGGCTTTCTCTTTGCTGCTGTATTGTGTGTTTAATTCCATTTCCAGATCAAGAGTGAAATGAAATTGCAGCTGCTATCAGTTCCCTCTCCCGCAGGCGGGAGAGGGGTAGGGTGAGGGGCGTGGTGAGCAAGCCAGTTATTTGCAGCGCATAGACCCTCATCCCCAGCCCTTCTCCCGCCTGCGGGAGAAGGGAGTAAATTCAAGTATTGAAATAGAAATGGAATAACGTTTGGTTTGCGGCTTAATACTTCAGGCCGCTCGCAAAGAATTGCGGATCAGTATCGAGCTGGTGTGTGAATGCGCCTGAGCCAGTCGTCATTGCAAGCCCCGTGGCCGTAACACCACTGGAAGTTACACTAAAAGTGCTAAATCCGTTCCATGGCGAGTTATAGCTAATCGTTCCGGCAAATCCGTTGTCGTTGGAATATGCGCTGCCATTGATTGTCACAATGCGCTCATTACCTTCGTTGTCGTTCTTGAAATAATTCCCGGAAATCACACTCGATGTGGCACCGATATAGGTTGATAACACGGCATGTCCATATCTCAATGCGACCGCGTCATCATTGTCTATGACGGCGACCTTTTGACCATTCGCCGCCGTATAGGCGAAGAACCAGCCAGTGTGCCCTGTGACGGAATCCCAGAAGTCAAATACACCTGGAGTGGCAGCAATAACTTGAAGCGTTTTGGATTGGGTCAATGCGCAGGGATTGGTGGTTGGTGCGGTCGTGATGTCACCGTGATCGCACTTGGTGACGTTGCCCACAGCATCTATGGTTATCGTGCCATAGTTTGTGCTGCAAGCGGGGTTGCCGGTCACATTGGCAATCCCCGGTGCGCCGCATGCAAAACCCTGGAAGTTATAAGTTCCCGCCAGCGAGGCGAGCTGGGTGATCGGATTGGATACACCGAAAACCGGGATACGGTTCGCGCCACCGATGCTGTTGATGCGGACATGTCCTGCCAACAAACCATCGTTGACCGGAAATAGCTTGCCGTCTTGAATGAAGTTATCGCTTGATGTGCCGACTGCATAGAACCCGCTTCCGCTATCGGTCAAAGCACCTGTTGCGGTTTGGCCTGCGCTTACCCCGGATGCGGCATAGCTTGTTTTGATTACCGAATAGCTGTAAGTCAGGTTCGTTTTATTGATAGTGAACTGCAACACCTCGCCGACACCCGCAGAGACAGTATAAGTATAGGTTAGCGTTGTCGGCGGAGTCGTACTGCTTGAACTTCCACCCCCGCAGCCCGCGAGTATCAAGGCTGAAATTGCTGCGAGAAAAATGCCAAGTTCGGCGGCTTTGCGAAAAGTGAATTTGACTTGCATGCTTTGCTCTCCAAGTTTTTTTGAGAATCAACGTCCGCCACTCTAAAGGAATTAAGGCAGATGGAAATGCTTCCCGAATGCGGGTTTTTGATCCTGCTCCAGCCTCACTGTTCTGGGGAATCTGCTGTCAGCCTCGCGCCGTGCGTGCGGTGCGATGTGCGTCCAGCCAATCTGCAATTGGAGCGCACTGTATTTGAGTTTTGCGAGTAGTGTCAACGCAAACGAAATGAAAATATGAAGGCGCTGAATTTAATCCGTTTAGTCTTAATCATGCAAACGGTGCTTTCGGAAACTGCCGCCCGTTTCAGATTAAAATCCGTCACCCGATTTTTCAAAAGCCATCACTATGAACTACCTGTTTACCCCGCCCGCCGTCGCATCAGTTCCGATCCGGGGCAGCGATGAATATTTTCCGATACGGCGCATTTTTTGTGTCGGGCGCAATTACGAGGCGCATGCCAAAGAGTTGGGGAATGCGGTGGATAGAGAATCGCCTTTCTACTTCACCAAATCGGCGAGCCATTACGTCTCTTCCGGCGCAACCGTTCCCTATCCGCCGGGCACGGCGAACTATCATCACGAAATGGAGTTGGTGGTCGCCATCGGCCAGGCCGGATTCCACATTGCCGAAGAGCAAGCGCTGGCGCATGTGTTCGGCTATGCCTGCGGGCTCGATATGACGCGGCGCGATTTGCAAGCGGCGTTGCGCGAGAAGAAGTTGTCGTGGGACATCGCCAAGGATTTTGAAAATGCGGCGGTGGTTTCGGCGCTGATGCCCGCTTCCACCATCGGCCATCCGGGCACAGGCAAAATCGAACTCAAGGTCAACGGCGACATGCGGCAGTCATCCGACATCGGCTTGATGATCCATCCCGTCCCGGCGCTCATCGCTCACCTGTCACGCTACTACCACCTGCAACCCGGCGACCTGATCTTCACCGGCACGCCGGAAGGTGTCGGTCCCGTGGTCGCGGGCGACCGCATCGAAGGCATGATCGAAGGCGTGGGCGAGATTGAGCTGAACATCGGCGCGGCAGAGTAGTCGGGGCTGAGCCAGTTCATCCGCAACCGATTCGGCGCTATCATCCCGCCCCTTCAATTCTGGAACGCTTCTCATGCCTACCCGCAAGCCCATCAACATCCCCGTCGTATCCGCCACCTCGCAGCAAGACACCACGGACGACAGCAACTGTTCCGGCAACGAGATCGTCGCGCTGATGGTGCTGGGCGACAGCATGCAGCCCGAATTTATCGAAGGCGAAATATTGGTTATCGAAATGGGCGCACCGGCAACGGATGGTGCGTTTGTCATCGCCGAGGTAGCGAAAGAAGATTTCATCTTTCGCCAACTCAAAAGCGACGAGCAAGGCGGCTGGCGGCTGCATGCGCTCAACGCGGCTTATCCCGATACCGCCATCGCGGGGTTGGAAATCATCAAAGGCGTGGTCACCCACAAGAAAAAGCCGGGGTCGCGCAAGTCGGTCAAATATTATGGGACGCGGTCGTCACACTGACGCACCCTTGGTGGATGAGTGAGCCGGAATTAAACCGAACTTATGTGCAGCCCTTGTAGGTCGGGCTTTAGCCCGACATGTCGGGTTGAAACCCGACCTACAAAACCGTTCTGCAAGTTGGCATAAGTTTCATATAGCGTGCAACTCTGCACTAGTTGTTGCTACCAATGCGTGAATACGCTTCCTCAATCAGCACCACAGCCCGACGCGCTCCATCTTCGGCGTTCATGCGTGCGCCGATTTCTCTGGCGCGTTGCCGCATCGCGTTATCGCCCAATACTTGCCGGATAGTGCGAGCCAGTTTTGCGGCGGTGAGTTTGTGGCGATGGATCATTTTGGGGGCGATGCCGAGGTTATGCAGCAGGCCGCCCCAGAAGAATTGATCGGCGATATGCGCCACGATGATGGAGGGACGGCCGCTGGCACTGGCGCTCTGGGTAGTACCCGCGCCGCCATGGTGCACCACGGCGGCACAATGCGGGAAGATGGCGCGATGGTCGGCGGATTCGATGCGGAAAATTTGATTGTCATCCGTCGCGGTATCGGTCATGGCCCAGTGTGTCTGGATGATCGCGCGGCATCCGGCCAGCCGCACCGTTTCCAGCCAGATGGCGAGCAACTGCTCCAACTCCCGGTGCGGCTCGGGCAGTCCCATCATGCTGCCGAAGGTGAAGTAGATCGGTGGCGAACCCGCTTGCAGGAAAGCGGTGAGTTGCGGCGAGAGCGGTTCGACCGGGTGCGGCAACGCAAGAAATCCGCACACCATTTGATTGGCTCCCCAGTCGGCGCGTTGCGGTGCCAGCTCGCGGCTGACGGCGATCAGATTGGCAATCGGTGATTGCCAGACCGGTTTGATCGAAGTGAGCAACGGCGCACCGACCGCCATACGCAGCCGGTTGGCTGAAGGCAAAGCGACGCGGCTCATCATCCATCCGCCCAGTCGCCACAACACACCGTTGAAAACATGTCCCAGATCGGGCAGCGGATGCGGCGGTACTTCACGGGTGGCGATAGTGCCGTGGTTAAGCGAAACGGTGAAGTAGGGTTTGCCTGCCTGCTCGGCGGCCAACTGTAGCGGATGGACGAAAAAGTGACCGATGAGCAAATCGTTCCCGGCGGCCAGCAGCCGGGCTGCGGCATGCATCTCCTGCACGTTGGGATCGAACATGTTGTCGAAGACTACGCCCAACTGTTGCAGCGGATTGCGAACTTTGAGCATGCGCATTCCAACTTCGTTCAGCGCGGAAACATCTATGCCGACATGGCCGACCTGACGCACGGCAAAGCCGAAGCGTTCACCTTCAAGCGCATAGTCGCGCCGCTCGGTGCTGGTAATCGCCAGCGTCACGCTATGCCCCGCAGCCGCAAGCGCGGCGGCAAGCGCGAGGAAAGGATTGATGTCGCCGGTGCTGCCCCAGCTTTGCAGGCCGATCTTCATTTGCTGCTGGTTGCGGCGCGCAGTGATATGAGTGATATGAGGTCAGCTTCGAGATTATTTTTCATTGCCGCGCAGAGCTACTCTTCGCTCCGTTTAACAAAACTAAGCACTTTCGCATTCGGCAACTCGCCGTCGCCGTAATAAGGCTTGGCTTCGTCGAAGCCGAGTTTCTCGGCCAGTTCTCTTTCCCGTTCCGAGATCAAAGCAAAACAATCCTTGATGTCCTGAATGGTGTTCGCCGTGAGCGGGTTGGGTCGCCCGCCGAGCGGGGTGGCATCTTTGACGACGTTGCCCAGTGTCTTGCGCATCTGGCGCAGGATGCGTTGTTCTTTGCTGAGTTCTTCTTTGTTCATGGTTTGGTTCCGTGGAAAATTTCAGGGGCGACTTTACTGGAATTGCGGGGGCGCTGCATCCTTTCTCCAGCCGGGATAACTGGCAACGCGGCAATAATTATTTTGCCAAACATCGTGAAGATGCCCGTCAATAGGCGATCTACACGATGCGTTTGCGCGCCGTGGCGGTTGGTTGATGCGGGTATTTATTGATCCGGCCAAGTGAAGTTTGAAGTATGAAAACCAAACCCCCTCCAACTCCCCCTTATCAGGGGGAGAGCAGAGTCTGCTCCTCCCCTGATAAGGGGAGGCTGGGAGGGGGTTTGGGTGTAAAGGTCTTCCGAGTTCAAACATAATCTGGCTGGATCAATAGGACGCATGGTTGTGCAATATCGGCCAGGAGGAATATCTCCACCCGTTAAAATAGTCGCGCGAATGTTTTTCGGGGGAGGTAAATATGCGGTGCTTGCGCGGTCGTTTCCATTTTATTTTCGGCGTGGTTCTCTTGTGTGGTGTGTTGCCGTCTGCGGCGAACGATTTCAAGTCCAGTTCGCAGGCGTTGTATGTGGTGCAGCCGGATGTCGCGCATTGCAGCAGCGGGACGATGAGCGATGCCACGCGCCAGTCGGTGCTGGATACGCTGAATGACATCCGCCGTTTGCATGGTTTGTCTGCGGTGAAATACGACGCGGAATCGGAAGCGCAAGAGATGCAGATTGCGCTGATGATGGCGGCCAACGGTCAGGAGAGCCATAGCCCGCCTGCAAGCTGGAAATGTTTTACCAAAGCGGGGGCGGAAGCGGCAGGGCAGAGCAATCTTTACGGCGGCCTGGTTGATCCCAATTTGAATTTCATGTCGCCGCAGGAGGAGGTGATCGGTTGGCTCACCGATGCCAATAATGCTTTTGCCAACAACGTCGGGCACAGGCGCTGGCTGCTCGATCCGTTTCTGACGCGGGTGGCTTACGGCAAAGTTGCCGGGGTATATGACGGGGATAATTTCACCGATGGTTCCGCCATCCGCGTGATCTATCCGTTTGGCAGCGAGACGGCGAACGTGACGGCGGATATGGTTGCCTATCCAGATGGCGATTATCCGAATAGATATTTTGATAAACGCGCGCTGCTTTCGTTTGTGGTGATTGCGGACAAGACGGAGAAGTACGCCAACGGGGATGTCGATTTCTCCGCCGCGAAAATTTCTGTCACCGAACGCGGCGGAGCGCGGCTCGACATCAAGGATGTGGCATACGACAACGCGGGATACGGCCTGCCCAACAACCTGCAATTCCGCGCCAGCAGCATCAAGCCGTACATTGTTTACGATGTTGCGATCACGGGCGTGAAGGTCAACCAGCAGCTTAGAGACTACCAATACTGGTTCAGGATTGTGAAATAACCGGCCTCAATATTGATCCGGCACGAATGAAGTAGCACGTCATACCCGCGAAGGCGGGTATCCAGTTGAATGAATACTCCCCCGCGAAGCGGGACAAAACCAAGCACTTGTCCGCTTCGCGGGTGGTTTTCTTTGCTGGATTCCCGCCTTCGCGGGAATGACGAAAGCGATACTGTTTGAGTGCCGGATCAATAATTTCTAACCAGTAAATACGGGCGAGCCTGTCAGTTTTGCCAATTCTGGCAGACACCGCCAGCCAGTTGGCAGCAGATTACTCACGATGCGCATCCAGAACTGGCGCGAATACGGAGTCTGCGGTGTTGCGACGATGCTGGTACGCACCTTGCTGAGATAGGTCGGAGAGTATGGAATCCGCCATCTGCTTGTTTGAAAGAACAGAAAGTAATCTCAATTCCAGGGAAATGACATGCAAGAGGAATACGAAGAGCCTGACGCAACCCGCCCCGAAGTAACGCCGTATCAGCGCATCGGCGGCGATGCCGCGATCCGCAAACTGGTTGATCGTTTTTACGAGTTGATGGATGAGCTGCCGGAGGCGTACACCGCGCGCAAAATCCATCCGGCCGACCTCACCGAATCCGGCAACAAGCTTTTTGATTTTCTCTCCGGCTGGCTGGGTGGGCCGCAACGTTTTGTGGAAAAGCACGGCCACCCCATGCTGCGCCGCCGCCACATGCCGTATGCCATCGGCCCGGAAGAACGCGACCAGTGGCTGATGTGCATGAAGCAGGCGCTGGAAGAGACGGTGACGGATGTCCCGCTGCGCACTGTTTTGTACGAACAGTTTGAGCAGATCGGCGAAAGCATGCGCAACCGGGGCGAGAATCTTCAGGGGTGTTGTCACTGAGATTTTGTGTAACCCGGATTATCCATTAGCCGCAATTTCACTGTAGGAGCGAGCTTGCTCGCGAAAGCACTTCGCGAGCAAGCTCGCTCCTACTAGAACTCCCGGCCTATTGAACTATCCGGGTGTAAGCAAAAATATCCATTTGTCTTTTTATCCTTCCTTGGGATACCCCTCGACTTGGCGGAAATTGTTTGCCGAACATCGTGAAGATGCCCGTCAATAGGCGATCTACGCATTGCGCTTGATGGAAATGCCCGTGGATAGGACGTTGCGGGCAAGGTGGGTTTTGGAAATCAGGAATTTTCGGTTCAAAGCCCGCGCATATAAATCGGCCGCAGCGGCCTATGCCCCTCCATCGCTTCACGCAGTTGCTCCAACAATTTCTCTTTGTCCCTCGGCAGATTTCCGGCGAGCGCCAGCGCGTTGCTGGCGTGGTTGCTGCGGAAGATGACCGGCTGCGGCGGGTTGAGGCCGCTGATGAGTCGTTCCTGTTCTTTCAATATTGCCAGGTCATCCGGCATGTCGAAAGGCTCGCCGAATTTGCGCTGGAATTCTTCGATGATGCTTTCATCCAAATACAGTTGCAGCGTGGAGAGGTAGGTGACGGGCGCGCTGTTGAGCAGGGCGATAGTTCCAGCTATGTGTTCGTCGCTGTGTCGCGTTCCGCCGAGGCCGAGGATGACGGTGGCGGAGATTTTCATGCCGCTGGCGTGTGCCTTGTGCAGCACTTCGGCCATGCGCCGTTGCGTTGCGCCCTTGGTGATTTTTTTCAGGATGAGGTCGGAGCCGGATTCGATGCCGAAGTAGAGCAGGCTCAGTTTGTGTGCGCGCAACTGCGCAAGTTCTTCGGCGCTCTTGCGCTGGAGGTTGCCGGGCGTGGCGTAGCAGGAAACGCGCGTCAGGCGCGGCAGCGCAGTGTTCAGTTCGCGCAGGATGGCGAGCAGGTGTTCGGTCGGCAGCGCCAGCGCATCGCCATCGGCGAGGAACACGCGCTGCGCATCCGGCCAGTCGGCGGCGGCAGCGCGGATGTCGGCGATCACGTCGGCCAGCGGGCGAGCTACATACTGTTTGCTGCGATACATGGCGCAGAAGCTGCACTGGTTGAAGCTGCACCCCAGCGTGGCCTGGATGATGAGGTTGTCGGCCTCGGAGGGCGGGCGGAACAGGGGTTGGTCGTAGAGGAAATGCATGCTGGATTGTAACGGGAATGGATGATTTGAAAATTCACATGCTCCGCTGTCTTTGTAGGTGCGAATGAATTCGCACCTACAAACCCTTCAGCTGAAAATAAAGCGCGACAATGTTTTCGCGCGAACAGGTGCTTTCCCCTTTGGCCGGGATGGCGGCCTGCTCAGCCGTCCGCCGGTCCGGGCAAGTCTTCGAAGAACAGCGCCAGCGCGTCTTCCAGATTGGCGATGGCTTCTTCTTTGGTCGCACCGCGACACTCCAGATCGAGGTCGGTGCACTTCGCGATGAACACGCCGTTTTCCTGGACGACCACGTAGTTCGAGCTGTTCTTGTTGCGTTTGGTTGTTCTCATGGCGGTATGGGTGTTGAAAATTTCAGGGAAAAATTAGACGGGCGAGTTTCTATTATCCAGGAAAATCCTTTAGAGCTAAACCTGCTCCTTCCCCCTTGCAGGGGGAAGGTTGGGATGGGGGTAGCGTTGTTGAACGGTAACGTTTCTACCCCCACCCTAACCCTCCCCCTGCATGGGGGAGGGAATATTTTAGCTAATGGATTTTTCAGAATTATTGAACATAAACCGCCTCAGGTGTTGCGGCGGATGCGGCCTTAACCCCGATGCCGCCGGGGTTTAGTGCCGCAAATTAACGGTTGCACATTAGAACATGCTTATATTATGATTTAACGAATGCAGCGTATCAGGAATTGCAGCGCCGGTTGGCCAACGCGTTTTACATCCCTTATCCCGCACCACCACATCGTCAGGATGACAACCCGATGACGGGTTGCTTTGAATTTGAAGATTTACTGAAGGAGAAATAATGTCGCGAATCGTAATTTTGGGCGCGGGTATCGCCGGTCATACCGCCGCCCGGTATTTGAACAAATGGGTGGGCAAGGAGCACGAGATCGTCGTGGTTTCGCCCAACGCAAAATGGAACTGGATTCCTTCCAATATCTGGGTGGGCGTGGGGCAGATGAGCGAGGAAGATGTCACCTTCGATCTGGCCAAACTCTACAGCAAAACCCATGTGGATTTCCGTCAGGCCAAGGCGTTGTCCATCCATCCCGAAGGCAATGCGGAAAGCGCCAAGCCGTTCGTGACGGTGGAATACACCAATCCGGCCAAGGCAGGCGTGGTGGAAAACATTGATTTCGATTTTCTGATTAACGCCACCGGCCCCAAGCTGAACTTCGGCGCGACCGAGGGACTGGGACCCGAGCACGGCCATACCGTTTCCGTTTGTTCGGCCAAGCACGCGATCGAAGCCAACGAAAAATTGCAGGCCAGCATAGCGGCGATGCGCAAAGGCGAAAAGCAAAACATCGTGATCGGCACGGGGCACGGCATGTGTACCTGTCAGGGCGCGGCGTTTGAATACATCTACAACGTGGACCACGCCTTGCGCGAAGCCGGTGTGCGCAACATGGCGCGCATCATCTGGATCAGCAACGAATACGAGCTGGGCGATTTCGGCATGGGCGGCGTGCACATCAAGCGCGGCGGCTACATCACCAACGGCAAGACCTTCGCCGAATCGCTGATGGTGGAACGCGGCATCGAATGGATCACCCGCGCGCACGTGAAGAAAGTCGAAGCGGGCAAAATCCATTACGAAACCATGGACGGCCAATTCCACGAACTGGCGTTCGATTTTTCCATGCTGATTCCGCCGTTCGCGGGTGTCGGTTTGAAAGCGTTCAACAAGGCGGGCGAAGACATCACCGGCCAGGTGTTTGCGCCCAACGGTTTCATGAAGGTCGATGCCGATTACACCGCGCGTCCGTTCATGGAATGGAGCGCCAAGGATTGGCCGCGCACTTACCAGACTCCGGCCTACCGCAACATCTTCGCGGTCGGCATCGCGTTTGCGCCGCCGCATTTGATCAGCAAGCCGATGCAAAGCGCCAACGGCACGCCGATCAACCCGACCGCACCGCGCACCGGCATGCCTTCCGCCGCCATGGCCAAGGCCGTGGCGATGAGCATCCGCGACATGTTGAAGGGCGCTGAAAAACCGACGCACACCGCGTCGATGGCCGAGATGGGCGCAGCCTGTGTGGCCTCCACCGGCTCGCACATTTTCAAGGGAACCGCCGCCGCCATGACCGTATTCCCGGTCGTGCCGGACTACGAAAAATATCCCGAATTCGGACGCGACATCGACCTGACCTTCGGCGAGATCGGACTGGCCGGGCACTGGATGAAATATCTGCTGCACCACGCCTTCATCTATCAAGCCAAATTGCGTCCAGGCTGGTCGCTGATACCGGACTGATCGTTCACAAAATTACAAGGAACAGAAAATGGGAAATATCACCAACCGCGAGCCGTACCAACAGGCTTACTATCCACCGGCACCGACCGGGTTCACGCGTTTCATGCGCACGTGCTTGATCTGGCAGTTTTACCGCTTCATCGCCATCAACTACAAAATGCTCAAGCTGATCGCAAAATCGCATCACTGACTTGATGCATTGCTGCAAAGATAAGCCCGGCACTGCCGGGTTTTTTCTTTGATCCTTAAAAACTTAGTTAGCCACAGAGAACACAGAGATCACAGAGGAGAAACAAAGGGCTATCACGAAATTGCTTTTCACCTTTTGGATGAGCCAGAAGAACATGAAATAGCCGCTTCTTTCTCTGTGTTCTCTGCGAACTCTGTGGCTTGAATTAAGGTTTTTAGGTTGATAATACCGACTGAACCCGTTCGCACTGAGCCTGTCGAACACGGCAGAATTGATCGGCCCTTTATTCATATTCCCGGACAAGCAAACCCAATACAGATGAAACAACTTCCCAATTCTTCAAGCAATCTCCCCACCCTGTTGCGCAAGATCGTGGCATTTATCGTGACTGCGACCGTGCTCGGTTTAGTGCTGATGTTCTCGGCGGTGTTGCTGCTGGTCATCGTGATCGTCGGTGCGCTGGCGTTTGCTTATCTGTGGTGGAAGACGCGCCATGTGCGCAAACAGATGCGCGACTTTGCCGCGCGCAGCATGGAGCAAAAGGGCGCAGTGTTTGAAGGTGATGTGATCGAAGGCGAAGTGATTCGCGTCGATATGCCTGCGGATGGGCGAAGCAAAACGGCGGCGAACGATGACCGCGTAAAGGATTTGTGAAATGAAAATTTCGGATGCGCAAACCAGCCTCGTGGCGAACGAGGGGGAGATTCTCGGTGAACTGCTGCACCTGAAAGATGCCACGGTGCTGGAACTGGGCTGCGGCAAGGCCGAGAAAACGCGTACCGTCGCGCAACAGGCCGCGTCGGTGCTGGCGCTGGAGGTCGATGCAATTCAGTTGGCAAAAAACCTCGCCATCACCGATCTGCCCAAGGTGAAATTTGCGCACGGCGGCGCTGAAAAGATTCCGGCGGCGGATGAGAGTTTCGACATCGTGCTGATGTTCAAGTCTTTGCATCACGTGCCGATGCAACTGATGGACAGCGCGTTCTCCGAGATTCAGCGCGTGCTGAAAGCGGGCGGCGTGGTCTATATTTCAGAGCCGGTTTATGCCGGTGATTTCAATGAAGTGCTGAAACTTTTTCATGATGAAAAAACGGTACGCGATGCGGCTTTTGCGGCAGAGCAGCGTGCGGTGGCATCGGGCAAGCTGGCGCTGGTGTCGCAGAAATTCTTTTTGCAGCCGATGCACTTTGAAAACTTTGAACAGTTCGAACAGCAAGTAATCAAAGTGACGCACACCGAGCACAAACTTTCTGCCGCAACACTGGAAAAAGTCCGCTCGAAATTCAATGAATACATGGCGCGTGACGGCGCAACTTTTCACATGCAGATACGCGTCGATCTGTTTAGAAAAAACTGATTTGGTTTGACTCCATTGCCTTTCGACAGGCTCGGGGCGAACGGGTTATAAGCGCTTCTGGGCAATCAGTCCGCCAGCGGATCGGCTTCGGTGATGATGACGAGGCGGCTGCCTTGCACGGACTTGATGATGCCGTGCGCGGCATCGGGCATTTCGGCGCGCAGCTTGTCGGCTTCCCACTCCACGCCGCGATACATGACTCTGGCCGACCCCTCGTCCCGCCATTCAATCACCTCCACACGTTGCCCCACATCAGTGCGAACGGCAGCAGGTTTGCCCGATGCTTTGCGTCTGCGCAAGATCGCCACGATCATCACGTGAACGACGGTGCCCGCGCCGAGCACGGTCAATTGCATGCTGCTGGAGGCATCCAGATAGGCGGCGATGGCGGGATAGACAAAAGCCAGACCGATCACCAGCAGATACAGCGTGCCGGTGGCGAACTCGGAGAACATGAACAGGATGCCGAACACCAGCCACGAAACAAAAGTCATAAAAATTCTCCCGAAAGATAAATACAGATAGTTCAATAGTGCCGCTGAAATGCATACGCCACAAGAGTAATACACTTGTCCCGGCGAATAACAGATACTTGAACCTGAATAATCCGTTTTAGCCAAACCATCTCCTTCCCATTCAAGGGGAAGGCCGGGATGGGGGTGGGGGTGTCATCGTTTATTTCTTAACCGGGTGCCATGAAAGCCTGACGAAATTTCGATATGTGGATGCAAAAAGAGATACGCTTGAAAGCAAAGCCGCGCGGTTTTCATCTGATCACCGAAGAGTTGTTGCGCGAGTTGCCCGAACTGCGCAATTTCAAAATCGGCATGATGAACGTTTTTATCATGCACACCTCCGCCTCGCTGACCCTCAACGAAAATGCCGATCCCACGGTGCGCCAGGATTTTGAAAACTGGTTCAACCGCGCCGTGCCGGAAGACGAACCGTATTACCGGCATCAGGATGAGGGCGCTGACGATTTGCCCGCGCATTTGAAATCCAGCCTGCTCGGCAACAGCCTGAATATCCCGATCACCGACGGACAACCGGGGCTGGGAACATGGCAGGGAATTTATCTGTGCGAACACAGAAACCACGGCGGTAGCCGCCGTCTCATCGTCACATTGCACGGCGAATAATCAAAGGATCAACCATGCCCGCCACCCCGCCCGACGCGCTGCTGTTCATCACTCCCGGCTGCGCGCACTGCCCCGCCGTGTTGCAGGCGCTGGGAGAACTGGTCAAGCAAACGTTGATCGGCAAGCTGACGGTGGTGAATCTCGCCGCGCATCCCGAACAGGCCGCGCAATACGGCGTGCGCGCCGCACCCTGGTTGCGTCTCGGCGATTTCACGCTGACCGGCGCGCGCAGTCTTGCCGAACTGCGCCAGTGGGCGGAGTGGGCGAGCGGCGAGGAGGGCGCGGCGCATTACGTCGAACATTTGCTGAAAGAGGGCGGCTACCAACACGCTGCGGCATTCATCGCCGCCGACCCGCAGCGCCTCAAGCCCCTGCTCGCCATCATCGCCGATCCCGAAGCCGGCATCGACGTGCGCCTCGGTGTCAGCGCGCTGCTGGAAACCTATGCCGACACGCCGCAACTGCAAGCTTTGCTGCCGCAACTGGCCGAACTTTCGCGCCACGCCGACCGCCGCATGCGCACCGATGCCTGCCACCTGCTCGGCCTCACCGGCAGCGCCGCCGCATGCGCTCATGTCGCCGCCCGCCTCGACGATGACAGCGCAGAAGTGCGGGAGATCGCGGCGGAGGCGATGGAAAGATTGGAAACGGCGAAGCGGGAGAGGAAGTAGAAAAGGCGGAGCCGGTTTGCCTGGATGCGGCGGAATAATAATCCCTACCTCACGGAAACGCCCGCCAATAGGCGATCTACACACAACGCATCGCGCAGATGCAGAAATTTATTGGGGCAGCTTCGTGATTAAGTGAGGTAAACCCCTCATGGCACTCGGTTAAGCGAATTTTGCGTCAATTCCCTCCCCTTCAAGGGGAGGGTGGGGTGGGGATGGGGTTGGTCGCGGCTCAAACCCCATCCCCATCCTGGCCTTCCCCTTGAAGGGGAAGGAACGAAAGCTTGAAAAGCTTCGGAGAAGACGCTCACTTCGCCTGATTTTCTCTTAACCGAGTGCCATGCAGGTAAACCCCCGGCTCTGCCGGGGGGCTCGGTAAGGTTTAACCGTGTGATGCGGTAGTACATGGTTTGGAGATGCCCGCTTCATTCCCTCCCCTTCAAGGGGAGGGGTAGGGTGGGGATGGGGTGTAAGGGTGGTGCTGCGTATAGATCACCCCTCCATCCCAACCTTCCCCCCTGAAGGGGAAGGAGCAAAACTCAGCCGCCTTGGGCGGCTCACGGTTTTAGAGCCCCTTTGAGGTGCTCACCCAATAAGCCTCCGGCTTTGCCGGAGGTGATTTAACTTATATCCGTCCCCTTTTTTTACGGTAAAAACGCAACGCCGGAATGAGCGTGCTTGAAATAAATTGTCGTGCCGTTTACCACCGATCCAGATCGTCCCCCCAACTGGAGATGTCGCGCAGGGTAAAGCCGAAGCGGTTGCCGGATTGATCGGGGACGGCGCTGCTGCGCACGATCAGGGCGCGGCCGGTACTGCGGCGGCGATAACCCGCCTTGCCCACTTTTTGCACGATGCGGTTGCGCCATGCCCCAAGGTTGACATAGGTGTAGTTCCGGTTTTCTCGCGGGTGGCGATATAGCAGGTCGGCTTCCATCGCCAGGTGGGTGTGGCCTTCGACATGCAGCTTGAACCCGAGAGGCCGGTAGGCGGCGAGAAAGGCCGGGAGAGTCGCATAAGCGGGCTCGCTGTCAGAATCCGAAGCTGCCATCATCGCCTTCAACAGGAAGGTATCAAACCCGTTCCAGTGCAGGCGGTGAAAAAAGCGGATCGCATGCAATTGGATTTTCGTCAACGCCGGAGCCGTGGCGAAGGTTTCCGGGTGGTCCAGCCACGATTGCAAGCTGTTGCGGAACTGGTCGATTACCGTCTGGTAGAGCTGGCGGGCATCCGGGTCGCGGCGGTCGAGTTTTCCGGC
Source organism: Sideroxydans sp. (assembly GCA_028710605.1). GTDB lineage: Bacteria > Pseudomonadota > Gammaproteobacteria > Burkholderiales > Gallionellaceae > Sideroxyarcus. The sequence continues at coordinate 22,711 of JAQTTU010000021.1, forward strand.
TTCGTCCAGCAGACGCACAATCGCGCTCACCGCCGGGCGGTACAAATCCATTTCGCGCAACACGTTCAGGATGCGCGAACGCTGGGCATCCGCCCCGACCTCGCGCTTGATTGCCCGTTCGGTGTTCCAGATGAAACCGGACAGCAAGCCGCTGGCAATCGTGTCGCCGAAGCAGGGGGCATGAAACGCCCGGAATTGTTCCTGTTGCCAAAGCTGCGGCTGCCAACCCTTGCCCGCATGCCACAGGCGGGTCGTGCCGGAATTGGTGTCGTCGCGCCAGTGGCCGTGCGTGGCAAACAGGCGCAAATGCGGGGCGGCGAAATAAAACGGCAGCAGCGGCCAGACCTCGGCCGGATCGCTGCCCATTTGTGTCGCCACCCAGTCGCGGTAAGCGGGAGCGAAGTCGCCCGCCTCAAGCCCCAGGCACTGCCGGTAAAAAATTTCGCGCGCCTCGGGCACTCCCTGCAAAGTTTTGTCGTGGTTGCCCGCGATGGGGATCAGGCTCACGTTTGCGGTTTTATCGCGCAGCGCCTTGACCATCTTGCGCAGGTAAAAGAAAAAGCCCGAGGTATGCGGATGATCTCCCGGTTCGCCGGAATGCCGCCGCACGATTTCGCGCATGATGCCCAGCACGATGGGCTTGAATTCCGGCTTATCGTTTTGCCACGGATACACATTGTTTTCCGTCCATTGGCCGGAGCGCAGCAAATCGGCGACATCGCCGTTGAGAACCAGCAACACCTCGCTGCCGCCCGCAGCCGGGATCGAATCGACCAGCATCATTTCCAGCTCGCGGAAAAACGTCTCCCAGTCCGTTTCATCCGCCGTCTGGTTGCCGACGCTGCAATCGGTGCAATGAATATCGCTGAGCAGCACCGCAACCCGCTGCCGCGCAACCCCATCGTCAGGCCACAACACTAATCCCGGAGGCAACTGCTTATCGGACATGGCGCAACTCCAAATAGATTGATCGAACGCGGGAACGGGCTTCACGCCCACAACGGCATCCCGCCAAAGTCCAGATTTGCTCCGGCGTTTTACTGTTGCATGTTGCCCGGACGATTGCAATGGGTAAACGGCGGATTTGAAAGCGGCACATCGCGGAGAAGCCCGTGAATAGGCGATCTACGTTATATGCATGATGCGGATCGCCTATTGACGGGCATCTTGGGGCAGAGGGGGCGGGCGCAGACTATGGTTTGCGGTTTTCAGACTGAAGATGAGGGGGGAGTGTATTTCTGTCGTTATAAAAGCTGAACCTCGGGCAACAACTTCATGCGCTGGTCGAAAGTAAGTGTGTGGCTGCAACCGGCATGTCCGGCTTTGGCTACGATCAGGCAGTCCGGGAAATCTGCGGTGGTTGTTTCAAAACTGTTCAGCGCATTGCGCACGACGAGTGACGACTCAAATGCGATGCTGCTGTTTTCGAGCAGGGCGCGCACCGTGCGCGCGATGTCGGCGCGTTGCAATTCGTAGCTTCGCGACAGCGTCCAACACAACTCGACCAGCACGATGTCGGACACGAAAAAACAGCCGTGCTCCTCACCGTGCGTATCGAAAACCGCCTTGGCACGCTGTGCCTGCGCCTCATTGTCGCGGGTGACAAGCCGCACCAGAACGTTGGTGTCGAGCGCGATCATTTGCGCGAACGCTGGTTGCGCGTCTGGGTTGCCGCGACGATACCTTCATCCATCGCCTTGATGCTGAGCGGCTTAATTCCGGGACGATGCACCAGCCCGAACAAATTGTCCGAGCCGCGCACCAGCACGCGCACCCGCAAACTGCCGTCGTCCTCAACCTCGAAATCGAGCTTACTGCCGGTGGCAATGTTGAGCTGGTCACGGATATTTTTCGGGACAGTGACTTGTCCCTTGTCGGTTACAGTCGCAAGCATAAACACCTCCTCGCATTTCTTACTTGGTTAAATAGGTAAGGAATTTTACATCAATCGTAATTATTCGGCGAATTAAGACTTAATGCGGCAGGGGGAAGCAGCTAATATTATTGCGATGCTTACCCCTTTGAATTGCGCGATTTTGAAAGCGGCACATCGCGGAGAAGCCCGTGAATAGGCGATCTACGTTATATGCAAGATGCGGATCGCCTATTGACGGGCATCTCGGGGCAGAGGGGAGAGGCGCAGACTATGGTTTTCGGTTTTTTTGGGTAATCCGTGGTCTGTCCCTGTTTTCCCCTTGAAGACAAATCAACTCCGCACCTTTGGCTCGCTTTCCATGGGCATGAACTGGTTGGCATGTTTACAATTTGAAGATTGAAACTTCAAATTACATGGAAAGGGAAAACGAGGGGAGGAGTGAGGGGAAAGCATTTTCGTCAAAATGATTGTGACAACTTCTAAAACATTTCGACCCCGACACCAATGGCATCTCTCTTAGAATTACTTTGGCAGACTTACGGTTTGCGGCGTTTGGAGGACAGGTGCTGTTTGCCCTGCACCAGATCCTTGGTCGGAATCCAACTGCTTTTTGACTTGGGCTTGTCGGTCTGTATGTTCGGGCCCCGGTGGCTGTGTTGAGCCGCCTTGT
>JAQTTU010000003.1 GCA_028710605.1 Sideroxydans sp.
CTTCGCCTAAGCAAGCTCGGTCTGCCCAAGTGCAGATACCCACACTAATCGGTTGTTTCTTCTATCTTTTAAAGAACTTTTTGCCGCTTTCTTCTGCAACCGCAGCTGCGAAGAGGTGCGCATTATATAGAGTGAAAAACTTCCGTCAACTCATTTTTAAACACACCGCATTTAAATTTCCCTTATTTGGTTGCGGGGGCAGGATTTGAACCTACGACCTTCGGGTTATGAGCCCGACGAGCTGCCAGACTGCTCCACCCCGCGTCAGGGAAGGGGGCGAAATGTACAGAAGTTCGACGGTCGCGTCAACAACTCTCTTCAACACCAGAAGCAAATGATGGCTCGAACGTCAGCCCAGCAGCAAATGATTACTTCAACTTCAATCAACACATAGATAGTAAGACTCAAGTCAGGAAGACTGGCTATAGTTATATAGCTAACCAAGCAACCTATTCGCTATCATCGCAAATCCAATACATCCTTCGGGAATTTCCAATGAAACAAACATTCCGAAAATGTTAGACTTGTTCAGGTTGCAGGGCAGCATCGCCAGCGCCAAACACCCTATCTAAAGGGGATTGACACAAACAATGTCATAGGCTTTATATTAAACAACCACCACTTGTGGAGATTTCAATGTCCAATATCCAATCCGTAATGCACGAAAATCGTGTGTTTAATCCGTCCGATGATTTCGTCAAACAGGCCAACGTATCCGGCATGGACAGTTACCGCGCGATGTGCGATTCGGCCAGCAAAGACTATGAGGGTTTCTGGGCGAACCTCGCCCGCGAAACGCTGCTCTGGCACAAGCCGTTCACCAAGACATTGGACGAAAGCAATGCGCCCTTTTACAAGTGGTTTGAAGATGGCGAACTAAATGTTTCTTACAACTGCCTGGACAGACATCTGGCGACTCAGCCCGAAAAAACCGCAATTATTTTTGAAGCTGATGATGGCAAAACCACTCATGTAAGCTACCGCGAACTGCACGGGCGCGTATGCCAATTTGCCAATGGACTGAAATCGCGCGGCATCAAAAAAGGTGATCGCGTCATCATCTATATGCCGATGAGCGTGGAAGCCGTAGTAGCCATGCAAGCTTGCGCCCGCATCGGCGCAATTCACTCGGTAGTATTCGGCGGATTCTCCTCCAAAAGTTTGCACGAACGTATCACGGATGCTCAGGCAGTTGCTGTCATCACGGCTGACGGCCAATTCCGGGGCGGCAAAGCAATGGCACTCAAACCGGCAGTGGATGAAGCGCTAAGTTTAGGCGGATGCGAGGGCGTGCATACCGTTGTCGTCTATCGCCGCACCGGGGGTGACGTGCAATGGAACAGCGATACCAATGTGTGGTGGCACGATTTGTTTAACGCCCAATCCTCGAATTGCGAACCGGAATGGGTGGGGGCAGAACACCCGCTATTCATCCTCTACACCTCCGGCTCGACCGGCAAGCCAAAAGGCGTACAGCATTCAACCGGCGGCTACCTGTTGGGTGCAATGGCTTCGATGAAATGGGTGTTTGACTACAAGCCAAGCGATATCTTCTGGTGCACCGCTGACGTGGGTTGGATCACCGGCCATAGCTATGTCGCTTACGGCCCGCTGGCCATGGGCGCAACCCAGGTCGTGTTTGAAGGCGTTCCGACCTATCCCGATGCGGGACGCTTCTGGAAGATGATCCAGGATCATAAGGTCACCACTTTCTACACCGCACCGACAGCGATCCGCTCCCTAATCAAACTGGGCGGCGAATTACCCAAACAATACGACCTGTCCAGCTTGCGCCTGCTCGGCACCGTGGGTGAACCTATCAATCCTGAAGCATGGATGTGGTACTACAACATCGTCGGTCAGGCACGCTGCCCTATCGTCGATACATGGTGGCAAACCGAAACCGGCTGCCACATGATTGCGCCGTTGCCGGGTGCGATGCCGATCAAGCCCGGCACTTGCACGCTTCCTCTGCCCGGCATCATCGCCACCATCGTCAATGAAGCGGGCGACGAAGTGAACGACCAACATGGCGGCTTCCTCGTTATCAAGAAGCCGTTCCCCTCGCAGATTCGCACCATCTGGGGCGATCCCGAGCGCTACAAGAAAGGCTATTTCCCCGAAGAAATGAAGGGCGCATATCTGGCTGGTGACTCCGCACACCGCGATGAAGACGGCTATTTCTGGATCATGGGTCGCATCGACGATGTGCTGAACGTTTCGGGACACCGCTTGGGCACCATGGAAATCGAATCCGCGCTGGTTTCCAATCCGCTGGTGGCGGAAGCTGCCATCGTCGGCAAGCCGCACGAAATCAAAGGCGAAGCCGTGGTTGCGTTCGTGGTGCTAAAAGGCGCGCGCCCGGCCGATGCGGCTGCCGCCAAGAAACTTGCGGAAGAGTTGCGCAACTGGGTCGGCAAGGAAATCGGCCCCATCGCCAAGCCGGACGAAATCCGTTTTGGCGAGAATCTGCCCAAGACCCGCTCCGGCAAAATCATGCGCCGTTTGTTGCGTGCCATTGCCAAGGGCGAAGAAATCACGCAAGATGTATCCACTTTGGAGAACCCGGCAATTCTGGAACAACTGAAAGAGGTTATACGTTGAGCGATCAACTCCTGCATCACACCACAAAGACAGCACGGTTGGCCGTGCTGTCTTTGTTTTTTGCCACGGCAAATTTTTCGTCATCCGTTTTTGCCGCTGAAAACGGGATAGCAGCAAATGAACCCGTATTGATGCAAGCACCCGCCCCCGTGCGCGAAGCAATGATCCTCGCGCCGGAACATGCTATTGCCCTCCCTTCTGCCGAACAAGCGCAGCTACCGCCCAGCGCGGCAATTCCCCCTCAGGAAACAACGGGCGAGAACGACTACCCGTCTCTTTCCGCCCTGCCGGAAGAAAATGTCTGGCAACGCATCCGAGCCGGATTCGCCATGAATGAACTGAACAGTCCGCTGATCAAACGCCATGAAAAATGGTATGCGAGCCACCCGGACTATATGTTGCGCATGAGCGAACGGGCGCAGCATTATCTGTACTACATCACGGAAGAAGTGAACCGGCGCGGCATGCCGTCAGAGATCGCATTGTTGCCCGTAATCGAAAGCGCATTCAATCCCGGTGCCAATTCGGTGGCGCGTGCCTCCGGTATCTGGCAGTTCATCCCCTCAACCGGCAAGCATTTTGGAATGGAGCAAAATTGGTGGTACGACGGTCGGCGCGATGTTATCGGCGCAACCAACGGCGCACTGGATTATTTGCAGAAATTGCACGACCAGTTCGGCGATTGGGAGTTGGCGCTGGCCGCCTACAATTGCGGCGAGAACTGCATTGCACGCGCACAGGCCAGAAATCTCAGACAGCACAAACCCACCGATTTCGCACACCTCAACATTCCGCGCGAAACCCGCAACTATGTACCCAAACTGCTGGCGGTCAAAAACATCATCAGCGACCCGGCAAGATACGGCATCGTGTTGCATGACATTCCAAACCGCCCGTACTTTGATGTGGTCACCACAACAAAACCGATGGACGTGAAGCTGGCCGCAGAATTGGCCGACATCTCCATGGAAGAATTTCTGGCACTCAATCCCGGGCATAATCGCCCGGTCATCCTGCACGACAACGGCGAAGTCATACTATTGCCCGTGGATAAAGTGGCGACCTTCCGCGACAATCTGGAAAAGAACAATCAGCGTCTCGTTTCATGGCGCGCCTACAAAACCACCAAGGGCGAAACATTCGCCGAAGTCGCTTCGCAGTTCGATATTCGACTGGATCAGTTGCGTGCAGCGAATGGATTGTCGAAGTATGCCACCCAAAGCAACGGACAGACCCTGCTGGTTCCGGCAAAAGAAGCCGATGCGAGCGAAGAGTTTTCCCCCTTCAATATGCACGCCACTGCGGTGCAGGAAATGTCGGGGTTCAGCTACGCAGTACACAAAGGCGATACAATTTCCTCCCTCGCTCGACGCTTCCATGTCAGCCAAGCCAGCTTGGTCGCCATGAATCACGGAAGCAAACGCCTGAGCATCGGGCATCGCTTCACCATTCTTCCCGGCAGCTCTGCCGTTCGTTACGCGAGCAAACGTTCGCCTCAGCGGCGCTCCTCCGCCCAAAGCAAAATCAAACGCGCCAGCATTAAACACAGCGAGCGACTGGCATCCAATCTCTAATAACTTAATACAAATGACAGCGCACGCCATGCGTCGCGCTGATGTTTGTGGTTTCTGGATATTGCGCGCAGACCGCCATCACCTGCGCACAACGCGGCGCGAAATGACAGCCTGAAGGCGGGTTTGCGGGTGACGGCAGATCGCCTTCCAGCTTGATGTACTTCCTCCCCTCGCCGTCGATACGCGGCACCGCAGCCAGTAACGCCTGCGTATACGGATGCTTGGGCGAACGCAACACTTCTTCCGACGTACCCTGCTCCACGATGCGTCCCAGATACATCACACACACTTCGTGCGCCATGTATTCCACCACCGCAAGATTGTGCGTGATGAACAGATAACTCAAGCCCAACTCTTCCTGCAACGCTTTCAGCAGATTCAGAATTTGCGCCTGCACCGACACATCCAGAGCACTGGTCGGCTCGTCGCAAATCAACAATTGCGGCGACACTGCCAAAGCGCGCGCGATGGCGATGCGCTGGCGCTGCCCGCCGGAGAATTCGTGCGGATAGCGCCATTTGCTGTCGCGCGCCAACCCCACCTTGTCCAGCAACTCATCAATATGCGCCTGCCGTGCCGCACTGTCGCCGCCGATGCGCAGCGCACTCATGCCCTCTTCGAGAATCTCCGCCACGCGCATCTTGGGATTGAGCGAAGCATAAGGGTCCTGGAACACCATCTGCATCTTCGCGCGCGCCAAGCGCGAACCGATCAACTCATCCCCGTCGAACTGCACACTGCCCGCCGTGGGCGGAATCAATTGCAACAATGCCTTGCCCAGTGTCGTCTTGCCGCAACCCGATTCCCCCACCAGCGCCAGCGTGCGCCCCGGCGCAATGGCCAGCGACACACCATCCACCGCTTTCACCTGCCCCACCACACGCTGCAACAGACCTTTGCGGATGGGGAAATGGACTTGCAGGTTTTCAACCTGCAAGAGAGAAGAGGGAAGGGTTAAGGGGGAAGGGGAAAACCGCAGCTCCGCTTCTACCCTTCTCCCGTCCCTCTTCTCCCTTCCCGCCTCCCCATAAAGGTGGCACCTCACCCCGCGCCCCTCCACCACCGTCCACTCCGGTGTCTGCGCACTGCACAGTTCCCAAGCCCGGTCGCAGCGCGGCGTGAAACGGCAGCCCTGCTGAAGGCTGCCCAGCGGCGGCACGCTACCGGGAATCGCCGCCAGGGTTTGTCCGCTATGTCGCGTATTCGGCAAAGCGGCGAAAAGTTTTTGCGTGTACGGATGCAAGGGTTGCGCAAACAACTGGTCGCGCGTGGCCTGCTCCACGATCTGCCCGGCATACATCACCCCGACACGGTGCGCCGTCTCCGCCACCACGCCGAGATCATGCGTGATGAGCAGCATTGCCATGCCGCTCCGGTCTTGCGTGTCGCGCAGCAATTGCAGCACCTGCGCCTGTATCGTCACATCCAGTGCCGTCGTCGGCTCATCGGCGATCAACAACCTGGGATTGCCCGCCAACGCCATCGCGATCATCACCCGCTGCTTCATGCCGCCCGACATCTGGAACGGATATTCATGCACCCGCCGTGCCGCATCCGGGATGCCAACCTGATCGAGCAACTCGATGCAGCGCTCTTCGATTTCCCCCCTCTCCCCCCGGGAGAGGGCTGGGGTGAGGGAAGACTCGTTATTCCTTGAGCGATTTCCATGCAACGCCAGCACCTCAGCAATCTGCTGCCCCACCGTCATCACCGGATTCAAACTCAGCCCCGGCTCCTGAAAGATCATCGCCATCGTGCCGCCGCGCACCGCGCGCATCTCATGCTCCGGCAACTCGAACAGCGCCGCATCTTCCATGCGCACCGCCCCGCCCGCATTCACCACCCCGTCCGGCAGCAGCCGCATCAACGACAGCGCCGTCATCGACTTGCCGCAACCGGATTCCCCCAGCAGCGCAAACGTCTCGCCCGCCGCAATATCGAACGAAATGCCATCGACAATGCACGCGCCGTTGCGCAAGGCCGTGGTCAGGGATTGAACGGATAACAGGATCATGCCGCCAACACCGCGCTGCGGGACTGCCCGCTCTTGGATTCATAAATCAATAATTCGCTCATCGCTTCACTGCGCCCTTGCCGCTTTTGTTGAAGCTGAGAGTGTAAATCATCATGGCGCAAACATCCGAATGGCAGTTCCGCCATCATCGTTTACAGAAAAATCATGCAGCAAAGCGCCTGCCGCGCATCCGGGTATTGCGGACTGCCTCGCACACCAGCCAGCACGCCACTTTCCATCGTGCGTGCATCGTGCAGATCGCCTATTGACGGGCATCTTCACGAGGTATGTCTTTTAAATAACACCTCAAGTTTGAAAAGAACCCGCACTCATGTACTATCAAATCCGCCGAACTATTTCCAATATCGACAGGGCATGCGAATGTGCAAATTGAAACGCAGCAATGCAATGCATAATCCTGTCGCCCCACTTTAGAACCTTCATGGATGCCGAAAATACCCATCAAGTTTTCGACTGGCTGTGGACATCCGGTCAGCTTTCGCAACGTGATATTGCCAAATTGCCTGCATTGGGCATTGAGGCCGTCGTCAACCTTGCGCTGCCGACTTCTGCCAACGCCCTGGCGGGTGAGGCTGAGCTCGTCACTGGGCTGGGCTTAACGTATATCCAAATTCCCGTTGAGTGGGAACAGCCCGAGTCGGAACAGTTCGCCCAGTTTGTTGGCGTGCTCCACGTTTTTGCCGGGCGCAAGGTCTGGGTGCATTGCGCCATGAACAAGCGCGTGTCGGCCTTTATCTACCTCTACCGCAAGCTCGTGCTGGGCGAGAGCGAGGAACTGGCCACGTTTCCAATGCGCGAGGTCTGGATTCCAAACGCGGTGTGGCAGGAATTCATCAATCGCGTAGCGGAGATGCGTGCTATCCCTGCACTCCAGCAGGAAACGCTTTGGCTGCGTTCGCCCAATTAGAAAATCCATCATGGCCCACTACACCGCAGAAGTGCTTTGGTTAAGGGAAGAACAGGATTTTCTCGATAACCGCTACAGCAGAAAACACCTGCTGCGTTTCGATGGCGGCCTGGAAATTCCGGGCTCGTCATCGCCTCACGTGGTTTCCCTGCCGATGTCCGATGCATCGGCGCTGGATCCCGAGGAGGCCTTTGTTGCCTCGCTGGCAAGCTGTCACATGCTGTGGTTGCTGTCCATCGCAGCCAAACAGAAGTTTCGCGTTGATCGCTACTTCGATGCTGCGCTTGGCGTGATGGGGAAAAATGCCGAAGGAAAAATGGCCATGACCGTGGTCACGCTGCGCCCTGAAGTGCATTTTTCAGGCGCGCGTTTACCCACGCGGGAGCAAATCCGGCAAATGCACCACGAAGCGCATGAGCTGTGCTTTATCGCCAACTCCGTAAAAACCGAGGTACGTTGTGAGCCGGTTCTCTAACCCTGTCAATCACATATTGGCATCTCTAATAATTCAAATTCCGTCATTCCGGCGCAGGCCGGAATCCAGCGGTTTTATTAAAAATGCCTTTTTGTCAGTGCGTTGCACTGCTCCTATATTTTTACTGGACACCGGCCTGCGCCGGTGTGACGAATTATTAGAGATGCCCATATACCTGCCATGACCGAAGTCACCGGAATCGACCACATCTATATCGCCGTCTCCGATCTTGATCGTTCGGAGAATTTCTATGACCGGGTGTTATTGGAGGCGTTGGGTTTCCGCAAAAACAAGTTCACGCTGGGCGGCGATCCCCACATTCAATATTTCAACCGCCATTTCGGTTATGTGCTGCGGCCTGCGCGCAACCAAACCGCGCACGACCCGAATGCGCCGGGCCTGCACCACTTCTGCCTGCGCGTCGATTCGGCGGAGGATGTCGCCGCCGTGGCGACCCGGCTTCGTCACTGCGGCATCGAGACATCGGACGCGCAGCGCTACCCCGAATACGCCCCGGACTATTGGGCAACCTACTTCACCGATCCCGATGGCATTCGCCTTGAGGTCACCAACTACCGGCAGGAACGCCGGGAGCGCCATGACAATTGGTAAACTCAGGGATCACTTTACAATCAGGACGGGCTGCGCAAATATTTCCTCGTACGAATCCTTTCTTCCACATTCCGACATTCACTTTCAAACATGAAAAAACCCACCCTGCAACAACGTTTGCGTGCCAAGAACCGTAGCCAAGCCATGCTGGTCGGCCTCACCTGGTACACCGCCGAAACCTGGGCCGAGGTGAAAGCCACCGCGACCGACCCCGACCGTTTCGAGAATTCATTTGCCGAATGGGAAGCGATGGCAACCAGGACGCGCCGGGAGTTTCAGCGTTCCGGGGTGACCGCGCTCGAATGCCAGATCGTCCCGCAGGATTTCTTTGCGTGGTGCACGCTGCATGGCAAAGAGAACAACGCCGAAGCGAGAGCCGAGTTCGTGTCGGAAAAAATGCGTAATGCGCATGGCGGCAAAACCTGAAGCTGTGCGCACACAGGACTGCCGGGAGTTGGCAGGTGCAGCCTCCGGGTTTGCCTAGGGATGTGCGCCGGAACCGAACATGCCGCAGGCCACGAACCGGACGCGTGGCTGGTCAACTTCGGCGACAGCAGCCTGGATTTCGAACTGGTCGTGTGGCTGGGCGCCGACCTGCTGGTGACACCGGGAAAGACCCATGCCAAATACCTGTGGGCAATCGAGGATGAACTGCGGAAACGCAACATCGAAATCCCGTTCCCGCAACGGGATTTGCATATCAGGTCGGGGACGCTGGCGGTTTCGCGGAGCAAGGATGGTTGAATTCCCTGTGCCAATCCGCCCCGGAATTTTCAACACCCATCTGAAGATGCCCGTCAATAGGGCATCTTCATGAAGTGGCGCGATGGATTTGGGAATTTATTGTTTGTCAAAGTCAGGCGCTTGCCCAATAATCGTGGCGGACTGGGTTCGGCCAGAAGTGGACAGCCAAAATTTTTCTCCAAAGAATACATTCAGAGAAATATATAGGCAGGGTTTGGACTTTTGCTATTTAGTTTATTGCAGCCTAAGCTACGTCCGCCGTTGCACACTATGACCATGTTGGCTGTTTATTTCACCTTCTGAAATTTCATGAAAATGAACCAAAATTATTCTGCTCAATGTTTAGTGTCATGCGGACGCTGGCATCCATTTAATAATTGTTGGGTGTCTAGGAGTTACGTGTGATACGCATATTTGCTTGCCTTGGAATGTTCGCGCTTACCATTTGCCCGGCGTTCGCTGCAGATCCAATTGTTTTACCGGCCACCTGTGGTGCGGCGCTTAGCGCTATGCACCCGGATTGGAAGCCATATGCGCCAGATGACAGCAATGCGCCAAGATATAAGGGATTCTCGCCAAGAACGATTGTCTCGGTCGACCTCGATTCTGACGGGGTTGCGGATGTGGCGGTACTAGCGATGTTTCAGCAGCAGCACCCTGTACTCGGCATCACAAAGGGTGTGAGGATTTTTGCCTGTCTTTCCAGTCGTAATTATGAACTCATGGAGGTTGGGCACATCGCTACCGGAGATTCACTATTCGAACTCGAAGCTGTCAACAGTGCTCGAAAGAATAGGTTGCGCCCCCCCCCAGGAAATGGCCGCATTGGGAGATGGGGACTCATTTGGCATCATAACTCCTATGCATGCATCGACTATTGGTATGTGGATGGAAAGTTCGTTGAAGGCGAGGTGTACTGTCCCAATGAGTGTTAAGGACAACCTATGGGGGTAGTTCTGCTTCGTAATAGACTTGAACTGACGCAACGACCGCATTGGGTTAATACCCGCCGCTCATCCAGCCTCCAAATCTGGCGGCAAGAATTTACTGAAACCCCCACCTCGTGCAAACGCCCGTCAATAGGCAATCTGCGATGATCGATGCATGAAGATGCCCGTCAATAGGGCATCTTCATGGAGTGGTATATTTTAAAATCTGGCGACAGACTCCGGGCTCGCCTCGTTCAGACGCTAAGCCTCCGTCCGGTTCAACCTCGGATCAAACGCATCCCTCACCGCATCGGCAAACAGGTTGGCGGCCAGCACCAGCAGCAGCATGAAGCTGAACGCGGAGGCCAGCGCCCACCACACCACGGGCTCGCGCCCCATCTCCAGGCGCGCGGCGTTGATCATGGTGCCGAAGGAAATCATGCTGGGATCGACACCCACGCCGACGTAGGACAGCACGGCTTCGGCCAGCACCAGCGCGGAGAAGTCCATCACCAGCGAGATCAGCACGATGTGCATCACGTTGGGCATGATGTGGCGCGCGAGGATGCGCAAGGACGACACGCCGAACGATTGCGCGGCCTGGATGTATTCCATCTCGCGCAGCTTCAGCGTCTCGCCGCGCAGCAGGCGGCACAGCCCGGTCCAACTGGTCATGCCGAGGATCAAACACAGGAACACCAGCCGCAGGTCGGCGCGCGAGGCGGTGGTGGTGAACCATTGCGGGTGGGTGTCGATGGTCACCTGCATCATCAGCACCGCCGCCGCGATCAGCAGCACGCTGGGGATGGAACTGAGCACGGTGTAAATGTACTGGATCACATCGTCCACCCAGCCACGAAAATAGCCAGCCGCCACGCCGAGGAACAGGGCCAGCGGCAGCGTGACCAGCGTAGTCACCGTGCCGATGATGAGGCCGGTGCGGATACTTTTCAGCGAGAGATAGAGTACGTCCTGTCCGACCTTGTCGGTGCCGAGGATGTGATAGACGGTGGCGAGGTTGGCGACGATGCCGATGAGGGATGAGAGGACGAGAAGGGTAATAACAATAGACCGCCAGACTTTATGATCCGTCATTCCGGCGCAGGCCGGAATCCAGCGAATTAGATTATCACCGCGTAGCGGTTCAACAGGGTTTTGTCCGCTTCGCGGAGTGTTTGATTTGCTGGATTCCGGCCTGCGCCGGAATGACGAAATTGCAGCAAGCAGCAACACACCAAAAATGAATCCCATCGCCGCCCCGAGCAATCCCCGCCGCACCACATCGCCTTCCCGCTGTGCCGCATCCGTCAGGTGCGCGCCACCGTATAGCAGGCGCGGATACTCGCGCACGACGTGACCCTGCGCGTCGGTCGTGGTCTCTTTGGCATACAGCGTGAGCGCGAACGGGGCGGAATAGGTTTTTTCGGTGTGCGTGCGCAGCGGTGTGACCAGTTGGTCGAACACGCTCAGCACTTCGGGCGAATACACTTTTTCGCCGCCGTTCGCTTGCGGCAGCGCGAGGCGGAAGTGCAGCGTATCGAGCAAGCCGACTGCGAGGAACAGCGACAGCACCAGCAGCGACACCATCGCCACGCGGCTGCGCGCCACGCGCCGCCAGGGCAACAGCAGGTGTTCGTGCTTGCGCACATACCAGGCCGCCGCGATCCCCGCCGCGATCAGCAGGAACACCAGCGCGTCGCTCCACAGGATGACGGGAGTCATTTTGAAAACCTCCTCACTTTTCCAACTGCGTCATTCCCGCGCAGGCGGGAATCCAGTGAAGTTACAAATAATGCCGTTGGTGTTGTCCTTGCTCCGCAAGGAGTTTTTTTATTAGCTGGATTCCGGCCTGCGCCGGAATGACGAATTCCCGACGATTCATTCATTGCAACCTCACCCTCGGATCAACCACCGTATAAGACACATCGGTCAAGATCAGCCCGACGATGTAAAGCACCGACCCCAGGAACACCATGGCGCGCACCACGCTGAAGTCCTGCGCATTGATCGCGTCGATGGTGTAGCTGCCGAGGCCGGGGATGCCGAAGAACGATTCGGTGAGCAGGCTGCCCATGAACAGCAGCGGGATGACCACCACCACGCCGGTCAGGATCGGGATCATGGCGTTCTTCAGCACGTGGGTGAACAGCACGCGCAGTTCGGACAAGCCCTTGGCGCGCGCGGTGCGCACGTAGTCCTTGCCCATTTCTTCGAGGAAGATGGTGCGGTACCAGCGACTGCTGGAGCCGATGCCCCCCGCCACGCCGATGACAATGGGCAGCACCACGAATTTGAAACTGTCTGCGCCGCCCGCGTAGCCGGAAATGGGTACCAGATGCCACAGCTTGCTCACCAGAAACTGTCCGCCGATGATGTAAAACAAAAGGGAAATAGACATCAGCAACACGCACAGCGCCACGCCCGCCAAGTCCAGCACAGTGGCACGGAACAACGCCAACAACAAAGCAAAACTCACAGACACCACTAATCCAATAACGAACGTCGGCAAAGCAATAACGAGGCTGGGCATCATGCGCACCACGATCTCGCGGCTGATGTTGCGCCCGTCGTCGGAATAACCGAAGTCGAACACGAACATGCTGGCGGACTTGTGCCAGAAAATCGTGTCGGTGAATTTGTCGCTGCCGCTGGCTGAGGAGTTGATGAACAACGGCTTGTCGTAGCCGTGCTGCTGCTCCCATTTGGCGATGGCTTCCGGCGTCACGCGCTTGATGCCGAGCTGCATGCGCGCCATGTCGTCCGGCGTGTTCACCACGAAGAACAGCGCGAAAGTGAGCAGGTTCACCCCGATCAGGATGGGTATTGCGTAAAGGATGCGGCGGATGAGGTAAGCGATCATGAGTGGCGGTATTGTAAAGGCAAACCTTGAGCGACGGACAAACGGCAAGAGTAGAATGAGTCCGCCGCCACGATTCGAAGTGGCCCGTGTTATTCGTTCAAAGTAATTTGAAAAGGAGACACAACATGAACACGATCAAAGCCGAAGAATGTTGCCCGCGCTTCAATCCCGTGCCTTGGGACGAACAGGAAATCACCTGGATGAACAAGCTGTTTGTGCAAGACCGCGTGACCAGCCTGTTTCACATCCCGCTGAACTACGGCGCGGTGATGACGCGCAACGACGAACTCATCCGCGCCGCCGATGCGCGCACCGAAACGCGGATCATTCTGACCGACGAAAATTCGCTGTGGGGCGCGGATGTGTATATCGAGGTGAGCCGCGATATTGCGGATACCCGGATGACCTCTCTGTCCGGCACGTTCCTGTCCAAGGTGTTCGAAGGACCGTACCGTAACATGCGCGTGTGGATCGAAGAAATGCAGGCCTACGTTGCGGCCAAAGGCAAACACAGCCGCAAGCTGTATTTCTATTACACAACCTGCCCCAAATGCGCGAAGAAATACGGGGAAAACTATGTGGTCATATTGGCGCAAGTGGATGCATGAATAATGCAGAAGGATGAACGCCATTGAATGAAGCAACCGCAGCCGATCCAAGCCCGGAACGCAAACAATCGCATAGCGAAGAAGTAGCCAACAGCATCAGCCACGCCATCGGCTTGCTGGCAGCCATCGCAGGCACACCGCTGCTCATCGCGCATGCACTGCAGCACGGCGATACGGGCTACCTCGTCGGTTGCTCCATCTTCGCCGCGACCATGATCCTGCTCTACCTCGCCTCCACCCTCTACCACGCGTTGTATCACTCGTCGCTAAAACGCGTGTTTCAGGTGATAGACCACGCTGTGATTTACCTGCTGATTGCCGGAACCTACACGCCGTTCACCCTGGGCGTGTTGCACGGTGCATGGGGTTGGTCGATGTTCGGCGTGATCTGGGGACTGGCTGCCATCGGCATTGTCCTGAAAGTGATCTACCGCATGGAACATCCATACATTTCGACCGCGCTGTATCTGGCCATGGGCTGGCTCATCCTGGTCGCCGTCAAACCGTTTTACACCAGCGTTCCGGCAGCAGGGCTGATCTGGCTACTCGTCGGCGGCTTAAGCTACACCGTCGGCGTGGCTTTTTTTGTGACCGACAAACACCTGCGCTACGGCCATTTCATCTGGCACTGGTTCGTGCTGGGCGGCACGGTGAGCCACTATTTTGCGGTGTGGTACGCGGTGTGAAACCACCGCTTCAACTTGTCCAGCAAATCGTCGTAAACACCTTCGAGATTGCGCATCACATCGTCGTTGGTATAGCGGACAACTGTGATGCCTAGAGCATCCAATGCGGCTGTTCGTGCCGCATCGTATTCAACGGATTCGGCATGGCTGTCGCCGTCAATTTCAATCGCCAAACACAACTCGGCGCAATAAAAATCCACGATGTAACCGGCAATGGGTTTTTGTCGCAAAAATTTGTAGTCGGAAAAATGGCGCATGCGCAGCACTTCGTTCCACATTTTGATTTCTGGGGCGGTGGGGTTCTTGCGGTTTTGGCGTGCAAGAGCGGTTAGTTTATTGTTGTAGGGAATAAAGCCTCTAACCCCTCCCGGCCTCCCCTTATCAGGGGAGGAGTGGTGTTGCGCTTCGTCGATACGTTCGCAATCATTTGCAACCTGCCGCTCTGCCCCTCCCCTGACAAGGGGAGGTTGGGAGGGGTTTGGTTTTTTGCCTTTCACCTGGCCTCTTCCCGCTTCCTCAACACCCGCCGCATCCACCACCCAAACCCGGCCAGCAATAACGCCCCCAGCCACAGCGGCCAGCGCACCGGCTGGTTCCACTCGCGTCTGAGATCATCGCGCCGCGCACTATCCACGCGCCAGTATTTGAGTTTGTTGTTGGCCATGATGTTGGGTTTGATGTTGTGCAGCCACCCGTGTTGCAGCACGTAATTCTTCGGGTGATAGCCCCACAGCCAGGGCGCATCGCGGCGCAGGATTTCCAGCATCTGGTCGATGATGGCTTGCCGCGCCGGGGTGTTGTCCATGTTCTTCATCTGCGCGAACAGGCGGTCGAATTCCGGGCTGCTGTAGTTGCTGGTGTTTTCGCCGCTGAATTTCACCTTGGATTGCGGGCCGTGCAGCAGGAATAAAAAATTCTCCGGGTCGGGATAATCGGCATTCCACCCCATGAAGAACATCTGCGTATCGCCGCGCCGTATCTTGTCCTGGAAACGATTCCAGTCGGTGCTGCGCACGTCGAGCTGCACGCCGATTTTTGCAAACTGTTTGCGCAGCCAGTCGAGGCGCGACTTGTTGCCCACGCCGGTGGCGGTGGTGTCGAGGTGGATCACCAATGGCTGTTTGGTTTTTTCATCCACGCCGTCGGGGTAACCCGCTTCGGCCAGCAGGCGTTTCGCCTCGGCAATGGATTTTCTTTTCGGCGCACCGGCCAACCAGTCATAAACATAACGGTTGATGCCCGCCTCGCCGTCGCGGTAGCCGAAGATGCCGGGCGGAATCGGCGACTGCGCCGCAATACCGCGCCCGTTGGCGAAGATGGAAATAAACTCTTCGAAGTCCACCGCGATAGAGATGGACTGGCGCAGCTTTCTGGCTCGCTCAGTATTTCCCCCTACCACCGGATCGAGCATATTAAAGCCGGTGTACATGGTGGAAGTCGCCACCGAAGTTGAAAGCGTTATGTCCTGCGCCTTCATTGTGTCGCTGACATTCGCTTCACCGCCCACGCTCATTTGCACCGCTTGGTCGAAGCTGTCCGAACTGATGCCGGAGGCATCGTAATAGCCTTGCAAAAATTTGTTCCAGTACGGGATGGTTTCTTTTTCCAGCGAGAACACGATGCTGTCAATCAGCGGCAACGGTTTGCCCGCGTCGGCCAGCAAGCCTGCGGCAGCATCGCCCGCCTCACCTTCGCCCGGATAATGATCGCTGTCGTAATACGGGTTCTTCGTCAGCACCATGCGCTGGTTGGGATCGTTCTCGGACAAGTAATAAGGCCCGCTGCCCAGCGGCCACCAGTCCAGCGACAGGTTGCGTTCTTTCATGCCCTCCTGTGCGTAGAATCTTTCCACCTCCTGCGGCATGGGCGCGAAGAACGGCATCGCCAGCCAGTAGGCAAACTGCGGATATTTGCCGTTGATAGTGATGCGATAAGTGCTGTCGTCCACCACTTGCACGCCCGGCAGCGGATATTGGTTCAGGTCGAGAAAGCCGTCTGGATGCGCCTTCGCGGCCTGTTCCAATTTGGCGGCGTAGTCCTTGAGGCCGACGATGTATTCGCCCATCACACCCGCGATGGGCGTGTGCAACTGCGGATGCACCAAGCGTTTGATCTGGTAGGCGTAGTCCGCCGCCGTCACCGCGCGCGTGGCGGTTTTGGAAAAATCGTTCAGCGCGTGGATGCCCGCCAGATCGCGCGCTTGCAGGCGCATGTTCTCCGCCACGAAAGCCGGATGCGGCTGGTAGCGCATGCCCGGCTTGAGGTGGATTTCGTACACGCTGTAGGCGATGCGTTCCGGCGCGGCGTTATCCGGCAAGGCTTGATGGTTCTTGTCCTGATAGCTGACCTTGGGCATTTCGCTGGCGGACAAAGGAACCAGTTGATACGGGCGTTTCAGGTAATGGTATTGCAGCGGCGGCGCGTAGATCAGCGCAATGAAATCGTATTCGTTTTCGCTGTAGGCCTGCGCCGGATCAAGATGTTTCGGGCGTTCGGTGAACGCGGTATAGAGGATGGACTTGCCTTCATCCGCCGCCGGATAAGGATTGTTCCACAGCCCGCCGTCGCAGGCGGCGAGCAACAACAAAGACAAGGCAACAAGCAGGGATTTCATGCGCGAGAGTTTAGCCGAAAGGGTGCGCTTCGCGGTAAGATTGCACGACATTCAAGAACGGGCAAAGCAATGAATCAGGATTGGCAAAACTTCCTCACCGCACAAGGCGCGCACATTCAGGACGGCGCAGTGCAGCATTTCGGCTCCGCCGCCGCCGAGCGCATCGCCGCGCGCGACGGCACGGTGCTGTGCGACTTGTCGCAGTTCGGCGCGCTGAAAGTTTCCGGCGACGACGCGCAACATTTCCTGCACAACCTGTTCAGCAGCGACGTGAACGCGCTCACCCCGCAACAGGCGCAATACAGCAGCTTCAATACCGCCAAAGGCCGCGCGCTGGCGACGTTTCTGATCTGGCGCAACGAGTCGGAATTTTTCCTGCATCTGCCGCAAAGTCTGGTCGCCCCCATACAGAAAAAACTTTCCATGTATGTGCTGCGCGCCAAGGTGAAAATCGAAAATGCCAGCGACAATATAGTGTGTCTCGGCATTTCCGGTGCGCATGCCGCAACCGTTTTGCAAAAAATTTTTCCGGCGCTGCCGCAACATCCGCTCGACGCTTTGCAGCATGAAGACTGCAAAATAATTCGTCTGGATGCCAACCGCTTCCAGATCATCACTACAGCGCAACAAGCCGCCGCGCTGTGGCAACAATTAAACGTTGAAACAAAACCCGCCGGTTCACCCTGCTGGGACTGGCTCAACATCCGCGCGGGCATTCCTGTCATCCTGCCGCAAACGCAAGAAGCCTTCGTGCCGCAAATGGCCAACCTCGACCTGATCGGTGCGGTGAATTTCAAGAAGGGTTGCTATCCGGGACAGGAGATCGTGGCGCGCATGCAGTATCTGGGCAAAAACAAACGCCGCCTGTATCTCGCTCACGTTGACGTTGATGCCGCCCCGCAAGCGGGCGACGAATTGTTCAGCATGGAAACGGATGAGCATGCGTGCGGTGTCGTAGCCAACGTTGCCGTCTCGCCGGAGGGCGGATTCGACTTGCTGGCCGTGGTGCAGATCGCCAGCCACGATGCGTTCCCGGTTCACCTCGGAGCGCTGACCGGGGCGCGTTTGCAGTTTCAACCTTTGCCTTACCCGCTGCCGTGAACCTGCCCGCCCAACTATTCGTGAACGACTGGTTGGTGCTGACAAATTTTATCTTCGGCTATTTTTTGTATCGCGCGTTGCGCTTCGCGCCCTGGCGCTCGCTGCTGAACAACGCCGTCATGGTGAACGCGCTGGTCGGATTGAGTTTCGGCGCGTTCGCATTGTGGCAGCTCAGCGCGGGCATCCGCCCCGGCTTCAATTTCCACATCCTCGGCTCCGCCCTGTTCATGCTGATGTTCGGCTGGCACATCGCCGCCGTTTCCATCACGCTGGTGATGCTCGCCACCTGGCTGCGCACCGATGCGGGGTTGATTACGCTGGGGCTGAACGGCTTGCTGATGATCGCCGTTCCGGTGTTGTTCAGCGACTGGCTGCTGCGTTTCAGCAAAAAGAATTTGCCGAAGAATCTGTTCTTGTTCGTGCTGTTTAACGGCTTCCTGTGCGGCGCGCTCACCATCGTGCTGGACACGCTGGCGACCTCCGTGGTTCTGCTGGGTTTTAGCCATTACACCTGGGCGGAGATACAGCACCATTACCTGCTCTCCATTCCCGTCCTCATCATCTCCGAAGCCTTCATCACCGGCGCGCTGATCACTTCATTCGTCGTGTTCCAGCCGCAGGCGGTGCTAAATTTCAGCGATGCGGAATATCTAGCCGGCAAGTAACTTCAGCTTCATTTTCTTGTGCGGCATACCGGCATCCATAAATTCCTTGCCGTATTCGACAAAACCGAACTTGTGATAAAACGGGATAGCGAAAGTCTGCGCGTCGATATCGACTTGCGGGTAGCCGCGCGAACGCGCCTCGTCCAGCAACGCCTCCATCAGCGCCGTGCCCACCATTTTCTTGCGCCATTGCGGCAACACCGCCATGCGGCTGATATGCCCGTTCGGAAAAATGCGCCCGCAACCGATGGCATCGCCGTTCAGGCTCAAGGCCAGCGCATGGCGGCTGCTCTCGTCCATGCCGTCCCACTCCAACTCCACCGGAACATGCTGCTCGCGGATGAACACCGCTTCGCGGATGGCTCGCAACAGCGGCTCGCCGTCGTGCCAACAAACCAGACTTACCGTGAAAGGATTACTCATTACAGCCCTCCTTTTACTTGAGGCCATTCGGCCTAAGCTATGATTTCGACCCGTGTACCCACCTCGACCAAATCAAACAACTCCTCCAGTTCCGCGTTGCGCATACGCACGCAACCGCAGGATCCCGGCACGCCCATTTTTTGACTATCCGGCGTACCGTGGATGTAAATATAGCGGCGCATAGTATCGCAAGAACCGCTTCTGTTGTAGCCGCTCTCGCACCCCGACAACCACAGGATGCGCGTCAGAATCCAATCGCGCCCCGGTCGCTCCGCGTCCAGTTGCGGCGTGTAAATCTCCCCGGTCGGGCGGCGTTTCACAAACACCGTGTTCGCAGGCATCCCCGCGCCGATCTTGGCGCGGATGACATGCTTGCCGCGCGGCGTGCAGAAACTGCCGCTCTCTTCGCCGACACCGTTTGCACCCGTGGAAACCTGATAACTGCGCAACGCTTTGCCGCTATCGTCGAACAGCTTCAACGTTTGCGTGGGGATGTGGATGGTGATGTTCATTGAACCAAAAAACCTTTGTTAGCCACGGATGAACACGGATATGCACTGATAAAACCGTGCATAACGCGAGAGATGCAACTCACCTGAATATTGAGTGCAGATTTGCCGTATTGGATATTGCTTATCCGTGTTTCATCTGTGTTCATCCGTGGCTCAATTATGTTTTTCAAGTTAACCCTTTTGCGTCGCGCGCCGCGCGGCAAAAAAATTGCTCAACACCTTGCCGCACTCCTCCGCCAGCACACCGCCCTGAACTTGCGCATGGTGGTTCAGCCGCGTCTCGGCAAACAAATCCAGCAGACTCCCCGCCGCCCCCGTCTTCGGATCGGGCGCGCCGAAAACCACGCGCGAAATGCGCGCATGAAACATCGCACCGACGCACATCACACACGGCTCCAGCGTCACGAACAGTTCACATCCCACCAGCCGGTAATTGCCCAAATGCAGCGCCGCATCGCGCAGCGCCAGAATCTCCGCATGCGCCGAAGGATCGTGCCTGGAGATAGGTGCATTGCTGCCGCGCCCGACGATCTCTCCATCCTTCACCACCACCGCCCCCACCGGCACCTCGCCCGCCAGCGCCGCCTGCCGCGCCAGATCGAGCGCGGCACGCATGAATAGTTGATCCGTGTCGGACACGGCGACGGTGACAGCTTGGGAGGGGGTTGGCGCTGAATTCATGGCGGCATTGTAAGGGAATTTGCGGCGAACCGATTCCGGCGCTTGGAATTTGGCAGGAAGTTCCCGGTTCGGGTTATACCGCATGCCCGAAGATGCCCGTCAATAGGCGTTCTACACGAGGTCATTACTGTAGATCGGGCCTCCCGTGCTACCGTATTTCATTCCGGTTTGACCTACATGAGTAGAACTGGAATACTGCTTCCCACTGCATTTCCATATTTGATCGGGAGGAAAGTATGAATACCATTCTTCGCAATGCAGTTGTCACATTTCTGCTGGCTGTTCACCTTCCTGCGTGGTCGCTGGATAACGCTGCCCCGGCAACCAACCCGCTGGCAAACACCTATTTTGCGCTGGGCTACGATGCCATCAGTTTCAAGGCGAACCGGAGCGGGATTATCGCAGCCACGCCGTCGTTGTCGTCGGGCGCTACCATTGAGTCCGCCTCCTCGAATTTGTCCGGCGTTTTCGGATGGAAGATGGACGAGCATCTGGCGATGCAGTTCGATCTCGTCAGTTTCGGTTCGGTGCGCGCCACGGACAATGGCATTTCCAAGCAAATACTTTCATCCACGATCTTTTCCGTTTCCGCCATCCTGTCGCAACAGGTATCCGACAACCTCAGCATATTCGGCAAACTGGGCGGAACTTATTGGGGGCTGCGTAATCAGGATAGCGACAAGTCGGTGAACGACGGTTTTGGCCCCAGCTTCGGTGCGGGAATCGATTTCAATCTTTACGGCGGCAAAGAGCGCATGCTGCGCCTGGAATGGACGCACTACAAAATGGACGGCGTTTTCCTCAACAGCGCGGACGGTTTGTCTTTGGGCGCGCTGTTCAATTTCTGATCCGCCGGAGCTAAGACGGGTCGCATGCTCGTCGCGCTTGCCTTGCCGCGCGATTTTGACAACAATGCAACCATACAACAGGAGCTCCACTGGATGTCACAACAAGCTGTCGCCGATTTCACTTTGCCCGCCACGGGCGATACCGATTTCAAGCTATACCCGATCCGTACCAATTCGCTGGTGATCTATTTTTACCCCAAGGACGACACTCCCGGCTGCACCACGCAGGCGCAGCAGTTCCGCGATTTGTACGCGGAATTTCTTGAGGCGGGCAGCGAGATCGTGGGCATTTCGCGCGACAGCATCAAGTCGCACGAGAAATTCAAAACGAAATTTACTGTACCGTTTGCGCTGCTGTCCGATGCCGAGGAAAAAGTCTGCACGATGTTCGGTGTCCTCAAGCAGAAGAAGCTTTACGGTAAAGAAGTGCGCGGCATCGAGCGCAGCACGTTTGTGCTCGACAACAAAGGCATTGTCCGCCGCGAATGGCGCGCCCTCAAGGCGGACGGCCACGCACAGGAAGTTCTCGCTGTTGTCCAATCCCTGTAAAGGTTTTTATGAACGCACACAAAGCAACTTCGGATAAAAAAATCAAATTGTTCGTGCTGGACACCAACGTGCTGATGCACGATCCGACCAGCCTGTTCCGCTTCGAGGAACATGACATTTATCTGCCGATGTTCGTGTTGGAAGAGTTGGACAACAACAAGAAAGGCATGTCGGAAGTGGCGCGCAACGCGCGTCAGGCCAGCCGCTTTCTGGACAATCTGGTCAGCGGCAGCGAGAACAAGATCGACGACGGTGTGCCGCTGAATGCCTTGGGCAACAAGAACGCGACCGGACGTTTGTTCCTGCAAACCATTTTCATCAGCAACCCGTTGCCGGAAACGATGGCGCACGGCAAGGCCGACAACGCCATTCTCGGCGTGGTCAGCTATCTGCATTCGCAGCATGCCAAGCGTCAGGTAATTCTGGTCAGCAAAGACATCAACATGCGCATCAAGGCGCGCGCGTTGGGGCTGGCGGCGCAGGATTATTTCAACGACAAGGTGCTGGAAGACACCGATCTGCTCTATACCGGCGTGCGCGAATTGCCGCCGGATTTCTGGGACAAGAACGGCAAGGATATGAAGTCCGGCACCATCGCCGGACACACGTTCTACAACATCAAAGGCCCGATTTGCCGCGACCTGCTGGTGAACGAATTCGTGTACCAGGACGCGGCGGAAGTCGCGCCATTCTATGCCGTGGTCACCGCGCAGGAAGACAGCACCGCCACGCTGCGCACGCTGACCGATTACACGCACAGCAAGAACGCCATCTGGGGCATCACCGCGCGCAACCGCGAACAGAATTTCGTGCTCAACCTGCTGATGAATCCCGAAATCGACTTTGTCACGCTGCTGGGACAGGCGGGCACGGGCAAGACGCTGCTCACGCTGGCGGCGGGCTTGATGCAGGTGCTGGAACAAAAAATTTATTCTGAAATCATCATGACCCGCGTCACCGTGCCGGTGGGCGAAGACATCGGCTTCCTGCCGGGCACGGAAGAAGAAAAGATGTCGCCGTGGATGGGCGCGCTGGACGACAACCTCGACGTGCTGAACACGGCTGACGACGAAGGCGGAGAATGGGGACGCGCCGCCACGCGCGACCTGATCCGCAGCCGCATCAAGATCAAGTCGCTCAACTTCATGCGCGGGCGCACTTTCCTCAACAAATATTTAATCATCGACGAAGCGCAGAACCTTACGCCCAAGCAGATGAAAACCCTCATCACCCGCGCCGGCCCCGGCACCAAGGTGGTGTGCATGGGCAACATCGCGCAGATCGACACGCCCTACCTCACCGAAGGCAGTTCCGGCCTGACTTACGTGGTGGATAGATTCAAAGGCTGGGCGCACAGCGGCCACGTCACGCTGCAACGCGGCGAGCGTTCAAGGCTGGCGGATCACGCGGGTGAGGTGCTGTGAGCTCGATTATTCAATCAGCCATCACATCCCCTCCCCCTTGCAGGGGGAGGGCAAGGGAGGGGGTAGAAACGTTATCGTTCCACAACTCTACCCCCATCCTAACCTTCCCCCTGCAAGGGGGAAGGAACTGGTTTGGAGAAAACGGATTGTCTGTATGAAACTGCTCGGCACCAACACCAGCCCCTACGTGCGCAAAGCGCGTCTGGTGCTGCTGGAAAAAAATATCGCGCACGACTACATCATCGACCCGCCCAGCGAACCGGGCAGCGACGTGCATCGCGTCAATCCGCTGGGACGCATCCCCGCGCTGATCCTCGATGACGGCGAGTGCATCTTCGATTCGGTGGTGATCGCCGAATACGCCGACACATTGAACGACACGCCCAGCCTGATTCCGCGCGGCGATGCGCTGGCGAAGATGCGCGTCAAACGCTGGGAAGCGCTGGCCGACGGCATCATGGATTCCGCCATCGTGGTGCGCAACGAGCACGTGCGCCCGGCTGAAAAGCAGCAGGCCGCCATCATCGAAATGCACACGCTCGCCATCACCCGCGCGCTGGCGCATGTCGCCGCGCAACTGGGTCAACGCGAGTGGTGCGAAGGAAACAACATTTCTCTGAGCGATCTGGCGCTGGTCAGCGCGCTGGTCTATCTCGACCTGCGTTTGCCGGAAATCGATTGGCGCGGCGCGCATCCGAATCTGGCCGCTTTTTTTGAACGCATGAGCGCACGCCCCAGCGTGCAGGCCACTCTAACTGAATAACAAACCTACAACCTTCTCCCGCAGATTACACAGATTACGCAGATTTTCAGGCGACCAAGCATGACTAGTAATTACCCGGTTTTTAATCTGCGTAAATCTGTGTAATCTGCGGGAAAAAAGTTTTTATAGACTATGAACAACATCGACAAAACAGAAGAAGAATGGCGCGAAGAACTCACGCCGGAGCAATACGAAGTGTGCCGCAAATGCGGCACGGAACCGGCGTTTACCGGCGAATACTGGGACTGTCACGACTACGGCGTGTATCGCTGCATCTGCTGCGGCGCACCGCTGTTCGATTCGGAAACCAAATATGAATCCGGCACGGGCTGGCCCAGCTTCTGGCAACCGATCAGCGAAGACGCGGTCGAATACCGCGAAGACGACCAGACCGATATGGAGCGCATCGAAGTCTGCTGCGCTGCATGCGATGCCCATCTCGGCCACGTGTTTGAAGACGGCCCCGAACCCACCGGGCTGCGCTTTTGCATCAACTCCGCATCATTGGCTTTAGACAGAAAGTAAACATGAAACTGCTGTTTGATTTATTCCCCGTCATCCTGTTCTTCGTCACCTTCAAATTCGCAGGCGTGTTCGCCGCCACGGCCACCGCCATCGCCGCCACGTTCGCGCAAGTTGTCTGGACGAAATATCACCACGGCAAAGTCGATACCATGTTGTGGGTGAGTCTGGGCATCATCACCGTGTTCGGCGGCGCGACGCTGCTGCTGCACGACGAGAATTTCATCAAATGGAAACCGACGGTGCTGTATTGGTTCTTCTCGCTTTCACTGCTGCTGTCGCCCATCCTGTTCAAGAAGAATTTGATGCGCGCCATGTTGCAGGAGAAAATGAAACTGCCCGATGCGGTATGGGGCAACCTCAATCTGGCCTGGAGTCTGTTCTTCCTCGCACTGGGCGTGGTCAACCTGTATGTCGCGTTCAATTTCTCCACCGATGCCTGGGTCAACTTCAAACTGTTCGGCGCGACCGGCATGATGCTGGTGTTCATCTTCGCGCAAGCGGCGATGCTGGCGAAGTATGTGGAAGAAGACAAAAAGGAAGACCAATAATGCTCTACGCAATTTTCGGAAATGATGTCGCGGATAGTCTGGCAAAACGCCAAGCCGCGCGCCCCGCACACCTGGCGCGTTTGCAAGCATTGCAGAATGAAGGCCGCTTGTTGCTGGCCGGTCCTTTTCCCGCCGTGGATGCCAGCGATCCCGGCATGGCGGGTTTCAGCGGCAGCCTGATCGTGGCCGAATTCGCCACGCTGGCAGCGGCGCAAGCATGGGCGGATGCCGACCCTTACGTGGCAGCCGGGGTCTATGCCCAAGTCGCGGTAAGGCCGTTCAGGAAGGTCTTTCCGGCATAGTCGCCCGGCATGCTATATTGCGCGCCGGGCAGTTTTTATCCCTCATAACTTCAACTTTCAAAGGAAAGAAATATGCTGAAATTTTCCAAATTCGCTCTGCTGTCCGCGCTGCTGGTCATCGCCGCCGGAGCGCAGGCTGCCGATGAAAAACCGGCTGCCGAGAAATCCGCCGCACTGGTGAACGGCGTTTCCATCCCGCAATCGCGCGTCGATCTGCTGGTCAAATACGCCACCGCGCAAGGCGAGCAAACCGATACGCCGGAACTGCGCCAGCGCGTGCGCGAAGAGCTCATCACCAACGAAGTGCTGTCGCAAGCCGCCGTCAAAAACGGCTTGGACAAACAACCCGATGTCGTGCAGCAAATCGAGTTTTCCAGGCAAAGCATTCTGTCCAACGCCTTCGCGCAGGACTACATCAAGAACCATCCTATCGGCGACGATGTGTTGAAGCAGGACTACGAAGCGTTCAAGGCGCGCATCGGCAGCAAGGAATACAAGATTGCGCACATTCAGGTCGCCACCGAAGCTGAAGCCAAAGCCATCGCCAAGCGCTTGAAGAAAGAAAAGTTCGCCAAGGTCGCCAAGGAAAAATCGCTGGATCCCGGAGCCAAGGAAAGCGGCGGCGATCTGGGTTGGACCGTACCTTCCAACCTGCCGCCCTCATTCGCGGAAGCCATCGTCAAACTGGGCAAAGGCCAAATCAGCGAACCGGCACAAACCCAGCGCGGCTGGCACATCATCAAGCTGGAAGATACGCGCGATGTGAAAATGCTGACCTTCGAAGAAATGAAGCCGCAAATCGAAAAAAGCCGCAAGCAACAAGCCGTCATGAAAGCCGTCGCCGAAATGCGCGAAAAAGCCAAGGTCGAATAATTCGACCGCTGCAAAAACAAAAAAGGACATCCGCGCGATGTCCTTTTTTTTGCCAAAATATTCATCGCGCATAACCGCACATCCAGCTTCAATCTTCCCGATTGACAGCATTTCCGGCCTCCCCTAAAGTACATCCCACTTGCAAATCCATCGGCATGCATACGACCCGCAAAGTCCGGAGCGTAGCTACCCGGCGAACCCCGCAGAACAGGAGGCTGGCGCAAGTGTTTCACACCAAAGATTTTCGTTCCGAACGGAAATCTTGCGCCAGCGGTATCTTTTGTTTGGGGAGGTATCACACAATGTCCATTGATCTTTCCATCTTTTCTGCGCGCCCTTGCGGCAAGTCGCGGTTTGAACCCTTTCTGTTTTTGAAAATTCCGAGCGCACTCAGTAATCAAATCGTCCATTTCCACGACCTTGCCGACCGCAAATTCCTCAAACGATTTATAGCAGCATAAGCAGTAGCAACGCAGGTGCAGTCAGTTGTCCCGAACGTCCATTCTTACTACCCACAAAGGAGAAACATTATGGCAACACTCATTGGATACGCAGTCCCGTTAAGCCTTCCCATGCCAAAACTAAGCGAATTGGCGGATCACACTTATGTGCGCACTGCCGACGGTCGCGGCGTATGGGGATGCTGGGGCAGATCGGATGGCGGAGCAGAAATATGCCGGGGCGGCGGCAGTTCAAAACAGGCAGATTGCTATTCTCAACCTTGGGGAACGACGGGGATCGTTTACGGCGTTACCGGAGTCTGCCATCAAACGGCCAACCGGATTTTGTATCCGGCCGGGGCAATCGTTTCTGGAGCCCACGGCTACTGGCTATCATCTGCCGTGTACGGCACTTACGGCGACGCGATCGGCTGGGCGGCTAAACGCTTGGCGTGCTATTGGACTGGCGGCGACAAATTGGCAAGAGCATCGCTGAAAGCCATGCCTGAAAAGGCAAGCGATGCCAAGCTGGCAACAGCTCAAAACAATGATGACGCGGAGTACACCAAGGAAATAATCGCCTTGTATGAAGAAGTCGCAAATGCACCGAACAATTTCGCCGCAAAAAAAGGGGCGGCACCTTCTTACTTGAGCAGAGAGCTGGAAATTGCGATGAAATACAAACTCGGCAAGAAAGCCAATTCGGACAATGCCAGTGCGGCAATTCAGATACAAAAGGAGTTGCATGCGGAATTGAACAAACTGGTCGATGGGCTATACAGCGAAGCACTTACCCCGGCAGAATATGCCAATCAGGCCAATGATCTTTTTAACAAGAAATTCAAATCGATCAACGGCGAGATTGGCAAAGCCAATTACCAGAAGTTGTTCAATATTGCGCCGGAGGTGAAGCTGTTGCTGATCAACCCCGAAGTAATGACCAAACCGCACAAGGCTATCGACCTGTAAGCGCTTGGAGCGGCAACCGGTTTACCCGACCGGTTGCCGTTATCAAAACGGAGATGCCATGAATAAAATATCCGAGCAAGAATTTATACATAGAGTGGCAAACATACCGTTGACGGTTTTGCGGAACACCAGTCTGCGCAATATATTCACCCCCTTTTCCAGGCGTTGTCAGGAGCAGGAATTTGAATTCACAATAGACCATAAATTGGGAACAGATTTTCCGGCGGATAAACGCCAGCGCATGAGAGAGATATTCTGCCCCTTCAACATTAATAAAAATTCTCTTCTCAAGAAATACAAACAAGGGGCAGTATCCGGCGAGCAATTCGCGCAGCAAATGCAATTGCTGCTGGATGATTTGATCGCAAAATATTCGCAAGTTTTGTCCGCAGATGAATTAAATTCATTTTTGGGTGTTGCGCCAAACTCACACGCATCCTTTCCGTTCGACCCTCACCAATCGGATTAGATAAACCTGTATTTTTTTGCAGCCTCTTTCAATAATTTCCCGCAAAATATTCATCGCGCATAACCGCTCAACCCCCTTCAATCTTCCCGATTGACAGCTATTCCGGCCTCCCCTAAAGTTCACTCCACTTGCATTTCCGATCCACGCACATCGCGCCGCACGCACGGCACGAGGCTACAGCGGAATCCCCGGTTCAGGAGGCTGGCGCAAGTCGAAATTCCCGCGCATAAGGGAATCATCGCCAGCGGCATCACTTGTTCCAAAGGGGATTCATCATGCAAATCGATTTTCATCATGCCACCACGTATGTGGTCGCCCGCGATGCCGGGTTCAGCCACGACGATGCAAACGTCATCGCTTACGCCGCGCAGTATGTGGACGATGCCACCAGTTCCGGCACTATCCTGTTCGACAACCGCGCCGCGTACAACCGCATCAGCTCCGCGCACAAGATGCTCGATGCGCGCAACGCCGAAGAACTGGCCAACCATTACGTGTGGATGTCGTTTCACTTTCTGCCCGGCAACGGCGGCTTTGCGGCGGGCGAAAATCCCGCCGGATCTTTCGATGCGATTCTGGCCAAAGGTTGCAGCTACGGCTGGCACCGGCTGGGCACCAGCCACGATCTGCCCGTGCATTGTTACAAACCCAACTTTTTGGGCAGCCATTGGAAACATTTCCATGACGCGATTCAGGCACACCGTTTCAACGTGGTTTACAACATCCTGCCCAAGTACGGCATCTGCGCCGCGTAACGGAATGCATACACACTCATATTGATTAGCAGAGGAAATAAAAATATGACAACAACGTGGGACGATTTGCTCTACCCCGGCAATGCCAACGACTTTTTTTCGCGCAGGACTTTCGCGCCGTTCGACCCTTCCAGCGGCGCGTACGACCAGAATAACGCGCTGTGGCTCGCCGAATTGAGCCGACTGGTTTACCGGCACGACATCGAAGAAAACGACCCGCCGCCGCACCCCACGCAGACCCATATTCTCGAACAGGCCGGATGCACGCGGCGACAATACTTCGGCTCGAACATCACCGGCACACAAGCCATACTGGCCGAATTCGGCGGCGCAACCCCCTTCGCCGTGCTGGCATTTCGCGGCACCGAACAAGAGCCACGGGATTTCGTCACCGACCTCACCCTCGGCAGATTGCGCCAGCGCGAAGGCAAGATCGACGTGCATGAAGGATTCAAAGCGGCGCTGGATTCCGTGTGGCGCGAAATCGAAAGCGCGCTGAAAGAACTGCGCTGCCCGGTGTTCTTCACCGGCCATAGTCTGGGCGCAGCGTTAGCCACGCTGGCCGCCGCGCGCCGCACGCCGACCGCGCTCTACACCTACGGCTCGCCGCGCGTGGGCGATGCGGATTTCACGGCCTCGCTCAAAGACATCGCCGACATCATCCACCGCGTGGTGGACAGCGAAGACGGCGTAACCAGCCTGCCGCCCGAAGCGCTCGGCTACCGCCACATCGGCACACTGCACACGCTCTCCGCCCCGCCAGCGCACAACTCCTTCGCCACATGGTTAACCGGCTGGCGCAACCCGCCGAAATTTCTGGCAGACCACGCGCCGGTCAATTATGTGGACAGGATTTGAGAATCATCCAGAATTTTTGTAGGTCGGGCTTCAGCCCGACATGTCGGGTTACCCCGCAGGGGTTCTTGCACCCTTGGGTGAAACCCGACCTACCAACCAGCGGCATCACGAAGATGCCCGTCAATAGGCGATCTACGCCAAGCGCATAATGCAGATCGCCTATTGACGGGCATCTTCACGCGATGGTTATTTTGAAATTCCCAGCTCCGCGTACAGCTTGCCCACCAGCTCCCGCAGTTCGGTTATCTCCGCTTCATGCTTGGCGACGTTGGCTTTGAGTGCGGCGATTTCGCTTACGGAAATATCGCCCGAGGGCGCAGAAGAGAATGAGGTACGCGCTTCGATGACGGGCGCGCCGGACAGCAAATGCATCCAGCGGTTTTCGCGCGAGCCGGGTTGGCGCGGCAATTCCACCACCAGCGCGCCCGCCGCGCGTTCGCTCAATTCCACCAGAAAACTTTCCACCGATGAAATGTCGGCGAACTTGTGCAGCCGTTCGCAATTGAGGCGCAGCTCGCCCGCCGTCTGCGGGCCGCGCAACATCAGCATGGCGATCAGCGCGGTGGATTGCGTGGGGATGTGCTGCACGCGCTCGATGTTGTGCGCATAACGCGAAGCCCTGCCGCCGCTGCTTTCCACGATCAGAGACAAACCGCGCAGCGTATCCAGCGCCAGCAACACCTCCGATTCGTCAGCCTCGATCACCGGATCGCGCGCGCTTTTTTGGTTGCAGCCGGAGACCAGCGAATTGAGCGTCAGCGGATAACTGTCCGGCACGGTGCGCTGCTTCTCGGCGAGCACGCCGAGTACGCGGGTTTCGAGCAGGGAGAGGATGGGGAGTGTGGTGGTCATGAATTATCTTTGAAGAAACAAAAAGTACTTTGCCCGCAGATTACGCAGATTAAGTAAGTATCCCCCGGCAAAGCCGGGGCTTTAGTTTGTGAGCCGCTCAAAGCGGCTTAACGGGGTCGCTTACGCGCCCCATGAGGGCGTAAGAAATTTTGTGTAAACGGTCATTAGGCAGGAAACTGCCGCCACTTTGAAAGGAGTCGCAATGACCGTAGCACAAGCAGCCCCCGCAATCCCCGCCGACCTGATCGACAGCCTCATGGCGGGATACCAAAAACCGGAAGACCTGATAGGCGAAAACGGCCTGCTCAAACAGATCACCAAAGCCTTCGTCGAGCGCGCCCTGCAAGCCGAGATGGAAATCCACCTCGGGCACTCCAAGAACCGCAGCGTGGTCAACCCGGACGGCAACACCCGCAACGGCAAGAGCCGCAAGACGCTCAAGGGCGAGTTCGGCGAACTGCCCATCGAAATACCCCGCGACCGCCACGGCAGCTTCGAGCAGCAGCTCATCCCCAAGCACCAGACCCACTGGCACGGCTTCGACGACAAAATCCTGTCGCTCTACGCCCGGGGCATGACGGTGCGCGAGATACAGGGGCATCTGGAAGAGATGTACGGCACCGAGGTTTCGCCCTCGCTCATCTCGTCCGTCACCGATGCCGTCATGGACGAGGTCAAAGCCTGGCAATCGCGCCCGCTGGACGCGCTGTACCCCATCGTCTATATGGACTGCATCCACGCCAAGGTGCGCGATGCGGGCGCGGTGCGCACCAAGGCCGTGTATCTGGCGCTGGGCATCAACATGGCGGGCGAGAAGGAACTGCTGGGCATCTGGATCGCCCAGACCGAGGGGGCGAAGTTCTGGTTGCAGGTGGTGACCGAACTGAAGAACCGGGGCGTGCAGGACATCTTCATCGCCTGCGTGGACGGCCTGAAAGGCTTCCCCGAGGCCATCGAAAGCGTCTATCCCAAGACCGCCGTGCAGCTGTGCATCGTGCATATGGTGCGTTACAGCTTGAACTACGTGAGCTGGAAACTGCGCAAGGAAATCGCCGCCGATCTGCGCACCATCTACACTGCCGCCACCGTCGAGGGAGCGGAGCAGCGGCTGGACGAGTTCGAAACCAAGTGGGGGAAAGACTATCCATCCATCGTCAAATCGTGGAGGGGCAACTGGGCGCGCATCATCCCGTTCTTCGATTACCCGCTGGAGATCAGGAAGGTGATCTACACCACCAACGCCATCGAGTCGGTGAACATGGGGCTGCGCAAAGTTTCCAAGAGCCGGGGATCGTTCCCCAGCGATGAGGCGCTGTTGAAGCTGTACTATCTGGCGCTGAAAAACATCAGCAAGAAATGGACGATGCCGATACGAGATTGGAAGGCCGCGCTAAACCGGTTTAATATCCAGTTCGAGGATAGGATGCCGCAGCAGTTTTGAAATTCCGTTTACACAAAATTCAGGACACCCTCAGGCCGACTTGTTGCCGCTCAAACCAAGCGCACGCATCATTCAATTCATCATTCGCGGCTTCGGCAAAGCGCATCCGCATTACTTGCCGCCAAATACTTCTTCGAATGAAACTGTTTTCATGCGACCTGCATCGCATGCCTGCGCCCGGTGCAAAGCCTCTTCCGCCCACACACGATCAATTTCAGGATCGGATTTATCCAGACTTTGCATGATTTTCTCGACGACCTCATAGCGCTCTGCCGCTTTTAATTGCAGCGCCATATCAATAATTTCGAGCTTGCCCATGCTTACCTCCCTGATTGATCCGCTTTGCACCAGATGTTTCAATTCGGCGCAATAACGTTTGCGCGCCACGCGAACTGCCCCGCAACGCCCGTCAATAGCCGATCTACGCCATGCACTCGTTGCAGATGTCCGAATCTATTGGCTTGCAGGCAAGGTGGGCAAATGAAAAGCAGGGGATACGCAAAAGCGCCGCCCCTGCCCGCCTCACTCGTCGTGCGGTTGCACTTGCGGCAGCCGCCACACGTCGCGATTGTAGTCCATGATGGTGCGGTCGCTGGAGAATTTGCCGCTGGTGGCGGTGTTGATGATGCTCATGCGCGTCCAGTTTTCCTGATCCTGATAGGCTTCGCTCACTTTGCTCTGGGCATCGATGTAGCTGCGGAAGTCGGCCAGGGTCAGCCACGGGTCTAGCGGGTCGAGCAGGGCTTGCAGGATGGGGTCGAACAAGCCCGGCTCGAACAGGTTGAAGTGGTTGCTGCGCAGCAGGTGGATGACGCGTTGCAAGTCGTGGTCGCCCGCGACGATTGACTTCGGGTCGTAATGGCCGCGCGTGGCTTCGACTTGCTCGGCGGTCAGGCCGAACAGGAAGAAATTCTCGTCTCCGGCTTCCTCGCGGATTTCGATGTTCGCGCCGTCCAGCGTGCCTATGGTCAGCGCGCCGTTCATCATGAATTTCATGTTGCCGGTGCCGGAGGCTTCCTTGCCCGCCGTGGAAATTTGTTCGGACAAATCGGCGGCGGGGCAGATCACTTCCATCGCCGTGACGCGGTAGTCCGGCAGGAACACCAGTTGCAGTAAGCCTTTGGTGTCGGGGTCGTGGTTGATGACATCGGCCACCGCCGTCACCAGACGGATGATGCGTTTGGCCATGACGTAGCCGGGAGCCGCTTTGCCGCCGATCAATACGCAGCGCGGTGTCCAGTTGGCGGTGTCGCCGAGCTTGATGCGGTCATACAGATGGATGACATGCAGCATGTTGAGCAACTGCCGCTTGTATTCGTGGATGCGTTTCACCTGCACATCGAACAGCGCCGCAGTGTCGAAGATCACCCCGCAGTCGCGTTGCACCATCGCGGCCAGACGCTGTTTGTTGCCCAGTTTGATCTCGCGCCATTTTTCGCAAAACGCCTTGTCGTCGGCGAACTGCAACAGCACATTCAATTTCGACAAGTCGGTGCGCCATTCTTCGCCGATGCTTGAGTCGATCAGTTCGCTCAGCTCCGGGTTGCTCCAGGCCATCCAGCGGCGCGGCGTGACACCGTTGGTTTTATTGTTGAACTTCAGCGGCCACATTTCGTAGAAATCGCGGAACAGATACTGCTGCAACAATTTTGAATGCAGCTCCGCCACGCCGTTCACCGAACGGCAGGCCACCACCGCCAGATAGGCCATGCGCACCTGCTGCGTTTCGCCTTCCTCGATGATGGACATGCGGCGCTGGCGTTCCACATGGCCGGGCCAGCGCAATGAGACCTGCTCCAGAAAACGCGCGTTGATCTCGTAAATGATGTCGAGCAAACGCGGCAGCAATCGGCCGAACATGCTCACCGGCCACTTCTCCAGCGCCTCCGGCAACAGGGTGTGATTGGTGTAGGCCATGGTTTCGCCGGTGATGCTCCACGCTTCATGCCAGCCCAGCCCGTGCTCGTCCATCAACAGCCGCATCAGCTCGGCCACCGCGCAAGTGGGGTGCGTATCGTTCAGCTGGAACGCGTTCTTTTCGGCGAACTGCGAAAAGTCGTTGCCGTACTTGCGCACCCAGTGGCGCAACACATCCTGCAAACTAGCCGAAGCCAGAAAATACTGCTGGCGCAGGCGCAACTCTTTGCCGTTCTCGCTGGCATCGTTGGGGTACAGCACCATGGTGATGTGCTCCGCCGCGTTCTTCGCGGCCACCGCTTCGGTGTAGCTGCCCGCATTGAATTCGTCCAGATTGAATTCTTCGGTCGCCGTCGATTTCCACAGGCGCAAGGTGTTCACCGTGCCGTTGCGGTAGCCGGGTATCGGCATATCGAACGGCACCGCCATCACATCCTGCGTATCCAGCCAGCGCGCGTGCAGCTTGCCTTCCGCATCCGCGTGCAACTCGCTGCGCCCGCCGAATTTGACGCGCACCGCGTATTCCGGGCGCTCCACTTCCCACGCGTTGCCGTTGCGCAACCAGTGGTCCGGGTCTTCAATTTGGCAACCGTGCTCCAGCCGCTGGCGGAACATGCCGTACTCGTAGCGCAAGCCGTAACCGGTCACCGGCAGTTGCAAGGTGGCGCAGCTGTCCAGAAAGCACGCGGCCAGTCTGCCCAAACCGCCGTTGCCCAGCCCCGCATCGCTTTCCTGATCCTGCACATCTTCCAGCACCACGCCGAAATTGTGCATCGCCTCGGCCACCTCTTGCTGCATATCGAGATTGAGCATGGCATTGCCCATCGCCCTGCCCATCAGAAATTCGAGCGAAAGGTAATACGCCTGTTTGCATTCCGACTCGTCGTAAGCGCGCTGGGTATGCCGCCAGCGCTCGATCAACCGGTCGCGTAGCGCGGCCGCCAGCGAGGAATAAACGGGGAAGCCGGATAAAGTGGATTTATCCCAGCCTAATGTGTGGCCGAAATAGCGGCGAAAATCTTCCATCACACTGATGGCATCCGTGCCCAGCGGCGGCATCTTGAGAATGCTGTGCTGTTTGGCGATGAAGGGTTTGTTGAGTGGGGTCACGCTATATTCCTGAAGGGTTGGTGACGCATTGAGGTTTTGATTCTATCAAAGAACAGGGATGGGCAAGCTGCCGTAGGTCGGGCTTTAGCCCGACCTACAAAACCATTCTAGCCACAGAGATCACAGAGGACACAGAGAAAGAGGTGACTCTTCAATATTTCGATGGCTCGCCACAACAGAAAATCGCTCTGACATTGCATCTGTCTTCTCTGTGTCCTCTGTGGCTAAATGTTTTTTTCTTCATTTGCCAACATCGCCGCACCGATGATGCCGGCCTGATCCTGCGCCCGCGAAACCGTCACGTGCAGCTTGCCGCGCAGGGCGGGAATCAAGTCATGTTCGAGACGACGCTCGAAGGCGGGTTGCAGCAACGGCCACGCCGCGCTCATGCCGCCGCCTATCACCACTTCGCTCACATCGACGACCTTGGCGATGTGGGCGAGTGATGCGGCCAGATAGTCTCCGGCTTGCTCGAACGCACGCATGGCCGCGTCATCCTGGCATGCGGCCAACCTGGCAATTTCGGAGGCGGGCAATTTGATTCCGGTTGCAGCAAAATAACTTTGCTGCACACCGCTGGCCGAAGCGTATTGCTCCAGACAGCCGCGATTGCCGCAACCGCACAAGCGGCCAGCAGGCTCTACAATCAGATGGCCGATTTCCATCGCCACGCCATGCGCGCCGCCATGCAGTTTTCCGCGCAATACCAGCCCGCCGCCCACGCCAGTGCCCAGACCGAGGTAAACCAGATCGCCCCGCGTTTGGCCGGACAAAACATATTCGCCGAAAGCCGCCGCCGCCGCATCGTTTTCCAGCACCACGGGCAGGCCGCAAGCAGCACGCAACGGCGCGACTAGATCAACATTCAGCAAGCCGGGAAGATTGGGCGAGGACAGCACACAGCGCGTGTGCGGATCGATGAAACCGGGGAAGCCGATACCGATGGAACTGACTGAAGGATAAGCGGCACGCGCCTGGGCGATGGCATCGAGCAACGTCCGCAAAATGTTATCCAGCGCTTCACCGGAAGAAGACTGGCGGCACAGTCCGGCGAAGTCAGCCTGAAAGCGCTGTTCCCAAACCACTTGCGTGTCCCGCACCACGCCGAGCCGGAAATTCGTGCCGCCTACATCAATGCCGATCAATTCGTGCGTCATCGCCAAACCTATTCCATTTCTATTTCAATGCTTGAATTTCCTCCCTTCTCCCGCAGGCGGGAGAAGGGTTGGGGATGAGGGTCTATGTGAAAAAATATAACTTGGTTGTACCCAAAGACCCTCACCCTAACCCTCTCCCGCCTGCGGGAGAGGGAACTTGTATCTGGGGGCTGCTTCGCATCACTTTTGATCTGAAAATGGAATTAAACACCTTCCGAGCGCCGCATCGTTCCGCCCGCCGCCGGAGCGCCGCTGCCGACGCTGATCGCGCGCTGCAAATCGACCGGCGCGGACAACTTGAGCAGCCGGTACAGGTTGGATAAATTCTGCCGGAACAAGGTGTCGAAGGAAGAAACACTCTGCGCCGAGTTGTAATCGCCGAACCACCAGAACCAGTCCGATCCTTCGCAGTCCGCCAGTTGCTCGGTGGCCAGACGCATCTCTTCCGCGTTCAAGCGCCCGCTGTTGATCACGATGTCGTAACTGCGTTTGGCTTCGCACAGCAAATCCCAGCCCCGGTTCTTGTCGGGCGAGCCTATCCAGGTGCTGAACGTGCCATACACCCAACTGCCCGCCACCAGTTGCTTCAATTTGCCCGCCGCGAATTTCTCGGTGCCCGCTTCGATTTCCCGCACGCATTCGTCGTATGTCGTGGTGCGGATGAACGGATGTTGTTCCAGCTTTGCGTACAGCTCAGACAGAAAGTAATAGCCGTTGTACGGGTAGTATTCCCACGCATTCTCACCGTCCAGCACCACGCTCACCACCGGTTCGTGTTCTCCGTGCGCATGGCGGTAAATTTCTTCCAGTTGATGCACGAAATCTGCCGCCGCGTCATCGCCCTTCCACTTGGCGTACTCAAAGCCGATACGGTCCGACAGATGGTCGTCGCGGAAAAAGCAATACACGGGCTTGGTCACGTTCTCCAGCAGATAGGGTTTGTACAAATAAGCGGTCTTGTCCGGCAAGGGGTGACCGTGCATTTCGCGTTGCAAGCTGTGCGCCAGCACCGCCTGCCCGGTCGCCGTCCAGCGACAACCGGACTCGCCCAGCAGTTTCAACGTCGGGCGCGACACGCTGCCTTCGGACGGCCACATGCCTTTGGGTGTCATGCCGAAATGTTGCTGGTGGCTTTCCACCGCTTTAGTGAGATGCGACTGCGCGCGGCGCAAACCGCCGGGATAGAAACCCGCCTGCGGTATAGGCGCGCCGGGCTCGCTTTCGTGTGCCGCGCTGAAGTCCAGCAACAGCGGCAGAATGGGGTGGTTGTAAGGCGTGGTGGAAAGTTCGATCTGCCCGGATTCCGCCAGTTTGCGGTAACGCGGGATGATGCCCGCTATCAGTTCGCCGATCAGATGAAACAGCTCCATGCGCTCGTCGTAAGTGAACTGGCTGCCCTTGGCCATCAGGCGCGCGATGACTTCGCTGCCGCGCCGCACGCTTTCGCCCATCCACACCAGGTGATACCACACCAGCAAATCGGCCAGATATTGCCCGGACAAATAAGTGACCGTTTCGCGCCCGCGCCCTTCCATCATTTTCTGCAAATCGAACAGGTGCTGGTAGGCGCGATACGGTTGCAGCATCTTGGTGTGGTTGCTCTTGAAGCAACTGTCCAGCACGTGCAGCCGCTCATCCTCATCCAGCACATCGAGCTGGTCGTGGCACAGCATCTTGAGCAGCACATCGTGGATCTGTCCCGACTTGAACTGCCGCTCGTAATCCAGCAATTGCTCCACCAGGATCGGCACAAAATTCACCACCGCTTTAGCTTGCGGGTGCTGCTCCAGATGGTAGGCCATGTCGGTGTAATCCTTCATGGCGTGCAAATACGTCCACGGCAAAACGTATTCGCCCGTGGCGTAATTGCGGTAGTCCGGCTGGTGCATGTGCCAGCACAGGATCAGATTCAGTTTCTTGTCTTTTTTGGTGCCGCTTGAGGGAGTCATAAAAATGTTATGCCGTATTTCTCAACGAACGTAATGGATGGATTGTCCAAGCATATCGGGAGTTACCAGCGTGACCCCGCCTTTGGACACATGGAAATGTTTGGCATCTTCCTCGCGGTTGAAGCCGATTTCCATATCGTCGGGAATCTCGCATTTGTTATCCAGCACCACCTTGTTCAACCTGACCCGCTCGCCGATGCGGCAGCCGGACAGGATCACCGAATCGGTGATCTCGCCGTGGCCGCCCACGCGGATGTCGGAGAACAGCACCGAATGCTGAACTCTTGAGCCGCTGATAATGCAGCCGCCGGAAACCATGGAGTCGATGGCAATACCGCGCCGGTCGTCGTCGTTAAACACGAACTTGGCGGGAGGCAATTGCTCCTGATAGGTCCAGATCGGCCAGCTCTTGTCGTACAGATCCAGATCGGGCACCACGCTCACCATTTCCATATTGGCTTCCCAATACGCATCAATCGTTCCGACATCGCGCCAATAGGCATGCCCCTCGTCCGTCATGCCCACGCAGCTTTTCTCGAAACGGTGGGCATACACGCGATAGCGCTCGATCAGGTAAGGAATGAGGTCGTGGCCGAAATCGTGCGTGGAAGACTTGGTGTCCGAATCGCGCACCAGCTGTTCGTACAAAAATCTGGCGTTAAACACGTAGATGCCCATGCTGGCCAGCGCCCGCCCCGGCTTGCCGGGAACCTCGGTCGGATTGGCCGGCTTCTCGGTAAATTTGACGATGCGGTCTTCATCGTTCACCGTCATCACGCCCAAAGAACTCGCCTCCTCCACCGGCACTTCGATGCAGCCCACCGTCATGTCCGCTTCGCTGCGCACGTGCGCGGCCAGCATTTCGCCGTAGTCCATTTTGTAGATATGGTCGCCCGCCAGAATGACGATGTACTCCGGGTTGTAGCCGCGCAGGATGTCGATGTTCTGAAACACCGCATCCGCCGTGCCGCGATACCACTCTTCCTGAATGCGCTGCTGCGCCGGAAGCAAGGCGATGAACTCGTTGAATTCGCCGCGCAGGAAACCCCAGCCCTTCTGGATATGTTCGATCAGCGTGTGCGCCTTGTATTGGGTGACCACGCCGACGCGGCGGATGCCGGAGTTGATGCAGTTGGACAACGGAAAGTCGATGATGCGAAATTTTCCGCCGAACTGCACCGCCGGTTTGGCGTTCCAGTCCGTCAGATTATGCAGGCGGCTGCCCCTGCCGCCGGCCAATACCAGTGCCACGGTATTTTTGGTCAGCGCGCTGATGAAACGTGGTGAATGCATGTCCTGTGCCATGGTGTCTCCCTGTGATTTTTAAATATGCCCGGCTGGTTCATTCAAAATTGTTTTGTACAGATCAATATACAGTTGTGCGCTGTGTTTCCAGCCAACATCGTGATGCATGCCGTTGAGCTGGATACGGCGGAAATTTTTTGTATCGCGGTAACACTCTATCGCCCATTTGATGGTGCGCTGCAAGGAAATTGCGCTGGGTTCGTCAAACACGAAGCCGGTGCCTTCAGGTAAATTGGCATTGATGACCGAATCCGCCAGACCGCCGGTGCGGCGCACCACCGGAGGCGTACCGTAGCGCATGCCGTACATCTGGTTCAACCCGCACGGCTCGAAGCGCGACGGCATCAAAAATATATCCGCTCCCGCCATAATCTGGTGCGACAGCGCTTCGTTAAAACCGATGGTGACCGAAACGCGCCCGGCATAGCGTTGCGCCAAATGCTGATAGCGCCGCTCCAGCTCGGCCTCGCCGCTGCCCAGCACCACCAGTTGCGCGCCGCCCTCCATCAACGCGGGCAGGCATTCGAGCAATAAATCCAACCCCTTCTGGTGGGTCAAGCGGCTGACCACGCCCAGCAACGGCGCATGCTCATTCACTTCCAGCCCCAGC
The DNA here is from genome assembly GCA_028710605.1 of Sideroxydans sp. GTDB lineage: Bacteria > Pseudomonadota > Gammaproteobacteria > Burkholderiales > Gallionellaceae > Sideroxyarcus. Next base: position 39,695 of record JAQTTU010000003.1, read on the forward strand.
CGCTGTTGCAAGGCCAGTTTGCCACGGGTCTTGAGCGACAAGTCGCTATCGTCGTAACGCACTTCCAGATGTTTGTCGGTCGCCGGATTCCATTCGTTTTCATCAATGCCGTTCAGAATTCCGCTGACATGCGCTTTGCGCGCGGTGAGCAAGCCCTGCATGCCGTAACCCATTTCGGTGCTTTGAATCTCGTGCGCATAAGTGGGGCTGACGGTCACGATGCGGTTCGCGTAGTGCAGGCCGGATTTTAAAAATGACAGGTTGCCGTGAAACTCGACTCCGTGCATGTCGAACACGTGCTGCGGCAGATTCAGCAGCTTCAACCAATCGCGCTCGAAGTTACCCTGAAACGCGAGGTTGTGCACGGTCATCACGCTCCTGGCATGCGCGCTTTTTTCCAAGTGCAAATAAGCGGGCGCAAGGCCGGTTTGCCAGTCGTTGCAATGCACCAGTTCGGCCTGCCAGTCCACGGGAGAACCGGCGCTGCCCAGCATCGCCGCAACTCTAGACAGCATGCCGAAACGCATCGGGTTATCCGGCCAATCGCCGCCCAGATGATATTGGTAAGGCCCGGCCACGCGGCAGAAGTATTGCGGCGCATCCAGCACATAGACAGGCACTTTGGTATTAGGCATGCTGGCGCTCAACAAGCGCACCTCGGGCTGCCCCGGAAATACCGCAAACGTGGCGACCGTTTTTTTGTCGCTCAGACCATCCAGCACCTGACTGTAGCCCGGCACCAGCAAGCGCACATCCTGCCCCAATTCCTGCAAGGCGGCGGGCAAGGAAGCGCTGACATCGGCCAGCCCGCCGGTCTTGATCAGCGGATGCACTTCGGAGGTGGCGAACAGAATGCGAGTCATGATTTGCGGTTTAAAAATTTGTAATAGTTGATGAGGCCGTTGGTGGAAGCATCGTGCGCGTCAACCGGCAAATCGTTGCGCAGTTCCGGCTGGATATGCCCGGCCAATTGTTTGCCCAGCTCGACTCCCCACTGGTCGTAGGAATTGATATTCCAGATGATGCCCTGCACGAATATCTTGTGTTCATACAGCGCGATGAGCCTGCCCAAGGTGCGCGGGGTCAGCTTGTCGAACAAGATGGAATTGGTCGGCTTGTTGCCCTCGAACACCTTGTGCGGCAGCAGCGTTTCAATCGCGCTCACCTCCATATCACTGGCATCCAGCTCGGCGCGCGCCTCGGCTTTGGTCTTGCCTTTCATCAAGGCTTCGGTCTGCGCGAAAAAATTGGAAAGCAAGGTCAGATGATGTTCGCCCAGCGCATGAAAGCTGCGCGCCGGGGCGATGAAGTCGGCCGGGATCATCTGCGTGCCCTGATGGATCAGCTGGTAATACGCATGCTGGCCGTTGGTGCCGGTGCCACCCCACAACACCGGGCCGGTCGCGTAATCCACCGCATGGCCTTGCCTGTCCACGCGCTTGCCGTTGCTCTCCATGTCGGCCTGCTGGAAATAGTCGGTAAAAAATTCCAGCGACTGATCGTAGGGCAGCATGGCGATGGTCGCCGCATCGTAAAAATTGCGATACCAGATGCCGAGCAGCGCCAGGATCACCGGCATGTTCTGCTCCAGCGGCGCGCTGCGGAAATGCACATCCATGTCGTAGCCGCCGCGCAGCAATTCCTCGAACTGATCCATGCCGACATACAGCGCGATAGACAAGCCGATAGCCGACCACAAGGAATAACGCCCGCCCACCCAATCCGAAAACTCGAACATGTTTGACACGTCGATACCGAACGCCGCCACCTTTTTCGCGTTAGAGGAAATCGCCACGAAATGTTTGGCGATATGTTGCGCATCACCCGCATGCTGCAAAAACCAGTCGCGCGCCGAACGCGCATTCATCAGCGTTTCCTGCGTGGTGAAGGTTTTTGAAGCCACGATGAACAAGGTGGTTTCGGGATCAAGCAAGGCCAGTTTATTCGCCATATCGGCGCTGTCCACATTGGAGACAAAATGCGCGCGCAACTTCGGGCTGGCAAACGGCTGCAAAGCCTGACACACCATCAGCGGCCCCAAATACGAACCGCCGATACCGATGTTCACTATATCGGTGATGACCTTGCCGGAATGGCCGCGCCATTCGCCGTTGCGCACGCTGTCGGAAAATCCGCGCATTTTAGTTAGCTCCCTGCGCACTTCAGGCAGCACATCTTTGCCATCCACCAGCATGGGCGCATGCGCCGGGTCAATCGCCGCGCGCAAGGCGCAATGCAGCACGGCGCGGTGCTCGGTGAAATTGATCTTGTCGCCCGCCAACATGCGCTCGCGCCAATCCTCCACCTTGGCCTGACGCGCCAAGGCGAACAGCAAAGGCATGGTGTCTTGTGTAATCAGATTCTTGGAATAGTCGAGCAGCAAGTCGTCAAAGCGCTGCGAAAAACGTGCGAAACGCTGCGGATCGGCAACGAAGGCATCACGCAGCGAAAACTGCGTTAATGATTGACGATGTTTTTGCAGGGCTTGCCATGCCGGAGACTGCGTTAATTGGGACATATCAAAACCTATCTAACCCTGCACTCGATGTTGCTACAAATATTAAAACCAAAAACTGTTTGCCCGCAGATTACGCAGATTATTCAGATTAACCCTTTACCAGCTTTGGAATACCGCCCCACCTTTTGGATGCAGCGATGCTCGCCAGCAACCTTCCCAATAATCTGCGTTAATCTGTGTAATCTGCGGGGAAAAAGGGTTTAGAAACTCCCGCACAATTTATTTCAGCGCATCCGCTCCAGCACAATTCCCGCCAGCGGCGGCAAGGTCACTTCGATGGACTGCTGTTCTCCATGCCATGCGATATCGCCCGAATATAAACCAAAACCATTACCCATATTCGAGCCTCCATAGTAATGCGAATCGCTGTTGAATATTTCGCGGTAGCCGCCCTTGTGCGGCACGCCCAGACGGTAAGCCACGCGCGGCACGGGAGTGAAATTGAGCAGCACGATCACATAAGAGCCGTCGCTCGCCATCCTGCGGTAAGCCAGCACCGATTGATCGGCGTTGTCGCAATCCATCCACGCAAAACCTTCGTGCGAAAAATCCAGTTCGTGCAACGGCTTCAATTCACGGTAAAGACGATTGACATCGCCCAGCAAGGCTTTGACCCCGCTGTGCTCGCCGCGTCCCAGCAGATACCAGTCGATTTCCGCGCCCACCTGCCATTCCCGCCCCTGCGCGATCTCGTTGCCCATGAAGTTCAGCTTCTTGCCGGGTGCGGTCATCTGATAGGTGAACAGCAGGCGCAGGTTGGCGAATTTCTGCCAGCCGTCGCCGGGCATCTTGTCGAGCAATGAGCGTTTGCCATGCACCACTTCGTCGTGCGAGAAAGGCAGCACGAAATTTTCGGTGTAGGCGTACAACTGGCCGAAGGTCAGCATGTTCTGGTAATAGCGCCTGTGCACGGGATCGCGCTTGATGTAGTCCAGCGTGTCGTTCATCCAGCCCATGTTCCACTTCATGGAAAAGCCCAGCCCGCCCAGATAGGTGGGACGCGACACCATGGGCCACGAAGTCGATTCTTCGGCGATGGTCAGCGAGCCGGGGAAGCGCTCGTGGGTCATCACGTTCAAATCGCGGAAAAATTCCACCGCTTCGAGATTCTCGCGTCCGCCGAATTTATTCGGCAACCACTGACCCTGCTTGCGCGAGTAATCCAGATACAGCATGGAAGCCACCGCATCAACGCGGATGCCGTCGATGTGAAATTCGTTCAGCCAGTAATGCGCATTTGCCATCAAGAAATTGCGCACTTCGTTGCGGCCGTAATTGAAAATCAGCGTGCCCCAATCCTGGTGCTCGCCCAGACGCGGGTCTTCATGCTCGAACAGCGCCGTGCCGTCAAACCGCGCCAGCGCAAACGCATCTTTGGGAAAGTGCGCGGGAACCCAATCGAGGATCACGCCTATGCCCGCGATGTGGCAGCTCTCGACAAAATAGCGGAAATCGTCCGGCGTGCCGTAGCGGCTGGTCACCCCGAAATAGCCGGTAGTCTGGTAGCCCCACGATTCGTCCAGCGGATGCTCGCTGACCGGCATCAGTTCGATATGCGTGAAACCCATCTCCTGCACGTAAGGCACCAGACTCTCGGCCAGTTCGCGGAAGTTGTAGAAACGGCCATCCCAATGCCGCTTCCATGAACCGGCATGCACCTCATACACATTCAGCGGCTGATGCTGCCAGTCGAAAGCGGCGCGCTGCTCCAGCCATGCATGATCGCGCCATTGAAAACCGTCCAGCGCGGTGACCCGCGATGCCGTGCCGGGACGCATCTCGAAACTGAAACCGTAAGGATCGGTTTTAATCAGCAGCTCGCCGGTTTGGCGATTGCGGATCTCGAATTTGTAAAACTCGCCCAAGCCGATGTCGGGCACAAATATCTCCCACACACCGCTGCTGCCCAGCGCGCGCATCGGATACACGCGACCATCCCAACCGTTGAAGTCGCCGACCACGCTGACCCGTTCGGCATTCGGTGCCCACACCGCAAAACGCACGCCCCACACGCCCTGCAACTCCAGATGGTGCGCGCCCAGCATGCGGTAGGACTGCTCCAGCCTGCCTTCTGAAAACAAATAGAGATCGTGCTCGGTGATGCTGGACGCAAACGAGTACGCATCGTGTATCTCGATCACATGATTGAAGAAATTCAGTTGCAGATGACAGGGCGAAGGCGGTGCTTTCTTGCCGCGCCACTTGAATAGTCCGGCCGCATCGACGCGCGCCAGCGGCTGCCAGACAGCCCCGTCAAACACGGCCACATCGGTCGCATACGGATGAAACACCCGCAACACCCACTCGGACTTGAGTTGATGCAAACCCAAGTATGAAAAAGGGTCATGGTGACGCGCCTCCAATATGGCGCGCTTGTGCTGGCTATCGTTCGGCATGTGTTCGCTCCTGTGCCGCAATATAGCCTTTAAAGGCGGAATGAACAACGAGAATGAGACGGCAAAAATTGATTGGATGTAACAATTCAATTCGCACAAAACAATAAGGCCCCGCTAAAACGCGAGGCCTTTTTTTGTTGGTGGGTCGTGCGGGGATCGAACCTGCGACAAACGGATTAAGAGTCCGCTGCTCTACCAGCTGAGCTAACGACCCGGAAGAGGCGCGCATTTTAGGGGAGCGGGCAAAATTGTCAAGGAATTTGTGCCTGTTTTCTTGGATATGAATGGCGCTGCAACGCCCATGCGACGTGCTCGCGCACCAATAGCGACGGATGTTGCGATCCGGCCTGCAAGGCCGTCAATACTTGCTTCGCGGCGGGTGCATTGCCCAAGGCCACGGCGATGTTGCGCAGCCATTGCTCGTAGCCGATGCGGTGAATGGCGCTGCCTGCCAGTTTGTGGTGAAAGGTTGCTTCATCCCACGCAAACAATTCGGCAAGGGCGACATCATCCAAACCGTGGCGCACGGCGAAGTCCGGTTCTATGGTCTGTTGCGCGAAGCGGTTCCATGGGCAGGCGAGCTGGCAATCGTCGCAGCCATAAATTCGGTTGCCGATGAGCGGGCGCAATTCGACGGGGATGCTGCCTTTGAGTTCGATGGTGAGGTAGGAGATGCAACGCCGCGCGTCCAGTTGGTACGGCGCGGTGATGGCTTGGGTGGGGCAGATGTCCATGCAGGCGCTGCATGTGCCGCAGTGATTTTCTTGCGGCGCATCCACGGGTAGCGGCAAGTCGATGAATATCTCGCCTAAAAAAAACCACGAGCCTTGTTCGCGCGACAACAGCAAAGTGTGTTTGCCGCGCCAGCCCAGATGCGCTTTCTGCGCCAACTCCACTTCCAGCACCGGCGCGCTGTCGGTGAATACGCGGCATTGGCATGCAATTTCGCTGCGGATTTGCTGCGCCAATTTCTCCAGCCGGTGGCGCAACACCTTGTGGTAATCGCGCCCCAGAGCGTAGCGCGAAATGAAGGCGCGGCTGCCGTCTGCCGACACTTCGTATGTGTCCTTTGCGTGTTGCGGGTAGTAGTTCATGCGCAACGAGATGACGCGCAACGTGCCGGGCACCAGCTCCGCAGGACGCGCGCGTTTGGCTCCATGTTTTGCCATATAATCCATCGCGCCGTGTTGATCGTCCGCCAACCATTGCAGCAGATGTTTTTCGGCAATATCGAGGTGCGTATCGCTGATGCCCACCGCCTGAAATCCGAGTGCCCTGCCCCACGCTTTGATGCGCGCGGCGAGTGCGTCGTAATCCGTTTGAGGTGTCCCGTTTTGCATGAAGCGAATCATAGCCGAAGTGATGTAAGCAGGCATTCCGCCTCAGAGCGGAAGCTCGCATTAAACCTGCCCGATGAGGCCGCCACGACGGCCTTGGCGGCTCGTTTCGCACGCACACTGCGACCGGGATTGATGATCTATCTGCGCGGCAATCTTGGGGCGGGCAAGACCTCGTTTGTGCGCGCATTGTTGCAATGTCTGGGTTACACGGGACGCGTGAAAAGCCCGACCTACACGCTGGTCGAACGCTACGAAGTGTCCGGGCTGCATTTGCTGCACTTCGATCTGTACCGCTTCCGCGACGAGGAAGAATGGGAAGGTTCTGGCTTCCGCGATGAATTCGACGGGCACAATATTTGTCTGGTGGAATGGCCGGAACAGGCCACGGGATTGTTGCCCCCGGCGGACATCAGCCTCACTTTTGAAATACTTCAGGACGGGCGCGAGGTCTTGCTCCATGCCTACACCGCAGCGGGTCAGCAATGTTTGAACGCGCTTTAAAATTCATTTCACTGCTATGCCTGCTGTGGATTCCCGCCGCCAGCGCGGAAATCGCCATCAGCTCGGCGCGGATCTGGCCGGCGCAGGACTACACGCGCCTCACGCTGGAATCAAAACAGCCCATCCGCTACAACATGTTCACCCTCAAAAACCCGGAACGGCTGGTGATCGACCTCGACGATGTAGCCATCAACGCCACATTGAATGAACTGGCAAGCAAGATAGGCAACGACGACCCTTACATCAAAAGCGTGCGCATCGGGCGCTTCAAACCCGGCGTGATCCGACTGGTGCTCGATCTCAAGGCAGAGATTAAACCGCAATTGTTCAACCTGAAGCCGGTTGCCGAATACGGCCATCGTCTGGTGCTGGACGTGTATCCCATGGTCGCCATCGACCCGCTGATGGCGCTCGCGCAGCAGGGCGAGACCAAACTGGCGGCAAGCGAGCCTGCGCCCGCCGCCACACTTATCCAAGAGCCCGACATCAAGCTCAAGCCCGTAACACCCGAAACGGTCGCGCCCGCCGTCAAACCTGCGCCTCTGGCTCGCAGCGAACTCGGCAATCGCATCCTGCTGGTCGCCGTGGATGCCGGGCACGGCGGCGAAGACCCCGGCGCGCGCGGCTATCGCGGCACGCTGGAAAAAGATGTGACACTCTCCATCGCGCGCAGGCTGAAAGCGCAGATCGACGACGTTCCCGGCATGCGCGCCATCCTCATCCGCGACGGCGACTACTTCATCCCGCTGGGCGGGCGCGTGGAAAAAGCGCGCAAAGCGCACGCCGATTTATTCGTCTCCATCCACGCCGATGCCTTCGTCAAATCGCATGCGCGCGGCTCGTCGGTGTTCGCCTTGTCCGAACACGGCGCGACCAGCGCCAGCGCGCGCTGGCTGGCCAAGAAAGAAAACGAGGCCGACCTCATCGGCGGTGTGAACCTCGCGGTAAAAGACCCCTACCTCGCGCGCACCCTGCTCGACCTGTCGCAAACCGCCACCATCAGCGACAGCATGAAACTCGCCAAGCACGTGCTCAGGGAATTGGGCGGCATCAACACCCTGCATCGCGGCCACGTCGAACAGGCCGGATTCGCCGTGCTGAAATCGCCGGACACACCTTCGATCTTGGTGGAGACCGCCTTCATCAGCAACCCCAGCGAAGAACTGCGACTGAAAGACGATGCCTATCAGGAGAAAATGGCCCGCGCCGTTCTCGGCGGCATCAAACGCTACTTCGCGCAGAACCCGGCGCTAGCGAAACCCAGATTGGCACAGAACGAATGAACCAAAAAAAGTGCCCAATATTGGGCACTTTTCATCTCGATACAATTACACCTGATACGTGTTCAGTAAGCGTGATAAACAATATTCGGCTGGATCGCCGTCACCGCACCGTTCGAGCCAGTTGCCAGACTGTTTAAAGCATCTAGCCCGGGATCGCGCTCCAAGCGCATTTCGTACTGATTGTTACCGAGAGCATTCACCTGCACTACACCATATTTGGCGAAGACACGCCGGATCGCCACCGCGCCGTCGCCCGGCGCGTTGACGATATAGCTGCCCGGAACTATTTGTTCGCCCTGCGAACGCTCTTTGTTCACCACCATCGGCCTAGTGGATGCCACGGTCGGTATCGGTTTGGCTGTCTGCGAACATGCAACCACTGTCGTCACGGTCAACAGGGCTGCGAAAGTGATCAGATATTTTGTACTCATATCATTGCACCGTTACCGAAATGCCAGTTGGGCGATTAATATAAGAGATCGTCCCCATGGCATCCACCGCCTTGCCGGTGGTAGTTTTTCCGTTCAAGGCGCTGATTGAGCGCCCACCATTCTTGATAGCGTTCGCCACATCGGCATAGGTGTACAGCGGGTTATGCGCCCACACCAGAGCGGCGACACCAGCGACCTCCGGCGTGGCCATGGAGGTGCCGTTTATGGTGTTGTAGCTATTCGTCGTATTGGTAAGCGTCGTAATTTTAAAATTCGTCATCGTAATACCGTTATCCCTCAGCGAGAGGGGATCAGATAGCAACTGAGAACCGACAGTGCATGTTGTAGTGAGGCAGTTGGTGAGATTGATTTTCCCGGAATAATAGGCCGTTGAAATACCATCGTGCTGGTTCGTATAAGCTCTTGCGATTGTGCCTGTTGAGCCAACAAAATATGACGGATCACCACCTGCACTCTTGTAATTTATCAAGAAATAATCGCCGCTCTTGACATTGATTGCTGCAGCTCCTTCGAGGACGGCAGCATTAACACCCGACAGGTTGAAGTTCTTGTATACACGATCATCCGTGTTTGCGTTGTACAGCGCCGCCCCCCAACCAGTCCCAGGTACCTCAAGCCATCCGCCGTTCGCTGCCCAGCCGCCACCAGCAGTCGTGCTGCTGTATGTCCAGCCAGAAACAAAAGTATCGGTGATCACACTGCTGGTGCCAGCCCAAGTGCTGTAGATATTGGTGCCCGGAGCGCCCACATCGACGCTGGTCGCCCCCCAGTTGGAAAAAGAGGCGAGCGCGTAATTCTGGTCTAGCGCAGCGACACAAATGAGGTTCGGCTGAGTGTAGTTGCAAGGATAACTGGCGCTCGTGACATCATTGTCGTTCGTCTCGTTTCCCGCAGCCACCACTACCAAGACATTGCTGGTCTGCGCATTAGTGATGGCATCGCTGAAAGCTTGGTCAAAACCGCTCCCCCCCAAACTCATGTTAATCACTTTTGCTCCGTTAGTTACGGCGTAATTAACTCCGGCGATGATGGAGGCGGTAGTGCCCGACCCGGTCGCCTCCAAAACGCGCACCGCCATCAAGCTCGCGTTCCAGCACACGCCGACACCGCCGATGCTGTTTCCGCCTGCCGCCCCGATGATGCCCGCGACATGGGTGCCATGACCGGCGAGATCCATCGGGTCGCTACCGATGCCAGTGGGGACATCAGCAGCAAAATTCTGGCCGTGCATCGTATCCCCCCCCCACATATTGGCGACCAAATCTTCCGAGTTGTAGTTGATGCCTGTATCAACAACTGCGACCACCACCGTACTGCAATCGGTCTGGACATTCCAAGCAGGCTCAAGATTCAAGTCATCACCTGCTGTGCCAGCAGTAGGCAAATAGGAGCCAGTTACAATATTCTGCCCGGTATTCTTTGCGGCCCAAGTTTGGCCGTACTGCGGATCATTCGGAATCGCCAAAGCGTGATAGATGTAGTTAGGTTGAGCGTATGCCACGTTCGGATCGCTGGCGTAAGCAGTGACCGCCTGCTCCACCGTTCGTCCCGGCACCAGATTAGCCAGCACCACATCGGACTGGTTGCCGACTGCCTGTATCGTCGAAACACCGTAGGTTTGCGCTATCTGCGAGCGAGATGCCGCTGCCACACCGGGTTTGAACTTAACCAATATTTGATCTTGGACATACTGACTGCCCGTTGCTGGTGTCCACGCCGTACCGGCGAGCGTCGGCGTTTGAGAAAGCAATGCGCCAATGCCGAACAACAGCGAAGCAAGTTTTGATTTATTCATGTCGATTGCTCCCTGTCTTAATATGGTACTGAAAAGGAATATGTGGCAGAAGGCAAACTCGTGCTGCCCGAGGTTCCCAGTGCCGAGTAAGCGGTGATCGTAGCGGAATAGCTGCCGGACATTAAAGTCGTTGAGAGCGTCGTTGGTGCTGCAACACCTGACGCATAAGGCACAGTGATCGGCGTTTGTCCGCTGATCGCGACGATGTAACCGCCGCCCAAACTATTGACCGCCGCCTCACGATTTGCCGTCCAAGAAATATTCACCGCGTGCGATGTGGGTGTCGGCGTAGGTGTCGGCGTAGGTGTACTGCCTCCGCCTCCGCCTCCGCCTCCGCCACAAGCAGACACAAGCAGCACTATAAGTGCAACTAACGGATAACGACCGATACTAAATTTCATGAATAGCCCCTTTGCGAGTTAAATGTATAAATATTTCCAGTCTTCCTCCGCACAGCAGTATTGGCTGTGCTTGTTTTTATTTACTACACGAACTTTGTTTTTTGATGGCCGCGATAATAATGTGAAAGACAATGTCGAGGGAAGGGAGAGCACCCATCTTCAAACAATATTTTCAGTATCCAGAGCAAGCATCGCTCGTACTTCTACCAGCGAAATTGTGTCTGAAGAGGGGTGCGCGGACGCATGAATGCAGCCGATCATCAATACTGCGAACCAGGACAGACATCATAATGAATCCGCATAGCCGCTATTCGGGAAACACCCCAGTCGAAAGATAGCGATCCCCGCGATCACAGACGATGAACACGATGGTGGCGTTTTGCACTTGGTGTGAAATGCGTAGCGCCACGCTCAGCGCGCCGCCGGAGGAGATACCACAAAAGATGCCTTCTTCGCGCGCCAGCAGGCGCGTCATTTCTTCGGCGGCTTGCTGTCCGACGCTCTCCAGCCGGTCCACATTTTTCGGATTGTAAATTTTTGGCAGATAGGCTGCGGGCCATTTGCGGATGCCGGGAATTTGCGCGCCCTCTTCCGGTTGCGCGCCTATGATCTGGATGGCGGGATTCATTTCCTTGAAGAAACGCGAGCAGCCCATGATGGTGCCGGTGGTGCCCATACTGCTGACGAAATGCGTGATCTTGCCCTGCGTATCGCGCCAGATTTCCGGCGCAGTTCCTTCGTAGTGCGCCAGCGGATTATCGGGGTTGGCGAACTGGTCGAGAATGATGCCGCGTCCCTCGTCGCGCATTTTTTCCGCCGTGTCGCGCGCCAGTTCCATGCTGCCCGCTTTCGCGGTGAGCACCAGATCCGCGCCGAACGCGCGCATGCTCTGGCGGCGTTCCACGCTCTGGTTTTCCGGCATCACCAGAATCATCTTGTAACCGCGCATCGCCGCCGCCATCGCCAGCGCGATGCCGGTATTGCCGCTGGTCGCCTCGATCAGCGTATCGCCCGGCCTGATCTCGCCGCGCGCTTCGGCATGGCGGATCATCGACAGCGCGGGACGATCTTTCACCGAACCGGCAGGGTTGTTCCCTTCCAGCTTGGCCAGAATGACATTGGATGTATTGCCGGGAATGCGTTTGAGTTTGACCAGCGGAGTGTTGCCCACACAGTCGTCCAGAGTTTTGTACATCTGCTGCTTTCAATCACGGGATTGCCGAATGATAAACGCTGGCATCCCGTGCTGCCGAAAAATTTGCGCACCTGCCCTTCAACGCCCGTCAATAGGCGATCTGCACCATGCACTTGATGGAGAGGCCCGTATTTACTGGCTTGCGGGCAAGGTAGCGTTTTACTTTCACGAAAAACACATTAGGGAAAATCCCGTCATTCCGGCGAAGGCCGGAATCCAGTCATAAAAATACTCCGCGAAGCGGACAAAGCCATGATGCTGTCCCACTTGCGTGGGGATTTGTTAATCATCTGGATTCCGGCCTTCGCCGGAATGACGGCCATTTGAGTTATCTGGATTTGTTAAATCGCAATCCCCGATGCATCGAACAAACCTTCAAACAATATCGAGCTGAGATAACGCTCGCCCGAATCCGGCAGGATGACGACGATGGTCTTGCCCGCGTTCTCCGGCTTGTGCGCGAGGCGCACGGCGACGGCCACTGCCGCGCCGCTGGAAATGCCGGAGATGATGCCTTCTTCGCGTGCCAGTCGGCGCGCGTACAGCACGGCATCTTCGTTGCTCACCAGTTCGATGTCATCCACCAGCGACAAGTCCAGCGCGCCTGGCACGAAGCCCGCACCTATACCTTGAATCTTGTGCGGCGCGGGTTTGAGTTCCTGCCCCGCGCGTTTCTGCGTGAGGATGGGGCTGGCGCTGGGTTCGACCGCGACCGACTTGATCGCTTTGCCTTTAGTCTTTTTGATGTAGCGCGTCACGCCGGTAATCGTGCCGCCCGTGCCCACGCCGGAAATAAAAATATCGACTTTGCCGTCGGTGTCGTGCCAGATTTCCGGGCCGGTGGTGGCTTCGTGGATCGCCGGATTGGCGGGGTTTTCGAACTGTTGCAGCAGCACATATTTCGGGTCGGAGCCGGCGATTTCCTGCGCTTTGGCGACCGCGCCGCTCATGCCTTTTGCGCCTTCGGTCAGCACCAGTTTCGCGCCGTAGGCCACCAGCAGTTTGCGCCGTTCGATGCTCATCGTTTCGGGCATGGTCAGCGTGAGCGGAATGCCGCGCGCCGCCGCGACGAAGGCCAGCGCGATGCCGGTGTTGCCGCTGGTGGGTTCAACGATCTCCTTGCCCGCACCCAGTACACCGCGCTTTACGGCATCGTCAATCAACGCCACGCCGATGCGGTCTTTCACCGAGTACGCCGGATTGCGCCCTTCGATCTTGGCGAGAATGGTGGCGTGCGCGCCGTCGGTGATACGGTTGAGTTTGATGAGCGGCGTGTGGCCGACGGACAGCGAGTTATCTGCGAACTGCTTGGACATCTGGTTCTCCTTGGACACGTTCAATATTGTCGCTGCATTATATGAAAGCATTGCGCACCGACAAAATCACCTCTTGCTATTTCCATATTCTGCATCGGTATAAGTAACAAACCCGCCCGGCTTGCACCGGACGGGCTTGTTATAGCGCAACCAGCTATTGCTTATTTCTTCGCGGCTGCCGGTTTCGCACCCTTCTTTTTGGAAGTGGCGACAGGAGCTGGATTTGCAGCGACCGTCAATTCCTTGCTCAATTTCTTGACACTCTTCTTGCCGAAACCTTTGACGTTATCCAGCTCATCCACACTTTTAAAATTACCATGAGCCTGACGGTATTCAACGATGGCCTGTGCTTTTTTCTTGCCGATTCCTTTCACCGATTGCAGCTCTTCCTGCGTAGCGGTGTTCAAATCAACATTGGCATACGCAATACCATTTAATGCAAACAACGCAATCACCAGTAAAATCAGCTTCTTCATGTGTTTCCCCTTTTTCAAAGTTAAGCGACGGATGTCGCGGATCCACACTCTTCTCCTGTTTACTTCCCCAGCATGTAATTCACGTAGCGCGCCGTACCCTGCTCCACCGTCAGGAACGGCTCGGCATATCCGGCCTCGCGCAAGGCCGAAATGTCGGCCTGCGTGTAGCTTTGATATTTGCCGCGCAAGGCATCCGGAAAATCGATATAGCGGATGATTTGTTGCGCGTGCATCTGTTCCAGCGTCAGCGCGCTTTCGCCTTTGGCGGCGCGCAGCGTGTTGATGGTAGCCACGGCCACGTCGTTGAAACTTTGCGCGTTACCCGTGCCGAGATTGAAGATGCCGGATTTGTTTGGATGGTCGAGGAAGTGCATGTTGACTTTGACCACATCCTCGATCGAAACGAAGTCACGCAACTGGCCGCCGTTGGTGTAGCCATCGCACCCCTCGAACAGTTTCACGAAACCGTCGGCGCGATACTGGTTAAAGAAATGGTAGGCCACCGAGGCCATGCGCCCTTTGTGCTGTTCGCGCTTGCCATAAACGTTGAAGTAGCGGAAGCCGACGATCTGCGAAGTGCGATCCGCCCAACGACGGCGCACCACCTGGTCGAACAGGAATTTGGAGTAGGCGTAAACGTTGAGCGGTGACTCATACTCGCGGCTTTCCTTGAACACGCCGCCGCCGCCATAGACCGAGGCGGAAGAGGCGTACAGGAAAGGCACTTCCTCGTTCTGGCAGTGGTTCAGTATCTCCAGCGAGTAGCGATAGTTGTTCTCCATCATGTAGCGCCCGTCGGTTTCCATGGTGTCGGAACACGCGCCCTCGTGCAGCACGGCAGAAAGAATGCCGTCGAACGAACCGTCTTGCAGCTTGCCGATGAAGTCTTCCTTGTCCATGTAATCGGCGATCTCGCAATCGGTCAGATTCTTGAACTTGTCGGCCTTCTTCATATTATCGACCGCGATGATGTTCGTCTCGCCGCGCTCGTTCAGCGCCTTAACCAAATTCGATCCGATGAAGCCAGCGGCTCCGGTGACTACGTAGTACATGTGTTTCTCCAAATATGGGTGAATTCTGATTACGCGGCAGCGTATCTTCTAACATCTATTTCTACGCCGCCTTTGGCAGCTTGATCGGCCTGCTGCAACAGTAAACGGGTGACCTTGGCATCGTGATATACCTCGCCACAGTTTTCGCATATTTCTGCCGGAACTCGTTTGAACACCATGGTGCTGCCTTCACGCTCAAGCGTAATGCTGGCAATTCCCGCGTGTGTATTTCCGTGTTTGCAAATAGGGCATTTCATTTTTGCCTCCTTGTCTTCAGGTCATCGCACCAGATTTTCAAATCCGGCTCATAGACCGTAATGATGATTCTCGTGTCTTCTTCGACATCATCGGCATAGACAACATGCACTGCTTTACTTCCTGCGTATCCCAGCAACAACGCACTTGAAAACGGCAAGTCATTCGGATAACTCTCGATGATTTCACCATCGGCAATCGCATGTTCAACATCTTCTTCCGATATGCATCGCTCGTGCATTCGTTTCACTGCGTGTTGTCTGTATGTCAGCTTCATGGTCGTTAGAGTTTAAGCCGTTTCCATTACCGTCCGCAACGTAAACTCTTTCCTACAACTCATCCCGGCTCACCACCGCCGTGCCCAGCTTGCCCACCACCACGCCCGCCGCGCGGTTGGCGATGCGTACGGCATCGGCCATGTCCGCACCGCTGGCCAGCATCACGGCCAATGTGGCGATGACGGTGTCGCCCGCGCCGCTCACGTCGAACACTTCGCGCGCCTGGGTCGGTTCGTGCAACACGTCCTGTTCGCGGAACAGCGACATGCCTTCTTCGCTGCGCGTGACCAACAAAGCTTCCAGATTTAATTCGGCACGCAACTGCTGCGCCTTGGCGGACAGCTCCGCTTCGTTCTTCCAGCTGCCCGCCACATCGCGGAACTCGCTGCGGTTGGGCGTGAGCAGCGTCGCGCCCTGATAGCGCGCGTAGTCGTCGCCCTTGGGATCGACCAGCACCGGCTTGCCTGCGGCGCGCGCCGCTTTAATCATCTCGGCGATATGCGCCAAGCCGCCTTTGCCGTAATCGGACAGCACCACTACATCGGCGTGCGGCAATTTGGTGTGGAAATCGGCCAGTTTGGCGTTCAGCACTTCGTGGCTGGGCGGTGTCTCGAAGTCGATGCGCAGCAGTTGTTGCTGGCGCGCGATGGCGCGCAGTTTGACGATGGTGGAAATACTTTCATCGCGGTGCAGCATGGCATCCACGCCGCCCTGCTCGGTGAGCAAGCGTTGCAGGCAATCGCCCGCTTCATCCGCACCGACCACCGACAACAAAGTGCAGTGCGCGCCCAATGACGCGATGTTGCGCGCCACGTTGGCCGCGCCGCCGGGACGCTCTTCCACTTTGTTCACTTTCAACACCGGCACCGGAGCTTCCGGCGAGATGCGCGTCACATCGCCGAACCAGTAACGGTCCAGCATCACATCGCCCACCACCAGAATGCGCGCCTTGTCGAACGATGGCAGCTTCATGCCATGTCTCCTATTTCCAGATTAATTTCCCGCAACGCCAATAACGGATCGGCAGCCTGCGTGATCGGTCGGCCGATCACCAGATAACTTGCTCCGTTCTCCAGCGCCGCGCGCGGGGTCATGATGCGCGACTGGTCGTTCGCTGCCGCATTCGCCGGACGAATGCCGGGGGTGACCAGACAAAATTCCTTGCCGCATTGCTGGCGCAATAGCGGTGCTTCCTGCGCCGAACACACCACGCCATCCAGACCGCTGTCGTGCGCCAATTGCGCGAGACGCGACACCATCTGCGCCGGAGTGTCGTTGATGCCGATGCCCAATAAATCTTTCTGCGCCATGCTGGTGAGCACGGTCACCGCGATCAATTTTGGGCGGCGCTCGACATTCGCCAACGCCTCGCGTGCCGCATCCAGCATGCGTTTGCCGCCCAGCGCATGCACGTTCACCATCCACACGCCGAGCGCCGCTGCGGCTTTACAGGCTTGCGCCGTGGTGTTGGGGATGTCGTGAAATTTCAAATCAAGAAATACCTCGAAGCCGCGCCGTTGCATTTGCTCGACCAAATGCGGTCCGGCGGCGGTAAACAATTCCTTGCCCACTTTGAGGCGGCACAGCGACGGCTCCAGTCTTTCCACCAAGGCCAGCGCGGGCGCTGCCTGCGCGTAATCCATTGCGACAACAATCTTCGGATCGTTACTAATCATTAAAAACCTCACCACAGAGACACAGAGGCACAGAGAAATGCAAATTCAAACCGAATGCCTTTATTCGGCATGTCGCCAGATCAGAAATACACCGTGTTAACCCTTTATTATGTTTCGTCTCGGTTTCCTCTGTGTCTCTGTGTCTCTGTGGTGAAAGGTTGTCTTGCCGCCTCATATCGCCACTCCATTCTCTTCGCTACGCTTGGGCGAATAACTTTCCCAACTGTGACATGCGGGACAATGCCAATAAAATTGGCGCGCCTTGAAACCGCAATGTTTGCAGCGGTACATCGCCAATCCGCGCGTGCGGTTGTGGATCAAAGACTTCACCAGTTCGACATCGCTGCGGCGGTCATCGCTCATTTTAAGAAGTTGCGCTTCCAGCAATTTGTCCAAGCCGAGCAAGGTCGGATTGCGCTTCAATTCGTTGCGTACCAGCAAATAAGCCGCTTCCGCGCCGTCGCGCTGCACCACCACGCCGAACAGCACGTTCATCAAATCCAGCGACGGATATTTTTCCAGCCAGGCTTGCAGCAAAGTCACGCCGCCCGTTTCATCGCCGTTCTGGCGGTAGGCTTGCAGAACGCGCTCCGCCACCAGCGGTAGGTATTGCGCGTCCTGCTGCTCGACGCGTTTCCAGATTTCAATCGCGCGCGGCGCATGTCCCTCCGCCAGTTCGATGTCGCCCAGCATGATGCTGGCGCGCACGCCGTGCGGGTTGGCGACCAGCGCTTGTTCCAGATGCACCACGGCAGCGTCGGTTTGCTTGTGCGCCAGCTCTTTGGTCGCCAGTTCGCAGAAGAAAAAGGCGGCTTCCTTGCCGTGCGATATTCCGGTCAACGCGGTGAGGCGCTGGCTGATGTCAATCGCCCTGAGCCAATCCTGTTCTTTCTGGTAAATCTCCAGCAGAAAATCCAGCGCTTGTTTTTCGTAGGGCGTGCCGTGCAATTCATGGAACGCCGCTTCGGCTCTGTCCAGAATGCCCGCTTTCAAATAGTCCTGCGCCAATTCAAACAGCGCCTGCTGTTTTTTGTCTTCGTCCAGATCGGCGCGTTCGACTAGATTGAGGTGCATGCGGATGGCTCTGTCCACTTCGCCGCGACGGCGGAACAGACTGCCCAAGGCGAAGTGCAGCTCGACCGTTTGCGGATCGACCTTGACCACTTCGATAAAGGCTTCGATGGCCTGATCCTGCTGCTCGTTGAGCAGGAAATTCAGGCCTTGAAAATACGAGCGCGGCAGCGCGCTAGACTCGGTGAGCAGCTCTTTGATGTCGATACGGGCGGCCAGCCAGCCCATGCCGAAAAAGAGCGGGAACACCAACAACATCCATGGTTCGAAATCCATCAGGTCACTATCTCGGGAGGTTGGACAAGATCACGCTGCGCGTCAATTTCCGCCAGCTTGTTTTTCAATTTGAGTTCGCGTTTGGCGGCAGCCAGTTCACGATGCTGGCGAAACAGAGTGCCGAACATCGCCAGCAAACCGATGGCGACCCCGAGCGTAAAGAAACACAACAGCACCACGACCAGCGAGGTTGACCATTCGTAACCGAAGAAGTACTTCAACACAACGGGTTGGTCGTTCTTCACCGCGAAGCCCAGCAACAGCAGGAACAGCACGGCACGCAGTGACCAGATCAGGTATCGCATGATGACTTTAAATAGGCTAGTAAAACGGTGTGCAACGATAACATGAACGGCAAAAAAATTGGCGGCACATCTTGCGATATGCCGCCAATCGATTCACTTCAAAACAACATCAGGCTTGAGAATAATCCACCCGTTCGCGCAACTCTTTTCCGGCCTTGAAGTGCGGCACGTATTTGGCGGGCACTTGAACCTTGTCGCCGGACTTGGGGTTACGCCCCAGGCGCGGCGGACGATAGTTCAGAGTAAAGCTGCCGAATCCGCGAATCTCGATACGTCCGCCGCCAGACAAGGTCGCAGACATGCTGTCCAGAATCACCTTGACAGCCAACTCGGCATCCTTGCCCAACAGCTGCGTGTAACGCTCCGCAAGTTTGGCGATGAGATCAGAACGGGTCATTGCTCCTCCTGCTTATTGTGCTTCAGCCTTGCTGGAATCCATCTTCGCCTTGAGCAACGCGCCCAGATTGGTGGTGCCGGCGATGTTGGTGTTTTCCGCTGCAAATTTCTGCATTGCCGCTGCCGTGTCCGCCTTGTCCAACGCCTTGATCGACAGATTGATACCACGGTTCTTGCGATCCACATTGATGATGACGGCCTTGACGGTGTCGCCTTCTTTCAGGTGGTTGCGGATGTCTTCCACGCGGTCGGCGGAAACTTCGGATGCCTTCAGATAGGCTTCCACATCGCCCTCCAGCATGACCACTGCGCCCTTGGCATCCATCGACTTCACGGTGCCGGTAACCACTGCGCCCTTGTCGTGGCCGGAAACGAAGCCGCCGAACGGATCGCCTTCCAGTTGCTTGATTCCCAGAGAGATGCGCTCGCGCTCAACATCAATCGCCAGCACCACGGCTTCCAGTTCGTCGCCCTTCTTGTAGTTGCGCACGGCTTCTTCGCCGGGGATGGACCAGGACAGGTCGGACAGGTGTACCAATCCGTCGATGCCGCCGTCCAGACCGATAAACACGCCGAAGTCGGTGATGGACTTGATCGCGCCCTTAACTTTGTCGCCCTTCTTGTGGTTGAGCGCGAAGTCGTCCCAAGGATTGGACTTGCACTGTTTCATACCCAGGGAGATACGGCGGCGAGCTTCGTCGATTTCGAGGATCATTACTTCGACTTCATCGCCCAGGGAAACCACCTTGGACGGATGCACGTTCTTGTTGGTCCAATCCATTTCGGACACGTGTACCAGACCTTCGATGCCTTGCTCGATTTCCACGAAAGAACCGTAGTCGGTCAGGTTGGTCACCTTGCCGAACAGACGTGTTCCTTGCGGGTAACGACGTGCCAGACCATTCCAAGGATCGTCGCCCATTTGCTTGATACCCAGAGAAACACGATTCTTCTCTTGATCGAACTTGAGGATTTTGGCTTCGACTTCGTCGCCGACCGTCAACACTTCGGACGGGTGCTTCACGCGACGCCATGCCAGGTCGGTGATATGCAACAGGCCGTCGATACCGCCCAGGTCAACGAATGCGCCGTAGTCGGTGATGTTCTTGACGATACCCTTGACGATCGCGCCTTCTTTCAGGTTTTCCAGCAGGGATTCGCGGTCGGCACCTTGCGTGGCTTCCAGCACAGCGCGGCGGGAAACCACCACGTTGTTGCGCTTGCGATCCAGCTTGATGACCTTGAGTTCCATGGTCTTGTTTTCGTAGGGCGTGGTGTCCTTGACCGGACGTGTATCCACCAGCGAACCGGGCAGGAATGCGCGGATGCCGTTCACCATGGCAGTCAGACCGCCCTTGACCTTGCCGCTCACGTAACCTTCGACGATGCGACCTTCTTCCATCGCTTGTTCCAGATCGATCCACGCGGCCAAGCGCTTGGCTTTTTCACGCGACAAACGCGTTTCGCCGTAGCCGTTTTCCAGGGATTCGATAGCGACGGTAGTGAAATCGCCCGCTTTAACTTCGATGTTGCCCGCTGCGTCTTTGAATTCTTCAACGGGGATATAACTTTCGGACTTCAATCCGGCATTAACCACGACCACGTTCTGCTCGACGCGAACGACTTGTGCGGTGATCAATTCACCCGCGCGCATTTCTTTGCGGGTAAGGCTCTCTTCAAACAGGGAGGCAAAACTTTCCATATCGGCTACTGCGTTCATTTTTCGGTTTACTTTCAGGACAAAACCCGTTGTGAGCGGGGGTTAGTTAGTCAACCCAAACAGAAAGGCTCTATTTGGACTCCAGCACTCGGTAGCGGCTTAGCACTTCCTGCACCGCCTGCTCGATGTTCAGAGGGGTCGTGTCCAGCAAGCTCGCACCTTGCGCCTGTTGCAGAGGAGCCGCACTACGTTGGGTATCCCGCTCGTCGCGCGCCTGTATATCCTGCAAAAGGGCGGCGATATTAGCACTCATGCCCTTCTCTTTCAACTGCTTATATCTGCGTTCGGCACGTGCCTCGGCGCTGGCGGTCAAAAATATCTTCAGCACCGAATCGGGGAACACCACCGATGCCATGTCGCGCCCGTCCGACACCAGCCCCGGCGCACGGCGGAAAGCACGCTGTTTGTCGAGCAAAGCCGCACGTACCAAAGGCAACGCTGCAACCTTGGAAGCCGCCGAACCCGCTTCTTCGGTACGCAACTCGTCGCCCACCAGCGCCCCGTCCAGCCAGATGTCCGCCCCTTCAAAGCGAATATCGACCTCGCCCGCCAAGGTTGCCAATTGCGCTTCCGCATCCAGCGCGATGCCGCGCTTTTGCGCCGCCAACCCCAGCAAACGGTACAGCGCGCCGCTGTCCAGATAATGCCAACCCAGCGCCGTCGCCACGCGCTGCGCCACGGTGCCCTTGCCGGAAGCGGACGGACCATCGATGGCGATGACGGGAACGGGTTGAGTGACTCGTGCGAACATTTTGAAATAATCCGGGAAAGTTTTTGCCACGCATTTCGGGTCGTTGATGCGCACACCCGCACCACCGAATGCGGCCAGCGAGAAGCACATCGCCATGCGGTGATCGTCGTAAGTATCTATGCCGGATTGAGGATTAAGGATTGAGGATTGGGGCGGCGTGATGCGAATGAAATCCGCGCCCTCTTCCACCGTCGCGCCGACCTTGCGCAACTCGGTCGCCATCGCCGCGATGCGGTCGGTTTCTTTCACGCGCCAACTGGCAATGTTGCGCAGCGTGGTCGTACCGTCGGCGAACAACGCCGCCACCGCCAGCGTCATCGCCGCATCGGGGATGTGGTTGCAGTCGAGATCGATGGCCTTCAGCTTTCCGCTTTCGGGCGCATGAGCAATCGTGAAGTTAGAACCATGCGCGATGCGGGCACCCATCTGTTCCAGCGCCTCGGCAAAGCGCACATCGCCTTGAATACTGCCGCGCCCCATACCTTCCACCGACAACGGCCCGCCGCCTATCGCACCTGCCGCAAGAAAATACGAGGCAGAAGAAGCATCGCCTTCAACGTGAATTGCACCGGGCGAGATATAGCGACTGCCCGCCATCACCGTAAAACTGCGCCAGCCGTCGCGCTGCACAACAACGCCAAAACGCGCCATCATCGCCAGCGTAATTTCGATATAGGGCTTGGAAATCAGCTCGCCCACCACCTCGATCTTCACCGTGCGCTTCAGCAACGGCAATGCCATCAACAAGCCGGTAAGAAATTGGCTGGACACATCGCCGCGCACTTGCGCCGTGTCTCCAGCCAACTTCGCAGGAGATATTTGCAGCGGAGGGAAACCCTCATTGCCCAGATAGCTGATGTCTGCACCGAGTTGACGCAGTGCGTCCACCAAGTCCCCGATGGGACGCTCGTGCATGCGCGGCACACCGGACAATTCATAGCTGCCGCCGGATAAGGCCAGCGCCGCCGTCAGCGGACGGAACGCCGTGCCCGCATTACCGAGAAAAAGTTTGGCATTCTTATTGGAAAAATCGCCACCACAACCCGTCACAAGGTACACGCGAAATGCCTCATCGCCCGCCTGTTCAATTTTTACGCCCAATGTAACCAGCGCTTCCAGCATGCGCTTGGTATCGTCGGATTCCAGCAGGTCGCGCACTTCGGTCGTGCCCTGCGCCAGCGCCGCCAGCAGCAGCACGCGATTGGAAATACTTTTTGAACCGGGAAGGCGCACCGTGCCGTGCGCAGACATCAAGGGAGGGAGATCAATATATTCGTGTTGGGTCATGTAACACTTTCCAGATTCCGTCATTCCGGCGTAGGCCGGAATCCAGTCATAAAAAAACAATTCCCGCAACGCGGGTCAAAATCAAAAGCATATTTATTTAATACGCTGGATTCCGGCCTGCGCCGGAATGACGATCAATTTATTGTTGCTTCCACGCGCCGCGCACTTCGCGCGCCAGACTGAAAATCTCCTCCAGCTTGGCGGCATCCGCTTCCGCTAGCGCCTCGTGGATATTTTCTAGCTCCTGCATGTAGCGCCCCAGTTCATCCAGCAACGCATCGCGGTTGGCCATACAAATGTCGCGCCACATCTCCGGCGAACTGGCGGCGATGCGGGTGAAATCGCGGAAACCGCTGGCAGCGAAAGATAGCAATTGCTCGCGGTTGTCGCGCTGCGCCAGATCATGCACCAGCGCGAACGACAACAGGTGCGGCAGATGACTCACGGCGGCGAATACTCCATCGTGCTGTTGCGGGGTCAACTCGCTCACCACCGCGCCGCACAACTCCCACGCCTTGCGCACACGCGCCACGGAATCCGGCGAGTTTTCGGCCAGCGGAGTCAGCACCACTTTCTTGCCTTGATAAAGATCGGGCAACGCCGCCGCTGCGCCGCTCTTCTCCGCACCTGCGATGGGATGCGCCGGAATGAATTGCGCAATCTTGTCGCCCAGATTCGCGCGCGCCGCCGCCACCACATCGCTCTTGGTACTGCCACCGTCGGTCACCAGCGTATGCACGCCCAGATGCGGCGCAATGCGTGCGAACAGCTCCGACATTTGCGCCACAGGCGTAGCCAGCAACACAATATCAGCATCGCTTACTTCGCGCGCAACATCAGCCCCGATGCGATCTAGGATGCCGAGTTCTTTGGCTTGCTCCAGCGTCGCCGTACTGCGCCCGAATCCCACGACTTCATTCACCGCGCCCGCCTTGCGCAAGGCCAGCGAGAACGAGCCGCCAATCAAGCCGACACCAAAGATAACAATCTTATTCAATTTCATTTTTTCACTTCGACTTTGGCGAAGAACAGTCCCATGTCGTTCTCCTTGAGGATCATCCATCAAACAAATTTATAAACCACCTTCATCGCAAGCCGCGCCAATAGGCGATCTACATTGTGCACCGCGTGTAGATTCCCGTATTTACTGCCTTGCGATCAAGGTGCATTTTCAAAAAAATAATTACAGCGTGCGCCCTATCGCTTGGGCAATCGCGCCTGCCGTACCCATCAGCTTCTTCAACTCCGCCGGGGTCAGCGCCTGATCGGCATCGCACCATGCGTCGCACGGGCTGGGGTGCATTTCGACCAGCAGGCCGTCGGCTCCGGCGGCGATGGCGGCGTGCGACAGCGCGGGAACCATCCACGCTTTGCCGCCCGCGTGCGAGGGATCGACGATCACCGGCAGGTGGGTTTCTTTTTTCAGCACGGCGATGGCGGTCACGTCCAGCACGTTGCGGTAGGCGGTTTCAAACGTGCGGATGCCGCGCTCGCAGAAGATGATGTTGTGGTTGCCGCCCGCCGCGATGTATTCCGCCGACATCAGCCATTCGCTGATGGTGGCCGACATGCCGCGCTTGAGGATGACCGGCTTGTTGACCTTGCCCACCGCTTTGAGCAGGTCGAAGTTTTGCATGTTGCGCGTGCCGATCTGGATCGCGTCCACGTCGTATTCCATGAACGCATCCAGTTGGCGCGCGTCCATCAGTTCGGTGACGATGGGCAGTTTGAATTTGGCTGCCGCCTTGCGGAACATGGCCAGACCTTCCGCGCCGCGCCCCTGAAAAGCATACGGACTGGTGCGCGGCTTGAACGCGCCGCCGCGCATCAAACGGCAACCCGCTTCATGCGTGAACTGCGCCGCCAAGTCCATCTGCTCCTGCGTTTCCACCGAGCACGGACCGGCGATAATTTGAATCTGGTTGCCACCGAGCGGCACGCCGCCGATATCAACGATGGTGTTTTGCTTGTGCGATTCGCGCGACACGATCTTGTATTGCTTGGCGATGTGCATCGCCGATTCCACACCCGGCAACGAGGTGAACATCTCCGCTTCCAGCTTGCGCTCGTCGCCGATTGCGCCGATCACGGTGCGCTCAATGCCGCGCGAGATATTGGCTTTCAGTCCCGCCGCTTCGATTTTTTTTACCACCGTGCCGATTTGCGCGTCGGTGATTTCATTGCCCATGACAATAATCATTTATTTTCCCCGCTCACTTGCTGGCTGATGGCTTTTTCCAGTACCGACAGGAATTTCGCATTTTCGCTTTCCAGACCGATGCTCACGCGCAACCAGTCCGGCATTTCGTAGTTGGCGATTGGGCGCACGATCACGCCCAGTTCGAGCAAGCGCCGGTACATCGCCGTCGCGCCGACTATGCGGAACGCGACAAAGTTGCCGAACGAAGGAATGTATTCCAGTCCCAGTCTGGTCAGCCCGTCGGTGATCTGCACCATGCCGCGCCGGTTGAGTTCGAATGTTTTCTTGACGAACGACACGTCGCGCAACGCCGCCACCGCTGCGGCCTGCGCCACGCTGTTGACGTTGAACGGCTGGCGCACGCGGTTCATCATGTCCGTCACCTGCTCGTGCGCGAATGCGTAACCCACGCGCAAACCCGCGAGACCGTAAGCCTTGGAGAAAGTGCGCGAAACGATGAGATTGGGAAATTCCTTCATCCACGCCACGGAATCGTAGCGTTTGTCTTCCGGCAAATATTCGTTGTACGCCTCGTCCAGCACCACCAGAATTTCCGGTGGCAAACCGCGCATGAAAGCCAGCAGTTCATCCGCGCTGAGGTAGGTACCGGTCGGATTGTTGGGGTTGGCGATGAACACCATCTTCACCTTGTTGTCCCGGGCCACCTTCAGCATCGCGGGCAGGTCGTGGCCGAAGCCCGTGGTCGCAGGCACGGAAACGCAGGTTGCGCCCACCTCTTGAATGGCCAGCGGATACACCGCAAAGGCATGCGCCGAATAAAGCGCTTTGTCGCCTACGGTAAGGAAAGCGCGCGCGGCCAGTTCCAGCATGTCGTTGCTGCCGTTACCCAACGTGATGTTGGCGCGCGGCACGCCGTAACGTTTGGCCAGCGCGTCTTTCAGTTCGAAACCGTTGCCGTCGGGATACAGCGCGATGGTCTTGATCGCCTCCTGCATCGCGGCGACCGCAGCGGGGCTCGCGCCCAGCGGGTTCTCGTTTGAAGCCAGCTTGACGATGCCGCTGATGCCCAGCTCGCGCTCCAGCTCGGAGATCGGCTTGCCCGGTTGATACGGCGCGATCGCGCGGATGTAGGAAGGTGCTAAATCACTGTAATTCATTTGATACCTTGAGAAAAAACATAAAAACCTTTTGCCCGCAGATTACGCAGATTCCACAGATTAAAAAACCAATTCCCTAACAAAACACTTTCACTCTTGGAGTGGCCTTCCAATCGTCAAATCTACGCAAAATAAAATCTGCGTTAATCTGTGTAATCTGCGGGCAAACGGGTTGGATTTTAGATTACACAGCCACCGGATAAGAACCCAGCACCTTGACGAACGACGCGATCTGCTTGAGTTGCGTCAATGCGGCGGCTACTTTGGCATCGGACTGATGACCTTCGATATCGACGTAGAACACGTATTCCCACAGCCCGGCACGGCTAGGGCGCGACTCCATCTTGGTCATCGACACACCGTTATTCGCAAACGGTGTGAGCAGGTCGTGCATCGCGCCGGGGCGATTCACGGCGGACATCGCCAGCGAGGTTTTGTCGTTGCCGGACGGTGCGACCTCCTGTTTGCCAATCACCAGAAAGCGCGTGGTGTTGCGCGCATCGTCTTCGATGTTGTGCGCCAGCACTTTCAGCTTGAAACGCTCCGCCGCCTGTTCACCGGCGATGGCCGCCGCGAATGATTCCTGCGCCGCCAGACGCGCCGCTTCGGCATTGCTGGAAACAGTGATGCGTTCGGCATGCGGCAGATGCGCATTCAGCCAGCCCTGGCATTGCCCCAACGATTGCGGGTGCACATAGACCTTGCGGATCAGCGACAGGTCGTTCTCGTTTGTCATCAGGCATTGATGCACTTGCAGCAGCACTTCGCCGCATATCTTGAGGTTGCTGTTCAGCAGCAGATCGAGCGTGCGTCCGATTGCGCCTTCCGTGGAATTCTCTACCGGCACCATGCCGTAGTTCGCCGCCCCGCTTTCCACGGAGGTGAACACCGCATCGAAAGAATCGGCGGGTACGCCCTCGGTCGCCTGACCGAATCGCTGGAACACCGCCGCCTCGCTGAACGTGCCCTGCGGCCCCAGATAAGCCACGCGCAGCGGCGCTTCCAGCGCGCGGCATTGCGACATGACTTCGGTGAACAACTGGCCGATACCTTCAGCGGGCAGCGGCCCCGTGTTCGCTTGCATCATGCGCGTCAGCACTTGCGCTTCGCGCTCGGGACGCAGCACCGCACCGTTGCCCTTGGCGTGGCCGATCTGCTGCGCCAGTCTGGCGCGCTCGTTGAACAGGCGCAACAACTCGTCGTCGATACGGTCAATCTGCTCGCGGTATTTTTTCAGCTCGTGCGACATGGAAAGCTCAACCCTTGCGCCGGGCGAATTCGCCCATGAAGTCGGCCAGCGCCTGCACGCCCGCCAGCGTCATGGCGTTATAGATCGAGGCGCGCATGCCGCCGGTCAGGCGGTGGCCTTTGAGTTGCAACAAACCGCGCGCTTCCGCCTGTTTGATGAACTCGGCATCGACCGCCGCATCCTGCGTGGTGAACGGCACATTCATGCGCGAGCGGTCGGCCTTGTTGACCGGGCAATGGTAAAAACCGTTGCTGGCATCAATCGTGTCGTACAACACTTTTGCCTTGGCGATATTGGCCTTCTCCATCGCCAGTACACCGCCGTTTTTCTTCAACCATTGGAACACCAGACCTGCCATGTACATGCCGTAAGTGGGCGGCGTGTTGTACATCGAATCGGCATCGGCGTGCACCTTGAAGTCCAGCATGGTCGGCAAGCCTTTGGGCGCATGTCCCAGCAGATCTTCGCGCACGATGACCAGCGTCAGCCCGGCAGGGCCGATGTTCTTCTGCGCACCGGCATAGATCAGACCGAACTTGGAAACGTCGTAAGGGCGCGACAAAATGTTGGACGACATATCCGCCACCAGCGGCACTTTGCCCACATTGGGCACCCAGCCGAATTCCACGCCGCCTATAGTTTCGTTGGTGGTGTAATGCACGTAGGCCGCATCCTTGTCCAGCTTCCACGCTTTGAACTCCGGCACATAGCTCGCCTTCTTGTCGGCATTGCTGACCACTTCATTCACATAGCAAAACTTCTTCGCCTCATCCATGGCCTTCTTCGACCACTCGCCGGTGTTCACATAATCGGCTGACAGTTTGCCGCGCAGCAGATTCAGCGGAATCATGGAAAATTGCAGATGCGCCCCGCCTTGCAGGAACAGCGTCTTGTAATTCTTCGGGATGTTCATCAGCTCGCGCAGATCGGCTTCGGCCTGCGCCGCAATACTCATGAACTCCTTGCCGCGATGCGACATTTCCATCACCGACATGCCGGTGCCGTGCCAGTCGAGCAACTCGGCCTGCGCCTGTAACAACACCTCTTTCGGCAACACTGCCGGGCCTGCGCTGAAATTGTAAATCGTCATTACTCGGCTTCCTCTTCTTCGGTTTCGGCAATCCGGCTCAATCCAGCCAGTTTCTCGCCCTTGTCCATATTCATCAGCGTCACACCTTGCGTGGCGCGGCTCATTTCGCGGATTTCCTTGACGCGGGTGCGGATCAGCACGCCGCTGGTGCCGATCAGCATGATCTCGTCTTCGGTGCTGACCAGGGTCGCCGCCACCACCTTGCCGTTACGCTCGGAAGTCTGGATGGCGATCATGCCTTGCGTGCCGCGTCCGTGGCGGGTGTATTCGGTGATCGGCGTGCGTTTGCCGTAACCGTTTTCGGTGGCGGTCAGCACGGATTGTTCCTCGTTCTCGGCCACCAGCAAGGCGATGACTTTGCCGCCCTTCTTGAGATTCATGCCGCGCACGCCGCGCGTCACGCGCCCCATCGAACGCACATCGTTCTCGTCGAAACGCACCGCCCGACCTTCATCGGAGAACAGCATGATGTCGTGTTTGCCGTCGGTGATCGCCACGCCGATGAGGAAGTCGTCTTCGTCCAGATTGATGGCGATGATGCCGGCTTTTCTCGGGTTGGCGAAGTCGGACAGCGGTGTCTTCTTCACCGTGCCATCGGTGGTGGCGAAGAAGATGAACTGGTCGTCGGCGAACTGCTTCACCGGCAGGACGGCATTGATCTTCTCGCCCGCTTCCAGCGGCAACAGATTGACGATAGGTTTACCGCGACTAGTGCGCGTGCCCTGCGGCACGTCGTACACCTTGAGCCAATACACGCGACCGCGATTGGAGAAGCACAGGATGTAATCGTGGGTGTTGGCGATGAACAGATTATCGACGAAATCGTCTTCCTTGGTCGGTGCGGCTTGCTTGCCGCGTCCGCCGCGTTTTTGCGCGCGGTATTCGTCCAGCTTCTGCGCCTTCATGTAGCCGCCGTGCGACAGGGTGACCACCACATCTTCCGGCGCGACCAGGTCTTCCATGCTCATGTCTTGCGTGTGGGTGACAATCTCGCTGCGGCGCTTGTCGCCGAACTGCGAACGCATCGCCACCAACTCGTCGCTGATGATTTGCGTGACGCGCGCAGGCTTGGCCAGAATGTCCAGCAGGTCGGTGATCTTGTCCATCACTTCGCGGTACTCGCCGACGATCTTGTCTTGCTCCAGCCCGGTCAGCCGTTGCAAACGCAATTCCAGAATCGCCTGGGTTTGTGCATCGGACAGATAATAGCCACGTTCATTGCCCGCGCCAACCAGACCAAACTCGGGAGCCAGACCATCGGGACGCGACGCATCGCTGACGCGGCTCAACATATCTTCCACCAGCGACGAGCGCCACGCGCGCGCCATCAGGGAGCGCTTGGCATCGGCGGGAGTCGGCGCGGCTTTGATGAGCGCGATGATCTCGTCCACGTTGGACAGCGCGACCGCCAGACCTTCCAGAATATGGCCGCGTTCGCGCGCTTTGCGCAATTCGAAAATGGTACGGCGCGTCACCACTTCGCGGCGGTGGCGCAGGAACGCTTCGATGATT
The DNA here is from genome assembly GCA_028710605.1 of Sideroxydans sp. Classification (GTDB taxonomy): domain Bacteria; phylum Pseudomonadota; class Gammaproteobacteria; order Burkholderiales; family Gallionellaceae; genus Sideroxyarcus. Next base: position 69,604 of record JAQTTU010000003.1, read on the forward strand.
TCCTTGAGATTGAGCAGCTTGGGCTGGCCGTCAACAATCGCCACCATGTTCATGCCGAAGCTGTCCTGCAACTGGGTTTGCTTGAACAGATGATTGAGCACGACTTCCGGCATTTCGCCGCGACGCAATTCGATCACCGCGCGCATGCCGGACTTGTCCGACTCGTCGCGGATTTCGGTGATGCCCTCGATCTTTTTCTCGCGCACCAGCTCGCCGATCTTGACTAGCAGATTGGCCTTGTTCACCTGGTACGGCAGCTCGTCGATGATGATCGCCTGACGGTCGCCTTTGCCGATGTCCTCGAAGTGGGTGCGTGCGCGCATCACCACCCTGCCGCGTCCGGTGCGGTAACCTTCCTTCACGCCAGCCAGACCGTAGATGAAACCGGCGGTCGGGAAGTCCGGCGCGGGAACCAGCTCGATCAGTTGTTCGATGTCCATCTCCGGCTCGCGCAGCAAAGCCAGACACGCATCCACAACTTCACTCATATTGTGCGGCGGAATGTTGGTCGCCATGCCCACCGCGATACCGGAAGAGCCGTTCACCAGCAGATTGGGGAAGCGCGCCGGGAACACCAGCGGCTCGTTTTCCGAACCGTCGTAGTTCGGCCCGAAATCCACGGTTTCCTTGTCGAGGTCTTCCAGCAACTGGTGCGCGATTTTAGCCATGCGGATTTCGGTGTAACGCATCGCCGCCGCGTTGTCGCCATCGACCGAACCGAAGTTACCCTGACCATCCACCAGCGTGTAACGCAACGAGAAAGGCTGCGCCATGCGCACGATGGTGTCATATACCGCCGTGTCGCCGTGCGGGTGGTATTTACCGATCACATCGCCGACGATACGTGCCGACTTCTTGTAAGCCTTGTTCCAGTCGTTGGAAAGCTCGTGCATGGCGAACAACGCGCGCCGGTGCACCGGCTTCAGACCGTCGCGCACATCCGGCAGCGCGCGGCCGATAATCACACTCATCGCATAGTCCAGGTACGACTTGCGCATTTCCTCTTCAAGGCTGACCGGCAGGGTTTCTTTGGCGAATTGTTGTTCCATGAGCGACCTATTTATGAGCTTGAGCGGTACAAAATCGAAGGGCGCATTCTAGCACAGCCGCTTACCCCGCCGCCTACCCGGGTATCTCAGCGCCTTAGCGTGGCGCAAAGCGCTTGGGAGCGGCAAAAGATGGCAGGGGCTGGAGGAAAACCATGGGCGAGGAATTGGGCGGGAACGAACGATTGAGGCGGTGCAACTGGCGATTTTAAATAACGAACCGCCCCGCAACGCCCGTCAATAGGCGATCTACATATAGAGATTGATGGAGAGTGGCGTATTTACTGGCTTGCGGACATGGTATGTTATTTCAATCCGGCTCCGCCCCCTACAGTTGAATTTTGTTAGACTGACGGTAGCAATTTCTGGAGACAAACATGATGAACAGATTTGAAGTTCCCATTGCCCAACTTTCATTCACCCAAAAATTGGATTTAATGGAAACGCTTTGGGCAGACATGGCAACCCATGAAAAAACCTTGGAATCCCCCGCGTGGCATGCCGCCATTCTCAATGAGCGCGAAGCAGCCTTGGATGCAGGCCAACTGACCGTATCCGACTGGGCAGAAGCCAAAGAAAGAATCAAGAATAACGTCGCATGAAGATCAAAATCCTCAGCAGTGCAGAGGACGATCTCGAACAAGGCTACCAATTCTACGAATCACAAGCAGACGGCCTCGGCACCTATTTTCTGGATACGCTCTACTCCGACATTGACTCACTGGCCTATTATGCGGGAATACACCGCGTAGTACTGGGTTACCACCGCCTACTCTCCAAACGTTTTCCATTTGCAGTTTATTATCGCGTCGCTGACGATGTGACCATCATATTCGCCATTCTTGATTGCCGACGGAATCCGAGCTGGATAAGGAAAAAACTATCCAAGTGATGAATCATGCTGCGAATATAGACTTGGCCCTCGCACTTCATTGGGTGGGGAGTGGTGAAATATGCGGGCTAGACCCTGAGCTTAGAACCCTGAGCTTACGTACAACGATTGTGCCCTACGTGGACTCATGAAACCCATTGCCACCTTGAGCAAAGCGCCTTGGTTACGTTATCCAGAGTTGGCATCAGATGTGCCCGTGACACCCCCTTTAGCCAGAGCATACGAAGTAGTTCACCAACTTCAGAGTAGGGTAACGTCAATTTTTGGATAGTTGGCATGGATAGTTCTCGTTCGGCCGCGACGGCAAAGGCTTCGAGGCTGGCGAATTCACCTGTTCTCGCACAGTAAGCGCAACCGTACACAGGATGAATGAACAGGCCTTCTTGGGAATGCAAGTATCGGTTATCGCTGTTTGGTACTGTGTGAGCTGTGAAGCGTGTGTAGTCTGTATTGAGTGGATCTGCAACCCCATGAGACCTTAAGTGGTCAGGCCGTATAGCCCAGACTGCGATGTTGCCATCGTTGGTCGCTGGGTTCACCTCGCTTGCTGCAAAATACGCCGCATAGAGAGGATTTCTCGTCCAGTCCATTGATCGAGTGGGAATGCCGTGATGTTGGGCAAGTGCCGCTGCGGGGTTCATTTCTGGCAAGAGCCTGACGTGCGGTAAATTTTTTATATCGGGCAAATAGTCGTAGCTGGCAAGCCTAAGATAAGTATCCATACCCGGTACAGAATGCCCGAGTTCATCGGCTAGTCTTATGAATTCAAGAATAAGGACGAACTCAGCACGAGCTTGAGAGTAGGACTTGACCACAAACTCCGCATTTGCTTCTTTCAGGTTTGGGCTCCGCTCAAGTTGTTCGCGAATGCGCGACTCAAATTGCTCAGCGAACCCTTGGCGTAATCGAGCCAACCTCTGTATCTGAATGGTATTGTCGTTACGCCACGCTGCTGGCATGAGACCCCAAGTGGCATCACGTTGGCCTCTAAACACCCACGGGCTTGACCACGCAGTGTCGGGTGTCCAGCGAGGTGATATCTCCAATGCCGCCATCATCGACTGCGCGGTCGGGAGCGCTTCTACTATAACAGTTGCGTCCTTGGTCATTTCCGTCTCTTCTTTAAGTTGTCTTACTCAACCCGCCAAACCCAACCGGGTGCACTGCCTTTGTAAGTGCGAATTCATTCGCACGAATAACCTTTGATGTGCGAATAAATTCGCACCTACAAAACTTCAACTGCCCCGCAACGCCCGTCAATAGGCGATCTACGCAATGCACTTGATGGAGAGTGGCGTGTTTTCTGGCTTGCGGGCAAGGTGCATATTCCAAATACCCTCCTATGACAACAGCGGATGATCCTTGGGCAGTTGTTTGGAATACCAGATCGCCAGTTTGTGGCGCATGGTTTTTTCGGCGACTTGGTCTTCGGGCAGGGGCTGGATGATTTTGTCGTGGACCAGTAGGCGGTAGAGGTAAAGCAGTTTTTCGCTGGCGGAATCGGTGGCTTCAAATTCGACCACGCCGCGACCTTCGGCGTATTTCACGCCTGCTTGCAGGGCTTCTTTGAACAGGGCATTTTCGTTTTTCAGTTTTTTCATGGGGATTCCTTTTGTGTTATTAATCACTTCGTTAAATGATGTCAAAACATGACAAGAACACCCCCATCCCCACCCCAGCCCTCCCCTTGAAGGGGAGGGAGCCAATATCCTCCCCCTTCAAGGGTAGGAGGGGGATGGGGTGGTTGTGCTGCTCCATTTTGATTCCGACTTGTCTGGCATAGGACCATCTAAACTGCACCGCCTTTGTTGGCGAGGGTGCGGATGTATCTGCCGAGGTGGCGGTCGGTTTTGGTGGTGTGGTTGGCGAACCAGTCGAACAGGAACAGTTGTATCTGGAAACCGAGGTAGAGCGGGTCGTGTTTGCCGCCGGTGATTGCACCTTTGAGTCGGTTGAATTTTTCGATGAGTTTTTTATGTTCGTGCAGGTGGTCGGCCATCAGCGGGTAGTGCAGCTCCTGCATGATTTTTTCTTCGCTGCCGAAGTGAAAGTACACGTAGTCGGCGAGGAATTCCAGCACGTCGTCAATGCTTGAGGTGTCGCCGCTGGCAATGGTACGGGCGAGCTGGTTGATGTTGTCCAGCAGTTCGCGGTGCTGCTTGTCGATTTCCTCGACCCCCACCAGAAATTCGTCGCGCCATTCCAGCGTTTCGCCGAGTTCGCCGGTGCTGGCGTGATGTCCTGATTTCAGAAATTCGCGGCAACGCTTCAGATAAATTTGCGCGGGCTTGTCATCGGCGACTTGTTGCAGGCAGGCTTCAAACAAGGGAATGGCTTTGTCCATGGCCTTGAGGTGGTAGTAGGCTGCGGCTTCCTCGAAAGCGGTGCGGGTGGCCAGTTTGCCTTTGCGCGTTTGCGGTTCGTCGTTGTCGAAAACTTCATACACGGATTGCGGCTGGGTTTTGCCTTTGACGCGTATGCGGTCGAGGAAACGGATGCAATATTTCGATTCGTCCTCCAGCGCACACAGCGTGTGTTCGCTAATCAGCAGCGGGGTTTGATAGACCTTGGTGGTTTCTTCCAGGCGCGCGGCGAGATTGGCCTCGTCGCCGAGCACCGTGCCCTGCATGCGCTGCGTGCCGCCTACCGTGCCCAGCATCACGATGCCGGTGTTGAGGCCGATGCCGATGCGGATGAGGCGGTATCCGGCGCGCACTCTTCCCGCGTTATACGTCTGCAACTGCGCCAGCATGGCGATGGCGGTTTGCAAACCTGCATCCGCGCCCGCTGGAAACAGCGCCATGATCGCGTCGCCGATGTATTTGTCCACGATGCCGCCGTGTTCGCTGATGACCGGCTCCATCTCACCCAGAAACGAGTTGATGAAGGCGAAGATTTGCTGCGGGGTTAAGTCTTCGGACAAATGGGAGAAATCGCGGATGTCGGAAAACATCACAGTCATGGTGCGCTCGATCTGCTCGCCCAGTTCAAGATCGAGAATGCTTTCCGCGTGCAGCAGCCGCAGCAACTGGTGGGGCACGAAGCGCCCGTAGGCATTTTCGGTCTGGCGCAGCAAATCCAGCGTGTGACGGTGCGCGGCGATCTCCTGTTCCAGTTCGGCCATTTTCCGGCGCAGCTCGTCCCTGAACCAAGGCAGCGTAGAGGGTTCGTGTTCCGATTTTTCCATTTAACTCTCCTATCCGGCAAGAAAAGTAACCGACATCAACCGTGTCCCGCACGAGCATTTTTGTTTGGGGTTGGAACATTATGCGACAAAAGAATCGGATAAGTCGCGCAGCCCTTTTTAATTGGCGGTGGATTTGCTACATTCCGCGCATTCCCTTATTTACACGGTCATCCATCATGTCCAACGCCGATCCCGTCGAAATCGAAAAATTCTCCCAACTCGCCCACAAGTGGTGGGACGCGAACAGCGAATTCAAACCCCTGCACGAAATCAACCCGCTGCGTCTGGGTTACATCGACCGCATCGCGGGACTTTCCGGCAAGACGGTGCTGGATGTCGGCTGCGGCGGCGGCATCCTGTCCGAGAGCATGGCGGGACTGGGTGCAACGGTGACGGGCATAGACCTCGCCGACAAATCGCTGCAAGTGGCCAAGCTGCATTTGCTGGAAAGCGGCAAGCAAGTGGAATACCGCAAAGTGGCGGTGGAAGTGCTGGCCGACGAACGCCCGGGACATTACGACGTGGTGACCTGCATGGAAATGCTGGAACATGTGCCCGACCCCGCTGCGGTGGTGGCTGCCTGCGCCAAGCTGGCGAAGCCGGGCGGCCACGTGTTTTTCTCTTCGCTCAACCGCAATCCGAAGTCGTACCTGTTCGCCATCATCGGCGCGGAGTATGTGCTCAACCTGTTGCCGCGCGGCACACACGATTACACCAAATTCATCAAGCCTTCCGAGCTGGCGCAATGGTGTCGCAATGCCGGGCTGAACGTGACCGACGTGACCGGCATGAGCTACAACCCGCTGGACAAATCGTATTCGCTCGGACACGACACCAGCGTCAATTACATGGTGGCATGCCAACGTGATTGAAGCTGTCCTCTTCGATTTGGACGGCACGTTTGCCGATACCGCGCCCGATCTGGGCGAGGCGCTAAATCATGTGTTGAGCCTGCGCGGCGTGCCCGCTTTGACGCAGGCCGCGATCCGCCCCATGGCTTCGCACGGCTCGCCCGGCTTGCTCAAACTTGGCCTCGGGATAGCACCGGGTGCGCCGGATTACGAGCAGGCGCGCAATGATTTCCTGCAACATTACGAGGCGCATATCTGTGATCGCACCCGCTTATTCCCCGGCATGTCGGCGCTGGTCGCCGAACTGGAGCAACGCGACTTGCCCTGGGGCATCGTCACCAACAAGCCGCACCGCTTCACCGTGCCGTTGATGGAAAAATTGGGCTACGCCAAACGCGCCGCCTGCCTGGTGAGCGGCGACACTTGCGAACACGCCAAACCGCATCCGATGCCGATGCTGCATGCCGCCATGCTGATGGGCGTTGCCCCGGAAACTTGCCTGTATCTGGGCGACGATTTGCGCGACATGCAGGCGGCGCAGGCGGCAGGCATGACGGGCATTATCGCGGCTTACGGCTATATTGATCCCGCCAGCCAACCTGCCACTTGGCCAGCTGCAGGTAGCGTGAACACTCCTTTCGGGTTATTGAAGTTTTTTGGAGAACGTTAAATAAGTTCGCCACTAAATAATCCGCTTGCATCTCGATTATTCCACCCTGCTCTCTATGTTCTGCCCGACACTTTCCCGGAATTTAGACAATCGGCATTTGTCTGTTAAAGTTACGTGAAGGAGGAGTCAGCTTCCGGGGAACTTCCCCGAGCTGACCCGATGCATAAATCAGGAACAACAATAATGCTCACCCGCAATTTGTTTCGCACTGTCAAACCTTTCCTTTCTGCTTTTGCAGTCATTGTTGTCGTTGGTTTGCTGGTTTTCGCCATCTACTTCACCGAACTCAGCCTGCAATGGATCACGTTTCTGACCGGGATCCTGATCGCATCGATACTTTCTATTGCCAGCCGCTCGTCGCGCGCCGAATGGACGGTTACGCGGCGCACGGCACAGTTGAGCGCCACCAAAGACAAACTGGAAAATGAAACCGAGCTGCGCAAAAAAGCCGTCGCCGATTACCAGCAATCCCTGATAAAACTGCAACAGACTGAGCAGGCTTTCGCGCGTCTGATCCCGCATCAGTTACTCACACTGCTGGATAGAGACAACATCGTCGATGTCAAACTCGGCGATCAGGTTGAACGCAAGCTGACCGTCATGTTCACGGACATCCGCAATTTCACCCCGCTGTCCGAATCCATGACTCCCTCCGAGAATTTCGAGTTCCTCAACTCGTATCTCAGCCAGATCGAACCGGTCATCAGCCAGCATCGCGGCATCATCGACAAGTATATGGGCGATGCCATCATGGCGCTGTTCACGCACGGGGCCGACGATGCGTTAAGCAGCGCCATTCATATGCTGGAAAAACTGGACGAATACAATACCGGGCGCTCGCGCGCCGGTTATGAGCCGATCCAAATCGGTTTCGGCCTCAATACCGGCATCGTCATGATAGGCACGGTAGGCGGGGCGAACCGCATGGAAAGCACCGTGATCGGCGATGCCGTCAACCTGACCGCGCGCATCGAAGAAGCCACCAAAACCTATCGCACCCCGTTGCTCATCAGCCAGAACACGTTGTACGACCTGGTCAATCCGTCGAAATACGACATCCGTTTCCTGGATCGCATTCGCGTCAAAGGCAAAACGCAACCGCTCTCCATTTACGAAGTTTTTGACAACGACCCCGTCAAAGTCAGAGACGGCAAGCGCGCCACCAAGGACAAGTTTGAAGCGGCGATTGCCTACTATCATTTGAACGAAATTCCGCGTGCCATGGAGCTGCTCGCGCAATGCATAGAAACCACCCCCAAAGATATTCCCGCACGCCTCTATCTGGCGCGCTGCGAAAATTATCTCGCCACCGGGCAACACTTCACCACCGGCGAACTGAATTCTCATCTGGAATGGCGCGATGAATTCCAGATCGGCATTGAAGAAATTGATGCGTCACACAAAGAGTTGTTCGGCAAAGTTAATGAACTCATCACGATCATGGAGAAACAGGACAACGAGGCTATCCGCCAAGCCTTCGCCTATCTGGCAAGCCACCACGAGGAAAGCGAAAGTGCCGAAGAAGACCTGATGCGAAAAATTGGCTACCCGTTACTCGAAAGTCATTTGCTGGAACACAAGCGTTTCATCGACAACTTCGTGACTTTCAAAGAAGAAGCCGACGAAGGAAAAAGCGATCTGACTCACCTTTCGTTCCGCACGCAACTGCTGCTGCTCGACTGGTTCACCGGCCACATCGCCAAAACCGACCGCCACTTGGGGCGCTATGTGCAAAACGCCAGAGCCGGCAACCCCGAACGCACCATCCCCCCCAAATCTCGCGCCAAATAACTGGACTAAGTATTTAGAACTGCCTGTTGAAGATTTGCGAACGAGGAGTGGGCATGCCCCCCCCAAGTTTATTGAAGCCCCCGCGCGATAACGGTATAGTCCGCCAAACTTTCCTCAAGGCTTGAATATGGCTGCTCACAGCGTTCCAGAACACAAACTGAAACTGGCCGAAGTGCTGGGCATGCTGGTCGCCGACGGCATGGTTGGCAAAGACATGGCCGATGCGCTGATCGCCGAGCGGCGCATTCACCGGCAGGACGTGCATCCGCTGATAACCATCTCCGATAAAAGCTGGAAATCGCTGCTGCCGCCGCAACGCGTTTTGACTTTGGACGCGTTGACCGAATGGTTGGCGAAAAGAGTCGGCCTGGAATATCTGCACATCGACCCGCTGAAAATCGACTTCGCCAACATGAGCGACATGATGTCGATCGAGTATGCGACACGCTTCACCATCATGCCGATCCGCATGGATCGCAACGATCTGGTGGTGGCGACTGCCGAGCCGTTCTTGCGCGACTGGGAGTCCATGCTCAAACAGATTTCGCGCAAAAATATCCAGCGCGTATTTGCTTCGCCCACCGACATCAGCCGCTATCTGGTGGAGTTTTACAATCTGGCGCGCTCGGTCAAGAGCGCGACCAAAGCGACTCCCGATTCCCCCACGCTGGCTTCCTTCGAACAGTTGGTCGATCTGGGCAAGACCAGCAAACAGTTCGATGCCAACGACCAGCACATCGTGCATATCGTGGACTGGCTGTGGCAATACGCCTTCGATCAGCGCGCGTCGGACATCCACATGGAGCCGCGCCGCGAACTCGGCATCGTGCGTTTCCGCATCGACGGCGTGCTGCATCAGGTGCATCAACTGCCGATGTCGGTGGTCACCGCGATGACCAGCCGCATCAAGTTGCTGGGACGCATGGACTTGATGGAAAAACGCCGCCCGCAAGACGGCCGCATCAAGACGCGCACCGAAAACGGACAGGAGATCGAGCTGCGCCTTTCCACCCTGCCCACCGCGTTCGGCGAAAAACTGGTGATGCGCGTGTTCGACCCGGAAGTGTTGATGCGCGATTTTTCCGAGCTGGGTTTTTCCGAAGACGACCGCGCGCGCTGGGAACTGATGACCGGCAAACCCAACGGCATCATTCTGGTCACCGGCCCCACCGGCTCGGGCAAAACCACCACGCTGTATTCCACGCTCAAAACGCTGGCGACACCCGAAGTCAATGTGTGCACGCTGGAAGACCCCATCGAAATGGTGGAACCCGCGTTCAACCAGATGCAGATTCAGCAAGGGCTGGATCTGGGCTTCGCCGAGGGCGTGCGCGCGCTGATGCGGCAAGACCCGGACATCATCATGGTAGGCGAAATCCGCGATCTGGAAACCGCCGACATGGCGATCCAGGCCGCGCTCACCGGCCATCTGGTGATCTCGACCTTGCACACCAACGACGCGCCTTCCGCCATCACCCGTCTGCTCGATCTAGGCGTGCCGCCTTATCTGCTCAACGCCACGCTGCTGGGCATCATGGCGCAGCGTCTGGTGCGCACGCTATGCCCGCACTGCAAGCAACCGCAACCTCTCCAGGAGACCGACAACGAACTGTGGGACCATCTGGTCGCGCCGTGGAAAGCCGCGCGGCCGCCGCAGCTGCAACGCGCGGAAGGCTGCCTGGAATGCCGCATGACGGGCTATTCCGGGCGTATCGGCATCTATGAAATTTTGCTCATGTCGCCCGAGTTGCGCAAACTCATTACCACCGAAACCAACATCGCCGCTCTGCGGGATCAAGCCAGCCGCGAAGGCATGAAGCCGCTGCGCATTTCCGGCGCGCAAAAAATCGCCGCCGGACTCACCACGCTGGAAGAAATTTTCAAGACCGCACCTCCCACCGAATAATAATTTTTTTCATTTCTGGAACAACACATAATGCCTTTAAACGCACTCAAGCAAAATTTTGCCATCGCCAACCATTTGCAATTTGTCGAAACAGAAGGCGGACTTATATTCGCCGAAATCAACAATGCGCACGCCACCGCCAGCATCGCCTTGCAAGGCGCGCACATCGTCACCTTCCAGCCCAACGGCGAACAGCCGGTGATCTGGGTATCCAAACTGGCCAAATTCGCGCCGGGAAAATCCATACGCGGCGGCGTGCCGATCTGCTGGCCGTGGTTCGGCGCGCACAAGCACGACAGCAAGCTGCCCGGCCACGGCTTCGCGCGCACCGTGCCGTGGCAAGTGCTGGAAACCAAAGCCTTGGCGGACGGCGCGACCTTCCTGCGTTTCGGTCTGATTGAAAATGACACCACCCGCGCGCAATGGCCGCATGAATCCACCGTGCAACTGCAAGTAACCGTCGGCAAAACCTTGCGCGTCGAACTGGTCACCGCCAACACCGGCAACGAAGCGTTTGAACTTGGCGAAGCGCTGCACACTTATTTCCACATCAGCGATGTTGCGCAGATGACGGTGCGCGGTCTGGAAAACTGCGAATATCTGGACAAGGTAAAAGACTTCGCGCGCTTCACCCAACAGGACGGCATCGTCATCGAGAGCGAAGTGGATCGCGTGTATGTGAACACCAGCGCCGATTGCGTGATCGAAGATAAAGGCTTGCAGCGCGCCATCCGCATCAGCAAACAAGGCAGCTTATCCACCGTGGTGTGGAACCCGTGGACGGAAAAAGCCGACAAGATGGGCGACTTCGGCCAGGACGGCCATCGCGGCATGGTGTGCGTGGAAAGCGGCAATGCCATGGAAAATGTGGTCACGCTGGCAGCGGGCGAAACGCACAAGCTGGTCGCGGTGTATAGCGTGGAAAAACTTTAAAAACATTTGCCCGCAGATTACACAGATTCACGCAGATTAAAACCCGGCACTATCGGGTTTTGTTTTTGAAATCTGTTTAATCTGTGCAATCTGCGGGCAAAACAAAAGAGCCGCTTCGCAGCGGCTCTTTTTATTGCTTCAAACAACCCGAACTTAGTTCGCGCGTTTCTTGTACTCGTTGGTGCGGGTGTCGATTTCGATCTTGTCGCCGATTTCGATGAACGCTGCCACGGGCAACTCGAAGCCGGAACCTTTCAGGCGCGCAGGCTTCATCACCTTGCCGGAAGTGTCGCCGCGCACGGCGGGTTCGGTGTACTCGATCTCGCGCACGATGGTGTTGGGCAATTCGACCGAGATCGCTTTGCCGTCGTAGAACACCACTTCGCAGATGTCTTCCATGCCGTCGGCCAGATAGTTCACCACGTCGCCGACGTTTTCCTTTTCCACTTCGTACTGGTTGTATTCGGAATCCATGAACACATACATCGGATCGGCGAAATAGGTGTAAGTGCATTCTTTCTTGTCGAGGATGATCTGGTCGAACTTGTCGTCCGCCGCATAAACCCATTCCTTGGCGGAACTAGTCAGCAGGTTCTTCATCTTCATTTTGACCACGGAACCGTTACGGCCGGAGCGGCTGTATTCGGCTTTCAAAATAACCATAGGTTCGCCGCCAACATTGATCACGTTACCGGCGCGGAGTTCTTGTGCTGTTTTCATGTTTACTGCCCCTAAAATTCAAGGCGCGGATTCTATGTCAAGTTGGCGGTAAAAATCCAGCAAATTCAACGCGAGGTTATTGGATGACAGTCGCCGCACCCATTCCGCGCCGTGTCGGGTCAATGCCCCGCGCTGCGCAGCAAAGCCCTGCCACGCGGCGGCGATGTCCGGCCCGCCGTTCCAGGCCAGCCACAAATCCCGCACTGCCTGTGCGGTTTCAGGCGGCAAACCCGCCGTATAACGCGCCCGCAGCGCCTCCAGTTTCTCCAGATGAACCCCGTCGTGCTGCGGATAAATGTGCCAGACGAACGGCTTGCCAGCCCACTGTGCGCGCACGCAGGAATCCTCGCCGCGAACAAAATTCACATCGCATGCCCATAACAATTCGTCGTAACGTTCCTGTTCGACGAAGGGCAACACATACACGCACAGATTGCCGCGCTGTAGGTCGGGATTGTGCGTGTGCTGTTGGGGCTTCAGCCCCTTACAGCCACGGCCTGCCCCTTGCGGGTGCATCCCGACGCATTCGCCATGTCGGGATAAATCCCGACCTACATTCTCGAAATAGCGTTGCACCTGCGGTAAAGAACGGCCTTCCGGCAACAGCACCGTGACGGGCTGCGCGCCCTGCTCCCAGCAGCGCAACAAATCCTCCATCGCCTCGTTCTCATAGCTGAACAAAGACACGCGCAACTCACCTTTCGCACGTTCAGGCACACCTAGACTGCGCCAGTAATTCGCTTGCGCCACTGCATCGGACTGGAACGCATCCCGCCGCACCAACAACTCACGCTCCAGCAACAAACCGCCAGTCTTGTTAGTAAAACCCGGGAAGAAGAAATACTTGGTCAACGGCAAGGCCGGATGCGGCGAAGGCAATTTGTGACAACCCTCCACCCAATCTTCGGCGGAAAGGTATTCGAGATTGATCCATACCGGCTTGGGTTCTCGCGCCGCCATGACTTCAACGTAAGCCTGCGGCAACTTGCAGGCGAACGCTTCGATCACCAAATCCGCTACTCCCCTCGCCCGCAGGCGGGAGAGGGGCTGGGGGTGAGGGTCGAAAGTGCTGGCTTCCCATCTCAACACCTCCACCCCGCGACAACGCTGCTCATCCAATTCAACATCCAACTCCGGGCACAACTTGCCGAAGCTGCGCAAATCATCCACCCACAGCCGCACGCTCACATCGTGCTCGTTCGCCAACTGCCGCGCCAAGCGCCAGCACACGCCGATGTCGCCGTAGTTATCAACGACGGCACAGAAGATGTCGCAGGAAAGCGGTATTGCACACTCAGCGCGCACTTAAAACCTCAGCGAAAAATTAACAGCCCCTGAACTCTGCCGCAGTAAAAACACTGTATGTCACACAGTGTTGTCATTGAAACATTTGGCCTTGGTGTTTTAACCATCCACCCACGTGAGAACCCTGTGGGTCGTGATGTGTCCAGTGAACAATACCTCCTTTTTCATTCCACTCATATTGACCGTAAAACTCAACCGTATCACCTTCCCGAAGTGAGTCTATTTTTTTGGCGAGATCAATATTATGTGCGATAAGAAGCGTTTGCCCAGAAGCCAATCTGAGGATGAATTTTTGATGTGCGCTTCCGTCATTATCATTAGGCAAGAGCTTAACAACGACTCCAATACCAGAAACTTGTATATTACTTTGATGATTTGCATAAGCACTAGAAACAGCCGAATCTGGTTCATTCCCGCCATGCTTCGATATTGAAGGAGGCGCACCGATTGATTCTGTTTGAGTCGAAAGGCTGGGCGAAATATCCTGCGCCGACGAGCCAGATTCGGCATATTGGATTGGAGCTTGTGGAGCGTACTGCAAGTATCCAACAATTCCAAAAATCACAACCAAGCCGATGGAAGCAAAACGACCGAAGCTAAACGTATTGCCAGACCGAGCAGATATGCTCCGCTTCGCAGGAATCACAAATGCAACGTTTTGAGCTTGACTACGTCCGCCCGCATCTTTACCAACTTCATAAGTCACAACATCACATACAGCAGGTTTTCGATGTTTTTCGCTGAACGCACTGATATGGACAAATAACTTATCGTCTGCGCCATTCCATTTGATAAAGCCGAAGCCTCGCTCTTCATTCCACGAGCTGATTTTCCCCTGATATTTCATAAATATTCCTAATGACTTCCCTGAACAAAAAAGGATACACCATCACTCCGCATGCAACGCCTCCACCGGATCCAGCCTTGCCGCACGCATCGCTGGCGCAACGCCCGCCGCCAGTCCAATCGTGATTGCGGTCAATTCCGCCAGCACCGCGTACAGCCACGGCGTATGCACCGGCAGGGCGGGGAACAGCAGATGCAATCCCTGCGCGATGCCGATGCCGATCAGCAGCCCCATCACGCCGCCCAGCGCGGAGAGGATGATGGCTTCGCCGAGGAACAGCATCAGCACTTGTTTTTCCTGCGCGCCCAGCGCGCGCAGCAGGCCGATTTCGGCGGTGCGTTCGGTGACGGCCATGGTCATGATGGTGAGGATGCCGACCGCGCCGACCAGCAGCGAGATGCCCCCCAGCGCGCCGACGGCGAAGGTGATGATGTCGAGCACGGAACTGAGCACTTCCAGCGCCTGCTCCTGCGAGATGACGGTGAAGTCTTCGCGCCCGTGCCGTTCTATCATGCGCTCCTTGATGAGGCGGATGATGGTGTCAGCATCCACATCGGCGCGGTAGCTGACGTTGACTTCCATCAGGCCGGGGCGGTTGAACAATTCCATCGCGCGCGCAGCGGGGATGAACACGGTATCGTCCATGTCCATGCCGAGAATTTGCCCTTTCGATTCCATCACGCCGATCACGCGGTAGCGCTGTCCGCCGACGCGCAGATATTGGCCGAGCGGATTCATGCCGCCGAATAGTTCCTGCTCGATCTTGATTCCGATCACCACCTGGGCGCGCGCCTGTTCGTCGTCGGCATCCGTCCAGAAGCTGCCGCTCTTCACTTTCATGGTGAACGCGATGCCGAAATCGCGCCCCTCGCCCAACACCATGGTGCGCCGCGTTCTGCCGTTGGCGCGCACTTCGGCATTGCCCATCAGTCCGGGGATGACATGCTCCACGTAAGGCAGGCGGCGCAAGGCATCGGCATCCTCCAGCGTGAGCGGCCTGACCGAACCAAAGATGCCGACGTTGCCGCCCTGCACCTGCGTTTTGCCCGGTTGTACGCTGATGATGTTGGTGCCGAACTGCGAGAACTCGGACAACATAAACTGGTGCAAGCCCTCGCCGATGGACGTGAGTAATATGACCGCCGCCACGCCGATGGCAATGCCCAGCCCGGTGAGGAAACTGCGCATGCGCGAGGTGAGAAAACTGGAAGTGGTCAGCGTGAGGAAGTCGCGGAAGTACATATCATCGCCCCGCCAATGCCGCTACCGGATCGAGCCGCGCCGCCCGTCGCGCGGGCCACACGCTGAACAGGATGCCCGTGCCCAGCGCCGTGCCGCAAGCGGCGAGCACCGCCCACCACGGCGGCGAGACCGGCAGGCTGGGATAGATATGCGCGATGACCATGCTGCCCGCGTAGCCCAGCACCAGCCCCGCCAGACTGCCGACGCTAGAAAGCAGCGCGGCTTCGGCGAAAAACAGCATGCGGATTTGTTTGCCCGGCGCGCCCAGCGCTTTGAGCAGGCCGATCTCTTTCACGCGCTGCGCCACGGCAATCAGCATCACGTTCATGATGAGCACGCCCGCCACCGCCAGGCTGATCGCGGCGATGCCGCCCACGGCCATGGTCAGCGCGGTGAGAATGCGGTCGAAGGTGGCAACCACGGCATCCTGCGTGATGACCGTCACGTCTTTCTCGCCGCTGTGGCGCTGGAACATGATCTCCTCCGCATCCTTCTTGGTCTGTTCGATGTAATCGCGGCTCTTGGCTTCGACCAGGATGCGGAACAAGCCGGAGGTGTTGAACAACTGGTGCGCCGATGCCACGGGCACGATGACGATCTCGTCGGTGTTGAAACCCATGGATTCGCCCTGCGAAGACATCACGCCGACCACGCGAAAACGTCTATCTCCTAGCCGCACCCACTGTCCCACCGCCTGCGCGTTACCGAATATTTCCTGCTTGATTTTTGTGCCCAGCACGCACACCGAAGCGCTCTCGCGAATGTCGCCCGCCGGCAGAAATTTTCCCGCGCCCATCGCCATGTGGCGCACTTCCAGCAATTCGGAAGTCGAACCCAGGACGACCACTTCGCGGTTCAGCGCATCGCGCGAAATATTGGACGAGCCTATGGTCAGCGGCGCGATGCGTTTGACGGCGCGGCTGCGCAACAACGCCTGAGCATCGTCCAGCGAAATTTCGCGCGGTGTCTGCCCGCTCATCATGCCGGGACCGATACCCGCCGTTTCGGTGCGTCCGGGCAACACGATAACGAGATTGGAGCCTAGCGAAGAAAATTGGTTGATGACATACAGGCGCGCGCCCTCGCCCAGCGCGGTGAGCACCACCACCGCCGCCACGCCGATGGACATCGCCAGCATCATCAGCAGCGTACGTGTCGGATTGCCGCGCAAGCTGCCGGAAGCAAATTGCAGGGTGTCGGCGAGTTTCATTTAGAACCGCTCTGCCCGTAGGCAGAAGCCTTTGCTCCCTTCTCCCGCAAGCGGGAGAAGGGCTGGGGATGAGGGTCTGTGCTCACATCGCAGCTTGGTTTCAATTCGCCACCCCTCACCCCAACCCCTCTCCCGCCTGCGGGAGAGGGACTTTGTTTGGCGCTTCGCGTTCATCCGACAGAATCCGCCCGTCCAGCATGTGAATCTGGCGTTTGGCGCGCGCGCCGATCTCGGCATCGTGTGTCACCACTACCAGCGTGATACCCCGCTCCATCAAGCCTTCCAGCAGTTGCAGCACTTCCCAGCCGGTGTGGCGATCCAGATTGCCGGTCGGTTCATCGGCCAGCAACACGGAAGGTTTCATCACCGTGGCGCGAGCGATGGCCACGCGCTGGCGCTGTCCGCCCGAAAGTTGATCCGGTCTGTGGTCGGCGCGTGCCGACAGGCCGTAGTTCTGCATCAACACTTCCACGCGCGATTTGCGTTCTTCTGCCGGAATGCCCGCGAGAATCATCGGCAGTTCGACGTTCTGCGCGGCAGTGAGCCTAGGCACGAGATGAAAGGACTGGAACACGAAGCCGATTTTTTCGCGGCGCACGCGCGCCTGCTGCTCGTCGCTCAGATCGGTGACGTTGCCGTCGTCCAGCAGATAGGTGCCGGACGATGGCCGGTCGAGCAGGCCGAGCAGATTGAGCAGCGTGGATTTGCCGGAGCCGGACGGCCCCATGATGGAGATGTATTCGCTGGCATCGAGACGCAGATTGATGTCGCGCAACGCGGCGACTTGCTGGTCGCCGACAGTGAAGGTGCGGCAAACGTTTTGCAGTTCGATCATCGAAACCCCATTTTCACCACAGAGACACAGAGCACACCGAGGAAAAACACATTCAGAATGTTTTGAGAAAATTCGATTTTATTCAGACAGCTCCTGTAATAGATTTTGATTTTCTCTGTGCCTCTGTGTCTCTGTGGTGAGGTTTTGATTTTCATTTTTCGGTCTTGGCTTGTTCCGGCTCGACGCGGATTCCCGCTTTCACCCCGGCTTTATCCAGCGACAACACGATCCGGTCGCCCTCGCTCAAGCCGGAAGTCACTTCCGCATTTTCCCAATTGCTGAGTCCGGTGGTCACCGCGCGTTCTTCCAGTACGCCGTTTTTTCCGTACAGCAATACGCGGTTGCCTTCCAGCAAGGCTTGCGCGGGAATGCGCAACACATTGCTGCGCATGTCATACACGATCTCGACATCGGCGCTATACCCCACCAGCAAGTTTTCGTTCTTGGCCAGCTTGTCGAACTCGACTTCCACTTCCACCGTGCGCGCCTGTTTTTCCAGATCGAGCACGTAGGGTGCGATGCGTTTGACTTTGCCGGAGAAGGTGCGGCCTTTGATGGCATCCAGCGTGATGCGGCCACGTTGCCCGACTTTAAGCTTGGAGGCATCCACCTCATCAATCGGCGCACTCACAAACAAGCAACGATCATCAATCAGGTCGATGGCGGGCAGCGTCAGAATGCCGGGCGGCGAAGGCGTGCTGTATTCGCCCAACTCGCCGCTGATGTCCGCCACCACGCCGTCGAACGGCGCGCGCAACACCATGCGCGACAGCCCGGCTCGCGCCAGCGCGATGCGCGACCGGCTCTGATCGATGTCGCCGCGCGCCGCTTCGCACGAGGCTTTGCGCGAGGCGGCCTCGCTCACCGCCCTATCCAGCAACTGCGCGGAAATGAATCCCTTGTCTTTCAATTCCTGCGAGCGCACCGCCTCGCGTTGCGCGGCTTCGGCCAGCGAGCAAATTTCCCGCACGTGCATTTTCGAAGACTTCAGTTGTTCTTGCGCCAGTCTTTCCTGCGCGCGCAGATCGTCGTTCCACAGCTCCAGCAACACCTGCCCCTTGCGCACATGCTGGCCTTTTTTTACCAGCAATTTGGAGATTTGCCCGCCCGCCGTGGGCGACATTTTGGCACGGCGGCAAGCCTTCACCGTGCCCGCGCGCGTGTTGCTCACCGAGGCTTCGACATCGCCGCGCGCCACGGTGTACAGCACCACCGGCAGCGGCTTGCTGCGCGTGAAATAGCCGAACCCCGCGACCAAAACGATGCCGAGCAGGGCGGCGATTGCGATTTTTTTCAGGGTTGCCGGAGTCTTGCCGAGTTGCGGGAAAGTCATTACTGCTCCTGACTGTTCGCTAAGAAAGATGAGACGGGAAGGTGGTGCCGATGACCGGAATCGAACTGGTGACCTACGCGTTACGAGTGCGTTGCTCTACCGACTGAGCTACATCGGCCTTCCGGCGCGGATTATAAGCGGACAGCCCGAATTAAGTCCAACGATAGGGCGTTACATCCAGCATTTGCGGCGCGCCGTCGATCTCGTTCACCAACATTTCCGCGCTCGCCGGCGACATGGTCACGCCGTAGCGAAAATGGCCGCTGTTGAGATACAGATTTTGCAGATGCGGATGGCGACCGATGGTGGGAATATTGCCGGGAGAGGCGGGACGCAAACCCGCCCAATGCTTGATGACATTCCTATTTTGAAGTGCGGGCAACAACGCTGTCGCTCGCTGCAACAACATCGCGCGCGCTTCGTCGGTCGTGCTTGTATCGAAGCCGACATCCTCGCGCGTGCTGCCCACCAACAGATGCCCGTCACGGCGCGGAATCAAGTACAAATCATTTCGCAGTACGACATGCGGCAACGGCGGCGCATCGAATTTGAACAACAACATCTGCCCGCGTACCGGCTTGATGTCCGCATGCAACGCATGCTCGCCCAACAACACCTTGCTCCACGCGCCCGCTGTCACGATGTAGCTATCCGCGCTGAAATTGCCCAGCGTCGTCGCTAGATGTTTGACCCGCCCCGCCTGCGCCACGACCTGTTTGACTTCACACTGCTCGACGATGCGCCCGCCGAGTTGCACGACCTGCGCGCGCAAGGCCTGCAACAGGCGCGGATTGCGCACCTGCGCGACATCCGGCAGAAATAAAGCATCGCCGCGCTGCTCCACCCGCATCCCGCGTGCCGCACACCACGCCAGCGCCGCCCGCACATCGAACGGAGGCAACACCAGCATGCCGCCACGTTGATACTCTGGATCAATCCCTGTCGCCAGATGCAAAGACTCCGCCAAATCGCCGAACATCGCCATCCCGCGCAACGCCAAACGGCTCACCTCATCGGAATAATCCCAGGGACACAGCGGCGACAAAATTCCGCCCCCCGCCCAGGAAGCTTCGCGCCCGACGAAACCGCGCTCAAGCACCGTCACGGCAGCGCCTTGCTGCAACAACGCTTGCGCGGTGGCAAGACCCAGCGCACCGGTGCCGATCACTAAAAATTGATGGCTACGATCCATTATTTTCACCATCCGCGCCGCCAGTCCGGCAAAATTGCCACCTGTCGGTTTTGACTAGCCGCACAGATACGTTCTGCATTAACTTTCGCATCATAGATATAGGGAGCGCAATTATGAAATCGAACAAAGGCTTTACTCTAATCGAATTGGTACTCGCGGTAGCGATTTTAGGGATATTGACCGCTATAGCAATGCCCACCTACAGCGATTATGTTATTCGCGGCAAGTTGCCGGAAGGCCCCGCAACACTCGCCAACAGCAGAATCCAGATAGAGCAACACTTTCAGGACAAAAACGGCTCCTACATCGGTTGGACATGCCCCTCTGATACATTAAATTTTACCTACTCCTGCGCCATTGCAAAGGATACCTATACGATCACTGCGACCGGCAAAGGCACTGTAGCCGACTTCAGCTACAGCATTAATGTACTTAACGAAAAAAAGACCTTAAGCCTGAAAGCGGGTTGGGGAACTCCAGGAAGTTGCTGGATAACCAGCAAAGGAGGAACGTGTTGAGCACCTGTCAAAAATCCGGACAATTCGGATTTTCACTAGCCGAGTTGATGCTAAGCGTAGTGATTTTAGGCATTCTGTCTGCGGTAGCTTTTCCCAGCCTCAAATCCATGCTGCGGGATTCGCAAGTGCGCAATGCGGCGGAAGCCATTACCAATGGTTTGCAACGTGCCAGAGGAGAGGCGGTGGCGCGCAACACCAATGTTTCTTTTATATTGGGAACGGGTTCTGCCTGGGTAATAAGAGATGCGAACGAAATGATTGAATCCAGATTAAGCGGCGAAGGCTCTAAGGATGTCACAGTGACTGTCACAGGCTCTTCAACAATCATTTTTAACAATGTTGGAGGTGTCGTAGGTGGGGGCGGCACACAATTTGACCTTGAAACAGAAGGAAGCGCTCGTCCCTTGAGGGTTACGATCGGTATAGGTGGTAACGCCAGAATGTGCGACCCCAAGGCACCAAGCACCAGCACTAGTGCTTGCTAGTAAATTTGGAGACCTATCATGCCTGCCAACAATAATTTCTCTGCCGGATATTCACAAAAAGGTGTCGTAATAGTTGAAACGTTGATTGCGATCCTTATTTTTTCCATAGGCATTCTGGGCATCATTGGAATGCAAGCCAACATGATCAAAAACACCGCCGAATCGAAATATCGCGCCGAAGCCTGTTATATCGCCAAGACAACAATCGGAGCAATGTGGTCGGATGCCAGCCCGGTGAGCAATCTCGACAACCACGTTGGAACAGACGACATCTCAAATCTATTGCCGGGCGGCACAAGGAATGTCAAACAAACCGGCGTTATTACCGACGAAAACGGAATTACCATCGGCGGACAATTTACAGTCACGATCAATTGGCAGGCACCGGGAGAACCGCAACACTCCTTCGTCACCGTTGCCAATATCGCCATTTAAGCAAGCGCTCCAAGCTATCAAAAGGAATTGAAATGTTGCAACATAATTTGCACCATCGTTGCCAACATCGTCCGAGGATAAATACCATGCCATCAATCAGCCGCCCTCCATTTCACCAGTCATCACATCCATCCCCAAATGGATTCAGCTTGGTAGAGCTGATGGTCGGCCTAACGATTGGCTTGCTTGCCACTATGGTCATCATGCAAGCATTTTCTGCCTTTGAAGCCCGGAAACGTGCAACTACCGGCACTGACGATGCTCAGACCAATGGCAACATCGCTCTGTACACCATAGGGAACGACTTACAGCAGGCCGGATTCCCTCTTTTTCCTATTGGCATCGCGGGAGTTCCCGATTCGGCGATTGAATGCGCCACTTTGAGCATTAACGGAGCAGCTTCCACGATTGATAACCTCGCCCCCGTTCTGATTACCGATGAGTCCAGTAACGGCGGCGACAGCATAACCATACGGTACGGCAACTCTG
Organism: Sideroxydans sp.; assembly: GCA_028710605.1. Lineage (GTDB taxonomy): Bacteria > Pseudomonadota > Gammaproteobacteria > Burkholderiales > Gallionellaceae > Sideroxyarcus. The sequence goes on from JAQTTU010000003.1 coordinate 91,491, forward strand.
CTTCCGGGGGAGTTCCCTCAAAAATTTTCAAGCCGGGGGCGGGGGCGAACGAAATAATTCTGGACTCGAATTTTGGCTGCGTCACTGGCGATACCACTTTGGTCGTTAACGGAGCAACATGCAACATGTCAGCTGCAAGCGCAGTGACAGGCACCACAAGCATAACCTTGGCGGACTCGACTGGAGCTATCACCAATGCCTTTTTGTCGTGTCTGGGAACGTGGAATTCAATTACCTACACCGCTAATGGCGATTTGATAAGAACCACCGCAACGGGAGCCACCCCCACTGTAGCGGGAGTGGTCAACATTCAGGCTCAATATGGAGTATCCGATACTCAAACTTCCAACGCGGTCACACAGTGGGTGAACGCAACCGGTATATGGGCTGCACCTATGACTGTTGCCACACGCAACCGCATCAAGGCCATCCGCATTGCAGTCGTAACACGTAATGCAAAAAGGGAGGCCACGAAAATAACCGACCCTTGCAGCTCTAACACTGCGGCATCCCCTACCGGACTATGCGCGTGGGATGCCACATCTGCCAAGCCGCCCATTGCTTCACCTGCACCTTCGATTGACCTGAGTGCATTTGATACCGATTGGCAGCACTACCGCTACCGGGTGTTTGAAACCATTATTCCCTTACGATCCGTACTCTGGTCACAAGGCACATTATGAAACCATTGACAAAATTTTTTGTGAAGCCTGCGCTCATGTTAAAACAACGCGGTGTAGTGCTATTTTTTGCCCTGATCGCACTGCTTGCCATGTCGCTCGCAGCCGTAGCCTTGATACGATCAGTTGACACAAACACCATGATCGCCGGCAATTTGGCATTCAAGCTGGCTGCAACCACCTCCGGGGATGCGGGAGTCGAATCCGCCGCGAATTGGCTTCAAGTCAATGCGTTGGCAAACGTTGGCAAGGATGTATTTACCGATGCAACCCACCTTTTCAACACCGATTCGCCTGCGCTTGGTTATTACTCCAGCGCCGGCCCAATCGCCAACCTTCTCGACGGCACCATCAAGTGGACCGATGCAGACAGTTCTCCCGAAATAACCGATGAGAGCGGCAACAAAATCCGCGTTGTCATCGAACGCATGTGCCCCATTGCAGGTGTACCGGGGCCTGATTGCCTATTTGTCAAAATGGCAACGAGTGGCAAAGGGGAGGGTATTTTAAAGGCTGATGAGTTGTGCACTGGCAATCTAGATTGCAATCCAGGAGCAGGCAAAAGCATCGTGTATCGCATTACCGCAAGAAGTACCTCAGGCAGAAATTCCGTCAGCTATGTGCAAGCATTCGAATATTAGGAGGCAACCATGAAACGCAATCTTACAAACTCCTCAACCATCCGCCGCCACTTGCATAATCTTGCATTAGCTGTCTGCCTCACCTCGCCATTGCCAGCGATCTCTGCCACCGTCGCACTGACAACAGAGCCGCTGGCAACCTCCACCACTTCCAGCGTGAAACCCAACGTGATGTTCATACTGGACGACTCGGGCAGTATGGCCGGTGACTTTCTGCCGGACTGGGCGGACGACACAGACCCCACCAGCGGCCTCTACGCAAGCTCGGGACAACAATACACCAAAGTACCCGCACTTCACCGGAATAGCAGCTTTAACGGGGTTGCCTATAATCCTGAAGTCACCTATACGCCTCCCGTACTTTACAAGGCGGACGGGTCACTCGATTCCACTACCTACCCCAACATCGGATCGCCATGGACATCGGTGAAAGACGATGCATTTAGAACCTCCGGCTCCACCAATCTGATCACTTCATTCCCGGACGTGGAATGGTGTACCAGTACCGCCTACACCGACTGCCTGCGCAACGACAATTTGCTTTTGCCCGGCAGCATTACGGTCAGCGGCGTTACCAAGAATTACACGGTCAAGCACAGCAAGGCATCAACTGGCAGCGGCAACGTGGCCACCGGCTCTCCGGATGCGCCGACCACCGCCGCCCGAACCTTCGGGCCGTTCTATTACACCATTGTTCCGGGTGAATATTGCGACTCAGCAAATTTGAAAAACTGTCAGGCTAACAAAACGACGGCCTTCAGTTACCCTGCCCCGTTGCGCTGGTGCAACTCTTCTTCTCTTTGCCAGGCGATCAATAACAGCACCTACAAATATCCGCGTTATCCGACGACATTTTATACGGCTGCCATACCGTACTCACCCGCCGTACCGGCGCATGACGCAGTGCCCGCCATTCCCGGCGTTGCCGCTTCAGCCAGTTTTACATTCAATTACAGTGGCTCGCTCAGCCCTGTCGGATTCAGCATCAAGGTCAACGGCACAGAGATATTGATTGCGGCAAGCGGCTATTCACCTAATGCCCTGATGACCAGTGCGCAATTGGCCAATTGGGTTAGTACATGGTCCAGCCTTACAGGGTATAGCATTACGGCAAGCGGCAGCACTGTCACCATTACTGCAACCACTGTTGGTACGGCAAAAAATATCAGCTCTGTTGTAATTTCGGATGCCACTCCAAGCGTCACCTATACCACCAGCATGACACCTGGTGCAAATGCTTCTGCAGGAAGCGCGCCTAGCGACGGCACGCTGGTCATGACGGCGGTGGCCAGAAACAAAACCATCAGCATCAAGTGCGGCAGCACTTTCATCGGCCAATCCGGCACATGGACCTCATCAACAAACAGCACAGCCAGCACTCGGCTGAATGCTCTTTACAACAGCATCAACAACACCACAGTTAATGGTTACACCATGACGTGTTCCAAAAATCCGAACACCACTGCGCCGACATCCATAACATGTGCCGTTTCTGCGCCTGTCGGCGCTTCAGCGTGCAGTGGCGGGTTTTGGGTCGATACTGATATCACTGATTCAACCAACATAGGGCCGTCTGGAGGCTCAAATACCGTGGTCGCGGCCCAAGCCGTAGGAACACTGACCTTTACCAACACAGCCCTGTTGAACCCGACCGGAGTCAGCATCAAAGTCAACGGAACAGAAATCATGTCCGCGACGACCCCGAATGCCGCCACTTCCAGCACGGGAATGGCCACTTGGGTTCAGGCTAATTCCAGCTTGCCAAATTACGTCATTACCCAGAGCGGCAGCACCGTTACCTTTACCGCCGCCGCAACCGGCACTGCCTGGAACATCAACACCATTACCTATACCCAGGATGCGCCCGCCCCGGTAACCACTACCTCGCCGACTTATGTTGCCGGAGTGGATGCGGTAGCCGCTCAACCTGCCACGCCTTACATTCCCGAAGTGCTCGCCCAGCCGGCTGGCTATTATGGCAAGTTTATTCGGACAGACATCGTTCCGACCAATAACAGCTATCCTTTCCCGGGAACGGCAAGCAAGGCGGATACCCGCACGGATTGCGCCGGCACCACCTGCACTTATGACGAAGAGATGACCAACTTCGCCAACTGGTGGACGTATTACCGCACTCGTATGCAAGCGATGAAAACCTCGGTCAGCCGTTCTTTCAAAACGCTGGATGATAGATTCCGCGTTGGCTTCTCCACCATCAGCGACACTGGTGCCACAGATGGCACAACGTTCCTCGGCAACAACACCTTCGAACTGGGTCACAAAAACACTTGGTTTACCACGCTATTTTCACAAGGTACGCCCGGTGCAACCCCGTTGCGCGGCGCGCTTTCCAAAGCGGGACGCTATTACGCGGATAAAATTTCAGGCGAAACGGATCCGGTACAGTATTCCTGCCAGCAAAATTTCGTCATCCTTTCAACCGACGGCTATTGGAATACGAACGATGAAACCAGCACCTACAAAAACCTTAATTTGACTGGCGGCACGGTGGGGGATATGGATGGCGCATCACCGCGTCCGATGTATGACTCCAGCGCGGCTTCCGGCACCTTGGCCGATGTCGCCAAGTATTACTACGATACTGATTTGCGTACCAGTACCTTGACCAACTGCACTGGCGGTAGCAGCCTAGACTTCCCTTCGGGGACCGACGTGTGTAAAAACAACGTATTTACCAGCACTTCCGACAATAACATCCAACAGCACATGACCACGTTCACCATGGGGCTGGGCGCAGACGGTACGCTGGTCTATACCTCGGATTACCAGACAGCAACTTCTGGAGATTATTACGATCTTTTTAATGGAACGGGTTCTCCTGTAGTAAATTGGCCTAACCCGATAACCAAAACTGCGGGGGAACGGATTGATGATCTCTGGCACGCTGCGGTCAATGGTCAGGGGTTATATTTCAGCGCAAAAAATCCAAATGAAATCATCACCGGTTTCAACAACGCACTTTCATCCATCACCCAAAAACTTGGCTCAGCCGCAGCGGCTGCCACCAGCACATTGAATCCGGTTTCCGGCAATAATTTCGCCTATGTTGCCAGCTACACCACGGTGAAATGGTTTGGTAATCTGGAAGCTCGCGAAATCAACACGACTAATGGCAAGGTCAGTAAAACTGCAACATGGTGCGTGGAAAATGTTGCAGAGGAAACTTGCACATCTCCGGGCACCCGAGTTCCAGATACCAGCGGTTCCAGCACTATTTACAATTGTGTTGTAACCGGTACAACAGCCGCCGATTGCCCTTCACCCGGCGTGTTTGATTCAGGCACCTCTACATGCAAAACTGAAATCCAAAACTCCTGCATTGGCAAAATGGCCTCTCAAGTAGGAGCATTCTCTGACGCAAGGCATATTTACACCGCTAACGTCGCCGGCACAGCGCTTGTTGCATTCGATAGCACGTATGCAACCGCCCATCCTACCAACTTCTCTGCTGCACATATCAATGGGCTGAATCAGTGGGGAACACTTAACCCCACACTGCAAAATACAGCGGAAGGTGTGAATTTAATCAACTATCTGCGCGGCCAAAACGGATATGAGTATCGCGCAGCAAACGCAACCCAGCTATATCGCGTCCGCGAAGCGGTATTGGGCGATGCCCTGGAATCGCAACCCTTCTATTTCAAAGAACCTCCATTCAACTACCCCTACCCGGGATACGCCAAATATGCATCTGACAATTCCACCCGGGGCGGATCAGTATTTATGGGAACCAACGATGGCATGATGCATGCCTTTAACACTAGCGATGGTACGGAGCGCTGGGCTTACGTGCCCAGCATGGTGATACCTAATATGTGGAAACTGGCAAGCACCAGCTACGATATATCACACACCAACTATTTAAATGGCAGCCCAAATGTCGCTGATGTATGCACGGCTAGTTGTGATGTTGCGGCAACTGCCGTCTGGAAAACCATTCTGGTAAGCGGATTAAGCGGGGGAGGACGCGGGTATTTTGCGCTGGATGTCTCCAATCCAGATACGCCCAAACTCCTGTGGGAATTCACACCAAGTACTGGCGCTGGCGTAATAAAGGACGATGACCTCGGGTACAGCTTCGGCCAACCTGTTATCACCCGAAATAACGATGGATTATGGGTGGTACTGGTGACTTCCGGCTATAACAATGTCAGTCCAGGTAGCGGTAGAGGTTTCCTGTTTGTATTGAATGCAGAAACTGGTGCCATCATCAGCAAAATCGACACCGGAGTTGGCGATACCACCACACCGAGCGGTCTAGCTAAAATTGACGGTTACAATGAAGAACCAGGCGGAAATAAGATCGGATTTATCTATGGTGGCGATTTACTGGGCAACTTATGGCGGTTCGATATCAATAGCTCTGTCACTGCGGCAATTGGCAAAGGTGACAAGCTTAAATTTGCTACTTTGTACGCGGATGCAGGCTCAAGCAGCCCTCAGCCCATTACTACTACTCCGGTTCTGGCAAAAGTTAGAAATTTGCGCCAGATACTTATCAGTACAGGAAAATATCTTGAGAAAAGCGACCTTAACACTACACAATTGCAAACCATGTATTCGATTCAGGATAACAATGAAACAACTACACTGATAAACCCGCGCACTACACTAGTACAACAAACATTAACCAACGACACTGGAACTGCCACTCGCAAGAGTACAAAAAACCCGGTCGATTACACTGCCAAGCGCGGCTGTTATGTTGATTACCCGGACGTTGGAGAAAGAGCCAGCATTGACAGTACGCTGGTACAAGGGGTTTTGATTGCGCCCACGATCGTTCCGGAAAATTCCGCATGTTCACCTGGTGGATATAGCTGGATCAATTATATTGACTACGAGAATTGTGGCGCATCCCCATCGAACACCACAGGTCTCGTCGGGTTGAAAACCGATTCAACCGTAGTTGGTGTAAACATTGTCTATATAGATGGCAAACCAATAATCGAGCAGGTAACCTCGTCCGAGCGAACGCCAACCATTATTTCAAACCAGCCACTTTACGATAATTTATCTACGGCATTCAGAAGCAAACGCGTTATCTGGCACGAATTGATACCTTGATTTGAATTGAGTTTGTTCTAAAACAAAAGCGGCCTTCGGGCCGCTTTTGTTTTATGAAGAAAATCACTGCGTAACGCTGTTTATGTAGCTGCAAATTCATTCGCACCTACAAGCACCTAAACCACAGTTTAGGTTAAAGACTTCGGCAACGGAAACACCACATTCTCCTTAATCCCGTCCGCCTCACGCACGCTGACTGCGCCAATTTCTTTCAAGCGCGAGACCACTTCCTGCACCAATACTTCCGGGGCGGAGGCTCCTGCGGTGATGCCGACGCGCGGTTTGTTTTGCAACCATTCCGGTTTGAGTTCGCAGGCGTTGTCGATGAGATAGGCGGGCACGTTGAGGTTGCGCGCCACTTCGCGCAGGCGGTTGGAGTTGGAGCTGTTGGGCGAGCCGACCACGATCACCAGATCGCATTGCTGCGCAAGCAGTTTCACGGCATCTTGCCGGTTTTGCGTGGCGTAACAAATATCGTCTTTTTTCGGACCAACAATCAGCGGAAAGCGCGCCTTGAGCGCGGCAATAATTGCGGCTGCATCGTCCACCGAGAGCGTGGTCTGCGTCACATAGGTTAAATTCTGTTCGTCCTGCACCTGCAACTTCTGCACATCGGCGGGCGACTCCACCAGATACATGCCGCCATCGCTCTGCCCCATGGTGCCTTCCACTTCGGGGTGGCCTTTGTGGCCGATCATGATGATTTCCTTGCCCTGTGCGCGCATGCGCGAGACCTGGATATGCACCTTGGTCACCAGCGGGCAGGTCGCGTCGAACACGGTGAGATTGCGCGCTTCGGCTTCGCGCCGCACCGATTGCGGCACGCCATGCGCGCTGAAGATGAGGAAACTGCCGGGCGGCACATCGGACAGCTCCTCGATGAACACCGCGCCCTTGGCCCGCAAACTTTCCACCACGAACTTGTTGTGCACCACCTCGTGCCGCACATAGATGGGTGCGCCGTGCAACTCCAGCGCGCGCTCGACAATCGCGATGGCTCTATCTACACCGGCGCAGAATCCGCGCGGGTTAGCGAGTAACAGTTCCATCAGATTTTCCTTTCAACCCAGATTGCCCATTGGAACGTAGGTCGGGCTTCAGCCCGACATGTCGGGTTAAAACCCGACCTACAACACCTTGATTTCGCGATACCCGGAAGTCCAATGGACAATCCGGGTTCTACAGATTTCGCGACACGAAATTTTCAGACCACCCTCTTCGCCAAGCCAATAAATACGGGCTTCTACACGCACCATACAATGTAGATCGCCTATTGACGGGCTTCTCCAAGCAGTTGTGCGAATAAAACCGCTAACTTTCCTTTTTGGAAAAGCTATCCAGAATCAACAGCGCCGCACCGCAAGTGATGGCGGAATCGGCAAGATTGAATGCGGCAAAGTGGTAATTGCCCCACCAAAAATCGAGGAAATCCACCACGTAACCGTATTGGATGCGGTCGATCAGATTGCCCAGCGCGCCGCCGAGAATGAACGCCAACGCGAAGCTGAACATTTTTTCCGCTTGATGCTTGCGCAACAACCAGACGATCCACACCGAAGCGACCACGGCGATGATGCTGAACAACCAGCGCTGCATGCCGCCCGCGTCGCTCAGAAAACTGAACGCCGCGCCGGTGTTGTGCGCCAACACCAGATTGAAGAATGAAGTGATGGCGAGGCTTTCGTGATAGGCGAAATGGCTGGTGATCGCGGCCTTGCTCAACTGGTCGAGAATGATGACAACCAGTGACACCAGCAACCAGCGACTAAGCATAGCGGCGCGCCTCGCCCTCGCCAAACAGGTTGCTCACGCAACGCCCGCACAGCGTCGGATGGTTGGCATCGCTGCCCACATCCTCGCGGTAATGCCAGCAACGCTCGCACTTGGCGTGCGCGCTCGGCGCGACTTTGATCTCCAGCTCGCCTTCGCGCAGATGCACGTTGGCGCGCGAGGTGATGAACACCAGGCGCAGGTCGTCGCCCAAGCGCGCCAGCAATTCGTAAGTCGCTTTGGGCGCATACACATCCACCTCGGCCTGCAAGGCAGAACCGATAGCGCTGGCTGCGCGTTGCTCTTCCAGTTTCTTGTTCACTTGTTCGCGCACGGCGCGGATGTCGCTCCACGCGCTCTCCGCCGCACCGTCCAATCCCGAATCCGGCAATGCATACCAGACCTGCTCAAACACGCTCTCACTGTCTTTGCCGTTCAACACCGCCCACACCTCTTCGCCGGTGAAACTCAAAATCGGCGCGATCAGCCGTGCCAGCGACTGGGTGATGTGATACAGCGCGTTCTGCGCCGAGCGGCGCGCGGTGGAGTTTTCGCCAGCGGTGTAGAGACGGTCTTTCAAAATATCCAGATAGAAACCGCCCAATTCTTCTGTGCAAAAACCTTGCAGCTTTTGCACGGCGAAGTGGAACTCGTAACGCTCGTAATCGGCGCACACGTCGTCCTGCAATTTCTGCGATAGCGCCAGCGCGTAGCGGTCGATCTCCAGCCATTGCTCGACCGGCATGGCATCGCGATTGGCATCGAAATCGGCGATGTTCGCCAGCAGGAAGCGCAGCGTGTTGCGAATGCGGCGGTAGCTGTCGGTCACGCGCTTGAGAATTTCTTCCGACAACGAAATTTCACCGGAATAATCGGTCGAGGCAATCCACAGGCGCAGCATGTCAGCGCCCAGTTTGTTGCAGATGTCTTGCGGCTCGATACCGTTGCCGCGCGACTTCGACATCTTGTGTCCTTTCTCGTCCACCGTAAAACCATGCGTGAGCAATTGCCGGTAGGGCGCGCGTCCGTCCATCGCGCAACCCGTCAGCAACGAGCTCTGGAACCAGCCTCTATGCTGGTCCGAACCTTCCAGATACAAGTCGGCCGGGTAGGCTAGGTCGGCGCGGTTGCGCAGCACGGCGAAATGCGTCACGCCGGAATCGAACCACACGTCCAGCGTGTCGGAAAGTTTGCGGTAATGCGTCGCGTCTTCGCCCAACAAATCTGCGCTGTTCAGCGAGAACCATGCCTCGATGCCGGACTGCTCCACCAGCTTGGCGACTTGCTCCAGCAACTCCGGCGTGCGCGGATGCAAGGCCATGGTTTCCTTGTGCACGAAGAACGGCATCGGCACGCCCCAGTTGCGCTGGCGCGACACGCACCAGTCGGGACGATTTTTAATCATCGCTTCGAGACGGGCGCGTCCCCAAGATGGGAAGAACTGGGTTTTGGCGACAGCTTGATTGGCAAGTGTACGCAAACTTCCCTTACCCCAAAGAGCTTGCCTAACATCAGCATCATCGATTAAGTCTCTGGCAACTCGCCTTATGCCTGTGTCCTCTTGGATAGAAATAAATTCTTTTACGCCATCCATGCCTACATGCCTAGTTGCTATAGGCTGCTCCATGCCGATAAACCACTGCGGCGTGGAACGGAAAATGATCGGTGTCTTGTGCCTCCAGCAATGCGGGTAGCTGTGCTCCACTTTTTTCTGGCACAGCAAGTGTCCGCTCGCTTCTATCGCTTGCAGCACGATGTCGTTGGCTTTCCACACGAACACGCCAGCCAGCGGCGTGCCACCGACAGCGGGTGTGGTGGAAATGAATTTGCCGTCGTCGCCCACCGGATTTTCGTTGGGCAAGTTGTATTTTTGGCCGACCACATAGTCGTCCACGCCGTGCGCCGGGGCGGTATGCACCAAGCCCGTACCCGCTTCCAGCGTGACATGCTCGCCGCAGATGACGGGCACGATGCGCTCGTAGAACGGGTGTTGCAAAGGCAAACCTTCCAGCGCTGCACCATAACAAGTGGCGGCGATGCCGTCGCCCCTGTCGTTGCTGCCGCCCAGTTGATAACGGTTCAAACAGGCTTCTGCCAGATCGAACGCCAGGATCAGGTAACCTTTTTCGGTGCGAATCAAATCGTATTGCAGCGTCGGATGCACGCTCACCGCCTGATTGGCGGGCAACGTCCACGGTGTGGTGGTCCAGATCACCGCAAACACTTTTGCGCTGCCCGGCAGCGACACGCCGAACGCCTTCTCCACCGCATGCTTGTCCTTCACCTCGAAGCCGACATCAATCGCTTGCGAGACTTTGTCTTCGTATTCCACTTCCGCTTCGGCCAAGGCCGACTGGCAATCCAGACACCAGTTCACCGGCTTGCGGCCTTGGTACAGATAACCGCGTTCGTTGATCTTGCCCAGCGCGCGGATGATGTCCGCTTCGGTCTTAAAATCCATGGTGAGGTAGGGATGATCCCAGTCGCCGATGATGCCGAGGCGCATGAAGTCTTTCTTCTGACGCTCGACCTGCGCTTTCGCATACTCGCGGCACAGCTCGCGGAACTGCGCTGGCGGTATGCCTTTCCCGTGTTTCTTCTCCACGTGCAGCTCGATCGGCAGCCCGTGACAATCCCAACCCGGCACGTAAGGCGCGTCGAAGCCGCTCAAGGTCTTGCTCTTGATGATGATGTCTTTCAACACCTTGTTTACCGCATGGCCGAGGTGAATGTCGCCGTTGGCATAGGGTGGGCCGTCGTGCAGGATGAATTTCGGACGACCTTTGGCTGCCGCGCGAATGCGCTGGTAGCGCTGCTGCGCCTGCCATTGCGCCAGCATCAGCGGCTCGCGCTTGGCCAGATCGCCGCGCATGGGGAACGTGGTGTCGGGGAGATTCAGCGGGTATTTCTTTTTGTCTTCAGCCATGTTTTTCTCGAAACAAAATTACTCATCAAAATTTCCAAACCCGTCATTCCGGCGCAGGCCGGAATCCAGCGCATTTATCAAAATGCAGTTTGGTGTTGTCCCGCTGCGCGGGCTTGTTTAATCAACTGGATTCCGGCCTGCGCCGGAATGACGGCAAACTCACTCATGTTCTATAAACCATCTCTTTGCATTTTCAACATCCGACGCAATTTGCCGCGTCAGCTCGTCCAACCCATCAAACTTCATTTCGTCGCGCAATTTCTGCAAGAACTCCACACGCAGATGCTTGCCGTAAATCTGCTGCGCGAATTCGAACAGATGCACTTCCAGCACGTACTTGGCATCGTGTTTCACCGTCGGACGTATGCCCAGACTGGCCACGCCTTGCAACACGCCCAAGCCCTCGGCATGCGCCAGCACCACGTAGATCCCCTTGAGCGGCGGCAGGTTGTGTTTCAACTGCACGTTCGCCGTGGGAAAGCCCAGCTTGCGTCCTGTGGCATCGCCGTGCACCACGCGCCCGCTGATGCTGTAAGGCCGCCCCAGGTACTCGCGCGCCAAACGCATCTGCCCTTCCGCCAGCGCCGCGCGTATCGCCGTGCTGGAAATGCGCACGCCGCCGTGCAACACGCTGTGCACCGAGCTCACCGCAAAGTCGTGTTGCTCGCCAATCTTTTGCATCTGCGCGAAATCGCCGCTGCGCCCGCTGCCGAAACGGAAATCGTCGCCGATCAGCACATACTTCGCGTGCAATTTTTCATGCAGCGCATGGATGAAATCCGTCGCCGTCTTCTGCGCGAACAAGGCATTGAAGCGGCACACATGCACTCTATCCACGCCCATGGTGCGAAACAGTTCCAGCTTTTCGCGCAGGCTGGTAAGCCGCGCCGGAGCCTGTTGCGGAGAAAAAAACTCGCGCGGATGCGGTTCGAAAATCACCACTGCCGTTTGCAGCCCGCGCGCTTTTGCCACCGCGCGCAGTTCGTTGAGCAAAGCCTGATGGCCGAGATGCACACCATCGAAGTTGCCGATAGTGACCGCCACAGCTTGAGAATCAGAAGAATAGAGACCGCGAAGAATTTTCATAGGGCGCGGATTATACCGTGAGATACTCGGCAGAGAGCCTCCCTAGATAAGGAATAACCATGCTGGACTACCCGCAAGTCGTACTCGATTTCATGAACCGCGACCACGCCGAATTCGTCGCCTTGCGCGGTGAACTGCTGGATTTGCTAACCCAAAATTCCCCCGTCGCCGAGGTGGATACCCTGCTGGAAAAATTGCTGGAACACACCCGCCTCCATTTCGCCGAGGAAGAACGGCTGATGCTGGAAACCCAATTCCCGCCCTACCCCGTGCACAAAGGCGAACACGAAAAAGTGCTGGCCAACATGGCCGATCACTTCGAAAACTGGAAAGCAAAACGGGATGCCGCCGCGCTGCGCAAATGGCTTGAAACACCCGTGGCAGATTGGTTTGTCGCTCACGTCGGCACCATGGATCACGTCACGGCGGGATTTATCAAAATGAATCAGTAATAAACCTTAAACCCGTTTGCCCGCAGATTACACAGATTAACGCAGATTTTTTGGCTGATACGTTTGAGTATCGAACACTCCAAAAGGAGAAGCGAAAATCAGGGGTTATTCCATTTCCAGATCAAGAGTTAAATGAAATTGCAGCTGCTATCAGTTCCCCCTCCCGCAGGCGGGAGAGGGGTAGGGTGAGGGGCGTGGGGAGCAAGCCAGTTATATTGCAGCGCATAGACCCTCATCCCCAGCCCTTCTCCCGCCTGCGGGAGAAGGGAGTAAATTCAAGTATTGAAATAGAAATGGAATTACCTGTTTTTAATCTGCGTTAATCTGTGTAATCTGCGGGCAGAACTGCCGTTTTTGAATTACCGCAAATGCCACGCCCCGCTCTTCGGGTGCTCGTTTGCCTGGCAGGCGCGGCGATACGCCAATAAAGTTTTCTGCGCATAACCCAGCACGCTGTCGTGCGGATAATTGCCCGCTTCGTCGTCCACGCCAAAGGACATGCCGGTGAGCAACTCGATGCCGTCGCTCACCTGCTCTGCCGTGTAAACATGAAATAGCCCCTGCTCCACCGCTTCGACCACATTGCGCGCCAGCATCAGGTGGCGGCGGTTGCGCTGCGGGATCAGCACGCCGTGGCTGCCGTCCAATCCCGCTTGAACGCAGACTTGAAAATATCCTTCGATCTTTTCGTTGAGTCCACCCACCGGCAGCACGATGCCGTGCTGGTTGACCGCGCCGGTCACCGCGATGCCTTGTTTGAGCGGCACGCCGGACAGCGACGAGAGCAGCGCATACAGTTCGGCGCAGGAAGCCGAGTCGCCTTCCACGCCGTGATATTCCTGCTCGAACACGATGGACGCGTTGAACGCCAGCGGCGTGTTGTGGACGAACAAACCGGACAGGTAGTTGTGCAAAATGAACACGCCTTTGTCGTGGATTGGCCCGGACATTTCCACTTCGCGTTCGATGTTGAGCAGGCCGTCCTCACCGGCATAAGTGCGCGCGGTGACGCGCACCGGAAAGCCGAAACGAAAATCGCCCATGTCCATCTGCGTCAGGCCGTTGAGCTGGCCGACTTTTTCGCCATGCACATCAATCAGCAAATCGCCCTCGGCAAAGGCTTCCTGCAAACGCTGCTCGGGGTAATCGTGGCGCTGGATGCGCGCGTTCAATGCCGCCTCGACATCCGCCGCTTCGACCAGATGCGCACCACGTTTGCGGCACAGCGCGGCGCTTTCCATCACCAGCGCCGCCGTGCGCGCCAGCACCGCGCTTTGCCGCGCCTGGTCATCGGCTTCGCGGTGACTATCCTCCAGCAGGCGCGCCACCGCCGCCGCCGAGAAATGCGCCAGCCCCTGCTGTTGGCAAGTGTGCGCCACGAAGATCGCCATCGCGCGCCGCGTGTCGGCGTTGGCGGAAAAGCTTTCGGCGAAGTCCACTTTCACGCTGAAGTGGCGCGCAAATTCCGGGTCTTCTTCCTGCAACAAATAATATTGTTCGCGCGAACCGATCAGCACGATTTTCACATCGACATCCACCGCCTCCGGCTCCAGCGAAACCGTGGCGATGGACGAAAACGCCGTGCCCGGCTCTTCGATCTGCAACCTGCCGCTGCGCAGCCAGCGCCGCAGTTTTTCCCACACCAGCCCATCGACCAGCAAATCGCGCAGATGCAGCATCAGGAAACCGCCGTGCGCCCTGTGCAAACTGCCGCCACGGATGCGCGAAAAATCCGTCATCAACACATCGTTCTCGGACTGGTATTCAATGCTGCCGAACAGCGAGCGAAACAGGGGATTGTCTTCGACGATCACCGGCGCGCCGGTCAGCCCGTCGTTATCCACGATCAAATTGACGCGGTAGCGCGACAGCACTTTGCCCAGCGCCTCCTGACGAATATCATCTTCGCTGTCCAGCACCTCGAACATTTCCAGATGGTCGAGCACATCACTCTCGACCCGCTCCAGATAAGTGCCGAGCTTGATCGTATCCTTGACCTGTTTCTTCAGCCCGGTGCGAATCAGTTGCAATTCATGCTCCAGCAACGGCTTCACCACCTGCCTGCGCAACGCGGCCAGCGCCTCATCCTTCACGCGCCCCATGGCGGCGACCTTCTCGAAATAGCGGCTGATTTCCACTCGCAATTCCTGCTCGGCAAAATCAATCGCGGCGCGCTTCTCCTTGGGCAACGCCAGCACTTCCTCTTCGGTCAGCGTGTGGCCTTTTGTGTTGCGGTAAGTGAACACCAGATGCCCGCTTTCGCGGTGCAGCGTGAACTGGCGCGCCTCGGCAAACACATCCAACGCCGCATAATCGCGGGCTTCATCCGCTTTGAAATTTTTCTCGATGCGCTCGCTTTCAGCCTTGAACTCCTGACTGTCCAAACGTTGCGGGATAGCCGTCTGCAACGACTTCAACATCTGCACCATCAGCTGGCGCAGCAGCTTCCCCTGCCCGGCAGGCAAGCGCAACGCCAGCGGCCTTTCCGGCGCGTCGAAGTTATGCAGATAGCACAAATCGGGCGGCACCGGCCTGCCCGTCGCCGCATCCCGCATCGCGCTTTTGAGCAGCGAAGAGCGCCCGCTGCCCACCTCGCCCAGCACGAACAAGTTGTAGTCCGCTTGCTCCATCGACAAACCAAAGCGCGCCGCCTTTTCCGCGCGCTGCTGGCCAATCCACGGCAACGGAAATTCCAGCATCTCGGAGGTATCGCTAAAACCGAGCGTGGCGGGATCAAAGGTAAGACGGAGTTCTGCGGGAGTCAGGGTCAGGATTGGCATTTGGTATAGCGTTCGGGATTAAATATTGTGGGTGGAATTAAACGCTATATGGCGAGCTGCGGCAATCACCGTCTGCCAGCGCCCTTCAATCCAATTTGAAGATTGGATTGAAGGGCACTACAAAATCCAGGTTTTGTAGGTCGGGTTTTAACCCGACAAGTCGGGCTGAAGCCCGACCTACGCTCTAACGAACAATCCGGGTTCAATTCATCTGAATGTTCTGGTATTTTGCAGCCCACGCCCAACCCGACAAACAACAGAAAGCCGCCATGCAAAATCAGCCGACACCACCGCAAAACGACCCCACATTGTTCGACCACAACCAATTCATCCATCTGCGCGAACAACTGCTGGACTTGCTCGACCAGCACGCCGCAGACAACGCCATCGATGCGCAGCTCGACGAAATACTGCAACACATGCGCAGCCAGTTCGAGCGCGAAGAACAAGCCATGCAAGCCGCCCACTTCCCGCCAACCGCCGCGCACAAAGCCGACCACGACCGCGCCTACGCCGACTTCGCCGAACGCATCGCGCGCTGGAAACAACAGCGCGAACGCGAACCCCTGCTGGATTTCATCGAAGCCGGATTAGCCGACTGGTTCGTCAAACACGTCAACACCCGCGACTACATCACCGCGCGATTTTTATCTGAAGGACATGCCTAACTTGATGGGAACGCCCGTCAATTGGCGATCTTCGTGTTGCACTTGATGGAGAGTGGCGTATTTACTGACTCGCGGGCAAGGTGATATTCGAATTTCTCGATTAAGGTCTATAGGCCTCTATTCCGTCTATATTTTTGAGATCGCTACTCTTCAATACTATTGCGACACTATGTCGAGCCCTAGTCAGCGCTACATAAAGTTTAGCTCGTGCAGCTTGTGTCAACTCTGCATCTTTGTCTTTAAGCCAATCAACCATTGGCTTAGATGGATAAATTACAACTCTGTCGAGAGTTAGCCCTTTTGACTTGCCAAAATTCAGAACCTCAAAATCATCACTTACAGGCGTTTTAACGCTATCTCTCAGTTGGATTGGAGTAAATCGACTTAGGTATTCGCTCACATGTTCAACAGGTAATGCGAATACACCGTCATGCCCCGTAATTTCAATGTTGCCCGATGTGGCCTGAGGTAAAGCTGGATATAGTTTGTTGGATAAATTACAAATGCTTTCAAAACACCGATGATTGATTGTTAATGATGTGGTGTCGGTTTCAATATCTATCTTGCTGTCTTCGAAGAAATTAACAATTTCAGATTTTACATATTTCTTATTTTTTCTTGAGTTGTGGGTTGCGTAGGTTGCTTGTCTAGGATCGCCCACAAGTAAAACATCAACATTGGAATTAAACAAACAATCTAACACCTCCAAATCGTACCCCGCTAGATCCTGAATTTCATCAACATATATCCACTTAAAACAGCGAGAAATACGATCAAAAACCATACCGTCTGAAGCTTGGTTACATTTGATAACTAACTTAGCCAACTTATCTGAATAAACTTTTTTGCTGTCAGTAAAATAACATTTATCGAAATTATCTTCCCCCCAATAAACGGGAATTCCGTCCTTACTTTTGCACCGCAATCCAGACTTCCCATTAACCAACAGCATACCCTTAACATCGAAATCAAACAGGCTGCCTTGGTATGGCTTTACTCCGTGAGAAATTAAAAATGAAAACCATGTTTGTACAAATATTCTTTCAGGGATGCAGCCCTCTTTTTCTACAAGCCTATCCCTAATTTCTTGCTCACAAGCTTCAGTGAAAGTGGTTATTAAAACATTCATGCCTTGACTCGCTTTGTCGATGGCATCATTAACAACAAATCTCGTTTTTCCAGAGCCTGCGGAAGCAATAATGAGCTTGTTCATTTGATGGCATCGAGTATGTATTGCGGGTAGTTAATTGCCTCCTTTGTTTCGAACACTCTCAAAGCACAATCTGTCTTGTTATTTCTCATATATATGTGCAGGTCATCAACCTGAGCATATTCGACCCCCAGTATTTTGTTTAACACTTCCAAACTATTTGCCTTCAAAAGCTTTGGTTCAAGCGTGTTGTAATTGAAATCTTTCTTGCCGATTTTTAACTCGCCCTCATCCACAACTTGGTCATAGCAAATCTTAATGTTCTCTTTCTTGTGTGCACCTAAATAGGACTCATATTTATGTTCAAGAGCGGCTACGTCACCGTCATTATCAGTGACAACACAAACCGAAATTTTTAACTTGTCCGCGATCTCTAAAAAACGAAGGAATGACACACCAACAGAGATCACTTCAATGCAATCTTCTATGGGTAATTTATTTTGATTCTGAACTTGATAAGCCTTCTGAACCACCAATTCATCTGAGTCCCCCTCTACCAAAATGGCTTTTTTACATAGCATCAAACGTAATGTGTCGTAGCCAGCTATTTTCTCGAAAAAACTTTTAGTTCCAGCAGACAGTTCGTTAAGCTTTAACGTCTTTTTATTGTTGAGCAATATCAAATCGCCTAGCCCCAGTTTATTCGCCACAAAGCTACTGTGTGTTGTCACGATAATCTGTTTGTTTGTGCAACTATCCTTCACGGTTTTTATAAGCTGGTTAAGTTTAGTGTGGGACAAATGATTTTCCGGCTCTTCTATGAGAATGACATTGGCTTCTTGGGCTTTGTTATGTGCCAGCGCCAAATTCGTTTTTACGATGCTCTGTTCACCTCTGCCAATAAAGTGAAATGGAATATCGTCAAGATAGGTTGTTAAACTACTTTCCCACGCATTTTTTGACGATAATTCAACAGAAATTCTCACCTCTTTTTCGGAAATCTTACTTGCTTCAGCAATTTTTTTGTTTATAGCCTCGATAGCAACGTCGGCCATAAAGTGTTCCTTCATTTTTCGATGTGACTGCGAAACGCTCACTAATTCCTCTTGGGATAACAGCTCTTTGACAATTCTTCCAATATAAATATCGGAACCATTTTGATGGCGAATAGATGATGAATCAATGAATGCGGATTTAAGTGGAATGTTGCGTGTCGTAATCGAATCGCGATCAAACGTTTTCCATACTACGTGGTAATACTCAATGGGGATGGTTGTGACTTCCCCTGCTTTGATTAGAGTTTCATACGCTCCCCTGAAACCTTCGTCGAATTCAATTTTTAGACTTAACCCACAACTTGCCATCTTTTCGCTATTGCCATCGCCCATCATGAAAGCAATCTCATCCCCACCACTAATATGCAGCTCAATTAGGATTGCAGGGGGCTGCTGTGGCTTACCAGTTGCCAAGCTTGTAATGTATTCACTTACCGAAGGTTCATTGAATAGATACTGAGAGAGTTCATTACGAAGATAGCGACCATTGTATAAGCCTGTTAGCGCTAGATTTATGGCCTCAAGAATGGTGGATTTACCCGCTTCATTGTCGCCGACGATAATATTCAACCCGGCATTCAAATTTAGGGTGAATTTATCTTTAAAGCTCTTGAAGTTTTGTATGACAACTTTATCAATAATCATTTAATTTCTTATCCAAGAAGCAGATGAAAAATGATTGGAGACCACGATGTGTCTGGTCTCTACGAAGAATGTCTGTAAGAGATAAACCAATGCTTCCCCTTTGTACGAACAAGTCGTACTGCTGGCAACAATTCCCGCAGGAGCGGGGCTTTTCCTTGCGCCAGCCTCACTGTTCTGGGGATTCTGCTGTGAGCCTCGCGCCGTGCGTGCAGTGCGATGTGCGTTTAGCAGATTTGCAAGTGGGGCGAACTGTATTGAGTTGGCTGGGTAGTGTCAATGTGAATGGAAAGAGGCAAAACTAGGGGTAGATTTCCGGCGAGAGCCAACGCTTTTTTTGGGTGGCGGAAGACAATCGGCTGCGGCGGTTTAAGGTCGCTGATAAATCTTGCATGCTCCCCAATATCGCCAGGTCGTCCGGCATCATAAATGGCTCACCTCATTGGCGCTGAAACTTTTCCACTATGCTTTCTTCCAGATAACCGAACTTGGCATGTGATTTTGAAACAGAACATCGTGTAGATGCCCGTCAATAGGCGATCTACACGCACCACATGATGTAGAACGCCTATTGACGGGCGTTCCCGTGAGGTTTGAAGTAAAAGCCCCACATCAATGCCCGTATCAATTCGCACCAACAGCTTGCTACAATCCCAACCGTCCCATCCTTGTCGAGGAATAACTATCATGCACGCTATCGAATTCCCTGTAGATATTGACCTCAATCAGCAAATCCATTTGCAATTGCCCAAAACAATTCACGCTAATAAAGCGCGGGTGATTGTGATGTATGAGGAAATAGCGCAGCCATCAAAGCCTGTGAAATTAGGGCTGTTCCAAGGAAAAATAAAAATGGGCGACGATTTCAATGAGCCATTGCCGGAGAGCTTCTGGCTGGAGGGTAAGTTGTGAAACTCTTGC
This sequence comes from Sideroxydans sp., assembly GCA_028710605.1. GTDB lineage: Bacteria > Pseudomonadota > Gammaproteobacteria > Burkholderiales > Gallionellaceae > Sideroxyarcus. The sequence continues at coordinate 111,350 of JAQTTU010000003.1, forward strand.
TGGATACCCACGCTTTCCTCTGGATCAACGATGATCCAGAGCGACTGTCCAAAGCCGTCAGGGAGTTATGTAGTTCGGGCAAGCATGAATTTTATTTGAGCATGGCCTCCGCTTGGGAAATGCAAATCAAATGCCAGCTCGAAAAGCTCACTTTGGCGATGCCTGTCGAAGAGTTGGTGAACAAAAATGTGCAAGAGAATAACTTCAAAATACTGGCGATTGAGCTGACTCATATCAGCCATTTAGCAAAACTTCCCCCGCACCACAAAGATCCTTTTGACCGCATCATCATCGCCCAAGCAATGCTGGAAGGTATGGCCATCGTCACTGCCGACCAAGCGTTTGCGGCATATACAGTGCCGGTTGTGTGGTGATAGAGCGGTAGGGGTCGGCCTCGGTTGATCCTGTAGTCACCAAACAAAACACCCCGATTCGGGGCGTTTTGTTTGGAATTTTCAACACGTCATTACTAGAAGATGCCCGCCAATAGGCAATCTACGCATTGCACTTGATGGAGAGTGGCGTGTCTATTGGCTTGCGGGCAAGCGCTTAATCATGGGAATGCACGCCAGAGACACGCCGCTGGACGAGCAGTAACTTGAGACCGTATCGCCGACAAATCCCAGCGACCGATAGAACGGGACGGCGTTGAGCGTTGCATCCAGCTTGAGTTGCGCCAAGCCTGCACCAATTGCCAGATGTTCCAGATACGCCATCATCATGCGCCCTATGCCGCGCCGCATCTGCGACGGATGGACGAACACCGCGTCGACTTGCCCCGACCCAAGATCGACCATGCCGCTGGCAACCACCTTGTCTCCGACCGTAGCGACGTAAGCCTTGTCCGCTATCATCTGCACGAACGGCTGCGACCAGTTCCACGTCGTCCACACTTCCAGATCGTGCGCCGGGTAATGCCCCGTGCATTGGCCGTTGATCGCCGCGATGCGGATGTCGAAGATAGCCTGCGCATCGGCGGCGGTCGCTTTGCGGATTTTGATTTCGTTCGTCATCTGGAATTTATCTGCAAGCCGCGTCGGCGGGCAATTGTAGGAGCGAGCTTGCTCGCGAAAGCGCTTTCGCGAGCAAGTTCGCTCCTACAACGGCGCAATGGCGGATGCGTTTGCGCCCCTTGCCTAATGCCTACGCCGTGCCGCCCACCGTCAACCCGTCAATCCTCACCGTCGGTTGTCCCACGCCGACCGGCACGCTCTGCCCTTCTTTGCCGCAAGTGCCGACACCGGGATCGAGCATCAGGTCGTTGCCGACCATGCTCACGCGCATCAGGGCTTCCGGGCCGTTGCCGATCAGGGTTGCGCCTTTCACCGGGTAGGTGATTTTGCCGTTTTCGATCATGTAGGCTTCGGTGGTGGAGAACACGAATTTGCCGCTGGTGATGTCCACCTGTCCGCCGCCGAAGTTGGCGGCATACAGCCCGTGTTTGACCGAGGCAATGATCTCGTCGCGGGTCTTGTCGCCGTTGAGCATCATGGTGTTGGTCATGCGCGGGATGGGCAGGTGGGCGAACGATTCGCGCCGCGCGTTGCCGGTCACCGCCACGCCCATCAGGCGCGCGTTCATGGTGTCTTGCAGGTAGCCGCGCAGGATGCCGTCTTCGATCAGCACGGTGCGTTGCGTGGGGTTGCCTTCGTCGTCCATATTGAGCGAGCCGCGCCGGTCTTTAATCGTGCCGTCATCCACCACGGTCACGCCTTTGGCCGCGACTTGTTGGCCGACGCGACCGGAAAAGGCAGAGCTGCCCTTGCGATTGAAGTCGCCTTCCAGCCCGTGTCCCACCGCTTCGTGCAACAAGATGCCCGGCCAGCCGCTGCCCAGCACCACGGTCATGTTGCCCGCCGGAGCGGGACGCGCTTCCAGCGCGACGCTGGCCTGATGCACGGCCTCTTTGGCGTAGCGTTGCAAAATTTCTTCGCTGAAATAATCGTAACCGAAACGTCCGCCGCCACCCGCCGAGCCTTGCTCGCGCCGTCCGTTGCTTTCCATGATGACTTGCAGCGACAGGCGCACCAGCGGGCGGATGTCGGCATTCAGCAGGCCGTCGCTGCGCGCCACCAGCACCACGTCATACTCGCCCGCCAAGCCCGCCATCACTTGGGTGACGCGCGGATCGAGGGCGCGCGCGATGCGTTCCAGCCGTTCCAGCAGCGCGACTTTTTGTTCGGCTTTGAGTGTGGCGATGGGGTCGTGCGGCAGATAGAGATCGCCGGTCTTGCCCGCTTTCAGCAGCGGCGCTTTTTGCCTGCCGCCCTGGCGCGCGATGGCGCGCGTGGCTTGCGCCGCGCTTTCCAATGCGCCCATGCTGATGTCATCGGAATAGGCGAACGCGGTTTTCTCGCCGCTCACCGCGCGCACGCCGACACCCTGGTCTATGCTGAAGCTGCCGGATTTGACGATGCCTTCTTCCAGAGACCAGCTTTCGGCGCGGCTGTACTGGAAATACAGGTCGGCGTAATCCAGACGGTGCGTCATCATGCTGCCGAACACGTGCTGCAACTGCGCGGCGCTCAGGCCGTGCGCGGTGAGCAACGCCTGCTGCGCCAACTGCATGGAGGATTTGTTCATACCTTGTCGCAAGACAATGTGCGGTGCGACAGGGCGGGCAGGCTGTTGCGCAAGCTGACTTGATAGTTCATATCGACATCGGCGATCACCACGCCGGAGCCGCGTTGCAGTTCATCCACGATGCGCCCCCACGGATCGACGATCATGCTGTGGCCGTGCGTCTCGCGCCCGCTCACGTGGTAGCCGCCTTGTGCGGCGGCGATAACGTAGGACAAATTTTCGATGGCGCGCGCGCGCACCAGCGGCTCCCAGTGCACTTTGCCGGTGGTGGCGGTGAACGCCGACGGCAGCACGATGATGTTCACGTCGTTCATGGCGCGGAAAATTTCGGGGAAGCGCAGGTCGTAGCACACCGCCAGACCGATGCGCCCGAACGGGGTATCCACCACCACCACTTTGTCGCCCGCTTCGATGGTGTTGGCTTCGTTGTAATGCTCGTTGCCCAGCGTCAGGCTGAACAGGTGAATCTTGTCGTAACGCGCGACCTGCTCGCCTTTGTCGTCAAACACCAGCAGGCTGTTGCGCACCTTGTCCGGCGTGCTGGCCGCCAGCGGCAGCGAACCCATCAACCAGATTTTGTGCGTGCGCGCCATTTCGCTCATGAAGCTCTGGATCGCGCCCTGTCCCGGCTCTTCGCGCACTTGAACCATGTCCTGATTCTTCAAACTCATGATGGCGAAAAATTCCGGCAGCACCACCAGCTTTGCGCCTTGCGCCGCCGCATCCGCGATCAGGCGGCGCGCCTCGCTCAGGTTGCCCTCGACCTTGGGGCCGGAAGCCATCTGGATAGCGGCCACCTTGAAGTTGTTGAGTTTGGGGCCGCTGTACGCTTTGGTGTTTTCGAGTGAAGACATGATTCGCTGACTTTCGAGGTTTTGTTATTCGGGGTTACGTTGTTTGAAACAAAAAAATTTAGCCACGGATGAACACGGATTATCGCTGATTGGGTAGGTGCGAATTTATTCGCACATTAGAATTTATTTGTGCGAATGAATTCGCACCTACACAAATTTCCCTTTTTCCTTATCCGTGTTCATCCGTGGTTGAATGGCTTTTATGGTTTGCTGCAAATTTATTCGCCTGCGCCTTTCGGCACGGCTTGGGTTCGTCCGATTTTTTCCACTTTCGGATCCTGCCAACTGCCGCTGACATTGTAGTCAAACGACACCAGCTTATCGAGCGGATCGCTCAATATTTTATTCGCCAGCAGCACGCCTACCCCCACCACAGGAGGAAACACGGCGAAGGATAACAGCGATACGTTATCACCTATGGTGGGCATTACGCGCACTTTGAGTTGCTGCGTTTCGCGCTCCAGATCGACTTGTCCGTTGAGCGTGATCCTGGCGGCCGCTCCGGTCATTTTGAAATCGGCATCCTTGATTAGTCCGTGCACGATCACGGCCTGCCCTTCGATGCTGTCGAATTCAAAACCCGGACTCAGCACATCGGTAAAGTCCAGCGAGATACGCTTGGGTATGGATTGCAGGCTCAGCACGCCGAGCAGTTTGGCCGCGCCCGGATTGACTTGCAGAAAACGCCCCTTGCCGGTCTTCAGCTTCAGCGTTCCGTTCAAACTGCCGTAGTTGAATTCATCCGGCGCGCCGCTCCATTCCAGTTCGCAGTCCAGCGTGCCGCTGCCGTCCTTGAGACTTTCCGGGTAACCGGAACGCGCCAGAATCTTGCCCGCGTCGGTGATCTCGATTTTCGTTTTGAGCTGCGTCTGCTGCGGCGCGGCACTCCATTTGCCGCTGCTGCTGATCACGCCGTCCGGGTTGGTCAAGCGCAGATTTTCCAGCAGCACCGCGCCGTCCGCGCTGCTGACCAGCATTTCCAGTTTGCCCAGTTGGCGGCCTTTCCAGCTCAGCTTGTCGATCGCCATATCGAGCGTGGGTATGCTCAGTTTGTCCGTTTTGTTTTCAGCGGCAGCCGCCGCGATTTGCGGCTGCGGCATTTCGTTTTCGCCCTCGCCCAGCATGGCGTTCTTCAGGCGCACCAGCAGACGGCCTTCGTTTTGCGGTTGCCAGATCAGATCGCCGTTCACTTCGCGCGAAAACAGGCGCGTGCTGACCAGACCGTTGCGCCCGCTGCCGCGAATGTTCAACTGGTGCACGGTGTTGCCGTACCCATGAAGCGTGCCCAGCGTCACGTTGATGCCGGCGATGTTGGGCAACCCGCCTTCGCCGCCGGAAAAATCGGACCAGCCGTTCCAGCCCTCCAGCGCAAACTGCGGCAGCTCGCCCGCCACCACGATACCCTCGACACTCGGCTTGGCTTCGGTGTCGCCGAATAATAGTGAACCGCGCTTGATATTCCATTTACCTTGCGCATCGGCGACGCGCGTCAGTTCGGCACGCAGCAAATCGCCGTAACGCAGCTTGAACCTGTCCTGCATCGAGGTTATGTCTTTCTGCTCGAAGCGCACTTGCACGCGCTCGGCAGCGCTCTTGGCAAACGGCTGGGGCAGCGTGGATTGCAAGCCGCGCAAATCGGAAGTCACCCTCACATCGGCCATTTTGTTTTGCACCTTGACCTCGGCTGTCCAGTCCGTTTTTCCGTGCAAGCGCCGCAGCAAAGGATAGGTGTAATTGGCGGGCAGGTTGTCGGCATTCAGTCTGCCGGAAGCCTGCGTGAGCAAGGTGTCGTTTTCGCTGCGCAGCGTGATGCGCGCCGGGCCACCCAGCACCTGCGCATTGATGTCGTTCGCTTGCAGGGAATTGTTGGTGAACGACAGCGTACCGCTGGCAAAACTGAGCAGCGGCACTTGCGCGGCCAGATCGACTTCGTTGTTGAAGAACCGGTAACTGCCCGCCACTTTGGCCGGTGTCTTGCCGCTCAGTGGGATGTCGAGTTTCAGTTTCAGCAGTCCGTCGCCGCGCGCATGGATGCTGTCGGTGTAGCCGTCCAGATAGCCGCGCACCGGGCTGTTGCGGATGTAATCCAGGCAGCGTTGCGTGGCATCCGCCGCTTCGCCGTTGACCTGCATCACCAGTTCGTCGGCCAGCGTGTCGGGCAATACCACGCTCACATTTTGCAACGATGCGCCCGCCGTCATCGCCGTCGCGGCGCGCACTTCCAGCAGCCTGCCCTGAATCAGCAGATTCGCCGCCGCGCGCTCGATGCGCGGCCAGCCGGGGTCGAATTCGATGGCGACGTTGTGCGCTTGCGCTTCGATTTTGAACATGCCTTTTTTGCTGTCCGGAAAAGGGAAGTCGCGCAGATCGCCGCGCACGCGCATCTTGAACGAACTCGCCATGCCGTCCTGCAAGCCGGTTTGCAGCCAGCGATAAGTTGCATCATCGAAAGCGTGCATCGGGATATAGCGCGCGGCATGCGTCACCGAGGCGCGCGTCAAGTCGATGGTGATGTCGGCCACGCCGGGGCCGTCGTCGATCTGATAGCTGCCGTACACCGTGCCGTCCACATCGGCGTTGCGCACCTGCGCATTGTTCAGCTTCACATCCCAGCCGTGCCCGTTGCGCTGCCAGTCCAGCCGCCCCGCCAGATAGTTGAACTGCAATTCTTCCGCCAGAAAACCCGGTGCCTGCACGCGCAGGCCGCGACTGTCCAGACGCAACATGCCGTCGCTGTCGTTGCCGTCCACCTCGCCGCTCAAGCCGGAGAACCCCGGCTGCGCGCCCACTTGGCTCACCCCGACATCCTCGAAGCGGGCACGCACGCGATACTGCGCCAAACGTTGTTCATCGCCCTGCCAGCTCGCGTGCAAATCGCTCAAGCGGCCTTGCGGCGACAAGGCGAGCAGGCGATCTTTCATCTCTGCCTCAAGCGGAAAATAGCCCAGCAGCGTGTTGATGTCGGCCAGTTCGATGGCATTCGCCTTGATCTCGCCCGAGGCTGAACGGTAACTCTGCTTGGGAGAAATACGCAGAAACAAATCCGTCGGTTTGAGCGCAAAACCGTTGCGCATGCGCAAGGCCAGTTGCCGCGTCTCGATTTCAAAACCGTCCTCAGCTTGCCGCCAACCCAGGCGACCGCGCAGCCGGTTCAAATCCAGTTGCGGCAAATCGGCGGCCAGTTGCGCGCCCACCCCGTGCAGATCGACATCCGCATCCGCTTCCCTGACCTGGCCGCGCCGCATTTCCAGCCAGAATCTCAGCGCACCCTGCCCGCTTTTGAAAGCCTCGGGCAGCGTGAACCACTTGTTCCAGGCAAGGACATTTAACTGATCGATTTGCGCGAACAGTTCGCCGCGCCATGTCTCCGGCCGGGTAAAGCTGTCCCCATACAGATCGCCGCGCAGGTCGAGGCGCGAAGACAGCGCGGACGGCGGGGAAGCGCGCAGCGCAAAGCGGTGGTGATCGCCGCGATTTTCGATGACCATTTCCACTTGCTCGAAGGTGATCGGAGGCGCATTGCGCATATCGTCCTGCCACAGCACGCGCCCGTTGTGCACGGCAATGCGCGACTGGTGCAGCAGCCAGTCCGCGCCCGCTTCGTCCGATTGCATGCCGGTCTGCTCGCCGGACAACATGCCCGCCACATAGCGCCGCCCATCGACATCGCGGCGTATCAGCAGATTCGGGCTTTCCAGGTCCAGACTGTTAAAACGCAGCTCACCCGCGAACAGTGAACTCCACGCGATGGTGTTGCGCAGTTGCGGAAACTCCAGTGCGGTTTGTCCGCGCTCGTCCAGAATCTTCACGTCAGACAACAGCAGGCGCGGACGCAGCCCGTTCCAGTCGGCCTCGATGTGCGCGATGGTTACCGCGCGACCGACTGCGGCGCTGGCCGCCATGGTGATGTCGTCGTGGTAACGCTCGACATCCGGCAACACCCGGTAACGCAAAGCCAGCATCAAGGCGACACCCATCCCAGCCACCACCAGAACGAAAAGCAGGGCGAGACGCAGCAGATGCTTGATGCCGCGCCTGGTGTGACGGAGCGCGGGTTTCAGCATGATGCTTGGATGCGACAAAGATGCAGATGGAAAAACGGGCTAACGGGCATGTAGAATCTATAATGTGATGCACAAAACAAGTGCATGCATTTTAGCCCAGAAACAAACTTGGTTGCCCGCAGATTACACAGATTTCCGCAGATTAAACAACACTAAACAATAAGTTGCTTACCCTCCGATGGGGCGACCCGACTCTTGTCAGTATCCGCCTGAAATCTGCGTTAATCTGTGTACCCACAGGGCACAAGAACCTCTTCGAGGTAATCTGCGGGCTGAACTGCTTTTTTAAGAATCCAACAATGCCATAACCCATGACCAAACTCGACCAACTCCTGCCCCACACCCGCCATTGCAGCCGCTATCTCGCCCGCCTGCTGGATGCCGAACCGGAGTTGCTGCTCTGGCTGCGCGAGCATTACCTCACGCCGTGCGACGCGCAACTCATCGGACGCTGGTTGGACGCGCTGCCCGCCGAGAACGAAGAACAGCTGTCGCGCGCCCTGCGCCAGTTGCGCAAACGCGTGATGCTGCATGTGCTGACGCGCGATTTGAACGGCCTGTCCGGTCTGGATGAAGTGATGCGCAGCATGACAGCATTGGCGGAAATCGCCGTGCGCCGCGCGCAGCAGTCGGCCATGCGCACGCTGGTCGAACAGTTTGGCCAGCCGGTTGGCGCGGACAGCGGCGCGGCGCAGGAATTGCTGGTGATCGGCATGGGCAAGCTGGGCGGCGGCGAGTTGAATGTGTCGTCCGACATCGACCTGATTTTCGTTTACCCGGAAGACGGCGAAACCAACGGCACGCGCACGCTGAGCAACCACGAATTCTTCAACCGCCTCGGGCGCAAGATGATTTTGCTCATCAACGACCTCACCGCCGACGGCTACGTGTTCCGCGTCGATATGCGCTTGCGCCCCTACGGCGACAGCGGCCCGCTGAGCATGAGCTTCGCCGCGCTGGAAGAATATCTGATGGCGCAAGGGCGCGAATGGGAGCGTTACGCGTGGATCAAGGCGCGCGTCATTGCGCCCGAGCACAGTGTGCACACGGCCGAACTGAGGAAACTGTCGCAACCGTTCGTGTTCCGCAAATATCTGGATTTCGGCGCGTTCGATTCCATGCGCAAACTGCACGCGCAAATCCGCGCCGAAGTCGCGCGCCGCGACCGTCACCACAACATCAAACTGGGACGCGGCGGCATCCGCGAAATCGAATTCATCGCGCAGGTGTTTCAACTGATACGCGGCGGACGCGATGCCGCCTTGCGCATCCGCCCCACGCAGCAGGTGTTGCGCCAACTGGCCGAAGTGGGCGAACTGAGCGCGGACGTGGTGGAAAGACTGGACAGCAGCTATATCTTTTTGCGCAATCTGGAACACCGTCTGCAATACCTCAACGACCAGCAAACGCAGGAACTGCCGGAGGATGTGGAGCAGCAGGCGATCATCGCCAGCGCCATGGGTTACGAAAACTTTGCGGACTTGCTCGCCGCGCTGAATCCGCTGCGCGATTTCGTCAGCCAGCAATTTGAAACCGTGTTCGGCGAAAAACAGGAAGTGTCCGAAGGTTCATGGTGGCACGAAGAGGCGACTGCCGAAGACTTCGCCGCCGCGTTGAGCAAGTTGGGTTTTCACGATGCCGCCGGACTCGGCGCGAATTTGTATCAGCTGCGCAGCGGCAGCCGTTACCGGCAATTGCCCGATGCCAGCCGCCAGCGTCTGGATACGCTGCTGCCCAGCCTCACTGCACTGTGCGCCAAAACGCCCAACAACGACGATGCGCTGCGCCGCACCTTATCCATCCTCGAAGCCATCGCGCGCCGCTCGTCCTACCTCGCCTTTCTCGCCGAATATCCGCAAGCCTTGCCGCGTCTGGTCAACTTGCTTTCCGCCAGCGCGTGGGCGGGCGACTTCCTCACGCAGCACCCCATCCTGCTCGATGAATTGCTGGACACGCGCGAGTTGTATGTCGCACCCGACTGGATCGCGCTGGATGCGCAACTCGCCACGCAACTGGCAGCACATAGCGGCGACATCGAACGCGAGATGGACGCGCTGCGCCAGTTCCAGCAAGCGCGCACCTTCCATCTGCTGGCCATGGATTTGCAAGGCCTGTTGCCGCTGGAAAAACTCAGCGACCATCTGAGTGATCTGGCCGACCTCATCCTGCGTCACGTGTTGCGCCTGTGCTGGCGCGACGCGCGCAAGAAACACCGCGACGACCCGCAGTTGCGACACGGTGCGGCGGAGCCGACGGGTGCGGGAGCAACTGCGGTGCGCCTCCTCCCGCAATCTGGCCTATCGGCTAACGTGTCGGAGGCGCAGTTCGCCATCATCGCCTACGGCAAACTGGGCGGGCGCGAACTGGGTTACGCCTCCGACCTCGATTTGATTTTTCTGTACGACGACGACCACCCCGACGCGGGCGAAATCTACGCGCGCCTCGGACAGCGCATCAACACCATGCTGTCCAGCTTCACCTCGTCCGGCAGACTGTACGAAGTCGATCTGCGCCTGCGCCCCAACGGCGAAGGCGGCCTGCTGGTCAGCTCCATCGCCGCCTTCGACGACTACCAGCGCAACCACGCCTGGGTGTGGGAACATCAGGCGCTGACCCGCGCCCGCTTCTGCGCCGGAGATGCCCGCGTCGGCACGCAGTTCGAAGCCATCCGCAACGCCGTGCTGCGCCAGCCGCGCGACATCGACAAACTCAAACAGGATGTGGTCGATATGCGCCAGAAAATGCACGACGGCCATCACAACAAAACTCCATTATTCGACATCAAACACGACAGCGGCGGCATGGTTGACATCGAATTCATGGTGCAATTCCTCGTGCTCGCCCACGCCGCTCACCACCCCGAACTCACCGCCAACAGCGGCAACATCGCCCTGCTGGACACCGCCGCAAAACTGAATCTGATCGACGGCGCAACCAGCGACCAAGTACGCACGCTCTACCGCGAACTGCGCCACATCCAGCACCAGATGCGCCTCAACAACCAGACCCACTGCCGCATCGAACAAGGCAGGCTGGATACTGCGGCGGCGCTGGCCTTGTGGAAAACGCTGCTGGGCAAAAATGAATAAGCCAACTTGGTCGCAAGCCAATAAAGACGGCCATCTCCATCAAGCGCATGATGCGGATCGCCTATTGACGGGCATCTCCACGAGGTGCGTTTATAAGAAGTGGAATTTTCCACTTATGAGCACGGATTAAATCGCGGCTTAAAGTCCCTCTCCCGCAGGCGGGAGAGCAACCGTGTTCTAAGTCAAGCGGTTTTAGGATTCCACGGAGTGTTGTTTTTCAACATCGAATTCATAATGATTAACAGCTTTCTCATGCAAGCGACGATGACCACTTTAGGCGGTTTGCCCGCTTTCTTCAGGCGTTCAGCGAACGTCTTGATCGTATCGTTGCAACGCATCGCTGTTATTGCCGCCATGTACAAAACCGCCCGCACATCGGCGCGCCCCCCCCCAAATGAAGCGCTTTCCGCGATGCTTGCCGCTGTCGTTCGCCAGCGGGGCAACACCGGTTAAGGCAGCGATCTCGCGGCGGTTCAATGTCCCCAGTTCGGGGCATTTCGCCAGCATGGTCAGGGTTGTCACCGCACCCACACCCGGAATTCCCCGCAACAAATCGTCCTTGGCGCGCCACGCATCCGACCCGCGCAAGCGCTTGGACAGATCGCTATCGGCTGCGGCAATCCGTTTATCCAGCCACGCAATGTGCTGCCTCAAACTTTTTTGCAGCGGTTTCGAGGCCGCCGTGCCGAGCCGGAGGGTTTCTTGAACCCGCATATCAATCAGTTGGTGTCGCCTGCCCACCATGTCGTCCAAGGCGCGGGTGTCCGCATCCTTGAGCGGGCGGGCTTGCGGGCGAATGGCTTTGGCAAACGCCGCCAGTACGGCAGCATCCACCTGATCCGTCTTGGCCAACTGGCCGGTGGCTTTGGCGAAGTCGCGGGCTTGGCGCGGGTTAATCACGGCGACGGGCAATCCTGTGCTGGCCAGTTCGGTCGCAATGCGCACTTCCAATCCGCCCGTGGCCTCCATGACGATCAAAGTCGGGGCAAGTTCTTTCAAGCGGCTGACAACCTGGTGAATTCCGGCCTCATCGTAAGCAACGTGCAACGCCTGTACCGATGGCTCGATGCGCACGTCCAATGTGGATTTGGACACATCGATGCCGACAAATTTCTCCACTATCGTTTCGTTCATGGCACCCATCCTTGCAAAAATGCGGGCTTATTTGCCCAAGCAACCGTTCGGGTTATCAGTGAAACACCGGTTCGACGCTCCTTGCTCTCCCACGGGCTTGGTGTCCCAAGGGCTAATCGAACTGCCGAGCCGGACCAGACCAAATTAACTACCTACAGCAAATTCATGTCCAGCAAAACGAAACATACAAGGGGTTGGGGTGAGGGATGTTGATCTGAAGCAAGCTTTGAGTGCGCTCACAAACCCTCATCCCCAGCCCTTCTCCCGCCTGCGGGATAACCAGCGACTTGGCGGCGGGTTTTGCCGCCTAGTCGAATGGCTAGTAGTTTCATCAGAAGGGAGTATCAGCGCGCTTCATAATCCCCGCAGAAACAGCTAGAATCCCCGCCCTCGTAACCACCCATTGAATTAAGGAAATCAATATGTCCATGTCCGACCGCGACGGTTTTATCTGGCACGATGGCAAGCTCGTGCCCTGGCGCGAAGCCACTACTCACGTACTGACCCACACTTTGCATTACGGCATGGGCGTGTTCGAGGGGGTGCGGGCGTACAAGACGACGCAGGGCACGGCGATTTTCCGGTTGCAGGAGCATACCGACCGCCTGTTCAATTCGGCTTACATCTTCAAGATGAAAATGCCGTACGACAAGGAAACCATTCTGGAAGCGCAAAAGGAAGTGGTGCGCAGCAACAAGCTGGAATCCTGTTACATCCGCCCCATCGTGTTTTACGGTTCGGAAGCGATGGGCATCGCCGCCACCAACATCAGCGTGCATGTGGCGATTGCCGCGTGGCCGTGGGGCGCTTATTTGGGCGAAGAAGGCATGGCGAAGGGCATCCGCGTGAAGACTTCGAGCTTTACCCGCCATCATGTAAACATCAATATGTGCCGCTCCAAATCGGTGGGCACTTATACCAACTCTATCCTCGCACATCAGGAAGTAGCGCACGACGGTTACGACGAAGCGCTGTTGCTGGATGTGGACGGCTACGTGGCCGAAGGCGCGGGCGAAAATATTTTCGTGGTGAAAAAAGGCAAGCTCTACACGCCCGATCTGACTTCGTGTCTGGAAGGCATCACGCGCGATTCCATCGTCACGCTGGCGAAAGACATGGGGCTGGAGTTGATCGAGAAACGCATCACGCGCGATGAAGTGTATTGCGCCGACGAGGCGTTCTTCACCGGTACGGCGGCGGAAGTCACGCCCATCCGCGAACTGGATACGCGCACCATAGGCAGCGGCAGTCGCGGGCCGATCACCGCCAAATTGCAGGCGGCGTTCTTCGACATCGTGGCGGGCAAGAATGACAAGTACGCGCACTGGCTGGCGCACGTTTAACATGGGCTTTTCGTTAGCCGTATTTTCACTGTAGGAGCGAGCTTGCTCGCGAAGTGCTTTCGCGAGCAAGCTCGCTCCTACAAATATTCTCGGCCTAATGAACTATCCGGTTTTAACTTTACGCAACAAAGGGAAATACATGTCCAACGAAAACATCACGCAGCGTTATGTTGAAGTCACCGCAGAAGCCTTGCCTTTGTTCTGCCCGACACCGGATGCCAGCCTGTGGAACGCGCATCCGCGTGTCGCCATTCCGGTGGACAAGCTGGGCGAAGCGCGCTGCCCGTATTGCGGCACGCTGTACAAATTCAAAGGCGATTTGCCCAAAGGCCACCATTAAATCGCGCCTGTTTGTCCAATCCCATGAATAAAATTCTCGTCATCGCGCCAAGCTGGGTCGGCGACTGCGTGCTGATGCAGCCCATGCTGCATCGCTTACTGCAACGCCACCCCGGAGCCATCATCGACGTGCTCGCGCCGTCGTGGACGGCAAAATTGCTGCACCAGTTGCCGGAAGTGAACGAGGTCATCGACAACCCGTTCCCGCACGGCAAGCTGGGATTGGGCGAGCGCCGACGGCTGGGTGTGCAGTTGCGCGATGCCCAATACGACCAAGCCATCGTGCTGCCCAACTCGTGGAAATCCGCGCTGGTTCCGTTCTTCGCCGACATCCCGCTGCGCACCGGCTTCGTCGGCGAAATGCGCTACGGCCTGCTCAACGACGCGCGCAAATTGAACGAGAAAAAACTGCCGCTGATGGTGGAACGTTTCGCGCAACTGGCCGAAGCGGTACAGGACGAAATCGCGCGCCCGCTACCGTCGCCCAGCTTGCGGGCAAGCGAGGCGCAACGCGCGGCGGCGCTGGCAAAATTCGGCTTGACGCTGGAAAAGCCAGTCGCGGTATTTTGCCCCGGCGCGGAATACGGCGAAGCGAAACGCTGGCCCGCGCATTACTACGCCGAACTGGCGCAGCATCTGCGCGCGGATGGTTATGAAGTGTGGTTGATCGGCTCGCCCAAGGACAAGGAAGTCGCCGACAAAATCGTGGCGCTGGGCAATGAGCCGTGCCGCAATTTTTGCGGTGCAACCGATTTGACGGAAGCCATCGCGCTGCTGTCGTGCGCCGATCTGGTAGTGAGCAACGATTCCGGTTTGATGCATATCGCCGCCGCGCTGGACAGGCCGCTGCTGGCGATCTTCGGCTCCAGCAGCCCGCAATTCACCCCGCCGCTGTCGGACAACGCGCAAGTGCTCAAGATTGATATTTCATGCAGCCCCTGCTTCAAACGCGAATGCCCGCAGGGGCATTTCAACTGCATGCTCAAACTGACCCCGAAACTGGTCGAACGCTACATTCCGGTGCATCATAAGAAATAGCAACCTCTTGCAGATCGCCTATTGACGGACATCTTCACGAAGTGGGGTGAACGGAGTTGTATTTCGATTGGAGCGTAAGCGCACAGCGTAGGGTGGATAAGCGTAGCGCATCCACCAGCACACTTTGAAGGTGGATGCGCTACGCTTATCCACCCTACAAGATTACAACTTCACCTTCACCCAGCCTTGAACAGAAGCCAACGCCGCCGCCAGATGTTCCGGCTGCGTGCCACCCGCCTGTGCCATGTCCGGCCTGCCGCCGCCTTTGCCGCCGACTTGTTGCGCGACGAAGTTGACCAGCTCGCCCGCTTTGACTTTGGAGGTTGCATCCGCCGTCACGCCCGCGATCAGACTCACTTTGCCGTCGTTGACCGAGGCCAACAAAATCACGGCGGATTTGAGTTTGTCTTTCAGTTTGTCCAGCGTCTCGCGCAACACCGCCGCGTCCGCACCGTCCAGCTTGGCGGCCAGCACTTTCACGCCGTTGATGTCTTGCGCCTGATTCAATAATTCGTCGCCTTGCGCGGAAGCGAGTTTGGATTTCAATGCAGCCAGTTCTTTTTCCAGCGACTTCACGTTGTCGAGGATTTGAGCTATGCGCGCGGCGGCTTCCTGCGGCTGAGATTTCACCGCATCGGCCACTTGTTGCAACTGCTGTTCCTGTTGTTGCACCAGCGCCAATGCGCCTTCACCGGTCACCGCTTCCACGCGGCGCACGCCAGCGGCCACGCCGCTCTCGGCCACGATCTTGAACAGGCCGATGTCGCCGGTACGCTTCACATGTGTACCGCCGCACAACTCGATGGAAGAGCCGATGTTCAGCACGCGCACCACGTCGCCGTATTTCTCGCCGAACAGCATCATCGCGCCGGTCTTCTGTGCATCGTCGATCGCCATCACGCGCGACTGGCATTCGGCATTCGCCAGAATCTCGGCATTCACCAGCGCTTCCACTTTGCGAATCTCGGCATCGCTCATCGGCTGCGTATGCACGAAATCGAAGCGCGTCTTGTCGCCATCCACTTGCGAACCTTTTTGCTGCACATGCGTGCCCAGCACTTCGCGCAAGGCCTTGTGCATCAGGTGCGTGGCACTGTGGTTGCGCATGGTCGCGTAGCGCGCCGCCACATCCACTTTGGCGGTCACACCGTTGCCCACCCTCAGCTTGCCGGTCTTCACCACGCCGTGGTGTCCGAACACCGTGGCTTGAATCTTCTGCGTGTCTTCCACCGCGAAGATGCCATGCACACTGCGCAATTCGCCGCTGTCGCCGACCTGGCCGCCGGACTCGGCGTAGAACGGTGTGTCGTCCAACACCACCACGCCCATGTCGCCTTCGACCAGTTCATTCACTTCAGCGCCGTCCTTGTACAGCGCGAGGATGTTGCCCTTGTGTTCCAGCGTGTCGTAACCGTGGAAAGTCGTGGCTGGACCGGAATATTCGAGGTTGGTCGCCATCTTGAATTTGCCCGCGGCGCGCGCCTGCTCTTTTTGCTGCGCCATCGCTTTGTCGAACGCGGCCACATCCACCGTCACGCCGTGTTCGCGGCACACGTCCTGCGTCAGGTCGAGCGGAAAGCCGTAGGTGTCGTGCAGCTTGAAGGCCAACTCGCCAGGCAGCACGCTTGTCGGAAAAAATCCCGTTAATGGTATGGTTAGGCGCTGACTTGTACGCAATTCATTCCCGACTCGCTCCTCAGTAACTGTACTCCTGTAGTACTCACCTTTAACTTTGGCAATCTCCACATTCAAGATTTCCATACCGTGCTCCAAAGTTTCGAAGAAGCGCTCTTCTTCCTGCTTGAGAATTTCCATCACGCGCACTTGCGCCGCAGCCAAATCGGGAAATGCCACGCCCATTTCGCCAACTAAGTCCGGTACCAGCTTGTAGAAGAACGCATCGCGCGCGCCCAGCTTGTAGCCGTGGCGGATGGCGCGACGGATGATGCGGCGCAGCACGTAGCCGCGACCTTCGTTGCCGGGGATCACGCCGTCGGCGATGAGGAAGGAGCAGGCGCGGATGTGATCGGCCAGCACTTTAAGCGAAGGCGAATCCAGGTCGGCGCAATTGGTCTCGCGTGCCGCCGCTTTGATCAGCGCCTGGAACAGATCGATCTCGTAGTTGGCATGCACATGCTGCAACACCGCCGAGATGCGCTCCAGGCCCATGCCGGTATCGACGGAAGGCTTGGGCAGCGGATGCATCACGCCCGCTTCGTCGCGGTTGAACTGCATGAACACGTTGTTCCAGATTTCGATGAAGCGGTCACCGTCTTCACCGGGGCTGCCGGGCGGGCCGCCGGGAATATGTTCGCCGTGGTCGTAAAATATTTCGGTGCAAGGACCGCACGGGCCGGTGTCGCCCATCATCCAGAAATTGTCGGAGGCATAACGCGCACCCTTGTTGTCGCCGATGCGGATCACGCGCTCGGCAGGCACGCCGATCTCTTTGGTCCAGATGTCATACGCCTCGTCGTCCTCGGCATACACGGTGACCGTGAGCTTATCCTTGGGCAGCTTGAACACCACCGTGAGCAGTTCCCACGCGTAGTTGATCGCGTCGCGCTTGAAGTAATCGCCGAAACTGAAGTTGCCCAGCATCTCGAAGAAAGTGTGGTGGCGCGCGGTGTAGCCGACGTTCTCCAGATCGTTGTGCTTGCCCCCGGCGCGCACGCATTTCTGCGAAGAAGCGGCGCGCGTGTAAGGACGCTTGTCGAAACCGAGAAACACATCCTTGAACTGGTTCATGCCCGCGTTGGTGAACAACAGCGTCGGATCCTCGTGCGGCACCAGCGAACTGGAAGCGACTACCGTGTGGCCTTTGGAGGCGAAAAAATCGAGAAACTGCTGGCGGATTTCACTGCTTTTCATCGTTGCACCTTGAGCTTAAAAGTCACATTCCAGGCAGGCTGGAAAAGGCGCGCATCATACCATGGAGAGGGATTTAGACGCTTTGGCGGGGAACGTCTAAACTGACAACCTGCGTGGCAAAAAAGAACCGCCCCTTTCGAGGCGGTTTTGGTACTAGCTTGAGAAGAACATGAGCAATAGGCCAATCATCTGTACCACCTGCTTGTAGCTCAACTCTAGTTTTATTGTCAGTTTCAACATGGTTTGCACCTTGTTTACGCTGGCAGCGCTGCCAACTTGTTAAGGGTCGGCTATTTGTAACACGCCGTTGCGTAGCGTGGCTCTCGGCTTACCGCGAATAGCTTTGAGCAGCGGCTTGGTTATTCCATTGGGTAGCTATGAAAGCGCGCCTACATTTGTTAACGCGGTTAAGTTTCCGCGATTTCTTCGCGCTTTCGAACGCCCTTTGGAGCCGCACCTTTAGCGGTCATCACACCGCATTCCGAGGCTGATGACCTCGAAAACCGTATTCCCCATTCCCACTTTTCGTAGTCTTAAGGTTATTAATACCAAAGCTCGAATGCTCTAAATGCTCGATCCCGTATTTCTTGGGAGTTGAGCGCTAATACTCTTATATGCATCATTCACTGCCACAATAAGTTCCTTGTCCGGGTGTTCTGCTTTATTGAGCCTTTGGATAAGGGGTATAAATTGTTGAGAGAATTCAAAGTTTAGTTCAGTCTTCCTTACCTCTTTCCAAGCAAGAGCTTGTAGCAACGCGCCTTGAACGATAACAAGACCGTGGATTGTTTTGATATTGGACTCACTCATATAACCTCCTTAGGCAAAACTATATATGTAACGTAAAAAAATGCGGTTCTCCAAGCTGCGCAATATAGCAGTCATCGTCAATCTTCCATTTCCGCCACACGCAACACCTTAAAAATCACCTCCATCGAAAACCCCCGCGATTGCAAAAAACGCATCTGCTTGGCCTTTTCTTTGGCATCCTGCGCCACAACACCGAACTTCCTTCGCCACACTTCCCTCGCCGCTTCCAGTTCAGTTTCTTTCAGTTGCGGAATCGCATCGGCGATCAAATTTTCGTCTATGCCTTTCTGGCGGAGTTCGTGGGTGATGCGTTGGGTGCCGTAGCGGCTGCGTTTGGCGTGGACCAGTTGGGTGGCGGCGCGTGCGTCGGAGAGCCAGTCGCGTTTCTCCAGCTCGTCCAGCACGGCATTGAGGTCTTCGCCTTGCTGCACGTGCGGCAACAATTTGCTGTGCAGTTCGGCGCGACTATGCTCGCGCCGCGCCAGATATTGCATGGCGCGGACGCGCAGGCTTAATTCAGGCTTCTTCGGCACCGGATTTCAATGCCACGCCGACGGCGGCACGCACGCCGTTCTCGATCTCGGCGGCGATGTCGGGATTGCTCTTGAGGAATTCGCGCGCGTTGTCCTTGCCTTGGCCGATCTTCTCGCCCTTGTAGGAATACCATGCGCCGGATTTCTCCACCAGTTTGTGCAGCACGCCCAACTCGACGATCTCGCCTTCGCGCGAGATGCCTTCTCCGTACAGGATGTCGAAGTTGGCTTCGCGGAACGGGGGCGCAACCTTGTTTTTCACTACTTTGACGCGGGTCTCGTTGCCGATAACTTCGTCGCCTTTTTTGATCGCGCCGGTGCGGCGAATGTCGAGGCGCACGGAGGCGTAGAACTTGAGCGCGTTGCCGCCGGTAGTGGTTTCCGGGTTGCCGAACATCACGCCGATCTTCATGCGGATCTGGTTGATGAAGATGACCATGGTGTTGGAACGATTGATGTTGGCCGTGAGTTTGCGCAAGGCTTGCGACATCAGGCGCGCATGCAAGCCCATCTGCGCATCGCCCATTTCGCCTTCGATTTCGGCCTTCGGCGTAAGTGCAGCAACGGAGTCGATCACCACGATATCCACCGAGCCGGAACGCACCAGCATGTCGGTGATTTCCAGCGCCTGTTCGCCGTTGTCCGGCTGCGAGATCAACAAATCCTCAACTCTTACGCCGAGCTTTTGCGCGTACTGCGGATCGAGCGCGTGTTCCGCGTCGATGAAGGCCGCCGTGCCGCCCAGCTTTTGCATTTCGGCGATGACTTGCAGGGTGAGTGTGGTTTTGCCGGAAGATTCCGGGCCGTAGATTTCGATCACGCGGCCGCGCGGCAAACCGCCCACTCCCAGCGCAATGTCCAGCCCCAGCGAACCGGTGGACACCACTTCGACATCCTTGATCGCCTCGCCCTCGGCCAGGCGCATGATGGAGCCTTTGCCGAATTGTTTTTCGATTTGGCTCAGTGCAGCCGCGAGCGCTTTGCTTTTGTTGTCGTCCATGGTGTTTCCCCTTTGAAAAAATTGTGGGACGGATTGTGGCACAACATATTGCAGTTGTACAGAACGTTCGTTCTCGATTTATTTCAGGCTGTTTTGCTGAGGTTTTGCAGCAGTTCGAGCACGCCTTGCAACGCGATGCGCACCGACTGTTCACGCACGGCGGCGCGGTCACCCGGCAGCAGATGGCGGCGCGCAAACACTGCGCCGTCACGCAACGCCCAAGCGAACCACACCGTGCCGACCGGCTTTTCCGGCGTGCCGCCGGTGGGTCCGGCGACTCCGCTGATGGCCAGTGCGATGTGGGCATGGCTGTGCTGCAACGCGCCCGCCGCCATCTCGCGCACGGTGGCTTCGGACACTGCACCATGCGCCTCCAGCGTGGCTTGGCGCACGCCCAGCATCTCGACTTTGGCTGTGTTGGTGTAGGTAACAAAACCGCGCTCGAACCACGCCGAACTGCCGGAGATTTCCGTGACCGCCTGCGCCACACCGCCGCCCGTGCAGGACTCGGCGGTGGTCAACATCATGCCTTGGGCTTTGAGCGCTGCGCCGACTTGTGTGGAAAGTTCGTTCATATTTTGAAAACCTTAAACCCAATTTGCCACAGAGTACACAGAGATCACAGAGAAAACCGCGTTACGGAAAGTTTCTGCCTTACCTCTCTGTGTACTCTGTGTCCTCTGTGGCTAAAATTGTTTTTTAAGCCAACCCGCGCGCCAGATCGTTCTGAATATCCACTACCGCTTCCAGCCCTACCGCGATGCGGATCAGGCCGTCGCTGATGCCCGCCGCCGCGCGCGCTTCCGGCGAGATGCGCGCATGCGTGGTGGTCGCGGGATGGGTGATGGTGGTCTTGGTGTCGCCCAGATTGGCGGTGATGGACAGCATTCTAGTGTTGTCGATCACGCGCCACGCCGCCGCTTTGCCGCCCTTCACCTCGAACGCCACGATGCCGCCGCCGGTCTTCTGTTGCTGCATCGCCAGCGCGTGTTGCGGGTGCGATGGCAGGCCGGGATAGAACACGCGCGCCACATTGGGTTGCTGTTCCAGCCATTGCGCCAGTTGCAGCGCGTTAGCCGAATGCGCGTCCATGCGCAGTTTGAGCGTCTCCAGCCCTTTCAAAAACACCCACGCGTTGAACGCGCTCATGGTCGGGCCGGTGGTGCGCAGGAAACCATAGACCGGCTCCATCAATTTCTTGCTGCCCAGCACCGCGCCGCCCAGCACGCGGCCTTGGCCGTCGATGTATTTGGTGGCGGAATGGATCACGATGTCCGCGCCCAAGTCCAGCGGGCGTTGCAGTATCGGCGTGCAGAAACAGTTATCGACCGCCAGCAGTGCACCGCAGCTTTTCGCCACGGCAGCAATCGCCGCGATGTCGGAAATTTCGGTGAGCGGATTGGACGGCGTTTCCAGAAAAAACAGTTTGGTGTTGGGACGCACCGCCGCCTGCCACTCAGCCACATCGGTGGCGGAAACATAAGTAGTTTCTACGCCAAATTTCTTGAAGTAGTTGTTGAAGGTGTTGGTGGTCGCGCCGAATAAACTGCGCGATGCGACGATGTGGTCGCCCGACTTCAGCAGCGCCATGACAGTCGCCAGAATCGCGGCCATGCCGCTCGCCACCGCCACGCATTGCTCCGCACCTTCCAAGGCCGCGAGTCGCTGCTCGAACATGGTGACGGTGGGATTGGTGAAGCGCGCGTAGATGTTGCCCGGCTCTTCGCCGATGAAGCGTTTCGCGGCCTGCTCGGCACTGTCGAACGTGAAGCTGGAAGTGAGGAACAGCGCTTCGCTGTGTTCGTGAAACTGGCTGCGCTCTATGCCCGCGCGCACGGCCAGTGTTTCCGGTTGATATGACTCGCTCATGTTAATTTCCTTTTTAGTGATCGGCCCGCAAGCCAGCAAATACGGGCATCTCCATCATTCGCATAACGTAGAACGCCTATTGACGGGCGTTCCCGAGCAGATGGCATTTCAAAACCGGATTTTTGACCGCATAAAAAACCCGGCAAGCTTTGCGCTAAACCGGGTTTCCCTCGCTTTAGCTGTATTTGTAAAGCGCCCGCAAGCTGTTACTCAAATCGGCGCAGACGAAAAGTAGCACTCGCAATCACTAGCCGTCAATCGGCATCGGTGTTTTTCGATCAAACTGCGACCGAATCGTCGTAAAGCGTTTCCGGCGCAATATCAATTTCCCCAGGCCATACCACCGTGCCGTAATCGACGTGCGCCCGACCAAACAAAGCGGGCTGCGCGATTCGATTCCACGGCTTCATCGCAAGCAGCGGTCGCATGTCAAATCTGCGGCGTTCACCATTCTCAAACTCAAGATCGAGTTGAAAATCCGGGCGGGTATGGACGGCAATAACATCTATCAACATTTTCGGCCTCACTGAAGCGGGGCGATGCGGAATGGTTGGTCACCATTGACCGCCAATTCCCAATCGACCAGCAATTCTTCCTTGTGAATTTCAATCCAAGCCTGAACCATTTTCAACTGCTTAGGGGGCAAGCTCCCTTCAAGCAGCACACCATCATCCAAGGAAACGGAAGACTCTTCGCCTTGGTATCTGATATGAATATGCGGAAGATGATGGCGACGATTGTCCCGAAAATACATCAGAACCAGAATCCCATAAAACATACTGATAGTTGGCATGAAATCTCCTCACATCGACGACGCGCTCATCACCAGATCCAATTCCATCTGGTCTTCTTCCTCGGTCTTGTTCGCCTTGCCACCCGAGCGCGCGGCCTCCACGCGATCCAGATATTCGGCGGTGATGTCGCCGGTGATGTAAATGCCATCGAAGCAGGAGCAGTCGAACGTAGTGATCTTTGGGTTGCACTTTTGCACCGCCGCTTTCAGGTCATCCAGATCCTGATAGATGATGCGGTCGGCGCTGATCTCGCGGCAGATTTCTTCGTCGCTGCGTCCGGTGGCGATCAGCTCTTTGCGGCTGGGCATATCGATGCCGTACACGTTGGGGAATTTGACGGGAGGCGCGGCGGAGGCGAAATACACTTTGCGCGCACCGGCATCGCGCGCCATCTGCACGATCTCGCGGCTGGTGGTGCCGCGCACGATGGAGTCGTCCACCAGCAGCACGTTCTTGTCCTTGAATTCGACGCTGATCGCGTTGAGTTTCTGGCGCACCGATTTCTTGCGCATGGCCTGCCCCGGCATGATGAAAGTGCGGCCGATGTAGCGGTTCTTGACGAAGCCTTCGCGGAACGGAATGCCCAGACGGTTGGCCATTTGCAGCGCGCTGGGGCGGCTGGAATCGGGAATGGGAATCACCACGTCGATGTCGTGATCCGGCCAGATACGTTTCAGCTTGTCCGCCAGATATTCGCCCATGTTGAGGCGCGTCTCATATACCGAGATGCCGTCGATCACCGAGTCGGGGCGGGCGAAATACACGTATTCGAAAATGCACGGATTCAACGCGGATTTGCTGGCGCATTGCTGGCTGTGGAAGTTGCCGTCGAGGTCGATGAACACCGCTTCGCCGGGTGCTACGTCGCGCATGAATTTGAAACCCAGCGTATCCAGCGCCACACTCTCCGAGGCCACCAGAAATTCCACGCCCTTGTCGGTCTGGTTGCTGCCCACCACCAGCGGGCGCAGGCCGTGCGTGTCGCGGAAGGCCAGCAGGCCGTAACCGGCGATCATCGCCACCACGGCATATGCGCCGCGACAGCGCAGATGCACGGCGGAAACCGCATCGAAAATGGCCTTGGCATCGAGGCGGAAGTGCGTGGCGTTGGCTTGCAGTTCATGCGCCAGCACGTTGAGCAACACTTCCGAATCGGAGTTGGTATTCACGTGGCGCATATCGTCGAGGAACAACTCTTTTTGCAGCTGCGCGGTGTTGGTCAGGTTGCCGTTGTGCCCAAGCACCAGACCGAACGGCGAGTTCACGTAGAACGGCTGCGCTTCGTTGTGATCGACGGCGGAACCGGCGGTCGGATAGCGCACGTGCGCGATGCCCGCGTTGCCGGACAGCGCGCGCATGTTGCGCGTGCGGAACACGTCGTGCGCGAGGCCGTTGCCCTTGTGCAAATGGAAAGTGTTGCGGTCCAGCGTGGCGATGCCCGCAGCGTCCTGCCCGCGATGCTGCAACACCTGCAAGCCGTCATACAACAACTGGTTGACGGGAGTTTGCGCGACGACACCTAGAATCCCACACATAGTTTTTTTGCTTCTCTGTAAAGTTGAACCGTTTATTTGATTGCCGCGTTTTGCGGCACATAATCCTTGGCGTACAGCGCGGCTGATTGCAGCGCCTTGCTCGACCACGCATCGCGCCAGAACGGCTGCTGCGGCAAACTGGTCAGGCCGCCCAGCCACACCAGCGCGATCACCACCAATATCCCGCGCACCAAGCCGAACATCGCGCCGAATTTTCCATCCAGCCCGCCCAGCCCGGCGAACTTGGCCAGCTTCGCCAATAGCCATGCCGCAATGGCACACACCAGCAGCGTCACGATGAACAAAGCCGCGAATGCCACCGCCGCGCGGATGTTGTCTGCCCCCACTGCCTCGGGAATATACGGCAACGCCTGTGCCGAAAAGGTGCGCGCCACGATGTATGCCGCAGCCCAGCCGATCAGCGAAAACAACTCGTACATGAACCCGCGCCACCACCCCACCAAGGCCGACAACGCGATGATGCCGACGACTGCGTAATCGAAAGATGTCACTTTTTAAACCTATTCCAGATTGACCACATTGCACTTTGTTCCCTGCGCTTGCAGCTTGCGCTGAACTTTTTCAGCCGCCTCGCGCGTCGGATAGCTGCCCACGCGCACGCGCAGCACGCTGCCCGCTTTCTCGGTGTAGGCGTGATAGCCGAGCTTGCTCAACTTGGCTTGCAGACTATGCGCCGTATCCGCATTGGAAAACGCACCGGCCTGCAACACCCAGCCGGATTTCGGCACGGCTTGCGCCTTGGCGACAGGTTTGCTCTCGACCTTGGGTTTTGTTTCGGATTTGGGTTTAACGACAGGAGCGGGTTTGCTCACCGCTACTGCGGGTTTTGGTTCTGCTACGGGAGGAGGCACTGCTACCGGCGCGCTGGCGGCAACCGGAGCGCTCGCCACTGCCGAAACGGCAACCACACCGGAGGCTGCCGACACCGCCGATTCCGGCAGCGTGCCCTGCGGCAGAAACTCGCCCGCATTGTCTTTACTCGGGATGCGCAGCTCGATGTCGTTGCCCTTGGAAGGCGCAGGCTCGCTGTCGAACACGACCGGCAACAAAATCACCACCAACACTACCAGCGCAATCGCGCCGATCAAGCGGCGGCGCGTTTGGCGCTTCAAATTGAATTCTTCTTCAGTCGTCTGTTTTGCCATAGTTCTTTCAGGAAGATCAGCCGCCGCGCAAACCGCGCAACCGCATCACTTCCGCCACCGTATAGAATGATCCGAAGGCGGCGATTCTATCATTTTCACCCGCCTGCTTGGCGGCTTGCTTGAGTGCTTCGGCAATGGAAGAACAAACATGAACCGCCCCGCGAACCCGGGCGTTTTGCAGCACCTGCGCCAGTTCATCAGCCGTCGCCCCGCGCGGCGCATCAATGCCCGCCACCAGCCACACATCGACCTGCGCATCCAGCGCCTGCACCACCCCCGCCATGTCCTTGTCCTTGAGCATGGCAAACACCGCAAAGGTTTTCGAGGGTGGCAGCGCTGCCAGATTCTGCGCCAGCGACCGCGCCGCATGCGGGTTGTGTGCCACATCCAGAATCAACTGCGGCAACCCCGGCACGAACTGGAAACGCCCGGCCAACTGCACCTCCACCAGCCCGCGCCGCACGGCTTCCATGCTCACCGGCAGCTTATCCTTCAGCGCATCCAGCGCCGCCAATACCGCGCTGGCGTTATGCAACTGGAACGCGCCGCGCAGGGCGGGGAATGGCAGTGAACTGCGAGTCCCCACTTTGCTGTAGAAATTCCATTGTCCTTTGGATAGCCCCTCTCCCGCAGGCGGGAGATAACCAGCGACTTGGCGGTCGTAGTTTGACCGCCTAGTCGAATGGCTAGTTGTTTCATCAGGGGGTGGGGTGAGGGTCTTCACTATGGAAGTAGGATTGGCAAAATCTCCACTACCCTCACCCTCAATCCCTCTCCCGCCTGCGGGAGAGGGAAGCGAAAACCCAAACTCGCTGCCAATGCACCGCAACTCCGCCCCGATCTCCCGCGCATGTTCGCGCAACGCCAACGGCACATCACTGTCCGCACAAATCGCCACCCGCCCTTGCCTGAAAATCCCCGCCTTCTCAAACCCGATCAACTCGCGCGTATCGCCCAAATAATCCACATGGTCAATATCGACACTGGTCACCACCGAGCAATCCGCATCGAACACATTCACCGCATCCAGCCTGCCGCCCAGCCCCACTTCGAGGATGGCGACATCCACCTTGTGCGAAATGAAACACTGCATGGCGGCCAGCGTGCCGAACTCGAAATAGGTCAGCGGAATTTCAGCTTCCCCTTTCTTCCCCCTTGCAGGGGGAAGGTTAGGATGGGGGTAGAAATCATGAGCGTCATCATGTCCAGCTTCTACCCCCACCCCAGCCCTCCCCCTGCAAGGGGGAGGGTGTTGTCCTTTGCGCGCCCGCTCAATCTTCTCAAACGACTCACACAACTCCGCATCACTCGCCTGTTGTTTGCCAATGCGCACCCGCTCGTTGTAATCCAGCAAATGCGGCGAGGTGTAACAGCCGACACGGTATCCGGCGGCATGCAGCATGGCTTCCAGCATCGCGCACACCGAACCTTTGCCGTTGGTACCGCCGACGATGATGATGGGGAAATCAGCTTGCAGATCGAGGCGCTGCCTGACTTGCGCCATCCGCTCCAGACCGAGCGCGATGGTTTTGGGATGCAGGGATTCGAGGTAGGTTAGCCAGTCGGAAAGAGTTCGGGAAGCCACAGAAAAAACCTAAAGCGAACCACAGAGACACTGAGACACAAAGAATTCATAAACAAAATACCCACTGGCACATCCGCCAGAAAGCAACTGCCTTTCTCTGTGCCTCTGTGTCTTTGTGGTGAATGGTTTTGACATGCTACGCCGCTTCCAGCTTCACCACCGCATCCTGCTTGGTCAGCAGCGTGATCAGCGTCGCCAGTTGGTCGCGCATCTCGCGTCTGTCAACGATCATGTCGATCGCGCCATGTTCCAGCAGGAACTCCGCACGCTGAAAGCCGTCCGGCAAGGTTTCGCGCACGGTCTGTTGAATCACGCGCGCGCCGGCGAAGCCGATCAGTGCGCCGGGTTCGGCGATAACCACGTCGCCCAAGAAGGCGAAGCTGGCGGAGACTCCGCCCATGGTGGGGTCGGTCAACACGGAGATGAAGGGTAGTCTGGCTTCGCTCAATTGCGTGAGCGCGGCGCTGGTTTTGGCCATCTGCATCAGCGACAGCAGGCCTTCCTGCATACGCGCACCGCCGCTGGCAGCGAAGCAGATGAACGGGCATTTTTGTTCCAGCGCGACTTGCACGCCGCGCACGAAACGTTCGCCGGTCACCGAGCCCATCGAGCCGCCCATGAAGGTGAATTCGAACGAGGCCGCGACGACAGGCAGCGCGTGGATGCTGCCTTGCAGCACCACCAGCGAATCGTCTTCGCCGGTAACGCGTTTGGCTTCGACCAGACGGTCGCTGTATTTCTTCTGGTCCTTGAATTTGAGGGTATCGACCGGCAACACTTCCGCACCGATCTCGAAACGACCTTCGCTGTCCAGCAGCCAGTCGAGACGGGTGCGCGCGGTGATGCGGTGATGGTGGCTGCACTTGGGGCAGACGCTGTGGTTTTTTTCCAGGTCGGAGTAATACAGCACCGTCTGGCACGACGGGCATTTGTGCCACAAGCCTTCGGGTACGTTCTTCTTTGTCTCTTCGCTCTCGCGGCGTTTGATCTTCGGGGGCAACAGTTTCTGGAACCAGCTCATGGTGTTCTCCTCATTAGAATCTTTTTTTGCCCGCAGATTACACAGATTGACGCAGATTAACTGCAAAATCATTGTGAATGGATTTGGTTTTAATCCGGGTTAATCTGTGTAATCTGCGGGCACAGTTTTTTTGCTTTATTGATCTATCGCCAGCCTTAATTCTTTCACCAACTTGCCGACGTTGGCGACTACATTTTGTTCATTTGATTTTTCGATTTCCTGCACGATGCGACTGCCCACCACCACGCCGTCGCACAATTTCGATACCGCTTGTGCGGTCGCTGCGTCGCGGATGCCGAAGCCGACACCGATGGGCAGCTTGATGTGTTTGCGCAGTTGCGGCAGTTTTTGTTCGATAGCCGACAGGTCGAGATTGCCCGCTCCGGTCACGCCTTTGAGCGAGACGTAATACACATAGCCGCGCGCCAGTTTGGCCACGTGTTCAATGCGCGCTTCGTTGGTGGTCGGTGCCAGCAGGAAGATAGGCGCGATGTTGTGACGTTGCAGATGCTCGAACGCTTCGTGGCTTTCTTCCGGCGGAAAATCAACCGTGAGCACGCCATCCACGCCGACTTCGGCGCAACGCTGCGCGAATACTTCCCAGCCCATAGCCTCAATCGGATTGCCGTAGCCCATCAACACCACCGGCGTGGTCGTATCCTGCTTGCGGAATTCCGCCACCATGCCCAGCACGCCGCGCAGCGACATGCCTTGTTTGAGCGCACGCTCGGAAGCGCGCTGGATCACCGGGCCATCGGCCATCGGATCGGAGAACGGCACACCGAGTTCCAGCACATCCGCACCCGCCGCCACCAGACCGTGCATCAGCGGTACGGTGAGTTGTTGCGACGGATCACCGGCGGTGATGAACGGGATCAGCGCTTTGCGCTGTTGCTGTTTGAGATTATTGAAGGTGGTATCTATGCGGCTCATAACATCGTTTTTCCGTGGTAATTCATTTCACGCATACATCAGTCGTCCGCGCGGCTCGGGGATTGAGCGTTCAAATTCTTTTGCAACTTCCAACCACAGCGCCATCACATCTTTCACGTTACTCAATGCAGCTTCGTAGCTTTCACCGTGCGCCATGCAGCTTGGAAGCTCAGGGACTTCCGCAATATATGCGGCATCTTCTTCGCTCCAATACAGGATAATTTCGTAGCGTTCCATAATGTCTTTTTCCACCAACGTCATTCCCGCGCAGGCTGGAATCCAGATAATCAAACAATCCCCGCAACGCGGGACAACAACTCAATTTCGTCCGCTTCGCGGAATTTATTTTTTTTGCTGGATTCCCGCCTGCGCGGGAATGACGAAACAGCATTGTAATTTTACAGTGTGATGCCCTTGATGCGCGCCACGGTGTTCATGTCTTTGTCGCCGCGACCGGAGAGGTTCACCAGCAGCACTTTATCCTTGTTCATCGTCGGCGCGATCTTCATCGCGTGCGCGATAGCATGACTGGATTCCAGCGCGGGAATAATGCCTTCAAAGCGGCACAGCGCATCGAACGCGGCGATGGCTTCGTCGTCGTTGATGGCGACATATTGCGCGCGCCCCATATCCTTCAACAGACAATGCTCGGGGCCCACGCCGGGATAATCCAGTCCGGCTGAGATGGAATGCGTTTCGATGATCTGGCCGTTCTCGTCCTGCATCAGATACACCTTGTTGCCGTGCAACACGCCGACCTTGGCGTTGCCGGTGAGCGGCGCGGCATGTTGTCCGCTGGCGATGCCGTGACCGCCCGCTTCCACGCCGATGATCTGCACGCCGTTTTCTTCGATGTAGGGATAGAACAAGCCAATCGCGTTGGAGCCGCCGCCGACACAGGCAATCACCGCATCCGGCTGACGACCAATCATTTCCGGCATCTGCACCTTGGCTTCGTTGCCGATCACGCACTGGAAGTCGCGCACCATCATCGGGTACGGATGCGGGCCTGCCGCTGTACCAAAAATGTAGAACGTGCTTTCGACGTTGGTCACCCAATCACGGATGGCTTCGTTGCACGCATCCTTGAGCGTCTTGGAACCGCTCTCCACCGGCACAACAGTCGCGCCCAGCAGTTTCATGCGGAACACGTTGGGCGCCTGGCGCTGGATGTCTTCCGCGCCCATATACACGACGCATTCCATGCCGAAACGTGCCGCCACGGTGGCCGTTGCCACGCCGTGCATGCCCGCGCCGGTTTCTGCAATGACGCGCTTCTTGCCCATGCGTTTGGCCAGCAAAGCCTGGCCGATGGCATTGTTGATCTTGTGCGCGCCGGTGTGGTTCAGGTCTTCGCGCTTCAGATAAATCTGCGCGCCGCCCAGACTCTCCGACAGGCGCTTGGCGTGATAGATCGGGCTGGGACGTCCGACATAATGTTTCAATTCGTAAGCAAACTCGGCCTTGAATTCGGGATCGTCGCGGAAGCGCAGATACTGCTGTCGCAATTCCTCCACTGCCGGGATCAGCGTCTCGGCCATATAGATGCCGCCGAACTGGCCGAAGTGGCCGCTGCTATCTGGATAGTTGTACATCTGTCTGCATAACCTCGTTGATGAATGCAGCGACCTTCGCCGCATCCTTGATTCCCTTGCCGGCCTCCACGCCGCTGGACACATCCACCGCGTAAGGCTGCACCTGTTTAATCGCCGCCGCCACATTGCCCGCATGCAAGCCGCCGGAAAGGATCACCGGTAACGGCAGATCACGCGGAATCAGCGCCCAGTCGAACGGCTCGCCCGTGCCGCCTTGCGTACCTTCGACGAAAGCATCCAGCAACAAACCCTGAGCCCCTGCGTAACGGGTCGCGCATTCTACCAAATCAACCCCCGCTTTGACCCGAATCGCTTTCAGATAGGGTTTGCCGAACTGTTGGCAGAACTCCGGCGCTTCTTCGCCGTGGAACTGCAACACGTCAAGCGCCACATTTGCCAGCACTTCGCGCACGTAATCGACCGTTGGATTCACGAACAAACCAACCACTGTCACAAACGGCGGCACGGCACGCGCCAGTTGCGCAGCCTGCTGTACGCTGACATGGCGCGGACTTTTTTCGTAGAACACCAGACCGAGCGCATCTGCGCCGCTATTTGCTACAGCCAGCAAATCTTGCTCGCGAGTAATGCCGCAGATTTTGATTCTGGTCTTTACTGAGAATTGAGGATTGAGGATTGAGGATTTGGAAACCCCTATCCCTGCTTCTTCTTTATCGCGCTGCAACCTCGCCACCATTCCGCTCATCCGTTTTCAGTTTACTAGTGAAACAAGTATAAATGATTAAGAAAACCCGCCACTCCGCTTTTCACTCGATCCTCAGTCCTCGATCCTCAATCCTGTTCCTTGCGGCAAGCCCCACTTCGCATCGTAGGTGATGTGGCGCAAATACAGGCCGTCCGGCGCAAAAGTCGGCGCGGCGAACTTGCGTTCGCGGCCTTGCAACACTTCCTGCATCCACTGCGGCGGGTGTTTGCCTTTGCCGACGTACAGCAGGCAACCCACGATGTTGCGCACCATGTGGTGCAGAAAAGCATTGGCAGTCAGATTGAAAATGAGGGTATCGCCCTGCTGTTCAATATCAAGACAGGCAAGATTTTTCACCGGGGTTTTGGCCTGGCATTGCGAAGCGCGAAACGCGCTGAAATCATGTTCGCCCAGCAGGTATTGCGCGGCATCCCGCATGGCCTCCACATCCAGCGGCATGTGGAACCAGCCCACTTTGCCATGATGCACGGCACTGCGCGAAGGACGGTTAACCAGCACATATTGATAGCTGCGCGCCTGCGCCGAGAAACGCGCATGGAATTCGTCCGACACCGGATGCGCCCACAGCACGGCAATGTCTTTCGGCAACAGCGCGTTGGTGCCGCGCACCCAGGCGTTGAGCGGCCTGTCGGTATTGGTATCGAAATGCACCACTTGCTCCAGCGCATGCACGCCGGTATCGGTGCGTCCGGCGGCAGTCACGGCGATGCTTTCTCCGGCGATACCGCCCAATGCCAATTGCAGCGCATCCTGCACATTAGGCACATCGGGCTGGCTCTGCCAGCCGTTGTAGGCACTGCCGTCGTATTCCACGCCGAGCGCTATTCTCATCGCCACACTCCCATCAACACTGCCGCGCTTGCCACCAGCATCAGCACATCGACGAGCCCAAAAGCTTGCAGCCGCAATTCGATGTGCGTCGCGCCATTGGTGGAAGGCTGCATGGCATTAGCAATGGTTGCTTTCCAATCGCCCGCCGTATCGCGCATGGCGGATTCCGCGTATTCCAGCGTGAGCGCCAGACGCACCGCGATGCGTTCGCGCGACAAACCCAGCCAGCGTAGCGGGTAGGCCAGCGAATACAACCCGCTGATGAGCTGGGTCTGCGGCAACAGTTCCAGCAGGATGGCCAGACCGGACAGCACGCTTATCAAGCGCCCCAACTGCAATAGCCCGTCCAGCAAGCCTTCGTGCGTGGGAGAAGCAATACCAAGCTGCGGCCACAGCGCGGTTCCCGGCGTGGTATAGGCATAGATCAACAGCAACGAGAAAAAAATCCAGCGCGTGCGCCGCAGCAAACTCAGCAATTGTTTTGCACACAGCTTCAATGCGATTCCGAACAACACGGCACACAACGCCAGCAAAGCCAGCGCTTGCAGGCGTTGCACCAGCAAGGCGAGCAACATCCAAACAAGAATCTGCACGGCGGGATGCGGGACAAGTTTCATATTGTTAAAACAAAAACGGCAGCCGGACAGGCTGCCGTGAGATTAAGCATGATTGCTTACAACTGCTTGAGCATGGTTTGGGCGCTCGCGCGTTGCTGCTCGTCGCCATCGCGCAATACTTCTTCCAGAATTTCCTTGGCTCCGTTGGCATCGCCCATCTCCTGATAGGCCTTGGCCAGATCAAGCTTGGTTGCCACTTCCTGCCAACGCTCGTCTTTGGCTGCGCCACTTGAGGAGCTCGAAGGAGCCGCAGCAGGCGCATTAAAACTGTCCAGATTCAGGCTGATTTCACTTAAACCGATGTCAACAGGAGCGGCGACTTTAGGCGCAGGCTCTGCTTTAAACTCGGTGGGGAAATCCAGCGTAAACGACATGCTCTCTTCCGCTGCCGGAACCGGAGCGGCTACAGCTGCGGCAGCCGTTGCAGCGGGTTGCCCCTGATTGGTCGTAGTCACATCGAAGATCAAATCATCGATACTCGCCTCTTCCGGTTTGGTTGTAGCGGTTGCGGTTGAACCGGACGCGGACATAGATTTGCGGCTCGATGTTATATCGAACATCATTTCGTCCATGTTGAACATGGGATTCACTTCCAACCCGCTTTCCGACTTGTTTTCCGAGTGCGAACCGGTCACATCGAAATCCATCGGAGTTTCCTGAGAAACGCGCAACTCATCAGCCGTGAGCACAGTCGTCTGTTCATGCGGCGCGTTTGGCATCACCGCAGTATTCATGAAATCGTCAACTTGCGATGCCTGAAAACTTGTCGTTCCAAACCCTAAATCGAAATCGACGGCATGATCTTCTACTTTGGGTTTGACCTCTGTTGTTTGCTCTGAGCTGCTGCCATCACCGCCGTAGAACGGGTTGCCCGGCTCCAATTCTCGACCCATCGCAGCCGCATCATTCCAGGCCGCATCATCGCCACCGTCCTTGATTTCACGCGCAAGGGTGTAGAAAGAATTCGTGTCCTTGCGGTTTGCGTAGATGGACATCAGCTTGAGTTTGACCGGAACATTTCCCGGATTGCCGCTCAGCGCTTCCTTCAACACGGCCTCGGCCTGGGCATCGCGTCCGAATGTAAGGAACAGGTCGGCCTCGCCGATGGGATCGACTTCGTCGGCATGGCTCGTGACAGCTGTCTCAACAGCAGCCGTGTGTGTGAAATCGCCCGTATCGGGAGAAGGCACAACAGGGGCGGCGATTTTTACGGTTGCCTGACTGTCCTCTTCCGTTTTAGCCGCTTTGGCTTTTCCGCGTTTCAGGCTGGGCATCTTCGGCAAGCTGAAATTCAATTTGCCGCTGCGCACCAGCCAATACCCGGCACCGCCCATAATCAGCAACAGCACAACCACGCCCGCCAGCAGCATAGGATCTTGCAATACATCATCCACCAGCGAGGTTTCAACAGCCGCCTTGGGCGGAGGCACTGTTTTGGGAACATCCGTTTTGGGTTTCGCAGTTGCCGCAACCGAACTCGCGGCAGCCACGCCCGATGTTGCTTGTCCCGTCAGCGCTTTCTTTTTCAACTCGGCCAAGCGCTGCATGTCTTTCAAATTCTTTTCCAGAAGCGCCGTGCGCTCCTGCACTTCCTTCAGCGCCTTGCTCTTTGCAATAGCTTCTTCCGCTTTGGCATTGGCCTTGTCCTGTGCGGCTGGTTTGCTGCCTCCTGCCGACTTGTCGCCGGGCGCTTCGCCTTTGGAAAGCTTTAGCACCCCTTTCGCAGCTTCTTTGCCGACAGTCGCTTTCTCGGTGACCGCAGTTGTAATCTTGCCGGAGGATTCCTGGCGGCCGGCCTGTTCGCGCGCTTCGGCACGAACAGAAGCGAGTTGCTGGCGATAGGCATTCCAATCGACCACGTGCGCGTGAACTTCTTTCACCGCCTCGCTTTGCTGCACATTTTCCAGTTCGGCCGCATCGGGCAGACGAATGATCTTCCCTGTCTTCAGCCGGTTCATGTTGTGTCCGACGAACGCATCGGTATTGGCGCGATACATCGCCACCAGCATGCGATCCAGACTGACTTCAGCCGGTTTGACTCTTAAGGCGATCTTGCTTAGCGAGTCGCCGCGCACTACGGTAACTTCCTCCGGCGCAGTTTCCAATGCCGGAATTGCATCTGCTGCATTCGCGGCCTCGGCCGCTTTTCCCGAAACTGTTTCTGCTGCAGGTGCTGCTTCCGGTTGCGCAAGCGGCTGTTCCATACTCGGAGGGGGGGTAGTTTCCGCTGCTTCTTGTTGCGTTGCTTCAACTGCCGCAGGCTGGGCAACTAATGGCGTGACTGGTGCGGGAGCAGTCACCACCGGAGCGGCGGGAGTAATAGCAGGAGCCGGACTTGCGGGAATAGCCGGGGTTGCCACGACCGGCTCAATCGGCTTAACTACTTCGGCCTTGGCTTGGACGTTAAAATCCACCGGATCGAGCAGGAATGTATATTCGCGCAACAGCTTGCCGGATGACCAGGTGGCCTCAACCAGCAAAGTAACAAAAGGCTCGTTGATCGCTTGCGCAGAAGTGACTTTAACGTAGGGATCGCCACTATCGCGATTGACGACCTCAAATTTCAACTTGGGCAACGAGTAGGGATAATCGATACCTGCATTCTTGAACGCTTCCGCAGAAGCCAGCTTTACTACAATGCCTGTTCTATCGGCCCTATCAACTGAAACTAAATCAATTTCCGCCTTGAGTGGTTGCCCCAGATAAGTGCTAACGTTGATCTCTCCCAAGCCCGTCGCGCAGACACTAGCCGTCCACGCCAAACAGACAATGTAACCAAACGTTTTAAGAATCGATTTCAGCACTCTGCCACCCTTTACTTTCCAAGATTCTTTCCAGACTAACATCAGAGGGTTAGTGATGCAAGCTCACTTTCCCTCTAATTTCATGCACTAACCTGCGGTAATCAACCGAATTTCTCAGCGTCCTACTTGTCCAGCAAAATACGCAACATGCGGCGCAACGGCTCTGCCGCGCCCCACAGCAACTGGTCGCCGCACACAAAGGCACTCACGTACTCCGGCCCGAGTTCCATTTTGCGCACACGACCAACCGCAATATCCAGCTTGCCGGTCACGGCGACCGGAGTGAGTTCGCGCACCGAAATTTCGCGCTGGTTGGGCACGAATTTGACCCAGGGATTGCCGCCCTTGATGAGCGTTTCGATCTCGCTCAACGGCACATCCTTGTTCAGTTTGAGGGTCAGCGCCAGACTGTGACAGCGCATCGCGCCGATGCGCACGCACAAGCCATCCACCGGAATACGCTGGCTAGCACCCAATATCTTGTTGACCTCGGCTTGCCCCTTCCACTCTTCTTTGGACTGTCCATTGTCGAGCTGCTTGTCGATCCACGGGATCAGGCTGCCAGCCAATGGCACGCCGAAGTTCTCGGTGGGCATATCGGCAGAGCGCAGCTTCTCCGCAAGACGGCGATCTATCTCCAGAATCGCCGACTTCGGATCAGCCAGCAAATCGGCCACCGATGCGTAAGCCACGCCCATCTGGTTCAGCAGCTCGCGCATGTTCTGTGCGCCCGCACCGGATGCAGCCTGATATGTCATGGACGACACCCACTCCACCAAACCCGCATTGAACAAGCCGTTCAAGCCCATCAGCAAAATGCTGTTGGTGCAGTTGCCGCCGATGAAATTCTTGCCGCCGTTCGCCAATGATTTCTTGATCAGATCGAGATTGACCGGATCGAGGATGATGACTGCATCCTTTTCCATACGCAGTGTGGAAGCCGCGTCTATCCAGTAGCCTTGCCAACCTGATGCGCGCAACTTGGGGAACATCGCCGTGGTGTAATCGCCGCCTTGGCAGGAAATGATGGTATCCATTGCCATCAACGAGTTCAGATCGCTCGCATCCTTCAACGGCACGCCGCGCCCTTCGGCTGGAGCTTCGCCGCCAACGTTGGAGGTGGTGAAAAATACCGCCTCGATCAGATCGAAATCCTTCTCCTCACGCATACGTTGCATGAGCACCGAACCCACCATGCCGCGCCAACCGATTAGACCAACTTTCATTTCTCGTTTCCTTAACTATAGTTGAGAAGAGTTCGCACCTGTGGTGCTCAAGGGAGAAGGGGGAAGGGTAAAACCTTGGTGCGGTTGTTACCCTTCGCCCTTCCCTCTTTACCCTTCTCCAGAATTACAAAGCCGCCACCACCGCATCGCCCATCGCCGCACAACCGACCTTCTTCATGCCTTCTTCGTAAATATCGCCAGTGCGCAGACCCTGTTGCAACACCTTGCGCACCGCACCCTCGATACGCTGCGCCATGTCGGCACGACCGAAGGTGTACTGCATCATCATCGCCACCGACAAAATCGTCGCCAGCGGATTGGCGATGTCTTTGCCCGCGATGTCCGGCGCGGAACCGTGGCACGGCTCGTACAGCCCCTTGTTGTTCGCATCCAGCGAGGCCGACGGCAACATGCCGATGGAGCCGGTCAGCATGGATGCTTCATCCGACAGGATGTCGCCGAAGATGTTCCCGGTGAGTATCACATCGAACTGTTTTGGCGCGCGCACCAGTTGCATCGCGGCGTTATCCACATACATGTGCGACGTGGCAACTTGCGGATATTCCTTCGCCACTTCGGTCACGATCTCGCGCCAGAACATGCTGGTATCCAGCACGTTGGCCTTGTCCACCGAGCACAATTTCTTGTTGCGCTTCATGGCGATCTGGAAGCCGACATGCGCCACGCGACGAATCTCGGATTCGCTGTAATGCATGGTATCAAAACCTTGGCGCTCGCCATTCTCCAGCGTGCGGATGCCGCGCGGCTGGCCAAAATAAATGTCGCCGGTCAGTTCGCGCAGGATCATGATGTCCAGACCGGACACGATGTCGGAGCGCAAGGTCGAAGCATTCACCAGCTCGGGATACACCATCGCCGGACGCAGATTGGCGAACAAGCCCAAGCCCTTGCGGATGCGCAACAAACCTTGCTCGGGGCGCATCGGTCGCGGCAAATTGTCATATTGGTAACCGCCCACAGCACCGAGCAGCACCGCGTCGGATTCCTTGGACAACTTCAAGGTTGCTTCCGGCAACGGATCCTTCGCCGCGTCATAGCCCGCGCCGCCGATATGCCCATGCTCCATCTCGATCTTCAATCCGTCGCTGCGCAACGCTTCCAACACTTTGGTCGCCTGTGCAACGATTTCAGGGCCGATGCCATCACCCGGCAAAACTGCAATTTTCATTTATTTCTCCATCCTTAAAAGTCAAAACCTTTTCCCGCAGATTTCGCAGATTGACGCAGATTTTTTTGTTTTTAATCTATTTAATCTGTGTAATCTGCGGGCGACTGTTTTTGAATCAAGCAAACAACCACGGCTGCGCCGCGCGATGTTTCGCCTCGAACGCTTTGATCTCATCCACGTGCTGCAAGGTCAGGCCGATGTCGTCCAGCCCGTTCAACAGGCAATGTTTGCGGAAGGCATCCACTTCAAACTTGTAGCTTGTGCCGTCCGGCGCAGTGATGGTTTGCTGTTCCAGATCGACTTTCAACTTGAAGCCGACATTGGCTTCCACCGCCTTGAACAGCGCATCGACTTTTTCCGCGTCCAGCCTGATCGGCAACAAGCCGTTTTTGAAACAGTTGTTGAAAAAAATGTCGGCATAACTGGGCGCGATGATGACGCGGAAGCCGTAGTCTTCCAGCGCCCACGGCGCGTGTTCGCGCGACGAGCCGCAACCGAAATTCTCGCGCGCCAGCAATACTTGCGCACCTTGGTAGCGCGGCTGGTTCAGCACGAAATCCTTGTTCAGCGGGCGCGTGCTGTTATCCATGCCCGGCTCGCCGTGATCCAGATACCGCCATTCGTCGAACGCGTTCGGGCCGAAGCCGGAGCGTTTGATCGACTTCAGAAACTGCTTGGGAATAATCGCGTCGGTATCCACGTTGGCTCTGTCCAACGGCATCACCAACCCGTCCAGCAAGGTAAATTTGCGCATGGTTATTTTGAGGCGGCCTTCTCGATTGCCTGCCCACCTTTTTGAATGTCTTCGCCCAAGCCTTTGAACGTACTGCAAGCCGCCAATACGCCCAGCGCCAACAACAATATCGCCACCTTCTTCATGCTCGTTCCTTTCATCAGTTACTCACGTCAACAAAATGTCCGGCAATTGCTGCCGCCGCCGCCATCTCCGGGCTGACCAGATGCGTGCGTCCGCCCTGCCCTTGCCTGCCTTCAAAGTTGCGATTGGAAGTCGCCGCGCAACGCTCGCCCGGTGACAAGCGATCATCGTTCATCGCCAGACACATCGAGCAACCCGGATCGCGCCATTCGAAACCCGCCGCGATCAGGATCTTGTCCAGGCCTTCCTGCTCCGCCTGCGCTTTAACCAGGCCGGAACCCGGAACCACCATCGCCAGCTTCACATTCGCCGCCACTTTCTTGCCCTTGGCGACCGCCGCTGCCGCGCGCATATCTTCGATGCGTCCGTTGGTACATGAGCCGATGAACACCTTATCAATCTGAATTTCATTGATCGGCGTATTCGCCTGCAATCCCATGTAAGCCAGCGCACGTTCCCAGTCGGCACGCTTCACCGCATCGGGTGCGGAAGCCGGATCAGGCACGCGCCCATCCACCGCCACCACCATCTCCGGCGAGGTGCCCCAAGTCACTTGCGGCTTGATCTGCGCGGCATCCACTTCCACCAGCGCATCGAATTTCGCGCCCTCGTCGGAATGCAAGGTGCGCCAGTACGCCTCGGCCTTCTCCCAATTTTCGCCCTGCGGCGAGAACGGACGGCCTTGGCAATATGCGATAGTCGTTTCGTCCGCCGCCACCATCCCGGCGCGCGCACCCGCTTCGATTGCCATGTTGCACAGAGTCATGCGGCCTTCCATGCTCAAGGCACGAATCGCACTGCCCGCAAATTCGATGGCAAAGCCCGTGCCGCCTGCCGTGCCGATCTTGCCGATCACCGCCAGCGCGATGTCTTTCGCCGTCACGCCTTTGCCCAGCACGCCTTCCACTTTGACCTGCATCGCTTTGGATTTTTTCGCCACCAGACATTGCGTGGCCATCACATGCTCGACCTCCGACGTGCCGATGCCATGCGCCAACGCCGCGAACGCGCCGTGCGTACTGGTATGCGAATCGCCGCACACCACCGTCATGCCGGGCAAAGTCGCACCCTGCTCGGGGCCGATCACGTGCACGATGCCCTGACGGATGTCGTTCATCTTGAATTCGGTAAGACCAAACTCGGCGCAGTTCGCATCCAGCGTTTCCACCTGCAAACGCGCAATCGGATCGGTGATGCCTGCCGCGCGGTTGGCGGTCGGCACGTTGTGATCCGGCACTGCCAGCATCGACGCGACGCGCCAAGGCTTGCGCTGCGCCAGCTTCAATCCCTCGAAGGCTTGCGGGCTGGTGACTTCATGCACCAATTGACGGTCGATATAGATCAACGCGGTGCCGTCGGCATCCTGCCGCACCACGTGCGAATCCCAGAGTTTGTCGTAAAGTGTTTTTGCGCTCATTGCAGTTCCTAACAAGAGCGGTGGATTATGCCATAGGCATGCTGCACTCTGCCATGTCGCGCTGCTTCCAAATCATACAAAAGCGACACCTCGGCGTGAATTTTCAAGAGGCAACCTCATGGAAACGCCCGTCAATAGGCGATCTACGTCAAGCGATTGATGGAGAATGGCGTATTTATTGGCTTGCGGGGAAGTTGCGTTTCGATCACTACGCTTGGCGCAACAACGGGCGGCTTCAACTTTGAATTGGTCGCCAGTTTTTCAAACTTCTTGTCGAATGTCGCCAGCGCCTTGCAGCCCGCCGTGCTGACCTCGTTGGCTGTTCCTGCGGCTAACAAACTCCGGGTTTGGCGTTGCTTGCTGACAGCATATATGCTACCTTTTATCGCATGACTCAACTCGTAATTGATACCGATGTATTTATCGCGGCACTGCTCTCACGCAACGACAGCAGCGTGGCGCGAGAAGTTGTTCGCAGATGTTTGCAAGGCCACTACCAGCCTTTGTTTGGCGTGGCGTTATTTGCCGAATATGAAACCTTGTTGTCGCGCGGCAAATTATTTGCAGATTGCCAACTGAGCGGCAAAGAACGGGAGGCAGTATTTGCCGCCCTGCTCAAGCAGGCAAAGTGGATCGAAATATATTTTGCATGGCGACCCAACCTGCAAGATGAAGGCGACAACCATCTGATTGAACTGGCTGTCGCAGGCGGCGCGCAAGCAATCGTATCGCGCAACACGCGCGATCTAAAAAATGCAGAACTGCTTTTCCCGGACACACAAATTTTGACCCCGAAACAATGCCTGGAGGTATTCAAATGTCCATCATGACCATCAGACTCCCCGACGACAAACACCTGCGCCTGAAACAGCTCGCCAAGTCGCGGCATCTCAGCATCAACAAACTGGTAGAAGAGCTCACCACCTCGGTCTTATCCGCGCACGATGCCGAAATCCGCTTCCGCGCCCTCGCCCTGCGCGGCAATCCGAAAACGGCATTGGCATTGCTCGACAGATTGGATAACAGTCAAAAAGGTTGATGGAATTGGTTGTTGCAAACAATGCGAATCTGGCCCGCTATTCTTTACGCGCAACCACGCGCCATTTCAAAAACAAAACTTCACGGGAACGCCCGTCAATAGGCGATCTACATCATGTACCGCATGTAGAACGCCTATTGGCGGGCATCTTCGGGCGATGGGGTATTGAAAAAGCCCAACAAAACGCCCCGATTGCGGGGCGTTTTGTTGGGTGGCGACGGCTATATCGAACCTGACCCTATTTATTAATTTATTAAAGCCTCTGTGCGGCAGCTATTTCCCCGTCATCATTCGCATCACCTTCTCGCTATCAGGTTGACGCTACTCCGTAAAACTTTACAATCCCCTTAAGTACCGCTCTCCAATGGTTCAGTCCAACGAGGTTTATCCGCCGCCAATATGGTGTCGTGGATGAAACAGGTTTGGGGAGGGCGGCGGATAAACGCTATTCGTTAGGCGAATTCAAGAAACGAGTACTAAATGACATTAGAGGAAAGAATGTTTTCACTATTTAATAAAGAAAAAAGCTCTAATGGTCTTCACTCGCTAGCTGCAGATAAACTGAGAATGAAATATGAAGAAGAAAGCTTTCTAGCTAAATTTCATGCAAAAGAATCAAATGACTGGCACGATTTTGAAGAGAATGGACACAGTCACAAGGATTTTAGCGTGGGTCTTTTCTTTATTTTTGCCTTAAAAATATACAGAGCTATCAACTCTGACAATAACACTCTTTCGGTTTTAGATAAAAAACAATCAGAAAAAATATTCCTTGAATGTGTTTCCTTTAGTTGCCTCTCTCTATCAAAACTTGATGACGAAGGCTGCCTAGTTGACTTATATGGTATGGCTGGAAGCTTCTATAAGCTTGATGGCTCAGATGCTGTTCTAGATGAAGTAATTGATTTGTACGCAGGCACTCAAGAATTGTCGTCAATTCACCCCCAAGAAACTGTCGATTTTTGGGAAGATAGGGTCGAATACTATTACCAACTAAAAAATCAGACTACAGACAATTTTTTTAATGCATTATGTTATCTATTTAGTCTGGCTGTTCGTAGCTATAGTGATATGCCGAAAAATAATGTTTTAGACATTGATCTTCAAGATGTTGC
Organism: Sideroxydans sp.; assembly: GCA_028710605.1. GTDB lineage: Bacteria > Pseudomonadota > Gammaproteobacteria > Burkholderiales > Gallionellaceae > Sideroxyarcus. Next base: position 153,348 of record JAQTTU010000003.1, read on the forward strand.
GCTGTTAACCCCGCCATCACCTTTTGCCGGGATGGCACTTCAAGGTGCAGCAGAGCAATCATTATTGGAAATTATTGATATTGCTAAAAGGACTATGTATGGATACCGAGAGCAAGATTTCAAATAAACCACATCGCCTAACAAGTTGCTGCACTCGGAAAAATTACTCGCTACGCTCCTAATTTTCCGGTGAGCAAAGCGTTAGGTGCCATGAACACCATACCCGATGCGCTTGCGGACGTTGAACGTGCTTTCAAGCATCTGGAGTTTGCTATCAAACTTATGTGCTATGCCGAAGCCGATCACATTGATCGAGAGAAGTTCGATACAGACGTCACATTGCTTCTCGAAGCAGAGAATGTTGGCTTTCCTGCGAGCACCTTTCAATCTCTCGATTCATTGGTCTTGGCAGCCCAAGCCAATGTTGGCATCTCATTTGGCGTTTCGGCTATCGTTCTAGACGCAGCATTCGAGGCTGCCGGTATCAGTCGAAAACCCGAATCAAATGCGCCTGCCGATCTTCTTCGTACTCTTGTTTTTTATGATTCGCAGCGCCTTTGCACACAATCCCGCAATGCCATGCTGGGAAGTGCGCGGTCCCTATCTACGAACGCTCACTCTTTTACTTGAAGGGGAAGGCATATCGGTCAATCTGCCCCAACTGCATGGCGCGCCGTTCGACTACAAAGACATTGGAGGTTTAGCTAATTGGTATCGCATTTGTCGTGCCGCCGAGCGGTTGATAAATGGCACCTAACCCGGCGGTCAACAGGAAAAAATCGTGGGGTCGGTTCTAACATTCCAACATTTCCACCCCCACACCTCTCGAAGATGCCCGTCAATAGCCGCTCTACAGACAACACATGATGTAGATCGCCTATTGACGGGCGTTCCCACGAAGTGTGTATTTGAAAATTGAATTTTGATTGGCAGTTGGAGAGGAACTTCTGCTAGTTGGATTCGCCGCAGCACCCATGCAGTCAACGGCGATTATTCCTGCGCAGGCACACTATCGTACCTGCCCTTCCAAGCTAACGCGTTAGTGCGCTTGCCCAACCAGTGGATGAGATTTTTTCAGTTTGGTCAGTTCGGTTTTGATGTCGGCAAGCGAAGTCGTTTCCAGCCATTTATTCCTGTCCGTCGTGTAATCACCCCAACCCGCTTCGCTTTGTTGTAAGAAACGTACCATCCCCACCGTCCCCAATCCTTGCGTCAGGGCATCAAGCCCTGCCCGTCTGATTTCATTGGGAGTCATATTGTGTGCGTTCATTTAGATTACCTCCTGTAGCCATGCCAACGGATTCACGGCATGTAGTTCGATTTCGCCAATATGTTGCCGCACTTTTTTCAGCAGCTTGTCGTCCGTGCTCAAGAATACATCCACGTCCGCCATTCGCGCACATGAAATATGCAGCGCATCCAGCGCGGTAAAGCCCAGTTGCTGAATCTTTTCAGCTTCTTGATAAATCGCCTCAGTCAACTCAAGCCGCAACGAAGCACCCGATTCCAATGACCACAACCGCTCCTTGCGTTCCTCATTCGGAGTTTTGCTGATTTCATATAGCACCGCATCACTGCTTACCCACGTCCATTCCGCCTGCTCAACCTGCCTGATAATCCCCAGCACCGCCTCTGCCTCAAGATGCACCCGCATTTGTGACTGATCGTCAAATGGGCGATTCAAGCAACAAACATCAAGGTATATCTTCATGTTGTCCGTTTAATTCCAGCCGTAGTTAAGAATCGGATGCGAACCACGATTTATTTTCAAATCGCCAAACAATCCATTCGATTAATGTGAGTCAGCCGTGCTGCATATGACAGCGCCGCCAGAATGTCTTCGCGTTCAAGGTCTTCGTAATCGGCCAAAATCTCTTCGGTGGTCATGCCGCTGGTCAGCCACTCCAACACGTTTTCCACCGGATAGCGCAAGCCGCGAATGCAGGGCTTGCCGTGGCATACCAACGGATCAACTGTAATGCGCTCGCTCATTTATTGGCCTCCTGTTTTCCTGAGAAATATTGACGCTGTCTATTCACAACCAGCGACCGCATCTTACACCAGCCCCGATAATATATGCCTCCGAGCCAGCCGATTTAAAACACCAACCTCTTGGGAACGCCCGTCAATAGGCGATCTACGCTATGCACTTGATGTAGATGCCCGAAAATAGGGGCTTGCGGGCAAGGTGCGTTTGGATTTTCCTGCAATGCCGCCTAACTATGCCCTTCCGCCCCGTTGCGCAGTTTCCACCACATCAGCAACATCCCCAGCAGCGCCATGCCCGCGCTGAACGAATACAACGCCGACGCGCCCCAGTGTTGCCAGATCGGGCCGCTGGCCAGCCCGCCCAGCATGCCGCCCGCGCCGTAGGTGAAGCTGCCGTAGAGCGCCTGACCTTTGGATTGATGGCGGCCTTGAAAGAACTCATGCACCAAGCCCACTGAGGCGGCGTGGAACGAGCCGAAGCTGAGCGCGTGCAGCACTTGTGCGAACAGCAGCAACACGACGACATCCACCGCCCAGCCAATCAGCAAAAAGCGCAGCACCGCCGCGCCGAAGCTGATGAGCAGGATGCGTGTGAAGCCGAAGCGTTTCACTAGCACAGGCATGACGAAGAACACGCCGATCTCGCAGATCACACCCAGCGCCCACAGCATGCCCACCGTGCTTTTGGCGTAGCCGTGTTCGACCAGATAGATGGAATAGAAAGTGTAGTAAGGGCCGTGCGCCACCGCCATCAGGAAGCATGCGCCGAACAAGGCCAGCACGCGCGGCTGCATTACGATTTGTTTGATCGGCTGATGGTCGGTGTGATGCGCGATCACCTCGGTATGCGGAATCTGGCGCGAGAAGATCAGGATGCCGACCTCGCACACCAGTCCCGCCCATAGCAGCCACGCGATGGCGATGTAGTCGAAGGCATAGCCCAACCCCACCACCGAGACGATGAAGCCGATGGAACCCCAGGAACGGATGCGCCCGTAATGCGCGGTATTTTTGCCCAGATAAGAAAGCGTGGTCGCCTCCACCAGCGGCATCGACGCGCTCCAGAAAAAGCTCATCAGCACCAGCACCAGAAACATGCCCCAGAAACTGGTGGTGGCGAACACGCCCAGATAAAACAGCGCGCTCAATGTCGCCGCCACTTGCACCACCAATAGTCGCTTGCCCGTGTGGTCGGCCAGCCAGCCCCACAGGTTGGGCGCGACCATGCGCATCACCGGCTGGATGGACATCAGCACGGAAATCTCGATGGCGCTGAAATGGATGGATTGCAGGTACAAACTCCAGTAAGGCGAGAACAATCCCACAAAGGAGTAGTAGAAAAAATAGAATCCGGCGATGCGCCAGTGGTAGTTCTTGGTGGTGGACATAACGGGTAAACGACTAAACGGCGCGCATTTTACATCGCGCCGCTCAATCGGGATTCGTTATGGTTACAACTTGTCCAGCAGCTTGATGAAATTGCGCTTGGCTTTGTATTTGGCGCGCAGTAGCGCGGTGTATTGGCCGAATTCCAGCGGATGTTGCAGACGCGCAAACAGCGGCTTCAATTTTTTTAGCAGTTTGATCGCCTCTTCGTAGGCGGTGTTATTGGTTTGCTCGACTGCCTTTTCGATCAGCCTCCGATAGACCGGCGCAGCATCGCCCGGATGTTCTACCTCGCGCGCGATGGCGAGCCCCAGCCACAACGGATCGCCGATGTCTCCCCGCTGTGCGGCCTGCCATGCGGCCTCGGCGTTCTTTTCCCACAGATGAATTTCCACCAGAATCGCGGCGCTCGAATAGTAATTCCGCTTGCCGCTCTCGCTGGTGATCAGCTTGTCCAGCAGCTCGAACGCTTGTTGCCGATAGGTCGTCCAACACTTGGCTTTATCGGAAAAATGCTTCAATTTTTGGTATTGATCCAAGCCGGGCCGTTCGGCGAATTGCACCCAGATCAAGCGCATCGCCTCATCGCCGCGCTTGCGCCGCAAATATTCCTCGGCGAGAAAATCGCGCAAGCGGTTGTCCGGCTTATCGGGAAACGCTTTCATACCGCGCTCCGCCCAGTCCAGCGCCTGATCGTGTAGCCGGTGGCTACGGTAAATTTCGGCAATGCCGAGATAATTCCACACGCCGGATAAATCGCGCGACTTCACCGCGACCAAGGCTTCGACATCGCCGGAAAGTTCGGCGATGGCCTCCATAACGCGGGTGATGCGCCAACGCTGGCTATCGTATTCTCCGCGCGCTTTTTCCTGCGTGATCGGCTCAATTTTGCGCCAAGCCTCTTCGGCCAGCTGTATGAATCTGGCTTTCCCTTCTTTACCCAACACCTTGGCATAGCGGCGCAAACTATCGTAAAAAGCGTCGAAACCGCCGCCCGTTTCATACTTGAATAAACGCTCCGCCAATGCCACAGGATCGGGGCGGGATGCCGCGCACGCCTTGTGGTGCAGCGCGCCCAAGCGCTCCAGCATATCGGTCATTTCGCCGCCGTTCGAATCGTCCACATACTCGCAAGCCGCTTCGACGCGGGTGATGGCATATTCGGCCAGCTCGACCAGCATGTCCGCCTGACCTTGCTGCAACAACTCCTCAAGCGCAGCGGCAATGTTGTCCAGGCTCGCCGCGTAGCTCGGCATCTCGTGCCAATCCACATATCCGCCCGTATTTATTGCCTTATCTATGGCCGCGCGAAAACCTTTGATAGTCGAAGCCGGCCCCGCCGCGCGCCGCGCTTTCAGCAGCAAATTTTCGTACAAGACATCATCGCGCTTCGCGCTTTCCAAAAGCCACGCCGCCAGCGTTGGCGCATCCTGCAAGCCAACAAAATCGCTGATTTCCAGCCACGGGTTACTCTTCTTTTTTCTGCCTGACTTCGCCCCGGCCTCCCCGCCAGATTCAGCCAACCAAGCCAAACCCACCGCGACGCAATGCTTGCAAAAATTGCCGTCCAGCCCTTGCGGGCAGGAACACTCAGACTCGATTTCGCCGTCCTCCACCCACAACTTGACCGTATATGAATACGAACCCGCAACCCGCGCCGATAACACGTCATCCGCCACCTTCATACGACTGACGGCGGAACTGTTGAAGTAAGCCTCACCCCGCCCGAACACAGCAGAGCCTGCGAGTTTTTTTAGCTTTGCGGAGGATAAATGGTCGGTGAGCATAATGATGAGCCTAATGAACTTCCTTGGATTATGGGGATTCGGGCTGTAATGTCGAATTACATCCATACCGTGAGAAACCGGGTACGGCGACCTTACACAGAAGAATGCGTTTTAAGCCAGTCGCGCAAAGCTGCATTTACGCGCGTTTGCCAGCCTGCACCCGATGCGCGAAAAGCGGCCAGCACATCTTTATCGAGGCGGATTGCCACTTGCTCTTTTGTGCCAGAGCCCGCCGGACGACCGCGCTTGGCGCGATAGGATTCCATCGCGGCATTCAATTCTTCCGCAGTGGCCGGGCGATCATCTTCATCTTTGCCATCCCAGACGAAATCTTTTTTTGGTGGAATAGCGCGAACCGCTGCCAACACTTCTTTACGACTCATTGCATTCGTTTTCGAGCCAGTCATCGTACACCTCACGTTCTTTGTTGCTTGCAGGTCGAAAGCTGATGACGCGCGTTGCACCTTCGCGCCCGGTATGAACCACCGTCAGCACCGCCAGAAAGCCCAGCGCATAGGAAACCGATTGCACTCGAACCTCGCCGCCTCTCACCGTCGAGACATCCATACGGTAACGCGAATCCAGCACCTCGCTCGCATCGGCGAAATCGAAACCATGCTTGCGCAAATTTACGCGGCGTTTGGTTTCATCCCAGATCAGCTTGGTTTCCATGCAAATAAGTGTATATGCGTTAATTAAGGCAATCAAGCATTATTCGTAGATGCAAAAAATGAGCTGGATCACTCGCGAGTTTTGCCAGACGTGGTGATTTTCTACGTGCATTCACGCACAGACTGTAATCAGCGCGATACCAGAAAATTTGCATGACTTTTTTCACATCAGCCCTTGAAATACCCAACCCCGCCCCAATAAACCACCAGTCGAAACAAGGAGAGCCGCATGGAACAGAACGAGAACACCCCGCAAAACGAACAAGCACAAGCAAACGCCGAAACTCCGGCGGAGACGATGCCCAGTCTGGAAGAGATGTTGAAAGCAGCCGAACTCAAAGCGCAGGAGCACTACGATGCCTGGATGTACGCCAAGGCCGAAGGCGAGAACATCCGCCGCCGTGCAGCGGAAGATGTGAGCAAGGCGCAGAAGTTCGCGGTGGAGCGTTTTTCCAACGAGATGCTGGCGGTGATGGATAGCCTGCAAGCCGGGTTGGCGGTGGAAACCGCCACTGTGGAAAGTTTCAAGAGCGGCATGGAGCTGACCCTGAAGCAACTTTCCAACGTGTTCGAGAAATTCAACATCAAGGAAGTCAACCCGGTCGGCGAAAAGCTCGACCCGCACAAGCATCAGGCGATCACCATGGTGGAAAGCGACCAGCCTGCCAATACGGTAGTGAGCGTGATGCAAAAGGGTTACACGCTGAACGAGCGCGTGTTGCGTCCGGCATTGGTGATGGTGGCCAAAGGAAAATAATATGTCCTTAGCTATTTACTCAAAACTAGATTGCCGCAAAGAATTTGCTCGCGTCCACAATTCTTTAGTTCAAGTTCAGCTAAATCTGAATTTACAACGATTTCTTGACCAGTTCAGTGACGATCAACTTCATATTGCATTCGACAAACTTGTTGAAGACGGAATACTTGAGAAACGTGGCGACAATTATTTTATCGTCGAAACAAAATTATAGAGCTTCGCGCTATTGAAATCAGTAACACGCACCCCCAGTTTATGCAGCATCGAATTAAACAAACTTTTGAAAGGAAAGCATCATGGGAAAAATCATCGGTATTGACTTGGGCACGACGAACTCTTGTGTGGCCATCATGGAAAACGGCAAGACCAAGGTGATCGAGAACGCGGAAGGCACGCGCACGACACCGTCCATCATTGCCTACATGGAAGACGGCGAAGTGCTGGTGGGCGCGCCCGCCAAGCGTCAGGCCGTGACCAACCCCAAGAACACCTTGTACGGCGTGAAACGCCTGATCGGTCGTCGCTTCGAAGAACCGATGGTGCAGAAGGACATCAACATGGTGCCCTACTCCATCGTCAAGGCCAAGAACGGCGACGCTTGGGTGAAGGTGCGCGACAAGGAAATCTCCGCGCCGGAAATCTCCGCGCAAGTGCTGGCCAAAATGAAAAAGACCGCCGAAGATTATCTGGGCGAGCCCGTCACCGAAGCCGTCATCACTGTGCCCGCTTACTTCAACGACTCGCAGCGTCAAGCGACCAAGGACGCGGGCCGCATCGCCGGTCTGGACGTGAAACGTATCATCAACGAACCGACCGCAGCCGCATTGGCCTTCGGCTTGGACAAGCAGGAAGGCGATCGCAAGATCGCGGTGTATGACCTGGGCGGCGGCACGTTCGACATCTCCATCATCGACATCGCCGAAATCGACGGCGAGCACCAGTTCGAAGTGATGTCCACCAACGGCGACACCTTCCTCGGCGGCGAAGACTTCGACATGCGCGTGATCGAATTCCTGGTGGAAGAGTTCAAGAAAGAAAGCGGCGTTGACCTGAAGAAGGACATGCTGGCCTTGCAACGCCTGAAAGACGCGGCGGAAAAAGCCAAGATCGAATTGTCTTCCGCACAACAGACCGAAGTGAACCTGCCTTACATCACTGCCGATGCCACCGGCCCGAAACACCTGGCCGTGAAGATCACCCGCGCCAAGCTGGAAAGCATCGTGGAAGACTTGGTCGCGCGCACCATCGAGCCGTGCAAGATCGCGATGAAGGATGCAGGCGTGACCAATGCCGACATCGCCGACGTGATTCTGGTCGGCGGCCAGACCCGTATGCCCATGGTGCAGGAGAAGGTGAAAGCGTTTTTCGGCAAGGAAGCGCGCAAGGACGTGAACCCGGACGAAGCCGTGGCCGTTGGCGCTGCGATCCAGGGCGGCGTGCTGCAAGGCGAAGTGAAGGACGTGCTGTTGCTCGACGTGACTCCGTTGTCTCTGGGTATCGAGACCATGGGCGGCGTGATGACCAAGCTCATCAAGAAAAACACCACCATCCCGACCAAGGCATCGCAAGTGTTCTCCACTGCCGATGACAACCAGTCCGCCGTGACCATCCACGTGCTGCAAGGCGAGCGCGAGATGTCTTCCGGCAACAAGAGCCTGGGCCAGTTCAACCTGTCCGACATCCCGCCCGCACCGCGCGGCATGCCGCAGATCGAAGTGACTTTCAACATCGACGCGAACGGTATTTTGCACGTGAGCGCGAAAGACAAAGCCACCGGCAAGGAAGCCAACATCACCATCAAGGCCAGCTCCGGCTTGAGCGAGGAAGAAATCAACCGCATGGTGGCCGATGCCGAAGCGCACGCCGACGAAGACAAGAAGGCCATGGAACTGGTGACCGCGCGCAACCAACTGGACGCGCTGATCCACTCCACCAACAAGTCGATGAAGGAATACGGCGAACATCTGACAGCTGACGAAAAAGCCGCCGTCGAAGCTGCACTGAAGTCCGCCGAAGAAGTCGTAAAAGGCGACGACAAGGAAGCCATCGAAGCCAAAGCCGAAGCACTGGCCACTGCCGCGCAAAAGCTGGGCGAGAAGATGTATGCCGCCGAGCAAGCCAAGGCCGGAGCGGGCGCGGAAGCTGGCGGATGCGAAGGCTGTGCACCGGGCAGCGAAGGCAAGGCGAATGACGCGGACGTAGTGGATGCCGAATTCACCGAAGTGAAGGACAAAAAGTAAAACCCATTAGCCACAGAGAACACAGAGCACACAGAGAAATTTGTTACACGCTCCACGTTCTCTGTGACCTCTGTGTTCTCTGTGGCAAATAATCGAATGTAGGATGGGTTGAGCGCAGCGATACCCATCAATACGCGCGATAAGCAATGATGGGTATCGCTGCGCTCCACCCATCCTACAAATGCAGGCTCGCTTTTCAACTGACGAATAGCGACTAATTACTAACGACTGTTATGTCCAAAAAAGATTATTACGAAGTCCTCGGCGTTAATCGCGACGCGTCGGAGGAAGAGATCAAGAAGGCTTATCGCAAACTGGCGATGAAGCACCATCCTGACCGCAACCCGGACAATCCGAAAGCGGAGGAGCATTTCAAGGAAGCGAAGGAAGCCTACGAGACCTTGTCCGACGGGCAGAAACGCGCGGCTTACGACCAGTACGGCCACTCGGCATTCGAGGCGGGCGGCATGGGCGGCGGCAATCCGTTTGGCGCGGGCGGCGCGCAGGGTTTCGATTTCGGCGACATCTTCGGCGACATTTTTGGCGGCGGACGTGGCGGCGGTCGCGCTCAAGCGCATCGCGGTGCGGACTTGCGCTACAACATGGAAATCACGCTGGAAGAAGCGGCGCGCGGCGCGCAAAAACAGATCCGCATTCCGGTGATGGAAGAGTGCGAAACCTGTAGCGGCTCGGGCGCGAAACCCGGCACCTCGGCTTCCACTTGCACCACCTGCGCCGGTCACGGCCAGGTGCGCATGCAGCAGGGATTCTTCTCGGTGCAACAGACCTGTCCGCGCTGCCACGGCAGCGGCAAGCAGATCAGCTCGCCATGCAAAGATTGCCAGGGCAGCGGTCGCGTGAAGAAACAGAAGACGCTGGAGATCAAGATTCCGGCGGGCATAGACACGGGCATGCGTCTGCGCCACAGCGGCCACGGCGAAGCGGGCAGCCACGGCGCGCCGCACGGCGATCTGTATGTGGAAATTCACATCAAGCCGCACAGCGTGTTCCAGCGCGACGGCGACGACCTGCATTGCGAAATGCCGATCAGCTTCACCACGGCGGCGCTCGGCGGCGAGATCGAGATTCCCACGCTGGACGGCGCGGCGCGCATCAAGATTCCGGCAGAAACGCAGAGCGGCAAACAGTTCCGCCTGCGCGGCAAAGGCATCAAAGGCATGCGCACCCACACCCACGGCGACCTGCATTGTCACGTGGTCGTGGAGACACCCGCCAACCTGACCGAGCGCCAGAAAGAATTGCTGCGCGAGTTCGAGACCATCAGCGAAAAAGACAGTGCCCGGCACAGCCCGCGCGCCAAATCGTGGATGGGCAAGGTGAAGGAATTCTTCGGGCAGTAATGTGCTGGGTGGGCACGATCAGGTGCTCGCCCTGTCCACCCCGCTCGTTCGCAAGCCAGAAAACACGCCACTCTCCGTCAACCGCATTGCGCGGATCGCCTATTGACGGGCATCTCCAGCCATCCGCCTATTTGAATCCGAAAAACCCGGATGGAAATGAATGCGTTGAATACTCACCGCGTCACGCTGTTTTTGTAGGTGCGAATTCATTCGCACGCTCAACGTGATTTGTGCGAATAAATTCGCACCTACAAACCCTCAATTTCGTTTTTATTGGTTGCAGCGTTTCCAGAATCACGCGTACAAGCCCGCCAATTCCAGGCCGGAATGCGCATCCGGCTTTTCCGTGTTGCGCGGAATTTTAAAATTCAGCAGCGCTTCGCCCTGCCACGGCTCATTGTTAAAACAGGCTCTATCCAACTGACTCAACGCTGCTTTGATCGCGGCATCATCCATTCGCGCCGACAAGGCATTGAGCCCGCCGGGCGGATTTTGCGGCCAGACGGCTTTGGCCCAGGCCAGTAAGTGGCGGCGCGCGGACTGCGCATCGTTGTCGCGGCAGGCTTGCTGAAAGGCTTTGCGCGCTTCAGCCAAACGTGGTTCGGAGGCGGACACAACTTGATGCGGTTGCGGCTGGCGCGCCGGATTGCGTCGGCTGACATACCACCAGGCCGCCAGCGTGCCCAACCAGAGCAGCGCGAAACCCAGACTGATCCAGCGCCAGCGATTATTTTCCGGCGGAGTTGCTGCGGCGGGTTGCGGCGGTATCGCCACAGCATTATCGCCCGAGCCCGGATCGCCGCCCGGCGCTGCGGTGCCGATGGCGATGCCGCCTGCGGCGGGCAGCACTTCCAGCGTGCGCGCGGGCAGCACGATTTCCTGCTGCGCGTTTTTGGCGGTGTCCCACCAGAGCAAATGCAGGGCGGGAATTTCGTAGCTTCCGGGAAGATTGGCGATGATGGCGATGTCTTGTTCGCGCGTGCCGATGACGCTGTTGCCACCCGCCTCGTTGTTCAATTTCGGCTGGTCGGGATAGGCGCGCAGACCGGCGGGCAACTGCACGAGCTGCCCCAGATCGGACAGTTGCGCGGCGGTCAGCCCTGCGGCTTGCAGCTTGAGATGGCGGGTGATCGGATCGCCCGCTCGAATAGGCGCGTTATCGGGTTGCCAGCTTTCTTCCAGCGTTATTTTCTGCGCCGGTAACCAGTCGCGGCCGGTGGCGCTGGCGGGTCGGGGGCGCACATTCAGCACGATAGTTTCGCCTTTAATTCGTATCGGTTTGGTGGCATTCATCATCCCTGCAAACGGATTGCGCCCGAAAATATTTCCGAACGGGTCGTTGGCGTTAGCGCTGGCATCCTGCACCTGCGCGTTGAGCACCGGCCCGTCCAGTTGAATCTTGCCGCTGCGTTGCGGGAACAATAAATATTTGCGCTCGATGACCTGATAGCTGCGACCGTTGCGCGTTTCGTTGCCCTGTTTGTCCTGCCCGATTTGCTGGAGCTGCACATCGCTGCCGGGCTGGAAATCGAGGCTGGCCTGATACAGCGGCTGGTCGGTATAAAGCCGCACGGTGAGCGCGACCGCCGCCTGCACATAAGGCTGCTTCTGCTCGGGCGCGACGGTGATGAAGACATGCTGTGCGTTGCCCGCAGAAGCGCTTGCAGACTGGCTTGGCGCACCGCTGGCGCTTACATTCAGGGTAAGCGGCACTGAACTTTTCCCGTTCCATTGCAGCGCGGGAATTACCAGCTTGCCGTCATGTTTGGGCAGCAGCATCAGGTTCACCTGAACTTTGGAATTCATTTTGCCGTTGACGATCTGGATGTTGGAACCCGTGCTGCGCCCGACGATTTCAAACTCCTGCTTGAGCGGGCTCAAGTCGGGCTGGCTGTCGGTCTGGCCGTCGTGTTGCAGCGTGAGTTGCACCGTTTCGCCGGGGGCGATCTGGTCGTGATCCAGCCACGCGTTGAGCGCGGCCAGCGCGGGCAAACTCAAACAAAAAAATAACAGCGCAAGCAAAATGCGGAGTGTGTTGTTCATTGTTTTCCACCTTGTTGTCGGATTAAATGTTCAATCATGAATTTGCGCCGCAGCAAGCCGCCGGGATCGTCCGGGATGGCGCGCAGCCATTGCTCCTGCGCCAGCTGGCGTTCGCTCGCGGGAGCATCCGCCTGCGTTGCGGCAGCAGTGCCGGGAGCCGGTTTGCCCAGTGCGGCGGCGGCATCGCGCTGCGCCTGCTCGGCGCTGTCGGCTTGCGCTTTGCCGGAAGCATTGTCGCGGGCTTGGGCTTGCAAGTCTGGCTGCCCGCCGCCTTCCTTGTCCTTGTCTTTCCCGGCTTTGCCCTGCGGGTTTTGTCCGTTTTGCTGTTGGCTGCCGGAACGTTGATTGGAAGAATCTTTCGCCTCCTGCTGCTTGCCTGAATCCTTGTTGCCTGAATCCTTGTTGCCTGAATCCTTGCTGCCTGATTGGCCGGACTGGTTCTTGTCGCCGTTCTGCTTGTCCTTGTCCGAATTATCCTGATCCGAATTTTGTTTCGATTGAGGCGGCTGCTGTTGCAGCACTTTGGCCACCAGCTCGCGGTTACGCTTGGCATCCTGATTATTGGCATCGCGCGCCAGCGCGGCATCGTAGGCGCTCAGCGCTTGCTGCAACTGCCCCGCCTGCGCCAGCGCGTTGCCGCGATTGTAGTGGGCATCGCTGTCGTCGAAAGCCGCGAAATCCCGCGCGGCATCCCGGTATTCCCCGGCTTGCAATTCGGCGTAAGCCTTGCGGCGCGGGTCGTTGTAGGTGCGGGCAGCTTCTGCAGCCTTGCCTTGTTGCAGCAATTTTTCGCCGCGCTGGTCGGCGTTGCGCCACAAGCTGTCCCAGCCGCCATCCGCCTGCGCCGTCGCCGCCCACAACGCCAGCAACAGCAACCAACTGCCGCGCTTCATAACCACCCCCGTCGCGCCAACAGCGCCGCCAGCACCAGCAGCAGCGGCAACAGCCACACCCCGCCGTCCAGCCAGTGCGCCACGTGAATATCCTTGTCCCCGTCCCTTTTGCCGCCGTGTTCGGCGCTGACTTGCAGCGCGGCGATCAGGCCGGGCAACTGCGGCAGTTCCGCGTAGCGTCCTCCGCCGCTGGCGGCCAGTTGTTGCAGGCGTTCCGCATCCAGCCGGGCGAGACTCAACTGCCCGCGCCCGTTCTGCGCGAAGCCGCCGCCCGCCTGCGCCAGCGGCGCGCCGCTGCGCGTGCCTATGCCCACCACATTGACCGCGATATTTTGCGCTTGCAGTTTGCGGGCTTCGGCAAAAGCGCTCGCCGGATCGCTGAAGCCGTCGGTCAGCACCACGACCTGCGCGTTCTTGCCGCCGCCCTGTTCGAGCAGCGCGCCCGCCTGTTGCAAGGCCGGGGCGAGGTTGTCGCCCGCTTTGGGCATGATGTCCGGGGCAAGCGGCGGCAGCAGCGCGCGCAGGGTGTCCACGTCGTCGGTCATGGGCGCGACGGTAAAGGCTTCGTCGCCGAAAGCCACCAGCCCCACCCGCGCATCCCGCGCCGCGCCGAGCAGGTCTTCCAGCGCATAGCGCGCGCGGGTGATGCGGTCGGGCGACACATCCGCCGCCAGCATGGAGGGCGACAAATCCAGCACCAGCAGCCAGGTCTGATTGCCGCGATAGGCGATGGCGGATTGCTGTTGCCAGCTGGGTCCGGCCAACGCAATGGCGGCCAATGTCCAGGCCAGCGCCAGCCACGGCCAAGGCGAACCGCCGCGTTTTCCGCCAGCCCGCAATTGCAGGCTCGGCAGCAGCTCGGGGTCTATGAGTTGCGCCCATACTCCTCCGCCGTTGCGCCGCCGCGCCAGCCACAAAATCAAGCCCCACAATACGGGCAGCGCCAGCAGCCACAGCGGGCGCAGAAAATGAAAATCCGCCATCAACTCCATCTCCGTCCACTCCATAACACGGCGAGCAAACTCAGCAACAACGCCAGCCCCAGCGGCCATTGAAACCATTCTTCGCTCGGCCTGTACCATTGCTGCCGCGCGTCACTGGGTTCGAGCCGGTCTATGCGCGCATACACTTTTTGCAAATTTCCTGCATCGGTCGCGCGGAAATATTCGCCGCCGCTGGTTTGGGCGATGAGCTTGAGCGTGTCTTCATCCAGTTCGCCGTTGCCCGCGCTCAAACCGAAAAATCCGGCTTGCATTTCCGAACCCACGCCTATGGTGTAAATGCGCAGCCCCGCTGCGGCGGCCATTTTCGCGGCTTGCGCGGGCGGCATGGCTCCGGCGTTGCTGCTGCCGTCGGTGAGCAGGATCAACACCATCTCGCTTTTGTCTGTCGCCTTTTCCGCATGCTCGCGCAGACGTTTCAGCGCCAGACCGATGGCATCGCCGATGGCGGTTTGCGTTCCCGCCATGCCTATCATGGCTTCGTTCAGAAATTGCCCCACCGTGTCCAGATCGGTGGTGAGCGGCGCTTGCAAATAGGGTTGCGTGCCGAACAAAATCAGCCCCACCTGATCGCCGTGGCGGCGGCGGATGAAGTCTCCCGCCACTTTCTGCACCACTTGCAGGCGGCTGGCATTTCCGGCCATATCCTGCGTTGACATAGAGCCGGAGACATCCACCGCCAACATCAGCTTGCGTCCGGTGGATGGGATGGGCTGCGGCTCGCCCAGCCATTGCGGGCGCACGGCGGCGAGCAACAGCAGCAACCAGACCAGCGCGAACAACATCAAACGTGGGCGTGACATGGATTGCGTTTCAATGGTCGCCCCGCCAGCGACATCGTCGGCAAACGGCAGGAACAGCGCCGCCCCCTGCGGTCGCGCGGGCGGCAACCAGCGCGCCAGCAACCACGGCAACGGCAGCAGCAACAACATCCACGGCCATTCGAAATGGATCATCGCCGCCCCCGCAAAAACTCGCGCGCGCCATCGAGCCAAGGGGCGCGATCGTTCAACAGGCGGCTGCCGTAAGCGGCGCGCAGCAGGCTTTGTCCGGCATCGCCCGCCAGCGCGTTGCCGCCGTGGGCGACGACGAACGCCAGCCATGCGTCGCCGCTCAGATGCGCGACCGTCTCGCGCCCATACACGGCAACGGCATAGCGCCGCAACAAATCCTGCAAGCCGCCCGCCAGTTGCCGGTCATCGTGCGCGTGCGTTTGCAGATGCTTCAGTTCGCGCAGCGCGATACGGCGCAGCCGGGCGGGTTTGCGCCAGTACCAATACGCCAGCGCCGCCGCCAGCAACAACAGCAACAGCGCCAATCCCCACCATCCCGGCGCGGGCGGCCACCAACCGGGCGGCGGCGGCGCGTGGGGCGGTGCGAGCTGTTTTAATAATTCGTTGTTCATTTTTGAAAACCTGAAATTCTAGCCACAGAGAACACAGAGATCACAGAGAGGAACGGCGGAGTTGCAACATGAGCGCAATTCCCCAATTGAGTTAAAAACGGCGAAATGTTGAATACCCGCCACTGTCTCTGTGTCCTCTGTGCCCTCTGTGGCAAATGCTTTCCAAATTCACACTTTCCATAGCGGCTCCCGCAACATGGGCGGCAATGCTTCGCTGACCGGATCGCTTGTCTCCAGCCGGATCAGCGACAGGTTGAGGCGTTGCGCCAGTTCGTTCAAACGGTGTTCGCGCGCCGCCCATTTTTCCTGCCATGCGTTGCGGCTGCGCGCGCCGTCCAGCCACCACAGGCGACCGGGCAATCCGGCGCGGTAGCTGCCGTCCGGCAGGCCGCCGCTTTCCAGCGGGTCGGTCAGCCACAGCAGGCGGCAGTCGCAACGCGGCGCGATGCTCGCCAACAGGGTTTCGGTGCGTTCATCCAGCCCGCTGAAATCGCTCAGAATCAACACCAGACTGCCGGGTTGCAGCAGCGGCCTCAGGGCAGTCAGCGATGCATTCAAATTTTCCGCTGCGGGCATGCCGGGGCTGCGCGGCTGCGCCTCGATCAGCGCTTCCAGAATGGGCAACACACCGGCTTCGCGCGCGCGCGGACGGAAGATGCGCTGCGGCTGGTCGCCGCCGGAAATCATTGCGCCCACGCGGTCGCCGTCCATCGCGGCCACCCACGCCAGCAAAGCCGCCGCGCGCAACAGCAGCGCGGACTTGAGCTGGTAGCGGCTGCCGAAATACAGGCCGGGATGCAAGTCGGCCAACAGCCACACCGGACGCTCGCGCTCTTCGCGGAACAGTTTGGTATGCGGCTGTCCGCGCCGCGCCGTGACGCGCCAGTCGATATTGCGCGCGTCGTCTCCCGCCGCATACAGGCGCACCTCTTCAAACTCCAGCCCGCGCCCGCGTTGCGCGCTGCGGTGCGCTCCCTGCAAACGCGCCAGCACCGGGCGGCGCGCGTGCAGGTTGAGGTCGCGCGCGGTGCTGCGCAAACCCACCAGTTCTGCCAGATCGGGCAGGATCATGGAGCGGGAACCTGACGCAACAGTTCGAGCACGCAATCCTGTGCCGAGATGCCGTGCGCCTGCGCGGCGTAGTCCAGCAACAAGCGGTGGCGCAAAGCATCCGGCGCGATGGCTTGCACATCTTCCGGGCTGACGTAATCGCGCCCGTCCAGCCAGGCCAGCGCACGCGCGCCGCGCTCCATGGCGATGGCCGCGCGCGGGCTGGCTCCCCAGCGCAGCCATTCGGCCAGCTTGCTGCTGTATTTGTCCGGGATGTGCGTGGCTTCGACCAGCGCGGCGATATATTCGGCGACCGGATCGGCCAGTGTCAGTTGCAGCACTTCGCGCCGCGCGGCGAACACTTGTTCCTGCGTCAAAGCCGCGCGCGGCGGCGGCAGTTCGCGCGCATCGAGCGCTTCGCGCCGCGACAATTCCATGATGCGCAAGGTGGTGGCGCGGTCGGGATAATCAACCAGCGTGTGCAGCATGAAGCGGTCCAGCTGCGCTTCCGGCAAGGGATACGTGCCTTCGTGTTCGATGGGGTTTTGCGTGGCCATCACCAGGAACAGGCGCGGCAATGGATAGGTCGCTGCGCCGACGCTGATCTGGCGTTCGGCCATGGCTTCCAGCAGCGCGGACTGCACCTTGGCCGGAGCGCGGTTGATCTCGTCGGCCAGAATCAAATTATGGAATAAAGGGCCGCGCTGGAAATGGAAACCGCCCTGTTCGGGGCGGTAAATATCGGAACCGGTGAGGTCTGCCGGAAGCATGTCGGGCGTGAATTGCAAACGCTGGAAGTCGCCTTCGATGCCGTGCGCCAAGGCCTTGATGGCGCGGGTTTTGGCCAGCCCCGGCGCGCCTTCCACCAGCAGGTGACCGTCCGCCAGCAAGGCCGCCAGCAGGCGTTCCACCAGATTGTCCTGCCCCAGAATTTGTTGGTTGAGATATACGCGCAGCGCGTGGAATGCGGCCTGCGCCGTGTTTGCATGAGAAATGTTGCCGTCTTCCATTTGCTATCCTTTCTGCCGGGTAATTTCGTGGCATACAGAAAGAATATTTTTTAAAAAGTTCCCAAAAAGATTTATTGAAACGGCTCAAGCGAAGAACCAGCAAATACGGGCATCTCCATCGGGCGCATGATGCAGATCGCCTATTGACGGGCATCTTCACGATGTTCGGTTTTGAATTAAGCGCCTTGCCTGTTGAATGATGCGGAAATAAAAAGTATTTCTCACGCGGAGGCGCGTCCGACTTGGGAATAATGGATTGGCTGCTTGCCGCCGCCGTGGGGAATGTACAAAACCGGCAATCTTTTATGGTTCATTTTGGTCACCCAGCTATATACGCAATGCGCCTATGTTACCCGTCATATCGGGGCGCTCCGGCCCACTTTCAATTGCGTTATCATGCGGCCTGTTTCAAATTCCCAAAGGAGTTTCACCATGTCCAGCGCGCTCATTCTTCTCGGCATCTGCATTGTTTCTCTGGTTTACGGTGTCAGCCTGTACAACAATCTGGTCAGCATGAAACACGCGGTGAGCAAGGCGTGGGCGAACATCGACGTGTTGCTCAAGCAGCGCCACGACGAACTGCCCAAGCTGGTCGAGGTGTGCAAGCAGTACAAGCAGTTCGAGCAGGAAACCTTGCAGCGCGTGATCGCCGCGCGCCAGCAAGTGCAGACGGCGCGCGAAGGGCAGGACATCGCGGCGCTGGGCGTGGCGGAAGGCATGATGCGCAGCAGTCTGGGCGGGCTGTTCGCGGTGGCCGAAGCGTACCCCGACCTAAAAACCAACCAGCAGTTCATGCAGCTGCAAACGCGCATCACCGGGCTGGAGAACGGCATCGCCGACCGGCGCGAGCTGTATAACGAGTCGGTGAATATTTACAACGTGGGCATAGAGCAATTCCCGGCGGTGCTGATCGCCAACATGTTCGCCTACTCGCCAAAACCCCTGCTAGAATTCGCCGCAGCAGAAAAAACCGATGTCGATATCAAGGCGTTGTTCGGCTAGGAAGTGATGGAGGTAAAGTCATTCATGGCAACAGCAGGGGATGTTGGTTCGACACTTATAAAACTTGTATCCAAGGAAAAATAACATGAAAAAAATTCTCGTATTGGCGCTCGCAATGGGCATTTCTCAAACCGCTTCGGCCGGGATCAACACGCTGCAAAATCTGGCTCAAGGCGAATTCCGCAATTTCTCCGAAGACCTCGGCTCGGCATTGAGCTCCAAGGCAGTTTCTCCCGCCGAGGGGCTGGGAATCGTCGGCTTTGACGTGGGCGTGGAACTCACCCAGACCAAGCTGGCCAAGAGCGAAGCGCTGTGGAACAAAGTCGGCACCGGCTCGCTCAGCAATCTGTACGTGCCGAAACTGCACGTCACCAAAGGTCTGCCGCTGGACATCGACATCGGCGGTTTCATTTCCGCTGTGCCCACCACCGGCATCACCCTGTACGGCGGCGAAGCCAAGTGGGCATTCATGCCGGGCAGCACCGTGATGCCCGCCGTTGCCGTGCGCGGTGCGCTCACCAAGTTGTCCGGCGTAAGCCAGCTGGCTTTGAATACCAAGAGTCTGGACGTGTCAGTTTCCAAGGGGCTCGCCATGCTCACGCCTTACGCCGGTATCGGTCGGGTGTGGACCACCAGCACGCCGAACGCAGGCAGCCTGACCGAGGAAAGCTTCTCGCAAAGCAAACTGTTCGTGGGAGCCAATTTCAATTTGGGGGTGATGAACCTGGCCGCCGAGTATGACAAGACCGGTTCGGCAGCTTCCATCAGCGGCAAGCTGGGCATGCGCTTCTAAGCGTCGTCGCAGTCGGCGCAAAGGGGTTGGCGATGCTCACTTCCTTGCGCCGCTCCTACTCGCAACTCATCACTTCCGGCGGACAACTTTTACTGTTGTTCGCCGGATTTCATTTGGGCAGCCGCACTGCGTGGTTATGGTGTCTGGGCAGCATGGCGCTCATCAGCCTGTTTGTCTGGTATTCGGCGCTGCACCGCTTGCGCATCGTCAACGGCACGCCCACTTCGCGTATCGGATCAGCCGCGCAGGGGTATGTGGAATTGCTGGGCCATGCCCGGCCGCAGGGCGCGCCCATTCTGGGCAAATGTTCGCTGCTGCCCTGCCTGTGGTATCGCTACCAGATCGAGCGCAAGAATTACAAGAACGAATGGCATACCGAATCTTCCGGCGAAAGCGATGCGCCCTTCCTGATCGACGACGGCAGCGGGCAATGCGTGATAGACCCCGCAGGCGCGGAGATCATCACGCAGCACAAGAGCACATGGCGGGTCGCGGACTATCGCTATACCGAATGGACGTTGCTGCAACAGGATGCGCTGTATGCGCTGGGCGAATTCAAAACCGTTGGCGGCAGCACCAGCACGCTCACGCAGAACGATCTGGTGAACCAGGTGCTGTTCGAATGGAAGAAGGACAACGCGGACTTGCTCAAACGTTTCGATCTGGACAACAGCGGCGAACTCGATATGCAGGAATGGATGCTGGCGCGCCAGGCCGCCAAACGCGAAGCCAACAAACATCTGGCCGAAGCGCGCGCCGAGGCGGACACCAACTTCCTGCTGCAACCGCACGACGGACGGCTATTTCTCATCAGCAATCTGCCGCCGGAAAAACTCGCCAGCCGCTACGCGCTGTGGACTTGGCTGCATCTGGCGATATTGTTTGGCGCATTGGGCGGGATGGCGTGGATGTTGGCTGGCTGAGCGAACGATGTTGCCTCGCTTTTGTAGGTGCGAATTCATTCGCACATAACATGTTCTCCGTGCGAATGAATTCGCACCTACAAACGCTTCTCCTGCCTCTCAGGTTCAAACCGAAATCCGGTGTCCCGGATTCAGCAGATCAATAATGCTCTGATGTCCGGCCTTGACGGCGAGATCGAGCGGCGTGCTGCCATCCTGATATTGCGCGTAGCGGTTCGCGCCTTTGTCCAGCAGCAGTTTGACGATCTGGGTATGACCGTTGTTGGCGGCTTTGTGCAGCGCCGTCCAGCCGTCCATACTGGCCAGATTCACATCGGCTCCTTTCGCGATCAAATAGGCGCATGCCAGCAGATGTCCGCGCGTGGCGGCCTGCATCAGCGCGGTCCAGCCGAACTGGCTCTGGATATTCGGATCGGCTCCCTTCTCCAGCAACAGATTCACCACTTTGTCGTAGCCGTTGTAGGCCGCCCAATGCAATGGCGTGTAGCCGGTCTTGTCGCAGGCGGTAATTTTTGCGCCGCATTTGATCAGCAGCAGCGCGAATTCTTCGTTGCCGTTGAATGCCGAGATCATCAGCGGAGTCCAGTCGCGCTCGTCGCGGATTTCCAGATCCACGCCGCACGACAGGAACACCTGCACCGCATCCTGATTGCCATCCTCCACCGATTTCAGCAGCCCTTGCGGGGTGAATTCGTAACCGAGCTGCTCGACTTCCAGACGTTTAAACTCGGGGATGTCATCCCATGCATTGATTGTTAGATCCTGGCCGTGCAACGAGTGCAGATAGTTGCTGATGCGGATGATTTCCGCCGCCGCTTCCGGCGGAAAACCCGCCCGGTCTCCGCCGCGTTTGTCCACCATCAAGTCTTGCAGATAGTCCTCGATGTGCTCGGTCTCTATCAGTTCCTGAATTTTGCCGAACACGCGCGGAAAACGCGCTTCCAGCACGTTGGGGTAAATGCTTTCGTTATTGCCAAGCAGTTTGAGTAGTCTCTGATCCACAGTCTGAATACCATCCCGGAAATTGCCGACATTGGTTTTGAAATGACAACATAGCGACAAACCAATTCATTCCCGCGCAAAATCCTTTGCGCGAACAAACAGATAATACTCTCAGGCGGGGGTTTCAGAGCGTCAAATTCTTTTCCGTTTTCGGCAATACACCAAGTCCCCTACTCCGCGCTGACCTGGACGGGCGCGGGCGCACCTTTGGGCGGCGTGCGCACCAGCAGGATCAGCGGCAGCATCACCAGAAAATTCAGCGTGGCGAACCAGAAGCTGTCGATGTAGGCGATGTTCTGCGCTTGATGCATGACGGCTTTGGCGGCGAGCGCGATGCCTTGCGGGTCTTGCACGCCCAGATGCAGCGGTGAAAGATACGCGTGCAACGATTCGCTGTACGGCGTGATCTCGCCGCGCAACAGCCCCCAGTTTTGTTGCGCGCTGCGCGAAAAATAAGTGGCCAGCACCGAGATGCCCAAGGCCGAACCGAAGGTGCGGATCAGGCTGTAAATCCCCGCCGCCTCGGCGGCGACCGCTTTGGGCAGCGTGGTGAACGCCAGCGTGGAAATGGGAACGAACACCAGCCCCATGCCCATGCCTTGCAAAATCATCGGCCACATCAAATCGCTGGCGGTGATGTCGCCGGTGAAGCGCGTCATCAGATAATTTCCAGCGACGCTGCATGCGATGCCGATCAGCACGAAATTGCGCGGCGGGAATCTGCCGGAAAATTTGCCGACGAAGATCATCACGAAAAACGAGGCTAGCCCGCGCGGAGCCATGTACAGCCCGGCATCGAACGTGGGGTAGCCGAGAAAGTTTTGCAGGAACAAGGATTGCAGCACCATACCGCCGAAAAAGCCGACACCGATGGTGGTCATAATCAGGCAGGCGACCAGAAAATTGCGGTCGCGGAAGATGCGCAAATCGAACAGCGGATGATGTTTGCCGGTGAGCGTATAGACGATGAAAAAGATCAGGGCGATGACCGCCAGCACGGTGGCGAAAACAAGCGTTTGCGAGCTGAACCAGTCATCCTGATTGCCTCTATCCAGCACCAGTTGCGCCGCGCCGATCGCCACCGCCAGCGAAGCGAAGCCCAGCCAGTCCATGCGCCGTTCGCGCGTTTCGCTATCCGGCACGTGACGCAGGGCGAGGATGAAGGAAATGATGCCGACCGGCAAATTGATATAGAACGTCCAGCGCCAGCTGATCACATCGGTGAGCCAGCCGCCCAGCGTCGGCCCCAGAATCGGCGCGACCATCACGCCCATCGCCCAAATCGCCATCGCTTTGCCGCGCTGTTCGCCAGGAAATGTTTGCAGCATGATGGATTGCGACAGCGGCACCAGCGACGCGCCGAACACGCCTTGCAAAAAACGGAACAGCACCATTTGCGCCAGACTGTTCGCCATGCCGCACAGCGCGGAAGCGATGACGAAACCGGCGATGCAGATCAGCAAAAAACGCTTCTGCCCCAGACGGTCGGTGAAGAAGCCGGTGAGCGGCATGAAGATGGCGGAAGCGATCAGGTACGAGGTGAGCACCCAGCCGATGTTGTCCGGCGTGGCATCGAGTTGCCCCGCCATGTTGGGCAGCGCCACGTTGATGATGGTGGTGTCCAGCACCTGCATGATGGTCGCCGACATCACGGCGATGCTGGTGAGAACGCGGCTTTTGCTCATAATTATTCAGCCACGGATGAACACGGATAGGCACGGATAAAATCCAAAGCGCGTGCAGACCCGCTGACAATCCGATAGCGATAATCCGTGATCACCTGTGTTTATCCGTGGCTTGATTTTGAATTCAAATTTACCGTCACCGTCGCCGTCGCGCCTATGCGCAACGGATGCTCGGCATCGGTCGGCGCGAGCTTGATACGCACCGGCACGCGTTGCGCGATCTTCACCCAGTTGCCGGTGGCATTCTGCGGCGGCAGCAGCGAGAACGCCGTGCCCGTGCCGCCGGAGAGACTTTCCACCGAGCCTTTGAAATGCTGGCCGGAATACATATCGATCAGGATGTCCACATCCTGGCCGACATGAATTCCAGACAATTCGGTTTCCTTGAAATTCGCTTCGATGTGAAAACTGTCCTGCGCGATCAGCGCGAACAGCGGCGCACCGGCATTCACCAGCGATCCCGCCGTCAGCGTCAGGTTGCTGATCTGCCCGTCCTGCATCGCGGTGATGTGCGTGTGTTGCAAATCGAGTTTGGCCTGCGCGATGGCGGCCTGCGCCTTCAGCACGTCGCCGCGCTCTTCGGTCTTCTGCGGCGCGGAGAGCGCCTTGGCCAACTTGGCGCGCGCCTGATCCAGCGAGGCCTGCAAAGCCTGCATACGCGTCTGCGCGTCGTCCACGGCTTGCTGCGAAAGGAAGTGTTGCGCGACGAGTTCCTTGTCGCGCGCATAACTGCTGCGCGCATTGGCCAGATCGCCCTCGGTCTGCGCAACTTGCGCCCGCGCTGCGGCGGCTTCCGCATTGTCCTGCCGCGCGTTTTGCTTCGCCACGGCCAGATCGGCCTGGGCGCGGCTCAATGCGATGGCGAAAGGTTCGGGGTCGATGTCGAACAGCACGTCGCCTTTGTGAACATACTGGTTGTCCTGGACATGCACGGCGACCACGCGCCCACCGACTTGCGCCGCCACGTTCACCACATCCGCGTTGATGTAAGCATTTTCTGTGCTGCGCGACTGCCCGGAGAAATGCGCGATGGCAAAGCCGATCAGCAAGGCAAGCAGCAACAGCGCGATGGCGACAGGTTTCTTGTTTTCGGCGATACGTTTCATGCGATTGTTCCCAGTTTGCCGCGAATGCTGTTCAGCACATCGCAGGCGGTTTTAATCTCGGCCTGACTCAGGCCGTCCAGCAATTCCTTGCGCAAATCGGCGGCGTAAGCGCGGATATCTATCACCACTTTCTTGCCGCTATCGGACAAGCACAGATGCTTCACGCGCCGGTCGGTTTCGCTGCCGCAGCGGCTGAGCAAGCCTTCCTTTTCCATGTGATCGACCAGCCTGACCAGCGTCGCGGCTTCGATGCCCATGTGCTGCGCCAGTTCGTGGTGGGTGCAACCGTCATGGCGCGAAAGATGCAACAGCAGCATCCAGCGCGAATGCGAAAACCCCAAAGGGCGCAAGCGCCTGTCCAGCTCGTTGCGCCAGGCGCGCACTGCCATAAACATCGACTCCGAAAATTGCTCGTTCAGGGATTTCATTATAGTTGGCCAGCTAATTGTTTGCTTGCTAACTATTTTCACGGAAAGCGGCGGTTTTGTCGAGCGCGGGATTCGTAACGCCGGATGCTGCGGGAGGGGCGATGCCCGGAACAGAAAATTTCGGACATCGAAAATGCGCGGAGCGACGCTACACTCCGTGTATGCGTCTCAATCGGTTTGGCACAGCAGCGCGACAATCTCCGAATGACCGAATTTGCTGGCCAGATTGAGCGGCGAACTGCCGTCTTTCTGCCGCGCCTGACGGTCGGCACCTTTTTCGATGAGCAATTTGACCACGGCAAGGTGTCCGTTTTGGCAAGCTCTATGCAACGCCACACTGCCATCCTCGCTGACCTGATTCACATCCCCACCGAAAGCGATCAGGTAGGCGGAAGCGACCAGATGCCCGCGCGCCGCTGCCAACATCAGCGGAGTCCAGCCAACTTTGCATTGCTGATTCGGATTGACACCGTGATCCAGCAGCAATTTCGCCACGTTGCCATGGCCGTTATAGGCGGCCCAATGCAGTGCGGAGTAACCCTTCATATCGCGCACATCGGTCTTTGCGCCGCTCTCCAGCAGCATCTTGACCACGTCATCCGACCCCTTGGCCGAGGCAATGATCAGTGCGGTCCAATTGCGCTCGTCGCGCACCTCAAGATTGGCACCAAAATCAATCAGTCTTTTCGCAACCTCGAGATTGCCGTCTTCCACCGCTTTCAGAAAACTTTTTGTTGTCACTTCATAGCCGGATTGCATAATGACCTTGCGCTTCTTGTCGGCATCGACACCGCCCCAGACATCAAGCTCTTTGTCTTGCACATGAATTTCGCTGTGGTAACTGCTGAGGCGGAAAATTTCCTTGGCGGCCTCGGGCGGAAAACCTTCGCGATCCCCTCCGCGCGTGTTCAACAACAGGTCTTGCAGATACGCATCAATTCTAGGGGTTTCCCACAATTCGAGCAGCTTGCTGAAAACGCGCGGAAACCTGGCTTCCAGCACATGGGGATAAACCGCCTCGTTGCCATCCAGCATTCTCAATAGCGTCGGATTCATAACCTTGATCCCTTTTGTAGTTTTGCAACATATTACATTGTATCCGCATCGTATTGATCCGATGCACATTACTTTCTACTGCGGCGAAAAAAGCAACAAGTCGGTTTCGGTGAAGTGTGAAAATTATAGTGAATCTTTAGGGTTGAAAAAAGCCACCGCCTCCGCTTCGTCGCGCGTGCGCTTGAACGGCGGCAGGCTTTGCCAGATACGTTTGCCGTAATGTTTTGAAATCAGGCGCGGGTCGCAAATCATCAGCACACCCCGGTCGCTCTCGTCGCGGATCAATCGCCCCGCGCCTTGCTTGAGATTGATGATGGTGCGCGGCAACTGGTATTCCATGAAGGCGTTGCGTCCCTGCTTGTTCAGCTCCGCGATGCGCGCAGACAGCACCGGATCGTCCGGCGGCGCGAACGGCAGCTTGTCGATGATGACCAGCGACAAGGCCTCGCCGCGCACATCCACGCCTTCCCAAAACGACTGGCTGCCCAGCAGCACCGCGTTGCCGTGTTCGCGGAAACGCGTGAGCAACTCGTTGCGCGAACCCTCGCCCTGAATCAGCAACGGGAATGTCAAATTCTTGCGGTCGAATTCGGCTTGCAGGATTTCGTATGCGCGTTGCATAGCGCGCAAACTGGTGAACAACAAAAATGCACGGCCTTTGCTCGCCTCGATCAACGGCAGCGCCGCCTGCACCACGGCATCGGTATAACCCTCGGTGTTCGGCTCCGGCAGATTCTGCGGCACATACAGCAACGCCTGTTGCTGATAATCGAACGGACTGTCCCAGCAGGCGGTGCGCGCTTCGAGCAGCCCCATCTCGTTTTGATAATGTGAAAAGTTCTGCTTCACCGCGAGGGTGGCCGAGGTGAATATCCAGGCGCGCGGATGGCCGCTGATCTGTTTGGCGAAGATGTCGGCGATGGATAACGGCGTGGTGTTGAGTTGCAGCGAGTGATGAAAAACTTCCAGCCAGCGCACCGTCTCCGGCACATCGTCGTCCTGCCAATGCTTGAGTTGTTGCGCCAACGCCAGTGCGCGCTGCCAGCAATTCTCCAACCCTTCGCTGCGCTCGGCCTGCCTTTCCAACAGCCCGGCGAGCTTGGTCAACTTCTCGCCCAGCGTCTTCAACGCAGGTGCAAACTCCTTGATGCTTTGCGTCGCATCCGCCGCCATGCGTCCCTCCTTTTTGAACGCGAGGCGCAAATCGCGCGCGGCTTTTTCCAGCTCATCGCATGCCAGCGGCAGCGGCGCAAAATCCTTGGCCGAGGTCAGCGCCTCGATGCGCGCATCGCGTGTCAAGTCGAGCAATTGCGAGGTGGAAAGACTTTCGCCGAAAAACAGGCTGGCCGTCTCCGGCAACTGGTGCGCCTCGTCGAAGATCACCGTGTTGCAAGCGGGCAGTAACTCTGCCACGCCCTCGTCGCGCAGCATCACATCGGCGAAAAACAAATGATGGTTCACCACCACCACGTCTGCTTCCATCGCCTCCTTGCGCGCCTTGAGCACGAAACATTCCTTGTGCTGCGGGCAGTCCTGTCCGAGACAGTTGTCGCGCGTCGAAGTCACGTGCATCCAGATAGGCGCGCTCTCCGACACATCCGCCAATCCGCTCTTGTCGCCGCTCTGCGTCACCTTGGCGTACTGCACGATCTTCGCCAAATGCTTCACATCCTCGCGCGTCTTGAACAACCCGTTCGATTGCGCCAGTTCCAGATGGTAATGGCACACATAATTCGAGCGCCCCTTGAGCAGCGCCACCGACACCGGCGCTTTCAAGGCATCGCGCACCATGGGCAAATCTTTTTGGAACAGTTGGTCTTGCAGGTTTTTGGTACCGGTGGAAATCACCACCTTGCCGCCCGCCAGCAGCGCGGGCACCAGATAGGCGAAAGTTTTGCCCGTACCCGTTCCCGCTTCGGCCACCAGAATCGCGTTGTCGCGTATTGCTTCCGCCACGGCTATTGCCATGT
This sequence comes from Sideroxydans sp., assembly GCA_028710605.1. Lineage (GTDB taxonomy): Bacteria > Pseudomonadota > Gammaproteobacteria > Burkholderiales > Gallionellaceae > Sideroxyarcus. The sequence continues at coordinate 180,906 of JAQTTU010000003.1, forward strand.
CGCGCTGTTGCGCGCGCGGACGGAACGATGCAACTTCGGTGGCAAGCGGGCTTTGCTCGGAAAAAAAACGATCTACTTCGGTGGGCACAGGAGAGGATGTTAAAAATATTTAGGTCGCAAGTTCGGTGTAAATTTTTCGCTATAATCCATCGCTGAAGATAATGCTATAGTCTGAAAAGACCACAAATGATTTTACGCGAAAGATCGCGCAAAGAGTTCTGGAAAATGATTTCCTAACAATGATTGAAGAAATGGTGCTTGCTTGTGAGTGACTCACAATATCCGAATATTTCGGACGCAACCGAACGGGAAGGCATCGCCTTCCCGGCATTCATGGCGGAACACTATCCGCGCATCCTGCTGCAAATCGAACAAAACTGGGGCGGCATTACTGCCAACAATTTCTTCGACACGCTGCTGCTCGACAACCGCGAAGACCGCGAGGGCTTCCCCCAGGAAGCAATCCGGGAAATCGAGCTGCTCAAGGAATTCCACAACTTTCTCTTTCCCCTACTCTCCGTCAACCCTTACGATCCGTTCAGCAGCGGCGGAATTCTCTCTCCCTTGGCCGAAACGTTCGCGCACAATCCGGCCGCCAATTCCAGCGCAACCGCAACCGCATTTTCACTGGGCGACGACACGATCCCGCCCGCCTCCGCCCCCGCAAAAAACGCGGAAAAGCCGGTGCACGGGCGCGGCAACTGGCCCAAGGTTCGCACCCAGCACGAGCTGTCCGCCATTTCCGAACTGCGCCGCAGCAATCAAAAACTTTATGCGCAACAGGGAAAACCTGTCGGCGAAATTCTGGTTCATTTCGGTTTTTCCGACGAGAAGTCGTTACGTGTCGTGCGCCGCATGCAGGAAAGAAATGAACAGGAAGCCAAGCCTATCGGGCAAGTGATGGTCGAACTCGGCATGATTGCCCAGGAAGACTTGACTTGCGCGCTGTGCGTCCAGTCCGGGATCATCATGGTGGATTTGGCGGCGATCACCATTCCGCCCGAAACCAGCAAAATCATCCCCAACGACCGGGCCAGGGAAAGAATGGTCGTGCCCGTCGGCATTTACCACGACACGCTTTATCTGGCCGTGGAGGATCCGTTCACGTTCAAGGACGCATCGTTTTTCACCATGCTGACCATGCATAAAGTGGAACCCGTTTATGCGCCGCACAATGAAATTGTGAACCGTCTGAATATGCACGGTTTTGCAAAAAGCAATTTCGTCATGCGCGAGGCCAAGGAAGAGTTCCGCAATCTGGCGCAACTGGCGTGCGATGCGCTGCCCAGCAGCCCGGAGTTTGAGTCCGAAAAGCTTGAAGCCAGCCTGTCCGAAAACGATGCCACCATCATCAAGCTGGTCAACAAGATGATATTGAATGCCTACTTTGAGGGGGCATCCGACATCCACGTCGAACTGTTTCAGGGCAGCCCGGAAACCGAGATCCGTTTTCGCCGCGACGGAGTTCTGGAGCATTTCTCCAGCTTTCCGCGCTCGTATCACCCGGCTGTCATATCGCGCATCAAAATCATGTCGGGGCTGGACATCTCGGAACGTCGCCAGCCGCAGGACGGAAAAATATCTTTCGGCCTGCCGGAAGGAGAGCGCATCGACTTGCGCGTATCCACCATCCCCGGCTTGCGCGGGATTGAATTCATCACCATCCGCATTTTGTCTTCCGGCGAGCCGATTCCGTTATCCGATCTCGGCATGTCCGAGCGCGACATGAAAGTCTTCCGCGAATCGACACAGCGCACCTACGGACTGATTCTGGTATGCGGCCCGACCGGCAGCGGCAAAACCACCACCCTGCATTCGGCCATCAAGGAACTGAACACCCCCGACCGCAAAATCTGGACGGCAGAAGATCCGGTGGAAATTGTGCAGCCGCATTTGTGCCAAGTGCAGGTGCATAACAAAATCGGCCTGGATTTCGCCAAGATATTGCGCGCCATGCTGCGCGCCGACCCCGATGTCATCATGATCGGCGAAATGCGCGATCAGGAAACGGCAAAGATCGCATTGGAAGCCTCCATGACCGGCCATCTGGTGCTGTCCACGCTGCACACCAACTCGGCCTCCGACACGGTGGCGCGACTGCTGGACATGGCGACCGACCCCTACAATTTGTCGGATGCGCTGCTATGCATACTCGCCCAGCGGCTCGCGCGCAAGCTATGCAGCCAATGCGCGACACGCGAGGAAGCCACCGCGTTTGAACTTGAAGAACTCGCCAACGAATACCACCAGTCCGGCCATGACAAGCGCCCGTCACGCGCCGAGCGCGAAGCGCTTATTCGCGCATGGCACGAAGCTTACGCCGATGCCGATGGCAAGCTGTATCTCAAACACGCGGTCGGATGCAAGGCATGCAGCGAAGGCTACAAGGGGCGCATCGGCTTGTACGAACTGCTGCAAATCACCCCCAAGGTGCGCCACCTGATTCGCTTGCAGTCGTCCGCCCAAGAATACAAAGCGGCCGGAATAGCCGAAGGCATGAGAACACTGAAACAGGACGGTATTGAAAAAGTTTTTCGCGGCATCACCGATATTATTCAGGTTCACAGCGCATGTGCCTGAAGTTTGACCGTTGTACAGCGACCATAAAAACAACATTTCACGCAAGGTGCTCCTTTAGATGATGCGCACGGCCTACGAAAAATCTTTGCCTCAATTCAGATTGAAGCGCAACTTTCACCTGCGGGTGAAAAACGTTCTGACGACTTCACTTTTTTTAACGCCCTGTCTCGCTTACGCAGTCGGTATCGGCGAAGCTGAAATGCAAAGCCGCCTGGGCGAACCCTTGCGCGTTCGCGTGGAATTGACGGCTGACAAGTCGGAACATATCGAAAGCGCCTGCTTATCTCTGGCCAAGCCGAACTCGGATGAGGATCAAAACAGCTTCCTTACCCGCGCACGCATTTCCCTTCTGGCGGCAGCCGGTCGGTCGTATGTCGAAATCCGCACCAATGAACCGTTCAACGAACCGTTCGCCATGATGCGCTTACAGATCAAGTGTCCCGGCTCGGGGATGGGGGTCTTCCTCAAGACGCTCGCCATATTGCCCGATCTGCCAGGCGCGACCGAGCTGGCGCAGAATGCCCCCATCAGCGCCCCGGCAGAAATGCCGGAAAGCGCGCAACCGGCTGCCGACGAGGCTATCGCACCCGGCACAGCCGTTCCCGCCGCGCCGCAACCAACCCTTGCCACATTGCCGGAAAATCCCGCACTGCCAACGAACAACGCGATGGCCGCCTCTGCACCGGCGCAGACCGCCAAAGTGGAGACAGCCCCTGCCGCCCAATTGCCGCCCGTTGTCGCGCCATCGCCGCGCCCCAAAGCCGCGCCTACCCGGCGCAACGGTCTGGAAACCGTACTGGCCAAGCCTCGTTCCCGCGCGAAACGTCAGGCGCAAAGCGGTCGCTCCAAAGCATTTTACAAACCGGCTTTCAGGCTCAAACTTTCCGGTTCGCTGCTGACTGAATCGCCCGCAGGAATGACCAGTGAAAAAAGAAAAGCGCTGTTGCGGGAACAGCAAAAAGATCAGGATGCGGACAACCAGACCGCCCAGTATTTAACGCTGCTGCACCAGGTCAAACTGTTGCAGGAAGAACTGGAAAGCGTAAAACTGCAACTGGCGCAATTGCAAACCACGCCCAGTCTCGCTGCATCATCGGCGGAAGCCGCTTCGGCCATCGCGGCAGCACCGGTCGCCGCATCCGCTGCCGAACCGGCGCAGGAAACACCGCCCCGCCCCGTCGCCAACCCGCCCGTCGCGACACCCAGCCAGCCGTCCTCGTCTCCCTTCGGCAAGATGAACATCGCCTATTTTGTCGCCGAACTGTTTTCTGCGGCATTGATCATTTTGCTGGGCATGCGTTTTATCAGCCGGAGAAAAACCCATCTGCAAGACGAAGACCTGTTCCAAACATTTACCCCCAAACCCGCGCAAGAGCCAGCGCCCGCCAAACAAAAGATTGAGCCCTCTCTTGCCAATGTCCCGCCGTCAGGATTCCTGCGTACCCAGCCGCCTTCCCGTCCGGTAACAACATCGGTGAACACCTATTTCCCGGAGCCGCCGACGGAAACTTCCGAAGCGGATTTGCTCATGGAAGAAGCGGAGCTTTACAACATCCACGGCCACCCCGACAAAGCCGCCGTTATTCTGGGAGAGATCATCCAGAAATACCCGGACAAGAACGAAGCCAGACTGTTGCTGTTGAACATCTATTCGTCCACCGGGAAGAAGCAGGAATTCGAACGCGCCGCCCAAGACCTCATGCGTCTCAATCCCGACGAGGCGACCATGCAAACCATTCAAACACTGGAGCGCGTCTTCAATCAAAAGAAACCGCTTAGCACCGGCGAAACCACCGCCAAAATTCCTGCCGCAAAACCGACGACCCCGCTGGATCTTGAGTTCGAATTGCCTTCCAGCAGCGAAAAGAAACCCGAGATCAATTTTGAAATCCCCACCCAGAAAATAGCCGTGGCGGACATCAACTTCGACATCCCCGCCGCCGGGCCGGACACAGACAACCCCGTACCCGCGCCGTCCGGCAAACCGAACCAGGAGATCGCCGTCGATCTGGATGCGCTGATGAAAAACCTCAAATAACAAAATCCCCCTCCTCCGCAACGCCCGCCAACAGGCGTTCTGCACCATGCACCTCATGGAGATGGCCGTGTCTATTGGCTTGCCATCAAGTAATAAATTCCAATTCCTCCCCGCATCAACGAATGTCAGCCCGCATCAGTCTTTGCTTGACGGAAGCAAGTGGAAGGTCAAAAATCCCGCCGTCAGAATTGAAATACCGTTCAACGCAGTTCTATTTGGGGGAGGCAATATGAACAAGCATCTGGTTGTATGGCTGACTGTTGCAGCAGGTTTCATTTTTTCCAACGCGTATGCCGCAAGCGGCGAGCAGTGGGAAGTCACCACCAAAACGGAAATGCCCGGCATGCCCGCCGGGATGGGGGATACGACGATGACCGTGTGCCTCGTCAAGGGTGCGGAAAAAGACCCCAGACAAATGATGCAGCAGGATAGCGACTGCAAAGTCACCGACATGAAAACTGCGGGCAATAAAACCACTTGGAAGATGCGCTGCGACAAAAACGGCGAAGTGATGACCGGTACGGGCGAGGTCACGCATAAATCCAGCAGTTATCAGGGCGTGACCAAACTGTCTGGGAAGTCTGACAGCCAGACTATCAACATGACCGCGAGTTTCAGCGGAAAGCGCATCGGCACGGCGTGCGATTCTTCGGCTGCGCCGGTGGCGACCGTCAAGGGCATGGAGAACATGAACGACATGATGGGCATGGCGAAATCGCAAATGGCCAGCGCGATGGCCGAGCAATGCGAAGTCTCCAACTATCAAGCCGCCGAATTAATTTCCAGCAGATTCTTTGGCGACAACGCCGCCTGTCCCGGCAAGGAAAAATTCGCGTGCAAGGTTATCAGCAAGGACGTAAAAAGGAACACCGAAGTCTATGTCAAGCTGGCGAAGCATGACGACACCTCGGATGTCGCCATCGCCAAGACTTGCGGCATAGATATGGCGGCAGCGACCAAGGCGATTTGTGCCAAAGTCGATGGCAGCAATTATGAAGAACTCGCCGACTATTGCCCGTCCGAAGCCAAGGCGTTCGAGGCGCAACGCAGCTATTCCAGCACGCCCAGATCAGCCGACGTGATTACCGACAACCCGGTCGGCAACACCATCGACAACGTGCAAAAACTGAAAAGCCTGAAAGGCATGTTCGGATTCTGATCGCGTGGTGAAATTTCTTTTCGGGGTGTTGCTGTTCTGCCAGGCATTTTCGGCAGCAGCGCACCCCGATGCTTTTTCAAAAGTTGCATCGGCGTATCTGGTCGAGCGCAACGGAGCTTTACTTCGGGAAAAACAATCTCATCAACGCCTGCCTCCCGCCAGCCTGACCAAGCTGATGACCGCATTGCTGGTGGCAGAGCATAAGCAACCCGATGCACTGGTTACCGTGAGCCGGGCTGCCGCGCACGAGACCGGCACGCGCATCGGCCTCAAAGCGGGCGAACTATTTCGCAGCGACGACTTGCTGGCTGCCGCGCTAATCGCCTCGGCCAATGATGCTTGTCACGCCTTGGCCGATTTTGTCGGCGGCGACCAAATCCGTTTCGAGCAATTGATGAACCGCCGCGCCAAAGAACTGGGCATGCACGACACCCATTTCGCCAACGCCTGCGGCCACGATGCGCCGGACCACTTTTCCAGCGCGTTCGATTTATCGTTGCTGGCGCACGAAGTGCTCAAGCATCCGGCGCTGCTGAAATTCACCTCGCAGATCGACGCGCGCATCAGCACACAAGATGGCACGCACAGCTTCCATTTTGAAAACAAGAACGAATTGATCGGCCGCTATCCCGGCGCGTTCGGCCTGAAAAGCGGCTTCACCCCCAACGCCGGAAAATGTCTGGTCGCCTTTGCCAAACGCGGCGAGCAGCGCGTGCTGCTGGTGATGCTGCACGGCAAGAATCGCTGGTGGGATGCGGTGGATATGCTGGATGCGGCGTTTGCCCATGCGCAGCCTGAAAACTGAAACAGTGCTTGTGCTTATCCTCGCCAAGCCCCAGCCCGTCATTCCGGCGCAGGCCGGAATCCAGCCACAACAAAAACGCCGCGTAGCGGACAAAACCAACAACTTGCCATGAGCAGCGATGCAAAAACAAACAGTGAAGTTGCCCCGCTTGCGCGGGAAATTTCCTATCAACTGGATTCCGGCCTGCGCCGGAATGACGGGCGTTTTACTAGTGGAAGATTGGCGCAGCTATGGCTCACGCTGGCCGTGTGCATCAGCTACGCCAATGCGTTGACCGGCACGTTCCAGTTCGACGACTACAACGTCATCGTCAACGAAGCACAAGTGCATAGCTGGGCAAACTGGTTCGATCATCTCGGCAGCGGCATCCGTCCGCTGCTCAAATTCACTTACACCCTGAACTGGACCCTGGGCGCGGGCGTGGTCGGTTTTCACCTGACCAATCTGCTGCTTCATCTGGCAAATAGTTTTCTGGTGTATCGCCTCGCGCAGGAGTTCGTGCGGCAACAATGGCAGCACGCCAGACTGCAATACGTGCCGCTTGTTTCCGCCCTGCTGTTCGCCGTGCATCCCGTCCACACCGAAGCGGTGAGCTACATCTGCGGACGCTCCGCCTCGCTCATGGCGCTGTTCTATCTGGCCGCGTTGCTGTGCTATGTGACAGGGCGCACGCAACAAAACAAACTGCTGTTGTATGTCGCCACCCCGTTGCTGTTCGTGCTGGCGCTGGGCGTGAAAGAAACGGCGGTGACCTTGCCGCTGGCATTGCTGCTGTGGGAACTCTGTTGCGGCGGGCGCTGGAAAATTTCGCTCAAAGAAATGTGGCCAAGCTGGGCAGTGCTGCTCGCCGCCGCGCTGCTGTTCCTGTTCAGCGACCACTACGCCGCCGAGATGCAGCGCAGCGCCGCCTTCAACACCCTGCAAGGCAACGCCGCCACCCAACTCGCCGCCTTCGCCTGGCTGATGCGGCAATGGGCGCTGCCGCTGTGGCTCAACATCGACCCCGACCTGCCGCTGCTGAAAAATTTTTCCGACGCACTGCTGCCGCTGTCGTTCGTCATCGCGCTGTGCGTGCTGATGCTGCTGTACTGGCGCAAACGCCCGTGGCTCAGCTTCGCGCTGGCGTGGGCCATGCTGCATTTGATTCCGCTCTATCTGCTGCTGCCGCGCATCGACATCGCCAACGAACGCCAGCTTTATCTCGCCGCCTGGCCGCTGCTCATCGCCGTGGTGATTGAAATGAATTTGCGTCTGAACGCCCGCGTATTCCGCATCGCCATCGCCGCCCTGCTGCTCGCCTGCACCAGCCTCACCGTGCTGCGCAACCAGGCCTACGCCAACGAGATCGCACTGTGGCAAGACACCGCGCAGAAGTCGCCGCACAAAGCGCGCGTGCACAACAACCTCGGCTGCGCCTACCTGCTCGCTCACCGCGATGCAGAAGCGAAACAGGAATTCGCCACCGCGCTGCAACTCGACCCGCATCTGGACAAAGCGCGCGACAACCTGCGACTGCTTGAGAAAAAGCCATAGAGCCGGTCACCTGCAATTTTTGACTTGCTCGCAAGCCCCGTCAATCGGCAATCCACACCATGCATCGCGTGCAGAACGCCTATTGACGGGCATCTTCATGCAGGTGCTTCTTGAAATGCATGCCGAAATTATGCGAGGGATTGCGTTAATGATCGTCCGGGTTGTGCCAGTTGGAGACATTCGCGTCTGCCCGTACTATTATGCATATACGGGCAGACAAAAACGCAGCGACTCTAACAAATCAATTGGTTACGAAAAGAATGCGCGCTTCACTATTTTTTATAATACGGACCCGTGCGTCCGGCTAATAACCGGTAGGCGCTCGGAAGATATGCATGCCTTTAGTGATTTAGTCCAACGCAGCACAGCGTTTAGCCTCAATGCACTGGCGGTTGCTCAGAACAATGTGATTGAGGGGTTTCAAACGAGCGCCGCCACCTCTTTGGTAAAAGCCGCTCAGATGATTCAGCTACAAAAGGCCATCTCTGCTGTTGGTATGTTTTCAATGTTCGATGCAATCCTTCAGGATCAGTTGCAATGTCCCGATGGCTTTAAGAAGGCAACAGCGTTGCTAGAATCTAAGGGTGAGAGCCCGCTTAATGAAAGGTTTTCTGATTTACAGTTGGCCATCAACGTTCTGAAACACGGCAAAGGCCGAAGCTATGACGCTCTGGTTCAAAAAGCGGGAGCATTACCGTTCAGAGTAAAACTACCTGGCGAAACCTTTTTCAACGAAGGTGACGTGGCTGAAGTATCAACCTTAGTCGAAGTCGATGATGCATTCGTTTTGCTTTGCGCAGAGGTTATTCATGATGTTTCGGTCTCCATCCTTGGCGCCTAACCCTTCGGTCAAGAGGGACGCACCGCCGGCAAACCAGCTGCTCCACACCACCAACGTTAGCAAGCGTAGGATGGGTTGAGCGTAGCGACACCCATCAATCACCCCGCCGCTCGCCACATTCCCAACCCGCCCCCTCGTTGCCCGCCCAATCATTTGGCAACATTCCCGCCCGCACGTAACGATGAAACGACGAATGCGGCCAATCCGCCGCGCGCATTGCCCATCCATGCTTGACCGGGTTGATATGGATGTAATCGACATGCCGCGCAAAATCGGCTTCGTCGCGGATGAGATGTTCCCAATACCTTCGCTGCCATATTCCGCGTTCGCCCTTTTTCTGCCGACTTTCGGAACGCGGCTCGATGTGCGGCAAGCCGCGTGAGAACACGGTTTTAATCAATCTCCAGCGTAATGCAAAATCACGGTCGCCTTCGGGCAACGTCCAAAGGACGTGAATGTGTTCCGGCAAAATCACGATGGCATCCACGGTGAATGGATGCCGTTCACGGGTATATTCAAATGCGTGACGCAGCGATTCGATATGGTCGGTCAGCAAGGATTGGGAGCGGTCGGCGAGATTCACCGTGAAGAAGTAGCTAGCTCCGGCGATGTTGCTGCGGCGGTAGTTGGTCATATAAACATGATAGCGATGGGTATCGCTGCGCTCAACCCATCCTACATGAGGGATGGCGCTAAGTTTCTTACGGGTCGTTTACAGTTACCCCACCGCCCCTCAGTCCAGCCTCACTTGTTATCTTCCTCAACCGCCATTTTCAGCATGTCTAGAATATCCGGGATGGCGGCGACGACGCGGTTCCAGTTGGGGATGAGCGGGGTGCCCATCGGGCTTTCCATGAAGGCTTGCGCGGCCATGGCGATGGCGTTGGTGAAGGTTTCCACGGCTTTGGCTTCTTCGTGGCGGTCGAACGACAGGCCGTTGATGGTCGCGTCGGCTTCGTATTTCATGATGGTATCTTCCGCGTGGCGCAGGTAGGTGACCAGCAGCGATTTGAACAGGCCGTCGGAGAACACCACGCCTTCGGAGGCCAGCGTTCTGAATACGGATTTGCAGATGTCCACCGCCATTTTCATCAGCCCTTTGCTCGCGTCGTCGGGTGAAAGGATCTGGTGTTTGTGTTCATAGGTGGTGGCGATGTCCACCTGGCACACGCGGCGCGGCGAGTAGTTGCGGTGCACTTCGGCCAGCGAGCCGACTTCCAGCCCCCAGTCCCACGGAATGCGGTTGACGCGCGCCAGCTCGGTGGTCATGCAGAATTCGCCGGAGAGGGCATAGCGGAAACTGTCGAGGAAAGCCAGGAAGGCGTGCGGCCCGACCAGTTGCTGCAACGAGCGCACCAGCGGTGTCACCAGCAGGCGGGTGACGCGCCCGTTCATTTTGTTGGAAACGCGGCTGTAAAATCCTTTGCAAAACACGTAGTCGAGATTCGGGTTCGCCACCGGATAGCAAAGTCTGGCCAGCAGTTCGCGGTTGTAGGTGACGATGTCGCAATCGTGCAGCGCGATCACATCCGAGCGGCCGCGCGCCAGCACGTAGCCGTACATCATCCACACCGAGCGCCCCTTGCCCTGCACGCCCACGTCGATGCCGTTGCGCGCCAGGGTTTCATAGACTTCGGTGATGCGCTTGCCTTTGTTGTGGATGATTTTGACTTCGGTGGGTATCGGCGACATCAGTTCGCGCACGCGCTGAAACTGGCTTTCCGAGGCGCTGTCCAGCGCCAGCACGATCTCGTTCAGGTAGTTGACCTTGCCCAGTTCCTTGATGATACCGGGCATGGCCGGGCCTTCGAATTCCGAATACAGCGCGGGCAGCACCAGCGCGATCGGTCTGGTTTTGGCAAATCCGTGCAGTTCCGATTCCAGCCGTTCCAGCGAAGATTTGCCGAGCTGGTGCAGCGTGGTGATGACCCCGGTCTGATAAAAATCGGTCATGGCGCAAACCTCCGTTAGATGTGTTCGATCTCGTCTTTTGCTTCTTCCTTGCCCTTGTCCAATACATCTTTTTCGATAATCCGTCGCGCCGCAGGGATGCCGCCCACGCCGAACGCAATGACGAGCGCACTGACGATGCCGCCGAAGATGATGGAGAACGCCGCCAGCACGATGCCGGGCGCGATTTGCAGTTGTTCCATGACCATGGCCACGATCAGCACGAGCAGCAGCGTGCTGATCGCATCCGCCAGCAGCTTGGCGTAATGGAAGCCGCTGTTGGCGGCGGTTATCAGTACCGCACGGCTGATGAACCGGGTGAGGACGAAGCCGACGACCAGAATGATGGCGGAAGAAAACAGGCGCGGGATATAGCCGAAAAACTGGTTGACCAGATTGTCGATCACCGCAATCTGCAGGGCATTCAAACTGCTCATCAAAGTCACGATGAGCAGCAGCCAGAACGCGAGCGCGCCGACCATCTGCGACGGCTTGCCCCACAGGTTGCCCTGGCGCATGAGCTTGGTGAAACCCATGCGATCCGACCAGTTGTCGAATTTGATCGCGGACAAAAACTTCACCAGAAATTTTTTGATGATGTAGGCCAGCAGGATGCCGAGCAGCAGAATCACCAGCATCGCCAGAAAGTTCGGCACAAACGTTTTGAATCTCAGGAACAGTTCATTTATCGGCTCAACAATCAAATTGAGAAAGTCATCCATGGTGCACCTCCGTGTGGTTATTTCCAGTTGCTGATCAGGTATTCCTTGCTGTTTTCAAACTCCATGCAAAGCTTTTCGATTTCCGCTTCCGCCTGCTGCTGCCCCATGTCTTTGGCCGTCAAAATAAACGAGGCGGTTTTGCCGACATACAGCGGGGTCATGGATTTGATCAGGTGTTCTACGGGCATGACCTGGTGATGAAACGCCAGCGCGTAGTCGTAAACAATGCGCGTCCACAACGCGATGGGAAAGTGAAACTCGTCGTCAGCCTGCGCGCCCACTCTTTCCACTTCACTCAAATCGCCCGCGCCCAGAATGTCGCGCCATATCTCGCCCAGATTGCGGATACCTTCGCGGAAGGTATGCAGCATGCGCGCGGTGTTGACGTTGACCGGCTCCAGCCCGACCGTGTATTCAAACCCGAACGCCGGAACCGGTTCCGAACTGCGGATCGGCCTCCACGTGTCGGCATAATTCTCCATCAGTTCAAACGTGGCGCTGACCACCTGGTACAGCATATTGCTCAAGTCGGTGCCGGGGTCCTTGGCATCGTGAATTTTTGCACCGAGGAACGACTGGGTGACCTTGAAGCCGTTGGCGATGGCGGTGGTGGTCATCCAGATGTCGATACCGAAACGCGCCACATCGGACTCCCACACATCCTTGGTCAGGTAGTACCGCGCAATCGCGCCGGAAAAACCGAAATCGCCGCCGATGGGCTGGCGCACGCGTTTGCCGTACAGCGCGCGGGTCAGCGGATAGACGATGCTGTTGGTGATGGTGCCGTCGAATTTGTGGCGGTGATACAGCGGTGCCACGTAATCGTAGCCGCCCGCCAGTACCGGTTTAATCAGTAGCTCAATCCATTCCGGCGTGATGCTCCTGAGGTCGGAATCCACCACGGCGCAGGCTTTGGCCTGCAATATTCCGGCGATTTCGAAAATGGTGCGAAAGGCGCTGCCTTTGCCGGGAATGCCCGAATACGGCAGCGCGATCTTAGCCACCGGTTCGATGCGGTGGTGCAGCAGAATCTCGCTGAAATCGGCAATGGCCGAACTCCGAACCACCTCCATGGTGCCGTCGCTGGAACCGCCGTCCGAATTGACGATCACCGCTTTGTGTCCGGGGAAGTATTTTGCCAGACCGCCCTGCACGGCGCGCACCACATGGCCGATGGTGTGCGCGTTGTTGTAGCTGGGAATACCGACGACGATGTCGGCCTGCCCGATTTGTTCAAGCTGAGCATGCACTTCAGCTCTGAAGGTGGCGGTTTCCATAACAGAATAACCTCCTGAAATCGTCTGGCGAGGGTGCGCCAATTCTTCCGATAACGCAATCCGTCGTTATCCCCGTTTTCATGGACAGGAAATGCATGCATCGTGTAGATCGCCTATTGACGGGCGTTCCCACGATACTGATTCAATCACGCCCACTCAAAATCACGATCTGCACATCCGTCACATTGGTGCCGGTCGGCCCGGTTTTCAGATGGCAGTGTGTCCCGGCGGCGGCATCGAATCGTTGAAAGAAATGATACGAATCGTATTCGTCCAGATAGCGCAACGGATCAACACCCAGCTCGCGCGCACGCGCTGCCGTGCCGCCGTCCACCAGCGCACCGGCGGCATCGTTCGGCCCGTCGCTGCCGTCGGTGCCCGCCGACAATAACGACACGCCCGCCAATCCCTCAATCTCCAGCGCGAACGCCAGCGCCAGTTCCTGATTGCGTCCGCCCAGGCCGTTGCCGCGCACCGTGACCGTGGTCTCGCCGCCGCACAGCAGGCAACGCCGCTCACCGGGCTGCATCGTTGCCAGTTCGTCGCGCGCGGCTCGTGCCAGAAAATGTGCAGCTTCGCGCGCCTCGCCTTGCAGCGTGGCGGAAATTATTTTGGTGGCAAACCCGAGTTGCTGCGCCTGCCGCTGTGCCGCTTCCAGCGCCTGACGCAATCCGGCGATGATGACGTTGCGCGTGTTGCCCAGACAGGGATCGCCGACTTTCACGGTTTCCGCCAACTGTCCGGCACACCCCTGCCGCAAATATTCCATCACGCGCGGCGGCATGGTTTGCTGCAAGCCGTATTTTTCAATTACCGCGCAGGCCTCGGCATAGGTCGAATCGTCCGGCGCGGTCGGCCCCGAAGCGATCACGTCCAGCGGGTCGCCGATCACGTCGGACAGGATCAGCGTCAACAGTTGCGCCGGATACGCCGCCTGCGCCAGCCTGCCGCCTTTCACTTGCGACAGGTGTTTGCGCACGGCGTTCAACTCGGTGATGGGCGCGCCCGCATTCAGCAACTGGCGCGTCGCTTGCTGTTTATCCTGAAGCGTAATCCCTTCGACAGGCGCAACCAGCAGCGCGGAAGCACCACCCGACAACAGGCAAATCACCAGCGTCTTCGCATCGGCCGCGCGCACCAGTTGCAGCACGCGCTGCGCGCCGTCGATCCCGGCCTGATCCGGCACCGGATGGGCGGCTTCCACCTGTTCGATGACGGCCAGCGGCAGCGTGTGCCCCTGCTTGACCACGATCAGTCCGGCAGAAATTTTTGCGCCGAGCAAGGTTTCGACCGCCAGCGCCATGCGCGCGGTGGCCTTGCCCGCGCCGACCACCACGATGCGCTCGAAGGTCGCAAGGTCATAGACCTGAGCGGAGACCCGCAGGTGATTGTTCTCGACCTGCACCGCGCGCAGCAGCGCGTTGAACGGGTCAACCGCCGCCAGTGCGGCACGGAAAATATCCAGCAGATTTTGCTGCGTCAGCAATTCCAGCACCGTCTCGTTCCAACCCGCCGGGCCGGGCAGCCGCGTCTTCAACAGATTTGGAATGTCGATGCGCGCATCGCATCTGCCGTCGTCGTGCCGCACCAGCACCGGCGTATCCACGGCGCGCAACATCGGCAGATCATTCAGGCTGTCGCCCAAGGCGATGCTGCGAATACCGGCATATTGCTTGCGGTACAGCGCCAGCAACATATCCAGCGCGCGCCCCTTGTCGTGCTGCCCCATGATGTGAAAGATGCGCCCCTGCGTCCAGTGCAAGCCCGCTGCCTCGATCGCGCGCAGGAAACGCTGGTCGGGTTCGCCCTCAAACACGAACGCCTCGTCGAAATCGCGTTGCCGCGCCAACGCCGCATCGTGCTCGTCCAGGCCGGTCAGCGCCGCCACCTCGGCCACGCTCATGTCGGCAAAACCGCGCACGCGCGCATGCAGCTGTTCGCGCAAACGCACGAAGTGTTGCCTGATCTCGGAATATGGCAAACCTAGCCGCAGCAACTGGTAACCGTTAGTTGCCTCTGACGCAGTGGGCACGCTGAAGTAATGCTGCGGAATGAAAATGCCGCCGCCGTTTTCGGCAATGAACGGATGAGCGTTTTGCAACCGATGGCGGAGAACCTCGATCTCCGCACGCGTTTTGCTGGAACACAACACGAGCGGAATACCGCGTTGGCGGATTGAATTCAGCGCAGGCAGCGCCTGCTCGAACGAGTAGTTGTGCGCATCGAGCAAGGTGCCGTCCAGATCGCTAACGATGATCGTATTCGACATGCGCATCTCCTCTGCGTTATTGCGCGCCTACCCCGCAGGACGCGATATGACGACCACCCCAAGATCAACAACTCTTGCCCGCAGATTAAACAGCAAAAAACATTGAGTCGTTTTCGTTATTTCTGGATGATCCTAAAAACCTCAGTTAGCCACGGATGAACACGGATTAACACAGATGAAACAGTGCGTTGCATGTGGGCTGAGTTGTAGGGTGGATAAGCGCAGCGCATCCACCTTCAACTTTTGGTGGATGCGCTGCGCTTATCCACCCTACTTCACTTCCCTAACGTGTCAGTGTTGTTTGCTGTTTAATCTGCGTAATCTGCGTAATCTGCGGGAAAAAGGTTTTTCAGTTTCACTTCTTCACACGATAAAAACGTTTCTCCAGCGTCTGCCCCTTGATGCGATCAAAGCGGTCTTCCATCGCGCTGTCGAGCTTGTCCAGCCGGTCATCGGGCAGCGGATGGGTCTTGAACAACAGCGCGATGCTGCCGTCGTCTTTGGCGAAATGGCCGATCTGTTGCAGCACGCCGGGCAAGCCGTAAGCGTCGTATCCGGCGCGCGTGGCCAGCACGACACCGATTCTGTCCGCTTCAAACTCGGCATCTTTATCCAGACCGCGCGCGACGATTTCCGCGCCGTTGCCGATCAAGTTTTGAATCTTGTCGTCACCGCCCACCTGTCTGGATAACAGCTTGCCGCCCGCATCCACCAGTTGGCTCTGCTGCAAAATTTTGAGGTGATGCTTGCGGATGACGTGGCCGATTTCGTGCCCCAGCACACCGGCCAGATCGGCTTCGTTTTGCAGCAGGCGATACAGCCCCAGCGTGACAAACACATAGCCGCCGGGGGCGGCGAAGGCGTTCACATCTTCCGATTGAATCACGCCGAAATGCCAGGGCAGATCGGGGCGCTCGCTCTGGCTGGCCACCCATTCGCCGACCTGGTTCACGTATTTTTGCAGCTTGGCATCTTTGACCAGCGGTGCCGCCCCCAGCAAGTTGCCGGAGATTTGTCTGCCGATAGCGATCTCTTCTTCCTCATCCGGCCCTCTGGCTTCCTTGACCACATTCACGGCCTCGACCAGTTTGGGATTGATTTGCGGCACGTCGGTGTTGAGCTTGTCTTTCAGCGACTGGCGCAAATCGAACGCCGAACAATTCATGGCAATTAGCAGCAAGCCGGACAGCGACACCCATTTCAGTTTTGCATTCATGTCGCCCCCTTATTTCGGCTCAGGCAAATAGTCGAACGGACGCGCGACCAGCTTGCCTTTCGCTGCAAATTTTTTCGAGTCGGCCTTGCTGACCGAGTATGACTCGGCCAACTGCAATTCCTGCGCATTGAAACTGGCCGCCTGCAATTCTTCTTCGTTCAAGCCGCGCACGCCGGTGGTCGCCACCACCTTGCCGGTGGCGGCGCGACCGGAAGACAGCGCGAGCAATCCGGTGGCAGCGGACGCTTTTTTGGCATCGCCCTTGCGCACGCTCAGCATGCGCATCCAGCCGCTGCTCTTGCCAGCCTTGATTTTGTACCAGCCGCCCTCCTTGCTGACGATACTGATCTTGTCGCCCGCCGCCAGCACCTTCAGCGTTTTCGCGTCGCGGAACGGTTCGGCTTTCAGTTCGTCGTTCTTCGTCAGCGTGCCGCTTTCCGCCGCCCCTGCCGCCGGTGCGCACAACAGCACGCACAGGGAGATCGAATTTATCAATTTAGTTTTCATGATTCTCCAAAGCCATTCGTAAACCCATATTGCCCATTAGAACGTAGGTCGGGCTTTAGCCCGACATGTCGGGTTGAAACCCGACCTACAAAACCGCTCTTCACAAATGGAGAAACCTCGTCATAACTCGATCTTCGTCGTCGGCGTAACCCAGGGTTTGTCCCACTCCAGCAGCGCTTGCGCGAACAGCAAGCGCCAACCGTCCGCCGCTTGTTCGCCGCCGCGAATAGTGCCGCGATGAACCAGATGGCTGGCCGCGCCTTCGACATGAAACAGGTATTTACGCAACAGCGGTTGCAAGGCGGACAGCACCCGCTCCACGTCCTCCTCCACCGCCTGTTGCGCCGCCGCATCGCCGACTTCCGCCACCCAGGAAATGGCGATGGTCTTTTCGAACAGGCCCCAGATGCCTTTCTGTTCGCCCAGCACGACCTCCACGCTTTTATGCGCCGAGCCGGTGCGCTTCAAACCGAGGCGGATATTTTCCAGCATGCCTTCCGGTATCACGTTGCGTTTGGGATCGAAGCGGATCAGCAGCAGCGTTGCTTGCAGGTCTCCGCCGCGCACCGCCGTCATGTTCACCATATTCTGTTCCAGCGCCTTGCTGGTCGCCGTGGAATACAGCCGCGCCAGCGTGAAATAAGCGATGCCCAGCAACACCGGCCCGGCCAGGTTGATGTAGGTGTTGGTGAAGTTGATGCTGGCGAACGAGAACGCGATCATGATGACTTGCGACAGGCCGAACACCTTGTCGATGTTGCCGCGCCCGTCCTCGCGGTAGAACGCCCATGCCGTGCCCCAGATGATGGCCAGCGTGATGAGCAGATACCAGATGCGCCCCTCGGGGAAACGCAGCGAGTCGCCGTGCTTGGTGTTGTCTATGGCCGTCGCCAGCACCTCCACGCCGGGATGCATGCGCGCCATCGGCGTGGCGCGCAGATCGTACAGGCCGGAAGCGGTGGAGCCGATCAGCACGATCTTGTTTTTGAACTCGTCCGGCGCGCGCTGTTTTTGCTTGCTGCCCATGTCCAGATAGACATCGGAGAAGCTCACATATTTGTAGCTGAACGGCTTGCCGCGCCAGTTCAGCAGCATGAGTTCGGTGTCGGTTTGCGGCCAGCCGAATTCGCTGCCGATGCGCGCCGGCAACGACGGCAGTTTCCAGCCGTATCCGGCGATATACACCGGATAGCTGCGCACCACACCGTCGCTGTCCAGAAACACGTTATTGGTGCCCAGCCGCCCGCCGTCCAGCGCCGCCTGAAAATGCGGCAGGATGACGCTCATGGTCGCATCCGCTTCCTGCTCTTCATCCGCCATCGGCTTCACACCGGGAATCTGCGAAGCCTTGATCTGGCTCTGCGCATCGCCGGACGAATCGAGGCGCAACATCGGGAAAAAGGTGTTGTTGCTGGCCGCGATGGCCGCATTGAAATAGGCATCGCTGTCGGGGTTGAACACATCCGCATCGCTGAACAAAATATCGAACACCACCGCCTTGGGCTGCTGCTTTTCGATGCCCTCGACGAATTCGCCCAACACCTGGCGCGGCCACGGCCAGCGCCCGTATTCCCCGGACATCGCCGCCAAGCTCTTCTCGTCGATATCGACAATCACGATATCCGGGTCGGGCTCCGGCGGTGCCAGGCGGTAGCGCACCATGGCATCGAACGCCGCCGTGCGAATTTCGCTGGTGATGTGCAGAAAGGCGGTATCGACCAACGCGAACACGGTGAACAGCGCCGCCAGATACAGGAAAAAACTCTGCTTCCATTTGCGTGCCAGCAAGTTGGAAAAGGCTTCGAGCGCGAAGCGGAGTCGGCTGAGAATGAAAAGTTTGATGTTCATGGTGGCAAGTTTACCAGCAGAAAGTTACAGGCCGGGTTTTAACCCGAAAACCTTTGTTAGCCACGGATGAACACAGATGAAATACTGACAAACCCAAACCGGACAAGCCAAAACAGGGTTTCACGCGGAGGCGCGGAGACGCAGAGAAAAACAAAGCGGGCTGAAAGTCGGTAATCTCCGCGAGCTCCGCGTCCCCGCGTGAGAAATTCCTGCCATGTTTTGACCCCATTTAACCAATAAGTGACTAAGCATCGTCTTTGAACTTGAAGTTGCTTTCGATAAACAATCGGAGACAGGCATCGACCACCCGCTCGTCGTAGTATTTGCCACGGTTGGTGCTGATCTCCGCCAGCGCCCCGGTCAGGCCGATGGCGGGCCGGTAGGGGCGGTGGCTCGCCATCGCCTCGACCACATCGGCCACCATCAGGATTCTGGCTTCGAGAATGATGTCATCCCCTTTGAGCCCCTGCGGGTAGCCCGTGCCGTCCAGCCGTTCGTGGTGTTGCCACACCGCCTGCGCCACCGGCCAGGGAAATTCCATATCGCGCAGAATGTCGTATCCGGCCTTGGCATGCGATTTGACCATGGCGAGTTCGACCTCCGTCAGTCTGGAGGGTTTGCTCAGAATCTCCGCCGGCACGGCGATCTTGCCGATGTCGTGCAGGTAACCGATCACGCGCAGCCCCTCTACCTGCCGTTCCGGCAATCCCATCGCCTTGCCGATGTCGCACGCCAGTTGCGCCACGCGCCGCTCGTGGCCCGCCGTGTAGGGATCGCGCATTTCCATCATGCGCGCCACGGTTTCCACCGTGCCGTCCAGCGATTTGCGCAGGCTGTCCAGCGTGGCACGCAACTTCCTGTCCTGCCGCAACGAATGCACGCCCATGGCAATATCGTTGGCGACTTCGATCAGAAAAAGGATGGTTTCCTCATCAAACGAATTGCAGCGCCCGGAATAGATCGCCAGCACGCCCATCGTATCGCCTTCCGCGAGCAGCGGCACTGCCGCAGCGGATTTCAGTTGCCAGGTTTGCACGATTTCACGCCAGGGCTCATAGCGCGCATCGTTCTCCAGATCGGCGGCGACCATGGTTTTCTTTTCGCGCGCGGCAATGCCCATGAGCCCTCGTCCATACTCGGAGTCGTCCCAGCGAATGTTCAATGCGGCGATCATCGTCTCGTCGAACCCCGCCCAGGCTACCGGCTTCAGCACGTAGCCCGTCTGACGCGAAGCGATGATGACCCCCACGGTGTCATCCAGCCCTCTCAGCGCCGCACACACAACGCGGAACAGCGCCTCCTCGCTCTCGGCGGCCAGCAAAAATTCGTCGATGTTGCGCAGGGTATTCAGCCGCTGGTTGAGCCGGTTGAGTTTGACCTCATGCTGCTTGCGCTCGGTGATGTCCAGCATGTAAATGCGGATCAAATCGCGTTCCGGGACCGGGGAAAGGAATTGCTCGAACGTGGCATTGCCGATACTGATCTCGCGCACCGCTTGCTCTCCGCTCGCCGCATCGAGCGGGAAGTCACCCAACATACCGGACGCGGGCTGCGCGATGACCAGTTGCGGGAACAGCTTGGCGGCTGCCGGGTTAAGGTAAGTGATCTCTCCTGCGACATTGATCTCCAGCACGGGATTGGGATTCATTTCGGGAAACGAGGCCAGCCGCACAATCTCCTGCTGATTCTGCTGCCGATCAACTGCATGGCGGATATTCAGCAACAATGAGTCGATCTCGTAAGGCTTCAGCAGATAGGAGAACGCGCCCTTGTTGGTCGCCTCGACCGCCGAGTCCATGGAGGCATGGCCGGTCAGGATGATGGCCTCGGTGAACGGCGATGCGGCCTTGATCTTTTCCATCACCGCGATGCCGGACATGTCCGGCAGCTTGAGGTCGATCAGCGCCACGTTCATCGCCGTGCGCGCCGCTTCCGCGATGGCCTCCGCCCCGTTTGCCGCCACCGCCACCGTGTAGCCCTTGAAGCGCAAAATATCGGCGAGCGTTTTCCTGAGGTTCGCGTCGTCGTCCACCACCAGCACGTTGGGAGAATTTTTCATTTTGAAAATCCAATTAAGCGTAGGTCGGGATTCAGCCCGACATGTTGGGTTAAAACCCGACCTACAATTTCTCCACCCGGTTTCTGCCCCGCTCTTTGGCCAGGTACAGTGCGTCATCCACCCGCTTCAACAATGAATTTATATCATCTTGCGGCTCATATTCTGCGACCCCGAAACTGGCGGTCACTTCGTTGACTTTGTCGAAACGGTAACGCGAAATTTCCAGTCGCAATTTTTCAGCCACACTCAATGCCGCCTGCATGTCCGCATGCAACATCAGCACCATGAATTCCTCGCCGCCCCAGCGCGCCACGACATCGTTGGCGCGGATGTTTTCTTTCACCACCGAAGTGACCGTGCGCAACACGTAGTCGCCCACGTCGTGGCCGAAGGTGTCGTTCACGCGCTTGAACCAATCGAGGTCGTACATCGCCAGCGACATGGGGATGCCGTATCTTTTTGAACGATCCATTTCTTTCGCCAGAATCAACGAAAATTCGCGGCGGTTGGTGATGCCGGTCAGGCTGTCGGTGGTGGCGAGCAGATGAATTTCCGCTTCCGCCCGTTTGCGCTGGGTAATGTCCAGCACGTAGATGCGGATCAGGTCGGATTCGCGGATGTAGTGCGTATGCAGCTCGTAAGTCGCCGCGCCGACATTGGCCTCGCGCGTCACTTCTGCCGCATGCCCGGCGGCTCGCAAAGAAGAAAACATCTCCGCCAGACCTTGCAGCAAGGGATGCACCACCCCCGCCGTTTTCAGTTCCGGGAACAACCTCTCGGCCACCGGATTCAGGTATGTCACCTCTCCGGCGGAATCGAGTTCGATCACCGGGCTGGGGTGCAAGCGCGGGAAGGAGGCCAGACGCAGAATCTCTTCCTGCGCTTGCTGGCGCTCGATGCCGTGCCTGATGGCCAGCAACAGCTCGTCCATCTGGTAGGGCTTGAGCAGGTAGGAAAACGCCCCTTTGCCAGTGGCCTCGATAGCGGTGTCCATCGACGCGTGCCCGGTCAGGATGATGGCTTCGGTCAGCGGCGCAATGGCCTTGATGCGCGCCATCACCTCCAGCCCGCCCATGTCCGGCAGCATCAGGTCGATCAGCGCGAGGCTGAACGTTTCCCGTTCGCCCGCCGCAATGGCCTCCGCCCCGTTGGCCGCGACAGTCGTGGCGTACCCCTTGACGCGCAGAATGTCGGCCAGCGTCTTGCGCAGGTTGGGATCGTCGTCCACCACCAGAATTTTGGCTATTTCTTTCATCACAAAAACCTCATTTGAGATGAATGTAGGTGCGAATTCATTCGCACAAATAACGTGCTATGTGCGAATGGATTCGCACCTACAAAAACCGGGTCTCGGCGTGAACTTTTCATGGCACAGCCAGCACATTCTTCAATTTATTGAGACGGATTTCCTCGATCACCCGGAATAGATCGTCCATCTCGAACGGTTTGTACAAACAAGTATAGGCACCGATCTTGCGCGCCTGCTCGATCGGATCACCCGAGAACTGGCGGTAACCCGTCATCAGCACCACCGGCTTGCCGGGGTATTTGGCCTGAATGTCTTTCAGCACATCCACGCCGTTCGCCTCGCCCAGCTTGAGGTCGAGCAGGACGACGGCGAGATTGTAATTTTTATCCAGATGCGCCATCACGCTGCGCGGTTCGGTTTCCGTTTCGACCTTGAAGCCGCGCAGCGTCAAAATTTCTTTCAGCATCTCGCAAAATTCGGGGTCATCGTCCACCACCAGAATGCTCTCCTCTTTGCGCAACAGCGAAAGAAACGAAAGGATCAACGGAAAATTGAGCGGCTTGCTCAGAATGGCATAAGCTCCGGCGCGTTTGGCCGCCTCCATCAAATCGTCCGCCGCGTAAGCGCTGACCAGAATAATCGGCAACGCGGGGGCGATCCGCCTCATCTGTTTCAGCGCCTCGACCCCGCTGATGCCGGGCATCTTGATGTCCATCAGCACGCAATCCGGCACATCGGCCTTGACCTTCGCCACGCCTTCCTCGCCCGAGTAGGCGGCAACAGCCTCATACCCCTTGATTTTCAGGATGTCGCAAGTCGTCTTGACAATGCGACGGTCGTCATCCACCACCAGAATTCTCATTGCAGACTCCAGTTCTGCCTGTTGGCAAAAAGCATATCTTCCTTCCCAAACCAGAAAACTTTTTCCAACTCTCCATCCCGCCTGCTTTGTGGGTATCGCTGCGCCGCACCCATCTATATTTTCGCCCAACCTCGTGAAGATGCCCGTCAATAGGCGATCTACAACACATACCCCCGTAGGTCGGGCTTCAGCCCGACACTGCCTGTCGGGTTAAAACCCGACCTACAAAACCCTTCGCTCTTCGTAGGTCGGACTTTAGTCCGACGCAAGTTGTCGGGTTGAAACCCGACCTACAAAATACATTCAACCCGACAACGTATCATCCAGCCAAACCGCATCCCATAACGGATAATCACCAATCCGTTCCACCAACTTCGAGCGCAACGGGTTGGCCACAATATAGCGCGCCATCTTGCGCAAATCCTCATCCTGCCGCACCGCATGGTCGAAATAATTCGACTGCCAAATTGCTTGTCCCAGGGCATGCGCGGAACGCCCTTTCAACAACTGCACGACCTCTGGCAACGTGCCCTCATGCAGCACCATCAGCCAATGCAAATGATCCGGCATCAACACGTAGCAAAGCGTCTCCACCCGGCCTTCGGCCTGCAACCTCATCAACTGCCGCACCACCTCGCGCCCCTTGTCGAGCGATGAAAAAACCGCCGACCTGTTCTGCGTTACTGTCGTGATGTGATACATCAGGCCCGATTGCGAAACGCGGCCTTTGCGCAAATCGCTATACGCCATCATCCCTCCGCAGATCGGGTTTCACCCCGACAAATCGTCAACCCCGTCGGGTTAAAACCCGACCTACAACCCCCTGCGCTCCCCGTAGGTCGGGCTTCAGCCCGATGCTGCCTGTCGGGTTAAAACCCGACCTACAAACCCATCGCTCCCCGTAGGTCGGGCTTTAGCCCGACACTGCCTGTCGGGTTGAAGCCCGACCTATATTCCGCCGCGCGGCAATGTGACGGTGAACGTGCTGCCTTTGCCCGGTTCGCTTTGCGCGCTCACGCTGCCGCCGTTCAGTTGCGTCAAATTCTTCACCACCACCAGCCCCAGCCCGATGCGGCGCGGCTTGGTGGTGAACAGCGGCTGGAACAGTTTGGCCTGCTGTTCCGCCGTCATGCCGCAGCCGCTGTCCTTGACGCTGATGCGCAACTGCCCGCCCGCTTCGCTCGCGCCGATTTGCAGCGTGCCGCCTCCCGGCATGGCTTCCACCGCGTTGGTGAACAGATTCCACAACACCTGGTGCAGATGCATGGGGTCAACGCTGGCTGGCGGCAGGCCGGGCTGCATGTCCTGGCTCACGTTGACCGTGGCGGGGATGTCGCACTTGCGCAAGGCCTGCGCGATCCATTCCGCCACGTTGACCGGTTCCGGGTGCGGCGGTTTGCTGCGCACCGCATCGAGCAGGTCGGACACGATGCGTTCGGCATCGGCGATCTCGTCCTTGATGATGCCCAGATATTCTTTGGTGGTGGCATCGGAGTCGGCATGCACGGTTTGCAGGAAATACACGGCGTTGTTCATCACCCCCAGCGGGTTGCGCAGCTCGTGCCCCACGTTGTCCGCCACTTGTCCCAACAGCGCCAGCTTCTCTTTGCGCACCAGCTCTTCCTGCGCGCTCAGCAATTGTTGCGTGCGCTGCTGCACCTTGATTTCCAGCTCTTCGTTCAGCCTGCGCGAGACTGCTTCCGCGTCCTTGCGCAGTGCCGCCTCCTTGCGTATCTGGTCTAACATGGCGGCGATAAAAACCAGCAAAAACAGGCCGTCAAGAAACGGCGTGACGACCCCGGCGAATTGTAATTCGGCATTGAAGCGGCCATCCCACGACCAGTCGATCACCGCGACGATCACCATCGACACCAGCACCGCCACGAGCAGAAATAGCACGGCAAAGCGCGTCGAACTCGCTTCGAGCAACTTCATGATGATCCGCTTCAACACCTGCCGGAAAAATGTGTTCATCTTATTCAGCATGTCAGCTTTCCCTTTCGATCACATTGACGTTGTCGCGCAAAAATAACATTTCCGCACTGCCCCGCAAGCCAGCAAACACGGCCATCTCCATCGAGTGCATGACGCGGATCGCCTATCGGCGGGCGTTCCCGCGCAGCGGCATCCCCTCAAGCCGCCGGTAACGTAACGGCAAACAACGTTCCCTTGCCGGCTTCGCTCTCCACTTTCACCGTGCCGCCGTTGGCCCGCGTCAGGTTTTTCACCACCATCAGCCCCAGCCCGATGCCGCGCGCTTTGGTGGTGAACAGCGGCTGAAACAACCTGTTCAACTGCTCCGCCGTCATGCCGACACCGCTGTCGCGCACGCTGATAGTAACGGTTTTATCCGGCCTGTTTTCGCGCGCGCCGATTTGCAGCGTGCCGCCTTCCGGCATCGCCTCGATACCGTTGCTGATCAGGTTGCGCAACACCTGATGGATTTGCATGGCATCCACCCAAAGCGGGGCGAGCGGTTCCGGGATGTCCAGTATCACCTTCACCTCCGGCGGAACCGCGAGCTTGCCCAGAGTCTGCGCTATTAATTCGGCGATTCCCACCGTTTCCGGTTGCGGCGGCTTGGTGCGCACCGAATCCAGCAGGTCGGACACGATGCGCTCGGAGCTGGCGATCTCGCCCTTGATGATGTTCAAATAATCTCTGGTAGTTTCATCCGCATCCGCCAGCACGGTTTGCAGGAAATACACGGCGTTGCTCATCACGCCCAGCGGGTTGCGCAATTCGTGCCCCACGCTGCCCGCCACCTGCCCCAGCACCGCCAGTTTTTCCTTGCGCACCAGCTCTTCCTGCGCCTCCAGCAATTGCTGCGTGCGTTGCTGCACTTTGCTTTCCAGCGCTTCGTTCAGCGTGCGGATTTCGTCTTCGGCCCGCTTGCGCTCGGTTACATCGTGAAAAATGCCGACCAGCACCGTGCGTCCGGCCAGCGGCATGGGCGCGGCGCTGATGTCGGCCAAAAAGACCGAACCGTCCTTGCGCCGCACCGGCAGATTGCTCGCCACATGAATGTCGCCTCTCATCAGGCGCTCGAACTGTTGCAGCACCTCGGGCAGCGCCTGCGCCGGATGAATATCCTCCACCGCGAGCTGGCGCAGCTCCTCCGCCCCGTAGCCGAGCATGTCGCAGATGGCGCTGTTCACATTGATAAATTTACGCGTTTCCACATCCGCCAGCAGCACGCCATCGACGGCGACATCGAGGATGGTTCTGAACTTGCGCTCGGATTCTTCTATCGCCTGCGCCGCCCGTTTGCGCTCGGTGATGTCGCGCACCACCCCGAGGGTGACGATTTTTCCGTCGCGCCGGATGGGCGTGGCCGCCACCTCGGCTTCCAGATAGCCCCCCATTTTCATCAGGATGCGCACCTGAAACACCGGCAGCGTTTTCCCCTCCTGCGCCCGCACGAACAACTCCTGCATATACGGCAAATCTTCGGGATGCACGATGGGCGAAAATTGGCGGCCTACCCACTCTTGCGTCCGCCATCCCAGCATGCGCTCGCAGGACGGGCTGATGGAAGAAAATGTACCGTCGGCCTCGACGGTATAAATGATGTCGCCGACGTGTTCGAAAATGCTGCGGAAACGCTGCTCGCCCTGGCGCAACTTCTCCAGCGCATCGTTCAGGCTGCGCATGTTCAAAAAGGTGAGCAGGCCGACGCTGGAGACCAGCATAATCAGCAGGAAAGACATCTGGACAAAATCGCGTCCGGCCGCGCCGAAGGTCAGCGGCGGGACGTAGAAACCGCATTCGGTTGCCAGCAACAACAGGTAATACACCACCACGCCGCCGGTCATGCGCAGCGAATACGCCGGTGCCAGCAATGTACCCGCCACGGTAATGGTCCAGATGAACAGCGGCCATCCCGGCGAACGGATGCCGTCAAACAACCATGCCGCGACCCCGATCGCGATCAGGTTGACCCAAACATAAAGCAGGACCATGGCGCGGATGTGGCCGCGACGCGCCCGCATCAGACAGAACAGGGAAAGCGGGATGAATCCCAGCGGGAAGGCAGCGGCGATCCAGCTCACCTTGGCATCGAGCAGACCCAATGGCTGCATCAACAGAAAGACGATGGACAGCGCGACAACGATGCCGAGGCTGATCACCATCAGGGTGTTGAACAGCCGCCCCAGACGCAGCTCTTCCTCGCCGCGCGCTTGCACGGCGACCAGCTTTTCCCACGCCCCGGCAATCCGGTTTTTCATGGTGCATCCCCGAACCGGCTCTCGCACGGCAGCGTGATGGAGAACATCGTACCTTTGCCCGGCTCGCTCTCCACTTCCACCGTGCCGCCGTTGGCCTGCGTCAGGTTCTTCACCACCACCAGACCCAGCCCGATGCCGCGCGCTTTGGTGGTGAACAGCGGCTGAAACAACCTGTTCAACTGCTCCGCCGTCATGCCGACACCGCTGTCGCGCACGCTGATAGTGACGGTTTTATCCGGCCTGTTTTCGCGCGCGCCGATTTGCAGCGTGCCGCCTCCCGGCATGGCTTCCGCGCCGTTGCTGATCAGGTTGCGCAACACCTGGTGGATTTGCATGGCATCCACCCAAAGCGGCGGCAGCGTTTCCGGAATATCCAGCATGACGTTTACTGATGAAGGTATAGCAAGTTTGCCCAGCGTCTGCGCCACCAGTTCCGCCAGCCCAACGTTTTCCGGTTGCGGCGGCTTGGTGCGCACCGAATCCAGCAGGTCGGACACGATGCGCTCGGAATTGGTGATCTCGCTCTTGATGATGCCCAGATATTCCTGGGTGTTTTCATCCGCATCCGCCAGCACGGTTTGCAGGAAATACACGGCGTTGCTCATCACGCCCAGCGGGTTGCGCAATTCGTGCCCCACGCTGCCCGCCACCTGCCCCAGCACCGCCAGTTTTTCCTTGCGCACCAGCTCTTCCTGCGCCTCCAGCAATTGTTGCGTGCGTTGCTGCACCCGCTCTTCCAGTTCATCGTTCAGCTTGCGGATTTTTTCTTCCGCGATTTTTTGCGCGGTGATGTCGTGCATCGTCCCCCACATCAGAATCGCGCGTCCCTGCTTGTCGCGCATCACCTCGGCCCGCTCGTGCACATAGCGCACCGCACCGTCGGGTTGCAAAATGCGGTGATCCAGACTGAAAGGCAAACCGTGCGACATGGATTCGCGCATACATGCCTCAAGAACCGACTGGTCTGCCGGATGCACCGCATTCATGAAGGCATAGTAAGTCGCCTCAATGTGCTGCGATTCCAGACCGAAGATGCGATAGATTTCGCGCGACCAATGCACTTTGTTGCTGACGATGTCCCACTCCCAGTTGCCGAGGTGGGCGATGCGCTGCGCTTCGGTGAGGCGGGCGGTGCGCTGCGTCACCTCTTCCTCCAGATGCTCCCGGTGCAGCGCCAGCTCTTCATCGCGCTGCTGGATGTTTTCCAGCATGGTATTGAAACCCTGCGCCAGCGTGCCCAGCTCATCCTTGCTGTCCACCTGCGCCCGCACGGCATAGTTTTTATCGCGCGAAACGCTTTCCATCATGCCGACCAGAACCGCCAGCGGATCGGTAATCAGCGGGAGCATGCGCTTCACCATCAGCACCGCCACCACCAGCGCGCCCATGGCAGCGATCAAGACCACCAGCAGGCCCCAGGCCAACCGCACGTACACCGGCGACATATCCGAACGCACGTGGATCAAACCGATCTGCTCCTGCTCCTGCATCACGGGGATCACCACTTCGACATATTGCGCGTCGTAAATGTTGTGCGCCCCTTCCCCGACCGCATGCTGATGGGGCGGGATTTTGATCCCGGGACGCGCATAATCCGCAAAGTCCTGCCCCGTCTTGTCGAGCAGCCCCGCGTACTCGATGTTGTCGCTGGCGGCCAGCGCCCCCAGCGTTTGTTCCGCCGCTTCGCGGTCGTTAAAAATCAGCGCCGACGTACTGTTGGCCGCGACAATGGATGCTTGTGCGTAAACGCTTTTAACCAGCTCGTTGCGCTGCAGGAACCACTGCTGTGCCATCAATACCAGCATGGCAAACAGCGTCGCCCACAAAGTAGCCACGATGGCGACATACACCAGTTTGCGCAGAATCGGCGCGTCTTTTAACGCTTCGGGAAGTCTCATTTTTCACCCCCCGATCCCGTTACGATACGCGCCAGTTTCAACAGTTGCGAACTGATCCTGAATCCGCCGCGCGCGGCCGCTTCCCGGTTGATCTCGAAGCGCGCTTTGTTTTGCTCCAGATAGAAATTGACCATCACGCCCCGCTCCGCGAAACCGTCGCTGTCGCCCACCGTCAGCACGGCTTTGTGCTTGATGCCCTCCAGTATCCCGCCCAGCTTGTCGCTTTCGGAGGCCGCGATGAATAACACCCGGCATTGGCCGAGATCGGTTTGCTGGTTGGCGAGCACAATTTCCCAAACCCTGTCACCCACGGCTTTCCCTTGCAACGCATCGAGCGCGCCGCCGAACGGGCTTTGCCCCAGCATGCACAGCCTGAGCGAAGCGCCGCTGCGGGAAGCGTCCGGCCATTCGACGTACTTGACGATGTTGTGGATGAAGGCCGCCTTGACCTCGTACTCGGTGGGCTGCGCGGCGTGGGCGGTGGAGTAAAGCACGGCGGTGACTACAGTGCAAAACAGCGCGAAGAGCCGGAAAATCTTATTGAACGTAGGTCGGGCTTTAGCCCTGCATGTCGGGCTAAAGCCCGACCTACGCCTGCCGAAGCGACCCGACCAGCAAATTTGTCTTCCCAATCTGTTCAAGGGCTATCCCTCACCTAAAAATGGTAGCTCAATTTGAGCCGGTAATTCCTGCCATCCTGCGCGATCAAGTCCTGCGCATGCTCTTGTCCGCCGGGGTCGCTATAGCGCGTATCGAACAGGTTGTAGATGCTGGCGGACAGCTCCAGATTCTTTGCCAGCTTTTCGCCGAGCAGCGTCAGGTTGGCGAGCCAATGCCCGCCGGCAGCCCCGCCCGCCAGAGTCTTGCGGCTGCCGGTGTATTGCAGTTCCAGCCCGCCGCGCAGCTTGTCCCGCACGGGCATCGAGCCGTTGAGTTTGACCAGATGGCGGGGCGAGTTGACGAGTTCGGTTCCGCTCTGATCGCGGCTGATCTGCCATGCGTAACTGGTGCGCAAGCGCACGCCGTCATCCCGCAGATGTTCGGCCTCGAATTCGACCCCGCGCGCATCCACTTGCCCCTCGTTGACGAAAACCAGCAGACCATCTGCCGGGTCGATGATCTGATTGATACTGTCGCTGGTTTTGCTGCGATACGCATCGGCGGTAAAGCGCAGATTTTGCCGGGGACTGTGTTCGACCACGATCTCGGAAGTGGCGATCTTCTCCGGCACAAGTCCGGGATTGCCTTTCTGGCTGCCGCCCGAGGCGTAATACAGCTCGTACACATTGGGCGGACGAAAGGCCGTACCGTAGAGAAACTTGAGCGCGGTGTTTTGTGCAGAACTCCAGATCAGGCCGAGGCGCGGGTTGGTGGTGCCGCCCACGCTGGAGTAATTGTCGTGGCGCAATCCGGCATTGAGCAACAGCCCTTCGCCCAGCGTGACTTCATCCTGAACGTAAACACCTTCGCGCTTGCTGCTGCGTGTGTCATCCACATACGAGGTGTATGGCGCAATATCGTAATTGCGTTGATCCTGCCGGGAGTTGCTCTGGTATTCCAATCCGGCCACCGCTTTGTGTTGTCCGAAACGTCCGAGGAATTTCGCTTCGCCCCCGCGCCAATCTCCCTGCGCGGTGTCCTTGTTGAGCACTCCCGCAGCGGGATATATCCCTTCATAGCTATAACGCCCTTGAAACAGATGGGCGGCAATATCCCAATTTGCCGATACGGCTCCCGAGTAGGCAATATCGGCAAAAGCATAGCCGTCGTTGGTCCGCATGGCGGGATCGTTGAACGTGGAGGAATAGGAGGCGGTGGGCACTGCCTTGTCGCGGCTGGAATAGCCCCCCGTCAGGGTGATTCCCGCATTCGACAATTTGCCGAAAAAATTCTGGTAACGGTCGCCATCCATCCCGGCGGCCACGCCGTTGTTGCTGGACGGGAAATTGAATTCTGGAAAAAACAAATCCTGTCCGGTGCTGCGATATTTCGATGCGGACAGCAACAGCTCGGCATCGTTTGCGTAGCGCTTGCCGTAGCTCAAACGTCCCTTGCTTGTGTCGAAACTGGCGAGTTCGCCCGACACCTCCATCCCGTTCAGCTCGCCGCCATTTTTGGTGATGACATTAACCACACCGAGCACGGCATTGCTGCCGTATATCGACGAACCGGGGCCGCGCACAATCTCGACCCGCGCGATCAAATCCATATCCAGCGGAAATTCGGTGCCGATGGCGGCCTGGTCGAAAACATTGTCATTGAGCCGGTTGCCGTCCACCAGCAACAGCACGCGGCTGTTGATGTCCCAGGTTCGCCCCGAACCGCGCACGCCCAGATAATCGTAGTTGCGGTCGTAGGAAATATTCATGCCGCGCACGCTTTTCAGCAAATCGGCCAGCGTGCGGTAACCGTAAGTCTTGATGTCGGCGGCGGTAATGATGGTTACGGCAGCCGGTGCATCAACGGTTTTTTGCGGGAATTTGGAAGCGCTGGAAACTTCGACCGCGAGCAATTCTTCGATGGACAAAGCGGTCAGGTCTGCACGGTCATCCTGTGCGGCGGGTTCTGCTGCGGCACGCGCAGGCAGCGCCATGCACAAGGCGAGTCCGACCAGAGGAATCAAAAAATTGACACGGGAAAATTCCGCTATCGCCACTCCCGGAATATCTTTTCTCATCGCAACTCCCTTTGATGTGCATAGATACCGCGCCCGACCTTTTTTTATTTTTCCGGCATTCCGTCCGGCAAACACATTCACAATTTGCCGGAATTTTTTTGCGCTCAATACTGTGCTGTATGACTCGTTGCGTCAAGCTACCCGCCGCCAAAGTA
Source organism: Sideroxydans sp. (assembly GCA_028710605.1). Taxonomy (GTDB): domain Bacteria; phylum Pseudomonadota; class Gammaproteobacteria; order Burkholderiales; family Gallionellaceae; genus Sideroxyarcus. The sequence goes on from JAQTTU010000003.1 coordinate 212,780, forward strand.
AAAAAGCCCGGCATTCAGCCGGGCTTTTTTAATACTGCGCTCCGAAAAAATCAGGCGAAGTTCTTCGCCACGAAATCCCAGTTCACCAGATGGTTCAGAAATACTTCGACGAACTTGGGGCGCATGTTGCGGTAGTCGATGTAATACGCGTGTTCCCACACATCCACGCACAGCAGCGCTTTGTCGGCGGTGGTCAGCGGCGTACCGGCTGCGCCCATGTTGACGATGTCCAGCGAGCCGTCCGGCTTCTTCACCAGCCAGGTCCAGCCCGAACCGAAGTTGCCCACGGCGGAAGTTTGGAAGGCTTTTTTGAACTCGTCGAGCGAGCCCCATTTTTTGTTGATGGCATCGGCCAGCGCGCCGGCCGGTTCGCCGCCGCCCTGCGGCTTCATGCAGTTCCAGAAAAAGGTGTGGTTGGAAACCTGTGCCGCGTTGTTGTAAATGCCGCCGGAAGATTTCTTGATGATGTCTTCCAGGCTGGCGTTTTCAAATTCTGTCCCTTTGATCAGGTTGTTCAGATTGGTGACATACGCCTGATGGTGTTTGGCGTAGTGGTAATCGAATGTCTCGGCGGACATGTGCGGGGTGAGCGCTTCGCGCGGGTAAGGCAAAGAGGGCAAAAGATGTTCCATGGCAGTCTCCTGATTTATTGTTCGTAACGTGGAAATGGCGTAACCATTGACGAGCACTATACCATAGCTTTTCGCTTGGGTATTATTTTATCGTGCACAAGCAAAAGAATCGCACCGCGCTACTTGTCCGCAAGCGCCTGAATACGGGCATCTACCCAAAATATATAGGCCGCTATTTTTATTGACGAAGCGGGGATGGCTGGGTAGGGTTCGCCCAGTTCAAATCGAGAACGAAAAGAAACGTTTCATCCCGGATAGCTCATTAGGCCGAGGACGCTTGTAGGAGCGAGCTTGCTCGCGAAGTGCTTTCGCGAGCAAGCTCGCTCCTACAATGAAAATACGGCTAATGGATAATCCGGGTTCATAAAAAAATTGGGGAGGCTTAATTGGCAAATTTTTTTCCAGCAATTTCGTTGCTATTTTTTTGCTTGTTTTCAAGCCTGTCTTTTGCCGCCCAGAACGTGGCGCTCACGCATTCGGATGCTTCGATCAAGGAGTTTCAACGCAAAGTCGTGCTGATAAATCCCGGTGTCGGCCACGAATCAATTGATGCGGAAATTGAGTATTGCCCGTTCAAAGGAAAATGCAAATCGCGCGGAAGCTGGTCATTCGCGTTATCGGGCGACTTGATGGCAAGCGATGCGAGAATTCTGAACAAGGGTATTGGGTTTGGCCGCTTCGATGCGCTTTCCTTGAGCGGCAAAACGATAACGATTGCAGCGCCCTACGGCAAAATTGAACTCGACTCTGCGGGTGCAGTGCAAGGTGGCGGTGTCATGAGCGAAGCGGCTTTCCGCGCTTCCTTTGAAAAGGTTTTGTCGGATCGCGCGCCCGGCATCGCTCAGGCGCTGGCCGATGCGGTCGAACTCCGCGCCAAGAGTTTGCGCGACAAAGAAGCCGGAACAGCGATGACCGGAAGAATGAAAAGCTCGGGGCTGGATGTCGCCACATTGCAGAACATGATGGACGACGGCTACGCGTTTGCCAGCTATGTGCCTGCGACCGTGGCGAACGTGACCGTTTCCGAAGCGGTGAGCACCGATGCCAAAACCGGCGCGAAAGAAATCAGCTATACGACCACGCTCAGGACAAACGTGACCACGCATATTTATGCTTATCACTTCGATGCAAACACCAGGTCATTCAATTTCTACAAACAATGGTTCAGCCAATCCGGGCCGACGTTTGCATCAGGCAAAACCTCCAAGACTTTCCCCAAGAACACCGAAGTGCAAGAGTCGCTCGCCACTCTTTATGCGACCGCTTATGAAACTGCGGTCGCCAACATTTCGCTGCAAGTGATGCGCGACGAGAACTTCTCCGTGCAAACAAAAATCACCGGAGTTGACTCGAACCAATTCAATTCCAATTTGCATGCCGGGCTGGACGTGCGCACCGACAGCTTGTGGACGGTGAGCCGCAGCATTGACGGCGCGAAGACGCAACTGGCCTTGGGCAAAGCGCGGCACGTGGCACCCGCGCCCAGAGAAGGCGAAGAAACGTATTCGAGTTTCGACAAAATCAAGGGCGATGCCGAACAAGGGGATCAGTTGTCCGAATTTCCATCCACCGGCGTAAAAGGAAATATCGGGCTGGGCGCTATCGAATTCAATTTGGAGAAAATCGGCAACGACACCCTGTCACTGGTTTCCGCCGACCCCAAACACGTGCTGGCCGGTTTGAAAGCGGGAATAGCCGCCGACTTGGGGTACAAACTTAATTCAGAATCATTATCCGAACTCTGGATTTCCTTCGATCTGGCTGTGGCGGGTGGTTCAAAATTCAAACTGGGGACAATGCAAATGAATGCGCCCGTATTCATTTCGCTGGACATCGGTCTGGAAAGAACCCTGTATCTGGGAAGCTCCGGTTTCTCGGTCTCGCCCGGAATGAAACTGGCCTATAGCGAGCTGAATTCATCGGGGACGGACACGGTATCGGGCAACACCTACGATCTGAAACTCTCCGAAGTGACATTCAAACCCGGCGTATCGCTCGACTACACGCTGGACAGCTTCAACGAGTTCAGTCTGGGACTGGAATATCCGGTGCAACTTTCCGACAAAGGAACGTTGAAAAACACCGGCACGGCGGTCGAAAATGCGTTGGGCAAAAACAAGTTCGGGCAGAGGCTCGCCATCTTTGTGATGTATCGCTGGAATAGCGACTGAGCTTGTGCCGCAATAGATTGGCGACGTTTACTGTAGGTCGGGCTTTACCCGACAAGTCGGGCTAAAGCCCGACCTACAAGGGGGCGCAACAAATTTAAACCGTAATTTCTGGAGTGTTTTATGAGACATATTTTGCTTGGTTGCGTCGTGTCGTTGGCCTTCATATTTTCGTCCTGCGCATCGACTGTTCCGCCCGTCCAAAGCAGTGCGCCGCAATCATTCGAGGCGCAATTCATCGAGGCCTCTTCCGCCAGCGAGGTGTTGATCCGGGCCACGGGCAAAGCCAATAACGTGGGCGATGCAATTGCCGACGCGAAGAAGGTGGCGGTTTGGTACGTGCTGTTCGGCGGCGAATCGCCGCTGGTCGGCACGGCGGACAAGGCCAAGTTTGACGGGATTGCCGCCGGTTTCTGGGGCGATTGCGCGAAGTGGGTGCGCTACACCAGCGACATCAAGGGCAAGCGGCAAGAGGGTTCGCAGACCTTGGTGGATGTGGTGGTAAAAGTGGATCGCGAGGGCATGCGCCAGTCGCTGGTGTCCGCCGGAGTGTTGCCAGATTCCGCGCAGGTGAATGAAGCGCTGAATTTGCCGTCCATCATTATCCAGTCCAATTCCGAAGTGTTGTCGATGACCGTGGCCAGCGCTTTGCGCAAGTCCGATTTCAACTTGCTGTCGGAAGAAGCGCAAACCAAACAGCACGGAATATTGAGCCAGCTGGCCGCATTGGAAGGGATCGCCGACCCGGCGTATGAAGCGGCGATGGCATCCGGTGCCGATGTGTATGTGAAAGCCCAGGTGAATATCGAGAGCGGAAATGTGGCGGGCATCAAAACGCAAAAAGCCAGCGTGGCGTTGAGCTCTTACGATACGGCCACGACGCAGTTGCTGGCCTCGGCCACAGGCTATTCGGCGGAGCGCAGGGCCGACCCGAGCGCGCTGACCGAGGAAGCGGCGCAAGACGCATCGTTGCAACTGCGTTCCGCGTTGACGCAAGCGTGGGGCAAAGCGCTGAAAGACGGCAAGATATTCAAGGTGTTCATCAAATCCGAAGAACCGCTCAGCGAAGATCAGGAAGATGCCTTTGTGGACGCGCTCAAGGCGCTGAAACAACCCAAAATCAAGCGCCAGGCTTCCGGCAGCAACATCATTTCCTACTGGGTGTGGAGCAAGAGCTACGCCGATGCTTACGAGCTGTACAGCGCGCTCAAAGGCGAATACGGCGGCCCGGGAAAACTTTCCAAAACGATGGAGAGCGGCAGATTGCTGGTCGTCAACATCAAGGATGAAGCCGCCAGCCCGTCTGCGGGCATGAGCGTCCAATGAAAATTTCGATGCGGGAGAATTGAAAATAATGCGACAAATTATTTTTTTATTGGGACTGTTGCTGGCGGGAAATGCATCGGCCTGGATGATGGATGCCGAAGGTTTTGGCGACACGCCGGAGAAAGCCAAGCTGGCCGCTTACGCGACCTTGGCGGGGCAAATCCGCTCCGAAATAAAATCCGTGACGAGCGCTTCGACCTCGGTCGTGAACAAACAGGTCGATAGCAATTTCTCGCTCACCTCGTCGCAAAAATCCGACCTGCTGCTCAAGGGCGTGGAATACGGGGAAGTCGGAAAAACCCAGGACGGATACAAAGTGGTGGCGCGTTTTGATGCCGACGCTTTGCATCAAACGCTGGCCTATTACGAAACGCAGACCGCGTTCGATCCTTTCGGCATTTCCGTGCGCACCGCCAAGGAAATCAAGGCTTCGTTGCTGATGTGGCAATCGCTGATGCTGCTGGGCGTGGCGGATCAGGACAGCGAAAAATTCCGGCAGGAACTGGATACGCGCCTGGAGCTGGTGAACGCCCGTTTGGAAAAAGGCTTGCTGCAAGTGCACAGCAACGCGCCGGATACGGAACTGCAAATAGACGGGCAACCGCTACAACTGGATCAAGCGATTATTCTGCGGGCGGGCAACCACCAGCTTTCCCTCGCCGCCCCCGACTACAAACCGCTCACCAAAGTCTTGTATGTGTCCAGAGGCAGCGCGCAAAGCTTGTCCGAGTATTTGATCCCGCTATCGAATGAAGGCCAGCGCATCGCGCTGAATATCGGCGACGAACTGGCCGGGTTTGTACCGCAGGCAGAACTGAAAACTGCGATGAACGAAATGGGCTGGACACTATCGGCGACCAGCCCGTTGCATCTGGACATTGACGGCAGCAGCAATGTGCGCCAAAGCGGCGCTTTCTCCCAATACGATTTCGATTTCAATATCGGCATGTACGATGGCGAGAACAAACTGAAATCGGTGTCGTTCAAGAAAACAATTACCGTCAGCTCATCCTACAAAAAACGGCAACTGGCGAACAAGATCATGCCGGAGATCAGGAAAGCCATTTTGCTGCTGGCGAATAACGTCGAGTGGCCGGCGCAAAATAATTGACCCGGCAACCTCCGCCCATTCCGCCGAGTTGCGCTAGGCATCGCGTGTAGAACGCCTATTGACGGGCATCTTCACGCGATCGAATATTCAAAAACGAACCTCCGCCCGATTGTTTTACAATCCATCCATGACCAATCCCAAACAAACCGGCGCGGCGAAAACGGCGCGCAATCCGATCAAAATCGTCCCGCTGCAAGAACGCCTGCGCAAGCCGCAATGGATACGCGTCAAGCCCGGCACGGGTAGCGGCTACAGCGAGGTAAAGCGCATGCTGCGCGAGCAGCATCTGCACACGGTGTGCGAGGAAGCGTCCTGTCCCAACATCGGCGAATGCTTCGGCAAGGGCACGGCCAGCTTCATGATCCTGGGCGATGTGTGCACGCGGCGCTGCCCGTTCTGCGATGTGGCGCACGGCAAGCCGCTGCCGCCGGATGCCGACGAGCCGCAGAATCTGGCGCGTTCCATCGGCATCCTCAAACTTAAATACGTGGTCATCACCAGCGTGGACAGGGACGACCTGCGCGACGGCGGGGCGCAGCATTTCGCCGATTGCCTGAGCGCGATACGCGCCGCGTCGCCCGAAACAAAACTGGAAATTCTGGTGCCGGATTTTCGCGGTCGGCTGGACATCGCGCTGGATGCGCTGGGCGGCAGCCTGCCCGACGTGCTCAACCACAATCTGGAAACCGTGCCGCGCTTGTATGCGCTGGCGCGACCCGGCGCGGACTACACACACTCGCTCAAACTGCTCAAGCAATTCAAGGCGCGCTTCCCGCAAGTGATGACCAAATCCGGCCTGATGCTGGGCTTGGGCGAGACCGACGACGAAGTGCTGCAAGTGATGCGCGACCTGCGCGCGCACGATGTGGAAATGCTCACGCTGGGACAGTACCTGCAACCCTCCGACGGCCACCTGCCGGTGCTGCGTTACGTCACGCCGGAAACGTTCAAGATGTTCGAGGTTGCCGCAAAGGAAATGGGCTTCTCGCATGCCGCTTGCGCGCCACTGGTGCGTTCCAGTTATTTCGCGGATGAGCAGGCGGCGCAGGCCGGTGTTTGAGCGCTGTCGCGCATGTTGTTTTGGATCTGCTGCAAAGTTTCCAGCGCTGCCGCCTGTTCCGCCCCGCCCAGACTGACTGCCCGCTTCGCATAGACCAGCGCTTCTGGATAGCGCTTCTGATCGGACAGCGTTTGCGCCAGGTTGTTGAAAGCGATGGCGGATTCGGGATGGTGTTGCGTCGCCTGCGAGTAGGCTTGTTCGGCGCGTTGTATATCGCCTTGAGCGTAGGCCGCGTTGCCTTTGCCGATCAGCGCGGAAAGATTGTCCGGCCAGCGTTTTAGTGCCGCGTCATAAACGGCTTCGGCTTCTTTCGCGGTGATGAATTTCTCCAACACCACTGCCGCTGCCAGATAATCAGATTCATTAGCAGTTTTCGGCATGTCGCCCGGCGGCACGGCCAGCATCGCCCAGTATCCCGAGCGCGCCCAGGTATGCTCGAACGTGCTGAGCGGCAACACCTGCCGCTGCTGCAAACCGGAGCGCAGGATGATTTCTCCGCGCGGCAAATCGTAGCCTACCACCACCGCGTAATGCCACATCGGATACCAGCTCAGCGCCAGATTTTGCAGCACCACCACCGGCGTACCTGCGGCCACTTCCTGCAACACATCGTCCAGCTGCGGCGCTAGCGGGTAAGCGAACAGTCCGTTGCGGCGCGTGGCCGCCAACATTTCCACCTGCACGCTGCCCTCGCGTCCCGGCAGATAGACCTGCTCCACCAGTTGCTGCGGAGTCACCGCGACACCCGCCGCGTTCATTGCCATCGCCAGCGCGGCGGGGCCGCATTGGTGCGCCTCCTGCGCATGGAACGGCACGGCAGTGAGTTCCACCCGCGACGGCAATGCGCGCGGGTTGGCGTTGAGCAGCGCCTGCGTTTGCGGTGTGGCGCAACCACCCAGCCAAAGCAAAAAAAATGCGCCCGTAACGAGACGGGCGCAGATTTTGTCAAACACGGTTAGTGCTTGATCGAACGGGTAAACGGAAATACCTTGGTAAAGCCGAGAATATCCGTCACCAGCAGGATCACAAACACGGTGAACAGCGTGCCGATAATATCGCCGCCGGCTGGCAGCTTGTCCAGCTTGCCCGAAAGCTGCTGCACCTCATCGTCGCTCAACGCGCTCACCCGCGCATCGGCGGCAGCCGCATCAATGCCCTGCTTCTTCAATTCCGCGCGCACATCGTCGCGGTTCAGGTAGGAGCGGATGCGCTCGCGGCTGCTATCGGCCTGGGCGGATGCGGCCACCTTGTCGGTGGTCACGATCCCGGCGTAAGCGGATTGGACAGGCAATACAAGCGCCAGAACAGTGGCGATCAACAGGCGGCTGGTCATGCGCATAAAACGTGTGTTCATTTGGTTCTCCTTAAATTTGTTCCATCTCAAATACCCGCTCCCGCATGCGGAAGCGGACGTAAAAAGTTTAACGCAAATATACAGTTTCAACTTTGAATTTCTGTGGCAAAGCGACACAAGCCAGAATTCACCCACGCTAACAACGTGTTATATACAAACGCCGCCGCCCCGCCCAATACCGGAGGTTTACGGGACATTCGTCGCTGTTTTCCCGGTTGAACCCGCGCATGCTGACTGCTATTCTCTGCGCGCTGTAACAATCGTTGCATCAATTCTTCGAAGGGGGAAACAAATGAAACAGCTTACATCGGCTATTTGTCTATGCTTTGCTCTTGCTCCCGCGATGGCGGCAGATGAGCCAACCGCGCCGCCGCCTCCGACATCCCCGGCCACCCCCGCCGCAACAGTTCCGGTAGCGCCCGATCCCGCCGCCTCCGGCGCGGCCGCAGCCAGCCCGGCACAACCGGTTGCGCCGGTGGAAGCCCCGGTCATCCATATCCCGCCAGCGCCTGCCGTGGTGGAGTGTGCGCCAGCCGCTCCGGTCGCCCCGCCCGCAGCTCCCGCCGAAACCGCCGCCAGCAAGATGCGGGCGGCGCAGCAAAATCTGGCCTTGCCCAAGGTGGAGTTGCTGCGCACGACGATCAAAAACACCACGCCCTCGAAAAATCTTTTTTCGAGATTCTTGTCTTCTTCGTCAAAACCCATTGATGTGGATTTGCTGGCCGACATGCGCAACTTTACCGAACGCTTCCCCGATTTCCCCGAGACCGCCGAGGTGTTCCATCTGATGGCGGTGGTGCATCAGCGCACGGACAACAACCCGGCAGCCGCCATCGACTGGCTGATGTTGCGCGCGGCGTATCCCGCTTCGCCTTTCAGTCAGGAGGCCGCAAAACAGTTGAAAAAACTGGCCGACGACGATCTGAAAAAGCATGCCGACACGCTGAAAGCGATGGGCGCGCAGATCGACAAACTGACCGGCGAACGCGATGAGCGGATGGCCGCGATGCTGGCTTATCTGCGCGGCAATACGCAAAAAGATTTCGCTGCGCCCATCGCGGATGCCTGCGCTTCGTTCCTGGTCAGCAACCAGAGCTGGATGCAGGAAGATGTGATCGAACATGCGCTGGCGCGACAAGCCATGCTGCTGGATCCGCAGGTGGCGCTGTACCACCTCAACAAGATGCTGGCACTCTATCCGTCCAGCCCGCTGCGTCCCGACAGCATGTTGTCCATCGGCAACGTGCAGCACGACAACCTGAACGCTTTCGATCAAGCCGCGAAGTCATACAGCAAGCTGATCGAGCAATACCCCGATTCTGCGGAAGCCAAGCAGGGCTACGAGTTGCTGGGCGCGACTTACGACACGGACTTGCAGGATTACCCGAATGCGCTCAAAACTTATCAAGCCATCGTGGCGCGTTACAAGGACGATCCCGTCGTGCTGCGCGCCTTGCGCGCCATGGCCAATATCCAGCAAAGCAAGACCCGCCAACCGGCGGACGCGATTGCCAGCTACCTGAAAATCGCCGACATCTTCAAGGGCGCGGACGGATTGCAGGCGCTGCTGGCCGCCGAGCGGCTGGCCATGTTCACCACGGAGGACTGGAAAGCCGCGATGGACATCAACAATCGCATCATGGCGCTGGCACCGCAGGACGAAGAAGCGATCAAGGCGCAATTCAACAATGCCGACATCACCGAAAACAAACTCAACGACAAAGAAGCGGCGAGAACACTTTATGTTGCGTTTGCCTCGAAGTATCCCAACCACGCGTTAACCCGGGATGCGAACCGCCGCATCGAGTCGCTCAACAAAGCATTGAGCCCATCCAAATAATCAAGGAAAAATCCGCATGACCGCACCGTTACTCATCGCCAAAAACGACAGACAAGAACTCGAACTGCTGCCGCAAATGGCCAACCGCCACGGCCTCATCACCGGCGCGACGGGAACGGGCAAGACCGTCACCTTGCAATCGCTGGCGGAATCGTTCAGCCGCATCGGCGTGCCGGTGTTCATGTCCGACATCAAGGGCGATCTCTCCGGCATTTCAAAAACCGGCGGCGGCAACGCCAAAGTGCAGGCGCGCGTCGAACTATTGAAACTGCAAAGCTACGAGCATCGCGCGTTCCCGGTGACGTTCTGGGATGTGGAAGGCAAGCAGGGACATCCGGTGCGCGCCACGGTGTCCGACATGGGGCCGCTGTTGCTGGGGCGCATGCTGAATCTGAACGATACGCAGCAAGGGGTGTTGACGCTGGTGTTCAAAATCGCCGACGACAACGGCATGCTGTTGCTCGACTTCAAAGACCTGCGCGCCATGGTGCAATACGTGGGCGACAACGCCAAGGATTTCACTACCGAATACGGCAACGTTTCCACCGCCAGCATAGGCGCGATCCAGCGCGGCTTGCTGGAACTCTCCAGTCAGGGCGCGGAACAATTCTTCGGCGAGCCGATGCTGAATATCGACGACTTGATGCAGACCGACAAAGGCTTGGGCATGGTCAATATCCTCGCCGCCGACAAGCTGATGCAAGCGCCCAAAGTGTATTCGACCCTGCTGCTGTGGCTGCTGTCGGAACTGTTCGAAAACCTGCCGGAAGCGGGCGATCTGGACAAACCCAAGCTGGTGTTCTTCTTCGACGAGGCGCATCTGCTGTTCAACGACGCGCCCGCCGCGCTGATCGACAAGATCGAGCAAGTGGTGCGCCTGATCCGCTCCAAAGGCGTGGGTGTGTATTTCGTCACGCAGAACCCGGCGGATGTGCCGGACAAGATATTGAGCCAGCTCGGCAACCGCGTACAGCATGCCTTGCGCGCCTTTTCCGCGCGCGACCAGAAAGCCGTGCGCGCCGCCGCCGAGACCATGCGCGACAACCCAGAACTGGATGAACAGACCGCAATCACCGAACTCGGCGTGGGCGAAGCGCTGGTGTCGCTGCTGGACGAAAAAGGCACACCCACGATGGTCGAACGCGCGTTCATCGTGCCGCCGCAGGCGCACATCGGCCCGATCAGCGAAGCCGAACGCGCGGCCATCATCCAGTCTTCTCTGCTGGCCGGGCATTACGAAAAAGTGGTTGACCGCGAATCGGCCTACGAGATCATCAAAGGCCGCGCTGAAGTTAAGCAGGCCGAACAGGAAAAAAATGCGCCCGTTGCCGCATCCGGCGGCGGCATGATGGGCGGGCTGCTGGGCGGCTTGCTGGGCGGCGGCAACACCCGCCGCCAAAGCGCGGGCGAAGCCATGGTGAAAAGCGTGGTGCGCACCGTCGGTGCTGAACTCGGACGGCAACTGGTGCGCGGCATGCTGGGTTCTCTGATGGGCGGCAGCTCTCGCACGCGCCGATAAATATACAACTTCATATCAGCCACGGATGAACACAGATGGAACACGGATAAACCTTGCGCCAGAACCAAGCATCCGTGTTTCATCCGTGCGTATCCGTGGCTAAATCGTATTTCCAGTTTTAACAATGCCCTCTCCCGCAACCACCATCAGCCGCGAACTGCACGCCCTCGCCTCGCCCGAAACGGCAGCGATCCTGCAACGCTTTTTCAAAACCGGCGAGGGGCAATACGGCGCGGGCGATGTATTTCTCGGCATCAAAGTGCCGCCGTTGCGCGCGCTGGCCAAACAGTACCGCGATGCCGATCTGCGCACGATAGGCAAGCTCTTGCAATCCCGCTATCACGAAGAACGCCTGTTCGCTTTGTTGTTGCTGATGCAGTTCTATCAGCGTGGCACGGAAGCAGATCAAACCGCTGCTTACAATCTCTATCTCGCCAGCGCGCAGCGCATCAACAACTGGGATCTGGTGGATATTTCCGCGCCGCACATCGTGGGCCGCCATCTCGCCAACAAGCCGCGAAATATTTTGAAAACGCTGGCGCATTCCTCCCTGTTGTGGGAACGGCGCATCGCGATAATTTCCACCCTGCACTTTATCCGCCTGCACGATTTCGGCGACACACTGCGCATCGCCGGAATATTGCTGCACGACGCACATGACCTGATGCACAAAGCGGTCGGCTGGATGTTGCGCGAGGTGGGAAAACGCGACCTTGCTGCCGAAGAGGAATTTCTGATACAGCATTACCGCGCCATGCCGCGCACCATGCTGCGTTACGCCATCGAGCGCTTCCCGGAACAGAAACGCCTGCAATATCTGCACGGAACTGCATGAATTATTTCAAGGATGAATATTTTCTTCCTTGATTCTTGTTTTACGTTTCTATAGAGTTGCGGCAGAATAATTACACAAAAGCACAATCGCTTATGGGCACATTCAAAGTATTGCAATTCAATATGCAGTTCGGTCAGGTATGGGACGATGCCGACCCCGATAAAGCCCCCATTGATTTAGATCAGACGATTGCCGAAATACTGCGCCAAGATGCCGACATCGTGTTGCTGCAAGAGGTCGAGAAAGCCCAACCCGGCGGCAAGCAAATCAATCCCGCGCCCAATTACACCAAGCTCAGCCGCGCGCTCAACGGCTATCACGGTTATTTTTCTTACCCGAAAGAAGATTCGCGCGAATTGCCTTTCGGCATAGGTCTGGCGATTTTCTCCAAGACCCCGCTGTACGATCCGTTCCGCCTCGAACTGCCTTCGCCGCCTGTCGAATTTGAATTCAACGGCGAAGCCAAAACACCGACCGACCGTTTGCTGATCGGAGCCAAGACCACCATCGACGGACATGAAGTGCAGCTCTACAACACGCACCTGCTGGCTTTCTTCATGCTCAATTCGTCCGGCTCTATCCATTCGGAACAGCGCCAGCTTGTGCTGAATCAAGTTACCAAATCGCGCATCCCCACCCTCTTGGGCGGCGACTTCAACGCCAGCAACCACCTCGATTTGATCGACAAATTTGCGCAGGAAGGATTCCGCGCGGTGCAGTCCAAGGAAATCACCTGGCGGCGTATGCCTTACGTGCTCGACCACATTTTCTACGACCCGCAACTGCAACTGGTCAGCCAGGCAGTGATACCCACCCTGTCATCCGACCATCACCTGCTGGTCGCCGAACTGGATTTCGTCGAGTAAGTTTTACTCGTTCATCCTGTTACTGCCCGCCTGTTTCAACACCACCCGCTCCACCTGCACACTGGCATCGCCGTCACCCAACCACACCTGCCCGTCTTGAATGGTGCATTGCAGATTCATGTTGCGCTGCGCCAACTTGGCCAGCGCCTTGGTGCTTTCCGAAAGCAGATTGATGATGGTCAAATTCTTCTGGCGCTCGAACAGCGCCGCATTCTGCGCGAACCACATTTCCGCCACGCGCCCGCCATAGCAATACACCACCACTTGATTGGAACGACCGCACGCCTTGCGGATCAACTTTTCATCGGGAATACCCACATCGATCCACAACTCGATGGAACCGGTCAAATCCTTCAGCCACAAATCCGCCTCGTCATCGTCGGTCATACCCTGCCCGAACTCCAGATACTCGTGCGCGTGCAAAGCGAACGCCAGCAAACGCACCATAAGGCGCTCATCGGTTTCGGAAGGGTGGCGCGCCAAGGTCAGCGCGTGATCCTGATAGTAGTGCCGCTCCATATCCGCGATTTGCAGATTGGCTTTGAAGATGGTTGCTTTGATTGCCATGAGATTCCTGATTTGATAATTAGGCGAGAAAACCAAGATGACTAGCTGGTTCCTCCCCCTTCAAGGGGGAGGCTAGGAGGGGGATGGGGTAAAGTCTTTCCGCACTCCTGATGCCCCCATCCCCACCCCAACCCTCCCCTTGAAGGGGAGGGAGTTCATTCCACCACCCGCCCGCGCAACGACTTCGTCGCACCGCGTTTAACCTTGCTATCCACCCGCTGCCGTTGCGCGCTGCGCGAAGGCTTGGTGGCAACGCGCGGTTTGGGTTTTACTGCGACCGACAACAGCAACGCTTTCAAGCGCCGCAATGCCTCATTGCGGTTCTGTTCCTGATTGCGGTATTCCTGCGCCTTGATGATGACCACGCCGTCTTTGGTGATGCGCTGGTCGTTGAGTTGCAGCAGGCGTTGCTTGAATTCCGGCGGCAGCGATGATGCCCCGATGTCGAAGCGCAAATGCACCGCGCTCGAAACCTTGTTCACATTCTGCCCGCCCGCGCCCTGCGCGCGCACGGCAGTCAGCTCGATTTCGCGCTCGGGGATAGTGACGTTGTGAATTATGTACAACATCAAAATCCACCACAGAGACAGTGCGTGTGTTGTTGGGGCTTCAGCCCCTTACAACCACGGCCTACCCCTTGCGGGTACAGAGACACAGAGAAAAACAAAAACCTTAAACCGGAAACTAGGTTTGAGGCGTGGCTTTTCTCTTGGTTTTTCCTCTGTGTCTCTGTGTCTCTGTGGTAAAGGGTTTTCATCACTTCAATACCGTAATCCGCACATCGCCCAAGCTCACCACCTGCCCGGCGCGAATCTTGGCGGTCTTGCGCAGTTCAACCTGCCCATCGACTGAAACGACACCTTCCGCCACCAACGCCTTGCCCGCACCGCCGCTGTCAGCCACTCCGGCCAGCTTGAGCAGATTGCATAACTCGACAAATTCGCCGCGCAGTTGGAATTCGATGGCTTGCATTTCAACCCTTTAGATTCACTTCGTGTTGTGAAACCAATAATTTCTTTGCGACATCTTGCGAAATCGCTACTGTCTCGGCAATAGTGCGGCCTTGTGCAACCAAGCCTTGCACGTCGTCCGAAGTGGCGAGATACACACCTTCCGACAAGCGTTCAATGTGCAGATTGACCTTTTGTTCCATATAAAACCTCAGAACAGTTTTTGGATGTAGGAGCCAGCTTGCTGGCGAATTTTTAAAACAGATTCGCCAGCAAGCTGGCTCCCACATCCGGCGTTCAATTTCATCACAGCTTCACCGCGTGCTCACGCGTGGTATGAAACACGACTTTCGGCCAGCGCTCTTGCGTCAAGCGCAGATTAACGCTGTTCGGCGCGAGGTAAGCCAGGTTGCCCGCCGCGTCGATGGCGAGGTTGTGCGACAGCGCTTTCTCGAAATCGGCGAGTATTTTTTTATCGTCGCAAGTCACCCAGCGCGCGCTGGTGGTGCTGGTCCCTTCGAACATCGCATCCACGCCGTATTCGCCTTGCAAGCGGCTGGCCACCACGTCGAACTGCAACATGCCGACCGCGCCCAGGATCAAGTCGCCGCCGTCCACCGGCTTGAACACTTGCACCGCGCCTTCTTCGCCGAGCTGTTGCAAGCCTTTGTGCAACTGCTTCACCTTGAGCGGGTTGCGGATGCGCACCGAGCGGAAAAAGTCCGGCGCGAAATAGGGGATGCCGGTGTACTGCAACACCTCGCCTTCGGAGAAAGTATCGCCGATCTGCATGTTACCGTGGTTGGGCAGACCGATGATGTCGCCCGCATACGCTTCTTCCACTTGCTCGCGCGAGGAAGCCATAAAGGTCACCACGTTGGACACGCGAATCTCGCGACCGATGCGCAGATGTTTGATCTTCATGCCGCGCTCGAAATGGCCGGAACACACGCGCAGGAAGGCGATGCGGTCGCGGTGGTTGGCATCCATGTTGGCCTGGATTTTGAACACGAAGCCGGAGAATGCCTGCTCGTTCGGCGCGACGCTGCGCACCGTGGCATCGCGTTCAATCGGTGCCGGAGCCCAGTCCAGCAGCGCATCGAGAATCTCGCGCACGCCGAAGTTGTTGATGGCGGAACCGAAGAACACCGGGGTTTGTTTGCCGTCGAGGAAACGCTGCAAATCGAAGGGATGCGATGCACCGTGCACCAGTTCCACTTCCATCTTTAACTGTTCAATCTCCAGCGGGAAGCGCCGCGCCAACTCGGGATTGTCGATGCCCTTGATAATTTCGACCTTGCCGTCGGCGCGCTCCTCGCCCGGCGTGAACAGCAGAATCTCGTCGCGCAGCAGGTGATACACACCACGGAAAGTCTTGCCCATGCCAACCGGCCAGGTCACCGGCGCGCACTGGATGTTGAGCACCGACTCGACCTCGTCCAGCAGTTCCAGCGGATCGCGCACCTCGCGGTCCATCTTGTTCATGAAAGTGATGATGGGCGTGTCGCGCATGCGGCACACGTCCAGCAGCTTGATGGTCTGCGCTTCCACACCTTTGGCCGCGTCGATCACCATCAGTGCGGAGTCCACGGCGGTGAGCACGCGATAAGTGTCTTCGGAAAAATCCTGGTGGCCGGGCGTGTCGAGCAGGTTCACCACATGGTCGCGGTAGTCGAACTGCATCACCGAGCTGGCCACGGAGATACCGCGCTGCTTCTCAATTTCCAGAAAGTCCGAAGTCGCGTGGCGACCGCTTTTGCGCGCCTTCACTGCACCCGCCAACTGGATCGCGCCGGAGAACAACAACAGCTTTTCCGTGAGCGTGGTCTTGCCCGCGTCCGGGTGGGAAATGATGCCGAAGGTGCGGCGGCGCGCCACTTCGCGCGCGATCAGATCGCGTGAAACGGCGGCGGGTTCTTTGATGGGTTGTTCGATGTTGTCCGACATGGTTGCAGCCTGTGAAAAAAGTGCGCAAGTCTAAAGGCTGGCGGGGGGAATGTCTAACGGGGCTTGCGCAACAACCCGGAAAAGCTTTTGCCCGCAGATTACACAGATTAACGCAGATTCTCATGTGCCGACCTCATCCGAACGATGAGGCCGCCATCTAGGAATGCCTGCTATTTAATCTGTTTAATCTGTGTAATCTGCGGGCTGAACTGGGGTTTTGCAGATGCCCGAAGATGCCCGTCAATAGGCGATCTACATGATGCCAAGCTCAAGCGGACTCGCGCACCAGCGCAGCCAACTTCGCCAGGCCGACCTCGGCCTGCGCCTCACTGGCGTGGCTGAAGTTGAGGCGCAACTGGCCGCAGCCCTCCGTTTGCACGGGCATGAACGGCTCGCCCGGCATGAAGGCGACACCGGACTCAATCGCTTTCGGCAACAGCAAGCGCGTGTCCATGTTGCGGTTCAGCGTGAGCCAGAAGAACAAGCCGCCGGGCGGTGTCTGCCATTGCGCCAGATCGCCGAAATGGCGGCGCAGCGCGGCCTCGAACGCATCGCGGCGTTGGCGATAACCCTGCGCCAGCTCGCGCAAACGCTGCTCACTTCCCGCATCGTTCAACTGCTGCAACACCAGCCATTGACTGACGCGGTTACTGTGCAAATCCGCCGCCTGCTTCAGGCGCGTGAGGAAGGGCAACAATTCCGGCGATGCCACCAGATAGCCGAGGCGCAAGCCCGGCGCCAGACTTTTTGAAAACGATCCCTGATAAATCCACGGCGCACGCTGCAACTGCGCACAGACCGGCGTGCGTTCGCAAGCGTCGTACACCAGATCGCGGTAAGGATCGTCCTCGAACAAGGGCACATTGGCGGCATCGCACGCTTCGGCCAACGCGGCGCGCTGCGCACCATCCAGACAACGCCCGCTGGGATTTTGAAAGGTGGGAATGGCATAGGCGAACGCGGGTTTCTCGCGCTGCCACGTTGGCACATCCAGCGCGTCGGCATCGTAAGCCACGAAACGCGCGCCGAAAAAACGGAACACCTGCAACGCCGCCAGATAGGTCGGCGACTCCACCGCCACCGCCGTGCCGGGGTCGATGAACAATTTGGCCACCAGGTCGATGCCCTGTTGCGAACCGGACAGGATCAGCACCTGTTCCGCATTGCAGCGCAAACCGCGCGCATGCAAATCTTCCGCCACGCGCTGGCGTAATTCCATATCGCCTTCGCTCGCGCCGTATTGCAAAACGTCCTGCGGCATCGCCTCCAGATCGAATTGCGGAAAACTGTCCGGCGCGGGCAGCCCGCCCGCAAACGAGATCATGCCGGGACGATTCACCACGGCCAGAATCTCGCGGATTGGCGAGGCGTGCAGGTCGCGGGTGCGGGAGGAAAAACGGAGATCAGCCAACTGGTGCAAAGTGTTCATCATCAAAACCTCATTAGCCACGGATATCCACGGATGAAACACGGATCAACAGCAGTGCACCTGCAGTACGGTTTTATCCTTGTTTCATCTGTGTTCATCCGTGGCTCAAATATTTTTTCAGGTTCATGGCGAACTATCCATAAACGTCAACAAACTTGACCTATAGACAGATTAACGGCGGCAACCCTATCATGTCAACATGGTTGACCCAATCCAAAATCCAGAAACAATCGCCTCAATGCCGCGCGCAGACGCATTGCGCCTGGCGATCGAGCAGTTCTACTTCGGCTACCGCGCCTTCACCGCCCCGCCCGACCGCATCCTGGCCCAGCGCGGCTTGGGTCGCGTGCATCACCGCATCCTGTACTTCGTCGGGCGCAATCAACCTATCTCGGTCAAGGATTTGCTGGCCTTGCTCGATGTCAGCAAACAAGCGCTCAACGCACCGTTGCGCCAGTTGATCGAAATGAAATTGATCGCGATGGGCACGGCGGAACACGACGGTCGCGTGCGCCAACTCTCGCTCACCGCCAGCGGCAGCAAGCTGGAAGCGCAACTCAGCGGCACGCAGATGAAACAACTGCAAGCGGTGTTCGAGCAAGCTGGAGCCGATGCCGAAGCGGGCTGGCATCAGGTGATGCGCGCGCTGGCTGAAAAGAGTTAGCGCAAAGTCCGAACAACCCGAGTTATAGCCAACCCGCAATCTTGTCGCGGCTAGGCACGCCGCCCGCATGCACCACTTTGCCGTCCACCACCACGCCCGGCGTGGACATCACGCCGTAGGCCATGATGGATTGCAGGTCTTCGACTTTTTCCAGTTGGATTTCAACGCCTTTGTCTTTGGCGACTTCCTCGATCAGTTTCATCGTGTTTTTGCAGTTGGCACAACCGGTGCCGAGGACTTTGATGTTTTTCATTTTGTGTTCTCCTTGAAATTTTGACGCAAATTGATATTGCTGTTCACACCAGCGCATTGAACACATAGCCGACCAGCATGATGCCCAGCGTCACGACACCGATGAAGGTGGCGATCAATCTCGGCTTGAGCACCTTGCGCAGGATGACCATCTCCGGCAGCGACAGCGCGATCACGCTCATCATGAACGCCAGCACGGTGCCCAGCGCCGCGCCTTTGGCCAGCAGCGCTTCGACAATGGGGATGATGCCTGCGGCATTGGTGTACATCGGCACGCCGATCAGCACCGAGGCGGGCACAGCCCACCACGCATCCTTGCCCATGAACCCGGCCATGAAATCCTGCGGCACGTAACCGTGGATGCCCGCGCCGATGGCGATACCGGCCAGCACATACAGCCACACTTTGCCGACGATCTCGCGCACGCTGGCGAACCCGGCTTCGATCCGGTCCGGCAGGGTGAGTTCGTCCGCGCCTACCGTTGCCTGTATGTGCGCCATGTTGCGCACCCAGTCTTCCAGATGGTGTTCCATTTTGAGCTTGCCGATGACGAACCCGGCGAAGATGGCAATGGACAAGCCCAGCCCCATATACAGCGCGGCGATCTGCCAGCCGAACAAGCCGAACAGCAACGCCAGCGCGATTTCATTCACCATCGGTGCGGAGATCAAAAAGCTGAAGGTCACGCCCAGCGGCACGCCCGCCTGCACGAAGCCGATGAACAGCGGCACGGCGGAACACGAGCAGAACGGCGTGACGATGCCAAGCAGCGCCGCCATCACATTGCCCACGCCTTCGTGCTTCCCGGACAACAGCGCGCGGGTACGCTCCGGCGTGAAATACGAATTGATCATACCCATGACCATCACCACGCCGGCCAGCAGCAACAACACCTTGGGCGTGTCGTACAGAAAGAATTGCAGCGCGTCATACAGAGGGCTGCCCTGCGCGACGGGCAGACGATTCACCAGCCAATGCGATAACGGCTCCAGCGTCTGGTACAACCAGAACCACGCGGCGGCGGCGATCAACAAAAAGGCGCGCGGGCTGCGGCGCGGAAGGGGCAGGTTGGTCATTCGATAAACTCCAAAACAGTCTGTGATGTAGTGAAGACGAGCGAAGCTGCAAAAGGATGCAGCTAATTGCGTGGGATATGACTTTCCACCTGGCCGCGTTCGTCGAACTGCACCTGGCACGCCGTGCTCATGCGGGCGCGCATGCGGGTTCGTGCGCGCAGCAGGCGCGATTTGACGGCGGCGAGAGATAGGCTGTGGCGCGTTGCATAGTCTTTCTGCTTCACGCCTTCCAGATCACATTGCTCGATGATGTCGCGGTCTTCCGGCGAAAGTTCGGACAGCACACGCGCGACGCAGGCACTGAGCGCACGCAACGGTTCATGCGCCGGTTCTGGACTTGGAATATCGTCGGGCAATTCGACCCCGTTCCGTCCGAGACGATGCTGGTCGATCAGCGCATTGCGCGCCACTTGAAACAGCCAGGCGCGGGCATTGTCCAGCACGCAGAACTGTTTGCCCTGCTGCATCGCCTTGACGAAAACTTCCTGCAACAGATCGTCGGCCAGATCCGCATCTCCGGTGCGATGCCGGATGTAATTGCGCAATTCGCTTTCATGCGCATGCCATGCTTTCACGATACAAGGAAACGATGGCATCGCCTTTATTTAGCCAGCCCGGACTGATACCAGCCTTGGCTGCGCTTCACGATAGTCACCACGCTCAACATCACCGGCACTTCGATCAGCACGCCGACCACGGTGGCGAGTGCCGCGCCGGATTCGAAGCCGAACAGGCTGATGGCGGCGGCGACGGCGAGTTCAAAAAAATTCGATGCGCCTATCAGCGCCGACGGTCCAGCCACGCAGTGCGCTTCGCCGAATCTGCGGTTCAACCAGTACGCCAAGCCCGAGGTGAAATAGACCTGAATAGTGATGGGCACGGCGAGCATGAGGATGATGAGCGGCTGTTCGACGATGGCCTTGCCCTGGAAGGCGAACAGCAGCACCAGCGTCAACAGCAGCGCGGAAATGGACACCGGGTTGAGCATCTGCAATGTGCGTTGCAACGCGTCCTCGCCGCGCGCCAGCAATAATTTGCGCCACATTTGCGAGAGAAATACAGGCAGCACGATGTACAACAGCACCGACACCAGCAGCGTATTCCACGGCACGACGATGGCCGACAAGCCGAGCAGCAGCGCCACCAGCGGCGCGAAGGCGAACACCATGATGGTGTCGTTGAGCGCGACCTGGCTCAAGGTGAATAGCGGTTCGCCGTTCACCAAGCGACTCCACACGAACACCATCGCGGTGCAAGGCGCGGCGGCGAGCAGCACGAGTCCGGCGATGTAGCTGTCGAGTTGTTCGGCGGGCAGATAGGGCGCGAAGAAATGGCGGATGAACAGCCAGCCCAGCAGCGCCATCGAAAACGGTTTGACCGCCCAGTTGATGAACAGCGTCACGCCTATGCCGCGCCAGTGTTTGCGCACTTCGTGCAACGCGCCGAAGTCGATGCGCAGCAGCATGGGAACGATCATCACCCAGATCAGCAGGCCGACCGGCAGGTTGACCTTGGCGATTTCCAGCGTGCCCAGCCAGTGGAACGGCGCGGGAATGGTTTGCCCCAGCAGCACGCCAACGATGATGCACAGGAAGACCCAGAGGGTGAGGTAGCGTTCGAAGAGGTTCATTGCGATTTTCCTTTTGGTTTGCCGTCATTCCGGCGCAGGCCGGAATCCAGCAAAAACATACATTCCGCGTAGCGGACAAAAATGCAGCGTTGTCCCGCTATCGCGGGAGTTAATTAATCAGCTGGATTCCGGCCTGCGCCGGAATGACGGGCTGAAGGATTTTCGGGATTCATGCCGGGTTAGCCAGCGCCCGCAACGCAGCCACGCCCACCGGCTCATCCGCCTGCACCGGCACCACGGCGATACGCTGCGCATGTTGCTGCACCGCCTCCAGTTGCGCCCATTCCTGCGTAGCGCGCGATGCCAGCAATTTTGATGCGGGATGCGCCGCTGCCAAACTTTGGTTGACGATCCACGCCCACGGTTCGATGCCGGCGCGGCGCAGGTCTTGTTGCAAACTGGCGGCTTCCAGCACGGGCGTGGTTTCCGCCAGCGTCACGATGAGGATGCGCGTGTGCTGCTGGTTTTGTAGCTGCATCATCGGCGTGGTGAAATGCAGCTGGTCTTTGATGTTGCGCGCGACTTCGCGATGGTATGCGCCGGTGGCATCGAGCAGCAACAGCGTGTGTCCGGTGGGCGCGGTATCCATCACCACGAAGGCATGGTTCGCTTCGCGGATGGCGCGCGAGAAAGCCTGAAACACGGCGATCTCTTCGGTGCAGGGCGAGCGCAAATCTTCTTCCAGCAAGGCGCGCCCTTGCGCGTCCAGATTCTTGCCCTGAGTAGCCAGCACATGCTGGCGATAGCGTTCGGTTTCGGCGCGCGGGTCGATGCGGCTCAATTGCAAATTCGGAATTTCACCCTGCAAGGTTTCCGCCAGATGCGCGGCGGGATCGGAGGTGGTGAGTTGCACAGCATGGCCGCGCGCGGCCAGCTCCACGGCAATCGCCGCCGCCAGCGTGGTCTTGCCCACGCCGCCTTTGCCCATCAGCATAATCAAACCGTGTCCGGCTTTTTCAAACCCGGCGATCAGCGCGGCGAGATCGGGCAATGCCACATCTCGATGCGCGATGCTGTCCGGCATCGCCGCTGGCGCGTCGCTCAACAGCGCGCGCAAGGCATCAATGCCCACCAGATTGAACGGCAACAAATCGCGTTTATCCGTCGGCAAGGCGCGCAATATTTCCGGCATGTCTGCCAGCGCATTTTGCTCGCGCCGGAAAATCGCCAGCGCCACCGGGTCGCCCGTTTCGCTTTCGGGCATGCAGCCGTTCACCACCAGATGCTGGTGCGCCAAACCGATGAGCGCCAGCTCCTCGCTGGTGCGCGCCGCTTCCTGCAAAGTGGAACGTTGCGCGCGCGCCACCAGCACCAATCTTGTGCGACGCGAATCGGCCAAGGCCGCGACGGCATCGCTGTAGCGCTGGCGCTGTTTTTCCAGACCGGCCAACGGACCGAGACAGGATGCGCCTTGCGGGTTGTTGTCCAGAAATCCGCTCCACGCGCCGGGCAGTTGCAGCAGGCGAATGGTGTGGCCGGTGGGCGCGGTGTCGAACACGATGTGCTCGAATTGGTCGGGCAAATTTGCGTCGGTGAGCAGCGCGGTGAACTCGTCGAACGCGGCGATCTCCGTGGTGCATGCGCCCGACAATTGCTCCTCGATATTGTTGACCACCGCCTGCGGCAGCACGCCGCGCACCGGCCCGACGATGCGGTCGCGATAGGCTTGCGCGGCGGCCTGCGGGTCTATCTCCAGCGCGGACAAATTCGCCAGCGCCGGAATGCGCGTGACGCTGTTGCCGATGCTGACACCGAACACCTGCCCCACATTGGAAGCCGGATCGGTGCTCACCAGCAGCACGCGCTTGCCTTCATCCGCCAGACGCACGGCGGTGGCACAAGCCAGCGAAGTTTTGCCGACTCCGCCTTTGCCGGTGAAAAACAAAAAGCGCGGCGGGTGTGAGAGGAATTTCATCAATGACTCGATAGCAATTGTGGTGTTTGTAGGTGCGAATTCATTCGCACGAATTTCGTGTTATGTGCGAATGAATTCGCACCTACACAACCGATGTGACGCAGCATGCACCCGCCTTCGCCGTAGTGTCCGGCGTGGCCGCGCCGAGGAAACGTTCGGCCAGCGCCAGCATGTTGCGCGCCGGAGTGTCCTTGACCTTCTGCGCCAGATCGACGGCGTAGCGCATATCCAGATCGCTCACGCCGAGTTTGCGCGCCTGATCGTAATGGTATTTGAAACACGGTTCGCAGTTGGCACCGATGGCCGCGCCTATGGCCACCAGCTCCGCAACTTGCTCCGTGAACAGCGAAGGCGTGGTCGCAATATGGAGCCACGCGCTCAACTCGTCACGCGTGGGATAACGGCCGGACAACACCACTTCGCCGTCCAGCAGGATCAGCGGCAAGCATTCCTGCCCGCTGCTTTCCAGAAAAATTTTCACCTGCGCATTCCCGGCAAATTCCAGCGGTTGCTGCGCCAGATTGAAACGCTCGATCTGCGCGCCCCGCTGTTTCGCCCAATCCACATCCGCCGCAAAAGCGACCAGCGCCGGATCAACATCGACACCGCACACACCGCTGCTGCAACACAAAGCCGGATCGAATACTTGAAGTTTTTTCATTGCGTTCTCCTTAGCAAAATATTCCGAAAACCCGTCATTCCGGCGCAGGCCGGAATCCAGCGAGACATACATCCCGCGAAGCGGACAAAGCCAATAATTTTGGCCCGCTTCGCGGGGATATATTTTTCAACTGGATTCCGGCCTGCGCCGGAATGACGGTGCTGGTAGTAGTTAATCCTTGATCCTTCCGATCTCTGCCAATTTTTCTTTCAGCACGAGCTTGTCCAATTTTTCGATAGGCAAACTCAGAAACAACTGGATGCGCCGCGCCAATTGTTCGGCGGCTTTTTTGAATGCGGCGCGGCGCGCTTCGTCGCCTGCCACCTGCGCCGGATCGGGGATGCCCCAGTGCGCGCTGGCGGGTTTGCCCGGCCACAGCGGGCAGGCTTCTCCGGCGGCGTTGTCGCATACGGTGAAAATGAAATCGAACTCGGGCGCGCCGGGCGCAGCGAACTCGTCCCAGCTTTTGCTGCGCAAGCCGGAGGTCGAGTAGCCGTTCTGTTGCAGCCATTCCAGCGCACCCGGATTGACCTGCCCGGCGGGATGGCTGCCCGCGCTGTACGCCTTGAACATGCCTTTACCCAGATTGTTGAACAGCACTTCTCCGAGGATGCTGCGCGCCGAGTTGCCGGTGCACAGCACCAGCACGGTGTATTGTTTTTCGGTCATTATTTTTCCCTCATCCCTGATAGTCCATTAGAACGTAGGTCGGGCTTCAGCCCGACATGTCGGGTTAAAACCCGACCTACAAACACCCCACCCGCCCGAGATGCCCGTCAATAGGCGATCTACATCATGCACATCACGGAGATGACCGTATTTCCTGCCTTGCGGGCAAGGTGCGCTTATTTCCCCGGCGTTTTGCAGGCATTGGCATCGCTGCCGCAGCAGTTCTCGGTGAGGTAATCCACCATGCCGTGCATCACGGTGAAGTTCGCGGCGTAATACACGAAGCGCCCGTCCTGCCTGCTTTCCACCAGCCCGGCGTGGCTCAGCGTTTTGAAATGGAAGGACAGCGTGGCGGGCGATACTTTCAGTTTGGCGGCGATCTGTCCGGCGGCCAAACCGTCCGGGCCGGTGCTCACCAGCAGCCGGTAAATCGCCAGCCGCGTGGGTTGCGCCAGCGCCGCCAATGCCTTGACCACTTGGGCAGGTTTCATCATTTTATATTTCCATTATTAAAGGATTGTTAAAACGTCAGACGGATTAAACCAGAAAAATATTCTGGGCGCAAATTTGGCTAATTATTGGTTGTAGGTGCGAATTCATTCGCACGATTTGCCGCAAGAAAGTGTTTTGTGCGAATAAATTCGCACCTACAAATTCGTCGGTTAAATAATGACTAATAAAACCGGAACGAATACACCAGATCCAGCGCATCTTCGGTGCCGGTTTTGGTGACGACGGTGAGGCGCGAAGTCAGGTTGTAGGTGAATTTGGTGATGCCGCCCACGTCGGACAGCCCCTGTTCGTAGCTGAGGTAGGCGCGCGAGTTGAGGCGTTTGCCGACGGTCACCACCTGGTTCTGGAACGCGTCCGCCCCCGCGCTGCCTTCTTTCTGGCGCAGCGAAAGTTCATCCACGCCGATGGCGCGGCCGATCTGTCCGGCGGATTGTCCGCCCAGAATATTTCCGGCGGCGGCCAGCAGCAGCGTGGAATCCACGCCGGTGGCATCCGGCACGCGCCCCAGCATGATCCACGACAATTTTTCGGCATCCGGCACGCTGGGCGTGGAGACCAGTTGCACCACGGGACGGCGCAGCGTGCCGGTAACTTGCACCCCGGCTTCCACGGCCAATCCTTTGCGCAACGCCAGAATATTCAAGCCCGGATCGTCCGGCGGCCCCTGGAAATTCACCATCCCCCTGTCCACTTGCAGGCGCTGGCCGTAAGCGTCGAACAGCGCGTCCTGCGCGGCGATGATGCCGGTCGCTTGCAGCGTTTCTCCGGGTTTGCTGTGCAGGTTGATTTGCCCGGACAGCCGCGCTTCCAGACCTGCGGTGCGGATATAAAAATGCTCTCCGAAATCCAGCATCGCATCGACCGCATAGGCAAGACCGGAGCTTTTTGCCGCTTCCTGTCCGACGATATGCACGTCGTCCGGCAAGCTCGGGCGGTTGCTCGCCAGTTGTTTGATGAGTCCGGCATCGGCGCGGACCTTGCTCTCCAGCGTCAGCACATCGTTGGCGTAATGCGCGCTGCCGCTGCCGGAAGCGATGAGCCAACGGTCGGGTCGCTGCGCAAACGGCATGCGTTCGGCGGCAATCTGCAAATCCCCCTTTTCGCCTTGCAAATTGATGCTGCCGCTTGCGCTCAACCGCCCCGCTTTGCCTTCCAGCTTGTAGCCGCTCAACAGGCTGTCGCCGGGCATCTCCTGGTACGGCGCGCTGAAAGAAAATTTATCCAGCGTCACCACATCACGGTCGAAGCGCATGTCCATCTGCCCCTGCTCCAACCGCACGCCCTGGTCCAGCAGCGCGAACAGCAAGCCGTCGCCGTGGGCCTCGCCATCAAGTTGGGGCGACTGCACCGTTCCCTCCAAATCCGCATCCAGTTTCAACTTTCCGCCGCTTTGCCAGTTGGCATCCAGCATCGGCCCCAGCCACGACAGATCGTCCGACAACAGATGCAGATGCCCGTCCACTCTGGATTCCGGCAATACTGTCCAGCCATCGCCGCGCTTGGTCAACGGCACGCCCGCCTGCGCCGACAGTTCGCCCAGACGATCTCCTTCGGCATCCAGACTCGCCTCCAGGCGGTCATTCTTCGCGCGCAACGCAATCTGCAACTTGCGCAAACCGAGGCGCATTCCGGTGGCGTTATCGACCACCCAGGAACCACTTTCGCGCTGCACTTGCAGATTGCCCTGCCAGTGCCCGTCAGCCGCAAAATCCCATGCGCCGCCGAAACGCATGGTATCGAGGGCATCCAATACCTGTTTGTTGCTCTGCGCATTCACGGCACGCACACCGAGACCGCTGAATTTTCCGGCAGTGTGCCAGCGTTGCGGTGCCCATCGCACATCCGCGATTTGAATTTTGCCGCCGCTCATGGCCAGTTCCGCCGCGCCGAACTGCACCGAATTTTTCGCCAGCGCCAGCGGGGCGGAAGAAAGCAAATGCAGCGGCGCGATGCCGCCCGCATCCAGTTTGTCCAGCGTCCCCTGCCATTGCAAAGCCTGCCAGCCCTGCGCCGCATCGCTGAAGCCGCCGCTCGCCACCAGACTCACATCGCTCATCACCCGCGCCCCCTGCGCCAAGCGGGCGGATACATTCACCGTGTGCTGCGCGCGGCTGCCGTGGAAATCGAATTTGGCTTGCGGGATGTTCAGGCCAGTTATTTCGCTAGCCGGAACATCCCCTCCCCCTTGCAGGGGGAGGGGTAGGGTAGGGGTAGAAACTTCAACGTTACTCAACTCTTCTACCCCCATCCTAACCTTCCCCCTGCAAGGGGGAAGGGACTGGTTTTGCTCCAGCGAACAATCCGCGTTCGCGGCTCTCGTGCCCGCCAGGGTGAAAGCCTCTCCCGCAGCGTGATAACCGATCAATCCGATTTGCAAATTCATGGCCTGGTCGCTCAACTCGCCCGCCGCATCCAGCTGGTCTATGTGCTGACCGGCAAACAGCAGCGCTGTGCCGTTCAATTCAAAATTCAAAGCGGGCGCATCCAGCGTGCCGGAAAGATCGCCCTGCCCGCTCAATTTTCCGCCCAGCGAAGTGCTGACTTGCGCCAGATTGGGCGCATCCAGCAACAGCTTCAAATGATCCGCTTCCGTGCCGTGCGCCACATCCAGCCGCAGGCTGTTGTCGCCCAGCCGCGCCTCAATCTCGCCGACCGCGCGCCGTAAACCGACGAAGTCCAAATGCCCGCTGCCGCCGATTTCATAGTCGGCGAAACGGCTGTTGAACAAATCGAATTGCAGCACGCCCGCCGCTTCCGGCGACAGCGTGCCGGACACTTCCAGACTGGCGTTCAAATCCGTCGCGGGGGCGCGCATGAATTCCGCCAGATTCAATTTCTGCAACCGGCTGACCAGACTGAAAGTGCGGCGGCGGTTCAGCGCCAAATGCCCTTTACCGCTGAGCACCGTCTCGCCGTGCACCACGCGCAAATCGCGCAATTCCACTTGTTTGCCGCGCTTGTTCAGTTCGCCGCTCACCACATAGTTGCTGTCGCTCAACGCCAGCACCACGCGCTGGTTTTGTCCGGCACTTTCCAGACTTATGTCGCCTTGAATGCGGGTGCTCGGCATGCGCGTATCCAGCGCCTGCGGATCGAGTTCGCGCACTTTCAGTTGCGCGCCGATTTTGCCGCTTTGCTTCTGCCACGCCAGCTTGCCGGTGATATGTCCGTCCTGCGGGAACAGCGCGTCCAACTGCTGAAATTGCCACTGCGAATCCGTGATGCGCAGACGCGCAGTGATGCCGACAACCGGCAAACCGTTTTTGTCGTAGCTGGCCGCATTGCCGTTGCGCACGCGCACCGCGCCTTCCAGCACGCCGCCTTTTTTTCCGCGCAACTCGACACTGCCGGACAGCCTGGCGGGCGGTAAATCGGCGGACAGCCACTTCGCCTGCACACCGCCGATGGCGAACTGCATCTCGTCTATCAACACCTCGGCCACCGGCGACAGTTGCGCCGATCCCTGCGCGTTCATGCCCGCGCCCTTGCCGGACAAACTCAGCTTGATGTGTTGCAGATCGCCGCTGGCCGCCGCCGTCACGCGCATCGTCTGCACCTTGCCGGAAAGGTGCAGCGGCGCATCCAGCGTGGCCGCCGCTTGCAGCTTGAACGGCTTTTGCGTGGAGAGCTGCAACGCGCCGCTCAGGTCGCCGTAATCCAGTTTGATGTGGGTCACTTGCACATCGTGTATTTGTGCATTGCTGTCGAGGCGCGCTTCGATGTCGCCCGCCGCGAAATCCGCCGCCGCGTTTTCGCGGCTGTACAGGCGCAGCGCGGCGATATGCATTTGCTGCACGCGCACATCCAGCGGCAGCAGAATATTATCGGGCAGGACGGCGGGCGTGTCCGAAGGCGGCGACAGCACATCCGCTTGTTGCAGCGTCAGATGCAGCACGTTCAGCTGCCCGTGCAACAAGGAAGACGGCCGCCATTGCAGATGCAGGCCGCGCAAAGTGATGCGCGTTCCTGCACCGCGAAACACCAGCTGCTGAATGTCGATCGAATCCAGCAAAGAACCGCCGACACCGCTCATGCTGATTTTTCCGCCGCTGTTGCGTTCGGCCAGTCCGGTCAGCCATTGCAAACCGGAAGTCGTGGCGACCAGCCAGGTGCCGCCCGCGCCCAGCATCACGCAAGGCGTGACCAGCCACAGCAGCCATTTGCCGCGACGCGATAATTTGAATTTGGTCTTGGATTTGGACATCAAAAAGCCACCGCGATGGCGAAGTGTATGCGCGATTGCGGTTCGCCCTTGCCGCGCGCAATATCGAGCGCCAGCGGCCCCACCGGACTGTGCCAGCGCACGCCATAACCCGATCCCTGCGACAGCCGCAACTCGGGAACGGTATCCGCCGCGCCGCCCGCGTCGGTGAACAAAGCAACGCCAAAATTGCCGAACCAGTGCGTGTATTCGAGGCTGGTCGAAGTCATCGCGCGGCCGCCGACGATGGCGCTGCCTTCGCTCACGCCCAGGCTCTGATAGGCGAAGCCGCGCACGGTCTGCGTGCCGCCGACGCGGAACAGGTATTCCTGCGGGATGCCGAGGCGGGATGAAGCGGCGGTGAAACCCGCTTCGAGGCGCAACGAAATCACATCGTTTTTTCCCAGCGGCATCCACGCCTGATGGCGGATATAACCGCGCATAAAATCCTGGTCCGACAGCAGCGCCTTGCTCGCGCCGCCCACGCGGATTTCGGTCAGTTCGCCGCTCATCGGTGCCAGCGGATCGTCCACCTCGCGCCTGTACCAGCGCCAATCCAGCACCAGCGCCTGATCGGTTTCGCGAATGCCGCCCGTGGGCAGACGCTGCTCTTCTTGCCAGTTCAATCCGATGCCGGTTTCGATGCCGTACAACGTGCGGCTGCGCGTCACGCCAAATTTGTCCAGCCGCGTTTCCAGACCCTCGATCTGCGTTTTCTCGCTGCTGCCTTTCCACAACAAACGGTAGCCCAGCGGGTTGGGCGGCGTATCCAGCCCGGTCGAAAAATTCTGGCGATTCTTCTCCAGCAGCAGCGAACCGTTCAGCGTCCACGCCTGGTTCAAGAAGTTATAGCTTTGGTAGGTGGCCTCGTTGCGCACGCCGTTGTTGGTGCTGTAACCGACACCCAGCGTGATCTTGCGCGACAGCGCTTCGACAACCTTGACCTTGACCGGCGCGGTCACCGCGCCGTCGCCGGCGGGGTTGGCGGTTGCGGCGGCGGTGTCGAGATTGACCACCACCGAAGCGAACTGCGGCTGGTTCTGCAATTTGGTCTGGAAGGACAACAGTTTGCCGCGCTGGTAGGGTTCACCGCGACTGAACGTGGTGTTGCGGGTGACCATCAATTCTTCATAGCGCTCCAGCCCGCTCACCTGCAATGCGCCGAACACATAGCGCGGGCCGGAATCGATCACGATGCGCAGCCGCGCGACGGCTTTGGCCGCATCCACTTGCGCCGCACTCTCCACCAGGAGCGCGGCGGCATAATCCCTGGCCGCCACTTGCGCCTGCAGATCGGTTTTGGCTTCGTCCCAATCGCCCGCCCGGAACGGCTTGCCCACAGGCAGTTTCCACGCCGCCCGCAGCTGTTGCGCGCGCGCGTTGCGCGACGCTTCATCCAGCGCCAGATCGCCGCGAAACTCGATACTCACCTCGCTCACCAGCGTGCGCGCGCCGGGCAACACTTCCAGCTCCAGCACACCGTCATCCGCCACGCCGCGCAACACCACCTTGCCGGAAAAATAGCCTTCCGTCGCCAGCAGTTCGGGGATTTCGCGCTGCGCGCGGCGCATGAAAACGGCGCGCTCGCTCTCGTCGGCCAGCATCGCCTCGGGCAGCACAAAAAATTCCTTGAGCACGTCGCGCACTTCTTTGGGCGCGATCAGATTGACTGCCGGAATAACGGGATTTGTTTTGGCGTGCGCCAAGGCAGGATGCAGCAGGCAGAGGCACATCAGCAGTACGCCCGCACTTCTTGGTAGTTTCTCAATCACCGCTTGCTTGCCCACGTTTTTTCACGGCTTGGATTGTATGGAAATGTCGCGTGCGGCGCGAGTGCCGTGCGGCGGAGCATCACAAAATAATGGTATTTCATGTCGGGCTGAAGCCCGACCTACGCACCCTGCCGTAACCACGTTTTTTCCAGCTCCACCGCCGCGAACAGCAGCACGCCGAACAGCGCGATGCGCGCCCAGGCGGCGGCGTCGATGGCGACCACGCCGAACAGGTCTTGCATGACGGGCAGGTAGGTGAACAGCGTCTGCGCTGCGGCCAACAGTGCGATGGTGAGCAGCACGTATGCATTGCCGGTGAAGTCGCGCCATTTGTAAACCGGCGCGCGCAGGTAGCGGCAGTTGAACAGGTAAGCCATTTCCCCGACCACCAGCGCGTTGACCGCGACGGTGCGGCTTTCTTCGATGCTGGTGCCGCGCGAACTTTCCCACAGGAACAGCGCCAGCGGGCCTGCGGTCAGCAGCAGCGAAACGAAGGCGACGCGCCACAGCATGAAGCCGGACAAGAGCGACTCGCTGGCGGCGCGCGGCGGGCGTTGCATCACGCCCGGCTCGGCTTGCTCGAACGACAAGGCCAGCGCCAGCGTGATCGCGGTAACCATGTTCACCCACAAAATTTGCACCGGCGTGATCGGCAGCGTCATGCCGAAAAACACCGCGACCAGCACCATGCCCGCTTCGCCGCCGTTGGTGGGCACGATGAACACGATGGCTTTTTTGATGTTGTCATAGACCGTGCGCCCTTCTTTCACGGCATGCGCGATGGTGGCGAAGTTGTCGTCGGCCAGCACCATGCCCGCCGCTTCCTTCGCCACTTCCGTGCCTTTCAAGCCCATCGCCACGCCGATGTCGGCGCGCTTCAGCGCGGGCGAGTCGTTCACACCGTCGCCGGTCATGGCGACCACTTCGCCGTTGGCCTGCAACGCCGCCACCAGCCGCAGCTTGTGTTGAGGCGAGGCGCGCGCGAACACGTCCACTTCCAACACGGCTTTGCGCAATTGTGTGTCGTCCAGCGCATCCAGTTCGTTGCCGCTTAATGCGTTGCCGTGGCCGATGCCCATCTGCGCGGCGATGGCGCGCGCCGTCTCGATATGGTCGCCGGTAATCATCTTGACGCGAATACCCGCCGCCTGGCATTCGCGCACGGCGGCGATGGCTTCTTCGCGCGGCGGATCGGTGATGCCAACCATCCCCAGCAGGGTGAAACCGGATTGCATATCGGCGAAATTCAGTTCGCGTTGCGCCCCCCCGATTGTTTTCACCGCCAGCGCCAGCACGCGCTGACCCAGCGCAGCGGTCTGTTCCATCCTGCCCTGCCAGCGTGCCGGATCGATTGCGATGTCTTCGCCCGCCACGCGCTGGCTATGGCACATTGCCAGTATCTGTTCCTCTGCGCCTTTGACGAAAATGAAAGCGTGACCGGCATGATCGTGATGCAGGGTCGCCATGAAACCGTGTTCGGATTCAAACGGGATGAGATCGGTGCGCGGCAGCGCTGCCTGCTCGTACTTCGCGTCCAGCCCGGCCTTGAGCGCCAGCGTGACGAGCGCACCTTCGGTCGGATCGCCCGCGATGTGCCATGCTCCTGCGGTTTCGTGCAACGCGGCATCGTTGCACAGCAACCCGGCACGGAACAGATCGAGCGCCTCGCCATTCCCGCCGATGTCCACCTCGTTTCCTGCGACAACAAAATCGCCGTGCGGCGCGTAGCCCGCCCCGCTCACCTCGAACTCGTGTGCGGCGGTCAGCACGCGCTGCACCGTCATTTCGTTGCGGGTGAGCGTGCCGGTCTTGTCGGTGCAGATCACCGTCACCGAACCCAGCGTTTCGACCGCAGGCAAGCGGCGCACGATGGCGTGATGCTTGGCCATGCGCTGCACGCCGAGCGCCAGCGTGATGGTCATCACCGCAGGCAATCCCTCGGGGATCGCCGCCACCGCCATACTGACAGCAGCGAGGAACATGTCGGCCACGCCGAAGTGATACACCAGCCAGCCGAACAGGAAAGTGAACGCGGCCAGCAGCATGATGACCAGCGTCAGCCAGCGCCCGAATTTTTCCATTTGCCGCAACATGGGCGTGGTCAGCGTCTGCACTTCGTCCAGTAGCGCGCTGATGCGCCCGATCTCGGTGTTCCCGGCAGTGGCTACCACCACGCCCCTGCCCTGACCATAGACCACCAGCGTGCCGGAATACGCCATGCAATAACGGTCGCCGAGCGCCGCATGCCCATCCACCGCCGCGCTGTTTTTTTCGACGGCGGCGGATTCCCCGGTCAGCGCGGCTTCTTCGATACGCAGATTTTTCACGCTCAGCAAACGCAGGTCGGCCGGCACTTTGTCGCCGGATTGCAGCAGCACAATATCGCCCGCCACCAGCGTTTCCGCCGCCACCACGACATGCTTGCCGTCGCGCAGCACGGTGGCCTCGGGCGACAACATACGGCGTATGGCATCCAGCGCCTGCTCCGCTTTGCCTTCCTGAATGAAACCGATGATGGCGTTGATCACCACCACGCCGACGATCACGCCGGTATCCACCCAGTGCGCGAGCAGCGCCGTGATGCAGGCCGAGCCGAGCAACACATAGATCAGGACGTTGTGGAATTGCAGCAGAAAGCGCAGCAGCGGGCCGCGTATTTTTTGCGGGATTAAACGATTCTCGCCGTCGCGGGCGAGACGCAGCGCGGCCTCGGCATCAGCCAAGCCTTGCGCACTGGCAGAGAATTTATCCAGCACTTCCTGCGCGGAAAGTTGATGCCAATTATTCATCTTGCTTTACCTTCACGCATTGCGTACACCGCAGCATTGTCGCAGATTAACCCGGAGGGTGCGGGAAGGGCTTCAGCCCGAGTTGCCTGTCCTGCGCCGGTCTAAGCCATCATGTTGATACCCGGCCACGGCTGAAATTTTTTGGATAAAAAAAGGAGGCATCAAGCCTCCTTTTTTTCCGGGCAATCCGGCGCAACTATCCGCCCCGGCTATACCGCACTGTCCGAACATTCCCGCCTTCCATCCAGCGTTTGATGCGGTTGGCATCGCCGACGCGGGTGCGTTTACCCCAGGAATCCAGCAGCACAATGACCACCGGACGATTGGAAATCTTCGCCTGCATCACCAGGCAACGTCCGGCTTCGCTGATGTAGCCGGTTTTGCTCAAACCGATTTCCCATGTCGAATTTCTGACCAGCGGATTGGTGTTGACGAAACGCAGATTGCGGCGCGGGGAAATTTGCACGGTATGCGAGTTTGAAGTGGTCGCACGCTGGATGTCCTCATAGCCTTGCGCCGCCCGCACCATTTTCACCAGATCCTGCGCGGTGGAGACGTTGGTGCAGTGCAATCCGGTGGGGTCGTCGAAACGCGTGGAGTCCATGCCCAGTTCGCGCGCCTTGGCGTTCATCATGACCAGCATCACTGTGGTGCCGCCGGGATAGGTGCGCGCCAGCGCGGCAGCGGCGGTGTTTTCCGAGGCCATCAGCGCCAGTTTCAGCAAGTCGCCGCGCGTCATCGTCATGCCTTTACTCAAGCGCGAATGCGAGCCTTTATAGCGGTCTTTATCCTGTGCGGTGATCGTGATCGGCTCATCCAGCGGCAAGCGCGCATCCAGAATCACCATTGCCGTCATCAGTTTGGTGATGGAGGCGATAGGCGCGATATTGTCGATATTCTTGGAATACAGCGGGCGCTGCGTTTGCTCGTCGTAGATCAGGGCAATGGCCGAACCCAGCTTGGGTGTGTCCGCTCTGGCGAACAAGGCAAGGTTGTCACCCTGATCCAGCTTGGCCAGGAAAGCATCGTCCTCCGCTTGCGCCCCTAGCGCAAAGCCTGCCAACAGCACTGAAATAAATATGTTACGCATAAATTCCTCTGAGCATTTCCATCAAACGTGACGAAGAATACCCTAATAAACCCAAAATAATCAAAGATTGTGTCGGGCAGTACAAATGGACTATTGAAAAAAGCCGATATTCAATTTCGCCATGCCAGCGCAGAAATGGCGACTTAATGTTCTTCCTGCTGTTGCAACGCCCACATCTGCGCGTAAACGCCTTGCTGCGCCAGCAATTCTCGGTGCGTGCCGCGTTCGATGATGCGGCCTTTGTCCATCACCAGAATCTGTTGCGCGTCCACCACGGTGGAGAGGCGGTGGGCGATGACCAGCGTGGTGCGGTTGTGGGCGATGCCGCGCAATTCGTCCTGGATGGCTTTTTCCGATTTGGAATCCAGCGCCGAAGTCGCCTCGTCGAAAATCAGCAGCGCGGGATTTTTCAGGATGGCGCGCGCAATCGCCACGCGCTGTTTTTCGCCGCCGGAAAGTTTCAGGCCGCGCTCGCCCACCATGGTGTCGTAGCCGTCGGGCAGACTTTCGATGAAGTGATGGATGTGCGCCGATTGCGCGGCACGCAGGATTTCTTCGCGCGTCGAATCGGGCCTGCCGTAAGCGATGTTGTAATAAATGGTGTCGTTGAACAGCACCGTGTCCTGCGGCACGATGCCGATGGCGGCGCGCAGGCTGGCTTGCGTCACGCGGCGGATGTCCTGTCCGTCGATAAAAATTCCGCCCGTGTTCACGTCGTAAAAACGGAACAGCAGCCGCGACAAAGTTGACTTGCCCGCCCCGCTCGCGCCCACCACCGCCACGGTATGTCCGCTCGGGATGTCGAAGCTCACCTCGTGCAAAATCTCGCGTGCCGGATCGTAATGAAATCCGACATGCTCAAAACGCACGGAGGCCTTTTCCAACAGTAGCGGCTGTGCGTCCGGTGCATCCTGCACTTCGCGGTTCTCGTCCAGCAAACGGAACATGCGTTCCATGTCGGCCAGCGCGTTCTTGATCTCGCGGTAAACGAAGCCGAGGAAATGCAGCGGCATGTAGAGCTGGATCATATACACGTTGACCAGCACCAGATCGCCCACGGTCATGGTGCCCTTCACCACGCCGTCCGCCGCCAGCAGCATCAGCAGCGTCACGCCGATGGCGATGATGATGCTCTGCCCGGCGTTGAGCGCGGCCAGCGAAGTCTGGTTGCGCACCGCCGACACTTCCCAGCTTTTCATTTGATCGTCGTAGCGCGCGACTTCGTAGCGCTCGTTGCCGAAATATTTCACCGTCTCGTAGTTGATGAGACTGTCGATGGCGCGCGTGTTGGCCTTGGAATCCATCTCGTTCATGGTGCGCCGGAACACCATGCGCCACTCGGTGATGGCCAGCGTGAACGCGATATACAGCACCAGCGTGGCGAAGGTGATGATGGCGAACCACGGGTTGTATTTGACGAACAGGATGCCCGCCACCAGCCCGATCTCCAGCAGCGTCGGCAGGATGTTGAACAGCAGAAACGTCAGCAGAAAACTGATGCCGCGCGTGCCTCGCTCGATGTCGCGCGACACGCCGCCGGTTTGCCGCTCCAGATGGAAACGCAAACTCAGGCTGTGCAAATGTTCGAACACCTGAATCGCCACGCGGCGGATGGCGCGCTGCGTCACCTTGGCGAACAGCGCGTCGCGCAACTCGCCGAACAAGGTGCTGAACAACCGCAGCAAGCCGTAACCCACGATCAGGAACGCCGGGATCACCAGCATCGC
Organism: Sideroxydans sp.; assembly: GCA_028710605.1. GTDB lineage: Bacteria > Pseudomonadota > Gammaproteobacteria > Burkholderiales > Gallionellaceae > Sideroxyarcus. Next base: position 249,343 of record JAQTTU010000003.1, read on the forward strand.
CTGCGGCTTGCTCATCGCGTCCACGATTTCCTTGAGCACCAGCGGCACGGCCACATTGGTCAGCTTCGCCAGCACCAGCAACACCACCACCGCCGCCACGCGGCCTTTGAATTCCAGCAGATAAGGAGTCAGGCTTTTGATCACGCGCCAGTCGGTGCGTGTGGCGGGAGCGGGAGAAGGCGAAGAAGAATGATGGTGACGCATGGCGTATTCGGTGAAATTTTGCGAGGGCGCATTATAGCCGCTCCGGGCAGCCCCACCCTACGCCCGACAACCTCGTGAAGATGCCCGTCAATAGGCGATCTTCACGCTAAAGCAAGACAATTCATTAGCCGAAACGTCCCCTCCCCCTTGCAGGGGGAGGGTTAGGGAGGGGGTAGAAATGCGACCGTTCAACAACTCTACCCCCATCCCAGCCTTCCCCTGCAAGGGGGAAGGAGCGAGTTCGGTTCAAATGGGTTATTGGGTTAAAGCACACCGGAATAATTATTGCCCGAGGGCGTAATAATCGCTCTGCCCCTCAGTGTTCGCCAGCCACTTGACCGGCCAGCGGTAGTAATACCAGAAAGCATTCTGGTCGTAGATGTCGGGCGTGCCCCACACGTGATGCTCGATCTCGAATGTCAGCTCGACAAAACGCCGGTCGGCCACTTCCACCCGGTACTTGATCGAGTCCGGCACTTCCAGATCGTGGAAGGCGAAACCGTTCAACACACCATGTAGCCGCCAGCGCTCAATCAGGTAGTGCGTGTACTCCTCCGAGCAATCGGAATCTGCCTCAATTGCATCAACCGCGTATTCCCAATTCAACGCCACACTTTCAATATTTTCCAGTGTCGCCTGTTCCGGTTCGCATATCGGCTCGGGCTTGGGTTCGGGCGACAACGACCGTTTCTTGTCTTCCAGGGTTGCCAATCGCCAATAACTGGAAACGGTAATTGGACGTATGCCGGCTCGCCCGAAATTGACGCGCATCGTGGAAGGTCCGGTCACTTCAACCACAATGCCGCAGCCCCAGGCAAGCCCGTCGCAAAACACTTCATCACCGGATTTGAAGCTCGGAATAATCATATCAATCCGCCGACGCGCAAAGGCCGATGAAGCGAAGCAGATAACTGGCGCGCTCTTCGAGCGGGTTGCCGCGCCATTTGGAAATGAATTCGTCTGGGGTCATGGGAGGATTATAGCGGGCTGCCAATCCAAAAAACGCAGTTAGGGGGGGGTAGGTGCGAATTCATTCGCACGAATTTCGTTCGATGTGCGAATGAACTCGCACCTACAAAAACAGCGGGCGAAACCCGGATGCAGCACAACATTTTTTGATTTTCCACCAGACAACCTCGTGCAGATGCCCGTCAATCGGCGTTCTACGCGATGCGTTCGATGCGGATCGCCTATTGGCGGGCGTTGAGGAGCAACTGGCGTATTGGATATACCCGACTTGACCGACCCGGCATATCGCCGTACAGTGCCAGCCAGGAGGAACACACCATGTCAACAGCCACATCGACCGCCAGACTTGAGGCGCGCATCAGCACCGAACTGCACGCCACGCTCAAACGCGCCGCCGAAATTCAGGGACTCACCGTTTCCGACTTCGTCATCTCTGCCGTGCAGGATGCCGCACGACAAGCCATCGAACACGCGGGTGTTATCCGCTTGACGCTATCCGATCAGGAATGTTTTGCGCAGGCATTGATGTCACCCCCCAAACCCAACCCCGCGCTGAAACGAGCCTTCGCCCGACGCAAAAAATTGTTGAGCGCCGAATGAGCGCAACCAAGTTTCGCGTTGCGCCACTTGCAACCGAACACGACCGCACCCAATTCCGTTGCGGCTCCGCACCGCTGGATCGCTACTTCCAGCAACAAGTCACGCAAGATGTACGCCGCCGCGTAACGGCCTGCTTTGTGGCGCTCACCGGCGAACAGCGCATCGCCGGGTATTACACCTTGGCCGCAACCAGCCTTTTGCTGAATGAACTGCCACCCGCCATCAGCAAGAAACTTCCACGTTACCCACTCGTTCCGGCAGTGCGCATGGGACGCTTGGCCGTGGATCAGGATTTCAAAAATCTGGGATTGGGTGGTGCATTACTGGCGGATGCCATGTGCCGTGCGGCTCACTCTGAAATCACCGCTTATGCGATGGTGGTTGATGCCAAAGATAAAAATGCTGCCGCGTTTTACCGGCATCACGGTTTTATTCCCTTGCCGGATTCGCCGTTGACTTTGTTTCTGCCGCTGGCGACAGTGCCAAGCTAAAGCAAACGCTTAACAGTATCGTCTTACACCTGCATCTACCCCAAAGTCTCACGGAAATACCGGTTCATTTTCACCAGCAACTCCACAGACACCGGGTTTCTGGAAATACCGGCGGCCACAACACTCAAACGCGCGATTTCGCGCTCAAGGAAGGTATGGATCGCCGGAATGCGCGCACCGTTATCCATCTCGGCACCCGACCTTTTTTGCTCTGCAAGACTAACGATGCAAGCCTTCAACTCGCTATCGTTCACCACGCCAGCCACCAAATCGTCAAAAGCCATCGGCACCACACCCAACCCGCGCTCTATCCACAGACACGCCAGCACCGGGCGCAACACGTAGAAATATTTCTTCAGCCACACCGTTTCGCCTTGCAGATACTCGCGGAAGTTACCCTTCGCCATGTGCAGGTAGTGGTGCAGGCAAGCCGCTGGCTGGTAGAAATCCTGCGCGAGCGCACGGTATGCCGCCATCGCCGCAGCATCTTCCCGGTACACGATAGGCGACGAAAGCCATTCCAGCAGCACCGGGTTGGATTTTTTCATCAAGCGCAGACTCTTGCGCAAATCCCAACCGTTCGCATCCAGCAGTTCGTCGATAGGCAACTCGATCACATCGCGCCCCTCCTCGACGGAGAGATACCAATTGCGCGGATGGCAATAGATGAAACGCACATCCCAATCGCTATCGGCAGATTCAAAACCCCAACCACGGCTACCGGATTCGCAGGCGAAAAGAATCCTCACATCATTTTCGGCTTCGATACGTGAGAGTGTTTCTTGAATGCGCTGATGCATCACATTACCTTTCAAGGAAAACGCAATTTTCAAAGCGTCGAGAAATAAATTCTCAAGCGGGAAACGTTTCCCGCGTTCACAAAATTGCTTCAAATCTTCACAATTTATTATGCCCAGTTGCATTGCGATTTGTTGGTTTTCAGCGAAAAACCAACAAGCGCCAAAAGACAATGCAGCTGCCAACTACTAAAGTTGAACTCAATCACACCGGAAACGTTTCCGGCTTATCTAGCATCACGGCAACGCTTAACATTCAACCATCAGTCGCACAACACAGGAGGCAGTTAACAATGAACAACCCCAAGCACACCCACGAGCCTTCCTACTTTGAATGCCATTTCCGAATCAATTTCAGCGAGGTGCTGGCAATCCTGGCAAGCTGGTTCAGAAATGAGCGCTAGCGTACAACTCGATTTGCGAAGACTTCAATGGAAGCATCACGATGGTCTCGCCGTTATCGTTACAAAACTCGACCTCGAACGCCTCATCCGTGAAGACCTCGACAATAGTGCCCAGCATCCCGGCATTAAGCCCCAACTCCGGCAATGCCGCAGTTACGCTGACGACATCCAACATTTTTAACTTGGAAGCCATGTCATCACTCCTTCACTCCACGTGAATTTGACTTTGCGGATAAAGCAAGCGTCCGTTGCGATACAGCCGATTGATTTGCTCCGTCACCTTTTGCTCTTCACCAATCTGTATATTCATTTCGCAGAGCAGCCAACGCTTATCGAAAACAAACCGGACGATAGACACTCCATACACGCCGTCTAACTCGCAATTGGACATGTCCAGAAATTGCAAATAGGTGCGCAGGTTCAGCCAAATTCCTTTGTTGTGCGGATCGGCCTCCCAAGCCAGCCAAATCTCGTGCGGCTGTTTGACGGTATCGGCGAAAAGACGAGCAAAACGGCGCTGTTCTGACGATAGCGCATTGATAATTTCGCCAACTTTTTCTTCAGGCATATAAACCACAACACCCGTCACATCTCGTTGTTCAGCCATTTGCCATCCAGAAGTTCGTCAATTCAAACGCGTGATAAATTCAACGCCAACAACCTCCGCAAGATTTCCTCATCGCTCATCTCCGACGTGTAATCGTTCCAGCCGTAAGCCTTGGCGACGGCGGCATCTGCGGCTTTGTACTCGAATACGAATCATGGAAAAAATGGCGGGTGTGACCCGCCCTACCCGACCAACCTCGTGCAGATGCCCGCCAATCGGCGATCTACGCGATGCGTTTGATGCGGATCGCCTATTGGCGGGCGTTGCGGGGCAGTTACCTGTCTTCGGAGATGCCCATCGCGCCGACGAACATTCTTATCAGCACGTAGCTGATGCGCGCCAGCAGCAGGGTGAATGGCGGCACGCCGGAATCGTCCACGCGCTGGCCGCCGGTTTTGATGGCGCGCAGCAGGCTGGTGCGCAGGGCATCGGCGAATTTTTCATCGCTCACCACGACGTTGGCTTCGCGCGCCAGCAGCATGCTGAACGGTTCGAGGTTGGACGAGCCGACGGTCGCCCATTCGCCATCGACCACGCCGACTTTGGCGTGCAGAAAGCTGTCGCGGTATTCGTAGATTTCGATGCCCGCTTCCAGCAGTTGGCCGTACAGCGCCAGCGTGGCGTAGTGCTGCATCCAGTATTCGACTTTGCCCTGCAACAGCAGCACCACGCGCACGCCGCGTTTGGCGGCATCTTTCAGCGCCTGGCGGAACACGCGCCCCGGCAGAAAATAGGCGTTGGCGATGATGATTTCATGTTTCGCGTTGGCGATGGCTTGCAGGTAGGCGTGTTCGATGTCGTGGCGGTGGCGCAGGTTGTCGCGCAACATGAATTGCACCAGCACATCGACGGTATCGTGCGGCCGCCGGTGGCGCGCGCGCCACCGGTTGATGCGGCGGCGCAGGGTCGCCCACTTGACGGTCTCCCACAACCGGCGCGTGGCTTCCTGCACCTGATGCGCGACCGGGCCTTGCACGCGCACCGCGTAGTCCAGTCGCGGCGCGTCGAAATCTTCGTTGGCCGGAATGTCGTTGATGATGTTGATGCCGCTGACGAACGCGACTTCGCCGTCCATCACCGCCAGTTTGCGGTGCATGCGGTACAGGCGGCGCTTGCGGCTGGGGCTCAGGGTGTAGGGAGAAATCTCGCGGCGGAACCATTGCACGTCCACCCCGGCATGGCGCAATTCATCCACCCACGACTGCGGCAATTCCTCCGAGCCGTAACCGTCCAGCAGCAGATGCACGGCCACCCCGCGCCGCGCCGCGCGCTGCAAGGCTTGCGAGATCATAAGCCCGGTCTCGTCGGCGGCAAAAATGTAGGTTTCCAGATAGACCGACTGCTGCGCCGCATCAATGTCCGCGCACAGCAGCGGAAAATAGCGCGTGCCGTTTTGCAGCAGCATCAGTTTATTGCGGCCAATCTGGAAGGTGCGGCTCATTTTAAAACCTTAATCCAAGCCACAGAGGACACAGAAGAGAAATATGCGCGTAGGCCATCTTTCTTAGTTGCCAATGCCCAAAATGCTTGGTGGATACGCTTCGCTTTATCCGCCCCAAATATTTCTCTGTGAACTCTGTGTTCTCTGTGGCAAAAAGATTTTTCATATTCATGTTTTTTTCAACTCCGCCAGCAGCGCCGCATGGTCCGACATGCGCCTTCCGCCGTGCACCTGACAGCTCACCACATCGAATCCGCGCACGTAGATGCGGTCGAGCTTGAACAAGGGAAACGAAGCCGGAAAACTGCGCGCGGGTTTGCCTTCGTACGAATCGAACACATCGTGCACGCCCAGTTCATGCGCCAGCGTGTGGCTCAGTTTGTTGCGCCAGTCGTTGAAATCGCCCGCGATAATCAGCGGTGCCGCGACAGGAATTTCGCCCAACACATGCTCCACCAAGGCAAGCGCCTGCGCGCGCCTGCCCTTGGCGAACAAACCGAAATGCGCGCACAAACAATGTATCCGCAGCCCGTCAATTTCCACTTCGCTATGCAGCAGGCCGCGACTTTCAAAACGGTGGGCGGAGACATCTTTGTTGTTGCTTTCCACGATAGGAAAACGGCTGAGAATGGCGTTGCCGTGATGCCCTTCTTCGTACACCGCGTTCATGCCGTAAGCCTGGTGCGCCCAGAATTCATCGGCCAGAAACTCGTACTGCGGTTCAACGGGATAGCCGTCATGATTGTCCGCATGCGTCGTGTGCGCCCCCTGCACTTCCTGTAAAAAAACAATGTCGGCATCCAGGCCGCGCAAATGCTCGCGCAATTCGTGCAACACCACGCGCCGGTTGAACTGCGAAAAACCTTTATGAATATTGTAAGTGGCGATCTTGAGAGAGGTCATGCGGCGCATTTTACCGGACGCGGCGAGCAGACGTGCGCTACGTTCAACCTAAAAGAACTAAATTGAGCCACGGATGAACACGGATGAAACACGGATAAACAACAGTCTATCCGGCAGTTATGCCCACGGCCTAATCCTTCGAGTTACGCACGTCTTTATCCCGGATAGTTCATTAGGCCGTGGGCGCTTGTAGGAGCGAGCTTGCTCGCGAAATGCTTTCGCGAGCAAGCTCGCTCCTACAGTGAAAATACGGCCAATGGATATTCCGGGTTTATCTGTGAAAATCCGTGTTCATCCGTGGCTAACCAGGATTTTTTAGGGAGTCTTGCTGGCGTTCGGCACGCGGTTTATTGGCCGTCTTGTCCTTCTGCTTCCGTTTCGCCGTACCGGCGGGAATCACTGCCGATGCGGCTGGAGGGACGACGATGGCGACGGGAGCGGCCAGCGCCGCAGCGGGCGGCGGTGCGGACGCGGGCAACATCAGCGCAAGCAGCATCACGGCGGAAAATGTCCAGCCGGAATAGGCCAACCATGCGGCCTTGTGCGCGGCGAAATGATCCGCCAGCTTGCGCAGCTTTTCGCGCATGAGCGGCCAGATTCCCGTGATCGGCAACTGGTCTATACGCGCCGCATCCAGCCCGGCTTTCTCCCACGTCTCGCGTTCGGCTTGCAGCCTGTGCTGTTCGGCCAACATCGCTGCCTGTTCGGCGGCCAGCCGCTCCTGCACGGCTGCTTCAATTTGTCTGGCCAGTGCCAACCGTTGTTCTGCCGAGGTTTGCAATTCCCTTTCGCGCGCCGCATTGGCGTTTTCCTGCGCGGCCAGTTCGGCTTCCAGCGCGGTACGGCGCTCGAATTCCAGACGCGCGGACTGTTCAGCCGCAAGGTGGGCATCCGTCTTTTCTTTGGCTTCGCGTTCGGCTTGCAAGGTGTCTTGTGCTGCCTCTAATGCGGCTTGCTCGGCAGCCCGCCGTTCCAGCACAACCGCTTCGGCCTGACGTTCCAGTTCGAGACGATGTTCCAGCAATTGTTGCCGTTCACGCTCGCGCGCCACATTGGCCTGCTCTTTTTCGGACAGCTCGGTTTCCAGTTCTGCCGAACGCAGGCTTTCGGCTTGTGCCTGACGTTCCAGCACTATTCTGGCTTCGGCTTGTTGCTGCGCTTCGCGTTCGGCTTGCAGCTTGTCCTGCTCGGCCTGCATCGCTGCCTGCTCGGCAACCTGCCGTTGCTGTGCAGCCGCTTCTGCTTGATGTGCCAATTCGAGACGTTGTTCCATCGCTTGTTGCAGTTCGCGCTCGCGCGCCGCATTGGCTTGTTCTTTCTCGGCCAACTCGGCTTGCAGCTTGTCCTGTTCGGTTTGCATCGCGGCCTGTTCGGCCTCCAGCCGTTGCTGTGCGGCCGCTTCTGCCTGGCGCGCCAGTTCGAGACGCTGTTCCATCGCTTGTTGCAGTTCGCGTTCGCGCGCCGCATTGGCTTGCTCCTTCTCGGCCAACTCGGCTTGCAGTGCGGCGGTGCGATTGCTTTCGGCAAGTGCCTGACTTTCGAGTTCGATCCGGGCTTGAGCTTGTTGCTGTGCTTCGCGTTCGGCTTGCAATTTATTCTGTTCGACCAGCAGCGCCGCCTGTTCGGCAGCTATCCGCTCCTGCACAGCCGCTTCGGCCAAGCGCGCCAACGCGAGACGCTGCTCCATCGCTTGTTGCAGTTCGCGTTCGCGCGCCGCATTGGCATTTTCCTTTTCGGCAAATTCTGCTTCCAGCGCTGCCCTGCGTCTGCTTTCGGCAAGTGCCTGGCTTTCGAATTCGACCCGGGCTTGAGCATGTTGCTGCGCTTCGCGTTCGGCTTGCAGTTTGTCTTGCTCGGCCAGCATCGCCGCGTACTCGGCAGCCTGCCGTTGCTGTGCTGCGGCTTCGGTCTGGCGCGCCAGTTCGAGGCGTTGTGCCATCGCTTGTTCCAGTTCGCTCAGTTCCTGCGCGGCGCGTCTTTCCTGCTCCTCCAGCGCCTGCATTCCGAGCTGCGCTTTTTCTTCCATCTGTTTGCGCGTTGCCACGATGGACTGCGCATCCTTGCCGATGGCGATTTCCAGTTCAGACAGTTTCGCCTCGGTCGATGCGCGCACTTTGGCGATATTCTGCGCGCGCAAATTTGCCGCATTCAGGTCTTCGACCATTTTGCGCAACGACTCTTCGGCTTGCGCGTTTTCCCCGATTTTTTCCGCGAGTTCTCGCCCGATGATTTTTTCTTGCGCGAGGGGATGAGCCACGGGCTGCGCGCGCTGTGCAACCGGATTGAGCGCGACATTGCCTGCTGTTTCTTTTGGTTTGGCCGGGAGAGAATCAGCCGGTTTGGCTGCAAGGGGTTCGTCCGGCTTGGCGGGGAGACTTGCCACGGAAACATCGGCAGGCTGTTTGGATATTTTGTACTTCCCGGTCAAATCCCAGGTGGTATCAAAGTCTGTTCTGGTGCTGAAATTTCCGTGCGGTTCAGACATTTTCTATACCTCGTCATGGAAGTGTAATTCAAATTATCCATTAGGCTCAAAACCCCCTCCAACTCCCCCTTATCAGGGGGAGAGCAGACTCGGCTCCTCCCCTGAAGTGGGGTAGGCAGGCAATCCGCGCAGCGGATGCTCGCACAAGGGGAGGTTGGGAGGGGTTGGGTCTGATGGACAATCCGGGTTGAACAAACGACCTGCCCCGAGAACACCGTTCAGCGCGCGGGAGGAAGGTGCAATTCCCCCGATAATTTCAAGCTATCCTTCAAATCGGGCTGCGCGGTATTCGCCTGAACCTCCGCCTGCACGGCATCATTCCCCGCAACTGCCGCAGGCGGGGTAATGGTCTTGGCGGAGTTTTTCAAATCACTGGCTTGCGCCGCCTTCACCGGTGTTGAAGAGCGCGAGGTAAACAGCATCACGCCCAAAACCACAGCGGCAACAACCCAGCCCGAGTATGCCAGCAGCGAACGGCTGCGCGCGGGCGGTTTTTCCATGCCGTGCAGCAGCGACATCGAAGACGGAAGCACCGTCAGTTCGTGGCCTTCGACATCGTAAACATCGAGCGGTGGCAGTTCGGATTCGACCAGCGAGTTATTCTTCTCGCGCGCCTCTTGTATGGCTTGCAGCTTGTCCTGCTCGGCCTGAATGGCGGCTTGTTCGGCTGTAACAAGCTCCTGCGCGGCGGTGGCAGCTTGTTGCGCCAGTGCGATGCGTTGCGCGATTTTTTGTTGCAGCTCGCGCTCATAGATGGCTTTGGCCGCTTCCTGTTCGCGCAATTGCGCCTCCAGTTCGGCTCTGCGCGCGGCTTGTTCCTGTTCGGCGAGCGCGTTGGCACTGGCCAGGGCAGCCTGCTCGGCTTGCAGCTTGTCTTGTTCGGCCTGTCTGGCTGCCTGCGCGGCAGCGGCGGCTTGTTGCGCCAGTTCAACGCGTTGCGCGATCTGTATCTGCAATTCGCGCTCGTGCGCGGCTTTGGCCTCTTCCTGCTCCAGCAACTGCGCTTCCAGCCTCGCCCTGCGCCCGGCTTCCGCGAGCGCAGCCCGTTCCTGCTCGACCAGCGCGTTAGCGTTGGCCAGCGCCGTTTGCTCCTCTTGCAGCCTGTCTTGCCCGGCCTGAACGGCAGCCTGCTCGGCGGCGACACGTTCCTGCGCTGCGGCAGCGGCTTGCTGCGCCAGTGCTATCCTGTGCGCGATCTGATTTTGCAATTCAAGCTCCCGCGCGGCGTTGGCGGCTTCCTGCTGGTGCAACTGCGCTTCCAGTCCGGCCCTGCGCTCAATTTCCGCGCGCGCCGCTTGTTCCCGTTCGATCAGCGCGTTGGCGCTGGCCAGCGCCTCTTGTTCGGCTTGCAGTTTTTCTTGCTCGGCCCGCATGGCGGCCTGTTCGGCGGCGACACGTTCCTGCGCGGCAGCTGCGGCTTGTTGCGCCAACTGGATACGCTGTCCGATTTGATTTTGCAGCTCGCGCTCGCGCAGGGCGTTGGCGGCTTCCTGCTCGTGCAACTGCGCTTCCAGCCATGTTCTGCGCTCGGCCTCCGCCTTGGCCGCCTGCGCGGTTTCAGCCAGCGCGCTGGCGCTGGCCTGCGCCGCGCGTTCCGCTTGCAGCTTGTCCTGTTCCGCCTGCCGTGCGGCCTGTTCGGCGGCGACACGTTCCTGCGCTGCGGTTGCGGCTTGCTGCACCAGTTCGATGCGGTGCGCGATCTGGCTTTGCAATTCGCGCTCATGCGCGGCCTTGGCCGCTTCCAGTTGATGCAACTCAATTTCCATCGCCGCCCTGCGCTCGGCTTCGGCGCGCGCGGCATCGGCCATTTCCTTGCGCTTCAACGCGGCATCTGCGGCAAGCTTTTCCTGCTCGATAGCCTGCGGCGAACTGGCCTGCAAATCCTTTTCGATTTTTTTGCGGTACATGACAATCGCCAGCGCATCCTTGCTGATGGACGCTTCGACTTCCAGCAGCTTCGCCTCCGTTGCCGCGCGCACCTTGGCAAGGTTTTGCGCGCGCAGTTGGGCCGCATTCAGTTCTTCGAGTTTTTTGTTGAGCACGACGGCAGCGCGCGCATCCTCGCTGATGGATGCTTCCAGTTCGCGCACCCTGGCTTCCGCGCTGGCGCGAATACTTGCCATTTGCTGCGCACGCATCTGCGCCTGGCTCAGGAGTTTCGAATATTCGGCTTCCTGGACGGACTGTGGCTGCGAAACAACCGCGTTTGTTTCGGACGGCGAAGTCGCTTCTTCCCGCTGTTGCGGCAGCACCCAGGTTTTTTCAAAATTTGTGCCGCGATCTTCCATGTCTGTCGAATGATTTATTTCAGTTCAGGCATTGCCGATGCCGCGCGTCGGCAGTTTTATTTGTTGCGCGAAGTCCAGCATACGCCTGATCGGCAACACCGCGCGCGGGATGATGGCCGGATCGACCAGAATCTCGTTATTGCCGCGCTCCAGCACTTCGGCCAGATTGAGCAGGCCGTTCATCGCCATCCACGGGCAATGACTGCAACTGGTGCAGTTCGCGCCCGCACCGGCGGTGGGCGCTTCGAGGAAGGTCTTGTCCGGGCACAGCGTGCGCATCTTGTGCAGGATGCCGTTGTCGGTGGCGACGATGAACACGCTTGCAGCCGATTTTTGCGCGGCGGTGATGAGCTGCGTGGTGGAGCCGACCGCGTCCGCCAATTGAATAATGGCGCGCGGCGATTCCGGGTGAACCAGCACTACTGCGCCGGGATATTGCGCTTTCAGCGCGATGAGTTCCTTGGCCTTGTATTCGTCGTGCACGATGCACGAGCCTTGCCACAGCAGCATGTCCGCGCCGCTCTGTTCCTGCACGTAATTGCCCAGATGTCTATCCGGTGCCCACAGAATTTTCTGGCCCAGCTCTTTCAAATGTTTGACCACTGGCAACGCGATGGAACTGGTCACCACCCAGTCGGCGCGCGCTTTCACTTCGGCGCTGGTGTTGGCATACACCACCACGGTGCGGTCGGGATGCGCATCGCAAAACGGAATGAATTCACGCGCCGGACAGGCCAGATCGAGCGAACATTGCGCGTCGAGGTCGGGCATCAGAATCCGTTTCTCTGGATTCAAAATCTTCGCCGTCTCGCCCATGAAACGCACGCCCGCCACCACAATGGTTTTGGCCGCATGCTGGTGGCCGTAGTTGGCCATGTCCAGCGAATCGGACACGATGCCGCCGGTCTGCTCCGCCAAATCCTGCAAATCGGGATGCACGTAATAGTGCGACACCAGCAACGCATCCTGCTCTTTCAGCAAACGCTTGATGCGCGCGATCAACTCCGCCTTTTCGCCCGGCTCCGGCTCGCGCGCTTTCTTCGCCCACGCATGCGCCGTGCTGCAACCGGTTTGCGCGAGATCGGGCTGATCGTAGGCAATCTCGAATAATTCGTCCCGCATTAAATTCCCCTATTCCCAATATGGCGACTCTACCAGAATCCGGCACAAACTTGGACTGATGCCCCATTCTTCTTCTGCGGTATTCCGTGCACTATTTTAAACAGGATATTGATCGCAGACCAACAAATACGGGCATCTCCATCAAGCGCACGGCGTAGATCGCCGTTTGATGCGGGTTGCGGGGCAGTTGGTGTTTTAAAAAGTGCTTTGCAGATGCGAATTGAGTTCAGGCTTTGACGCGCTGCGGCAATTGCAAAATCGCCGCGCGGTTACTCGGCGAAAACACTTTTTCCGCCGCTTCCTGCCAAGGCAGCCACAGGTATTTAACGTGTTCGTCAGGCGCGAGATTCACGGGAGTTTGTTGCGGCAGTTGCAGGCCGAACACGTGTTCGGTGTTGTGCGTGGTGCCGGGCGGATAGCGGTGCAGCCAGCGGGGATAAATCTCGTACTCGTTCTGCACTTGCCAATCGCTCAGCGCATAGCGCGCGGTATCCAGCCCGGTTTCTTCCGCCACTTCGCGCATGGCGGTTTCGCGCAGTGTCTCGTCACCTTCGCGGCTGCCGGTCACCGATTGCCATGCGCCCGGATAGTCGGCGCGTTCCAGCAGCAGCACATCGAGAGCGGCGGTGTAGATGACGACAAGCGCGGAGATGGGTTGTTTATGGGACTGCACAAACTGAATACCGGAGTTGAGGCTATTTGTAGGTGCGAATGAATTCGCACGAATTTGGTTATTTATGTGCGAATGAATTCGCACCTACACAAGCTGTACCGCGCCGCGACATCAACTGCCGCTTTCAAGATCATGAAAAAATACCCAGAACGGTTTTCCCTGCAAGCGCCAGAACTCGACGGTGGCGTTGAGAATATCGTCAAGCACGATCTCGCCGGCATCTTCGCCGCGCAGCAACAGCACGTATCCCGGCGCTTCGCACCAGGAGAGATCGCCCAGCGCGTCGGCCAGCGCATCCCAATTGTGGCCGAACCAATCCGGTGCCTTGATCGCGCGCGCCAGTTCCGCCAGCACTTCGCCTTTGCCGTGCGCCGTCGCAATATCCGCCTCGAACAAGGCAAAGTCCGCGCGCTGCACCGACTCATTCAAGGCATCCAGCGAACAGTTGAGCCAATACACGCCCGCGCCATTCGCGTCTTTCAACAGATAGCACAAGTCTTCCATCATCGTTCCTCCCTGATGCGGTAGAAACTGCGGTAATGATCGTCGCTGTAATAACACTCCGGCAGTGCGAATGGGTCGCTGCGCAGCAGCGGGGAACCCATCGGCCTACCCCTTGCGGGTACCACGCCGCATACGATACGCCGCGCGCCGCGATTGTGCACGCCCGGTGTCTTTACCGTGTACTCGTGGTAGAGGGCGCGACACGGTGGGGCGGAGCCCTTTGGTGCGGGAGCGCCCTCCTCGCACCTCCTCCCGCAAGCGGCTGACTTCGTCAGTAACGTGTCGGAGGTGCAGCCGCGCTGTTGTTGCGGCAGGATGTGTTCGTAATTGCCGAACACCACGCCGTCGCGCGGAAAGGGGAACGGGCCGTTCTTCTTGATGAGTTGCAGCGTGTCGCGCGCTTCCGGCGGCAGGTCGGCAACAGAGATGGATGAGATGGGAGCCGCTTCATGCGCATGATGGCTGCGCGCTTGGGCAAACGGCAAGCACAGCAGCAAGCCAACCAGCAGCCACCACCGTGCTTGAGTCATGCGCCGCATGTTATTCCTTCGGTGCCTCTACCGCAGCCGGTTGACGCAAACGGATATGCAGTTCGCGCAACTGTTTCTCGTCCACCGGACTCGGCGCTTGCGTCAACAGACATTGCGCGCGCTGGGTCTTGGGGAAGGCGATCACGTCGCGGATGGATTCGGAGCCGGTCATCATGGTGACGATGCGATCCAGACCGAAGGCCAGGCCGCCGTGCGGAGGCGCGCCGTATTGCAGCGCGTCGAGCAGGAAGCCGAATTTGAGTTGGGCTTCTTCCGCGCCGATGTTGAGCGCGCGGAATACCTGGCTCTGCACGTCTTCCTTGTGGATACGCACCGAACCGCCGCCGATCTCGGAACCGTTCAAAGCGAGGTCGTAAGCTTTGGCCAGACACTTGCCGGGATCGCTTTCCAACATGGACAAATGTTCGTCCTTGGGCGCGGTGAACGGGTGGTGGCAGGCGTTCCAGCGTTTGGCTTCGTCGTCGTATTCGAACATGGGGAAGTCCACCACCCACAGCGGTTCCCACGCTTTGCCGTTGAGGTGGCCTTTTTCGTGGCCGATCTTGATGCGCAACGCGCCCAGCGCGTCGTTGACAATCTTGGTCTTGTCCGCGCCGAAGAAGATGATGTCGCCGTTCTGTGCACCGGTGCGTTCAATGATGGTCTTCAATGCCGCTGCGTGCAGGTTCTTGACGATGGGTGATTGCAGTCCGGTTTCGTTCAATTGTGTGATGTCGTTGACCTTGATGTAAGCCAAGCCCTTCGCGCCGTAGATGGTGACGAACTTGGTGTAGTCGTCGATCTCGCCGCGCGTGAACGCGCCGCCGTTCGGCACACGCAAGGCGGCGACGCGACCGTTTTCCGAATTGGCCACGCCGCTGAACACCTTGAACGCCACGTCTTTCACGGCATCGGTCACGTCGGTGATTTCCAGCGTGACGCGCATGTCCGGCTTGTCCGAACCGTAACGGTTCATCGCTTCGGCATACGTCATGCGCGGGAACGGGTTGGGCAACATGACGTTGAGCGATTCCTTGAACACCACGCGGATCATTTCTTCCATCAACACCATGATCTGCTCTTCGCCCATGAACGAAGTTTCAATATCCACCTGAGTGAATTCGGGCTGGCGGTCGGCGCGCAAATCTTCGTCGCGGAAACATTTGGTGATCTGGTAGTAACGGTCGAAACCCGCCACCATCAGCATCTGCTTGAACAACTGCGGCGACTGCGGCAAGGCGAAGAATTCCCCGGCATGCACGCGCGACGGCACCAGGTAGTCGCGTGCGCCTTCCGGCGTGGACTTGGTCAGCATCGGCGTTTCGATGTCGATGAAGCCTTTGTCGTCGAGGAAGCGGCGGAAGGCGCGCGTGGTCTTGTAACGCAGCATCATGTTGTGCTGCATCTGCGGGCGGCGCAGGTCGATCACGCGATGGGTCAGGCGCACGTTCTCCGACAGGTTTTCGTCGTCCAACTGGAACGGCGGCGTGACCGCGACGTTCAGCACTTCGATCTCGTGGCACAGAATTTCGACTTCGCCGCTGGGAATGTTTTTGTTTTCCGTGCCTTCGGGACGGCGGCGCACGCGCCCGGTGATCTTCAGCACGTATTCGTTGCGCACCGATTCGGCGATCTTGAACATGTCGGCGCGATCCGGGTCGCACACCACTTGCGCCAGACCTTCGCGGTCGCGCAGGTCGATGAAGATCACCCCGCCGTGGTCGCGGCGGCGATGGGACCAGCCGCACAAAGTAACGGTTTGGCCGAGGTTGGTAACGTTGAGTTGTCCGCAGTAATGAGTTCGCATAGTGAGATAGTGAAACTGAAAATTACAAAAAGAAAAAATTTATTTAGCCACGGATACACACGGATGAAACACGGATGAAAACAAGCATCGCGTATTGCATGGTTTTATCAGTGTTTCATCTGTGTTCATCCGTGGCTCAATTGCGTTTATGGTTGGCTGGATTGATTGAACTTGGCAACCGCTTCGGGCGTAACCACCACGCCCATGGAAATAATGGCCTTGAAAGCCGCATCCACACTGATGTCCAGCTCTATGGTCTCGGATTTCTTCACGTAGAAATAAAATCCGTTCACCGGGCTGGGGGTGGTCGGCACGAACACACCGACGTATTCGTCGCCGTCCAGTTTGCGCGACACCTCGGCGGGTATGCTGGTTTGAAACGCCAGCGACCAAGCATCGGGATGCGGGTAACGCACCAGCAACACCTTGCGAAAAGCGTTGCCGCTTCCCGACAGCAAGGTGTCGCTGACTTGTTTGACGCTGTTGTAAATCGCATTCACAAACGGGATGCTGCGCAACATGCGATCCCAGTATTCCAGCAGACGCTGGCCGAACACATTGCGCACCAGCAGGCCGGTGGTCAGCACCACCACTGCGGTCAAAATCACCCCCAGACCGGGAATATGTATGCCGAGTATTTCGTCTGGCTGCCAATGCTCGGGCAACAGACTCAGGGTCAGATCCAGCGTGCCGATGATGAGATTGATCACCCACAGCGTAATGCCCAGCGGAACCCACACCAGCAAGCCGGTGAGCAGGTATTTCTTCACTGATGCAATCCCGCCGACGGGCAGCTCGCGCAGGCCGATGGCTCGCACGCGGGTGCCGGTTTGTTCTTGAAGTCAGTCGCGTAATAGCCGTTACCCTTGAGCTGGAAGCCCGCCGCGCTGATCTGCTTGGCGAACGTTTCTTGATTGCACTCGGGACAAGTGGTCAGCGGCGCATCGCTGATCTTTTGCATCACGTCCTTTTGCGCACCACAACTGCTACAACGATATTCATAAATTGGCATGATTTACCCTCAAAATCGGAAGGCGCGCATTATACATTAGCTGTAGGTCGGGATTTATCCCGAAAATTCGCCGGACTTGAGTCCCGACAAATTCCACTCTCCGATGGCATATCGGATCAGGCGCAGCGTCGGATAGCCCACCGCCGCCGTCATGCGCCGCACTTGGCGGTTGCGGCCTTCTCGGATGGTGAGCTGTATCCAGCTGGTCGGGATATTTTTGCGGAAGCGCACGGGCGGATCGCGCGGCCACAGCGCGGCAGGTTCGTCCATCAGCTTGGCTTCGGCGGGAAGCGTGAGGCCGTCTTTGAGCATCACGCCGCGCCGCAATTTCTCCAGCGCCTGCTCGTCCGGCACGCCTTCCACTTGCACCCAGTAGGTCTTGGGCAGTTTGTGCTTCGGGTCGGTGATGCGGTGCTGCAATTTGCCGTCGTCGGTCAGCAGCAACAATCCTTCGCTGTCGGTATCCAGCCTTCCCGCCGCATACACATCGGGAAGATGGATGTAATCCGCCAGCGTCGGATGCAGTCCGTCGCGGCTGAACTGGCAAATCACACCGTAGGGTTTGTTGAACAGCAGGATGCGGCTCATTGCGATTACTCGAATTCTTCAAGATGCGGCAATGTACCAGCACGGCAAACTCTGCACCAACAAAAAACCCGCCGGATGAGGGCGGGCTTTTTATCGGAACTTAAATTGCGCAAAGACGAATCAGTAATTTTCCGCGCCTTCGGGCAACTCGTGGGTGATGCCTCTATGGCAGTCGATGCAGGTTTTACCCGAGTTCGGCTTGGCCGCCTGGATGTGTTTGATCCTGGCGCTTTCGTCCTGGATCGCGGCATTCATCCCCTCGTAGCTGTGGCAGTTGCGGCATTCGCGCGAATCGGAAGCCTTCATGCGCTCCCATTCCATTCTGGCCAAATCCAGCCGCCTTGCCTCGAATTTTTCTTTGGTGTCGATACTGCCCGTCGCCTTGCCCCACAGTTCGGCGCTCGCCTGAATCTTGCGCTTCAGTTTGTGCACCCAGTCTCTCGGCACATGGCAATCGGAACAGATGGCACGCACGCCGGTGCGGTTGGAGTAGTGCACGGATTTCTTGTATTCCTGATACACGTTGTCGCGCATTTCGTGGCAGGAAATGCAGAACTCAAGCCGGTTGGTCGCTTCCATGCCGGTGTTGAAACCGCCCCAGAAAATAATCCCGGCAAAGAAGCCGACACCCAGCAAGGCGAGCATCGAATAACGTGCGGTGGGACTGCGCAATACACCCCACCATTTGGTCATTGTTTGTTGAATTTTCATTTTAATGCGTTCTCCCGAAACAGCTTCAAAACAAACGGACTGCCCGCTTCACTTGCCGCGACTTTCACCCGTTTCGATTTTTTAAACTTTTTTCGATAAATGTCCGGGAAAGAAATCTCCCCGGACATCAAGGTTTGCGCGGCTAACGCACAGGATTACTGGACGCTGCCGTAGTAGTTGATGACGGCTTCGATCTCGTTGTCATCAAGCGATTCCAGCTTAGGCTTCATCTTGGCCGACATGGGGCGTGTCCCGTCTTTGAAGGACTTGATCTGCGCTCTCAGATAAGCCATTTTTTGCCCGCCCAGAATACCGGCATGGTCGCTGGACACTGTGCCGGATTCGGTGTGACAGGTATCGCACTTTCTTTTGTGAATCGATTTTCCCTTGTTGGCCAGCTCCGCATCAAAAACTTGCGGCGTGCGAACAAAGGTCTGTGCGACAAAGTATTCGCCAATCTGTCCGATGTCGCTCTCGCTCAAACCGGCGGCGATTTTGCACATATCGGTTTTCGTGCCTTTCTTGCTGCCGGAACGGATTTCCGTTTCGATGCACGGTCTGATTTTTTTCTGGAATTTTTTCATCGTGGAGCTGATGTAGTCTTCCGAATAACTCGCGATGCTCGGTATGTTTGCTTCCGTGCTGACACCTTCTTTGCCGTGACATGCAAAACAAGGTTCGACCAGTTTGGTCACATCGGCAGCGGATGCTGAGGTTGAAAGCGACAGGCCGAACAGCGCCGTATAGGTCATTAATACGTATCCTGCGAATAATTTTTTCACAACGAAGCCCTCTTTATTATTATCGGTTTTAACCGTCTTTTGGCAACCGACCTTTTGCTATCCGGCCAGTGTTGCCATCCAACCAATGGAGAAATTCCTGTCTTGCCATTTTGTTTTTCTCTCCCTGGCACAACGAGTGTAGCACGCCGAATATGCGTATTTATCACGCGCACTCCGGCAAATATTTTTGCAGCGACATTTTCGAAATCACCCCATTGACGACCTCACTTTTCACACCCAATTGCATCAAGACATTCATCGGCATTGTGTGAAAGAATGCAGACTCCATGCGTGAATCAGCCAATAAAAATTTATGAACCTCGCCACCTACTTCAAATCCTTCGTTCCGCATAACACACCCATTCCGTTCGCGGAAAAATTGCGCAGCGGACTGGCGGGCGGCATCGCCATCTTCGCGCTGGCCTGGGCGCTGCATCATTTACCGCAGCACGAATATCCGCTGCTGTTGCTCGGCTCGATGGCGGCCTCCGCCGTGCTGTTGTTCGCCGTCCCGCACAGCCCGCTGGCGCAACCGTGGAATCTGGTCGGCGGGCATTTCGTCTCCGCGCTCACCGGCTGGTTGTGCGCGCTGTATATCGGCGATCCTCTGCTCGCCGCAGGCATTGCCGTCGGCACGGCCATTTTCCTGATGTATGTTTTAAATTGCCTGCACCCGCCCGGTGCGGCCACCGCATTGACGCTGGTGCTGGGCGCAACACAATTCGAAAAAATGGGCTGGCACTGGGTGGCGTTGATCGTGTTCGCCAATGCCGTGATCTCGCTGTTGCTGGCGATGCTCATCAACAGTGCCCTGCCGCATCGCCGCTATCCGCTGTCGCCCGTTGCTCCCGCCAAACCCGCATCCGCGCCAATCGTGGTTGCTGAAACGCAGGACATAGCGTGGGCGTTGACACAAATGGACAGCGCACTGGATATAAACATCGACGACCTGACGCAGATTTATGCGATGGCGCAGGAACATGCGAGATCGCGTATGGATGCAAAGCTGAAATAGCAAAATGCTTGCATCCAAAATCATCCACGTCGGCAGCGTCGCCGCCAGCTACAGCCTGTTCTTCATGCGCGGCATCTGGCTGCTGCGCGGCTCGCCCGTCATGTTGCGGCGCTGGGTGAAAATCGCGCCGCAGATTGTCGATAGCGTGCTGCTGGCGAGCGCCATCTCGCTCGCGTGGCAACTGGATTATTCGCCGCTGAACGCGCCCTGGCTGGCCGCAAAGCTCATCGCATTGCTGCTCTACATTGGACTCGGCATGCTGGCCTTCAGATTCAGCAAGACACGGAAGATGCGTTTTGTCGCATGGCTTGGTGCGCAAGCTGTATTCTTCTACATCGTCGCGGTTGCCATCACGCACGACCCGTTGCTTTCAAACTGAAACAATTTCAACATCCATCCACAGAGATCACAGAGGACACAGAGCAAGAAATAGTTATTCCACATTACGCGGGCTTTGCTAAAAAGTGAATTGCTCTCGTGATGCCGCTGTTTTTCTCTGTGATCTCTGTGTACTCTGTGGCTAATGTTTTTCGATTCAACTGAAAGGCAAGACATGAACTCACTGCTCAATGGCGCTGCCGCCCCAAGCTTCGATGACCCGCTGGAAATGCTGCTCGCCTGCCACGGCAGAATCACCGCGCAATGCGACACGCTGCACAAACTGGTGGAACATCTGTCGGCGCACGGCAACGATGTGCAAGCGCGTCAGGCGGCGCAAGCCATCCTGCGCTATTTCGACAGCGCCGGACGGCATCACCACGAGGACGAGGAACGCGACTTGTTCCCGCACCTGCTCGCCACCAGCGATCCTGCGGCACGCGCACTCGTGGCACGTTTGCTGAACGAACATGCGGGGACGGATGCCGCCTGGCAACGATTGCGCCCGCTGCTGCACGACATCGCCGAAGATCGTACCGCCAAACTCGATGCAAAAATCGCCGCGCACTTCATCGCACTTTTCGCGCAACACATCGCACTGGAAAACAGCCAGCTGATTCCGCTGGCGCGCAGGATACTGAACAAAAAACAACTGGAAACGCTCGGCCACAACATGGCCGTGCGGCGCGGCGTGGCATTTTGAAGCAGCCGCAAAAATGCGTCGCCGTCATCGGCGGCGGCCCGGCGGGATTGATGGCGGCGGAAGTGTTGGCGCGCGGCGGCGCGCACGTCGAAGTGTTCGACGCGATGCCCAGCGTGGGACGCAAATTTCTGATGGCGGGCAAAGGCGGCATGAACATCACCCACGCCGAAGACTTCGATATTTTTCTCACGCGCTACGGCGCGCGCCGCGAACACATCGAACCGCTGCTGCGCGCATTCCCGCCCGACGCTTTGCGCGCATGGATTCATGACCTCGGCATCACCACCTTCGTCGGCACCTCCCACCGCGTATTCCCCGCCGACATGAAAGCCGCACCGCTGCTGCGCGCGTGGCTGCACCGCCTGCGCGAAAGCGGCGTGATATTTCATGCGCGGCATCGCTGGTGCGGATGGGATGAACAGGGAGCATTGCGCTTCGCCACGCCGCATGGCGAACTTCGTATGAACCCAGAAAATCCATTAGCCGAAACATCCCCGCCCCCTTGCAGGGGGAGGGTTAGGGAGGGGGTAGAAACGTTACCGCTCAGCATCTCTACCCCCATCCGTGCGTGTGTTGTTGGGGCTTCAGCCCCGTACAACCACGGCCTACCCCTTGCGGGTGCAACCTTCCCCCTGCAAGGGGGAAGGAGTGGGTTTGGTTCTAATGGTTTTTTTGAAATGAAAGCTGATGCAGTAGTCCTGGCACTGGGCGGCGGCAGTTGGCCTCAACTCGGTTCGGACGGCGCGTGGGTTACATTGCTGGAACAGCGCGGCATCACCATCGCGCCGTTGCGCCCGTCCAACTGCGGTTTTGAAATTGCGTGGAGCGCACACTTCCGCGAACATTTTTCCGGCGAACCGTTGAAGTCTGTCGCCGCCACCTTCGGCGATGTACGCAAACAAGGCGAATGCCTCATCAGCGCACACGGCATCGAAGGCGGCTTGATTTACGCACTCTCCGCCGCTCTGCGCGACGAGATCGAACGCAAAGGCCATGCAACTTTGCATCTCGACCTGCTACCGGATTGGACTATGCAAAAAGTTCAAAACGAAGTGTCGCATCCGCGCGGCGCACGCTCGCTCTCCAGCCACCTGCAAAGCCGCCTCGGCTTGAAAGGCGTGAAAGCCAACCTGCTGCGCGAAGTATTGAGCGCGGAACAAATGCACGACACTAATTTGCTGGCGCACACCATCAAAGCCCTGCCGCTACGCCTCATCGCCCCGCGCCCGTTAAGCGAAGCGATCAGCAGCGCAGGCGGCGTAACGTTTGCAGCGCTGGATAAAAACCTGATGCTGAAAGAACTTCCCGGCGTGTTCTGCGCGGGAGAAATGCTGGATTGGGAAGCGCCCACCGGCGGCTATCTGCTCAGCGCGTGTTTCGCCAGCGGTTATGTTGCCGGAAAAGGCGCGACAGACTGGCTCAAGCACCCCTCTGGAGATGGCCGTCAATAGGCGATCTTCAAGGCGCATCAGATGAAGAGCGACTTGCCACCCGGCCAAATTGAAATGCCGCATGGATGGGCTACAATGCGCGCCACTTTGCCCCACACGAAAGGAAATGAATCATGAAGCAATACAGCACACGCACCGCCGTTCTCCATTGGCTGATTTTTCTGCTGGTCGTCGCGGCATTTTTTCTTGGCCACGAGCTGGATGAATCCAAAAATGCCGCGCAAAAACTTTCGATGTTTCCGCTGCATTTCCTGATCGGGGATCTGGCGTTGCTGCTGGTTATAGTGCGCATTTATTTCAGGAAGAAAGACGGCGAGCCCGCACCGGCCAACGCCAGCGCTCTGCTGAACAAACTGGCCACTGCCACGCACGGTCTGCTGAACCTCACGCTGATCGCCGTGGTGATTTCCGGCATCGTCACCGTCGTCTCATCGGGCGTGATCGCGGCGCTGCAAGCGGGCGACGCAAATTTGATCCCGGATTTCGACAAGGTGGGTGCGAAGGAATTTCATGAGCTGTTTATCGGCGTGATGCTGTTGCTGCTGGCGTTGCATGTGGTCGCCGCGCTGTATCACCAGTTCATCGTGAAAGACAATCTGATGCGCAGGATCATGATTAAGCGTTTTATGGATTGAGCGAAATCACAGAAGCAAATACCGGTGACCGCGCCGTTGGTGCGGCCACCGCGTAATCAGCGTTTTTTCCAGCCAACCAGCAACGCAAATATCCCCAGCATCACATACGAGACCAGCGACCACTCGGGGATGCCCAGACTCAGGAACGTCCAACCTTTGGCCGCGCATTCGCCCGAGCCGTGCATCACCTCTTTCCACACGTCGGCCATCGGGAAATTTTCCAGCATGTAGTCCAGCCCGGGGCCGCAGGCGGGCACTTGATCTTTGGGCAGGTGTTGCAGCCAGATATGGCGCGAGGCCACGCCGACTCCGCTCAATGCGACCAGCGCGATCAATACCGAATAAATTTTCGCGCCTATCGGTTTGGCGTTATGCAATGCAGCGATGAAAAACAACACGCCGATGGCGATGAAAATCACGCGCTGTACCATGCACAGCGGGCAGGGTTCTTCGTGCAGCATGTATTGCAGATAGAGCGCCGCAGCGAACATTGCGCCTACGGTGAGCGCGCCAAGCAGGAACAGCCAACGCCGGGAAATGCTTTGCCATATTTTCAACATACCATCCTCGTCCAGTCGCAACACTTGAATTTACCCCCTTCTCCCGCAGGCGGGAGAAGGGCTGGGGATGAGGGTCTGTGCGCTGCAACAAAATTATGTGTTACTCAACGACCCTCCCCCTAACCCTCTCCCGCCTGCGGGAGAGGAAACTTATTCCGCCTCGTCTATCCACGTGGCCTGAATCGCTTCCAGCACTTTTTCGCCGCCGTGGCTGTGGTCGTCGTCGAACCCCTCAAGATCAACCACGTGGTTATGCAAATCGACGAAGCGGATGGTCTTTGGGTCAACGTCGGGATATTTTTCTGCCAGCGCAATCGCGATGTCGCGCACGTCTTTCCATTTCATTTTGAATGTCCTTCCAAAATTGTGATCCACGTAGTGACCAACTGTACCCCTCGCCCACCGGGAGAGGGGGAACGGGGGTGAGGGAAAGGAACATGGCGCAGACGTTTCATTTTTTGTGCTGGCCTGCGCCATGTTCCTTCGCCATGTTGATGGTGTACTTGGGAATCTCGATCACCAGTTCCTGCGTGCCGACGATGGTCTGACAACTCAGGCGCGATCTGGATTCCAGCCCCCATGCTTTGTCCAGCATATCCTCTTCGAGTTCCGTGGCTTCTTCAAGGCTATCGAAACCTTCGCGCACGATGACGTGGCAGGTGGTGCAGGCGCAGGATTTTTCGCAGGCGTGTTCGATCTCTATGTCGTTCGCCAGCAATGCATCGCAAAGCGAAGTGCCTGGCTCGGCCTCGAACAGCGCACCCTTGGGACACAGTTCTTCGTGCGGCAGGACAATGATTTGCGTCATCGCATCACTCCAATTCGGACAGTTTGTGTCCGGCCAATGCGCTCTTCACGCTTTGATCCATGCGGCGTTGCGCGAACTCGGTGGTGGCTGAATTCAATGCCTCAACCGCGCGTTTGATCGCCTGATGATCGCTGCCGGTTATCACTTCGCGTAGCGCATCCATGCTGCTGCGGATGCGCGCTTGCGTTGCGGCATCCAGCAACGCATCGCCGTCCTGTTGCAAGGCATTCTCCACCGCTTCCAGCAATTGCGCGGCCTCGGTCTGCTGTTCGCGCAATGCGCGCGCCAGCATGTCATCGCGCGCGTGTTGCGTGGACTCTTGCAGCACGCGGGTGATTTCATCGTCGCTCAAACCGTAGGAAGGTTTGACCACGATGTGCGACTCCGTGCCGCTGGCCATCTCGCGCGCGGAAACGCTGAGCAGGCCGTCGGCATCGACTTGAAATGTGACGCGGATGCGTGCCGAACCGGCCACCATGGGCGGGATGCCGCGCAGCTCGAACTTGGCCAGCGAACGGCAGTCGCTCACCAGCTCGCGCTCGCCCTGCACCACGTGGATGCTCATCGCGGTCTGCCCGTCTTTGTAGGTGGTGAATTCCTGCGCGCGGGCGCTGGGGATGGTGCTGTTGCGCGGGATGACTTTCTCCACCAGACCGCCCATGGTTTCCAAGCCCAGCGACAGCGGAATCACATCCAGCAGCAACCAGTCGTCGCTGCTGCGGTTGCCCGCCAGCACGTTGGCCTGAATCGCCGCGCCCAAGGCCACCACTTTGTCGGGGTCGAGATTGTTCAGCGGAGTCTGTTCAAACAACTCGCCCACCGCATGTTGCACCTGCGGCATGCGCGTGGAGCCGCCGACCATCACCACGCCTTTGATGTCCTGCACGGTGAGCTTGGCATCGCGCAACGCGCGGCGCGTGGCCTGCAAAGTGCGCGTCACCAGGTTCTGCGTCATCGCGTAAAACTCTTCGCGGCTGAGCGACAGATCAACCAGTTCGCCGCTGCCCAGCACCGCTGTGATCTGCGTCTGCATATAGTCGGTGAGCTGCTCTTTGGCGGTGCGCGCATGGGTCAGCAGCAGGCGCGTGTCATGCGCGCTCAAGGCAGATAATCCGGCCTTCTCCAGCACGCCGCAATAAATGCGATGGTCGAAATCGTCGCCGCCCAGCGCCGAATCGCCGTTGGTGGCGAGCACTTCAAACACGCCTTTGGACAGGCGCAAAATCGAAATATCGAACGTGCCGCCGCCCAGGTCATACACCGCGTAAACGCCTTCGGCGGCGTTGTCCAGACCGTAAGCAATCGCCGCTGCGGTGGGTTCGTTGAGAAGCCTCAGAACATTGATTCCCGCCAATTTGGCCGCGTCTTTGGTGGCCTGACGTTGAGCATCGTCAAAGTAAGCGGGCACGGTGATGACCGCACCGACCAGTTCGCCGCCCAGTGAAAGTTCGGCGCGTTCGCGCAACACTTTGAGAATATCGGCGGAAACTTCCACCGGGCTTTTCACACCCGCCGCCGTGCGCAATTGCAGCATGCCCGGCGCATCGACAAAACGGTACGGCAGATTGCCAACTTCGCCCACATCTTTCAGTCCGCGCCCCATGAAGCGCTTCACCGAAACGATGGTGTTGTGCGGGTCTTCGCTCTGCATGAGTTGTGCCGCATGGCCAACATGCACACTGCCGTCCGCGCAATAACGCACTACCGAAGGCAAAATGGCGCAGCCGTGAATGTCGTTCAATACCGTGCTGATGCCGTTGCGTACCGTCGCCACGAGGGAATTGGTGGTGCCGAGGTCGATGCCGACGGCCAGCCGATGCTGGTGCGGTGCGGCGCTGAGGCCGGGTTCTGCGATTTGGAGTAGAGCCATTTTTATGTTGTTTGGTAGGGTGGGCTGTGCCCACGCGTTAAACTTCAGTTCTCGACCTGCCGGTCGAATAACAAATCATTTTCGTAATCCTGTCCGCCGTAGAAAATGCCGATAACGGATACCAATTTGTCATCCACAGCGTAGGCAATCACAGTGCGTTTTTTGTAATGGGTAATGCGCACGCCGGGTCGGATGTCATCGCGGCAAACTCCCCGGTTCGGAAATGTCTGCAAACCTTCGCAAAAGGAGATGATGTTATTGGCATAACGTTCGGCGATCTCCGGCGTTATTGCAACCGCGATATATCCATAGAGTGCCGCGAGTTGATCCTGCGCTTCCGGCGAAAAAATGACGGTGTATTGCTTCACGCTTTGGCGCTGGCCTTTTTGTGTGCCGCCGCGAGTGTCGCCCGCAGTTTCTCGACCATCACAGCTCGCGTCGGATCGGCTTTCAGTGCGTCATAAGCCGGCCTTACTTCTTGCAACAACCAATTCTCCATCGCGTGATCGCGCGCCATCAAAACGCGCAGCCCATCGCGGATGACTTCACTTTCGGTGGCGTATTCGCCTGTCGCAACTTTGGTTTTGACGATTTCCGCCATCTCGTTGGGCAAGGTGATACTGAATTGCTGGGTTGTGCGCATGATTAAGCCTTTTGCAAATAGCAGGATTAAATCCTATTCTCTTGAAAATAACGCGTCAACAAACCATTCTTGTTTAATCCGGATTGTTCATCTGTTGTAGGAGCGAGCTTGCTCGCGAAAGCGCTTCGCGAGCAAGCTCGCTCCTACAGTGAAAATGCGGCTAATGGATGATCTGGTCTTAATCAATTTCGTTAAAAGCAGAATCTATTTCTTCCGCCAATTTCTCAAGAAATTTGAGCTTGCGCACTATACCGGAAGCGGCGGGGTAATCGTGCGTGTCATCCAGATCGACGGCGAGTTGCTGCTGCAACGTTTTCATTTCTTTTTGCATGCGCCTTTCCATTTCTTCCAGCACATTGATGTCTTTCGCCTGCTTGCCTTCTTCCAGCGCCTCGCGCCATTCCATCTGCTGCATGAGAAAGTCGATAGGCATGGAGGTGTTGCTGTCCTCCTGCGTATCCACGTCATGCAGCGTGAGCAGATAACGCGCGCGGCTCAGCGGGTTGCGCAGCGTTTGATAGCCCTCGTTGACGCGCGTCGCCCATTGCATGGACTGGCGGCGCTCGGCTTCGGAGAGATGGGAAAATTTATCGGGATGGACTTGCGCTTGCAGCGCGCGGTAATTCTGCTCAAGCAGCGTGGTGTCGATTTGAAAACGGGCGGGCAGCGAGAGCAGAGAAAAAAAATTCTGCTGAAGATCAAAGTTGAGGGGTTGCATCAATAGGCTCTCATCAAAGGCCAAAACAATTTAGCCACGGATGAACACGGATTATCACGGATGTCTTATCAGTGGTCATCTGTGTTCATCCGTGGCTAATGTTTTTTTATACTTTGAAACTCTCGCCGCAGCCGCAGGAATCTTTCACGTTCGGATTATTGAACTTGAAGCCTTCGTTCAATCCTTCGCGCGCGTAATCCAGTTCCATGCCGTTGATGTAGGGCAGACTTTGCTGGTCAACCAGTACGGTCACGCCGTGGCTTTCAAATTGCAAGTCTTCGCTGTCCACCGCATCGGCGAATTCCAGTTTATACGCCATGCCGGAGCAGCCGCTGGTGCGCACACCGACGCGCAGACCCACGCCTTTGCCGCGCTTGGTCAAAAAATTCCGCACATGTTTCGCCGCATTTTCAGTCAATGTGATCGACACGTCTCTCTCCTATTTATTTCCGGTGCAGGCGGCGGTTTCCACCATCGCCCCGCTCTTCGCCTTGTAATCCGCCACTGCCGCCTTGATCGCATCTTCCGCCAGAATGGAGCAGTGAATCTTCACTGGCGGCAAGGCCAGCTCTTCGGCGATCTGCGTATTCTTGATAGCCAGTGCCTGATCCACCGTCTTGCCCTTGACCCATTCGGTCACCAGGGAACTAGAGGCAATCGCCGAACCGCAGCCGTAAGTCTTGAACTTGGCATCTTCGATGATGCCGTCCTTGCCCACCTTGATCTGCAACTTCATCACATCGCCGCAAGCCGGTGCACCGACCATGCCCGTGCCGACAAAGGCATCGTCCTTGTTCATCGACCCGACGTTGCGCGGATTCTCGTAGTGATCCAAAACTTTTTCGCTGTATGCCATTACTTTCTCCTCAAAACTTGCTGAGAGTCGCGCATAGCCCGGCTGGCAAGGCGGAGGGCTGCGCCGTTTACATCAGTGGTAAACAAGCTGCCCGACAACGCCGCCAGCCGGGCTATGCGCGACTCTCAGTGTGCCGCCCACTGCACAGTATTCATATCAATGCCTTCCTTGTACATATCCCATAAGGGGGATAGCTCGCGGAGTTTGGCAATCTTTTCGTGCAACAGCTGCACGGCGTAATCAATTTCTTCGACCGTGGTGAAACGTCCGATCGTGAAGCGGATCGAGCTGTGCGCCAGCTCGTCGTTGCGACCCAGCGCGCGCAGCACATAAGACGGTTCCAGGCTGGCGGAGGTGCAGGCCGAGCCGCTGGACACCGCGATGTCTTTCACCGCCATGATCAGCGATTCGCCTTCGACGAAGTTGAAGCTCACGTTCAAATTGTGCGGCACGCGATGCTCCATGTCGCCGTTGAGATACACCTCTTCCATGCTGGACAACCCGGCCCACAGGCGATCGCGCAAGGCGCGGATGCGCTCGTTCTCGACGGCCATTTCTTCTTTGGCGATGCGGAACGCTTCACCCATGCCGACGATCTGGTGCGTGGCCAATGTGCCGGAACGGAAGCCGCGCTCGTGACCGCCGCCGTGCATCTGCGCTTCCAGACGCACACGCGGTTTGCGCCGCACGTACAGCGCGCCTATGCCTTTAGGGCCGTAGGTTTTGTGCGCGGAAAAACTCATCAGATCGACTTTGAGTTTTTGCAAATCAATGTCCACTTTGCCGGTAGCCTGCGCCGCATCAACATGGAACAAGATACCTTTGGCGCGGCAGATTTCGCCGATGGTGGCGATGTCCTGGATCACGCCGATCTCATTGTTCACCAGCATCACCGAGACGAGGGTGGTGTCTGGGCGCAACGCGGCTTTGAGCTTTTCCAGATCGATCAAACCGTTCGGCTCGGGATCAAGATAAGTCGCGGCAAATCCCTGCCGCTCCAGTTCGCGCACCGTGTCGAGAATGGCTTTGTGTTCGGTTTGCACGGTGATGATGTGCTTGCCTTTGTCGGCGTAAAAATGCGCCGCGCCCTTCAACGCCAGATTGTTGGATTCGGTCGCGCCGGATGTCCACACGATCTCTTTCGGGTCGGCATTGACCAAGGCGGCAACCTGTTCGCGTGCACGCTCAACCGCTTCATCCGCGACCCAGCCGAAAGAATGCGAACGCGAAGCCGGGTTGCCGAATTTTTCGGTGAGATAGGGAATCATCTCGGCGGCCACGCGCGGATCAACCGGAGTGGTCGCCGAGTAATCCAGATAGATGGGAAGTTGCAGTGCCATGAAAACTCCCGCGAATCAGACTGTGGCCGGTTGCGCGGAAATTTTCATTTCCTTCGCTGCTGCCGGATTGGCCTCTTCCTTGCACTGGCCATCCACCAACTGCTGCAAATTGATCTTGCCCAGATACTCGTGGATCGTCTCGTTGAGGCCGTACCACAGCTGGTGCGTCATGCAGGGTTTGCCGTCCTGACAATCACCTTTGGCGCTGCAATTGGTGACATCCAGCGGCTCGTCCACCGCGACGATGATATCGACCACGGTGATCTTGCTGGCCGGACGTGCCAAGCAATAGCCGCCGCCGGGACCGCGCACACTGGCCACCACATTGCTGCGGCGCAATTTGCCGAACAGCTGCTCCAGATACGACAAGGAAATTTTTTGACGCTCGCTGATACCCGCCAATGTCACCGGCCCGTTGCCGCTACGAATTGCCAGATCAACCATCGCCGTTACTGCAAACCGCCCTTTTGTTGTAAGCCTCATATCAATTTCTCCAAGTTAATTCAGACTCGCGCGTGAACCGCGCTTCCATATTCCTACTACCGCTAGGGGGAATAATAGAATACCTGATTCTTTTAATCAACAATCTTATTCAAGTGATTGGGATCGAACTTGTCGGCGGTGGCGCGTTCCTCTTCCACCGGCACGCCCATCTTCTCCAGTTGTTGCAGGATAAAGTCGATGCGCTGATCGACGGTCACGCTGTGCCCCAACAGGCCGTGAATGGCTTTGGAGAGCGGATCATTCTGGTCGTTGCCGATGCCGTAAGCGTTGAACACGGGCGCAGCTTTTTTCTCTTCATCGAGAATGCGCGCAGGAATGCCCGCTGCCGTTGCGCCTGCCGGAACATCTTTCACCACCACCGCGTTGGAACCGATCTTCGCGCCGTCGCCGATATGGATAGGCCCCAGAATTTTTGCACCCGCGCCTATCACCACGCCGTTGCCCAAAGTCGGATGGCGCTTGCCCTCTTTCCACGACGTACCGCCCAGCGTCACGCCGTGATACATGGTCACGTCGTCGCCGATCTCGGCAGTTTCGCCGATCACCACGCCCATGCCGTGATCGATGAAAAATCGTTTACCGATGGTCGCGCCCGGATGGATTTCGATGCCGGTCAACCAGCGCGCGAAATGCGAAGTGAAACGCGCCAGCCATTTCAGGTTAGCATGCCACAGCGTATTGGACAGGCGATGAAAAATGCGCGCGTGCAAACCGGGGTAGCAGGTCAGCACCTCGAACGTGGTGCGCGCGGCCGGATCGCGCTTGAACACACTGGCAATATCTTCGCGGATATTCTTAAACATTGGGATGCTCTTCCTGATAGCGTTTTTTCAGGCGCGCATTGTACTCGGTTGCCACGGTCAGGATACCGCGCAGGATGTTGATTTCCTCATCTTCCAGCCGCGTGCGCGAATACAAACGGCGCAGGCGCTGCATCAACCGCGCCGGATTCTGCGTGGTAAAAAAGCCGATCTCGAACAGCGTCTTTTCCAGATGCGCGTACAGCCCTTCCACCCGCTCGTGCGTGGCGGGCTGAATCTCCGGCACGGTGCGTGTGAATGAAGCCGCCGCCACACTCAACTCATAAGCGATCACCTGCACCGAGGCCGCGATGTTGAGCGAAGAGAAATCGGGATGCGACGGAATGTTCACACCCAACTGCGCCTTACCCATTTCCTCGTTGGTCAAGCCGGACATTTCAGTGCCGAACAACAAGGCCACCGGCTGTGTAGCCGCCTGCTGCAACACCTCCGGCATCGCCTCGCGCGGCGTTTTCACCGCGATGGAAATATCGCGCAAGCGCGCCGTCATCGCCACCGTGAACACCACATCGCGCAACGCTTCGTCGATGGAGCCGCACACCACCGCGTTGGACAATACGTCATCCGCCCCCGCCGCCATCGCCGTGGCTTGCGGGTCGGGGAAATGGCGCGGATTGATGAGATACAGATGGCGCAAACCCATCGTCTTCATCGCCCGCGCCGCCGCGCCGATATTGCCGGGATGAGTGGTGTGGCTGAGGACGACGCGGATATTATTTAACATTAAATGCTCAATTCAAAAACGAAACTTGTGCCCGCAGATTACACAGATTCACTCAGATTAAAAGCAAAACGCAAACCAAAGACACACCTTGGATTAAAGGTTTTAATCTGCGTCAATCTGCGTAATCTGCGGGAAAACGTATTTTTCAGGTTTATTCAAAGCGCAATACCAACTAAAATGCACGCCGGATTTCCCCAGCTCATTAAAAAGGTCGTACTGATATGCACCCCATGCTCAACATCGCGGTGAAGGCCGCGCGTCGCGCCGGCAATCTGATTCACCGTGCCGCCGACAATCTCGACCATCTCACCGTCACCAAAAAATCCCACGCGGACTATGTCAGCGAAGTGGATCGCGCCGCCGAGCGCATCATCATCGAAGCCTTGCAGCAGGCCTATCCCAAGCACGCGATTCTAGCAGAAGAGAGCGGCGCTCAAGGCGAGTCGGAATATGTGTGGATCATTGATCCGCTGGATGGGACGACCAATTTCCTGCACGG
Source organism: Sideroxydans sp. (assembly GCA_028710605.1). GTDB lineage: Bacteria > Pseudomonadota > Gammaproteobacteria > Burkholderiales > Gallionellaceae > Sideroxyarcus. The sequence goes on from JAQTTU010000003.1 coordinate 281,786, forward strand.
CGTGCCGCAGTACGCCGTGTCCATCGGACTGCAACACAACGGCGTGATGACGCAGGCCGTCGTGTACGACCCGACCAGCAACGACCTGTTCACCGCCACGCGCGGCAGCGGCGCTTACCTCAACGACAAACGCCTGCGCGTGAGCAAGCGCAAGGAAATGGCCGACAGCCTGATCGGCACCGGTTTCCCCTACACCAAATTCGAAAACATGGAAGCCTATATGGCGATCTTCGGCGACCTGATGCAGAAAACCGCCGGACTGCGCCGCCCCGGCGCGGCCTCGCTCGATCTGGCATGGGTCGCCGCAGGCCGTTACGATGGCTTCTTCGAGACCGGGCTCAAGCCGTGGGACATCGCCGCAGGCGCACTGCTGATCTCCGAAGCGGGCGGCATCGTGAGCGACCTCGCGGGCAACCAGAACTTCATGACCAGCGGCCACGTGTGCGCGGGCAACCCGTTCATCCAGGAACAACTGCTGCAAGTCATCGCGCCGCATTTGACGGCGGAACTGAAGGGCTGATAAACGGCATGGCTGCCGACGCATCCGACAACGGCATGAGCCCACAAGAAAAACACACGCCCATGATGCAGCAATACCTGCGCATCAAAGCGCAGCATCCCGGCCTGCTGCTGTTCTATCGCATGGGCGATTTTTACGAGCTGTTTCATGACGACGCGGTGCGCGCCGCCAAACTGCTCGACATCACGCTGACCCAGCGCGGCGCATCCAACGGCAACCCGATCAAGATGGCTGGCGTGCCGTATCACGCCGCCGAACAATATCTGGCGCGGCTGGTAAAGATGGGCGAATCGGTCGCCATCTGCGAACAGATCGGCGACCCCGCCACCAGCAAAGGTCCGGTCGAACGCAAAGTGGTGCGCATCGTCACGCCGGGCACCGTCACCGATTCCGCACTGCTGGAAGAGAAGCGCGATAACCTGCTGCTGGCGCTGCATCAACGCGGCGGCAAGGTTGGATTGTCATGGATGAATCTCGCCTCCGGCCAATTCTTCGTGTGCGAAACCACCAGCGAAAATCTGCCCGCCGAACTGGAACGACTGCAACCTTCCGAACTCCTGCACGCCGAAAGCACTGCCCCGCAAGCCAGTATTCATGCGGCTCTTCGGGCATTGCCCGATTGGCATTTCGATGTGGAAAGCGCGCGCCGCGCGCTGTGCCAACAATTTTCCACGCTCGATTTAGCCGGATTCGGCTGCGACAATTTCACTGTCGGACTGGAAGCCGCAGGCGCATTGCTCGGCTACGCCAAACTTACCCAGGGCCAGAGCATCAGTCACATCCGCAGCGTGCAGGTGTATAGCGCCGAGCGCTACGTGCGCATGGATGCCAGCACAAGACGCAATCTGGAAATCACCCAAACCCTGCGCGGCGAACCCGCCCCCACGCTGCTCTCGCTGCTCGACACCTGCGCCACCAACATGGGCAGCCGCTTGCTAGCGAACTGGCTGCATCATCCGTTGCGGGATAGAGGTGTGCTGCAAGCCAGACTCGAAGCCGTCGAACAGCTTCTACTCCCCTCCCCCGTCCCTCACCCCATGCCCTCTCCCAGCGGGAGAGGGAGTATTAACGGGGCTGGGGGTGAAGGTTTGCACAACGAAGCGCCCACCTCACAGCCCCTCACCCCAACCCGTGATAGCTCCCTCTCCCACCGGGAGAGGGCTGGGGTGAGGGGGGAGAGGGAGCTATACCGAGAGGTGCATGACCACCTGAAACCCAGCGTTGACATCGAACGCATCACCGCCCGCATCGCCCTGCGCAGCGCGCGACCGCGCGACCTTTCCGGCCTGCGCGACACGCTGCTCACCTTGCCGCAGTTGCACGCCGCACTTGTAGGTCGGGTTTCAACCCGACAACACGATAATGAAGTCGGGCTAAAGCCCGACCTACATAATTCTTCGCTCCTGAAACAGTTGGCCGATGCGCTCCAAACAATCGACTCTCTTGAGCCCTACCCACCCGTTCGTCCTGAGCTTGTCGAAGCCTGTCCTGAGCCTGTCGAAGTGGGATCGTCGCACAGCGACGTGCAATTTGGCGCGTCCATTCCCCCTTCGACAAGCTCAGGGCGAACGGAAAATAAATTAGTCGAGTTGCTACAGAAAACCCTCAAGCTCGAACCTTCTTCCGTATTGAGAGAAGGCAGTGTCATCGCCGACGGCTTCGATGCCGAGTTGGACGAATTAAGAGGCATCCAGACCAACTGCGGCGACTTCCTGCTCGAAATGGAACTGCGCGAACGCGCGCGCACCGGCATCGACAAACTGAAAGTGGAATACAACCGCGTGCACGGTTTCTACATCGAGGTGAGCTTTGCCAATGCGGACAAGGTGCCGGACGATTACCGTCGCCGCCAGACGCTGAAGAATGTCGAGCGCTACATCACACCGGAACTGAAAGCGTTCGAGGACAAGGCGCTCTCCGCCAACGACCGCGCACTGGCGCGCGAAAAATATCTCTACGAACAACTGCTCGACCAGCTCGCGCCGTTCATCCCGCAACTGCAACGCATCGCCGCCGCCGTCGCCGAACTGGACGTACTCGCCACCTTCGCCGAACGCGCCGCCACGCTGAATTTCAGCGCGCCGCAATTCGCCGACGACGCGCAGATCAACATCGTCCAAGGTCGCCATCCGGTGGTGCAAGCGCAAGTCGATCAGTTCACGCCGAACGACACCGCGCTGGGCGAGACGCGCCGCACGCTGCTCATCACCGGCCCCAACATGGGCGGTAAATCCACCTACATGCGCCAGGTCGCCATCATCGCGCTGCTCGCGCATGTCGGCTGCTTCGTGCCCGCGCAAAGTGCGGTACTGGGCGAGATCGACCAGATATTCACGCGCATAGGCGCATCGGACGACTTGGCCTCGGGGCGTTCCACCTTCATGGTCGAGATGACCGAGGCCGCCAACATCCTGCACAACGCCACCGAGAAAAGCTTGGTGCTGGTGGACGAGATCGGGCGCGGCACCAGCACCTTCGACGGCCTCGCCCTCGCCTACGCCATCGCGCGCCACCTGCTGGAAAAAAACCGCAGCTACACCCTGTTCGCCACCCACTATTTCGAACTCACGCGGCTGGCCGAAGAGTTCGCCCAACTCGCCAACGTCCACCTCGCCGCCATCGAACACCAGCACAGCATCGTGTTCCTGCACAGCGTGAACGAAGGTGCCGCCAGCCAAAGCTACGGCCTGCAAGTCGCCGCCCTCGCAGGCGTGCCCAACGATGTCATCCGCGCCGCAAAAAAACAACTGCTCAAACTCGAACAAAACAGCGCCGCACAGAACCCGCAGGGCGACCTGTTCGACCAGCGGCCAGTGGAGATTGAGGAAGAACCGGAAGAACATCCGCTGTTGCAGGCGCTGCGCGAATTGCAGCCGGATGAGATGAGCCCGAAGGAAGCGCTGGAGAGGATTTATCAGTTGAAGAAGCTGGTGTAGGCGCGCCGAATAAATTGGACGATATCCTAATTTCGGCATAGGATTAACCACATCATTTCAGCACCTCAACCAAGGAGCGCCCATGAAATTTTCCACACAGATCAAGCCACTCAGCTACCTCCAAGATCATACCTCCCAAATCATCCGGGACGTTTCCGAAAGCCGCGAACCGCTTCTGATTACGCAGGACGGCGAAGCAAAGCTGGTTGTCATGGATGTAAAAAGTTATGAGGAACATGAACAAACCGTCGCGCTGTTGAGAATTCTTTCCCTCGGCAACAAAGAAATCGAACAAGGAAAATTCCGCGATGCGGAAGATGTGTTTGCCGAACTGGATAAGACCGCACAGCAATGAGTTACAAGATCGTCATTCTTGTTTCTGCCGAGCAGGACATGAAGGAACTCAAGAGCTACATCGTCAATAAATTCTCTCTCGCCACTTGGCAAGACACCTACAGCAAACTCAAAGATTCCATCCGCAACCTGAAAGCCTTCCCGTTTGCCGGCTCCATACCGGAAGAGCTGGAGCGGCTGAACCTCACCCAATATCGCCAAGTCATCTCGGGAATGAACCGGGTGATCTATGAAGTGCGGCAAGAGAACATCTACATTCATATCGTTGCCGATACCAGAAAAGATTTGAAAACGTTGCTTGCTCAGCGGTTGCTGAGAAGCGACTGACCAAGCGTCAACGCCGCTAAAAGAAACTGCTCAAACTCGAATAAAACTGCGCTGCACAGAATCCGCAGGGTGATTTGTTCGACCAGCGAGCGGTGGTGATGGAAAAAGCGGAAGAGCATCCACTGTTGCAGGCGCTGCGCGAATTGCAGCCGGATGAGATGAGTCCGAAGGAAGCGCTGGAAACAATGTATCGGTTGAAGAGGCTGGTATAGCAGCAAACAGTAAATAATAAATCTTCCTAACCACAACATTCTTTAACGATAAGATACGACCAGTAACCCACAACATGGAGCAAGACGTGGCTGAAAAAACTTCAAACTGGATTCGCGACCTCCTTATTGTTCCTCTTATTGTCGGGATATTGGTTGTCATTGCGACTTTCACTGTACCCATATTTTTTGGCGAATCAAAATCACTTAGTTATACGATTGAACCCTCGCTAGTTTACTTTGACAAAACTTCGGTTGGAAATGCAACCGTAAGAGTCAATGACATTCCCGTTTCCGAAGTCTTTACGGTAAAAGCTAAGATATGGAATTCAGGAAATGTCCCCTTAAAAGATATTTCGGTAAGATTTGAATTTTCTTCCTTCGCATCAGATGCAAAAATATTAGCTATCAATCACAACACCCAACCAGCCAAGGAGTTTGGCGCAATAAAAGAAGAAGGAAGCGAAGGGAATTCTAAGAGATACGTATTTCAACTTCTTAATCCAAACGACGAAGATACGATAGTCTTCTTAACATCTTCCCGCGCAGAACTTAAGGTCTATTCAAAAGCAGAAGGACTCAAGCTCAAGGAGATACTGCCAGACAAAGACTCAGGATTTAAATGGTACTTCGCTGCACTCATTGGAATAATGGCTTCTTTTATTAGTAGCCTTGTTGAAAACATATTTCGATATATTCGTACCAAAAATAAATCGAACGAGGAACTTTCAAACAACTCCACTGATGGAAAAAAAATTCCAATTACAGCCGCCACCCTTCGTGCAGGATTCATCGAGGAGAAAGACCTAAGTAATTTATCTATGCGTGAAGCGAATCTTGCAAATGCCAATATAAATTACAGAAAACTCACCCACGCAAATTTTGACAACTCGAATTTATGTAAAGCCTCTTTTCAGGGTTGTGATCTGACTTTTGCATCTTTTATCAACGCAAATTTGTCTGAAACAAGTTTTTTCGATGCAGATCTTCGTAATGCCAATCTTACCGGAGCAAAGCTCATACACACGCGATTTAAGAAAGCACGTTTAGAAGGAGCAATTCTTAAGGAATGCATCGTTGAAACTTGTGACTTCAGTGCCACTTACAATGAAAAAACAATTTGGCCTGATGGATTTGACCCAATTGGTTCGGGCGCTATTTATGTCCAAAACGCTGAATAAAGCTGAAGCCCACATAGCAGCAAAAGGTAGCAGCAAAAGGGGCCTGGCTCGCATTAGTTTCCGCAACCACACCTCATGAAAACGCCCGTCAATAGGCGATCTACAGGCTATGACCAGCCTTGAAACACAAAGCCTCGCATTCACGCAGACCACGAAAATTCACTCCAATAACGCGCTTAATCAGAACCGATAGTTCTTGGGATTAGCCCGATTTTTCCGCTCATGCAGCACCGCCAAAATTTCGACGACACGCCTTTCCGGGAAAGCTTTATAGACTACGACGTAGGGGAGTCCGTTAATTTTGAAATCTGATACGTCATCGAAATAGAAGTTCTCTTGACTGATGTACGGAAACTTTTCCAGCACAGTCAGTTGCCGATCAAACTCTTCTTGAATTCCGATTGCGACGAGGGGGGACTTTGTCTATCAGGTAGAAAACGATGTCGCGAAGATCTTGTTGGCTGGCTCCAGCCGTTCGATACGATATTTATCGCGCATCTATCCGGCTCATAAGTTCCGTTTTGAGTTCGGCCATGAAATCTGCGTGCGCTGTTCTGGGCGCGTTCGGGTCGTTGGAGGCATCGAGACCGCGCTGCACTTGCGCCTTGATCTGCCGGGCAGATTCATATTCTTCCTGTTCCAACACGGCGCGCGTCAGGTCTTCGCCTTTGGGTACTTGCTTCAATATTGATGTGTGCATGATTTACGTCCGGCGAACTGTTCGCCTTTATTGTAGCCCTTACCGCCCGCCACTCAAAACCTCAATCGCTGGCATGCGAATCAATTGGCTTACATTGACCATTAACCGCTTCCCCTCCTGTATCGGCTTTAGCATTCGCCAGCAAGCTGGCTCCTACAGAACAAAAAATGTTCGCATTAGTTTCACAACCTCGTGAAGATGCCCGTCAATAGGCGATCCGCAAGAATCGCTTGATGCAGATGCCCGTGTTTGCTGACTCAGCCACAGGCGCATCCGCAATCAGCAGCAGTCCATCACAGCATAGCTGTTAGACTCAATCCACTTATGGACATCGCAAAAATCGCACGGCAGCTTGAGCACACCGGCTACATCGTTCTGGCTAAACCGCTGGTGAATAAATTATTGGCGGAGTTATTTACGCGTTGTCACGATGACGATCCTGCGCGGTTTCATGCGGCGCAGGTTGGGAGAGGTGCGGCGAAGCAGCGGATAGGCGCGATACGCAGCGATGTCATCAATTGGCTGGATGCGGGCAACAGCACGGATCAGGCTTTTCTGGTTTGCATGGAGGAATTGCGGCTGGGGCTGAATGCGGCGCTGTATCTGGGCTTGTTCGATTACGAGTGCCACTATGCGATCTACGGCGAAGGCGATGGTTATGCCAAGCATTCCGATGTGTTGCAAGGCAAGAAGAACCGGGTGCTGACCACGGTGCTGTATTTGAACGAAGACTGGCAGGCCAGCGACGGCGGCGAGTTGGTGGTATTTGAGCCGACGGGCAATTCGGTCATCGCCACGGTGAACCCGACCTTCGGCACGATGATTATTTTCCTGAGCGAATCTTTTCCGCACGAAGTGCTGCTCTCGCACAATACGCGGCGCAGCATCGCGGGGTGGTTTCGCGTTAGCGGCAGTTGATCCACAAAACCGCAGTTAAGGAGTTTGTAGGTGCGAATTCATTTGCGGTGCAACACAGTGAATTTCCATAGTTGTAGGTCGGGTTTCAACCCGACAAGTCGGGCTAAAGCCCGACCTACAAGTCTCAGCCAACAAGCGCGAATCGCGGCACGCTCTGCCCTTCGTGTTGCACCTGCTCGAAGAACGCTGTTTTGGGGCGCGCCCAGATCAAGCCCTCGTCGGATTTGTAAATCATCATGATGACTTCTGGATCGGCTTCCAGACGGGCTTCGCACACGATCTCGTAGATGCCGCCTTTGTAGTGCCGGTATTTCATTGCTTGCTCTCCTTGCACTGCCGCACCACCGAACATAACGGGAACGCCCGTCAATAGGCGATCCACATCGTGCACTTGATGCAGATGCCCGTATTTACTGGCTTGCGGCGCGACGGTGTTTGATGAATTCGTTGATCGCGGGGATGAATGAGATGACCACGATGACGAGGATCATCAGGGTGAGGTTGTCTTTGATGATGGGAATGTTGCCGAAGAAGAATCCGGCCAGGGTGAGGCCGCCTATCCACGCCACACTGCCCAGCGCGCTGAACATCACGAACAGGCGGTAGCTCATGGTGGCGATGCCCGCGACGAACGGGGCGAAGGTGCGGATGATGGGCAGAAAGCGAGCGAAGATGATGGTCTTGCCGCCGTGCTTTTCGTAGAACAGGTGGGTCTTTTCCAGATGTTCGTGTTTGATGAAGCGCTGCTTGGGGTGGTTGAGTATGCGCAGGCCGAGCAGGCGACCGACCCAGTAGTTGGTGTTGTCGCCCGCGAACGCGGCGAGCATCAGCACGGGCATGAGAATTTGCGGTTCCAGCGAACCCATGCCGCACAGCGCGCCCGCCACGAACAGCAGCGAATCGCCGGGCAGGAACGGCGCGACCACCAGGCCGGTTTCGGCGAAGATGATGGCGAACAGGATGGCGTAAACCCACACGCCGTAATCCTGCACCAGCGCCAGCAGGTGGGTGTCCAGATGCAGGACGATGTCGATGAAGGCGGTGAGGATTTCCATGGCAGATATTTCCGGTACTCACCCCCACCCCAACCCTCCCCCGGCGGGAGAGGGAGCAGGTGCGGAGGATATTAAGGGAGAACTTCTTCGGCTTCGACTTTTTCCGGCTTGATGAAGTCTTCGCGCGATACGCCGAACATGATCAGCAGCGGGCTGGCGACCAGCACCGAGGAATAGATACTGAACAGGATGCCGATGGTCAGCGCCAGCGCGAAGTAGTGCAGCGTCTCGCCGCCGAAGAACAGCATGGAGGTCACCATCATCTGCGTGCAGCCGTGGGTGATGATGGTGCGCGACATGGTGCGCGTGATGGCGTTGTCGATGATTCCGGCGACTTCGGTCTTGCGCATCTTGCGGAAGTTTTCGCGGATCCGGTCGAACACCACCACCGATTCGTTCACCGAATAGCCCAGCACGGCCAGCACGGCGGCCAGCACGGTAAGCGAAAATTCCCATTGGAAGAAAGCGAAGAAACCGAGAATGATAACCACGTCATGCAGGTTGGCGACAATCGCGGCGAGGCCGAATTTCCATTCGAAGCGCATCCACAAATAGCCGACGATGCCCAAGGACACCAGCAACAGCGCCATCGCGCCGTTCTCGACCAGGTCCTTGCCGACCTGCGGACCGACGAACTCGACGCGGCGCAGTTCGACCGTGGCATCCTGCTGGTGCAAGGCATCCATCACCAGTTCGGAAAGTTTCGCGCCCGCTTTGTTCTGCTTGAGCGGAATCTGGAGCAGCACGTCTTTGCTCGATCCGAAATTCAGCACTTGCGCGTCGTTGAGTCCGATGCTGCCGAGTTGGCCGCGCACTTTTTCCAGATCGGCGGACTGCGCGTAATGCACTTCCATCACTGTGCCGCCGGTGAAATCCACACCGAAGTTCAAACCCTTGGTGGCGAGAAAGAACACGGCCAGGATGAACGTCACCAGCGAGATGCTGGTGGTCAGCTTGCCGTAGCTCATGAACGGGATGTCTTTTTTGATTCTGAAAAATTCCATGTTATTTCCTTAAGCCTAACGAGCGCGAAAGCCATGCTCGCTTCCCTCACCCTAACCCTCTCCCGGTGGGAGAGGGAACAAACGAATCGCTACGCGATTATTTATTTAACCAATGGCGACTTTATTCAGCCGCACTTTGCGGCCATAGATCAGATTGACCAGCGCGCGCGACACCAGCACGGCGCTGAAGATCGAAGTCAGGATGCCGAGGCACAGCACCACGGCAAACCCTTTCACCGGACCGGAGCCAAACATGAACAGCGCCACGCCCACGATCAGCGCGGTGATGTTGGAGTCGAGAATGGTGGCGAAAGCGTGCTCGTAACCCTCGTGGATCGCGGTTTGCGGCGGTACGCCGTTGCGCAGTTCCTCGCGGATGCGTTCGTTGATCAGCACGTTGGAGTCGATCGCCATACCCAGCGTCAGCGCGATAGCCGCCATGCCCGGCAGGGTCAGCGTGGCTTGCATCATGGACAGCAGCGCCACCAGGAACAGCAGGTTGGCACCCAGCGCCAGCACGGAAACGCCGCCGAACATCAGGTAGTAGGCGATCATGAATATCGCGATGGCGGAATAGCCGATCCAGGTGGAGTGGAAACCGCGCGCGATATTTTCCGCGCCCAGACTGGGGCCGACGGTACGCTCTTCCACGATTTCCATAGGCGCGGCCAGCGCACCGGCACGCAGCAGCAGCGAGGTGTCTTTGGCTTCTTCGGTGCTCATCTTGCCGCTGATCTGCACGCGTCCGCCGCCGATCTCTTCGCGTATCACCGGCGCGGTGACGATCTCGCCACGGCCTTTTTCAAACAGGATGATCGCCATGCGTTTGCCCACGTTTTCGCGCGTGGCTTCCTTGAATTTGCGCGCGCCCACGGCATCCAGATTGATGTGGACGGCGGGTTCGTTGTTGCGGCTGTCGAAGCCGGGCTGCGCGTCGTTGATGCGCTCGCCGGTCAAAATCACGCTCTTCTTCACCAGCAGCGACGAACCGTCTTTATCCTTGAAAATCTCGGTGCCGAACGGCGCAACGCCGCCCTCGCTCAAATGATGTTCGTCATCCACCAGACGCACTTCCAATGTGGCGGTACGTCCCAGAATGTCCTTGGCGCGCGCGGTGTCCTGCACGCCGGGCAGTTGCACCACGATGCGGTCCACACCTTGCTGCTGGATCACCGGCTCGGCCACGCCCAGTTCGTTCACGCGGTTGCGCAAGGTCACCAGGTTTTGCTGTATCGCCGATTCCTGAATGCGCAATTGCTCTTGCTGTTTGAGATGGGCGATCAACAGAAAGTCGCCGCCCTCTTCGCGCGTGCCGAATTCCAGCCCGCCGAAACGCTGCTTGAGCTCCGCTTCGCCTTTGGCGCGCGCATCGGCATCGCGGAATTTGGTGGTGATTGCGCTGCTGTCGCGGCTCACGCCGGAGTAGGCGATATTGGCTTCGCGCAAGGTGCTGCGGAAATCGCCGGAGGCCGATTCCAGCGCCTTGTCCAGCGCCCCCTTCATGTCGATCTGCAACAAAAAATGCACGCCGCCGCGCAAGTCCAGACCGAGATACATCGGCAACGCGCCCATGCTGGTCAGCCACTGCGGCGAACGCGCCAGCAGGTTGAGCGCCACCATGTAGTCGTCACCGAGTTCCGCGCGCAGCACGTCTTTGGCTTTGAGCTGGGTGTCGGTGTCGTCGAAGCGCGCCTTGACGCTGGTGGCATCCAGCGACATGGCGACGGGAGCCAGTTGCGCGGCTTTCAGCGCCTCTTCCACGCGCGCCAGCAATTGAGCATCCGCTTTCAGGTTGGAACGCAGCGGCAACACTTGCACCGCCGGCGCTTCGCCATAAAAGTTGGGAAGGGTATAAATCAGGCCCAGTACCAGCGCGACCAGCACCAGCAGATTTTTCCAAAGCGGATAGCGGTTCATTGCGACACCTTATTTTGCAGCAGGATTAAACGGACTTGATCGTACCTTTGGGCAGCACGTTCTGGATGGCGGCTTTTTGTACTTGAACCACGACGTTGTCGGCGATTTCGACCCCGATATTTTCTTCGCCCACCTTGGTCACTTTGCCGAGGATGCCGCCGATGGTGATGACTTCATCGCCTTTTTGCAGCGCTTCCATCAACGCTTTGTGTTCCTTGGCGCGTTTTTGCTGCGGACGCAGCACCAGGAAATAAAATACGGCGAGTAACGCGATCAACGGCAAAAATTCCATAATGCCGCCGCCTTGAGCGGGTGCGCCACCTTCGGCATATGCGTTGCTGATGAACAAGTTGCTGAGGGAAATCATTTGTTTCTTCTCCTGGCTAAAAAATCAAAGGGGCGCATTCTAACATGGATGGCATGACTGTTTTACTACGCTGCGACTCACAAGAACAGCCGGCTCGCAGGTCGGGTTTCAACGCGACTGCCTTGTCAAAATTATCGGGCTGAAGCCCGAGCTACGCCCTGCGCGCCATCTCACAAACCTGCGCGTGCGTACTTGAACTCCGCCTGAAACTCGGCATAGCGTCCGGCCTCGATGGCAGCGCGGATGTCCCGCATCAGCTCCTGATAGTAATGCAGGTTGTGGATGGTATTCAGGCGTGCGCCGAGGATTTCGCCCAAGCGGTGCAAGTGATGCAGATAGGCGCGGCTGAAATTGCGGCAGGTGTAGCACGCGCACTGCGGATCGAGCGGACCGGTGTCCATGCGGTATTGCGCGTTCTTGATGCGCACATCGCCGAAGCGGGTAAACAGATGGCCGTTGCGCGCATTGCGCGTCGGCATCACACAGTCGAACATGTCGATGCCCTGTCCCACCGCTTCCACCAGATCTTCCGGCGTGCCCACGCCCATCAGGTAGCGCGGCTTGTCCTGCGGCAATTGCGGTGCGGTGTGCTTGAGGATGCGCAGCATATCGTCTTTCGGTTCGCCTACCGACAAGCCGCCGATGGCAAAACCGTCGAAGCCGATGTCCTTCAGTCCCGCCAGCGATTCGTCGCGCAGGTGCTCGTGCATGCCGCCCTGCACGATACCGAACAGCGCATTGGGATTGCCTTCATGCGCCTTTTTGCTGCGCTCCGCCCAACTCAGGCTGAGGCGCATGGACACACCCGCGACCTGCTCGTCCGCCGGATACGGCGTGCATTCGTCGAAGATCATCACGATGTCGGAATTCAGCACGCGCTGGATGCGCATGGATTCCTCCGGCGACAGGAAACACTTGTCGCCGTTCACCGGCGAACGAAACTCCACCCCGCCGCCGGTGATCTTGCGCAACTCACCCAGACTGAACACCTGAAAGCCGCCGGAATCGGTAAGGATAGGCCCATCCCAACTCATGAACTGGTGCAAGCCGCCATGCGCCGCGATCACTTCCAGGCCGGGGCGCAGCCATAAGTGAAAGGTATTGCCGAGCACGATGTGCGCGTCTATGTCCTTCAGCTCCTGCGGCGACATGGCTTTCACCGTGCCGTAAGTGCCCACCGGCATGAAGGCCGGAGTCTCGACCTTGCCGTGCGCCAGTTCCACTGTGCCGCGCCGGGCTGCGCCGGAGGTATTGTGTAATGTAAATTTCATATAAAACCTTTCACCACAGAGACACAAAGACACAGAGGAAAACCAATGAGAAACCCGCTCAGTTGTCGCTCGGCAACCAAGGCCGCATTTGATTTTCGCTTTTCTCGGTGTCTCTGTGTCTCTGTGGTGGATTTTGTTTTCATGACTCTCTCTCGATCAACATCGCATCGCCGTAACTGAAAAAGCGGTATTCCTGTTCCACCGCATGCCGGTATGCGGCCAGCAGTTTAGCCATGCCGCCGAAGGCGCACACCAACATGAGTAGTGTGGAGCGCGGCAGATGGAAGTTGGTCAGCAGCACGTCAATCACTTTGAAACGGTAACCGGGAGTGATGAAGATGCGCGTTTCGCCTGAGCCTGCGGCCAGTTCGCCGCCCGCCGCCGCGCTTTCCAGCGCGCGCAAACTGGTCGTGCCCACCGCCACCACGCGCCCGCCGTTGGTCTTGGCTTGCTTGATCGCATCCACCGTGGCTTGCGGCACGGTGTAGCGCTCGCTGTGCATGACGTGATCCGCCACATGCTCGACACGCACCGGCTTGAATGTTCCCGCGCCGACATGCAGGGTGACATAGGCAATCTGCACGCCCTTGGCGCGCAGCGCATCCAGCATGGCTTGGTCGAAGTGCAGCCCCGCCGTGGGTGCGGCGACCGCGCCCTGTTCGCGCGCGAACACGGTCTGGTAGCGCTCGTCGTCTTCGGCTTCGGCGGTGTGCGTGATGTATGGCGGCAAAGGCAGTTTGCCGTAACGCTCCAGCACATCATCCACCGCTTCGTCGCACTCGAAGCGCAAATGGAAAAATTCGCCCGCGCGCCCCACCACCAAAATCTGTATCGCACCGGCCAACAGGAAGCGACTGCCTGTTTTCGGCGTTTTGCTGGCGCGCACTTGGGCCAGCACTTCATGCTCGTCCAGCACGCGCTCGACCATTACCTCGATCTGCCCGCCGGTCTGTTTCGCGCCGAACAAGCGCGCTTTCAGCACGCGGGTGTCGTTCAGCACCAGCACATCATGCTCGTTCAACAGTTGCGGCAAGCCAATGAATGCGCCGTCTTCCACCCTCTCTTTGCCAACCAGCAGCAAGCGGCTCGCCCCGCGCTTTGCGGGCGGATGCTGGGCAATCAGCCGTTCCGGCAATTCGAAATCAAAATCTTCGGTACGCATCCCATCAAAATACAGCAACAAAAAATAAAGGCGCGCATTGTAGTTGATGAAGCATGGCGTTTCATGGATAATTCGCGGCCTTCCCAAGCCGGGGTGATGAAACTGGTAGATGGGCCGGACTCACCATGGCTCGTTTACGAGACATGGCGGCGCAGGCTAACTTGCGCAGCAAGTTAAACCGCGAAGCGGTGGCCGTAGCCAAAATCCAGTGCTGCTTGGGATGTACACTCTTGCCGGGGTGATGGAACTGGTAGACGTGCTGGACTCAAAATCCAGTGCCTGAAAGGGCGTGGGGGTTCGATTCCCCCCCCCGGCACCAAATTATTTTTCTCCTTTGTTCTTCCGAACTGTCAACGCAATGAAACGCGACCGCGTTGTTGCTTCCGACACGAGTAGTGTCTTAAACGTTTATCAACCTACTAAACAATGGAGTCTCAAATGAAACTGGTATCCACTCTGATCGCCGCTGTATTCGCTGCTGCTTCTTTCTCCGCTGTTGCTGCTGATGCTGCCAAAGCTGCTGCTCCTGCTGCCAAGGCTGCTCCTGCCGCTGTTGCCGCTCCTGCTGCTGCCGCTGAAGCTCCTGCTGCAAAGGCTGCTCCCAAGGCCAAGCGCCACGGCAAGAAAAAGGCTGCTAAGGCTGAAGCTGCTGCCAAGTAATATTGCATTACCGCAGTAACTTAAAAAAAGCGGGGGCAACCCTGCTTTTTTTATTTCGTTTAAAATCCCGCCATGATCTGGAAACCACACGCCACTGTCGCCGCCGTCCTCGAACAGGATGGCAAGTTCTTACTGGTGGAAGAACACACCCCGCAAGGCCTGCTATTCAACCAGCCCGCCGGACACTGGGAGGCCAACGAAACGTTGCCCGCCGGAGCCGTGCGCGAAGTATTGGAAGAATCGGCCTACGATTTCGAGCCGGAATACTTGATCGGCGTTTATCGTTGGCATTCAACCGCTTCCGACATCACTTACCTGCGCTTCGCTTTCGGCGGACGCATCCTCGCGCACCATCCCGAACAAGCCTTGGATAAAGGTATCGTCCGCGCCGTATGGATGACACCGGATGAGATTCGCGCCACGCAGACACGCCATCGCAGCCCGCTGATCCTACGTTGCGTGGAAGATTATCTTGCAGGCAAACGTTACCCGCTCGATCTCATCACCCACTATGAGTAAGTGTGTGGTTGTCGGCCTGTCCGGCGGCGTGGATTCTTCCGTTACAGCTTTATTGCTCAAGCAGCAAGGTTACGAGGTCATCGGACTGTTCATGAAGAACTGGGAAGACGATGACGACAGCGAATACTGCTCCTCGCGCGAAGATCTGAACGATGCCGTGTCGGTGGCCGACACCATCGGCATTCCCATCGAGGCGGTGAATTTCGCCAGGGAATACAAAGACCGCGTATTCAGCTATTTCCTGCGCGAATACGAGGCCGGGCGCACGCCCAACCCGGACATCCTGTGCAACTCGGAGATCAAGTTCAAAGCCTTTCTCGATCACGCCATCCGCTTGGGCGCGGATGCCATCGCCACCGGGCATTACGCGCAAGTGCGCGAAGTTGACGGGTTGTTCCAGTTGCTAAAAGCCAAAGACGACAGCAAAGACCAGAGCTATTTCCTGCACCGTCTGAACCAGCAGCAACTTTCCAAAGCCATGTTCCCGCTGGGGCAAATGCTCAAATCGCAAGTGCGCGACATCGCGCGCGAACATAATCTTTCCAACCACGCGAAAAAGGACAGCACCGGCATCTGCTTCATCGGCGAACGCCCGTTCCGCGAATTTCTGACGCAGTATCTGCCGACCAAACCGGGCGATATGGTTCTGCCCGACGGCAAAGTGGTCGGACAACATATCGGCCTGTCGTTCTACACCATCGGCCAGCGCCAGGGACTGGGTATCGGCGGTTCGCGCGAAACCACGGGCGAGCCGTGGTTCGTGGCGGGCAAGGATATGGCGAAGAACCGCCTGATCGTAGTGCAGGGGCACGACCACCCGCTGCTGCTCAAACCGCAACTGGAGGCGCTGGACATGCACTGGATCAGCGGCCATGCGCCCGACACGTCGCGCGCTTACGCCGCCAAGACACGCTATCGCCAGCAGGACGCGGCCTGCCGCATTTCGCTGTGCGCCGACGGCAGCGCACGTTTCGCCTTTGACCAAGCGCAGTGGGCGGTGACCCCAGGCCAATCCGTGGTGGCCTACGACGGCGACATCTGCCTGGGCGGCGGCATCATCAAGTAAACCCAAGGAAACGCCATGTCCCAATACCTGAGTCCTGAAACCATCCGTTTGCTGCTGGTACTTGTCGCCACTATCGTCGCGCATTTCATTGGCCGGCGCATGTTGCAGCACGCGGAAAAAATCTCCCAACGCACGGAAAACATCTGGGACGATTCGTTAATTGGCGCGGCGCAAAAACCGCTCCCCGTATTGATCTGGTTAAGCGGCATTTCTTTCGCGCTGCACCTGATTCACCGTCAAACCGGCGAACAGTTGCTCGAATACCTCCCGCCCGCCCGCACCATCGGTGTCACGCTTTGCATCGCATGGTTTCTGTTCAGGCTGATCCGCGAACTCGCCAACAACGTGACCGCCGCACGCACTCAGGCGGGACAGGAGATCGACCTCACCACGGTGACCGGCCTGAGCAAAGTGTCGCGCATCGTGGTGCTCGTGATTGCCGGGCTGACCGTGATGCAAACCCTGGGCTTCAGCATCTCCGGCGTGCTGGCTTTCGGCGGCATGGGCGGTATCGCGGTGGGTTTTGCCGCCAAGGATATGCTATCCAATTTCTTCGGCGGTCTGGTGGTTCATCTGGATCGCCCATTCAATGTCGGCGAATTTATTTGCTTGCCCGACCAGAACATCATGGGCACGGTAGAAAATATCGGCTGGCGGCAAACCTGTATCCGCTCGCCGGACAAAACCGTCATGTATATCCCCAATGCCATTTTCACTTCAATCGTGGTGGAAAACCGTTCGCGCCGCTCGCACTTGCGCCTCGACCTGACCATCGGCTTGCGCTATGAAGACTTGAGCAAAGTGGCCGCCGTCAGTGCCGACATCCAGGAATTGCTGAAAAACTGCGCCGACATAGATCGGGAGCAGGTCGTCGCGGTCGGTCTGGATGAGTTTGCGGATTCATCGCTCAATCTCAAAGTCTTGGCTTTTACGCCGGTCACCGACCTCCTGAAATTCCGCGCACTCAAGCAGGGGCTGTTGCTACAAATTTCCGCAATTCTGGGCAAACACGGTGCCGATATGCCGTTCCCGACGCGGACGTTGCACATCGTCAAAGACAACGCATGAGGCAACGGGCGATGCTTTCACGTAAAATGCGCCTCTAATTTTTTCGAGCCGACACATCATGACTTTTTCCGCACTCACCGCACTCTCCCCGCTGGACGGGCGTTATCAAAGCAAAGTTGAAAGCCTGCGCGGCTATTTCAGCGAATACGGGCTAATCCGTTTCCGCGTGCTGATCGAGATCGAATGGCTCAAAGCCTTGAGCGCGGAATCCGGCATCAAAGAGTTGCCGCCTTTCTCCGCCGCGACTATCGCCCAGCTCGACCAGCTCGCCGCGCAGTTTTCCAAAAGCGATGCCGAGCAGATCAAGACCATTGAACGCCGCACCAACCACGATGTGAAAGCCATCGAATACTGGATGCGCGACAAACTTGTCGGCAACCCGGAAACCGCGTCGGCGCTGGAGTTCATCCATTTCGCCTGCACCTCGGAAGACATCAACAACCTAAGCCATGCGCTGATGCTCGAACATTCGCGCCGCGAAGTGATGCTGCCCATGCTGCAAACCGTAATCGGCAAACTGACCGACATCGCGCACCAGTTGGCCGATGTGCCCATGCTGTGCCGCACCCACGGCCAGACCGCCACGCCCAGCACCATGGGCAAGGAAATGGCCAACGTCGTGCATCGCCTGCGCCGCGCTTATTCGCGCATCGAAGCGGTGGAAGTGCTGGGCAAGATCAACGGCGCGGTGGGCAATTACAACGCGCACCTGTCGGCCTACCCCGAGGTGGACTGGGAAAACTTTGCGAAAAATTTCGTCGAAGCGCGCGGCCTGACTTTCAACCCCTACACCATCCAGATCGAACCGCACGACTGCATGGCCGAGTTGTACGATGCCTACGCGCGCACCAACACCATCCTGATCGACCTCAACCGCGACATCTGGTCATACATTTCGATGGGGTATTTCAAACAGAAGGTGGTGGCGGGTGAAGTCGGCTCCTCCACCATGCCGCACAAGGTCAACCCGATCGACTTCGAGAACTCCGAAGGCAACCTCGGCCTGGCCAATGCCATGCTGAAACACCTGTCGGAAAAGCTGCCGATCTCGCGCCAGCAGCGCGACCTCACCGACTCCACCGTGCTGCGCAACATGGGCGTGGCCCTGGGCTACACCCTGCTCGCCTACGAATCCTGCCTCAAAGGATTGAACAAACTGGAAGCCAACCCGCAACGTCTGGCGGAAGACCTGAACAACAGCTGGGAAGTGCTGGCCGAACCGATCCAGACCGTGATGCGCCGCTACAACGTGCCCGATGCCTACGACAAACTGAAAGAACTCACGCGCGGCAAAGGCGGCATCAACAAGGAAAGCCTCGCCGCCTTCATCCAGACCCTAGATATTCCGGCAAGCGAGAAGCAGCGCCTGAGCGAACTGTCGCCGTCAACCTACATCGGCAAGGCGGCGGAGCTGGCGAAACGCATTTAACCGCTTGCCCGCAAGGCAGTAACGGCGGGCATCTCCACGGGGTGTGCGTGTATTATCAGCAAAACAAAAACGCCCTGTTTCCGGGGCATTTTTGTTGGGTGATGCCGGGATCGGTCATGCTTGCTTGCGCTTTGCCGCGCTACCCGCGAACAACCAATGCACTTGACATAGGGAAATAATTTCCCTTAATCTTCGCGTATGCCTACCCTCTATCGCTTCCGCAACTGGCGCATCACCATGTATTTTGACGATCATGGTTTGCCGCACTTTCACATTGTGTGCAACGGTCAGGAAGTCGTCGTTTTGATTGAAACTTTGCAAGTATTGGAAGGTGAAATTGATAAACACGCATTGGTGGAAGGCTTGGCATGGGCTGCCGCCAATCAGCCGCTACTTCGCAAAACATGGGTAGATTTTCATTAAGGAGAGCCAGCATGATGCCCTACACCATCAAACACGTAACCGCACAACCAGACTTTACTTTGCTCATCGCTTGGGCGGCGGGCGGGCAAACAGAAGTGAATATCGCCGACATTATCCAACACACGCGAGGACTAGCCGCCTTGCGCGAACCTGCTGCCTTTGCTTTGGCGGGTGTAGGGGAAGATGGACTATCGGTTGCCTGGTCGCCCGAACTGGAAATTTCCGCGCGCCGCCTGTGGCAATTGGCGAACGAACAAACCAGCGATAGCCGGGCCGAATTCCGCGACTGGCTGCAACGCAACCAACTCACCCTAACCACGGCGGCGGAGGCATTGGGACTCACCCGCCGCACCATCAGCCAATACAGCAGCGGCGCTCGCCCCCTGCCCAAAACAGTGCATCTGGCACTTAAGGGTTTTGAGGCCGAACGACAGGCGGCTTAAAACTGCGCCTGAACGAACTGTCGCAAGGCGGCGGAATTGGCGTAACGCATTTAGCCAGTTTGCCCGCAAGGCAGTAACGGCGGGCATCTCCATCAAGCGCATGCTGTAGATCGCCTATTGACGGGCATCTTCACGAGGCATGCGCATTTATTCGATCTCTCCTCGCTCCCATTCGTTTCTCTCAGCCGTCCCTTCCAAATTGAGGGGATACCCCCTCAATTCAGAGGATACCGCTCGCGCTCGTTCCAGACGAAGATACGACTGTGTCGGGGATTGGATTAGCGGCGACTCGCCCGCTTCGCACCCGCACTTTTCAGGGACAGTTCACCGGAGAAACGGCAACGTATTGTCTTTCCCGGATCGATAACACAGGGAGAAAACAAAATGCTATTCAAACCCGCACTGCGCAAAATGGCCACACTTGGCCTGGCGTTCACCGCTATCACCGCACTTCTTCTTGCCGGTTGCGGCGGGGGAGGCTCCTCTTCAACACCGACCCCGACTGCCAGCACCTTGGGCGGCGTGGCGGCGGTGGGTTACCCGCTTGTCGGGGCGGCGGTTCAAGTGGTGTGTGCGGGCGGCAGCACGCTCAACACGACCACCAGCAGCACGGGAACATGGCAGGTGACTTTCTCCGGGCAGACCGCGCCCTGCGCGGCGCAGGTCAGCGGCGGCACGATTAACGGTGCGGCCAATACCACGAATTACCACAGCATTTCGACTACCACGGGTGCGCTGAATGCCTCTCCGCTCACCGACCTGGTGGTGGCGAATCTGGTGGGGACTTCGACCCCGAGCACGTGGTTTGCCGGGCTAGTCGCCAACCCCGCCCCGCTCAGCGCCATCACGCAGGCCGCTGTCAATGCGTCGGTTGCCAATCTGGCTGCGGCGCTGCCGCAACTGCCGCTGGGCGCAAACAACCCGCTCACCATGACGTTCTCGGCCACGCCGGGCACAGTCGGTGACGATATGCTGGCCGCGCTGCAAACAGCCATGACCAATTCCGCCACCACTTACGCGACATTGCTGACCGATGCTTCCGCGCCCGGCTTCACCGCGCCTGCGGCGAGTTTCGGCACTGCGCTGAATACGGCTTACTTGGGCACAGCCAGCGGCGGCTCAGTCACCCCGCCCGCCACCCCCTCCGGCGTTAGCGCGAGCGCCTCCAGCACTTCGCAAATCAGCATCTCCTGGACCAACGTTTCCGGTGCCACGTCGTACAACGTTTACCGCTCGACTTCATCCAACGTG
Organism: Sideroxydans sp.; assembly: GCA_028710605.1. Taxonomy (GTDB): domain Bacteria; phylum Pseudomonadota; class Gammaproteobacteria; order Burkholderiales; family Gallionellaceae; genus Sideroxyarcus. The sequence goes on from JAQTTU010000003.1 coordinate 302,566, forward strand.
CAGATTATCGCGGGCAACAAAATCACCAGTGGCACATCGACCACCAGCACTCCTTATGGCGATAGCGGACTGGCTGCCTCGACACCTTATTACTACAAAGTCACGGCGGTGAATGCGGCAGGTGAAAGCGGCGGCTCGTCCGAAGTTTCTGCAACGACGCAAGCGCCCGCCGCCCCTGCTCCGACGATTACCAGCTTCACGCCGAGCTCGGGTGCAGTAGGTACGGCAGTGACGATTACGGGCACAAACTTCAGCACCACAGCGGCCAACAATGCCGTCAGTTTCAATGGCACTACGGCAACGGTCAGCAGCGCCACGGCCACTTCCATTTCTGTCACGGTTCCCGCCGGAGCAACGAGCGGAACAATCTCGGTGACGACTTCAGGAGGCACTGCCACTTCGGCTGCAAGCTTTACGGTTACAGCACCGCCCGTGGTGGTTGGCTCACAAATGGGCGGCGCGCGGCAAGGGGTGGCGCTTAACCTGACGGGAACGACCACGTCACCGATTGCTACAACGCTTTATTATCCTAACGGCATCGCCACGGACGGCATCTATCTATTTGTTGCCGACACAATAATGGGGGCAGTTCGCAAAGTGAACATTGCCACTGGTGCTGTCACCACGGTAGCAACAGGCTTTAGCCGACCATATGGAATCACCACCACCGACGGTATAACGCTGTATGTGGCCAACAACTATGGGCACACCATCGTAAAAGTGGATGTCGCCACCGGAGCGGTAACACCCTTTGTCGGAACGGCGAATACCAGCGGCAGCACCGATGGTGTTGGAGCTGCCGCGCGCTTTTATTATCCGCAAGGAATTACCACCGACGGCACAAACATCTTTGTCGCGGATTACTTCAACCACACTATCCGCAAAATCGACATCGCCACGGCGACGGTGAGCACCTTGGCGGGTTTAGCGGGTAGCTTGGGTGGCGGCGACGGTGTTGGCAGCGCAGCAAGGTTTCACCTCCCCTACGATGTCACCACAGATGGCACTTCGGTGTTCGTGTCCGATTCCGGGCGAGGCACTGTGCGCAAGATCGACATCGCCAGCCAAACCGTCACGACACTCGCCGGTTTGGCCGGCTCCTTTGGCAGCACGGATGGGGTGGGCAGCGCCGCGCGATTGGGGACTCCAACTGGCATCACCTGCGACGGCTCCAATCTCTTCGTGACCGACTATTACTACAACAACATCCGTCAGGTAAACATCGCCAGCGGCACTGTCACCACCGTGGCCGGAGTCGCCAACATCTCCGCTGCCACCGTTGATGGAAATGCCACAACAACCCGGTTTAACGGGCCAGCAGCGGCCACCACCGACGGGGTTTCTCTCTACGTGGTTGACCAGCTTGGCGGCACAATCCGAAAAATTCAGTAATTTGTTGGTCTGATTTTTCAATGCCAACCGCCCACCTTGCGTGGGCGGTTTTCTTTCAAGCAGCTCGCCTCAATTCCCCGCCCGCATCACCCTGGCCACCACTTCGGCGCGGTTGTTCACTTCCAGTTTGGCGTAGATGCTGCGCACATGACCCGCTGCGGTGCTGGGCGCGATGCCCAGATGGGCGGAGAGTTCCTTCACCGTTTCGCCACGCACAATGCGGTTCAGCACGTCCTGCTCGCGTTCGGTCAAGCGCGGCATGGGCGGGTTGGCTGCGGCTGGTTTTGTCGCTTCGAGCGGCTTCGCACTGAGTTGCGCCAGCACGCGGCGCGCGATGCTGGGTGCCATGGGCGGCACGCCTTCTTTCATCGCGCTGAGTTGCGCCAGCAGTTGCGTTTGCGGCTGGCTCTTGAGCAGATAACCCTGTGCCCCGGCGCGCAGGGCATCGAACAAATGCACATCATCTTCCAACAACGTCATCACCGTCACGCCGATATGCGGCGCGCTTTCGCGGATATGGCGCACCAACTCCACGCCGGAGCCGTCCGGCAAACCGATATCGACCAGCGCCATGCTGACCGGGTATCCGGTCAAAGCCGCGCGCGCAGCGGCCACGCTATCGGCATGCACGATGTCCATTTCCGGGAAAATTTCGCGCACCAGCCCTTCCACCCACAAGCGGCATTCTTCATGGTCTTCCACGATCAGAAATTTACTCATGCAGCATCCTTGTTTATTGTTTTGCCAACAAAGGCATTTTCAGCGTCATCCGGCAGCCCGCCCCGACAGCAGCATGCCATGCGATGCTACCGCCCAATTCTTCCGCGCGCAGACGCATGTTGCGGCCACCGTTTCCCTGCGGCTGTTTGCCGTCAAAGCCGATACCGCTATCGCCGACCGTCAATTCCAGCCTCCCATCACGCACGCCGAACGCCACTTCCAGACTCGCCGAGCGCGCGTGGCGCAAAACATTGGTAACAGCTTCGCGCAGGATGCGCGACAGGTTGATGAACTGGCGCGGCGTGAGCATGGTGTGTTCCATCCCTTCGTCCAGCAGCCAGATCAATTCCACCCCGGCCAGACGGCAACGTTCCCCCGCTTCGGCGCGCCATTCCCCGGCAGCCTCGTACAGCGGCACGGCATGGTGGCTCAGACCGCTGACCACGCCGCGCAAATTGCGGCTGACTTGCGCCACGCGCGCGGCATGTTCGGTGTGCTGCAAACGGTGCATCAGCGTAACCAGTTCCGCGCCCACATCGTCGTGCAGATCGCGCACGATGCGCTGGCGCTCGGCTTCCGCGCCCTGTTCGCGCGCAACGTGCAACTGCACGGCGCGACGACCGAGTTCGACCAGACTTTGCGCCAGTTGCGCATCCTGCCGCGAAAACAGGCGCTTGCCCTGTTGCGCGTAGCCCAGACGCAATCCCGGTTCGCCAGCCACACCGGGCAACAGCAGCGCGGTGCCGTCCGCCGCCAATTGCGCGCGCTCCACGCCGACTTCCGTCACCTCCAGCGCGAGCGGCTGGAAGATGCGGCGCATCATCGCCTGCCAGCGTTGCGGCAGCGGTTGCTGCGTATCCTCGCCGAAAATGCTGGCAATCAGTTCGGGCAGATAGTGCTCGACAGTTTGCCCGGCACCGCCCACCCATCTGCCCCACAGTTTTTGCCGCAACGGGAAATACACCCAGCCCACCAGCACCAGCGCCAACGTGAGCGACACGGACTGCCCCAGCCCCATGTCCCAAACCAGCAGCCCGTCCAGCGCCATCACCGCCATGCCGCCGATCAGCCAGACCCATAAAGCGAACCACCAGCGCTCCACATCGAACAGGCGGTAGCGGCGCACGCCGAACACGAAGCCCAGGAACATCAGACCAATCGGCATCATGCCAATCACGATAGTCGCGCCCTCTATCATCAATATGATGGTCAATAGAACGGACAGCAGGACTACGCCGAAAAACCAGCGGAACATCGCGCGTTGTACCGGATGCTCACTTGAATGCCGCCACTGCAAAATAACCAACATTCCCAGAGACAGCATCAGCGCAAGCGAAAAAATGTTCATGAAAATATTCGGGTTGATCGCCAGATGGGGCAGCAACAGCATCAGCGGGGTCAGCGCCACCACCGGCAGGTATGAGTAGTTGTTTGCCAAACGTGACGGATACACCATCAATAACGACAACAGTGCGCCGCTAAACAATCCACAGCCGAAGTAATTCAGAACAACCCAATTACTCGTAATTGCAGCAAATGTGATTACCGAAACCGATTGACCGCAGACAATGCAAAAAAAGCCCACCCCCAGTAACAGCAGGAAATAGGAAGCCTGCGACCTTTCCGAGAATATCCAGATAAAGCTGACCATCAGCCAGACTGCAAAACTCATCAGGAAGCCAAACCAATTATAAAAATTCAGTTGCGCAAAACCGATTGGGGGAATATCCCAAGTGACGCGCTCACCGTCGGCAAGCACGACCGTAACCCGGCTCTGTTGCATGAAATTATTCAGTTGCTCGCTGCTTTTCAAAAATGCGAGCCATTGAGGAATCGTGGTGACATCAAACAAGTCTTGAATCAGAAGATCGGGTCTGGCTTCGACCACAGAACCATCTTGACCGACCACGGAGAGAATGACATCACCGACATCCATCTTGCCAAAAGCATGGCTGTCTTCGGGTACGCCAGTGACCACCCAACCCGCCCCATCGGGGTTGGCCGCCACGCCGATGCCAATCCAGGGTTGAACAACCATAGCCCAGATCACCAGCGCGTGAACCAGCACGCCGAGCATCGCAGCCAATACGAATTTTTGCGCCGGGCTGAATACTGCCCGCCCTCCCCCGCTGATACCCATCCCCACCCCTTACGGACTCAAACAATCAACCACCGCTCCCGCCGCCATAGTCTTGCGCTATTTTTTTCGAGAAAAATTATGCGGCATGCGTAGCGTATATCTACGGAGGCAAAAGCTCAATTAAACCGGCAGAGGCCTCGCCCCAATGAGCGAACTGCGGGAAGCCCCCCATGTTCAAACATGAGCTTCGCTGCAAGCCCACAAGCACGGGCATCACCATCAAGCGCATGCTGTAGATCGCCTATTGGCGGGCTTCTTCGTGAGGTTGTGTCGCAGCCGACAGAGTGATTACATTTCAGATCAAGAGTGAAATGAAATTCCCACCTTTTCGGATCAGCGGTGCGGCGTGTCGGCGTGAAAATTCGGTCCGATCAGTTTCTTCAGGAACGCTGCTGTCGCCCAGCTATTCGGGTTCTGGAAGCGGTCGATAAATTTCTGGCCCGCACCGATTTTGAGCCGCGCCGGGTCGTCGGTCCATTGCGGCGTGAGGATGGTCGCCAGCAGCGCGTATTCGACATCCTCGGGCAACACCAGCGCTTTCCAGCTTCCGCCGGGGATCATCAGCACGGGGCGCTCCCCCTTTAGCACATTTTTTCCGACGAGGTGATGAGAAGCAACACACCTGCCCTCCTCTTCGCGGAACTCGTAATAATGCACCGGCCCGCCGTCGAGCAGGATGTGCGTATCGTCGGGTGCCAACCAGTGTAAATAGTTAATCGATCGCTCCCGGTCCAGCAGATAATAGATCGAGTCGTTGGCGCGCAATTTTTGTCCGTCCTGTTCCACCACCAGATGCGAAGTCGAGATATAACCGATGTATCCAGACTCCCCGGCGAGGGGTGTCAGCCCCAGTTCCGCGATGAGTTTTTCGGGGTGAGTCGGCTGCGGTCGCATCTGGCTCATCGCGGCAGCTCTCCGCTTTTCAGGAAAGCCAAGGCAAATTCCCGGTAGTCCGCCACCGTCTCAAAGCCAACGGTTTCCATAAAGCCCAGGCCGTTGGATTTACCGGACAGGTCGGTATAGTCCGCCGGAGATTCCGAACACAAACCCCAGTTTGGATTGTTGAACGTGCCGTCCTGACACCACGGGGTCGCCACGCCCGTTAACGGGTTGCCGAACAGTTTATTTTCGACTTGGCTGTATGCCCGCACCATGGGAATGACGACATCCGGCGCGCCGGGGGAGGTGCTGCCAGCGATGGGAGGAAAGGTCTGGGCAGACAATAAATTGACGTTGCCGTTGATAAAGATGGCCTTCCATTTGCCGTTATCGGGCACAAGGTAATAGCCGTAATTGATGGCCGGGCTGTCGTTCATCGCCCCTTGCACGAAGGCCGCCCCGGTAAACGCCTGCCCGTTATCCAGGTTGTAGAACTGCCACACCCACCCGTTATACGGCGCGGGGTCTTCGACAAAAGGCACGGGGTGAACTGCTCCCTCATTGTTTTGCAGACTAGTCATCATGAGCTGGTGATCGACCCAGCCCGTCCCCGAATTGACGGTATAGCGCTTCCCCTGGACGACGATGCTGCCGCTGACAAGCAGTTGCGGCCAACTGTAGTAAATGCCGGGGGTGGGGTTCGGCGTGATGCCGGTGCCGCCGGTTTTGCCGATGCCGATGATCGCGCCGATATTCGGCACGCCCTGCAAAAAGAACGACGTGTCAACACTGAACGCTCCGTTATTGGTCAAACTGAGGTCGATGTTCATGTTGTCGCCATCGTCCACCTTAACCGACAGCGGCATCACATCGGCCGACCCGCTCAGGGAGTCTGCACCGCACTGGAACAGGAAGTCCGCACCCGGTGCGCTGAAATTAACGGTGCCGCCTTTGAGCGGCCACTGCAAGTTGCGGCTTCTGCGGTAGATGTTGCGCGCGCCCGGCCCCATATCGACAGTGACGGTCACGCTGTTACTGGCGAGGGTAACGTCCCGATCCGTCCAGTTCGCCGCTTGCTGCGCAGATAGCCCCACCGTGCGGATTTTCTCCATGGCCAGCAGAACCGACACTCTGCCCGTATTCCCCTGCTGATCGGTCACATTCAAGTGGCAGCCCACCCAGTACCACTCCAACCCCATGTTGGCGTGCAAGTGGTGGTCGCCGGGAAAGCTCACTTGATAGGATGGCGGGGGGACATCAAAACCGACGCTGCTCGCCCTGCCCAGCAAGGTTTGGATGACACTCATGAAGTCTTCCGGGTGCGCGGTCGAATCCAGTTGACCCGCCGCTTCATACAAGCTCTGAAAATCCGGGATTTGCACCGGGTTGCCGGTGGCGGGATCGGTGATCTGGTTCACCGCTTGCTGGACGGTCAGCAGGTAACTCTGGACGACGGCGGAAACGGGGTTGCTGGTTTGTTCCATGTTGGTTCTCCTGTTCGTATCGGTTGTTTGATCTATCCGGCTATTCTTGTTTTGCTGGCGGGTGGAATACTCTGCTCAATCCAGGCATCACCCGATGACACCAGCAATTCTCTGGTATCGCGCGCGCCGAATTGGTAAATGACGAACATCTGTGCATCGGCCACGCCCTCGTAGCCACTGTTCAATTTCAGGGGATCAACAAACACTTGATCCGGGCACAAGCTGTTTACGCGAAAACTGATGGTGGCATGGGGAGCGATGCTCATATCGATCTTGAATTTCAGGAAATACACAATGCCGCCGGGGGTGGTATAGGTTGGCCCCAAGGGGGTGGTAACCGTATCGACAAAAACGCTCTCCCCGTTTTGCAGCAACAAAGTGGCATTGGACGGGATGGGAATGTTCTCCTCGGGAATCGTTTCGAACTGGGTGTAGTTGGAAAGATGCAGGCCATTGTCCAATTGCATATCCTGCAACGTCCAGGCGTTTTGCTTGCTCGGCCCCGAGCCTTGGGGAAATGCGCCGTATTCATGATCCATCCATGTGATGCCGCTAACTGGAATGATCTCGGTGCCTATGGTCAAGGTTCCGCTTGCCTGCAAATGGGTGAGGGAATAGTAGTAGTTGTTTTTCTGGTACGGATCGGGTTGTTTGGGGTCGATTTCCTTGCACCCGGTTCCCCACACCAATAACGGGTTCCCCCGCTGAAGCAGGTTCAATTGCAGGGCACATGCCACGCCACTCGCGGCATCGGTAAATTGTGCTGTTACGTTCATGTGCAGCGGGTTCCCGCCGATGGAAGTCATCTCAACGCAACCATCGGCAGTTCCGGCGCTTCCCGGCAAGCTGACATGCCACGGCTTGGACGTATCCGATTCGGCCCAGTCCGCTGGCACCGTCGCCCCCATCAGATCATTCACGATTTGATAATGCTTTTGCGCCTTTACATCGGTAACGGCGATTTCGGTGAAGGCAAGCTCCACCGCGCCGCCTGCTCTAACGGCGCAAGCATTCACCTCAAACCCGAATTGACGGCCATCAATGCCGGTCAAAGTTCCAATGTGCCACCACCATTCGGTGGGAGCCGCGTCATGCGCATACTGGTCGCGCGGCAGTTGAATGGGCGAGTCCACTGTATTTTTTTGCTTTTCCTGTTCCATAAAACCTCCTTGATATTTATTGGGTGTCGCCCGCAAATGCCGGGCAGGTGCTGGGCAAAGCGTTGCTGTCTATGCCTTCGCAGTCGTTGCTAAAAGTGATGTTCCCCTTGTCGTCCGTTTTGAGTATCCAGATGCTGTCGTAGTCGGTGAACGACCATGCCGGGATTTTTTGCGCGGCTGCGGGGTTGGCGTAAACGGTATCGAACAGGTACTGCACCGCCTCCACGATGTGTTCGTGCTCCCACGCGACCAGCGTGGTGGATTTGTCGAATGCCACGCTGGAATATGGCGTGTTGCGGGTAAACAGGCTGGTCGCCAATGTGGGCGCGTCGTTCCACTGGAACTCGGCCAGCATCAGTTGCTGGTTGTGCCAGATCGCGTAAGGCGCGATCGTGAGCGAGGGGCGGATGTAAGAGCAGCTGCCATCGCAGCCGATCAGGTTGCCGGGATTGGTGGTCAGCACGTTCTTCGCATTGCCGCCCATTTTTTTCAGCAATATGTCGTTCGCCCCGATGGCGCGCCACGCGCCCTGGCACACGAAATTGCCGTTCTCGAACGCGGAGTTCGGGTGGGCTTCCACATGCCGGATCAAATACACGGTTTGGTTGGTATTGAACTGGTACTTCGAGGCATCCGGTTTCTTGGCGCTGAAGGTGACCGGCTTCTGCGGACAAGCGTAGTGCGCCGTGGGCTTCAGATGCAAATCGGGATAGCGCGTATCCGGTCGGATGTTGTCGTCATAGACGTTGATGGCGGTTCTGCCATTTTCGAGCGACAACACGAGGTATTGGTTGTAATTGCCCGGCGTGATGCCAGTGGCGGGCGCGGTAGGATCGCTCAAGGCGGCCACGGTGCTGTTGATGAGGTCGGCGGACATGGCCATGATGTAGCTCCCGCGCGGCTGGTTGCCGAGGATGTTATTGATGATGTACGCGGGCGAGTTGTACGCTGAGATGCCGCCGCTGTTGACCAGAACATGCGTCACCTCGCGGTTATTCAGCACGGCGAACGGCTCTATGCTTTGCAGCGAGGTCATATCCTGCGCGGCGGATTGCGCGGCGAGCGAATATATCTGCCGGATATCGCGGCTCTTGCCCGCCGTGACAGTGTTGAGTTCTTGCCCGAAGCGCAGCGCGTGGTTGAAGCCTTGCACCGAAAGATTGTTGGTCTTGGGCGCAGCTTCAAAGCTCTGCACGAAAACAATGTTCCATGCATTGCTGTTGAGCGGCGGCATAGTGTCGGCGAGTGCGGCGTGCGAAAAAGCCAACACGCAGCTGAGCCCGAAGCGGGAAAATATTTTCATATAAATCCTTCCTGATTAACCGCAAAAATTTGTAGTCCCTCTCCCGCTTGCGGGAGAGGGATGTAAAACAGTCAAAAATCCTTTGCATTTGCGATTTATTTTGATGTCCCAGCGCTATTTTTTCCCGGCCCGAAGTAGGGGCGACGGATGATGTATTGCTGGTGTTGCGGGAACATCGCCATATAGAACTCGCTCCAGCCGCCTTGGCGCACCCGCACCAGATCGTATTTCTCGGGCAGCGTCTGCGCCCCCGCGTAAGTCTCGGGATCGCCGGTGGTCACGGTAAGCAGGTTGGAGCCGAGCTCGCTGTCCGCGAACTGGCGCAACACTTTTTTCAGTTCGTCTAGCGGGAAATCTTCGCGGATGTTCACATCTACCGGCGCGGCGTTGGACAGGCCGATGCCGATTGCATCGACATTCCAATCCTTGAGCGACGCGAAGATGTCGCGCGGCGCGGTTTGCGGCGGCTGGTCGCACGGGCTGGGCGCGGGGCTGAAATCGTCGGCGATGGTTTCGCCAGCCAGGCGGCCATCTGCGGAAGCGGCCATGCCCACGCCCAGCCCGATGTTATCTTCAAAAGTGCCGACTCCGGGCGTGACGGTGAACGCGAACGGCTTTTCCTTGGTGCCGTATTTCTGTTTGAGCGCCGCGTATTTTTCGGCGATGGAGGGCAGCGGATGGTCGATGCCGTCGCGGATAATCTGCACGCAGCGGGCGACCACTTCCGCGCCGAACGCTTTGATTTCCTCGCTTTCGCCGCTGCCGAATTTGGGCAGCGCCAACGCGGCTTGGCGCAGTTCCTTGTAGCGCGCCGCGTTGTCCGCCGCACGCGCCGCTCCGGCCAGCACGTTCTGGAACGGCTCCTGCATGGTTTCGCCCCAGTTGTTCCACAGCGCCTGCAACAGCTCGGGCAGCGTGGTGAGCGCGGTCGCCGGTTCGTACACCATTTTTCTGATCGCGTAGAGCGCGTTGATCGCGTTGGTGATGCCGCACATCATCGGTGCCACGATATGGTATTCGGCTCCGCCGTCGGTCATGTCGCGCCCGCTCTCCATGCAGCCGTCCAGCATGGAAGAGAACAGCGGGCTGGGGCAGACCGCGCCCAGCGCGCCGTAGTTGTTCATCAGCGAATTGTAGAAAGCGCCGATCTGCCACTTGTACTGGGTGTAGAAAATTTCCATGAATTCGTCGAAGCTACGAATCGCTTCCGGCGGCGGCGAATTCCAGCCGCTCTTCAGCCCGCGCAAGTTGACCCAACCCGCGCCCTCGATGGTCGCGCCCTGGTTCATCGCCATGGCCACCACGGGCAGGATGGGCACATAGCTGAAAGCCCATTCCGTTTTGCCGCCGATGATGGGCTCGAAGCATCCGTCGCAGGTGTAGTCGCGCGAATCGGACAACGATAGCGGCCCGCTCTGCATCAAGCCTGCGGAAAATTTGTCGTCGTTCAGCAGCACCGGATGCGCGCCCCCGGCCAGGATGGCTTTCGCTGCCTCGTCGAAAATTTCCTTGTGGATCGGTTTGTCCATCTTGCGGTGTACGCGCAACGACAGGCAAGGCGCGTTCAGCGGCAAGCGCCGCGCCGCGCGCAGGCACAGCAAGGTCACGGCATTGCAGCCGTCCTGCGGCGTGCGGGTGTCAGTCGGCAGGTAGCCGCCCACCGTCACCTGTTGTACCCACTGGTTGAGCGCCGAGCCTTGCGGGAAATTTCCGGCAGAATAAAACACCGCCCCCGTGCCATAGGTCAGGTAATCCTGCATGTTCTGGCGGTTGTACAGCACGGTCTCGTCCATCTTCAGCCAAAACGCATCCACGATTTCCTGCGCACCTTCAGGTGTCAGGCGCTTCGCCGCGATGTCCGCCTCGTAAGCCGCGATCAGATATTGGTCGAGGCGGCCGATGGACATCGGTTCGCCGATCTGGTGCAGCGCGCAGTTGATGATAAAAATGAGTTGCAGCGATTCGAGGAAACCTTCCGGTTTGGCATCGGCGAGTTTTTTCATGCGCCTAGAAATGTCGGCCAGGTTCTTGCGTTCCGCCTTGCAGCTCGCGGGAGATTCATCGTGCAAGCGGGCGGCGAGATCGCCGTAGCTGGCGATAAATTCGCGCAGCCCTTCGAGCGCCCACACCACCGACTGGTAGAAATCCTTATTGTCCTTGCTCGCAGTTTTCAGCTTGGCATTGGCCTCGTCCAGCAGCCCCGCCACGCCGAGGCGCAAGGCTTTTTTGTAGTTCGGCACGTTGTGGCCGGTAGAGGAATATTCGTTCAGCGTGCCGAAGAAAAACTGCATCTTCTCGTCCTGCGACAGGTATTCCATCACTTGCGTGCCGCTGCCCAGCGTCAAGGGCGGCATGTTGCCGACGATGATCTCGCCCGGCTTGATATTGAACAGGTTGGCCTGCTGCCGGAACGGTTCGCGCAGCAACACATCGGACAGACTGATTTTGCTCGCCAGCCCTTTGCGCAACGCGGGCGAAGCCTTGGCGACCGGCTTGAATTCCTTCCAGCGCGGCTCTTTCAGATATTGCGACAAATGCCCCAGCGGCGGCATGACAACTTTCTTCTCCCAGGTGTCGTTCCAGGTATCGAAGGTCTCTGCCAGCAGCGCCAGAATACGGTCGCTGATTTCCAGATCATTCTTCCCGGCGCGCAACTGGTGAATGAAATCGCGGTTGTTGTAAAACATCAGGCCATTGTTGCTGCGCACTTCGAAATAGTCGTTGACCGGGACTTCCACCTCGCCGCGCTGGCCGGAAAGCCCGGCCTGTTTTGCGGCGGGGATGAACCAGAAATTGCCTTGGATGGAATGGGTGTTGTTCAGCATCTTGTCCCTGACATAGCCCTCGTCCGGGCCGCGAATACCGTCGATCAGGTCGTCGAACACGGTGCCGCTTTTGCCGTAGGCGGCAAAATACACGCCTTCCTCGTTGCCTTGCGCCGAGGGGGCGTGACCGTAGGGCAGCGCCTGACGCAGGATGCTCAGCGTCATGCGTTCGCCGTTCAACTTGCGCACGCATTTGATGTGGCTGCGGTCGTCGTGCGTGGGGATGATGACGTTGTCCTGATTGCGTCCGATCATGTCTTCTTTGTCAATCGCCGTCATGTCGTCCAGGCGCGCCCAGTTGTGTTTGAATTTTTGCTGGATTACGTAGGCCGCCCCACGGTAATAGGCATCTTCTTCGCCCACGATGATGCGCTCTGACAAGTTCACCGGATCAACCGGGTTGATCAAGCCGTCGATAAACCGCCCGCCGAACACCTTGCCGCCATGCGACTTGTCGCCTATGGTCAACGAATCGCTTTGCACGCTGTCGCCCAGCTCGGCCAGAATCGCATCGTGTACTTTGCGGCACGAGGCTTCCGAATCGCCTTTGATGTGGAACCACAAGTCGCCGCCGCTATGCTTGAACGGCAGCTTTTTCAGCTTGCCCGGGTTCGGCGACGATTTGGGCAAGGGCATGCCGTTCGCTTCGCACCATTGCAGCCACAACCCGAAATCCACACCGCGCACACACACGGTTTGGTACTTGGTGGCGGCACACAAACGGTCAGAGATTTTTGCCGCCTGCAACCACTTTTTGTAAGCGGCCTTCTTGTCGCCGCCCAGAACAAGCGTCGCAAAAAATCCGAAATCAGGAAAATCCGCGATGCCGCGTTGTCCGTAATTGATATTCAAGTCGCCGTTTTTCATTTTTTTGATTCTCCTTGGTGATCGCTGTTCGCACAGCGCTGGCGCAGTAGCGCGAATCCGTCGTGCGTGCAAACAGCCCGCATCGAAGGCGGTAGAGTTTCGGATCAATCGGGGGCGGTTGCCCTCAAGTACGTGGGGGTGCGGGGTGCTTCAAGAGGTGTGGAGATGAATAAGCGGGAAAGGATTCCCCGTTCGGACAGTGCATGGAAACTAAAGAAAAACCGGATACCATTTGTTATCTCCCCTTTTGGAACAGATCGGCTGACGGCAGCTCTCGCCTAATGGGCGCACCGCCGTTCACTGCGTTGCTTCTCCGGCCCGATAAAACATCGTTGCCGCTTGAAGCATCTGCGCCAGCCTCCTGTTCTGGGAATTTTTCCGTCGCCTTGCATCGTACTTGCGATGCGTTTGTGCGGGCGGCCAAATTTGCAAATGTTGGCAAACTCTATTTGAGAGTTCCGTCCAGTGTCAACAGCGACATCGAAAAACACGCACCCGACACAGGGAGATTATCCCCGTTGCCAAAAACCAACCCACCCCAAGATGCGCGCCAATAGGCGATCTACGCCATATACACCGTGTAGATTAGCTATTGGCGGGCGTTTCCACGAGATTGTGTTTTTAGCGCAAAGCAAAACGCCCCGTTTCCGGGGCGTTTTGTTATGTTTCCTGATTCTTATGCGGCAGCTTGTACCGGAATCTTTTCGCGCTTGTCGATGATGCGGTTTTGCTCGTCCACATACACCAGCGTGGGATGGTATTTCTGCAACTCCAGCTCGGAGTAAATGGAAAAAGTTGCGATGATGAGAATGTCGCCAACGTCTGCCTTGTGGGCCGCCGCGCCGTTGACCGAGATGGTGCGCGAACCGCGTTCGGCGCGGATGGCGTAAGTGCTGAAGCGTTCGCCGTTGGTGACGTTGTAGATGTCGATCGCCTGATATTCCTTGATGCCGGCCGCATCCAGCAAATCGTCGTCAATGGCGCACGAACCCTCGTAATGCAGTTCGGACTGCGTCACGCGCACGCGGTGCAATTTGGCCTGTAGCATGGTTCGTTGCATGGTCATCTCCTATATCTTTTTCTCAACTCACGAGCGAGAAAACGATTCATTTATTCCCTCTGACTTCGGGGGCGCGCATTATAAACGCCTATTCTTTAAAGGCAAACTTCAAGATTATCAATCAACCGCGTCTTGCCCAGGCGCGCCGCCGCCAATACCACCAGCTTGCGACAACCTGCGGCGGGAATGCCCAGACCGGCCTGATTGCGCACGGCGACATACTCCACCTGCCAGCCGCGCTTGGCAAGCACGCCAGCCGCTTCCTGCTCCACAGCCGCGTAATCCGACCTGCCGCTTGCCAACGTCTTACCTGCAACTTGGAGAGTTCGACTCATCATTGCCGCTTCGGTTCGCTCCTCCGCCGACAAATATTGATTGCGCGAAGACAGCGCCAGCCCATCTGCCGCGCGCGAGGTTTCTGCGCCGACAATCTCTATGGGCAAATTGAACTGGATCACCATCTGCCGAATGATGGCCAGCTGCTGGTAATCCTTCTTGCCAAAGATGGCGATCTGCGGCTGCACCAGATTGAACAGTTTCAACACCACCGTCGCCACGCCGCGAAAATGTCCGGGACGGAACGCGCCGCACAGCTCGTTGGCGATGGGCGGCGGCTCGACGAACAGGGTTTGCTGTTCGGGATACATCTCATCTACCGACGGCGCGAACACCACGTCTGCCATGCCTTGCAATCTGGCGCAGTCCGCCTCCAGCGTGCGCGGATATTTGTCGAAATCCTCGTTCGGGCCGAACTGGATCGGGTTCACAAAAATGCTCACCACCACACACGAACTCCGTTCGCGCGCCATGCGCACCAGCTCGATGTGGCCTTCGTGCAGATTGCCCATGGTGGGCACGAAGGCGATGGATTTTTCGTTCGACAGACGGGCGCGCAGTTCGGAAACGGTATGGATGAGTTGCATCAGTTTTGGCTTTCTTTGACGGGTTCAATTTTGGAAGCAGATTCCAGCCAGGGTTCCAGCCGCTGGCCGAATGCGACCGTGGCCTGAAAAGATGAACCATTATCGAACGCTTGGCGGAAATCCAGCGGCACATTGATTTGATCGCTATGCAGTTCGGTGATGTAGCCGCCGATGACGGTCTGCTTGTTGACGTACATACTGCCGAGGCGAATCAGCCCGCGCACGATGGCATAGCGGCTGCGGTCGGGATAGCTCGCGCGCAAGCTTGCCAGCTCCAGGCCGGCATCAACCACAAACAGGCGGCTGCCCGTTTTTTGCTCGTGGCGGAAACTGTCCTCAGCGCTCTTCAATTTGTCCTGCAACTCTTTGCTGTCGGGCGCGGCAGCCAGCAGTTTGCGGCGTTCATCGACCTGGTTCGAGAGACGTAGCAAGTACTTCTGCCAGGCCGCGCCGTCCAGTTCCAGCACCAGCAGCACTTCGCGTGTTTCATGGTCGAGGTACGACTGCCCGCTTTCCGGGCTGGCCGACAGTTTTTCCACCCCGAAACCGAGTTGCGCCAGCTTGGCTCTATCCAGCCAGACCGGCATGCCCCAGCGCCCCGCGTAAAGGGCGTAGTTGAATTCGGCTTGTTCGGGCTGATCGAAGCGCCAGTTCAGCGACAGCGCGATGCCGCTATCCTCGCGCCCCGCATACGAATACGAATGCCCCAGCTCGCGCTGCGTCAGTTGCAACCGGCTTTCCGCTTCGCCGCTGCGGTTGTAGGCCGCGCCGCCCAGCGCCACGGCATTGGTCAGCAGGATGATGGCGCAGCCCGCGATCAGCGCATGTTTCCATTTCATCATGGCGCTTCTCCCGTGAACAAACGATAGTTGCTTGCCCGCAGGCGCTTGAGCACCACCAGGAACAGCACCGCCAGCAGACCCAGCACCAGGAAGAATAGATATTTCGGCATCGCATCCCACCACCAGTCGAAGACCTTGGTGTAAACGAAGATGACGAAGAAGGTGACCCCGGTGTTGATGACTTCCGGCCATTGCTTGCGCACGCCGAACCAGACCGCAATGGCAGAAGCGGCAAAACCGACCACCTGATAGAAGCCTTCGATGAAATCGGCATCCCAAGCCAGATAGCTGGAATAGCCCCAATTACCCATCACCAGCACCGGCAACAGAAAGGTGAGCAGGCCGAAGATGCGGTACATGGGCGGAAAATCGGGGTATCCCCGGTGCGGCAGAAGCTGCGGCACGGCCAGCAACAACAGTGCCGCCGGGAAAAAATTCTCGGGATGTTGGCCGAAATAGAGCCAGTACATGCCGCCCCAAGTGCCGGTGCGCGCAGCGACATAGGCGACCACACACAAAATGCCCGCCACCAACAGCAAGCGTAAATCACAGGCGTAGGCCAGCAGAAAAGCCAGCGCCGCCCAAGGCAACAGCGCCTTGTCGGACGGGTTGATATTGAATATCTGCCCCAGCATGCTGATGTTCAGCACGAAACAGGCGAACGTGACCAGTGCCGCCAGCTTGGCGAAATAGCCGGACGCATCTTTGTGCTGGATGAACAGCGTGATGCCCAGCATCAGCAACGGCGCGGCAAGCAGAATCGACACCTGCGCAACCGTAGTGAGCCAGCCCCAGAACTGGTGAAAAAGAAAAAACACGCTGGCGGACAAGGCCAGCGCGCCGAACAACGAAGCGATGCGCATGCCCAACGACAACTGGCTGGCGCGCTTGGTTTGGTCAATATCGAAGTTCTGCGCATACTGGCCGAGCAACTGGCGATGATGCTCTGCTACTTGCTGATGCTGCTCGGCAGTCAGCGCCAGCACACCTTCTTTTTCCAGTGCTTCCAACTCGCTTTGAAAAACGCGGATTTGGTCGGCGCGTTGCTGGGCATCGTGTTTGGAAGAGAGGTGCATGGCTTACTCCAAAACATCACAAATCAAAGTGGTTATGCCCAAATCGGCACGTACTCTGAAAACTTTCTGGATTTATTTTCCGGGTCGGCTGCTTTTATAAGCTTTTGATCCATCGCTTCTTGTATGAGGGCCGAAACCATTGAGCGTTGCTTTTCCGGCATCTTGAGCCGCTCACGCAACGACCTATTTGTCATCGCGCCACCCGATAAATGTTTAAGAACCGAGTGCTGATAACAAGCCTCCAAACGTTCGCTGGGGGTCATTTGCGCAAAAGTTCTCGGCGAAAGCAATGTGACCTTGAAGTAGTTTGAGCCAGACTCAAATTTTATTGGCGGCAGGCCATACAGCTCCACATCAATACCGGCCTTCAACAACCCTGAACCTTGCTCCTCGCAGATTCTGTAACGTCGAAAGGCTCGTGCCAAATGTTCGTTACGCGACTCCGGTTGCGTCCCTATCAATCGGTTAATTTGTTTGGAGGGCAGCAATCCGCCGGGATTGGAAATTTCAATCCGATCATCGAATATCTCGACCAACGGCCCGGCACCCGTGACAGAAAAATCTTGATGTATAAGCGAATTTGCAATGATCTCCCGCAAAGCTATTTCTGGATAAACAGTGCGCCTTACCCGCAACGCTTGCTCGATGATTTCACTTTGCGGCAACTGCGACATCACAAATTGCAGCATCCCTTGAAAACCGATGGCATACCCTTTCGTGCCTTCCTGCTCCAACTTCATATTGGCTTCGTTGTTGCCGTTATAAACGACCACTCTGGCCGCCTTGCGACTGATGTCAGGAAAATCACTCAATTTTCTGGCTGCTGCAATCGCCCCCAGATTAGTAACATAGCCGCCATTCGCCGGCTCGCGGGTGATAAATCCTTCACCCTCTATCCATAGCAGTATTTCCTCCCGCGATGTCGGCACAGGCCTCCCCAACATGGCAAGAATAGGTTCGAGAGAAAACTTGTTCAGCAACGCATCTTCATCGAGCAAAACCGAAGCCCGGAGCTCTTCCCAGCGCGGGGTTCTGCTATGCAACATGAGCGTGCCTATTTCCTGCCTTGATGCCATCCGCGTTGTGCCACCCGAACGGATGAATGCGTGCTCCAATCCTTTGCCTCGCAGGTGTACCGGCTTAACAGATGATTCAGGCACATGGACAAACAGCAAACGGACATCCCCATAATTTTCTACCGCATGATCCAAAGCCAACGGTGGCTCAACCGCACTTCGACCTAAATTGGCTAATTGATTGATGATCGATTCGATTTCAGCATCAGCGATACCAACAGGAGTGCCGGAATTATCTACGCCATAAACCAGGAATCCACCGCCGGGATAATTGGACAAAGATGATAGATGCTCTGCCAAGCGCTTCTTGTCAGGTGATAGTGCAGCTTTCCAATCCAGTTCATTTTGCTCGTGCCGGGGAGACTCCAAGCTAGCCATCAGCAAAGCAAGTGCACGATTCAACCAGTTTTTCATTTGGACGTTTCCAACTGAAATAAGAACACTTTAAATATCATCATGTTGCAAACGTAGTGCGTCTTTAGCATAAATAAAACCTGCGCGGCTTTCGGCTTCATATCTCCAGAGGATTAATCTCCGCTTCGGTAAAGCTTTTACCCTACCTACAGAAT
Organism: Sideroxydans sp.; assembly: GCA_028710605.1. Lineage (GTDB taxonomy): Bacteria > Pseudomonadota > Gammaproteobacteria > Burkholderiales > Gallionellaceae > Sideroxyarcus. The sequence goes on from JAQTTU010000003.1 coordinate 320,882, forward strand.
ATTTGAACTTTATCAAGACATACTGCGGGTAGATATGTTTATTGATCCGGCACTCAAACAGTATCGCTTTCGTCATTCCCGCGAAGGCGGGAATCCAGCAAAGAAAACCACCCGCGAAGCGGACAAGTGCTTGGTTTTGTCCCGCTTCGCGGGGGAGTATTCATTCAACTGGATACCCGCCTTCGCGGGTATGACGTGCTACTTCATTCGTGCCGGATCAATAGAAGCTATGTTCCGCCGCCGGAAACGTACCCGCTTTAACTTCGGCCACATAGTTCGCCACCGCCTGCGCAATCGAACCCGCGCCGGGCATAAAATCCTTCACGAAGCGCGCTTTTTTGCCGGGATAGATGCCCAGCATGTCGTACACCACCAGCACTTGACCGGAACACCCCGCGCCTGCGCCTATGCCTATGGTGGGAATGGAAAGCTGGGCGGTGACTTGGGCGGCGAGTGCGGCGGGGATGGCCTCCATCAGCATCATGCCCGCGCCCGCCTGCTGCAAGGCCAGCGCATCTGCGATCAATTGCTGCGCGTCGGCATCGCTCTTGCCTTGCACCCTGTAGCCGCCAAGCTGGTTGACCGACTGCGGCGTGAGGCCGAGGTGGCCGCACACGGCGATGCCGCGCGAAGTGAGGAAATGCACGGTCTCCACCATTGCAGCACCCCCTTCCAGCTTGACCATCTGCGCGCCCGCCGCCATCAGTTGCGCGGCATAAGCGAAGGTTTCGCGCGGGCTGACTTGCGACGTGCCGAACGGCATGTCGGCCATAATGAACGCCTGCCGCGCGCCGCTTGCCACGCAGGCCGTGTGATAAGCCATTTGCTCGATGGTCACCGGCAGCGTGCTTTCGCGCCCCTGCACCACCATGCCCAGCGAATCGCCGACCAGCAACACGTCCACGCCGCTGTTTTCCATCAGCGTGGCAAAGCTCGCGTCGTAGCAAGTCAGCACGGCGATCTTTTCGCCTTTGTTGCGCAGGGTTTGCAAAGTTGTCAGCGTTTTTCTCATCAATTCCCTCCTTCAAAATTCACCACGACGTAGGGTGGATAAGCGAAGCGCATCCACCTTCAGCATGTTTGGTGGATGCGCTTCGCTTATCCACCCTACACTCTTATCATTCCCCCACGTTGAAATATTCCCTGCGTCCGCGCATCTTGCCGATACGTTCCAGCAGCAGATTGAAGTCGTCCGCATTATCCACAAAATTCAGGTGTTCGCTATTCACCACCAGCAGCGGCGCTTCGTCGTAGTGGTGGAAAAACTCGCCATAGCTTGCGGCCAGACGCGCCAGATAGTCGTCCTGAATGGTGCGTTCGTAACGGTTGCCGCGCCGCCGCACGCGCTCGGACAGCGCATACACCGGCGCTTGCAGATAAATCACCAGATCGGGCACGGGCGCTTGCGGAGCAATGCTCTGCTGGATGGATTGGTATAACTTGTATTCATCGTCGCTCAAGGTCAGCCGCGCGAACAGCGCGTCTTTTTCGAACAGGTAATCGGAAACGGTACGGCTTTGGAACAGATCCATCTGTGCCTGATCGCGCGCCTCGTTGATGCGCTGGAACAAAAAGAATAATTGCGTGGGCAAGGCATAGCGCACCGGGTCTTGGTAAAAGTTCGCCAGAAAAGGATTGTCTTGCGGCTTCTCCAGCAAAGGCTGCGCCTCGGCATGATCGGCCAAGCGCTGCGCAAGACTGGTCTTGCCCACGCCGATGGGGCCTTCCACCACGATGTAGCGATATTTACTCAGGGGCATTTATAAAAACCTTCAACCCTTTGCCACAGAGAACACAGAGTACACAGAGATAGATGCGCGCTAAATTGCTTTTCTCTGTGATCTCTGTGTCCTCTGTGGCTAAATAAGTTTTTCAAGCTGTTGGTCGTCACACAACCTCGCCGCGTCTGCCGCAAAACCCACACCCGGAATCACGCATTGCGGTGCGATCTCCAGCAAGGGCTGCAACACGAACGCGCGCAGATGCATTTGCGGGTGCGGGATGGTCAGGCCGTGCTGGTGATGGATCAAATCGCCGTAGAGCAACACGTCCAGATCCAGCGTGCGCGGCGCATTCTGGAATTCGCGCGTGCGTCCGCATTCGTGCTCCAGCGCCAGCAACGCATCCAGCAATTCGCGCGGAGCCAATTCCGTTTCCAGTTGCGCCACCGCGTTGATGAAATCCGGCTGTTGCAAATAGCCCACCGGCGCGCTGCGATACAGCGAAGAATGGCGTATTACCTGCGTGTGCGGCAAATTGCCCAGCGCTTGCAAGGCATGCGACACCTGCGCGACCGGATCAGCCAGATTGCTGCCCAACCCGATAAATGCGATATGTTTTGTCATTGATAATCATCCTGCCTGACTCCCTTCTCCCGCCAGCGGGCGAGGGAATGTATTTTTTTATGACCGCATCAACCAATCGGCAGTTCGGCTTGCGCTGCGCCACCGGGTTTCTTGGTACGGCGGCGGCGTTTTTTCGGGCCGCCAGTGTCGGGCAACAACATCTCGGCGCGGCGCTCGTCGCCGGCGTGCTGAAATTCTTCCCACCATGTACCCAGTTCGGTGGCCGCTTCGCCGCTCTGGCAGCGCAACAACAGGAAATCGTAAGCGGCACGGAAGCGCGGCAAGGCCAGCAAACGCATGGGGCGCTGTCCGCCGCGCTGCTCGAAGCGCGGTTGCAGCAGCCACAATTCTTTCATCACCGTATCGTAACGGCGCGGGATGGCGAGCTGCGCGCGTTGCCTGTCCAGCACTTCATCCATCGCCGCGTGCATCGCGGCGATCGGCTTCTCGCCCGCTTCCTGCTTGGCTTTCCACGCGACCAGCACTTCGTGCCACAACAATGCGCCGAACAAAAATGCGGGCGACGTGGCTTTGTCTTCGGCGATGCGCTGGTCGGTGTTTTGCAGCGCCAGCATGACAAACTTCTCGCCCATCGGCTGCTCCAGAATCACATCCAGCATCGGCAACATGCCGTGGTGCAAATGCATGGCGCGCAATTTTTTGATGCATTCATATGCGTGCCCGGACAGCAACAGCTTGAGCATTTCGTCGAACAGACGCGCCTCCGGCACATTGCGCAACAGCTCTTTCATTTTGAAAATAGGCGCGGCGGTGGCCTGATCCAGCTTCATGCCCAGCTTGGCCGAAAGCCGCACCGCGCGCAGCATGCGCACCGGGTCTTCGCGGTAGCGCACTTCGGGGTCGCCAATCATGCGCAAGGTGTTGGCGCGGATGTCGGCATAACCGTTGTGGTAGTCGAAAATTTCCTGCGAAGTGGGATCGTAAAACAGCGCGTTGGCAGTGAAATCGCGGCGTTCGGCATCCTGTTTCTGGTCGCCGAATTCATTGTCGCGCAAGATGCGCCCGTGCTCGTCGGTCTCGGCATCTTCCGCATCAATGGCGCGGCGGAAAGTGGAAACTTCCACCGTTTCCTCGCCGAACATCACATGCACCAAACGGAAGCGCCGCCCGATGATGCGCGCGCGGCGGAACACGCGGCGCACCTCTTCCGGCGTGGCATCGGTGGCCACGTCGAAATCCTTGGGCTGGCGATCCAGCAGCAGATCGCGCACCGCGCCGCCCACCACAAACGCCTGAAAACCTGCGGCCTGCAAACCGTCGGTGACGCGCTTCGCGCCGTAGCTGATGCCGTCGCGGCTCACCTTGTGCTCGGAATAGGGAATCAGATGCGCAGCGCCTGCAACCCGCGCCGGAGCGGACTTGCCGAATACCTTCTTGAACAGTTTTTTTATCATCGTCAGAAAAAGTTGAAATCGCCGCGAGGTATGCGGCGATGCGCGGGATTATACACCGCGCCCTTGCGCCTTCCGCTTAACCCGGCTAACTAGGCCAGTTCCTTCTCTCTTGCTGGTAGAGGCTAGCTTGGCCTGCCCTGAGCCTGTCTAAGGAGGGGAAGAGTTGTGGGGCGGTAGAAACCCGAAAACCGTGGTTTCCTATTATTTATTCAGTTCAATTGCTTCGGGTGCTGCTCATTCAATTGCAGGTGACTATTAACCGCCTGGCGTAATCTCCAGCATTGCATCGCCGTAGCCACCACCACCGCAGTTGCCTACATATACATAATTAAGACCAACATCAAAAAGTCGCTTCTCACCACGCCTAAATGCCTTGAGACTTTCGTCTCGCCTTATTTGAACAACGACACCATTCCGCCAAATCACCCAACTCAATGCACGTACACCCTCATCCTCATCTGCGCGCTCACGAAATACCTTGCAACAGTCTGGATTTTTTGCCCAATAATCCGCAGCAAGTTTTTTTGCAAGTTCAGAACCCTGCTCTACATTGGAGGGGTCAAATTTATAAAGCAGCATAGCTAAAGCAGCCTTAATGAACTCCTCATCCGTAGGATATTTCCCATCCTTCGAGCACCGACCATGCGAACCCGATGTCATAAATTGGAAAGACAAGACCAAAGCAATGATCGCGACAATCGAAACAAGTGCAATTCTTTTTCTCCCACGAACAAGTTGAGCGCATCCCTGCCATCTTCTTTTGCCTTCCTCCGTGGTCATTTCTTCACGCACTGCCATAAAAAATATGCCGCCCAGTAACAGCGCAATCCACCCATATGGGGAGAATAGAAAACCCGCCAACAAGAGGTCGCCAATGTCTTGAATAAATCTCATGCCACCCTTCTTTCCACCTGCCCATGGTTCGCATCATTCGCCGCCGAAAAACAGGGGAGACCACGGTTCCCCATTCACAACCTTGCAGAAAAAATTGATCCCCCATTTTTCTTGACATAGCCATCGCGGGCGCAATGCGGATGCGCCTTGGGTTGTGCGTTTGGTCTTGTCAGTCGGTTCATGCCAGCACCCTAGCTTGCGCTCCAGTCTTGGTCAACGTGAAAAACGGCCTATATATTTTCCCAACTTCATCGCAACGCCCGTCGATAGGCGATCTAGCCCATGCACTTGATGGAGATGCCCGAATCTATTGGCTTGCGGGCTAGCGCGGATGGAGAATTCGCTGTTCGGGGCGTTCATGCGCCGGATTCGCCCTATCACCCGTCTGCGGAAGAGACCGCACCCGACCAATGATCGCCCGAATTGATTCCCCTGAACCGTGCTGATTTTCGTAGGTCGGGATTTATCCCGACGATGTTCACGGTTTGAAAAAAATCGTCGGGATAAATCCCGACCTACAAAAGCGTGAGATTCATGGGTAATTTCAACGCAGCGAGATAACCGCCCAGCCGTGCGCTTCGGCGTGTTTGCGCAAGGTGACATCGGGATCGACGGCGACCGGATGTTTGACTTTTCCCAGCAGCGGCAGGTCGTTCATGGAATCGCTGTAAAACCACGACTGTTCAAAACTTCCCCAACCCCAACCGCGCTCCACCAACCAGCTTTCCATGCGCGTCACTTTGCCTTCGCGGAAGCTGGGCACGCCCGCCACTTGTCCGGTGAATTCGCCGTCGATTTCTTCGGGATCGGTGGCGATCAGATGCGCCACGCCGAATTCGCGTGCGATGGGCGCGGTGACGAAGCTGTTGGTGGCGGTGACGATCACGCACACATCCCCGGCGGCTTGATGTTTCGCCACCAGCTCGCGCGCTTTGTCGCCCATCATCGGGCGAATTTTGATGCGCATGAATTCCGCGTGCCATTCGTCCAGCACGCTGCGCGCATGGCGCGACAGCGGCTTCAACTGAAAGTCGAGAAACTCGTGGATGTCCAGCGTGCCCGCTTTGTATTGTTCGTAGAACGCGAGGTTTTTCGCCTCGAACAATTCGCGGTCGAGCACGCCTTGCTCGATCAAAAATTGCGACCACTCGAAATCGCTGTCGCCGCTCAGCAGGGTATTGTCCAGATCAAATAAAACCAAATTCACTATCATTCCTTTATCAAAAACAAGGCCTGCACCCATAAGCGCTAACTTATCCAATTCCTCCCCCTTCAAGGGGGAGGTTAGGTGGGGGATGGGGTCGAATTCCGTGAAATTTAACCCCATCCCCACCCCAACCCTCCCCTTGAAGGGGAGGGAGAAATACTCCGGCTACCGCTCAGAAGTTAAAGCCAAGTTCGATCTCGGGGCCGGAAAAAGTGGCTCTGAAACTGGAATCAAATAGCCCCGAGCCGTTTATTTTCCACTTAGCGTAGCCCGCACGCAGCTCGGCATTCTCGCCCAGCGCCTGCGTAAGCAGCAGTTCGTAGCGCCCCAGACTATCTACACCATCGATAGAAACGACAAACATCCCCGAATCGAATCCGGTCCAACGCAATTGCATGGTAGTCGTGGGTCGGGCGCGCCAGATGAGCGCCGCGCCATAGTGCAATCCCGAGTTGATGTATTGATGGGATGCACTCTGTGTGGCGGAGGTCAAATCCATGCCCAGCGCAGCACGCCCTATGCCGCCAGACAACTCGAAGCCGAGCTCGCTGTCATTCGGGAATTTGCGCCACCGATAAGCCAGATCGGCATAATTGAAGTTGCAGTCGGTGTGAATCGTCTGCGGTGGGAGGAACGTCACACCGCCCATCCTCACCGGATCCTGCCCTGCCGCCAGCGTTTGGTCGCCATTGCCATGCACTTTGGCAAGACCGATCTCGATCGCGCTGCCGGACTTGTATGCAGACGGTGCCGATTTGTCATCGCCCAAGTTGAATCCCAAGCGCAGCGACAGAGTATTCACTTTCGAGTCCTCAACCACGATGGGGGACGAAGCACACCCCGCCAGCGACAACAGGGCGCAGACCCCGCACACCATGTTGGCCGCAGTAAGTTTACGCACGCGCAAAACCCGAGTTAATGCAATCCTCATATACCCCCCGTTATTTGTTGCCTGCCGGGCAATCCGGCTGGCGTGCGGCAAATTCTAACATCATCACTTCTTTCAACAGCGGCACGCTGGCCGCACGTTTCAAGCGCAAACAATGCTCGTCCAGCGCATTCAAGGTTTGCAGCAACGCGGGCAGATCGCGCCTGCCGTGGCGCAACAAATAGGTGGTCACTTCGGGCGGTAACTCGAAACCGCGTGCTTGTGCATGCTGGCGCAAAGCTTCAGCTTTTTCGTCATCGTTCAGGGCATGCACTTGATACACCAAGCCCCAGCCCAGACGGGTGCGCAGGTCGTCGCGCAGTGGCAAAAACGCCGGAGCCTGCGTGCCGCTCACGATCAGCATCGCGCCGTTTTCGCGCATGCGGTTGTACAAGGCAAACAATTCGATTTGCGCCGCGTCGTCCAGTTGTTCGACACCGTCCACCGCCACCACCTGCGCGGCTTGCGGCACTGCGCCATCGGCATAGACAGCGGGCTGCCCGGCAGCGCGCGCTCCTTCGACTGCGGCTTGCAGCAGATGGCTCTTGCCGCTGCCCGTTTCGCCCCAGATGAAGATGCTGCTTGCGCCCGACCTTTGGCGTAGCGCCGACACCAGTTCCGCGTTGCGTCCGGCCACAAAATTATCGAGAGAGGGAATCCATTCGGGGGCGATGCCCAATAGCATCTGGCTCATGCAATACGCCTCAACTTGGAGTTTCGTAGGTGCGAATTCATTCGCACAAACGACAAGTCCTGTGCGAATGAATTCGCACCTACACAAAACCGGGAATTTATTTGGCTCATGGTTTGTTGTACATCGCGCCGGACAGATAGCGCCGGTGCGCGTGGCGCAGCACGACCAGCGAAATGGCGGCCAGCGGCAGCGCCAGCAACACGCCGAAGAAGCCGAACAATTGGCCGAAGGCGAGCAAGGCGAAGATCACCGCCAGCGGATGCAAGCCGATGCGCTTGCCCACCAGCCAGGGCGTGACCAGCATGCCTTCCAGCAATTGCCCCGCGCCGAACGCGACCCATACCAGCACCACGTCGCCGATTGCGGTGAACTGCATGCCCGCCGCCAGCGTCGCCAGTGAAAGGCCGACAATCATGCCCAAATATGGGATGAACACCAGCAGCCCGCTGATGATGCCGATGGGCAGCGCGAATTCGAGACCGACCAGCCACAGCACCAGCACATAAAACACGCTCATCAGCAGCATGACGGATAGCTGCCCGCGCAGAAATTCGGCCAGCACGCTATCCACTTCGCGCGCGATGCCGCTCACTTTTTCATGCCAATGGCGCGGCACCAGATCATCCACGCGCGCCAGCATGTCGTCCCAATCGCGCAGCAGATAAAACATCGCCACCGGGATCAGCAACAGGCTGAGCAAATTCATGAAGAACGCGCCGCCCGCGCCCAGCCAGGACAGCAAACTCACCGAAACACCGTCCGAGTTCTGCACGCGGTTGAGCAGCGCATGTTTCAGCGTATTGATGTCCCACTCCACACTCACCCCGAACCACTGCTGCAGCAGCGGCAACAGACGGTTCTGCGCGGCGTTCAACCATTGCGGCAGGCGCTCGACCAGCAGCGCGATCTCCTGCTCCAGCAGCGGCAACATGATGAGCAGCAAGGCCACAAAGGCCAGCAACAGCCCGCTCATCACCAGCACCACCGCCAGCGTGCGCGGCACTTTTTTGGCGCACAGCCGCGCCACCAGCGGATTGCAGATATAAGCCAGAATGGCCGCCGCGACAAAGGGCGCGAGAATGGGCGCAAGCAGATACAGCAAGCCCAGCAGGACGGCTGCAACAGCCAGCCATTGCATGGCAACAGAGCGGGAAGGAGTCATTTCGGGTAAAATTCGCACTTAAATTTCGTGCTGCACTGTATTCCAATTTCATTTCAAAGGTCAAACAAGGCGACGACGAGCGAGCGACGAAGGCAGTGCAACTAGCACGACTAGGAGTGAGCGAGGAAGGCAACGCAGTTTCACCGAAGAAATGGGATTGGAATTACCTTTTAGAAAGAGAGAACTTAAATTGAGCCAGCCTATTAACAGCCTTTCCTACCGCGACGCGGGTGTTGACATCGACGCGGGCGACCAACTGGTCGAGAACATCAAGCCGTTTGCCAAGCGCACCATGCGCCCCGAAGTGTTGTCGGGCATCGGCGGCTTCGGCGGCTTGGTGGAAATTTCCAAGAAGTATAAAGAGCCGGTGCTGGTGTCCGGCACCGACGGCGTGGGCACCAAGCTCAAGCTGGCGTTTGAACTCAACCGCCACGACACCGTGGGCATCGACCTCGTCGCCATGAGCGTGAACGACATTCTGGTGCAGGGCGCGGAGCCGCTGTTCTTCCTCGACTATTTCGCCTGCGGCAAACTCGACGTGCCCGCCGCCACCGAAGTCATCAAAGGCATCGCCAAAGGTTGCGAAGATTCCGGTTGCGCCCTGATCGGCGGCGAAACTGCCGAGATGCCCGGCATGTATCCGGTGGGTGAATACGACTTGGCTGGCTTCGCCGTGGGCGTGGTGGAAAAAGCCAAAATCATCACCGGCGAGCATATCGTCGCGGGCGACGTAGTGCTGGGTCTGGCTTCCAACGGCGCGCACTCCAACGGCTATTCGCTGGTGCGCAAGATCATCGAGCGTTCGCATCCCGACCTGAACGCCAAGTTCGACGGCGAACGCACGCTGGCCGATTGCATCATGGCACCGACGCGCTTGTACGTGAAACCGCTGTTGAGCCTGATGCAGCAAGTGACGGTAAAAGGCATGGCGCACATCACCGGCGGCGGCATCACCGAAAACGTGCCGCGCGTATTGCCGCAGAACGTGGTGGCCGACATCGACAGCAAGACCTGGCAGATGCCCAAGCTGTTCGACTGGTTGCGCGAAGGCGGCAATGTCGCGGCGCAGGAAATGTTCCGCACCTTTAACTGTGGCATCGGCATGGTGGTGGTGGTCAGCGCTGCGGATGCGGACGCGGCGATCAAGCATCTGCAAGCTAGTGGCGAAACGGTATCGCGCATCGGCGTGATCCGTGCGCGCAGCGGCGACGAGCATCAGACACAAGTAAAGTAAAACCAAACCCTTTGCCCGCAGATTACACAGATTCACGCAGATTAAAGGCAAAACCAATGTGCGTATTTTGTTTCTGTTTTTAATCTGTTTAATCTGTGTAATCTGCGGGCAAACGTTTTTGACTTTGAAGTTACTCAATGAAAAAAATCGTCATTCTCATTTCCAGTCGCGGCAGCAACATGCAGGCTTTGCTGGAAGCGAAGCTGCCTTGCCGGATCGCGGCGGTCATCAGCAACCGCGCCGATGCGCAGGGACTGGAGATCGCCAGGGCGCGTGGCATCAGCACCGCCGTGGTGTCGCACCGCGACTTCGCCGACCGCGAAAGTTTCGATGCCGCGCTGGCCGAAGCCATCGACAGTTTTCAGCCGGATCTGGTGGTGCTGGCCGGATTCATGCGCATCCTGACTGACGGTTTCGTCGAGCGCTACGCCGGTCGCATGATTAACATCCACCCTTCGCTGCTGCCCGCTTACGCCGGGGTGAACACGCATGAACGCGCGTTGCAGGACGGCGTAAAGATTCACGGCTGCACCGTGCATTTCGTCACCGCCAAACTGGATAACGGCCCCATCATTATTCAAGCGGCCGTGCCGGTATTGCCGGGCGACACGCCGGATACGTTGTCGGCGCGCGTGTTGCACGAAGAGCATCGCATATTCCCGCAAGCCATTCGCTGGCTGTGCGGCGGGCAGCGCTGGCTGGATGCGCAAGGACGCATTGCCAGCAACCGCATTGAACAAGTCGGCACAACTCTCATTTCACCCGGATTGGATTGAACCATGCGCATATTTCTCGCTCTGCTTCTGTTCAGTTTTTCTGCTGCTTTGTGGGCGGAGGAAATGCCGTCGCGCATCGAGGCCACCTACGATGTGTTGGCGAGGGGAATCAAATTCGCCGAGGTGAGAGAGGTCTTCATCCGCACCGACGACAACTACCGCATCGAGAGCGTGACCAAGCCGGTCGCCATGCTGGCGCTGTTCCAGCCGGAAACCATTGTTGTGGTGAGCGAGGGCGAGATCGGCAACGCGGGATTGCACCCGCTCAAGTTTTCCCACCGGCGCACGCGCGACACTTCCAAAAATAATGCCGCCGAATTCGACTGGGACAGCAAAGAGCTGACGGTAAACGACCAGTCCGGCATACGCCAGCTGCCTTTGCCCGCCGACACGCAAGACCGCTTGAGCGTGATGTACCAATTCGTGGCAAATCCCCCGCACCGCGACATCAGTTTCAGCATGACCAACGGCAGCAAGCTGGAAACTTACCGCTACCAGTTGCAGACCGAGAAAACCGTGGATATCCCCTACGGCACGCTGAAAAGCTACTACCTATCCACCCCGCCGCAACGCACCGCCTGGAAGTCGGAAATATGGCTGGCGGAAGAGCATAGCTTCATGCCGTGCAAGATTGTGGTGACCGAAGATACAGGCGAAAAACTGGTGCAGGTGCTCACCAGTCTGAACATCGTGCCGTGATTCGTCCGCTGTCCGCGCCATCCAAACGCATCGTCGTTGCTCTCGCCGTATCGTTGCTGTTGCACGGCTGGATCTTGCTCGGAACAAACATCAGGCTGCCGCGATTTCCTTCCTCCTTGCCGCCGTTGCAGGCCAGACTGGAACCGCTGCCCTCAGCGCCGGACAAACCCCAACCGCAGAAAAAAAACCCGAGCCAGCCGCGTGTCGCACCGGGAATCAAATTGCATTCAGCCTCGGCGCTGGCCGAAAATCTGCCGCCTGCCGAGACGTTGCCGCTGGCGCTGCCGCTCGCTGTTCTCCCCGGAGAACGGCCACTGCTGCCGCGCAAAGCACAACTGACATTCGCGGTGACCATGGGCGCAAGCAAACTCGAAGTGGGCGAAACGATTCACACGCTGCAAGCGGTGGATGGCCGCTATGAACTGCAATCTGTCACCCGCACCATGGGCATCGCCAGCATGTTCAAGAGTTTCGAACTCACGCAAACCAGCAGCGGCGATTATTCCCGAGAGTCGGGTTTGCAGCCGCGCCAGTTCGTGGAAGAACGCACCGAGTTGGGCAACACCAAGACCACCGTTGTAGGCTTCGATTTCCAGACAGGGCGCGCAAGCTACTCGCAAGGCGGCGAACTCTCATTTCCGCTGGACATGCAAGACAGCTTGAGTGTGCTGTACCAGTTCCCGCCGCTGGCCAATACCGAAATCGTTTCCGTGCCCATCGGCAGCAGCGAGAACATCGAAGCCATGCAATTCGAGATCATCAACAATGAAACCATCACCACCCCGTTCGGCAAATTGCTCACGGTGCACCTCAGAAAAATGCACCCCGCCAACGAAGCCGGTTGGGAAATCTGGCTGGCCAGAGAATATCGTCTGTTTCCGGTGAAGATGCGTATCATTGAAACCAACGGCAAAGTCGCCAGCGAAACCGTCATCACCGACATCCGCGTCGAAGACGCACCACAGGAAAAATAGAACATGCTACTCACCGAATACCGCCTCGACCTCGTCATCCAAGCCCTGCGCACCGCGCTGAAAATGCAGCATCCGGCCGATGCCGTGCTGCGCCATTTCTTTCAGGAAGAACGCATCGGCTCCAACGAGCGTTCGCTGGTGGCCGAAACACTGTTCGGCACCTTGCGCCACCGCCTGTTCCTCGAACACGCCTGCACGCTGACCGACAAGGACAAGGCCACCGCGCGGCGCATGGCGCTGGCGTATTGGGCCAAATTCGGCGGCTACAATCTGCGCGAACTTGAACCCATACTCAAAGCGAAGGAAGCGGACTGGCTGGGTCAGGTGAAGAGCATCAACGTCAACGAGTTGCCGCTTTCCATCCAGGCCGAATTCCCGGACTGGATCGTCGAGAAATTGCGCGCCGACCACAGCGACGCAGAAATCCTCGAACTGGGACGCTCCATGCAACAACCCGCCCCGCTCGACCTGCGCGTGAACACCCTGCTCGCCAACCGCGACGAAGTGCTGCAATCGTTGCAGGCCGACGGCTACGCCGCGCAAGCCACGCCGTTCTCGCCCGTGGGCATCCGCCTCAAATACAAACCCGCGCTGAACAAACACGCGCTGTTCCTCTCCGGCAGATTTGAAGTGCAGGATGAAGGCAGCCAGATGCTCGGCCTGCTGCTGGGAGCCAGACGCAACGACATGGTGGTGGACTTCTGCGCGGGCGCGGGAGGCAAAACACTGATGCTGGGCGCGATGATGAATTCGCAAGGACGCTTGTACGCGTGGGACATTTCCGAAAAGCGCCTGACCAATTTGAAACCGCGTTTGAAACGCTCCGGCCTGAGCAACGTGCACCCGCAACTCATCGCGCACGAGAACGACAACAAAGTGAAACGCATGGCCGGAAAAATCGACCGCGTGCTGGTGGACGCGCCATGCAGCGGACTGGGCACATTGCGCCGCAACCCCGACCTCAAATTCCGCCAATCCGCACAGAGCGTGGCCGAGCTGAACGAAAAACAAACCGCCATCCTCGCCTCCGCCGCGCGCCTGCTCAAACAAGGCGGACGTTTGGTCTATGCCACATGCAGCCTGCTGCGCGAAGAAAACCAGACCATCGTCGAAACCTTCCTCGCCGCCCACCCCGACTTCGCCTTGATCCCCGCAGGCGAAGTCATCAAGCAACACCACATCGACCTACCCATGGGCGACTACCTGCAACTCACCCCGCAACAACACAACACCGACGGATTTTTCGCGGCGGTGCTGGAACGCAAAGCCAGCGCCAAACAACCTGCCGCGCCAGCCGCCCCAACAGGCGACATGCAATAAGCTGGCAGGGTGCGCCTGCGCACCGTTGGCGACGCACCATCACGCGATGGTGCGCAAACGCACCCTGCATCTTCACCTCACCTCGTGAAGATGCCCGCCAATAGGCGATCCACGTCAAGTATGCTGCGTAGATCGCCTATTGGCGGGCGTTGCGAAGCAGTTGGCAATAAATTGGTAATAGAACTACTTGGTTTCTGCCGCGATATAATCAACCAAGCCCATTTGACACGGCAGGAGCACGACATGAATTCCATCGTCATCGAACACGTCAGCATCAGCGAACTTCCCGAAGTTTGGCGCGCGCGGCTGGGTCAGCCCTCCGGCAACCGCGTCACCGTGCGCATAGAAGAAGAGTCCCCTGCTGCCAGCCAAGAAGCCAATACTGACAAAACCAACCCCATGTTCGGCATGTGGCGCGACAGAGAAGAAATGGCGGACGTGGAAGCTTACGCTCGGCAGTTAAGAGCCCCGCGTTTTTAAGCCATGCTGATTGATTCCGATGTGCTGATTTGGCTCACACGCGGCCACGCGGGCGCAGAGGCAACATTGCAAACAATCAACCCTTGGCGCATTTCTTCCGTAACCTATATCGAGTAGGCACAAGGCAGTCGCAATCAGCAAGAACTCCGTCGGATCAAACAAGGTTTGCACTCAGCCAACACCGAAATTATTTCCATCACACCCGGCATCAGCGCGCGAGCAATGGCATTGATTGATGATTACGCGCTTGCCGGCGGTTTGCGTTTAGCCGATGCGCTGATTGCCGCCACCGCAATTGAAATGAACCTGACTTTGCTTACTGCAAACATCAAACACTTCGCCGTCATCAAACAACTCAAGATTCAACGCTTCGATCCGTCTGCGTCGTGCCCTTGACGGAGATGCCCGTCCTTCCTAGCTTGCAGTCAATACACGTTTTAAGCCCGAATGGTTTATTAGGCCGAGAGCTACTGTAGGAGCGAGCTTGCTCGCGAAAGCGCTTCGCGAGCAAGCTCGCTCCTACAGTGAAAATTCGGCTAATGGATAATCCGGATATAAAAACGCAGCAAACGCCAAACCCGAAACTTGAGTAATATCCGCCCGAACCATTCGCTGGAGTCGCCATGTCGCCTGTATTGACCCGTTATCTGGACAAAGTCATCAAAGACAACCAAACCATAGATGCGCGCGGCGTGATGCAGGTCAACCGCATGATAGAGCTGAGCATGGATGAGGTGTTTATTGATCTCACGGTGCGCATGGGGAAGGCCTCGAACGGAATACTCGATCACCTAATACGCTCCTCGGAAGCTCTTCTAGCAATGGGCGGAAAAGGATCAATAGGTGAAACACAGGTCAGAGTAAGTAGCACATTATTGAACGCCGCAAGGAATGCAAACATAAGCGCGCAAGAGTTGAAGTTCGCGCAAGACACAATAACCGAACCATTCACAACGCCCAGCATAGAAACCGGCATCCCCACCATCGACCTCTGGACTCGCAGCAATACATGGGTATTGCTGGGCGATCCCGGCGCGGGCAAGACCACGCTGCTCAAACATTTCGCGCTGAAAAACGCACGTGAATGCAAACAAGGCCAAGGCTACCTGCCCGTCCTGCTGCCGCTGCGCCTGTTCGCTGCCGAATGGGAGCAGCAGCCGAAATGGCTCGAAAAAAACGCCGTGCTCAATTACTTGGCCGACAAAGGCTTGAGCGAGATGGGCTTCGAGCAAGCGCAAGAGCGCAAAGAATTGCTGGGCTATATCGAACAAGCACTGAGTAATGGCCGCGCGTTATTTCTGTTCGACGGTTTGGACGAACAACGCGATGCTGCCTCGCAGCGCAAAAGCGTTGCAGCCATCGAATCGTTGCTGTTTCACAACTTCAACAACCGCATTCTAGTCAGCTCGCGCATCCTCGGCTACGACGCAGCGCCTCTCAGCGCGGGCTTCAACACCGCCACACTGGAGCCGTTCAGCGACGAGCAAATGGAAGCGTTTTTCCGCCAATGGATTTTGGCGGTGGAAAAACAGGAAGACATCGTGGTGGATGAAAGAACCGAAAAGCGCGCCAAAGAACAAGCCGATGAACTGATCGCACAGATCAAAGCCAACGCAGGCATCCGCACCCTCACCACCAACCCCCTGCTCTGCACCATCATCGGCCTGATCCGCCGCCAAGGCGCGACCTTGCCGCAACTGCGCGCCGAGCTGTACAAACTGTGCATAGACACCTTCATCTTCAACTGGGAACTACAAAAACGCCGCCGCCCGGATCAGGACAACAGCCTGGACAAAGACCAAACCCAAGCCGTGCTGGAAGAACTCGCGCTGCACTTCCACGAAAACTGCCCGGAAAATCGCGAGCCGCAGCAAGCCATCAGCGAGGTCATCAAAAACTTTCTGGTGAAGCAGCAAGGCATGGCCGCCGACGCAGCGGCGACCAAAGCCGGACAACTGCTCAGCCTGATCCGCGACGTGTCCGGCCTGCTGATAAACCGGGGCAACGACGAGTTCGGCTTCTTCCATTTGACCTTTCAGGAATACCTCACCGCCCGCGCCATCACCCGACGCAAACGCGACATCGAACGCTACCTGCGCCAACACCTGTTCGAGCCGCGCTGGCGCGAAGTCATCCGCCTCGCCGCCGCCCACCAAGGCATGAAAGACGAAGAAACCGGCAGCGAATTTATCGAAGCCATTTTGCGCTGCAAACACCCGCGCGAAGAACTGATGCACTATGCGTTTCGCATCGCGTTTTTGTGTTTGAAGGAAGCAAGAGTGCTCTTGGAAACATCGGATGCCATGCTGCGGGAATGGATTCAGATTTATCTGGTTCAGCCGGAAATACAGGAATTGCTGCTGCAACTGATGAAACAACCGGGCGCGGAAATTCGCCATTACGTTGATTCTTTGCAACCGTTGCTGGACGCAATCAAGGATCGTGACAGCGATGTCCGCATCAGCGCAGCGAAGGCATTGGCACAGTGCAAAGACCCTGTTGCGTTGCAAGCGCTGCTGGAAGCGATCAAGGATGAGCACCGCGATGTCCGCAGTCGCGCAGCCGAGGCATTGGCCAAGTTCAAAGACCCAGCGGCTTTGCAGGCACTGCTAGGCGCGATCAAGGATGAGGACAGCATGGTCCGCATGTACACAGCCGTGGCATTGTCCCCGTTCAAGGAACCGGCTTTACAGGCGCTACTGGGCGCGATCAAGGATAAGGACCGCAGTGTCCGCTGGGGCGCATCTGCGGCATTGACTCATTTCAAAGACCCGGCGGCTTTACATGCACTGCGAGGCGCGATCAAAGATAAAGACAGCGATGTTTGCAGAATTGCAGTTGGGGCATTGGCTCAATTCAATGAACCGGAGGCCTTGCAGGCGCTGCTGGGCGCGATCAAGGATAAGGACAGCGATGTCCGCAGCAGTGCAGCTAGGGCATTGGCTCTGTTCAAAGACCCGGCGGCTTTGCAGGCACTGCTGGGCGCAATCAAAGATGAACACTGCGAAGTCCGCAAGGGGGCAGCCGAGGCATTGTCTCAATTCAAAAACCCGGTGGCTTTGCAAGCGCTGTTGGGTGCGATCAAGGATGAAAATGGCTTTGTCCGCAGGGGCGCAGCCGAGGCATTGGCCCAATTTAAAGACCCGGCTGCTTTGCAGGCTCTGCTGGGCATGATCAAGGATAAACACATCGGTGTTCGTATGGGCACAGTCGAGGCATTGGCTCAGTTCAGAGATCCGGCGGCTTTGCAAGCGCTGCTGGGCGCGATCAAGGACGAGGACAGCAATGTCCGCAGCTACACAGCTAGGGCATTGGGTCAGTTCAAAGACCCGGCGGCCTTGCAGGCACTGCTGGGTGCAATCAAGGATGAGGATGGCTTAGTCCGCATGAACGCTTCTACGGCATTAGCTCAGTTCAAAAACCCAGCGGCTTTTATGGCGCTGCTGGGCGCGATTAAGGATGAGCATCCCTATGTTCGCAATCGCGCAGCGGAGGCATTGGCTCAATTCAAAGATCCTCTAGCTTTGCAGGCGCTGCTGGGTGCGGTCAAGGATGAGTACAAGGATAGTCTCTGTGATGTCCACATGACTGTGGTTTATTCCATCGAACAAATTGATCTGGGAGCAGCGTTATGTCCAGTCTAAACCTGCGGGACGATGAACCGGCCAATGTCGCTTCCGACCGGCTGCATTTTGACCGCTATCTCAAGGCGCTGGAGCGCAAGGTGTTGCAACACAGCATCGACCATGAAGCACCCATGGTGGTGGGCATATTCAGCCCGTGGGGCAGCGGCAAATCGTCGTTGCTGGCGATGTTGGAAGAGAAGTTGCAATACAAACCGGATACCGAAGTGGGCAACTTTGAGAATACATTGCGCAAGCAGCAAGGCCGGTGGGTGGTGGTGAAGTTTTCGCCATGGATATACCGCAACGAAAAATCTTTGCTGTTGCCGCTGTTAGCGACATTGGCAAAACAATCGCCCGTGTTTACCAAGCTGATGAAACAAATCGTCAATTCCGGCCCCAGCCTGATAAAGAAACTGACCGGCACTCTGATTGACGCATCAACCACCGGATTGCCTTTGCTGACTTTTCTCGATAGCGTGCGGACGGAAAAAGAAAACGCCAAGGATTTGCAGGAAAAAATCGCCGATGCCGTGCGCTCTGTCACCGGCAAAGACAAACGCCTGGTGTTCCTGATTGACGACTTGGACCGCTGCCACGACCCGAAGCAAATCGTGAATTTGTTGGAACAGATCAAGCTGTTTCTGCATCTGCCGCGCTGCCTGTTTATTATCGCCGCCGACCGCAAGCATATCGTCGATGCAATCAATATCGAGTTCCCGAATTCCGGTGAGGAGTATCTGGAAAAATTCGTGCAACTTTCTTTCAACCTGCCCCAGCACAATGCACATCACTTGGTTGAGGTGCTCGATATGGAGGAAAGTCTGCGTAAACCTTACCTCGCGGTATGTCAGGTGCTTAACTTCAATCCGCGCAAGCTTAAACGCCTATGGAACGAAGCCATCGTTGCTATGGAAGTAATCAAAGAAGTAATCTACGAAAAAAATATGCGTGCCTCTTCGCAAATTCACTATGCCCCAATAGATATGATGCTGTT
Organism: Sideroxydans sp.; assembly: GCA_028710605.1. GTDB lineage: Bacteria > Pseudomonadota > Gammaproteobacteria > Burkholderiales > Gallionellaceae > Sideroxyarcus. Next base: position 339,630 of record JAQTTU010000003.1, read on the forward strand.
GGTGAAGTGGCTACTGGCTAGAACCTGCGTGAAGTTGCACACAAATCCTTTCCTCTATTTGGATTTCGAGAAGGCAGGAAAAAATACTGAAACGCAAAAACTTTTCATTCAATTTTTTGATTTCAAAAACGGTGACGGTACGTGGAAGTCGGAATCACAGCGCAAACTAGCCTTATATTTGTGGAACGATTTAGAAACTAATCGTTTTGGCACAGCGAGAAACTTGGCGCAATATGCCCATGCCTGTGGGGACAGTAACGTTGAAGCACGCCATCAGATCGAAAATGAATGTTTTGAAAATGGCGATCAAGCAAAATTTTATGGGCGCGAATTCCAATACGCCGGATTTAGCCAAGTTCATTTTTGCAATGCCATATTTAATAACTGCGATTTCACGGGCTCTGATTTCACCTACGCAGATTTATTAAACACAAGGTTCATCAATTGCAGATTTGATGAAGCGAATTTTGACAATGCCACGATCAACGGCACCGTGTGGGAAAACTGCGTCGGGCTAGAAAACCTCGATACCGAACCGGAGATTTACGAACTGATCGCCGATGCGGCAGCAGCGCAATGGCGCGTAACAGACAGCGCCGCGCGGAACCAATGGCATCAAGATGCCCGATATGGCTTGTTCAAGGCTTACCGCACAATCCTGAATCTGCATGAGAAGAATTCCACGCTGACAGAAGCCATCAAGAAACGCATCATTGACAAAGGCCAAGCTATCCGCGCCGAGGTGGAAATTTAGTCTGCGAACACGAACCGAGTTCACAAAAACCCAGACAACCAAACCCCTCCCAGCCTCCCCTTGTCAGGGGAGGAGAAAACCCCCTGCCCCGCAACGCCCGTCAATAGCCGATCTACACCATGCACTCGATGGAGAACGCCTATTGACGGGCATCTCCGAGCAATGACCTGTTTAAACCCAAAAACAAAACGCCCAGACTACGGGGCGTTTTGTTTTGTGATGGCAGGCACGCAGAAATCCCTGTCGCACCTGCCAGAGCATCGTTATTTGCCCGCCGCTTTTGCGAGCAATGCCAATCCTTCCTCTGTGCGGCCTGCGCCATTTTCAGCGCGCAAGTGAAAGCGGGTTTCCGCATCGTATTCGGCGAGCATCAAGGTCGTGACCTCATCAATCAAACGATTGAGCGGCGTGCCCCTGTTTTTGGCCATCGCTTTGAGGCGGCGGTGTTTTTCATCCGGCAGTCGAACCGTCAAAGCAGTCATCTCAAATCTCCTTCAAAAAGTCTTCGGGTGAAATCACTCGAAGCGGCGGGAATTTCAGTTCGCCACGCTGAACATCGCGCAAATTCCGGGTCACGATCAAATCAGCACCCCCAGCTACCGCCAGTTCGATCAAATGATTATCGGCCTCATCCGGCAAATTGGGTCGCCAAATGTAATACACGCGCGTCCACTCGCATGTCGATAGAAAAATATCCAGCAAATCGTTGCGCTCTTTCAAGTTCAACCTGCACTGACCAAACAATTCGCTTCGCGCCATGACATCCTCGTATTCGGTCAATAGCGCCGTTCCCATCAACGGCTTACATTGCCCGCGCAAGCAAGCGGCAATAACGTGGCTGGCCGCACCTGTTCCCAAACAAGCACCCACAAGCACATTGGTATCGACGACAATCCGCATATCATTCATGGTGTCAATTATGCCACCAAAACCGATTCAAAACAGCGCCACACGGGAACGCCCGTCAATAGGCGATCTACGTGATGCACTTGATGGAGAGTGGCGTGGATACTGGGTTACGAGCGAGGCGTGCGAATTAATTCGCACCTACAAAACCCTCAACTATGATTTTTGGTTCAGCTGTGGCTTTTCGCCAATCTCTGAATGTGTTCCGCGAACTCCGGGTCTTCGCCGCGCAGCAGCGCGGGCAAGGCGGCGCGGAAGTCGGCGCGTTCGCACCATTCACCCATGTAGTCTTCCCACGAGCGCCAGCGGCGCAGTTGTTTTTCTTTCATGTTGTCTTCGTACAACAGCAGGTAGGCGCGCTCGAACAGCGAGATCAGCATGCTGAAGATGATGAACATGCGCTCGCGTTGCTCGGCTGAAAGGGCGGGGGTTTCTTCGGTGGCGAACAGGCGCAGGTCGGGGTTGTCCAGCGCGATTTTCAGGAATTCCTGGTAGTTGTCGGAGAGCGATTCATAGACGCTTTCTTCTTCGTTGTCGCGTTCTTTGCGTTGCTCGAAAACGAACACCGCAATCGCCAGCGGCAGGCCGATGACGGTGACGATGTAGCTCAGCAGTTCCCAGGTTTGCAGGTCGAACATCACAGCAGCCCCATCATCACCAGCGCGATGAACGCGGCGAACAATGCAAAGTGGCTGATGCCTTCGATGGCGTTGGTTTCGCCGTCGTGCAGGTTGTTCATCACGGTGACGAAGGTGAGCAGCAGCATGCCGCCTTGCAGCGGGGTGAGCGCCATGACGATGCGTTCGCCGTTGAACAGGGCGATGGCTTCGATCACGGGCAGGGTGAGCAGGACGGTGGCGAGCGACGCGCCGAGCGCGATGTTGACGGTGGTTTGCATGCGGTCTTGCTGTGCGGCTTTGAGCGCGGTGAGGATTTCCGGGCTGGCGGAGATGAGCGCGACCAGCACCGATGGAATGGCTTTGGGCAGCGAGCTTCCGGCGAGTCCGGCATCCAGCAGCACCGACAGCACTTCCGAGAGCAGGCCGACCAGCACAATCGCCCCCAGCATCAGGCCGACGTGCAGCGCGTTGGGGCTGTTTACTTGGTCGTGCGCTTCTTCTTCCTCTTCGCTGCTGTATTCAAAAAAGTTGCGGTGCTCCACGGTTTGCAAACGCAGGAATCCCGCGTACATCACGGCCATCACGCACACCGAAAACATCGAGTAAAAATGCCATTGCGCGTCCGGCACGAAGTCGGGGATGAACATGCCGATGCCGATGGCGACCAGCAGCATGGCGATGAAGGAATTGGCGGAATCCAGATTGTATTTGGCGCTGCCGTGCTTGAGTCCGCCGACGATGGCGGCGAGGCCGAGAATGCCGTTGATGTCGAACATCACCGCCGCAAACACCGTGTCGCGCGCCAGCGTCGGGTTGGGCGCGCCTTGCAGCAGCACGATCAAAATCACCACCTCCACCGACACCGCCGCGAGCGTGAGAATCAGCGTGCCATAAGGTTCGCCGAAGCGCATGGCCAGCACTTCGGCGTGATGCGCGATGCGGAAAGCGACACCGATGATGCTGGCGAGGATGACCAGCAACAATCCCCACAGCAAGCCACCACCTTGCGTGACTGCGCCGTGTTCCAGCGCGAAGCCGAGACCGAGAACGATGAGCGCGATAGCGATGGGGAATTCGGATTTGAGGTATTTCATGTTTGTCCTATATCTAAAAAAACTTTGCCCGCAGATTACACAGATTGACGCAGATTAAAACCAATAACGATGAACATCATATTCATCAGGAGGAGGATTCTCCGTCTCCACTTTTTACCGCATCTAAATCTGAGTAATCTGTGTAATCTGCGGGCTGAACTTAGGTTTTGGGTTCAACCAAAATCAATCTCGCAATAAACCACTTTCACCACCACCAATTCCTCTACACCCTCCGGCAGCGGCAGCATGAGGACATCATCTTCGCGCGCTTTGAGCAGCACGCGCGCCAGCGGCGACACCCAGCTGATATGGCCTTTGCTGGCGTTGGCTTCGTCGATGCCGACGATGCTGTAGGTGCGTTCCGCGCCGTCTTCGTGGCACACCGTCACCGTCGCGCCGAAAAAAACCTGCTCGCAATTTTTGCGCTGCGCCGGGTCCAGCACTTCGGAATTTTCCAGACGTTTGGCGAGGAAGTGCAGGCGGCGGTCGATCTCGCGCAGGCGTTTTTTGCCGTAGATGTAATCGCCGTTTTCCGAACGGTCGCCGTTGGATGCCGCCCAGGAAACGGTCTGTACCAGCGCCGGACGCTCCTCGTTCAGCAGATGCAAATACTCCTCCTTCATACGGCGATAGCCGTTCGGGGTCATGTAATTTTTGGTGCCCGCAGGAAGCGCGGGCAACGATGGCGATTCGTCGTCAGCGTCGTCGTTTTCGCGGGTGAAGGCTTTGCTCATAGCGATACAAACCTGTTTGACTTCATTTCTTTTCCCAAGGGGCGAAACCGATAGGGCGTTTTTTGTCGGGGGTGGAGGGTGACATCAATTGGCGAATCGCGTTAATCAATTCCGAGATCGCGCGGTCATGGCCGGCAACTTTGCGTTCGAGCTGGTCGAATTTTTGCGAGAGCTCTTTGTGCGTGGAGACCAGTTCGCGCAAATGCACGAAGGTGCGCACGACCAACAGGCTCACTTCGACAGCGCGCTCCGATTTCAACACGTTTCCCAGCATAAGCGCGCCATGTTCGGTGAATGCAAATGGCAAAGTCGGCGAATACTTGAGTGCGGCGAGGTGGTCACAATTTGTGACCACCTCGGATTTTTCCGATGCGTTCAGGCGAAACACGAAGTCCTGCGGGAAACGATCCAGATTGCGCTTGACCGCCTGATTCAGCACTTTGGTCTCCACGCCATAAAGTTGCGCCAAATCCGCATCGAGCATGACGCGCTGCCCGCGAATTTGCAGGATTTTTGCCTCGATTTGCACTACGGATGGAATCAACTTTGCGTCAGACATGAGCGCCTCCCTTTCCGCCGCATTTTACACAATCCCCGCCGCATCCCGGCCACATCGCCGCAGCAAAAACGAAATCCCCCCGAATGGCGGAATGGTCTAGAATTTCCGCCACCTCAACGAATGCAAAAGCAATGCGCAAACTATCCGACCACATCGACATTGCCGCCGCCGAATATTGGCAGGAAACTGGCAACGCGGAACTGTCCCCGCGCTGGAGCGCGGAATATTTTCAGGACTGCGGCGTGATGGATGATTACCCCGAGCAGAACCTGATCGGCTTTCACGCGCTGGTGCAAAAAGCGCTGACGTTAAATATCGAGCGAGCTGAAAAAATCGCGCGCCTGCAATGCGAAAAATCCAGCCGCAATATGCCATGAGTGATTGCTGCTCACAGCCGGATTGCCACAGCAGCCACCCGAAAAAACAGCGCTGCCCCGCCTGCGGGCAGGAATGTGCCGAAGTCTCCGCCCGCACCATCTCGCATCACATCAAACAATCTTGGACATGGACACCCGCCGCCGCCCGCTATTTTTTCTGCGACAACGCGAATTGCGATGTGGTGTATTTCGGCGATGACGGATCAACTCTCGTCACCGCGCAACTGCGCACGCGCATCGGCGTGAAAGATAAAACTGACGACCGCCCGCTGTGTTTTTGCTTCGGCGTAAACCGTGCGGATTTTCAGCGCGACCCCGCAGTCAAGGATTTCGTCATCGCCCAGACCCAAGCCGGACTCTGCTCATGCGAAACCAGCAACCCTTCCGGTCGCTGCTGCTTGAAGGATTTTCCCAAGGTGGAGGATTAAAGCCCGTCGCAGTATATTTGCCCCCAACACCAATCACAAAAGGACATCTCTATAAATTCAAATTCCGTCATTCCGGCGCAGGCCGGAATCCAGCGGGTTAAATTAAAATGCTTTTATGTCAGTGCTTCGCACTGTCTGTTTTATTAACTGGACACCGGCCTTCGCCGGTGTGACGAATTTATAGAGATGCCCTTAATTTGCTCTTCCCGCAAAGGCTGCACATGGAAAAACTGGTTGCGACTGACGATGGTTTAACTTTATGGACGGAGGCGTTTGGCAGTCCGGCCAAACGCCCGATTTTGCTCATCATGGGGGCGATGAATCAAGGGATTTTCTGGCCGGATGAGTTCTGCCAGGCATTGGCTGATGCGGGCAATTTCGTCATTCGCTACGATCACCGCGATACCGGAAAATCTTCGACGGTCGATTTTGAAAAACATCCCTACGACCTGAACGTGCTCGCCGCAGATGCGCTTGCGGTGCTTCGCGCATATCAAATCAAAAAAGCGGTGATTGCCGGGCTTTCGATGGGCGGCTACATCGCGCAACTAATCGCCATCAATCATCCCGATGCGGTTGAACGCCTCGTGCTCATTTCTACAACAGCGGATCATCGCCCTTACATGGCGGCCACGATGGGGCAACCGGTTGCGGAATTCAAGCTCCCTCCTCCCGGCAACAAACTGACCGATTACATTCGCGCCACTGCGGCAAACCCGCCGCAAACAGCGCTTGCAGTCGAAGAAAACATGCTTCAAGGCTGGGAAATTACCTACGGAGGCAACCGGGCATTTCCGCGCGAACAACTGACAAACACTCTGCGTCTGGCCGCGCAACGCAGCGCCAATCCGGCCGCAAGCTTCCACCATGCGCTGGCCGTTTTAGCCTCTCCTGACCGACTCGAATCCATCAAATCCATCCGCGTCCCCACGTTAGTTATCCACGGAAAATTCGACGAACTGCTACCGCTGGCTCACGCGCAATATCTGGCGCAAACCATACCGAACGCCCAATTGAAAATATTTGAAATGGGACATTCTTTCATGTGGTCGTGGTCGGATGAAGTGCTGGGCAGTATTGTGCAGTTTGTGGAAAGCTGAGACTGGAAAGCTGGCCTGCCCTACGGGCGGGAATGTGCCAATTGCAGTCACTCATGCGGCGTGTAATTATGTTGGTACAAAGGTCGGGGATCGGTCAGTTTCTGCCTGTCATGATTGACCGCTTTTTGGCAAGTAATTTAGTACAAGACGTGTCCGTTTGGTATGACCTAAGGCTTGGCGTTATTAAGGGGTAATAAGAGTGTTCCAAATACTTAAACAAGCGTTGCTAGTTTTTATATGTATGTTCACATTGATCGGACATGCATTATCAGATTCACTATCAGATGCGGTACTAGCTTTTGATTCTGGCAATTATGAACAAGCAGCAAAGTTATGCATGCCATTGGCTCAGCAGGGTAATGCTTTAGCTCAAACCTACCTTGGAATTTCGTACCACCTTGGAAAAGGTGTTCCTCAAAATTACAAAGAGGCGATCAAATGGTATCAACTCGCTGCTGATCAGGGACAAGAACTTTCACAATTAAAGCTTGGAATGATGTACGACCTTGGACAGGGAATTTCACAAGATCATGCGAGGGCTGAGAAGTTGTATCAGCTATCAGCGGCTCAAGGAAATTCTATAGCGCAAGGTATTCTCGGAGCTAGGTATAGCGAAGGGATCGTTGTTGATCAAGATTATTCTGAAGCATTCAAATGGTATCAACTCGCTGCTGCTCAGGGGCTTGCGTTTGCACAATACAATCTCGGTGTGATGTATACCGAAGGGCGTGGCGTTGCACTGGATTATGCAGAAGCGATCAAGTGGTATCGGCTAGCCGCAGATCAAGAAGATGCTTCTGCACAATTCAATCTCGGTTTGCTATACGAGAAGGGGAGAGGTGTCGCGCAAGATTATTCGGAAGCAATCAAGTGGTATCGACTATCCGCAAATAAAGGTAATGCGGAGGCACAAATAAATCTCGGCTCAATGTATGCCGAAGGGTTAGGTGTTGAATTGGATTATGCAGAAGCGATCAAATGGCTTCGACTCGCAGCCGCGCAAGGGGGTGCTGTGGCTCAAAATTATCTGGGCGCGATGTATGCCAAAGGACGAGGCGTTGCGTTGGATTATGCGGAAGCAATCAAGTGGTATCGGCTAGCCGCAGAGCAAGGAGATGCTTCTGCACAGTTCAACCTTGGCAGTATGTATGCGATGGGACTAGGTGTTTATCAAGATTACGTTACCGCATTTATGTGGACAAACATTGCTGCTGCCAATACTCCTGCAAATAAGTTACAACAAGTGGTCGATTTTAACTTCTCAATTTCAAGAAAAATGACAGCAAGGCAGATTGCAGAATCGCAGACCCTCGCCAAGAAATGCACCTCAAATAAATTTCAAGGGTGTTATTAGCAACTGGAACGACACTTCAAGTTAAACCCTGAAATGTCCACATTCTTGAATCGCGAAGGACTACTTGATGCCGCCTTCCGCCGATGATGAATGACCGTTAACGGGACAATTTGCTATGCTGACTGTCGCAATTGGGTTGGCAAGCGACAGAATATTACACGGGGCTATGGCTGCTTTGGGGCGGGAGCGGAACGTCGGAATTGAAAGCCGAATGCCGAAAAACAGCTATTCACAACTGTGATGGCTTAGGGTTACTCCAAGTATCGTCAATACATCCACTAACGGGTGTATAGCAAGTCATTCTTGATATACCAACCTCATGTAGATGCCCGTCAATAGGCGATCCGCATCACATATCGCACGGAGAATGGCGTATTTGCTTGCTTGCGAGCGAGGTGGTCGGTGCAAATAGAAAAGCGGGCATCGCTGCCCGCTTTTCTTTTTATCCGAATAACTTTCTCAGAACGGAATGTCGTCATCGAAGTTGTCGAAGTTGGATTTCGCTGCGGGTGCGGCGGCGGGTCGGGCTGCCGGGGCGCTGCGGGCCGGGGCGGGCGCGGACGATTGGTCATCGGCCACTTCAAAGCTGCCGCCACTACTGCCGGATTTGCTGCCCAGCATTTTCATTTCGTTGACAACGATCTCGCTGATATAACGATCCTTGCCTTCCTTGTCTTGATATTTACGATTCTGGATGCGGCCTTCGACGTAAATCAGCGAACCTTTTTTCAAATACTCTCCGGCGATCTCGGCCAAGCGGCGATACATCACCAGGTTGTGCCATTCGGTGCGTTCCTGCTTCTCGCCGTTTTTGTCTTTGTAGTTTTCCGAAGTCGCCAGCGAAACGTTGGTCACCGCTTCGCCGTTGGTCATGTAACGGGTCTCCGGGTCTTTGCCCAAACGCCCGATCAGAATTGCCTTGTTCACTGTCATCTCATGTTCCCTTTATAAATTTTGCAAATGACTGCACCGCTTCGCCCCCTTCTCCCGCAGGCGGGAGAAGGGCTGGGGATGAGGGTCTGTGAGCAGTAACAAAACTATATATTACTCAACGACCCTCACCCTAACCCTCTCCCGCCTGCGGGAGAGGGAATGCTGAACTTTGTGGCGCTATCCGTTCATCGCCACTAATTGTTCAACCGCATCTTCATCGAACCCGCTCATTTCCACTTTGAGACAGGCGATTTGTTCATTGGCCACGACCAGCACTTCGCGCACCCCGCGCAATTGTGCCAGAGACAGGCGCAATTTGCCCGCCGCATCTTCGTCCAATTGCGGCAGGTGGTATATCTTGGTCAGCAGCGCTTGCGGCGCGCGCATGCTGGAGGCCACGGCCAGCCACAGCAGCAGCATGCCCACCGCAAACACCAGCACCGCGTTGCCGCCGTAAAGTTGCATCAGCAAGCCGCCCATGGCCGAGCCGAAGAATGCGCCGAGGAATTGCACGCTGCTGAACACGCCCATCGCCGTGCCCTTGGCGGCCAGCGGTGCGATCTTGCTGACGATGGAAGGTTGCGTGGCTTCCAACACGTTGAACGCGGTGAAGAACAGCAGCAGAGAAAGCGCAATGCCCCAGATGCTGCCTTGCAAAAACAGAATGCCCAGTTGCGCCACGGCGGCAAGCGCGATGGAGAGCATGAACACCGGTTTCAGTTTGGCTTTTTTCTCGGCGATGATGATGGGCGGAACCATCAGCCCGAAAGCGACCAGCATCACCGGCAAATACACCTGCCACTGGTGCTGCGCATCCAGACCGAGTCCGCGCAGGATGAACGGCACTTGCATGAACACCGACATCAGAATCGCGTGCAGCGTGAACACGCCGAAATCCATGCGCAGCAGATCCTTGTTGCGCAACACTTCGGCCAGCTTGCCGGTGCTGGCTTCGGTGTCGGAATGGAAGCGCGTGATGGCGGGATTGGGGATGAACCACAGCACCACCGCGATGGAGGCAAACGCCAGCACGCCGATCAGCGAGAACATGCCGGGCATGCCGATGTAGTGATACAGCAGCGGCGACAGCACCATCGAAATCGAAAACGTGATGCCGATGGTGATGCCTATCATCGCCATGGCCTTGGTGCGATGTTCTTCGCGCGTGAGGTCGGCGGTCAGCGCCATCACCGCCGCGTTGATTGCGCCCGCGCCCTGAATCACCCGCCCGAAAATGATCCAGTAAATGTCGTCCGCCGAAGCCGCGATAAAGCTGCCCGCCGCGAACAGCAGCAGGCCGACGATGATGATCGGCTTGCGCCCGTAACGGTCCGACAGCCAGCCCGCCGGGATTTGCAGTATGGACTGCGTCAGCCCGTAAGCGCCCAGCGCGATGCCGATCAGGAAATGGCTTTCGCCTCCCGGCAGCTTCTCCGCATACAGCGCAAAGATCGGCAAAATGATGAACAAGCCCAGCATGCGCAGGCCGTAGATGCCCGCCAAGCCAATACTGGCGCGGCGTTCGAGAGGGGTCATGAGATTTTTTTCGGTTTGCACGGCGGGTGTGAGTGATGAAAAATGCAGGCGCATTCTAGCAGGTCGCCTCGGCTGCTTGCATGCGTCGCATGCGAAACGCCGCGATGCTTTGCCCATTTTTTTCGCCTCCTCCCCAAATAAGCCATTAGCCGCCATATCCCCTCCCCCTTGCAGGGGGAGGGCTAGGGTGGGGGTAGAAACTAACCCACATCACAATTCTACCCCCATCCCAACCCTCCCCCTGCAAAGGGGAAGGAGCTGGTTCGGCTTTAATGGATTTTCCGAATCCACAGAGAAGCCCTTTTGTATTTGGCAAGGATGACCGGCTCCCCGTCAAATTAAAACGAACGTTTGAAATATTCTAAAAGCAGGGATATTATTCGCCCAGTTTTGCTGCGGGCAAATCTCACCCTCTCCAAAATTTGGAATCCAATCTCGACAGGGAGTTGATAAACATGAATAACCTGCATGGAAAAACAATTTTCATTACCGGGGCCAGTCGCGGCATTGGGCGCGAGATTGCCTTGCGTTGCGCGCGCGACGGGGCGAATGTGGTGATAACCGGCAAAACGGCGGAAGCGCATGCCAAGCTGGCGGGCACTATCCACAGCGTGGCCGCCGAAGTGGAACAGGCGGGAGGGCACGCCCTCGCCCTCCAGTTGAATGTGCGCGACGAGGTGGCGTTGCAGGAAGCGGTGGAACAGGCGGCGCGGCATTTCGGCGGGATTGATGTGCTGGTCAACAATGCCAGCGCGATCAGTTTGTCCAATACGCTGACCACACCGGCCAAACGCCTCGATCTGATGTGGGACGTAAACATGCGCGCCACTTTTCTGGCTTCGCAAGCCTGCATTCCCCACCTGAAAAAATCGGCCAACCCGCACATCCTCACCATGTCGCCGCCGCTCAATATGGAAGCGAAATGGTTCGCGCCGCATGTGGCTTACAGTATTTCCAAATACGGCATGAGCTTGTGCGCTCACGGCATGGCGATGGAGTTCGCCAAGGACGGCATCGGCGTGAATTGTTTGTGGCCGCGCACCATCATCGCCACCGCCGCCATCGAATTCAATTTCCCCGCAGCCATCCTGCGCGCTTCGCGCCATCCGGCCATCGTGGCGGATGCGGCGTATCAAATCCTGACACGCAACAGCCGCGAATGCACCGGCAATTTCTTTGTCGATGAAGAGGTGTTGCGCGCGAGCGGAGTGACCGACTTCGAGCAATACGCCACGACACCCGGCACCGTGCTGTTCGAAGATTTTTTCCTAAACCCGCCCAGATGATTTTTTTCATAGGTCTATCGCCAACATAAAAAATAAGGAGCGGAGAGAGCATGGGAGAGCACTACATCAAACCGGAAGTGGCGGTGACGCTGCACGGACTGTTTCTTGAGCGGGTCAAGCGCACACCGGAGGCCGATGCCTACCGATATTTTGATACACAGCGCGATTCCTGGCTGACGTTAAGCTGGAAAGAAATGCACGAACAAGTGGCGCGCTGGCAGATGGCGCTGCGACGGGAAAATCTGGTTAATGGTGATCGCGTTGCCATCATGTTGCGCAACTGCCCGCAGTGGGTGATGTACGAGCAAGCCGCCCTGTCGCTTGGGTTGGTGTTGGTGCCGCTCTATGTCGAAGACAGGCCGGACAGCGTTGCCTATATCGTCAACGATGCGCGGGTAAAAGTCTTGTTTTTTGAAACTGCCGAACAGTGGCAAAATTTGAGCCGGGTGATTGTGCAACTGGGCTGCGTGCAACGTTTCATCAGTCTGGAAAACATTGCGGGGCATAACGTGCCGCACTTGCAGACTGTTGAATCCTGGTTGCCCGCACAAGCCGAATTGCAGCCGGAGCGCGCCCGCAACCGGAATGAGCTCGCCTCCATCATGTACACCTCGGGCACGACCGGCAAGCCCAAGGGCGTGATGCTGTCGCACTGCAATATCATTCTCAACGCCCACGCCAGCCTGCAAACCTTCACGGTGCTTCCGCACGACCGCATGTTGTCGTTCCTGCCGCTGTCGCATGCGCTGGAGCGCACGGCGGGCTATTACATGAGCATGATGGCCGGCGCGTCCGTGGCCTATGCGCGCTCGATTCCGCTGCTGGCGGAAGATCTGACAATCATCCGCCCCACCATCCTGGTATCCGTGCCGCGCATCTACGAGCGCATCTACAACGCCGTTCACGCCAAACTGGAAAGCGCTTCGCCGCTGCGCCGCAAACTGTTCGCGTTGACCGTGAACGTGGGCTGGGCGCGTTTTGAATATCAGCAAGGACGCGGCAAACGGTCGGCAAAATTCCTGCTGTGGCCTGTGTTGAAAAAACTGGTGGCCGACAAATTGATGGACAGGCTGGGCGGACAGTTGCGCTTGTCGGTCAGCGGCGGCGCGGCATTGCCGCCCAATGTATCGAAATTATTTATCGCGCTGGGATTGCCCTTGATCCAGGGCTACGGCATGACCGAGACCAGCCCGGTGGTGAGCATTAATCGTGTGGGGAAAAATCTGCCCGCCACTGTGGGGCAGCCGCTGCAAGGCATAGAGGTGCGTCTCGGCGAACAGAACGCGCTGCTGGTAAAAGGGCCGTGCAACATGCTGGGCTACTGGAACAACCCCGAAGCCACCGCCGCCATCATAGACCGCGACGGCTGGCTCAATACTGGCGACACCGCCAGTATCAGCATCAGCGGACACATCACCATCACCGGCAGACTGAAGGAAATCATCGTCATGTCCAACGGCGAAAAGCTGCCGCCCTCCGATATGGAAAACGCCATCCTGCGCGACCCGCTGTTCGAGCAAGTGGTGTTGTATGGCGAGGGGCATTCATACCTGATCGCGCTGGCGGTACTCAACCCGGAGCAATGGAACATCTTGGCGCAACAGGCGGGTGTGCCCGCCAACCTGCGCGAATCGCTGCACGATCCCCGCGTCGAAGCGCAGGTGTTGCAGCGCATCGCGGCGCAGCTCAAGGAATTCCCCGGTTACGCCAAGGTGCGCCGCGTATCGCTGTCGCTGGAGCCGTGGAGCGTGGAGAACGGTTTGCAGACGGCCACCCTGAAGCTCAAACGCGCCCGCGTTTTCGAGCGCTATGAAAAAGAAATCGCGCAGTTGTATAAAGGGCATTGAACCTAGAAACGGCAGTTGATGATGAACCCGCTGCCACTGCCACTTCATCACGTTGCGCTGTCTTTGTAGGTGCGAATTTATTCGCACGAATAACGTTTTTTGTGCGAATAAATTCGCACCTACAAACACTTCAACTGCGGTTTTTAGATTGAGAATTTCCAGCCTGCGGAGGCTGATTTTCCGCAGGAGGAAAAAATATGCTTGCGGGCATTTTTGTTTTTACCTAGAATTAAAACGAACGTTTGAATTAGAGGGGATTCGCCACCATGACAAAGCAGAGCCAAGAGCTGACCCAGAAAGACACGCGCGAACGCATTCTCGATGCGGCCGAGCTGATGTTCATGCAGCACGGCTACGACGGCTCGTCGATGCGCACGGTGACCAGCGAAGCCGGGGTCAATCTGGCGGCGGCCAATTACCACTTCGGCTCCAAGGAGGCGCTGATGCAAGCGGTGCTGCGGCGGCGGCTGGATGTCATCAACCAGGAACGCATGCGCCTGCTGGATGAAGCCGAAGCCAAAGCGGGCGGAAAACCGCTGAAACCGTCGGTGATTATTGACTGTTTTTTCGGCACGCTGCTGCGGGTTGCCGCCGACCAGAAGGCGGGCGGAGAAACCTTCCTGCGCCTGCTGGGACGCACCATCACCGACCCGTCGGATTTCATTCGCACCTTCATGTCGTCGGAGTATGCCGATGTGCTGGAGCGCTACAAGGAGGCGCTGTTCCGCTCGCTGCCGGATGTACCCAAGGCGGAAATCGTGTGGCGCTTCCATTTCATGCTGGGTGCAACCTCGTATGCCATCACCGGCACCGATTCGTTGCGCTTGGTGACCGATTGGCAGGTGGACGAGGGCGTGGCGGAACAGGAAGAAAACCTGTTGCCGCGCCTGATGTCGTTTTTGCTGGGCGGTCTGCGTGCGCCGTTGCCAAAAATTGAAATTAGCGTCGAGGAAGCGGCCAGCGCGCCGTTCGTGAAATAGCCGTTGCATCACAAAGCATAAAAACCCAGTTAGCCACAGAGAACACAGAGATCACAGAGGAGAAACAAACGGTTATTACAAAATTGCGTTTTACCTTTTGGGTGAACCCGCAAATCAAGGAAAATCCGTTTCTTTCTCTGTGTCCTCTGTGGTCTCTGTGGCTTGAATTAAGTTTTTTTGGATAAATACAAACCCGAAGTATCAAGGAGAAAACCATCATGTCCACTTTTGCATTTCTGCTGTTGCTGCTTGGTGTTGCATTGCTCGTTGTGCGTCCGTTGCGGCGCGCGGTACTCAGCGCGCCGCTGCTCGCCGTTTACAAAAAAATCCTGCCGCAAATGTCCGACACCGAACGCGAGGCGCTGGAAGCGGGCACGGTGTGGTGGGAGGGCGAACTGTTCCGTGGCAATCCCGACTGGAAAAAACTGCACGCTTATCCGCAGCCGAAACTGACCGCCGCCGAACAATCTTTTCTCGATAACGAAGTGGATGAAGCTTGCCACATGGTTGATGACTGGAAAGCTTCCCAGACCGACTACGACATGTCGCCCGAAGCGTGGCAATACGTCAAGGACAAAGGCTTCCTCGGCATGATTATTCCGAAGAAATACGGCGGACTGGAATTCTCCGCTTATGCGCATTCGCAAGTAGTGCAAAAGTTATCCACCCGCTCGTCGGTGCTGGGCGTGACGGTGATGGTGCCGAACTCGCTCGGCCCGGCGGAATTGCTGCTGCATTACGGCACGGATGAACAGAAAAATTATTACCTGCCGCGCCTCGCCAAAGGCATCGAAATTCCGGCCTTCGCGCTGACCTCGCCGTGGGCGGGCTCGGATGCGGCATCCATCCCCGATGTGGGCATCGTGTGCAAGGGGCAATGGCAAGGCCGCGAAGTGATCGGCATGCGCGTCACCTGGGACAAGCGCTACATCACGCTCGCCCCGCTGTGCACCATCCTCGGTTTGGCTTTCCGCATGTACGACCCGGACGGCTTGCTGGGCGATCAAAAAGAAATCGGCATTACCTGCGCGCTGATTCCGCACGATCATCCGGGGGTGGATGTGGGTCGCCGCCACTTCCCGCTGAATGCCGTATTCACCACCGGCCCGACGCGGGGCAAGAACGTGTTCATGCCGCTGGAATTCATCATCGGCGGCCCGGCCATGGCCGGTCGCGGCTGGCGCATGCTGATGGAATGTCTGGCCGCAGGCCGTTCCATCTCGCTGCCGTCGTCCAATACCGGCATGGCCAAACTGACCGCCCGCGCTGTCGGCTCTTACGCGAGAGTGCGCAGCCAGTTCAGGATGTCGGTAGGCAAATTTGAAGGGGTCGAAGAAGCGCTGACCCGCATCGGCGCTTACACCTACCTGATGGACGCGACGCGCTCCATGACCGCAGGCGCAATCGACCTCGGCGAGAAACCCTCGGTGGCCTCGGCCATCGCCAAATACCACGTCACCGAACTGGCGCGCAAAGTGGTCAATGACGGCATGGATGTGATCGGCGGCAAAGGCATCTGCCTCGGACCATCCAACTTCCTCGGTCGCGCCTACCAACAGATACCCGTCGGCATCACCGTCGAAGGCGCAAACATTTTGACGCGCAGCCTGATCCTGTTCGGTCAGGGCGCGATCCGCTGCCATCCATATGTGCTGAAGGAAATGCAGGCGGCAAATAATCCCGATGCCGCGCAAGCGCTGCGCGATTTCGATGCCGCCTTGTTCGCGCACATCGCCTTCACCATGCGCAACGGCGTGCGCACGTTATGGTACGGACTCACCGGCGGATTGTTTATCAGCGCGCCGTCCAATGTCGCACCGGAAGCGAAGCAGTACTACAAGCAGATCACCCGCTTGTCTGCCGCCTTCGCCTTCATCTCCGACGTGTCCATGCTGGTGCTGGGCGGCAGCCTGAAACGGCGCGAGAAAACCTCGGCGCGCCTAGGCGACATTCTGGCGCAGATGTACCTGATGTCGGCAGCACTGAAGCGCTATCAGGACGTGGGGCAATCTGCCGATGCGGCCTTGCTGCACTGGAATATGCAGAACTCGCGTTACCTCGCGCAGGAAGCGTTCAAGGGCGTGATGGCCAACTACCCGAGCAAGCTGGTCGGCCTGTTGCTGAACCTGGTCATCTTCCCGTTCGGTCGCCCGTTTGCAGTTGTGTCTGACGACCTTGGTCATCAAGTGGCGAAGCTGATGATCTCGCCGTCGGCGACGCGCGACCGTTTCACCGCCGACTGCCACTTGCCGAAAACGTCCGACGAACCGGTGGGCGCGCTGGAGCTGGCATTCGCCGCCACGATTGCCGCCGAACCGATTGATGCCAAAGTGCGCGAGGCCGAGAAGCGTGGCCTGTTCGACAACAACCCGGAAGCCAATGTGCGCGACATCGCCGATGTCGCCTTCAAGCAAGGCGTGGTCAGCGCCGAAGAGTATGTGGTGCTGAAACGCCGCGACGAGTTGCGCAACATCGTCATCCGCGTCGATGACTTCCCGTTCGACTTTGACGTGGCGACCGCCAACAAGCGCAACGTCCAAGCCAGCGCAGCAGGCATGCCGGAGCGTTTGGCGGCCTGAAAGGCGTAAACTTAAACCCGATGACACGCAAGTTTGGAAAACGGAAACAAGCACCGTGGAGGAATCAAGAATGAAACAATTTAATATCAGAAAAGTCGCCGTGCTCGGCGCAGGCGTAATGGGTGCGCAGATTGCGGCGCACTTGGTCAACGCCAATGTCGAAACGCTATTGTTCGAGCTGCCCGCGAAAGAGGGCGATCTCAACGGCAACGTGAACAAGGCGCTGGACGGCTTGAAGAAGCTAGACCCCGCGCCCATCTCCAGCCCGTCGCGCGTCACTTACATCCAGGCCGCCAACTACGAACAGCATCTGGAGAAATTGCGCGAATGCGATCTCATCATCGAGGCCATCGCCGAACGCATGGACTGGAAGTCCGATCTGTATCGCAAGGTCGCGCCGTTCGTGAATGCGAACGCCATCTTCGCCACCAACACCTCCGGCCTGTCCATCAACAAACTGGCGGAAGCCTTCCCCGAACAACTGCGCCACCGCTTCTGCGGCATCCACTTTTTCAATCCGCCGCGCTACATGCATCTGGTGGAGCTGATCCCGTGCAAAGGCACGGAAGCGGATATGCTGGACCAACTGGAAACCTTCCTCGTTTCCACCGTGGGCAAGGGCGTGGTGCGCGCCAAAGACACACCCAACTTCATCGCCAACCGCATCGGCGTGTTCTCCATGCTGGCCACCAAGCATCACGCGGCGGCGTTCAACCTCGGTTTCGACATGGTGGATGCGCTCACCGGGCGCTACCTCGGTCGTCCCAAAAGCGCCACCTTCCGCACGCTGGATGTGGTCGGCCTCGACGTGTTCGCGCACGTGGTCAACACCATGCGCGAGAACCTCACCGAAGACCCGTGGCACAAACATTTCGAGCTGCCGGAGTGGTTCAAATATCTGGTGGACCAAGGCGCGCTGGGACAGAAAACCAAGAAAGGTATTTACCAAAAGATCGGCAAGGAAATTCATGTGCTCGATCTGCACACCAAGCAATATCGCCTGTCCGATGCCAAGGTGGATGACGGCGTGAAAGAAATTTTGCGCGAGCGCGATTGGGCGAAAAAACTCGCCGCACTGCGCGCCAACCCGCATCCGCAAGCGCAGTTCCTGTGGGCGACCTTCCGCGACGTGTTCCACTATTGCGCGCTGCAACTGGAGAACATCGCCAACAACGCGCGCGATTTCGACTTCGCCGTGCGCTGGGGTTTCGGCTGGGACAGCGGCCCGTTCGAGATTTGGCAAGCGGCGGGCTGGCAACAGGTGGCGGGCTGGATCGCCGCCGACATCGCCGCCGGCAAATCAATGTCGAATGCGTTGTTGCCCGCGTGGGTGACCGAGCCGGATCGCATCGCGGTGCACAGCATGCAGGGCTCGTACTCGCCCGCCAGCAAAACCTACCAGCCGCGCTCCGCCCTCCCCGTCTATCGCCGCCAAATTTACCCGGACTCAGTGCTGGGCGAAATGCGCCACTACGGCGAGACGGTGTTCGAGACCGATGCGGTGCGCCTGTGGCACGCTGGCGACGACATCGCCATCCTCAGTTTCAAAACCAAGATGCATGCCGTCAACAACGAAGTGCTGGACGGTGTGCTGCGCGCGGTGGATGAGGCCGAAGCGAATTTCAGCGCGCTGGTGCTGTGGCAAACCGAAACACCGTTCTCCGCCGGTGCGCACCTGCTGCAACTGATGCAGGGCGTGCAGGAATCGAAAGAAGATGTCGGCATGTTCGGCAAGCTCAAGCAAGCCGCAACCCGCGTCAAATATACCGCTGCGGGCGGCGGCGGCATGGGCGATCTGTTCAATGCCGCGACGGGCAACGTGCCCAAGGTGGAAGAAGTGGTGGCCAAGTTTCAGCGAGTGTCGCAACGTCTCAAGTATGCGCAAGTGCCGACCATTGCGGCGGTGGACGGTCTGGCGCTGGGCGGAGGCTGCGAATTCGCCATCCACTGCGCGCGCACGGTCGCCACACTGGAAAGCTACATCGGCCTGGTTGAAGTCGGTGTCGGTCTGCTGCCCGCTGGCGGCGGCTGCAAAGAGATGGCGCAACGCGCGGCAGCCGAAGCGCGCGGCGGCGACATCTTCCCCGTCCTGCGCCGTTACTTCCAGAGTATCGCCATGGGCGAAGTGGCCAAGAGCGCCGAGATGGCGCGCGAGATGGGCTACCTCAGACCGTCCGACCGCATCGTGCTCAACCGTTTCGAGTTGCTGCATATCGCCAAGGAAGAAGCCAAGGCGCTCAACGCCACCGCTTATCGTCCGCCGCTGCATCAGCGTTTGATTCCGGTAGCCGGACGCACCAGCATCGCCACGTTCAAAGCGTCGATGATTAACATGCTGGAAGGCGGCTTCATTTCAGAACACGATTACAACATCGGTTGCCGCGTGGCCGAAACGATGTGCGGCGGCGATGTGGAAGCGGGCAGTCTGGTGGATGAAGACTGGCTGCTCGATCTGGAGCGGAAAAACTTTATGGAATTGCTGGCGACCGACAAGACGCAGGCACGCATCGAACACATGCTGAAAAACGGCAAGCCGTTGCGCAACTAACGATCATGGCTCAGGCCGCACAGCGAGTTAAAGTCTGCGCCATGATCGTTTCCCTCACCCCCGTCCCCCCTCTCCCCGAGGGAGAGGGGTACAGTCGGAAGCTACGCTGATTTAAAATTTTTTGGAGAACAACATGAGCAAACAAATTCAGGAAGCCTACATCGTTGCCGCCACGCGCACGCCGGTGGGCAAAGCACCGCGCGGGATGTTTCGCCACACGCGCCCCGATGATCTGCTGGCGCACGTGTTGCGCGGTGTGCTGGCGCAAGCGCCGTCGCTCGATGCGGCCAGCGTGGGCGATGTGATCGTCGGTTGCGCCATGCCGGAGGCGGAACAGGGTATGAACGTGGCGCGCATCGCGTTGCTGTTGGCGGGATTGCCGGACACCGTGCCCGGTCTGACGGTGAACCGCTTCTGCTCCTCCGGCGTGCAAGCCGTGGCGCTGGCGGCGGACCGCATCCGTTTGGGCGAAGCCGACGTGATGATCGCGGCAGGCGTGGAAAGCATGAGCATGGTGCCGATGATGGGCAACAAGATCGCGTTCAATCCGGCCATCTTCGAGCACAACGAACATTACGGCATCGCCTACGGCATGGGGCTGACGGCGGAGAAAGTCGCGGAGCGCTGGAAGGTGACGCGCGAAGCGCAGGATGCGTTTGCCTTGCAGAGCCACCAACGCGCCATCGCCGCCATCAACAGCGGCGAATTCAAGGATGAGATCACGCCGTACCGCATCGCCGACCATGTGCCGGACATGAACACGCGCGAGATAAAAATCAAAGCGCGCGACGTGGCGCAGGACGAAGGGCCGCGCGCGGATACCTCGGTGGAAGCGCTGGGCAAACTCAAAACCGTGTTCGCGCAAAAAGGTTCGGTGACGGCGGGCAACAGTTCGCAGATGTCGGACGGCGCGGGCGCGGTGTTGCTGTGCAGCGAGGCCGCATTGAAGCGCTACAACCTCACTCCCATCGGCAAGTTCCACGGCTTCAGCGTCGCGGGCGTACCGCCGGAGATCATGGGCATAGGCCCGAAAGCGGCGATTCCGCTGGTGTTGAAACAGGCCGGTTTGTCGCTGAACGACATTGACTGGATTGAACTCAACGAAGCCTTCGCCGCGCAATCGCTGGCGGTCATCAACGATCTCGGTCTCGATCCGGCCAAGGTCAACCCGCTGGGCGGCGCGATCGCGTTGGGGCATCCGCTGGGTGCGACCGGCGCGATCCGCACCGCGACGCTGCTGCACGGCATGCGCCGCCACAAACAAAAGTACGGCTTGGTGACGATGTGCATAGGCACGGGCATGGGGGCGGCGGGTCTGTTCGAGGCGCTGTGACATGCTGCGTGTGATGCATCATGCCTGGCTGGATCGCTGGCTGAAGGCGTGGAAAGCGCATTTCTTTCGCCTCGGCTTCAACCTGCATCCGGCGTATCGCAGAACCGGCGGCCGCATCGACTACGTGTCGCCGGATATGACCTTGATCCGCATACGCCTGCCGTTCAACCGCAGCACGCGCAACCTGGTCGGCTCGATCTTCGGCGGCTCGCTGTTCGCCGTCACCGACGGCCCGCACCCGACCATGCTGCTGATGGCGCTGGGCAAGGATTACATCGTCTGGGACAAGGCCGCCAGCATCCAGTACAAACGCCCCGGACGCAGCACGCTGTTCGCCGACTGCATCGTCAGCGCGGAAGAAATCGCCGAAGTGAAAGACATCCTCACCCGCCAGCCGGAAGTTGACCGGACCTACCGCGTCGAACTGAAAGACCGCAGCGGCATCATCCACTCGGTGGTCGAGCGCACGGTGTACATCGCCAACAAGGACCACTACAAACAGAAAAGCAAAGAGCGGCGCGCAATAAAAGAAGCGGCGTGATACCGGCGTTGCAACAAGAAAAAGGCTGGCTCGTGATGCGACATGAGCCAGCCTTTTTTCATTGAATTCGGATACAAAAAAAGCCGCTAAAAGTAAGCGGCTTAATTCATTAATACTGGCGGAGAGGGCGGGATTCGAACCCGCGGTGGGGTATTACCCCACACACGCTTTCCAGGCGTGCGACTTAAACCGCTCATCCACCTCTCCGAAAGGGCGCGCAGGATAAACCAGAACGGGGTTTTGGGCAATCGGAATAGTGCCTTCGGAACAGTTTTTCGACACCCACCTGCCCCGCAACGCCCGTCGATAGCCAATCTGCGCTATGCGATGCGTGGAGATGGCCGTGGTGGTTGGCTTGCGGGGAAGTTGTAGTTTTGAAAATACGGCACAGGCAACACTGGGTCAGAAAAAATCCGCTCCAAATGCCTGAGGTGAAAACCGCAATTAGTGGGTATTAGACTTGATGTACTGATCGCAACGATCAGCCACCACGAACTCGATGATCGCCCGCACGTCGTCCGAGCAACTTTTGAAAATGATACGGGACAGGATGTCCGGGTCGTGACGCAAAACAAGCACGCCGATCAACTCATCGACAGACAACTGTGTCGCACTGATGCGAGGGTGTCCTGAATTTTGTGTAAACGGAATTTCAAAACTGCTGCGGCATCCTGTCTTCAAACTGGATATTAAACCGGTTTAGCGCGGCCTTCCAATCCCGTATCGGCATCGTCCATTTCTTGCTGA
>JAQTTU010000028.1 GCA_028710605.1 Sideroxydans sp.
GAACACAGAGGACACAGAGGACACAGAGGACACAGAGGACACAGAGGACACAGAGGACACAGAGGACACAGAGGACACAGAGGACACAGAGGACACAGAGGACACAGAGGACACAGAGGACACAGAGAAAGCAACGTAGGGTGGATAAGCGCAGCGCATCCACCGAAACAGTCGAAGGTGGATGCGCTGCGCTTATCCACCCTACATTCCAACCCCCTCCCGGCCTCCCCTTGTGCGAGCATCCGCTGCGCGGATTGCCTGAGGAGTGATGTAAGCCACCTCCTCGCCAACACCCTATCCACGGCCTTCTCCATCAACAACATCACGCAGATCGCCTATTGACGGGCATCTTCACGAGGGTGTGTTTTGAAAATGCTTTTGCAAGCTCGGCACGCTCCTTGCTGAATACTTCATGTCACCCATCCACCGGAGCAGTCATGTCCAAGCAACCCGCCGCACCTGCAGACGAAGTTTTACCGCCGCACCTGTTCCGTCAGGCAGTGGAGCAAGCCGCGCTGGCGATCTCAATCACCGATGCGCGCGCCAACATCCTCTACGCCAACACCGCGTTTCAGCGCATCACCGGTTACGAGCGGCAGGAGATCGTCGGCCACAATGAATCCATTTTGTCATACCGCGTCACGCCCAAGCTGGTGTACGAAACGCTGTGGGCGCAAATCCAGCGCCAGCGCGCGTGGAACGGCTTGCTGGTGAACAAACGCAAAGACGGCAGCCGCTATCTGGCCGATGTCACCATCACGCCGGTGGTGGATGGCGAGGGCATGACCACGCACTTTCTCGGCATGCAGCGCGATGTAACCGAGGTGCACCGGCTGGAACGCCAGGTGCAAAACCAGAAGACGCTGATCGAGTCGGTAGTGGATGCGGCGCAGGTCGCCATCGTGCTGCTGGACGAGAAAGAGCGCGTGCTGCTGGACAACCAGGAATACAAAAAACTGATCGGCGCGCTGGGCAAAGAGCCCGCGCTGAAATTGCTCGCCGCGTTGCGCGAGCAGATGGGCGATGCTTTTACCAAAGCCTACGACAAACACCGCAACATCGCGGCGCGCGAAGTGGGCATCGCATTGCCCAACCATGCGACGCGCTGGTTCTCCTGCGCGGTGTCATGGTTCGAGGAACACGATGTCGGCGCGGATGCGTTTTACGAGCCGTTGCGCCGCCACTACCTGTTGCTCACCATTCAGGACATCAGCGAACTCAAGCGCCAGCAGGAAGCGCTGCGCATCAACAGCCTGCGCGCGCTGCTGTCGGAACAGGAACGCATTCAGGGCTTGCGCGAAACCCTGGCGGGCGCGGTGTACCAGTTGCAGGAGCCGCTCAACATGATGAGCGCGGTGGCCAATATGATGGAGCGGCGGCGCGATACCAGCGGCGATGCGACGGCGGTCGGCGCGCTGGAAGAAGCCATGCAAAAAAGCCGCGAGGCGCTAGAGCAATTGCGCGCGTGCATTCCCGACCAGAGCCGCGATGCCTTGCAACTGGTCGATCTGAACGAAGTGCTGGTGGATGTGCTGAAGCTGGAAACCGCCAGCCTGCTGAGTTCCGGCATCGTGGTGGAATGGCATCCGTCGCCGCAGGGCGCGACGCTGTCCGCGCATCCGGCGCAACTGACCAACCTGTTCAAGCAACTGGTATCCAACGCCGTCGAGGCGATGAACGCGCGGCGCGGCGGACTGCGTGAATTGCGCATCGCCTCCGCAGTCTCGAACGACCACCTCGAAGTGACCATCGAAGACACCGGCCCCGGCATCGCCGACGAATTGCGCTACAAAGTTTTTCAACCGTTCTTCACCACCAAAGGCGCGGCCAAACGCCACGTCGGCCTCGGCCTCGCCATGGCGCAGGAAGCGGTCAACCAGCACGGCGGCACGATAGACATTGATCCGGCGTACCGCAACGGCTGTCGGGTGCGCGTGCAGTTGCCGTTTAGCAATGGAGGCAACCATGTCTGATTCCCGCGAACTCAATCTGTTGAACGCCGAACTGGAAACGCTGTACCAGGTGAGCCGCGTGCTGTCGCGCTCGCTCAATTTCAAACAGACGCTGGAAGGTGTGCTGGACGCGCTGCACGAAGGCATGGCGCTGGAGCGCGGCATGGTGAGTTTGTTCGACGCGGCCAGCGGCGAGTTGCAGGTGTCGCTGGTGTATGGCGTGTCCGACACCGTGACCGAAGAAGTGAGCTACCTACCCGGCGAGGGCGTGGTCGGCACCATATTGAAAACCGGCAACAGCATCGTGGTTGATTGCATCATGGACGAGCCGCGTTTTCTGTCGCGTCTCGGCATCTACAACCCGCAAGGCGCGTTCGTCGGCGTGCCGATCCGCCTCGGCCAAAAAGTGGTCGGCGTGCTCGCCGCGCAACCCGCGCCCAGCATCAACAAACAACTCACCGAATACCAGCGCTTCCTGGAAATGGTGGCCAACCTGATCGGGCAAAGCGTGCGCTTGTCGCAGGAAGTGGCGCAGGAGAAACAGGAACTCGCCGAAGAGCGCGACGTGCTGCGGCGCACCGTGCGCGGGCAATACGGCTTCGACAACATCATCGGCCACACGCAATCCATGCGGCGCATTTTCGAGCAAGTGCGGCTGGTGGCGAAGTGGAACACCACGGTGCTGATACGCGGCGAAACCGGCACGGGAAAAGAACTGATCGCCAACGCCATCCACTACAACTCACCACGTGCACGCGGCAGCTTCGTCAAACTCAACTGCGCGGCGTTGCCGGAAACTTTGCTCGAATCGGAATTGTTCGGCCACGAAAAAGGCGCGTTCACCGGCGCGGTGGCGCAACGCAAAGGCCGCTTCGAACAGGCCGAAGGTGGCACGGTATTCCTCGACGAGATCGGCGAAATTTCAGCTTCGTTTCAAGCGAAGTTATTGCGCGTGTTGCAGGAGGGCGAACTGGAACGCGTCGGCGGCACACGCACGATCAAGGTCGATGTGCGCGTCGTCGCCGCGACCCACCGCGACCTCGAAGCCGAAGTGGAAAAAGGCCGCTTCCGCGAAGACTTGTATTACCGCCTCAACGTGATGCCGCTGTACCTGCCGCCGCTGCGCGAACGCATGGAAGACATCCCCGAGATCGCGCGCTTCCTCGTCGAAAAAATCAGCACCAGCCAAGGCCGCCAACTCAGCCTCACCGATGCCGCGCTGCGCATCCTCATGCACCACGACTGGCCGGGCAACGTGCGCGAACTGGAGAATTGTTTAGAACGCGCATCGGTGATGACCGAAGGCAACACCATAGACCGCGACGCGATTCTGCTCACCGGCATCGACGAAAAAATCTCCGCCAGTCGCGGCACGATACAGAACGTCAACCTCGACGATCCCGATCTGGATGAACGGGAAAAAGTGATTGCCGCGCTGGAACAGGCGGGATGGGTGCAGGCCAAGGCGGCACGGTTGCTCGACATGACACCGAGGCAGATTGCGTATCGGATTCAGACTTTGAACATCAAGGTGAGGCAGATTTAACACCCCCCTCTCCCGCCTGCGGGAGAGGGACTTTGATTCGCTGTTTGCCACAACATTTACCGAATGATTTTCTTGTGGCTTGTCGAAGTATGAACGGAAGCCGCTCAACGAAGTTCAAAAGCAAAACACGCTGAAGATGCCCGTATTTACTTGATCTACGCGATGCGCTTGATGGGGATGCCCGAATCTATTAATGGAATGGACACCCGCTACCCTATTGATCCGGCCAGATGATGTTTGAACTCAGAAGATCATTACACCCAAACCCCTCCCAGCCTCCCCTTATCAGGGGAGGAGCGGCCTCTGCTCTCCCCCTGATAAGGGGGAGTTGGAGGGGGGTTGGTTCTCATACTTCAAACTTCACTTGGCCGGATCAATAAAACGGCATCGAAGTGCCAAAGTGGGAGAGCAACAAAGCCCACCAAAATAGAGAGGAGTGTCCGCCATGAAGATTACTACGACCGGAATTAATTTAGCAAAAGAAGTCTTTCAGATTCACGGGGTCGATGCCCACGGCAAAATCGGGCTGCGCAAGCAATTGCGCCGCAACGCGATGCAGGAATTCTTTGCGAATTTACCCCCTTGCCTTATCGGCATGGAAGCCTGCGGCAGCGCGCACTACTGGGCAAGGAAGCTGGGCGAATTCGGGCACACGATCAAGCTCATGGCCCCCCAGTTCGTCAAACCCTACGTCAAGACCAACAAGAACGACATGGCCGATGCAGAAGCGATCTGCGAAGCCGTGAGCCGCCCCAACATGCGCTTCGTACCGATCAAGAACGTCGAGCAACAAGCCGTTCTCTCGGCTCATCGCGCCAGACAAGGCTTCGTGAAGGCCAGAACCGCGCAAGCCAACCAGATATACGGCCTGCTCGCCGAGTTCGGCATCGTCATCCCCAAAGGCATCGCATCAATCGCCGAACGCATGCCGGATATTCTGGAAGATGGCGAAAATGGATTGGGCGGTTTCAAAGTCCAAGTGCAACAAAGTTAAGTTTGCCTTCCCAGTAAGCCTTAAAGTCAAAAGCGCCATCAGGAAGAAACAGTTCGGCTGGGCATTTCCAGTCTAGCGACTTTCTCGGTCTG
>JAQTTU010000029.1 GCA_028710605.1 Sideroxydans sp.
GCCCCCAAGCTGGCCCCCAAGCTGGCCTCCAAGCTGGCCGCCAAGCTGTCCCGCAAGCTGGCCGCCAAGCTGTCCCGCAAGCCTGCCCCCAAGCTGGCCCACAAGCTGTCCCCCAAGCTGTCCCCCAAGCCTTCCCGCAAGCTGTCCCGCAAGCTGGCCCACAAGCTGGCCTCCAAGCTGGCCTCCAAGCTGTCCCGCAAGCTGTCCCGCAAGATTTCGTTCTCAGAATTAGAACCAATGTTTTTGAGTGTCGCGAATGCCAGACAGGCGGTTAATGGCGAATCCACCCAGATCACCGGCACCGGCTTCTTGCCGATCCGTCGGTAGGCGCGCGCAAATGCTGCTTCAGCGCGCGGACGATCCGCAGCTTCACAGCTTACTCCGTGCTCGAAATACCGCTGGCGGAATATCGGCAGTTCGTCTCTTTGCTCGGCAGTGAGTTCAATAATTTTAGCCACGGTCAGTTCCTTTTCTAGTAAAATCAATACCTAAGCGCGATAACTGCTATTATCGCGCGCGGTGCAATTGTTTGGGGGTTGTCGGGGTTTCGAACAGCCGCACCGCAGGGCTTTCGGGCTTGATGTCGGTCATGGCGCTCACGCCGCCACCTGCATCGGCTCATCCCCAACCCACACGGCCCGCCCTGACGCCAACAGTTTGGCAGGCACCTCCTCGGCTCGCATGGTCATGCCGATCACGGCGTTCATGCCGGCCAGCGCCTTCATCAGCCCATTGCGGCCGGGCTTGTCGAGGATGTCGGCGCCGTCGAGTACGACCAGCGCTGATCCATCGCGCCGTGCCGCAGCGATCTGTAGAACGCACTGGACGCGGTATTGCTCGCCAGCACTGCATAGGCTCACCGGTCGACCGCCGTAGGACAGGGACATATCGGCATCGACGTAGACCGGTCGCCAGCCTGCGGCGTGGGTGATCTCGGCTAGATCGGCAGCAAAGCCGGACAGCGCGGCGACCAGGGCGGTTTGACGCAACCCATCCTCCGCCAGCAGTTTGACGATCTCGACTTGCCGGGTGATCTTCTCGTGCAGTTCACCGGCCTCCGCGACTTGGCGTTTCATCCGGAGCATCTGGCCCGCTTCGTCGGCGGCGGTTTTGATGCGGGCCAGATCTTCGGCGTCGGGGATCGGTGGCAATCCGGCGATCGCCTTCTCGGCGGCGTCACCGGCTTTGATTGCGTCCTCGATCGCGGCGAGGCGTGCGGACTCGCGGCGGTGCAGATCCTCGTTGTTGCGGACGGCATTGTCGGCGGTGGCGATATCGTTCGGATCGGCGGCGTCGGCTGGCAGTTCGCACAAGTCGCCTTCGATCAGCGCCACATTCTTACCGCAACATGGGCATTCCCATACCTTGTCGGCGGTCGGCCCAAATTTCGCCCGATCGGCTCGGGCGCGATCGACTGCGCCCTGCGTTGCCAGCACTTCGCCCTTGGCGTGGTCGAGGGTCGAGAGTGCGGCCTGCCGGCGGGTGAGGGCGGTTTGATAGTCGGCGCGCTTGGTCTCTCCGACAAGCCCGGCGCGGCGCACCTCGTCATAGCGGGCGGCGGCGGTTTCGGCGCTACGGGTCAGTTCGTCCAGACCCAGAGCGTCGATGCCCGATCGCCAGCCTTCCGGTCGCCATGAGGCGGCCTTGGCGCTGCCGTAGCGTGCGCCGGTGACGCGCTCCCATTGGCCCTTGTATTTCGCGCCTTGCTCTTTGGCTTCGGCGTGGGCTGCGTCCCAGCCGCGTGCGGCGATGGCTTTCCATGACGATTCGGCATCTGCGCGGTAAACGTCAAGCGCCTCGCAGGCTTCCATCATCGCGTTCTCGTCGGGGAGTGCGCCGATCAGCCCGATCAGCCACTTGGCTCGCTCTTTAGTGCCCATCGCCAGTGTGTTGACCAGTCCAGCCGCGACCGGGCTTGCCCATGGGGCTTTGCCCTTCTCCGCGCGCTGGCAGTCTGGCCATGTCACTACCGCACCGCCATCGGGGCCGGTGAGCGTGGCAGAGGCTGATGCGCCGCCGTCGCGGACAAGCAGGCTGGCCTTGGCTTTGGTGACGCCTTGGAAGGGCAGCAGGTCGCCGGTTAGGCAGGCGGCTATGGCGGTGCAGGCGCTGCTCTTGCCGGCGCCGTTCGGTCCCGCGACTAGCAGGATGCCGTCGATGGTGGCGGATAAGTTGGCGACGCCGCGAAAGTCTTTGATTGAGATATCCATTTAAAATAGCTCCCCATCATCAACCGGCTGCGGCGCGGACTGAGGTGCGGCGGCACGCGCGGCCGGGCGCTCGACTTCGCCCGTCTCCGGGTCATACGGCGGCGGCTCTTCCCGCTGCGGCGGCTCGTCACGCTGAGCCTTGGTGGCTGCCTTGCGGGGTGCGGGCTTTGTGGGCTCGGGCTGCGGTTCGGGCTGCTCTGTCTGGACCAAGCCCAGCGCGGCGGCGGCGTTGACGAACTGCGGCAGGTCTTTGGTCCGCGCCGCTTCGGCCAAGCCGGCGATCTGATCCATCGTGAGGGCTTCGAGGGCGTGGCGATCGACCGCGACACCCTTGGCGGCGGCGAATTGCATGACGCCCGATCGCTTCTCGGCGATGACGGATTTTGTCACAACCTCGTTTTTGCCGAGGCTGAGCATCTTGTCTTTCCAAGCAAGCTGAACGTCCTGCGGGATCAGGGCGAGGATCGCGTTGCGGTAGGCTTTCGCCTGGGCGATCTTCTGGAAGTGCGGGCGCTCATAGGTCGAGCCGTCGCGCTTCTTTTCCAGTTTGGTTTCGGATGCCTCCATCTGCACCGTATTCCCGAGTTTGATGTCCTCGACCTCGACCAGCGAGGAATAGAAGTCATCTTCGCTCGCCAATTCGGGGATCACGCTGCACGAAACCCGCATCGGCGATCCATCGGCGGGATAGCTGGTGAAGGTGAACAGCGCCCCGATTTTGCGTGTGCTCGCGACCATCCGGTGACGCAGGCCACCATATTCGGTTGCCAGGTGACGCGCGCCGACGACGCTGATCCCGGTGACGTTCGTTCCAGAGATCGCGAATTGATAGACGAACTTCGATGAGCCGGACCCGTTCATCACCTCGTCGGCGATCAGGGCGTTGTCGCGCTCGTTCAGCACATGGAAGGCTTCGGGATCGAAGCCGCCGGATGCCGTGCGCTCGATCACCTGGTCAAGCAACCGCACCGGGTTGGGACGGCTGAGCGTGGTGGTGGTGTTGAGAGTGGGACGGGTTTGGGTATTCACTTATTCGGCCTCCTTGGCCATGTGTTCGGCACACCAATCTGTGCCGTGGGCTGAGCAGTATTTCGGGTCGCAGAGCATCGAGGACGGGTTTGCCGCGAATGCCCACGGATCTCCGGGCATCACGCCCATTGCCGGGTCGCCCTCGCGAAACACGCGGATATCGCTCGCGATGTGGCGAAGTACGGACAGGGCTGCGGTCTCGGCTGCTGCGATATCGTGGGGGAATGTCAGTGGGTCGGGCTGGGGTTTCTTCGATCCGACGCGCTGTAGAAAGTCCTCGGCGCACGTCTCGACCTCGTAACCGTTGGCCTTGTAGAGTAACGAATATGCGCCAAGCTGCGGCTTGTGGTTGGACCGCTTCTGGCCGCACTTTAGGTCGCGGATGCGGTTTTTCTCGCGGGCCAGCACATCGCCGCGACCGGTCAGAACGATACCGAATGGCGCATCCGCTTCAAGTTGCTCCTCGATCGCGATCGGCTCGATCTTCGGTGCGAGGACGCGGTTATAGGCTGCGGCCATGCCGACGATCTGGCGTTCGGCGTCGTGGCTTGAGCGGGTTTTCTGGTCGAACATCACCCCATCGGCCACGGTCTCGCGGTAGGTCTCGACGGCGCAATCGGTGACGGCGCTGAGCGGAGCGAGCGAGCCGGTGTTGGCCTTCTCGGTCAAGGTAAGGGCTGCGGCGGCGTGGATGCTGGTGCCGACGCTCGCGCCGATCCCCTGCGGCGTTTCGTGCAGGACGTATCCGGCCCCCTCGATCTCTTTGCGGAACAGCCGGGCGGCGGCGCGGCGCGGGCAATCGCTATATCCGCTGAGCGATGAGGCGCGGATGAAGTCGCTCATGCCAGAAACGCATAGGCAATAATTCCGCCGAGGCAGAACATCGCCACACCCATGAACGCCGCGTTGCGCACGCCGGTCCAGAACCGGGTTTCCGGGGAAATCTGGCGCGCGGCGGGGTCGATCACGCCCGATTTGAGGTCTATGCTGCTGATGCGTCTCATCGCACTTCCTCCATCGGCGTGATCTCAAACTTTCCCCGCTGCATTGCTTCGATGACTTGCTCGATCGAAACGTTGAATTGCAGCGCGGCGCGGTAGATCGCTGCGCATGTGTCGCTGGATTTGTGGCGGGGCATTGTTGGAGTTGCCATCTCAATAAACCCCCATCGCGCGCATCATCTGTTCGTCGCGGCGCTGCTCATACAGAAAATCAGGATCAGGGCCGGGATCAGGCGTAGTTTCGTCCTCGATCTCAGTTTCGAGCGTGCTATCAGGCGTCAGGGAATCGCTCAGCAGCC
>JAQTTU010000030.1 GCA_028710605.1 Sideroxydans sp.
ACAATCCGTGCTTTGAATCTCTGCACAGATCGTTCGCCGGGCGCTTTCAAGAACACGTTTTCATTCAAAAGAGTAAGAAACGCTTGGTCATGACCAAAAGTGTGGGGGGGTGTGGGCTATTGCAGGATAGGCTAACCGCCGGTAAACTACCCCGGTAGTTTGTAAGCGCCCCAGCCGGGGCGTGTTGATTGGAGTGGCTGGCCGCGTATGAACAAACCCAAAACCCCGAAGTCGTCCCAGTACCTGGACGTGTACCTAGGCGCACTAAAAGAGCCGTGGGGGGCGTACTGCGCGGCACTTGGAAAGAAGCCGGGTGCAGCCATCAAAGAGGCCATCGAGCAGCAGTTGGCGAAGGCCGAAAAGGCACCCGAGGCGAAGACTTACCAGCAGACGGGGGAAGCGCCAGATGGTGAAGTCAAGGTGCGTTTTGAAATCCTACTGACGCCATCGGAGAAGGCCGCCATTCAAGAACGGGCAGAACTTGAACGGTGTTCGCAGCGCCGTTGGGTTGTTGATGCGATCCGAGCGGGCCTTACCCGAGAACCGCAGTTCGGCATGAAGGAAATCGAGGCGTTAGGCGAATCGAATTACCAACTGCTTTCTATCGGCCGAAATCTTAATCAAGTTGCTAGGGCCATGAACGAAGGCCGCCGCGATTCCGTCACGATTGAATCAATCGAGCGACTGCGCCAGATCATCGACGCGCACACGGATAAAGTTAGCGGGGCCATTCGTGCCAGCCTTGAAAGGTGGAACATCGAATGACCAAGAAAGTTATAGACGGCATCATTAAGGATTGGGGCGAGCGGTTATATGCTGCGCCGGTTAAAGGCCGTAAAGGCAAGAATGTACGCAGTGGCGGAAGCACTACGGCACCAACCAAGGCAAGCGGGCCAGCCACGCGGGAGAAAGTCGCAAGGACTGCCAATAAAGCGCCGGAAGTCATGGTGAAGATTTCAGGCGGTGGCAAGAATATGAAGCACATCAAAGCGCACATGGATTACATATCGCGCAATGGTGAAGTGGAAATAGAGGACGAGAACGGCGATCTTCATAAAGGCATAGAGGCCGTGCGCGACGTGCGGGACGCTTGGGCAAAGGGGAAAATCGGAATTCCCTATGAAGGTGAAAAGCGTAAAGAAGCCTTCAATATCGTTTTATCTATGCCGCCAGGTACAGATAGGCAATCCGTGAAAGATGCGGCGCGGGCCTTTGCTAAAGAACAGTTCGGCAATCATCAATATATCTTCGCCGCCCATGACGACGAAAAACACCCGCATGTTCACCTTGCGGTCAAAGCCGTTGGGCATGACGGCATTCGATTAAATCCCCGCAAGGGTGATTTGCAATTCTGGCGCGAGCAGTTCGCCGAGAAATTGCGCGATCAAGGGATAGAGGCCAATGCAACGCCGCGCCGGGCGCGTGGCATCGTTCAGAAGGCCGAAAAACAGGCTGTGAAGCACATCGACCGCGACCATGCGGCCGGCAAGCGCAAGGCACCGGCCAAAGTTACGGCCAGTCAGCGGCAGCAAGCCCAGCAGGAAGCCCAAGGCGGGCCGATCCGGGCGAATCCTGCGCAGAGCAACATCGAAGCCGCCCGCAAGGACGTTCAGCGAGCCTACGGGCAGATTGCGCGTGAGCTGGCCAAGGGCGACACCGACGACAAGCGTTTGGCCGTGGACATTGTGAAGCTGGTGCAGCAAATGCCTTTGCCGCTATCCAAGCATGAACAGCGCGTGCAGACGCTGCAAGAGGCTGGGCGCAGTCGTGGCGAGTCAGTAGGCCGAGAGCAGGGCCGGCGACCGGGCGCAGCGCCAGAGAAGGCCGCGCAGCTCGACCAGCAGCAGGCGCAGAAGCCAGACCAAGGGCGAGACATTTAAAAAGATTGACTGGCACTATCTAAACAGTACAATACAATACTGTTTTAATATTAAAAAAGGTGCCAAATGATAGTTACCGTAGGCAACACGAAGGGCGGCGTGGGCAAAACGACCTTAGCCGTGAATCTCGCTATTGCGCGGGCGCTGGCTGGCCGCGACGTGTGGCTGATCGACGGCGACCGGCAAGGCACCGCACAGACTGCAATCAGCATCCGGGCCGATGCCGGGCACTTGCCGGGCATTGCTTGTGCGACCTACCCGGACGGCCCAACCCTTCGCGCCCAGGTGCAGCAGCAGGCGGCCAAGTTTGACGACATCATCATTGATGCAGGTGGCCGCGACTCAACCGCCCTTCGCGCCGCTTTGGTGCTGTCTGATGTGCTGATCGTGCCCTTTCAGCCTCGCAGCTATGACGTGTGGGCCTTGAACGACATAGCGGCCTTGGTCGATGAAGCCCGCAGCGTGCGGGACAACCTGCGGGCCGTAGCTGTCCTGAATTGCGCAGACCCCGGCGAGCATTCCACGGACAACACCGAAGCCGCCGCTGCCGTGGCCGATGTGCCGCAGTTTGAATATCTGGCAACCCCTATCCGCCGCCGCAAATCGTTCGCCAATGCGGCCGGTGCCGGCCTTTCCGTGCTGGAACTCAAACCGGCAGACAAGAAGGCCAGTAGCGAATTAAACGCATTGATTTTAGAATTGTTTTAATATTAAAATCATACGCTAACGAATTGGAGTGATACGTTATGGCAATTACCAGACCGAAGCCGAAAGCGCCTGAATCGACCCCGGCAGTCGATGCTTTCATTTCAGGGGCGCCGGATGCTGTCCGCGCTCCCAAGCCAACAATGCTTGGCAACAAACGACAAATCAGCCTGACGATTAACCCGGCCTTGCTGGACAAGGTGGACGCTATGGCGGCCGAGATGGGGCAAACGCGGGCCGGAATTATCAACATGGCGATCTATCGGATGGTTGAACACGGCGTGACCATCGACGGGCTTCGCAAAGAATGAGTACAGGGGCACCAGTATGAGCAGCAGAGATAGGGTTAACGCGCTTCTGAAAAAACCTGTCCAGGACTGCACAGAGGCCGAGCTTATGGCGTTGCAGAAGGGTTCAACAACCGAGATGAAGCGCCGTGTGTTTGAAAACTTGCAGCTTGTGGCGGCTCAGTACGTGGAGCTGTACGGCCACAAAGAAGGCATAGAGGAAATGGGCGAGGACTTGTGCAAACACATCGCACAGGGCAAGCATCCCGAAGGATGGGCCGGCCTCGTTCGTCACCTTGTCAGGATCAGCGGATGAGCAAGGGCACCGAAACGCCAGCGCCGATCACAGATGCCGAGCGCCGCAAACGTCAGGAGGCGGTCAACTTCGCCCGCGCCAATGTTGGCCTTGAAGGGTTCAAGCCTTCCGAGGAAGCGGAGCAACGCGCAGCCCGGTTTGTCGCCGGTGAAATCGACCTTGCCGAGTACGTGGACCCGGCACGCTGAAACTGTCTTGGCGACAGCCTCACGACCTGGCCCGCTCCTTTTTGTCGCCAGTCGCCCGCCGTCGCTTGTCCTTGGTCGGCGTGGGATGCGCGCCGCCCGTGGTTTCTTCGATACCCAGTTGCGCGAACAAGTCGGCGGCGTCTTTCGCGCGATGCACGTCCCGGCCGACTTTGGAATTGCGTAGCGTTTGCGCCGTCGTTTCGTTCGGTTCGCACGCGTGTTTATAGAACGTGCTGCGCCCGATGCCGAGCGCCTTGCAGACTTCGGCCGGGCCGCGCCCACTGGCGGCCAGCGCCTGAATGGCGGCGACCTTTTCGGCGGGCAGGCCCGGCCTGCCACCCTTGCGGCCACGCGCCCGCGCAGCAGCAAGCCCGGCCATCGTTCTTTCAACGATCAAGCGCCGCTCAAACTCAGCCAGCGCCGCGAACACATGGAACACCAGACGCCCGGCCGCCGTGCTGGTTTCTATGCGTTCTGTCGTGCTTTCAAAGCCGACGCCGGCCGCTTCCAGTTCGCCCACGATCTTGACCAGCTCGGGCAGCGACCGGCCGAGCCGATCAAGCCGCCACACCACCAAAGAATCGCCCTTGCGAGCGAAGGCGAGGGCGTCAGCCAGTCCTGGCCGTTCAACCTTCGCGCCGCTGGCCGTGTCGGTGAACACCTTTTCACAGCCGGCCGCCGTCAGGGCGTCCCGCTGGAGATCCATTTTTTGATCGTCGGTCGATACCCGCGCATATCCGATTTTCATTGTGTTGTCCGCCAAGTCGTCAGAGCGCCTATTTTATAGACTTTGATTTATAGACGCCATTGGAGACACACAACAACCCGAAAAGCGCGGCCGTTCCGGGCTGTTGGAAAAATTCCGCAAAACGACCGTTTACGGACTGTAAAACGCTTGCACGTTTCCTTGATTTCATGCACAATGAACTATGTTTAAGACGGCAGACCACAAGGAGCCAACCATGCAAAGCATGACCATAGAGCAGCTACGCGCTGCA
>JAQTTU010000022.1 GCA_028710605.1 Sideroxydans sp.
TTCTTGGCCAAGGCCAGCTTCGATACGCGCTCGTAGCTCTAGCGCAAGGGAATGCCCAGACGTTTGGCGGTTCTCACCAATGCGCCTCTGGCCTTGTGGTACAGCCGCGCATCCGTGGGGAAGGCGACGGCCTTCTCTTGCACGGTGGTATCGACATTCACGATGGCGAGCGAGGTTGCCGAGACGGTCTTGGTGATGATCCCCGTCTGGATGGTGAGTCCCAGCATGAATTCGCATCCGGTATCGCCGATACGTTTGCGGA
Source organism: Sideroxydans sp. (assembly GCA_028710605.1). Taxonomy (GTDB): domain Bacteria; phylum Pseudomonadota; class Gammaproteobacteria; order Burkholderiales; family Gallionellaceae; genus Sideroxyarcus. Next base: position 263 of record JAQTTU010000022.1, read on the forward strand.
AGCGGGTCATCTGCGAGGGATCAATGGGGGGGCGGTGCTGGAAGTACGTTTCGCCGCAGAAGTATTGCCAGTAGGGATTCTCCGCCCATTGCGACACGACTTCTTCGTCCGACAGGTTGTAGGTGTGTTTCAGGTAATGCAGTCCGACCATCAAGCGGATCGGTATGCCGGGGCGGCCTTCTTCGGAATACAGATGGCCGAAATTCATTTCCGCTGCATTCCAATCGATTTGACTGCTGAGTTTGTACAGCGCGTGCCGCTGATTCAGCATCTGATCCAGCTGCAGCCGGAACATGTCTGCTTGGGGAATTTGCACTGCTTTACGTGATTTCATATTGCAAGAATTCTGTACTCGACGCACTGAATTCTTGCAAAATTGAATTTTCCTGAACACCTTATATGCAAATATATACTGGGGGTTGGGGGTGTTCAGGGACGACTAGTATTGGTGGCGCTTGCTGGCGAAGTGTATGTAACCCAGATTGTTTTCAGGGTTACACTAAACATTGAGAGTGACAAAAAACGTCACCCATATTACGTAAGTCGCCAAAGTTAATGTCTAATGCAGTTCTGCGGGACACAATTTACTGCGCCAAATTTAGTTATTTGCACAATAAATCTGCTCCCATAACTGGTTTTAGACTTTCTTAAGTCGTTGGCACGTAACCTGCTGCTAATCAAGCACACACAAGGTGTGTGGCCTGTAAGGGCATCAAGATAATTTTACAAGGAGCATAAAATGAAACAAGTTCAAAAAGGTTTTACATTGATCGAGTTGATGATCGTTGTGGCGATTATCGGTATTTTGGCTGCGGTGGCGATTCCGTCATATCGTGACTATACAGCCAAGGCTCATGCGGCAACTGCGGTCGGATCTCTTGACGGCCAGAAGATTAAGGTTGGTTTGGCATTTGACGAGGCAGGCTCTCTGGGGTGCACCGAAGGAGGAAATGCTATTCCAAACTGCACGGGCGCGGGCGTTTTGGCATTTACAGATGCGCCGATTACAGCAACCTTGACCCCAACAGCGCCAGCTGCTGCCGGCGGAGATATCACTTGGGACTGCACCATCTCCGGTACCGGAGCGGTAGCCATCAAGGGTTGCCACATCTAAAATACGATGGATTCAATGGAATCAATTGGGTAGTTAATATAAGCAATGAAGTCAGACTCGATTGATTCGCGACGAACCGAACTGAACACGCCACCTTCGGGTGGCGTTTTCACGGGTGCAATCAATAGGCAAAAAAAACCATGTCATGGAGGTGGAAGAGGCCAACCTTTGGCGTGAAACTGCTTCCGCAGGGCGGGCAATAAATTTCGCTTCTGCAACAGATTCCAGTCTTGATTCGGGCTCTGGCGCGCAACCTGCTTCTGTTCATGCCAGCACTTGGTGTATAGCCCGCAAGGGCACCCTAAAATTATTCAAGGAGCTTGAGAATGAAGCTAGTTCAAAGGGGTTTTACATTGATCGAGTTGATGATCGTTGTGGCGATTATCGGGATTTTGGCGGCTGTGGCGATTCCGTCTTATCGTGACCATACCGCCAAGGCGCATGCGGCAACTGCGGTTGGATCTCTTGAGGGCCTGAAAATTAAAGTTGGCATGGCATTTGACGAGACAGGCTCACTGGGGTGCACCGAAGGAGGAAATGCTATTCCAAACTGCGCGGGCGCGGGCGTTTTGTCTTTTACAGATGCGCCGATTACAGCAACCTTGACCCCAACAGCGCCAGCTGCTGCTGGCGGTAATATCACTTGGAACTGCGTCATCTCCGGTGTCGGAGCGGTGCCTATCAAGGGATGCGGAGCCTAAAAATCAAATTTGTTAATTTTTGTTCAGCTTTGCTTGAACATCAACGAACTTACCTCACACCGCAAGGAGAAAGGATCAAATCCAATTTTTTCAGCCTTATAGGCCCGTTTTCGGCTTGCCCGGCTCAGGATGAGCCCGGTTCAGTATTTCTAAGCTTGCGATACAAGGTGCGTTCGCTGATTCCCAATTGTTCTGCCAATTTTTTGCGGTCACCCTGAAAGTTTTTCACGACCCAGGTCAAATAATTTTTTTCCAGGTTTTCGAGCGGAGCGATTTCCGCGAACGGGGTGGCTTCCGCCGCCGCGCTGCGAACTCCTTTCACCGCGCCCAAAAATAAATGCTGCGGCTGGATGGTATTGCCGTCAACCATAATCAAGGCGCGCTCCAGAATGTTGCGCAATTCGCGCACATTGCCGGGGAAATCGTAGCGCAGCAGAGCATCCATGGCTTCCTTGCTTAAGGTGATTTTTCTGACCATTTCCATTCTGGACAACAGGCGGTTGGCCAGCATCGGAATATCTTCCGCGCGTTCGCGCAACGGAGGCAGTTGGATGGGAAATACGTTGATGCGGAAAAACAAGTCCTGACGGAACGTGCCTTCGCGCACCATTTGCGCCAGATCGCGGTGGGTGGCGGCGACCAGCCGAAAATCGGCGCGCAACGGTTCCACGCCGCCGAGTCGCCGGTAAGTGCCAGCTTCCATCAGGCGCAGCAATTTGACTTGCAACGACAGCGGAATATCGCCCACTTCGTCGAGAAATAAAGTACCGCCGCGCGCGGCTTCAACTAACCCGATCTTGCGCCCGACCGCGCCGGTGAATGCGCCTTTTTCGTAACCGAACATTTCGCTTTCGAACAATGTTTCGGTCAGCCCCGAGCATTCCAGCGCCACAAAGGGCGCGGATGCGCGCGGGCTCATATCGTGAATGGCATGTGCGACCAACTCTTTGCCGGTGCCCGATTCGCCCAGCAACAGCACCGAGCTTTCCCAGGTGGCCACACGTTTGGCCAGTTCCAGCATGCGGTTGAACGGGCGCGAATAGCCCACCATTTCCCGCTCGCGCCTGCCCTCGCGTGCCTGACGCAACGAATGCATGGTTTCCATGTAATACAGCGTGTCGCCGTCGTCATCTTTCACCGGCACCGTTTCCACTTCCACATGCTCTCTGCCTGCCGAGGTGTGATGCACGTGCAACACGCGGTTGGGCTCGCCGCTTTCCATTGCGCCGCGCAACGGGCAGGTCTCCCCGGCTTGGTCGCAGGGCTTGTCGTAGTGGTGGGATAGCTCGTAACAGAAACGCCCGACGACGGGTTGTGCGCCGCCAAATTCGCGCTGATATGCCGCATTCGCCGCGATGACGCGGTATTGCCCGTCGAGCAATATTTTTGGCTCGGGGAAACTATCCAGCAGTTGCAGGGTTTCTGCCGGGATGTTGTGCGAGAAAAATACAGTGTCAGCAAAGTCAGTCATGGCGGGAATAGTATGTCATTTATGACACACGAATCAACAAGTATTATTTTGTCGGATTGTTGAGCGATTGGTATAGATCGTTGATCCACAAGATAATTAAAAATATTTTCAGGCTGTGGCACACCTATTGCTAGCTATAGACCTCGAAAGCGGCCAGTTGTGGCTGTGTCAGTTTCTTACCTCCCTGATAGGACGCTCCCGTCCTTCAGCTTCAACCTGTGGCGCGGTGCGTCGCAGGTTTTTTTTTACCAATGGTTGAACGATACCCCTCTGACTCGGGGTGCGATAAAAAGAATTCAATATCAACACTCAACACCTAGGAGAGAAAAATGGCGCTGCTAATCACCGAAGAATGCATCAACTGCGATGTTTGCGAGCCGGAATGCCCGAACGGCGCGCTCTCGCAAGGCGAAGATATTTACATCATCGATCCCGCCAAATGCACCGAATGTGTGGGTCATTTCGACACGCCGCAATGTATTGAAGTTTGCCCGGTCGATTGCATTCTGCAAGACCCGGCACATCTGGAAAGCCGCGAGCAGTTGCAGGCAAAGTTTGAAAGCCTGATTGCGACACAAGCCTGACCGCTTTAGCCGCGCAGCGCGCTTGGCGCGGAATTTCGCGTTCGGCCAATGCGGCAACACAATAATTTTTCCAGGAGTATGAGCGTGAACGACGAAGCAAAAACGAACGTTGAAATTGGCCACGTAACGAATCTCTATCACGAGTCCGAGATGTGGCAAGTCAATCGCGGCGAAAAAACCATACACGCCAAACGCATGCCGGGATTTTTCCGCACAATTAAAACCTACACGCAACTCGCCCTGTGGCTGCCGTTTTTTCTGGTGCCCTACCTGCGCTGGAACGACAAACAGGCGGTGCTATTCGACATCCAGAATCGCCAGTTTCATTTTTTCAACATAACCGTATTGCCGCAGGACATCTGGATGCTGTCGTTGCTGCTGCTGATGGCGGCGATGACTTTGTTCGCCGTGACTTCCGTGGCCTCGCGCGTGTGGTGCGGATACTTCTGCTTCCAGACCGCTTGGAGCGACTGGTTCACCTGGCTGGAAGACAAGATCGAGGGCAATCCGGCCGCCCGCCGCAAACTCGACGATGCGCCGTTGAATCTTGACAAGCTCAAGAAGAAAGGCCTCAAACATGCGCTGTGGATATTGCTTGCCCTGCTCACCGGCATCAGCTTCTCGATCTGGTTCGTGGACGCATTTGAATACTGGAACAACCTGATCCACCTCAATCTGCCCAGAGTCGGCTGGGTGGTGCTCATCCTGTTCTTCGGCGGAACCTATGTTCTTGCCGGGTTCATGCGCGAACAAGCTTGTATCTGGCTGTGCCCCTACGCACGCATTCAGGGCGTGATGAGCGATTCGCAAACCATACTTCCGGCCTACGATTTCAAGCGCGGCGAACCGCGCGGCAAACTGCGCAAAGGCGGTGATGGCGGCGCGCCGCAGGGCGACTGCATCGACTGCTTCCAGTGCGTGCAGGTCTGCCCGACGGGCGTGGACATACGCGGCGGACATCAATTGGCCTGCATCACATGCGGCCTGTGTATCGACGCTTGTGATGCCATCATGGACAAGATCAACAAGCCGCGCGGCTTGATCCGATATGCCTCGCTGGATGAGCTCTCGGGCAAACCGCCAAAAAAGCTGTACCAGCATCCGCGCACACTGGTTTATCTCACCATCATCCTGCTGGCGTTTTCCGGCATCGTGTACGGCCTGACGCATCTGGGTTCCATGACGTTGCGGGCGATCCCCGACCGTCAGCCGCTGTTTGTCAGCATGAGCGACGGCTCAATCCAGAACAAATACGATTTCAAGGTGGTCAACAAGACCGGCAAGGATCTGCATGTGAAGGTCAGCGCCGAAGGCGGCGTGGAGGGGCAAGTGATTATTGGTGCCGAGAATCCGCCGTTGACCCATCACGGTCGCGGCACTTCGTTCACCATTTTCGTCAAGGCTCCCGGCGCGAGCGTCAAACAAGCGGTGACCCCTATTCAGTTCAAGGTGGAAGCCGTTGAAGACCCGACCGTGACAGCCGTGTACGACAGCAAATTCAACGGGCCGGAGCACTGACTTTGCGCCGGGGCGAAGCGCACTCTTAAAAGGAGTTTGGCGGTGACAAAAAACAGGACACTGAAAATTCTGGCCGCCCTGTTTGCGCTTGCGGCGGTTTACTGGTTCGGCTTGCGCGACGACCCCAAAGTCGTGGCATTGAACCGGGCACTGCACGAAGCGGCCAGTCCTGCTTTGCGCGACTTTCCCTACGAGTTCAAGGTGCTGCGGCTGGACGGCGAAACAGCGGTCATGTCCACCCCGCGCTCTTCCGAAGTGCCGGTATATCGCATGATAGGCGCGATCTACCCCGACTTGTCGGGGAAGGCATCCGACAACCCGGACTTCGTTGCTGCGCAGATGCGGCTTGCCGGCATCCAGTCCGAAGCGCGCGAAATCGTGCTCAAACAGCCCGGTGTCGCCAGCGTGAAATGGGAGCTGGATCAAAACTGGTTGATCGCGCACAACATACCGCTGCATTGAACAACGAAACGGGAGTCAACATGAGAATTGCCGTTACCAGCCAGAACTTCAAAAGCGTCACCGGCCATGCCGGAAAAAGCCGCCGCTTTATCGTATTCAGAGCCGCACCGCCCGCCGATCCGGTGGAAGTGGCGCGGTTGGATTTGCCGCCGGAAATGGCCATGCATGAATTCAGCGGCGGCGCGCATCCGCTGGACGAGATGGACTTGATTATCACCGCGAGCGCCGGTCAGGGGTTCGTGGCAAAAATGGCGCAGCGCGGCGTACAGGTAATTGCCTGTGGCGAAAGCGATCCGCGCCAGGCGGTGCTCGATTATCTCGACGGCATGGTCAAGCCTGCAGCCCCGCATGTTCATACGGCGCAAGAGCAACACGAGCATGGCGACGGGAGCGGCTGTTGCGAGAGTCAGACATAAGGCAGTTGTTTATCAGGCAGGCATCACCGGCCAGTTTTCGCAGTAATTTTCAGGGGGAATTTGCACTATGGTAAAAATCATCGGAGGTTTTTTTGCGGGTGTAACCGTTATCGGCCTGCTTGTTTATAACTTTGCGGGCAGCCTGATGTTCCGGGAAGTTCCCAGCCCGTTCGGCGTGGAAGAAACCGTCGCGCGCATCCAGCAGAACATCCTGAACGCGGGTAACGGCTGGTCGTTGTCCGGCCTGCGCAACGCGGCCAAGCCCATCGAGGCGGATGGTGGCAACGTGTTGCCGGTGCTGATGATTGAGGCGTGCAGCACCAAATATTCCGCGCCCATCCTCAAGGACGACTCGCTGCGTTTCCTGTCCAATCTGATGCCGTGCAAGATTTCGGTTTACAAAAAGAATGACGGCAAAACCTACATCGGCCTGATGAACGCGCAGTTGATCGGCAGTTTATTCGGCCGCAAGGTGGGCGAAATCATGGGGCATGTCGCCGCCGATCAGGCCAAGTTCATCGTGTTCGATGCCAGCAAACCCGCACCCGCGATGATTAAAGGCGGTTCGGGCGCAGCGGGCGGCGGTGCTGCCGGTGCGGCGGGCGGTTGCTAGCGCGACCATGGCAACATGCGCCCATCCAGTCTTTACACCCAGATCAATCAAGGTGACCCCATGACTTCAAGACTCAAATATTTACTGGCGATTGCGGCTGCCGGTGCGCTGCTGGCAGCGCCCGCAACATTCGCGCAAACCGCCAAACTCGAACCCATCATCGCGCCGCCAACACAGCCCGCGTCAGCCGTGCCGGCCACCGCGAAAGCGGAAACCGCATCCACCGCCGACCACAGCAAGTTCAAGGCGCTGCAACAGAATTTTAAAACCGGTCCGCAAGTCACCGAAGCGTGCCTGACTTGCCACACCGAAGCGGCCAAGCAGGTGCAGCACACCAAGCACTGGACATGGGAGTCGGTCGATCCCAAAACGGGGCAGAAGCGCGGCAAGAAAAATATCATCAACAACTACTGCACTTCGCCCGTTTCCAACGAAAAAGACTGCATGGCCTGCCACGCGGGTTACGGCTGGAAGGACAACAGTTTCGATTTCACTGTCGAGAAAAACGTGGACTGTTTGATCTGCCACGACACCACCGGCACGTATCGCAAACTGCCCGGCTATGCCGGACATCCTGTGTATGAGCGCGTGGAATTCCCCAAGGATTCCGGCAAATTCGTCGAAGCCGCCGACCTGAAAAAAGTGGCGCAAAGCATAGGTCTGCCCAGCCGCAGCAACTGCGGTTCATGCCACTTCTTCGGCGCGGGCGGCAACGGTGCGAAACACGGCGACCTCGACAGTTCGTTGCAACATCCCGGCAAATATCTGGATGTGCACATGGACGAGAAAGGGCTGAACTTCTCCTGCGTCACCTGTCACGCCACCGAAAAACATGAAGTCTCCGGCAGCCGCTACAACGTGGCGGCTGCGGTCAAAGGTCCGGCGCATATACGCGGCAAAACGGATGCGTCACCTGCGGCTTGCCAGTCCTGCCACAGCGATAAACCGCACAGCGGGCGCATGGATATTCTCAACACGCACACCGCGAAAATCGCCTGCCAGACCTGCCACATTCCCGAGTACGCGCGCGATGCCATCGGCACCGAAGCAAGTTGGGACTGGTCGCAAGCCACCGTCATGGGGCCGGACGGCAAACCTTTCGCGCGCAAGGACAGCGCCGGACGACGCGCCTTCGATTCCAAGAAAGGCGCATGGGTGTGGGATTCTTATGTGATTCCCGAATACCGCTGGTTCAACGGCGCTTCGACTTACAAAGTGATTGGCGACAAGATTGACCCGAGCCAAACCGTGCACATCAACGAAGTGGGCGGCGAGCCGAATGCTGCCGATTCGCGCATCTGGCCGGTGAAAGTGCACAGAGGCAAACAGCCTTACGACAAGGTGAACAACTATCTCACCGTGCAACATACCGGCGGCGAAGACGACACCGCGTTGTGGCACAACTACGATTGGCAGAAGGCGATTGGCGCGGGCATGAAGGCCGCCGGATTGCCTTACAGCGGCGAATACGGCTTCGTCAGCACCGACATGACCTGGCCGATCACGCACATGGTCGCGCCGGAACATGACGCGCTGTCTTGCGCCCAGTGCCATAGCAAAAATGGTCGCCTGCAAAACATAGCAGGCGTTTATATGCCCTCGCGCGACGGCAACCGCCTGCTCGATCTCGCGGGCTGGACGCTGGTGCTGCTGTCGCTGCTCGGCGTGCTGATCCACGGCGGTCTGCGCATTTACACCAGCAAGAAAAAGGAGCAACTGAAATGAGCGCCAACCGCATCTACCTGTACAAACGCTACGAGCGCTTCTGGCACTGGTCGCAAGCCTTGCTGATTATCACCATGCTGGTGACCGGCTTTGAAGTGCACGGCACTTACACCCTGTTCGGTTTTGAAAAAGCGGTGAGCTATCACACCTTCTGCGCGTGGACCTTGCTGGTGCTGTGGGCGTTCACCATTTTCTGGCAGTTCACCACCGACGAATGGAAACAATACATTCCGACGCTGAAAAAAGTCGATGCCATGGTGCGCTACTACGCCTTCGGCATCTTCCGCAACGCGCCCAACCCCTTCCACAAAACGGCGGAAAAGAAACACAACCCGCTGCAACGTCTGGCGTATCTGGCGCTGCTGTCCATCCTGTCGCCGGTCATCTGGGGTTCGGGCTTGTTCTACCTGTTTTATTCGTCGTGGGCGGCATTGGGCATTGACGGCTACCTCAGCCTCGAAGCCGTGGCGATGGTGCACACGGCGGGCGCGTTCATGATGCTGATGTTTTTCATCGCCCACGTCTATCTGACCACCACCGGCCACACCCCGATGGCGCACATCAAAACCATGATTACCGGCTGGGAAGAGGAGGAATAACCATGAATACTTTTGCCCATGACTTGCAGATGACCACGCAAACTCTCAGGCAGAAACAACCCGCCAAACCGCTGCTCGCGGTGTATGCGCTGGCTAAATATTTGTTCACCCTTTCGCAAGCCTTTAAAGGCGGGCATCTGCACAGATAGCCCTTTGTAGATGCCCGTATTTACTGGCTCGCGGGCATGCCATCTGCAACATTCAATCCCGGTTGTCGCATACCCGACAACCGGCCTCCCCCGTCTTGTTCCATACACCTTAGTTGAACGTGCCTATCCGCTGAAAAGCCGATAAGACTGGCGTTTGCACGCCATGTCGCAGTCTGGCACGTGGCTTGCAAACCTTCGGGTACAAATAACCGGAAGGAGCAAGGTCATGTGGGATTACTCGGAAAAAGTTAAGGAACATTTCTTTCAACCGCGCAATGCGGGCGTGCTGGCCGATGCCAACGGCGTGGGCGATGTCGGCTCGATCTCGTGCGGCGACGCGCTGCGCCTGATGCTCAAGGTCGAACCGGACACCGACATCATCCTCGCCGCCAACTTCCAGACTTTCGGCTGCGGCTCGGCTATCGCGTCCAGTTCCGCGCTGACCGAAATGATCATCGGCAAGACGCTGGACGAAGCGCTCAAGGTGAGCAATCAGGACATCGCCGATTACCTCGACGGCCTGCCGCCGGAGAAGATGCACTGCTCGGTGATGGGGCGCGAAGCACTGCAAGCCGCCGTGGCCAACTATCGCGGCGAAGTATGGAGCGACGACCACGAAGAAGGCGCGCTGGTGTGCAAATGCTTCGCGGTGGATGCGGTGATGATCGAGGACACCATTCGCGCCAACAACCTCTGTTCGGTGCAGGACGTGACCAACTACACCAAGGCGGGCGGCGGCTGTTCTTCCTGTCACGAAGGTATCGAAGAAATTCTGGTAAAGGTGATGATGGAACGCGGCGAAGTATTCAAGCCCGGCGTTCAGGCGCAAGAAGAAGCCAAACCCGCAGGCATGACCAACCTGCAACGTATCCGCAAGATCGAAGCCGTGCTGGATGCCGTGCGCCCGCAACTAAAGCGAGATGGCGGTGACATCGAGCTAGTGGACGTGGAAGGCAAAACCATTTACGTCAACATGAAAGGCGCGTGTTCCGGTTGCCAGATGGAAGCGCTCACGCTGCAAGGCATCCAGCAGAAGCTGATGGAAGAGCTGAAGGAGTTCATCAAAATCGTGCCGACCAAGGCGGGCGCGTTGAGCAGGGCGAGCTGCCACGTGTGATGCATTAACTCCCTTCTCCCGCAGGCGGGAGAAGGGCTGGGGATGAGGGTTTGTGAGTATCGCAACAATTAATTGCCACTGAACAACCCTCACCCTAACCCTCTCCCGCTTGCGGGCGAGGGGATAAAACCAAAAGGAGCAAAACATGAGCGGCATCTATTTCGACAACAACGCCACCACCCGCGTCGATGAAGCGGTGGTGCAAGCCATGCTGCCGTATTTCACCGAGCAGTTCGGCAACCCGTCGTCCATGCACAGCTTCGGCAACAAGGTGGGGCTGGCGATAAAGAAGGCGCGCATGCAGGTGCAGGAGTTGCTCGGCGCGGAACTCGACTCGGAAATCATTTTCACTTCCTGCGGCACGGAGTCGGATTCGACCGCGATCTTGTCCGCGTTGAAGGCACAACCGGAACGCAAGGAGATCATCACCACCAACGTCGAGCATCCGGCCATCCTCACGCTGTGCTCGTGGCTGGAAAAAGACGGCTACAAAGTGCATTACCTCAAGGTCGATGGCAAAGGTCGCCTCAACCTGGACGAATACCGCAAGCTGCTCAGCGACAAGGTCGCCATCGTGTCGGCGATGTGGGCGAACAACGAGACCGGCACGTTTTTTCCGGTGATCGAAATGGCCGAGATGGCGCATGAAGTCGGTGCGATGTTTCACACCGACGCAGTGCAGGCCGTGGGCAAAGTGCCGATGAATTTAAAGGACACGCAGATCGACATGTTGTCGGTATCCGGCCACAAGCTGCATGCGCCCAAAGGCATTGGCGTGCTGTACCTGAAACGCGGCACCCGCTTCCGTCCGTTGCTTCGCGGCGGGCATCAGGAGCGCGGTCGGCGCGCGGGCACCGAGAACAGCGCTTCCATCGTCGGCCTGGGCAAAGCGGCCGAGATGGCGATGGAGACGATGAACTTCGAGAACACCGAAGTGGCGCGCCTGCGCGACAAGCTGGAAGCGGGCATTCTGGCCAAAGTGCCGCGTTCGTTCGTCACCGGCGACCCGACAAACCGCTTGCCCAACACCAGCAACATCGCGTTCGAATTTATCGAAGGCGAAGCGATTTTGTTGCTGCTGAACAAATTCGGCATTGCCGCTTCGAGCGGCTCGGCCTGCACTTCCGGCTCGCTCGAACCCTCGCACGTGATGCGCGCGATGGGCATCCCCTACACCGCCGCGCACGGCACGGTGCGCTTCTCGCTGTCGCGCTACAGCACCGAAGCCGAAGTGGAGCGCGTGATCGCCGTGGTGCCGGAAATCATCGCGCAATTGCGCAAGCTGTCGCCGTACTGGGATGGCGATGCGCCGAAAGCTGAACCGGAGAAGGCGTTCGCGCCGACGTACGCATGAAAAACCTTTTTGCCACAGAGCACACAGAGAACACAGAGGTGAAGCAAACCCTCTCTCTGGTTTTGATTTTCTCTGTGATCTCTGTGTCCTCTGTGGCTAATTGCTTTTGAGGTAAATAATGACCCGCTCCCTCACCATCAACGACACCACCCTGCGCGACGGCGAACAGACCGCCGGGGTGGCGTTTTCGTTGGAGGAGAAGCTGGAGATTGCGCGGCAGTTGGACGCACTGGGCGTACCGGAAATGGAAGTCGGCATTCCGGCGATGGGCGATGTGGAGCGCGAAAGCATCAATGCCGTAGCCGCGCTGGATTTGAAGTCGCGACTGATCGTGTGGGGACGTATGTGTCAGGCGGACATTGATGCCTGCGAGCAACTGGATGTGTCCATGATCAACGTGTCGATTCCGGTGTCGGACATCCACCTCAGCAAAAAATTGAAACGCGACCGCGCGTGGGTGCTCGATACCATTTTCGAGATGGTGCCGTATGCCTGCGATCACGGGCTGGAAGTTGCCGTCGGCTGCGAAGATGCCTCGCGCGCCGATCCCGAATTTTTGTTGCAAGTGGCCGAAGCGGTGCAGGCCGCCGGTGCGCGGCGCATCCGTTATGCCGACACGCTGGGCGTGATGGAGCCGTTCGGCGTGCACAAGGCGATCAGCGCCTTGCGCAGCGCGGTGGACATCGAGATCGAAATGCATGCGCACGACGACATGGGACTGGCCACCGCCAACAGCCTCGCCGCTGCCGTGGCCGGTGCGACGCACATCAACACCACGGTGAACGGCCTTGGCGAACGTGCGGGCAACGCGCCGCTGGAAGAAGTCGCGCACGGGCTGAAAAAACTTTACGGCATGCACACCGGCATTGACCTCACGCATTTTCCCGCCTTGTCGAAACTGGTCGCCTCCGCCTCCGGTCGTCCCGTGCCGTGGCAAAAGAGCATCGTTGGCGCGGGTGTGTTCACGCACGAGGCGGGCATCCATGTCGATGGCTTGTTGAAAGACCCGGACACCTATCAAGGCTTCGATCCCGCCGAAGTGGGTCGCCGCCTCAAGCTGGTGGTCGGCAAGCATTCCGGCGCGCACGGCGTAATCGCCGCCTACGCCACCATGGGGCTGAACCTGAGCCAAGCCGAAGCGCGCGCACTGCTGCCGGATATTCGCAGCTTCGCCGAACGCGCCAAACGCTCGCCCGCCGATCAGGAATTGCTGTTCCTTTACCAACGCTACATCGGGCGCATTCAGCCCGGTGCGGCGCATTAGGAGATCATCATGGAAGACGTGATGACTGCCGACACCGACATACGCAAACCGGCGCAACCTTCGCTGTTCACTTTGCTGCGCGAAGACGTGAGCTGTGTGTTCCAGCGCGACCCTGCCGCGCGCTCGCGCTTCGAGGTACTGACCACCTATCCCGGCGTGCATGCCATCCTGCTGCAACGCATCGCGCACCGCTTGTGGAAATTCGGTCTGCGTTATCTGGCGCGCTTGCTATCGTGGTTTGCGCGCTTGCTCACCAACATCGACATCCATCCCGGTGCCACCATCGGTCGTCGTTTTTTCATCGACCACGGCGCGGGCGTGGTGATCGGCGAAACGGCGGAGATCGGCGACGACGTGACGCTGTATCACGGCGTGACGCTGGGCGGCACGACATGGAACAAAGGCAAGCGCCACCCCACCTTGGGCGACGGCGTGGTGGTCGGCGCGGGCGCGAAAATTCTGGGCGCGATCACGCTGGGCGCTCAGGTGCGCGTCGGCGCAAATTCGGTGGTGGTGAAAGACGTGCCGTCGCACCGCACCGTGGTCGGCATCCCGGCCAAGGTCGTGCTGCGCACCGATGAAGCCAGCGCCGACAACATCTACGGCATCAACCTCGACCATCACCTGATTCCCGATCCGGTAGGCCGCGCCATTGCCTGTTTGATGGAGCGTATCGAAGTGCTGGAAGGACAACTGCGCAAGCAGGGAGCACCGGTGGAAGGGCAATGCCATATTTGCGATGCGGATGAATTGTGCGGCACGGAAGTGGCGCGTGTGGTTAGAAAATCATGAACAAGAAAACCCAAAAACAATTTGCCACAGAGTACACAGAGATGTCCGTGCCACCTCTTTCTCTGTGCGCTCTTGTTTGGAGTGAGCCATGGATCTCTTGAATTTCGATCAAGCCGAGCTGTATTTCGACGAGCCGCTGGCGCAAGACGTGGCGCGTTTGCTGGTGAGCGCCGCAGACAAGTACGGCAGCGCCGAAGCCGAAAGCATGCTGCTGCGCGCGCACTTGCTCGCCCCGCAGCACTTGATGGTGCTGGTCGCGCTGTACCGTTTCTACTTCTATCAGCACCGTCTTGAAGATGCGCTGCTGGTGGGCGAAAGCGCGTTGGCGGTGGCCGGGCAGCGGCTGGATTTTCCCGATAGCTGGGTGTATCTGCGCGAAGCAAATCTCGGTGCGGGCGTGATGCGCTCCATGGGGTTGGTGCGTTTTTATTTGATGGTGCTCAAGGCAACCGGCTACATCAATTTGCGTTTGGGAAATGTGGAAACCGGACGCGCCATGCTGGAAAAACTCGTCGCGCTGGACAGCCACGACCGCATAGGCGGCAAAGCCTTGCTGGAGGTGGTGCAACAGCAGACAAACAACACTGTGGAAAGGAGCACGAGATGGACGCACTGACGCTGGACGAGGCCATGGCCGAACTGGAATCCGCCGAGGATTTTCTGAACTACTTCGGCATCGAATATGAGCAAGCGGTGGTGCATGTAAACCGCCTGCACATTTTGCAACGCTTCCACAACTACCTGGGCAAAGCCACCCTGCCCGACGTGGATGCCGCGCGGCGCATGATGTACGCCACGCTGCTGCAACAGGCGTATCAGGATTTTGTGAAGTCCGACGCGCTCACCGAAAAAGTGTTCAAAGTTTTTCACATGCACGAACCGCAAGTGAAGTTTGTGCCGGTGAGCGCGATTACGGTGAGGAAAGCGGGAACGTGATACTCCCTTCTCCCGCAGGCGGGAGAAGGGCTGGGGATGAGGGGCTGTGGGTATCACCAAGAGTCATTGTTACTTGCCAACCCTCACCCTAACCCTCTCCCGCCAGCGGGCGAGGGAACTTGAAACAGAAGTTCTACAAAATGAGCGTTTGTATATTGGAATCCTCCCATGCTACCCAAATTTGAATTCGGCGAAGAAGTGCGCATCATCCGCAACGTGCGCAACGACGGCACGTATCCCGGCGTGCCCACCGGGCAGTTGCTGATCCGGCGCGGCAGCACCGGCTTCGTCATGAACGTCGGCACCTTCCTGCAAGACCAGTTGATCTACAGCGTCAACTTTTTGGAGCAGAACAAAATCGTCGGCTTTCGCGAAGAAGAACTCATCGGCATCAACGAGCCGTGGATACCCAGCAAATTCGAAAGCCGCGAAAAAGTGCGCAGCAAGATCACGCTCACCGTGCGCGGTGAAGTGCGCGTCACACCGGGCATGGAAGGCCAGATTCTGAAAGTGTTGCGCGATGAAAATGACGGTGTGCAATATCAAGTCATCTTTCACGACCACGTGCTGCAAGTGCCGGAGCAGACGCTGGAAGCGGTGCATGTTTACGACGACAAGGAGAGCGGCGATGCCACAAGTCATTGAAGCGAGAACAGCCTACCTCGCACTCAAAGCCGCGCAAAAACTCTACAGCAAAGCCACCGCCGCCTTGCAACCGGAAGAATTCGAGCGCGTGCAAAATCTGGCGCAGCAGCAACTCAATCTCGAAGCGCGCATGCTGGCTTCGCCCGAAGCGCGCGATGCCATCGTGCCGCAAGCCACGGTGGATGCGGCGATGCAGGAGATACGCGGGCGCTACCAAAGTGCGGAAGAATTCATCGAAGATTTAGCGCGCAACGGGCTGGACGAAGCCAGCTACGCCGCCGCGCTGCAACGCGAAATGAAAGTCGATGCCATCCTTGAAAAAGTCGGCACGCGCGCCGAACGCGTCAGCGACATGGACGTGGAACTGTATTACCAATACCACCCCGAACAATTCCGCCGCCCGGAAACTCGGCTGGCGCGCCACATCCTCATCACCCTCAACGACACCATCGCCGACAACACGCGCGCCGCCGCGCTCAAACGCAGCAGCGAAATCGCCGCGCGCCTGGCAAAAGAACCGCAGCGCTTCGAAGAACAAGCCCTCAAACATTCCGAATGCCCCACCGCACTGGAAGGCGGCAAACTCGGCGACCTGCCGCGCGGCAAACTTTTTCCAGAACTGGATAAAGCGTTATTTGAAATGCGGGCGGGTGAAGTGAGCAGCGTGCTGGAATCGGAACTCGGGTTTCATGTACTGAGATGCGATGCGATCACCGAGGCATCCGTGCTGGACTTCGATCAAGCGAAACCGCATATCCGCAAGTTGCTGGAGAAGAAACGCAAGCGCGCTTGTCAGCAGGAGTGGGTGAAGGGGTTGTTGGAGGGGACGTAGAAAAACGAACGACAGAAAACAATTCCAGAGGGTGTCCTGAATTTTGTGTAAACGGAATTTCAAAACTGCTGCGGCATCCTGTCTTCAAACTGGATATTAAACCGGTTTAGCGCGGCCTTCCAATCCCGTATCGGCATCGTCCATTTCTTGCTGA
>JAQTTU010000031.1 GCA_028710605.1 Sideroxydans sp.
GATCATCTCTGTAATAGAGTGATTCGACTTCGTTGATAATAATACCGTGTGGTCGGCCGAGTGCGGCGATGAGTTCGTTGTGCAGATTGAAAGCGCGCCGTGAGGTGTGTGAGACGCTGATGACTGAGAGGATGAGGTCGGCGAATATTCCCAGGGTCATTCCGGCGGAGACGGTGGGCAGTGGCGGGCTGTCGACGATGATATATTCGAAGTCATTTTTCAGGTTCTGGAAGATTGCGCCGAGCGCGGTCTCGTTAAGCGGCTCCCTGCGGGAGAAAGAGGCGGCACCGGCTGGGAGCACTTTAAAGTTTTCATCGGGCCAATTCTGCAGTGTCGGCCGCGTGCCGGTCTCCAGCCAGCTGGTCAGGCCGAGTGTATCGCCGAACTTGAGCAAGCCATCGAGCGGGCTCAAATGCAGATCGGCGTCCACCAGCACCACGCGCTTGCCGTCGTCGGCCAGGATTTTGGCAAGATTGGCTGCCACGGTTGTTTTACCATCTTCCTTGCTCGAGGAGATGATGAGAATGACCATGGATGTTTTTGGTACCGTGCCACGGTAGATATTGCCGCGGAGCAGGCGGAAGGATTCCGAAAACGGGTTCAATTTTTTGGGGCCGAAAATATTGCCGGTGATTTCGGCCTTGGTCTGACGCGGGACCGCGCCATACACCGGCAGGCGCACGGCCAGCCTGATCTGCTCCTCGCTTTCAAATCGTCCGGAGAAACTATGCTGGCCGAATACCAGGCTGACGCCGGCGATGAGACCTGCGAGCGCGCCGAAGACGATCGTGATCACCGCTTTCGGCGAGGTCGCGATCAGCGGCATATCGGCGGGGGTTACGATGCGCGTGTTGATGATGGTGGCGGCCTTGGAGACCTGCGCTTCTTCGTCTTTTTCCATGAGCAGCGCATAAAGCTGGCCGAGAACGTTGGTCGAGCGCTGTAGCGAGATGACGTTGAGCGCTTCCGTCGGCATGGCTTTAATCCGCTCCTGAAATTGCGCGATGATTTTATCGAGGTTGGCCAGATTCTTGTCGGCGACGGCGAGATTGTTATGCACGATTGCCCGGATGGAGGCCTCGATTTTCACCACCTGGGCTTCCTGAACTTTTACATGCTGCGAATTATCGGTGAATTGGCTGCGCAGCTGCGCGAGCTTTGTCTCGGCGTCCGAGAGTGCTGTCGTAAGGGTGGGCAGCACGGTGTCGGCGCTCTGGCTGACGAGATAGGGGTTGTCCAGCCCGTGTTGTGCCGAGAGACTGCTGTTGATCTGCTGCAATTCCTCTTTCTGGAGTTCGAGTTTGGCGCGCTGAGCCTGGTATTGCGCCAGTTGATTGATAAGAGCCGCGGCATTTTGCGGCACATCGACGAGTCCCGTCTGTGCTTGATAGGTCGCGAGTTTTTTATCGGCCTGGGCAAGGGAGGCGCTGATATGGGTAAGCTGTTCGGTCACGAAGCTTGCGGTCGTGGAAGCGGATTGGGTATTCCAGGAAAGCTGCGTCGCGATGTAGTCCGCCATCACCTGGTTGACGAAGCGCCGTCCCTGCCAGGGATTGTTCCAGCGGAATTGCAGAGTGGCGATTTTGGTCGGCTGCGTCGGGGGGCCGCCGGCGGTGACGGTGAGCGCGCCGGCCAGCAGGGAATTGGCCAGCGCTTCCGGGGAGGAGACCCGTAAATCGTAGCTTGTGCCCGGTGCTGCGTGAAAATGGTCTCCGGCGGGTTCGAGGAGTAAATGGATGCCGCCCCCTGCGGCGGGCCGGCCGAGTATACCGCGCAACACGAAATGCGCGTGGGCAAACAAGGTGTGCTGTGTATAAAGAGTGTAGGAATTTCCTTTTCCGACGACGATCCGGTAGCGGCCGGGCGTGGCGGCGTAGAGGGCCTGGAGAGTGGTCGGGCCGGGCACGAAGGACTTTGTCTGCCCGCCGTGGTAGAATTGCCACCGCCAATAGGTAAGCGGCGGCGCACCGGCCGGTGTAATCTGTGCGTTCAGTCCGGTTTCAAGAACCGCGTGCTGCACGAGCGCGCCGGCGGTGATGAGTTCGATTTGTGTCTCGACATCGCTCTGCGTGGAATAGTCCGACAGGAAATTCAGGCCTGACGGGCGCACGTCGGCCGCGCTCTCTGAATCGCCAAGGAAGAGCGCGCCGTGTACGGTGAATTGCGGGGTGGAAAACAGCACATAAATCAGCGCGAACAGCGTGGCGCCGACGACGAACATTACAATCGTGCCAGCCCGGCGGCGCAAAATTTGTCCCAGGTGTCCGAGGTCGACCGCATCATGCGGCTCCTGAAAACCATGTGGTCCTTGAAACCCGATCGCGGGGAGATTCGTTGTCATTAGCTGATCTCCTGATGTCACTGACGAAGAAATTTAACCATCACGAAAGGATTCAAGATACCAGAAATCGTCGTAAGCGAAGGGATAAGCTTGTTCAACGCATCGTTCCAGGTTGCAATGTCGGTCGGCGGCAGGAAAACAATGTCACCTGGTTTGAGTTCAAATGGCATGGCCTCACCTTTCAAAATCTTCGACGCATTGACGATGTCGAATTCCTCACGACCTCCGCGCGAGCGGATCACGCGCACCTGACTGAGGCGTGCCGAGGTGTAATCGGAGAGGTTGAAGCCGGCGGCGCTGAGCGCTTGCAGGAGAGAGAGCGACCCGGCTTCGAACGGCACGGCACCGGGTTTGCTGACGGCACCGAACACAAAGGCTTTTTCGTCCGAATCCGGTGGAACAACGATCGTGTCGCCGGAGGCGAGCCTGATGTTCTGCGCTGTATCCCCCTCTTCCAGCAGGGAGTGTAAATCGATCGGCAATTTACGTGTGCCCTGTGCGACATACGCCTGGTACAAATCGGCGTTTGCGGTGTCGAGACTGCCGCCGAGGGAGAGCGCTTCCAGAAGTGTCAACGTATGACCTGGGTATTTTATCCCAGGATTGCTGAAAGCGCCAAACAAGTAGTATTTGAGACTTTGCGCCGCGACAAGCTGCACTGCCACATTCGGGGATTTGATATCGGCACCATATAGATCGGTAAGTTTTTGCTGCGCCTGTTCGAGGGTCAACCCGCCGAGGTCGACATTGCCGATCAGCGGCAACCCCACGGTGCCGTTGCTGGTGATCATCACGCCGCCCTGGCCACCTGTGACACCGGGCTGCGGTGCCGAGAGTTCCGGATGCATATAGACGGTCACGGAGATGATATCGTTTGGCCCCAATCGGTAGGCGCTCGCTTCCGAACTGCTGGCGATCAGGCCTTGCTCGTCCAGCGGCAGGGTCTTGGTTTGCGACGACACGACCGGCGATGCGGCGTGGCCGGGCGCGGTGACGAGATGCGAGACCAGCGGCTGACTACATCCGGAGATAGATCCAGCCAATAAAAGAACAACTGTATACGGTAAACGCCGACGGCGAGCATTTCTGCTCGCGGCCTGCGGCAAAATTTTTGAAATCATCATTATGGCAACAACCTCATTATGACGGCAATCTCGTTACGCTGACGCCGACGGGATTTTACTTCCAGTGATTTGTTTCATTACATAATTTGGTATTTTATACCATGTATATTTTACACTATGCATATATCAAAATCCAAAAACTCGAGTCGCCGTATCCCAGCGTTTTGACCGTTCCAACCGTTTTGTTCCGTCTCGTTTCGTGGTTCCGCGTTTTTTTACGGAGACACGAATTGTTATAAAAGAAGCTTTTTATTTTTTCAAGGCTTAAAGCAGCGGGGTTCCGCCAAAGAAGCGTTAGTATAATTACACGAGTTAACAACAACGCGCAAA
>JAQTTU010000013.1 GCA_028710605.1 Sideroxydans sp.
TGCACATCTACGCCTCGGCGGGCGGCTTGCAGGAAGCGCTCGACGGCTACCAAGGTAACGGCCTGTTCACCCACGCGCTGCTCGACAGCATGAACACAGCCAACACCACGGACAGCAACGGCGACAAGCAAGTGAGCGTGATGGAACTGGGGGCGCGGGCGAAGCAAGAAACGACGGCTATCTCCACCAAACTGGGTTCACCGCAGTCGCCTAACATCATCAACTTCGGCAAGGATAATGCGTTGTTTGGGGTGAAGTAAGGCAAGGCGAGCGGATTGAATCGGCATCTCGCTAAATGTTTTTCAGAAAGGAATGGCGATGTTCAAATGGTCGATGAAAGCGTTGTTGGCGGCGATGTTTTTCGTCGGCATGCTAAATGGGGCGATGGCCGCCGATGAGGAGATGGTGAAAATATTTGTGCAGTTGGGGCATAGGGGCGATGTAGCTTCAGTCGCCTTGTCCCCCGACGGGCGCACCCTCGTTTCTGGTAGTGGTGACAGTACCCTCAAGCTGTGGGATGTCGCCAGCGGGCGCGAAATACGTACGCTGTACGGACATGAAAGGGGGGTTCAGTCGGTCGCCTTTTCCCCCGACGGGCGCACTGTGGTTTCGGGCAGTATCGATGAAACGCTAAAGTTATGGGATGTCGCCACTGGGCACGAGTTGCGCACGCTGAAAGGACATGAGGGGAATGTCAATTCAGTCGCTTTTTCGCCTGATGGGCGAACGATTCTTTCTACTGGAGATACTGACAACACACTCAGGTTGTGGGATGTCGCAAGCGGACGAGCGCTGCGCACTATAAATGCGAGTAAATATGGCGTAGTAAACGTTGCCGTTTTTTCTCCCGATGGCAAGACGCTCGTTTCTGATAGTGGGAACGGTACTATCACTCTGCGGAATGTTGCCAATGGCCAAGTCATACGCAAAATTCAAGGCCCCTTGTCTGGTGTCGCTTCCTTAGCCTTTGCTCCCGATGGGCGTACCCTTGTATCAGGTCAGCACGACAGTAGCCTCAAGTTGTGGGATGTCGCCAGCGGACATGAGGTGCGCACACTGTACGGACATAGTGACATGGTGACTTCTGTCGCCTTTTCTCCCGACGGGCGCACCCTTGTTTCGGGTAGTAAGGATCAAACCATCAAGCTGTGGGACGTTGCCAATGGACAGGAGTTGAGATCACTGAGTGGCCATACTGAATGGGTGAATTCCGTCAGTTTTCTCCCCGATGGACGCACCGTCGTTTCAGGCAGTTGGGATAACACCATCAAACTGTGGGATGTCGCTAGTGGAAAAGAGTTGCGAACACTAAGTGGGCAAATTCCTAGTGTGGTGTCAGTCAACCTTCTCGGCGATGGACGAACCCTTGGTTTTCGCGGGTTGTATGAAGGCTACAAATTTTGGGACATCACCAACGGTCATTATCTGGGCGAGCCACCTTATGCCGCTCCAGAAGTAGATAAATCACCATCGAGTAGCGACATCATTGCTTTCAGGCAATGGAATGCCGCAATGAGACAAAATCTTCTTTCGCTGATCGGGGCAGATGAATCCGCCCAATCCCCCGACGGTAGCATTCTTGCAACGTGCACGGATAGAAATGAAAAAACCATCAAGTTGTGGAATGTCGCCAGTGGGCAAGTTCTGCATACACTAAGCGGTCATAGCAATAAAGCGATTTCAGTTGCTTTTTCCCCTGACGGACGCACCCTCGCATCGGGCAGCTATGACTACACCATCAAGCTGTGGGATGTCGCCAGTGGACGTGAGCTGCGCACACTGAGTGGTCTTTCTTACTTTCCAAGGTCAGTTGTATTTTCCCCCGATGGACGCGCGCTCATTTCTCGAAATACGGGGATTAATGAAAAACCTGCCCTTACGCTTTGGGATGTCAATAGCGGCCAAAAATTACGGACTTTTAACGAGAAGCAGGACATTGACTTTGAGTTTATCTTTTCTTCCGACGTGAGCACCCTTGCAACGCGCATGGGTGGAATGGGAGAAGCCGTCAAGTTGTGGGGTGTCGGCAATGGTCAAGAATTGCATACATTGACCACGCATGAGGACGAGTGGCAAACCCCAATCGCCTTTTCCCCCGATGGGCGCGTCATCGTTATTCATTCCGTGATAGGTGATGATTTTGCACACCGGATCAATCTCACAAAATTCTTGGATGTCGCCAGTGGTCGCGAATTGTACTCATTGGGTGAGGGTTATAAATTTGGCATGTTCTCTCCAAATGGTCATACCTTTGTTGCCTCCCAACGGATAAGCAATGGTGAAAAGCTCGGTGATATTGATGTCCCTAAATTGTTCGACGTGAGCAGTGGGCGTGAGCTATATACGCTGAACGAAATTTCTTCAAGGCCACTCGCATTTTCTCCCGACGGGCGTTACCTTGTTACGACTGAAGACGACAATAGCCTCAAATTATGGGATGTCACCAGCGGTAAAAAATTGCATACATTGAAAGGACATAGTGATGGTGTGTCATCAGTCGTCTTTTCAAAAAACGGGCAACAAATCATTTCAGGTGGCAATGACGGCACCGTCCGGCTATGGAATACCGCAACAGGGAACCTCCAACTTACGATGGTGAGTTTCAAGGATGGCGAGTGGATCGCCACCACCCCCGAGGGTTACTACAATTCTTCGGAAAAAGGCGGTGACTGGCTGAACGTCCGCCTCGGCAACAAAGTACAAGGCATCAACCAGTTCTACGACGTGTTCTACCGTCCCGACATCGTCGAAGCCAAGCTGCGCGGCGAAGATATTTCCGGGTTGATTACCTTGACCATTGACGACGCGATGCGAAGCCCGCCGCCCGAAGTCGCCTTCACCACCGTGCCCGCCACCTCCTCCGCCAGCAAAGAAAAAGTCTGCTACAAAATCACCAGCACCGGCGGCGGTATCGGCGAAGTGCGTTTGTTCCAGAACGGCAAGCTGGTGAAGTCGGATGGTTTCTACCGCGAAGCCGTGGCCAAGCGCGAAGACAAGATGATGCTGGCGAGTGCCAATGGCGAAGGCGTTTATCGCTCGATGCGCTCGCTCAAAATGGTCAAGGGCGAAAGTCCGATTCAGGTTGCCAAGAGCAAGGGCGATGTGGTGGAAGAGTGCCAGGAGATCGAGGCCATCCCCGGCGAGAACGAGTTGGGTGTGACGGCATTCAATGCGCAAAACACCGTGCAAAGCAGCATGGGCAGCAGCACCTTCACTTCCACCCGCCAGCCGGAAGCGCCGAATCTATATGTGCTGGCCATCGGCATTGATGAATTTTCCGACTCCTCGGTGAACCTGAAATACGCGGCCAAGGATGCGCTGGATTTCCAGAAGCTGATGCAGGAAAAATCCGGCACCTTGTTCGGCAGCGACAACATCCACGTCACTTCCCTCTCCAACGCCCAAGCCAGCAAGCAAGGCATCTTGAGCAATATCGACGAGATGGCGGGCAAGGTGAAACCGTGGGACAGCTTCATCCTGTTCGTGGCCTCGCACGGCGTGATGTTCGGCACGCAGTATTACCTGGTGTCCTCCAGTTTCGACGGCACAGCGGACGAACACAACCTGATCGGCTCGAACGAGATCGTCGAACTGTCGAAAAAGATTCGCGCCCTGAATCAGCTCTACATCTTCGATACCTGCCATGCCGGTGGAGTCGATAACATCGTGGGCGGTTTGTACGACGCGCGCATGAGTGTGCTGGCGAAAAAAATGGGGCTGCACATCTACGCTTCGGCGGGCGGCTTGCAGGAAGCGCTGGACGGTTATCAGGGCAACGGCTTGTTCACCCATACCCTGCTGACCAGCATGAACGACGCGAACCAGACGGACTTCAACCACGACGGCAAAGTGAGCGTGATGGAACTGGGCAAATCGGCGCGCGACATGACCAACGCCATCTCCACCAAAATCGGCCACCCGCAAACCCCGACCATGATCCACTTCGGCAAGGATGTGGCGGTGTTTGCGACGGGAGCGGCTCGTTGAACGGTGGCGGCGTGGTGCTGGAATTTACCAAAGTGCAACTTATGAATTTCACCCCGTCGAATCAAAACCAACCCATCCCCATCCTAACCTTCCCCTTGAAAGGGAAGGGATTCAGTCCCTCCCCTTTCAAGGGGGAGGTTAGGTGGGGGATGGGGTAGATGTTGAATTACGATTAGCGGTTCTTTTATTGATTCGGCCAAGTGAAGTTTGAATAACAAGAACCAACCCCCTCCAACTCCCCCTTATCAGGGGGAGAGCCGAGTCCGCTCCTCCCCTGATAAGGGGAGACTGGGAGGGGTTTGGGTGTTTGCGTTTCTGAGTTCAAACATCATCTGGCCGGAACAATAGAAAAAGATATTTTGAAGAAAATGACGATGTTCAAGTGGATGTTTAAAGGGGAGGAATGAAATGAGATATTCAATCAGCGCAGCCATCGCCGGTTTTTGTTTTTTATTGGCGATATTCCCGGCACACGCCAAATTATATTTAGTGCCGCCACCTCAATTGGAGGACATCAGTTTGCAGCAAAGCGAGTTGGGTGCGCAGGCGACTATTAAACTTTCTACGCCGGTGCGTTTCGTGAAATATACGATGCCCAGCAAATATTCCAAGTATCTGGAAATTTACTACGAACATGCAGACGATTCTGTCCCGGTAAATGCTTGGTCTGACATGGAAACCATATTGACTGAAAAGACAAAACTAACGCCCCTAATATTGGTGAATACACGCGATCAGGCTACTCATCCCCGACTGTCGGTGACATTCGACGGTGAACTGGAGGCCAGCGTAAAAGCGGGGGCGGATGGCCGCAGCTTTGTGATTACTTTTCATATTCCCCCTGCCCTGTTTGCAGATGGTTGCAGGTATCCAGGTTCGTATGTTCAAGCGCCCGGCTGGATATGCGATGAACCGGTAGAGGGCTGGATGGTCACAGCGGTTGGTACTGCCGAAAAAGAAGAGTTTGCCGGCGATGTATCCAAACAGACCGAAGAGGCAGCGGTAAGGGCCAGACAGTCTATGGGTGAAAATATGGATGCCACGACGCAACGCGTAGCGCAAGACTACTTACAACAAACTAAACCTGACGATACATCCACGCGCGACGCGGTGGCTATGCTGGAAGCTGGGGAGCAGCATATACAAATTAAACAAGTTGCTGCCGCCGATGCATTCGGTGCTTATTCAGTTTCGATAAGCCATGTTCCCCGCAGAGTCCGCGAGATGGTTTTGCAAAAGAGCAAAGTCATCAAAAGCGCGGTCGGCCCCAATGGGACGGTTTATGTTCTGGTGGGAATGAATGAATAGACTGCCGCGTGGGCACGGCGGCGTGCCCACTCTGCCGGACTGAATGATTTGATGAAAGGAATGACGATGTTCAAGGGGATGATGAAGGTGCTGTTGGTGGAGATGTGTTTGGTTGGCATGGTGGGTATTGCTATAGCTGCCGACAATGACAAAGCGGAAATTTTTGTACAAGCGGGACATGCCACTGGTGTCGAGTCCGTAGCGTATTCGCCTGATGGGAAAACTGTAGTTACAGCTGGTTATGACAATACAGTCAAATTATGGGATGCGGCGAGCGGACGCGAGTTGCGCACACTTAGCGGGCTTAATGATGCGGTTTTCTCCCCTGACGGCCTCATCATCGCCTCAGCCAGCAATGACAATATGATCAAGCTCTGGGAAGCGGCTAGTGGGCGAGAATTGCGCACGCTGAGCGGGCATAAACTCGGTGTCATTTCCATCGCCTTCTCTCCCGATGGACAGACCCTGGTTTCGGGCAGTAACGATAAGACTTTAAGGCTGTGGGATGTTTCCAGCGGCAGAGAACTGCGCTCGTTGCTCGGGCATGGTGACGTAGTAGAGAAAGTGGCATTTTCTCCGGATGGTCGCTCCGTTGTCTCTGGCAGTGATGATAAAACCCTCAAACTATGGGATGTGGCCAGCGGGCGCGAACTGCAAACATTCTCGGGGCATAGTGACAATGTCTTTGCAGTGGCCTTCTCCCCGGATGGTCGCAATGTTATTTCGGGAAGCAGGGATGGCAACATCAAACTATGGGATGTGACCAAAGACAAGGAGCTGGGGAGCTGGGAGGATGAAGGAAATCATTCGATTGTTTCCGTGGCTTACTCTCCAGATGGTCGCACCGTTGCTTCGATAAGTGGCGAAATCGTCACATTGCGGGATGTACGCGGCATGAACATTTTCAAGACGGTTCGATTGCCTCAATACAGCCACCCCATAGGTTTGGCCTTTTCGCCCGATAGCCGCACTCTCGTCGTAGGGAGTTCGCACACCCCGATTTTTCTGGATGCAGCCAGCGGCAATGAGTTGTCCAGACTGACTGGGCACAGCGCTGCAATTGATCCTATTGCTGTATCCCCGGATGGCCGCATCATCGTCACCGGCATCCACAAAGTGATCCACGTCTGGGATGCAGTCTCCGGGCGAGAGTTGCGCACCTTGAGTGGACACGGCGATCTGGTGCGCGCCTTGGCCTTCTCCCCGGATGGCCGCACCATCGCTTCTGGCAGCCAAGATAACACCATAAAACTTTGGGATGTATCCAGCGGGCGAGAGTTGCACACACTCAGTGGCCACCTCAATGTTGTTGCAAACGTAACCTTTTCCCCGGATGGCCGCACCCTGGCTTCGTCAAGTTACGACCAGTCCGTTAGACTCTGGGATACGGCCACCGGTCGCGCGCTAAGTACTCAAGTTCGCTTCTCCATGGGTAGTGCTGTCGTTTTTTCGCCGGATAGCCGCACCCTGGCAGCCGTCAGTTACGACAATAGTGAAAATTTACGGTTGCTCGATGTAAGCAGCGGGCGCGAATTGCTTACTTTGGTCGGGCAACCCAATGCGAGCATTTTATCTGTGGCCTTTTCCCCTGATGGACGCACCATTGCTACCGGAAGCCGGGATAACGCAGTAAGGCTGTGGGATGCTTCCAGTGGCAGAAATTTGAAAACGCTGAACGAAATCGATATTGATAAAGGCGATGCACGGGTTCGTGCGGTTGCCTTCTCCCCGGATGGTCGCACTCTGGTCTCGGGTGGCATGGATTACAAACTTAAACTCTGGGATACCGCCAGCGGCGAGTTGTTGCGCAGCTGGAAAGGGCACGGCGAGTCTTTTGGCGATATTGCATTTACACCCGGCGGGAAAGAAATCATTTCCGGGAACTGGGATAACTCCGTGCGCAAGTGGGATGCGGCAACCGGTAAGGAGATCGCCCAATACGTCAGCTTCGACGACGGTGAATGGGTCACCATCACTCCCGAAGGTTACTTCGACGCTTCCGAGCACGGCGACAAACATCTCAATATCCGCATAGGCAACAACGTATCCGGCATCGACCAATACCGCGAGTCGTTCTACCGCCCCGATCTGGTGAAGCTGGCGTTGTCGGGCGGGTCGATCAAGGAGTTCCGCAATATCGCCACGGTGAAATCTGCGCCCTCGGTGCGGATTGTCAACACAGCGGAAACCACCAGTGAACCCGAAGCCAGCGTGACGTTGAAGCTCACCGATATGGGCGGCGGCATCGGCGATGTGCGGCTGTATCTGAACGGCAGCGCGGTGGTGCTGGACAATTCGCGGGCGCTGAAACGAGTGGCGCAGGAAGATGCCAATTCCACCACGCGCACTTACACCCTCAAGCTGGTCAACGGCAAGAACAGCCTGCGCGCCATCGCGTTTAACGCGGACAATTCCATGCAGAGCACGGATGCGTTGTATGAAATAACCGCTGCGTTCAAGGTGGTCGGCAAGCCTTCGCTGCATGCCGTTATCGTGGGCATCAACGAGTTCAAGAATCCGAAACTCCAGCTCAAATATCCGGTGGCGGATGCGCAGTTGTTTGCGGATACGCTGCGCAAATCGGCCTCGGGGTTGTTTGAAAAAGTGAACATCAAGATGCTCACCGGCAAAGAGGAAACCACCCGCGAGAGCATCAAGAACGTGCTGACGGCAATGCGCACGCTGAACCCGGACGACTTGTTCGTGTTTTACGTGGCCAGCCACGGCACGGTGGATGACGGCGAATATTTTCTCATCACTTCCAATGTCGGCTCGACTTCCACCGAGCGTCTGAAGGCCGATTCGCTGCCGCAGAACGAAATGAAAGAACTGATCGCCAACATCCCCACCACCAAAAAAGTGATCGTGCTGGATACCTGCAATTCCGGCGCGCTGGGCGATGCCTTGCAGACCGCCATGCTCACGCGCGGCATGAGCGAAGACACCGCGATCAAGATTCTTTCACGCGCGGTGGGTTCGACTATTCTTTCCGCCTCGACTTCGACGCAGGAGGCGCTGGAAGGTTACAAGGAGCACGGGCTGTTCACCTACGTGCTGGCCGAAGGTTTGAGCGGCAAGGCGGACAAAGGCAAATCGGGTTTCATCAAAACCACCGAGCTGGCGGACTATGTGGATAGCGAAGTGCCGGAGCTGGCGGAGAAAGTTTTCAAGCGGGCGCAGTACCCGAATATCTCGATCAGCGGCCAGCCGTTCCACATCGGGAAAGTGGTTGCGCAGTAAATGCGCTAAAGGGCTTCGTCGTTCCGGCGCAAGCCGGAATCAAAGAGGGTTTTGTAGGTCGGGTTTCAACCCGACATGTCGGGCTAAAGCCCGACCTACAAGGTACAAGGGTTGCACATAAGTGCCGTCAAGAACCGATGCACTGCACTAGTCTGCCCGCAAATTTGTTAAGGAGTTGCTATCAATGAAACAACAAAACTTGATCTGCGCCGCTTTGCTGGCGCTATCCATACTGTCCGCACTTCCAGCAAATGCCCAAGCCGAACCCAGTTACGAACAAGGCATGGCCGCGATAAACGGCAAGGACTACGGGACGGCCTACCGGATTTTCAAGGCGCTGGCGGACAAGGGCGATCCTTCCTCGCGGAATGCGATGGGGGTGCTTTATCAGAACGGGATGGGGGTAGAAGTGAATCCTGTCGAAGCGGCGAAATGGTTCAAGCTCGCGGCCAAACAGGGCAATGCCAAGGCGCAGGGCAATCTGGGCGCGATGTATTTCTTCGGCGATGGCGTAGCCAAAGACGTAGTGGAGTCGGCGAGGCTGTTGCAACTCTCTGCCGAGCAAGGATATTCGGGCGCGCAGGCGAATCTGGGCGTTTTGTACCGTGACGGCATCGGCGTGAAACAGGATTACGCAGAAGCGGCGAAGTGGCTCAAGCGCGCGGCAGAGCAAGGCGAAGCGCCCGCACAATTGAATCTCGCCACGTTCTACGAGGATGGCGTGGGCGTGCCCAAGGACATCCAATTGGCTTTCTACTGGTATCGGCAGGCCGCCGAACAGGGCGATGTGAAAGCGCAGGTTTTTCTGGGCAACCAATATGCCGCCGGTGATCTGGTGGCGCGCGATTTGCCGGAAGCGGCCAAGTGGTATCGGCTGGCCGCAGCGCAAGGCAGCGCGGCAGCCGAACACGGATTGGCCGTGCTTTACTACAACGGCGGCGGTGTCGAGAAGAGCCTGTCCGAATTCGTGCGATTGACAAAAAGCGCGGCGGAAAAAGGCTTCGTTAAGGCGCAATACAATCTCGGCGCGATGTATGTGCATGCGGATGGTTTGCCCAAGGATTATGCGCAGGCGCTGGTCTGGTTTACGCGCGCCGCCGAGCAAGGCCACAGCGGCGCGCAGTTCAATCTCGGGCAGTTGTACGGGGAAGGTTACGGAACGGCGAAGGACTACGCCCAAGCCGCGAAATGGTTCGCAATTGCCGCCGCAGCGGGCGAGGCCGATGCGCAAAACAAGCTGGGCTTTTACTATTCCAAAGGGCTGGGCGTGAAGCAGAACGATGCGGAAGCCATCAAGTGGTTCAAGCTCGCGGCGGCGCAGGGACTTCTTCAGGCGCAGGCCAATCTGGGCATGGTGTATGAGGATGGCTACGGTGTCACGCCGGATATTGCGGAGGCGATAAAGTGGTACCAGCCCGCCGCCGAAAAAGGCGACACGTCCGCCCAGAACAGGCTGGGCGATATTTTCAACGAAGGAGAAAGTGTCCCGCAGGATTACGCGGAAGCGAACAAATGGTATCGCATGGCCGCAGAGCAAGGCGACGACCGGGGGCAACACATGCTGGGCGCGCACTACCTTTTGGGCTTGGGATTTAGCAAGGACTTGGCCGCCGCGTTGAAGTGGGAACAACTTTCCGCCGCACAAGGAAATGACTCGGCGGAAAACGACCTCGGCTACATGTACCTGAACGGGGAAGGCGTGGTGCAAAGTTATACCGAAGCGCTGAAATGGTTCGGGCTGGCAGCAGCACACGGCAATGTGCTTGCGCAAAGAGCCATGGCCTCGATGTACGAAAAAGGCATCGGCATCAACCAAAATGCAAAACAAGCGATCAAGTGGTATCGCATGGCGGCGAAACAAGGCGATGCCGAGTCGAAGACGGCGCTCAAGAGGCTGGGAGCGAAGTAACCGCGCATGCGCCCTCGCCTGCTTGCAAGATAGAAACAGCAATATTTACCGAGTTCAAATATCCAACGTGACGTATCCGGGAGTCCACATGCTTATAGCGCATCGCATCACTAAATTCATGGCAACCCTGTTTGCCGCAGCCATTCTCGTCATCCCTGCAAGCGGCAAGGCTGCGCAGGAAATCCGGCCTGAGGTGGTTGGGCAGGCGGGAGTAAATGGATGGGGTATGGTGGTTTCTGCAAGTCGGCGCTTAGTGGCAATGCTGGACGATAATGGTGCGGAGGTATTCGATCTTTCAACGGGACTTTTGCAGCGCAAGGTAATTGCCGACAGGGTGAATGTAGTAGCAATTAGCGATGATGACCGCTATTTAGCCATAGGCAAAAAATACGGTCTTGAAGTGATTGATTTAACTACGGGCGAACGCCTTATTTCGCTGGATGCAAATGTCTGGGGTATTAGGTTTAGCAGCGATGGGCATTGGCTGGCTGCGCTTACCGCAACAGGCGTTTTCCAGATACCGACAACGCTGCGGAAAACTGAACCCCAGTTCACGCTTAATGCGTCCAGCGTTACACAACTGGGTGGGCGCGGAGTTGGAATAATTTGCGTAGGCCAAGAAGTTTCCCTGAGTAACGATGGGCGGCATCTGGTGTGTAATACCTTTGTAAATGATGCCCAGCGCTGGGCATTGATAGATATGTCCACGGGTAAAACCCGTATCGGCCAGAACGAAGTATTTGCTGCTGCCGTTACCCCTGATGGACATAGCGTACTGACAATTATGGATGGCGGGAGACGCGTCCGCTTATACGATGTCGCCGAGCCGGGCAAAGTTCAGGAGGCTCTATTGTTGCCTGACCCGGAAAGCCAAAATGTGACTGGGGGCGCAGTTCAACCTATCGCCTTTCGTGGCAATAATGAGGCAGTTGTGATCGACGGCCATAAGTTGTACCGGATAAATCTCAATCCCTTGCGTTCCACAAAAATCGACTCTTCGCTGCTTCAGTCGTATTTCGGCTATCAAACACCCTTTGGCATGGATCCCAGCGGTCGCATTCTGTTGGCATCACGTTACGAAGATATTCGAAATAACCGATTTATCTCCGGTATGTCACCCGTATTCTTACTGCTTGATATAGATGCGCTGGATCAACCGCCGTTTCGCGCAATATACGGGACAACAAATTGGAGTGGAATGCCACATGATGGCCGCTTCATCGCACAGCCAACTCCGCAAGGATTGCTGTTGGCGCAACGCTTCCGTGACCGGGCAAGGGTGACCAATCTGACCACCGGCACAGTGGTGTACGACTACGCAGGCTTGCGCAGCATCGGTGAGAAACTCGGTGTGATGGCGATGGTTGATCCTGCTGGCCGCAAAGCCTATTTTGGGCGAGATACGGGAATGCAGGATGAAAAAGCAGCCCGCAAACGATTGGAGAAAAAACCCGGAGATTGGGCAAGCTTTGAAGAAATGGATGTAGAACTGAAGAAAATCAGGGAGCACGTTCTTGTGGATTTGACTACGGGTCGTCAAATTCCGCTCCCGACTGAAATCAATTCCATAGACGCGACCTTCTCCTCACAGGGAAATTATCTGCTCATGCTTGGGAAAGACGATTCTTCAGCGCTGGTATCCACGGCTGATGGGAAAGTTCTCCATCATTGGGGCGAATCCATGCCCAGAGCAGTCGAGCGATGCAACTTCTCCGATGATGAGAAGCGCCTGCATTGCGAAGGGAGGGTAGTGTCTATTCCCGATGGAAAGTTGTTGCTGGATGCGACTGCTTCAAACCAAAACCAGAATGGAGATTGGCTCCGGTGGATGGAGCGCACCGCCAAGAT
Organism: Sideroxydans sp.; assembly: GCA_028710605.1. Taxonomy (GTDB): domain Bacteria; phylum Pseudomonadota; class Gammaproteobacteria; order Burkholderiales; family Gallionellaceae; genus Sideroxyarcus. The sequence goes on from JAQTTU010000013.1 coordinate 12,293, forward strand.
GAGCCCCGACGGGCGCTGGCTGGCTTATTACGAAAACGAAGAACACAAAGCGCACGTTCTGTCAGTACAAACAGGCAAAGAAGTGATGGTGGTTAAGGTTGACTATTGGTACACCGGAAGCTTTTCCTGGTCGCCCGACAGCCGCCTTATCTTGCCCAACAAATACGAAAACCCGAACATCACAATAGCCCGGTTTACGGAACCCAACAAAGTCGAAATGACGACGCGCCAGTTAGGGATGTGTACCAAGCCCATCTTGACGGGTCAAGGAACCATCGTGTGCTTGAATGAAGATGGTATGGTCGGGAATCTTGATGCGATCCAAATCTACGACGAAACGACAGGACAACTCAAAAGAGGATTTCCTGAAACGACACCCAGTGATTATGTGATTTCACGGGACGGACACCAAATATTTTTGCGTACCGGATTTGCCGGAAACAAAGGGCAAACCATTTTGGATACCCAAACTGGCGAAACCATCGCCAATATTTCGACTGGTGCCGACGACTGGGTCATCACCTTGCCCGAAGGCTACTACACCGCGCCGCGCGGTGTGAACAAACTCATCGCCATCCGCAAAGGTAACCACGCCTATTCCTTCGACGAATTCGATTTAACACTCAACCGTCCCGACCTCGTGCGTGAACGTCTCGGTGCCCCCAAGGCATTGGTCAAAGCCCTCAAGCGCGCGCAAGCCAAGCGCGTGCAGCGCTTCGGTGCGATTGACGAAGCCATGCGTCCCACAGTGGAAATTGATAGCCGCAGCCTGCCGCTGCTGACCAATGACGCACAGATCAAAGTCGCTTTCAACGCCGCCGCAGTCAACGGCGCAAAGCTCACCCGCGCGCAAGTGTATGTGAACGGCGTGCCCACGCTGGGGCGCGATGGCGTGGCCGTTACACCGGATGCGAACGGCAATGTCAGCCAGCAATTACCTGTGGAACTCACTCCCGGCAGCAACCGCATTCAGGTTTCGGTGTTCGATGACAAAGGCATCGAGTCGCTGCGCGACACCGGCGTGGTCGCCCGCAAGGCCGCGCCTGCGCCGATCACGCGCTACCTGCTGGCGGTAGGCGTGTCGCAATATGCCGACTCATCGCTCAACCTCGACTACGCGGCCAAGGATGCCACTGACCTTGCTGCCGCCCTGCAACGCAGCAGCCCCGGTATAGAACGCACTGTGGTGAAGACCCTGACCGATGCCGAAGTCACCCGCGACAAGTTGCGCGAAGCGCGGCAATTCTTCGCCGATGCCAAACCGCAGGATCAGGCCATCGTGTTCATCGCCGGGCACGGTCTGCTCGACGACAAGGACGACTACTACTTCGCCGGATACGATGTCGATGCCGCCAACCCCGCCGCCAAAGGCGTGCCGATAACCGACATCGAAGACCTGTTCGCCGACACCAAGGCGCGCGCTCGTTTGCTGCTGATGGATAGCTGCCACTCCGGCGAAGTGGATCACGACATGGAACAGAAGCTGGCCGCCCTGCCCCAAGGCGTGAGCGGCACGCGCGCGCTGAAACTGAAAACCAGCACGCCTAAACCGGCCAGCGGCGAACCACTGGATGCCACGCAAACCATCGCCTACGTCACCGAGCTGTTCGCCGACCTGCGGCGCGGCGTGGGCGCGACCGCACTGGCTTCCGCCAGCGGTATCGAGCTGGCGCTGGAATCCTCGCAATACAAGAACGGCCTGTTCACCTCCGCCATGCTGGAAGCGCTGAATGACCGCAGCACCGACACCGACAACACCCGCTCCATCGAAATGACCGAACTGCGCGACCGCGTCACCGCCCGCGTGCGCACCTTGAGCAACGGCACGCAAACGCCCAGCACGCGCGTGGAAAACTACGACGAGAATTTGCTGATGAGCGCGTGGGCTGAAACGAAGGAAGAGCCGGTGAAAGCGGCGGCCAAGGGCAAAGGGAAAAAGAAGAAATGATTTCACTCGCCAGAACGCGCCCGACAACACGAACATGCCCGCGAGCCCCTATTGGCGGCCATCTTCGTTGTGGCACGCTGTAGATGCCCTATTGGCGGGCGTGTAAAGCTGGAGTTGCAACGAGGTTAACTAGAAAGGATCAACATGAATTTCTTCGCCCTGACTGCTGTATTTTTTATTTCCTTCGCCACGCTGGCGCAAGCTGCGCCCTCCGCGCCAGCCTCTCCCGAAGTGGTTTTGCAGAATGTGCGCGGGTATGGAATGGCGACGGCGAGTGCGGATGGGCGGCGCTTGGCGATGTTGGGAGATGGCGAGTTGATCCTGTGGGATGTGCCGTCCGGTTTAAAAATTAAATCGATGCCACTGACTTCGACTAACTTTAATCAAAATGGTGGCGATGGCGCATGCGTATTTGAACGCATTACCTTCCTGGCGGGTGACCAGAAAGTTGCGGTAGGCGGCACGTGTGGCAATGGGAATCAATTAGATCAGGTTGTTGATATTGAAAACGGCCAAACGATTCATTATGGTCATTACACTCAGGGCAAGGGAGGTTACTCGCCTGATGGAGAGTTGCTGGTGTCGCAAGACAATGAGGGGCCTGAAAAAAGCGCTATTAAATTGACTCGGGTGAGCGATGGCAAGCTGATTAAATATCAGCCCGGCGTATTAAATAGTGATGAGTTTGCGGCCAAAGTAATTTTTCTGGATATGAAAACCGTGGCCGTTTGTGGTGAGACGGGTCACAGCTGGAGAGTGCATGACCTGAATAGCGGGAAAGAACTTTTTACAGTTCCGAATGCCGAGTGTTCACTACGCCCCTCTATCAGCCAAGATAGGCAATTCGTGATTTACCAAACTTGGGACACTTGGGACAAAGCTTACATCCCCATGCTATTGAAAGTAGAAGGAGGGGTAAGAACCAAGTTGCTACCGCAACACAATAACGATGCGCTCGAAGCAACTTCAGCCCGTTTTATTGAAGGGGGGCATCAAGTCGAACTGCGCGGCATCAACACGCAAACGAAATACCCTTACGTGGCAACCATGGATATTGCCACCCTGCAAACCGTTTCATTTGTCAGCGCAGACAAGGCGCTGCCTGAAGACATAGGCGAGACTTATCCGCTGCTGGATGGCAAGTGGGCGGTGAGTAATACGCCGAACAGCGGTTTCGCATTATGGGATGCAGACAAGGCCAAACTACTGCGCACCTTTGGCTACAAGCTGAAAAATTTTTCAAGAAGCGTGTGGAGTCCCGACAGCAAATTGTTGGCGATTGCGAAAGAGGCAAGTGAATATCGACCAAAAATGAATCCACTGGTTTCGATTCAATTTCAGATATGGGATATGTCCACGGGCAGGCTGAAGCACAACATTCAATTCCAAACTGAAAATATTCCCACGGATATTTCTTTTTCTCCCGACAACAGTCAATTGCTTTGGACCAATGCCAATAAAGGGATAACGACCTTCGATCTCAAGTCGGGGCGCTTCGGCACAATGTTTGCTGACAAGCATGTTGATCATTGCCAAATTTCCCCTGATGGGAAATGGCTGGTTGCACAAAACAGCCATCAAATGGAAGAAAAAATAGGGGAAATAACTGTCTACGAATATCCATCGGGGCGAGAAGCGGCCAATTTTGAAGGGGATCGTTTACAGTTTTCTAGGGACGGGTCAAAAGCGCTCGTCCTAATTGCTAATACCCATGAGCATCAATGGTCTAGGGATGGGATGAAATTGCTCGAAAACGAAGCGGGCAGCGTTTACCCTGTCCTCGTTGGGAAATGGAAATTCGGCGAGAAGTTATTCACAACTACGGGAGCAATTTCGACCAATCCAGATTTCACCTTGTGGGCCGATTTTGAGTATCGATTTGGTGATACGAATTTCTATGTGTGCGGGAAAGATTTTTATGCATGCGGAAAAAAGCACACCCGTATTTTGCGACTTCAAAACAGCACGGCCAAGCCGATATTCAGCCCCAATGGCGAGTTTATGCTGCTCCCGGACGAGAACTATATTCAAACGCTCTATTCCACGAATTTCAAAGGAAATAAGCTGCAAGCCCTCAATAAGCTGCATGCTTTTGATGGCGGCGAAATTGATGAGTCATATCTCTGGTCGCCCGACAACAACTTCCTTGCCGAAATAAGAGAGGGAGCCATACTCCTGCGCAACGGCAATACCGGCGAGCCCATCGCCGATCTGATCGCGCTCGATCAATCCGAAAGCGTCGCCGTGTTGCCCAGCGGCGAATACCTCGCCACCAAGGGCGCGATGCGCGCCGTGGGCTTCCGCGTCGGCATGACCCCCTACACCTTCGAGCAGTTCGACCTCAAATACAACCGCCCGGATGTGGTGCTCAAAGCCTTGGGCAAAGCGCCGCAGCGGCTGATCGACGCGGCGCGACGCGCTTACGAAAAACGCTTGGCGCGCGCCGGGTTCACCGAAGCCATGCTGGCCACCGATTTCCATTTGCCGGAAGTGGCGGTCAAGCGCGAGGGCTTGCCGGTCTCGACTTCGTCGCCGACGGTCACGTTGAACATCAGCGCCAAGGACAGTCAGGTCACGCTGGATCGTTTACTGGTGACAGTGAACGATGTGCCGTTCGACGGGCGCATCGCGGGCATAGACCTCAAGGCCGCGAACAGCAAGCAGGCGAACAGGACGGTGGAAGTGCCGATACTCTCCGGCAGCAACCGCATCCAGGCGTCGGTGCTCAACGCGCAGGGCGTGGAGTCGTACCGCGAGACAGTGGAAGTGCGCGGTGATATGCCCGCCGTGCCGGGCAAGGTTTACGCGCTGACCATAGGCGTGTCGCAGTACCAGAACGCCGAATACAACCTGCGTTACGCCGCCAAGGATGCGAAAGATGTGGGCGCGCTGTTCGGCAAAATGCCGCGCAGTGCGGGCGCAACCATCACCCCGGTGCTCGATACCGACGCTACGCGAACCGCAATTCTGGATGCGAAAAAAGCGTTGCTCGAAGCCGGGCCGAACGACGAGGTGGTGGTGTTCCTCGCCGGGCACGGCATGCTCGACGACAAGCTCGACTATTACTTCGCCACCACCGATATCGACTTCGACCACCCCGCGACCAGCGGGCTTTCTTACGACGACATCGAAAACCTGCTCGACGGCGTGAAGGCAAGGCGCAAGCTGTTGCTGATGGATACCTGCAATTCCGGCGAGCTGGACAAGGGCGATATGGAAACCACCACGCTGGCGCAGAACGACGCGCCCAACGCAAAAATACAAGTCCGCGCCGTCGGCTCGCGCAGCCTGAGAAGGAACCCCGCAGCACTCGGCCAAAGCGACCTGTCCGCCTTCCTCGCCGACCTGTTCGCCGACACCCGGCGCGGCTCGGGCGCGGTCGCCATTTCTTCGGCGGGCGGCGCGGAATACGCGTTGGAATCGGACGAATGGAACAACGGCGTGTTCACTTATGCATTACTGGAAGGCTTGAAATCAGGCAGCGCAGACAAGAACAAAGACGGCGCGGTCACCGCTTCCGAGTTGCGCGATACGGTGCAGACCCGCGTACAAACCCTGACCCAAGGAAAACAAACCCCGACTTCGCGCAGGGAAAATCTGGCGGTGGATTTTGCGGTGTATTGAGCGTACCCAGATTTTTCTTGCATCAAATAAATGCCAAGCAGGAAGTGTAACCACGCATCGTTTGTGTCGCCAGTTGGATAAGAAAATGAAGATGGTGATGCTTGAAATAGCTGGTGGGCGGTACTGGGTTCGAACCAGTGACCCCTGCCGTGTGAAGGCAGTGCTCTACCGCTGAGCTAACCGCCCAATAGAGGGCGCGCATTTAATCATAGGGGAATATCGGCGGTCAATTTCTTTATCGGTTATACCCATCTGTCGTAGAATGCGCGCCTTCATTTAAGCCTCAAATTCAGGAAAGAAATATGACCGTCCGCACTCGTTTCGCTCCCAGCCCCACCGGATATTTGCATATCGGCGGCGCGCGCACTGCGCTGTTCTCTTGGGCCTATGCACGCAAGCACGGCGGCACTTTTATTCTGCGCATCGAAGATACCGATGTGGAGCGTTCCACACCGGAAGCCGTGCAAGCCATTCTGGACGGGATGAATTGGCTCAAGCTGAACTACGATGAAGGTCCGTTCTACCAGATGCAGCGCATGCCGCGCTACAAAGAAGTTATCCAGCAAATGTTGGCAACAGGTCAGGCCTACTATTGCTACACCACGCCGACCGAACTGGAGGCCATGCGTGAAGCACAGCGCGCGCGCGGTGAGAAGCCGCGTTACGATGGATGTTGGCGACCCGAACCCGGCAAAAATTTGCCCGCCGTTCCTGCCGATGCAAAGCCTGTGGTGCGTTTCAAGAATCCGACCGAGGGCGTTGTCGCATGGAAGGATATGGTCAAAGGTCTTATCGAATTCAGCAACAGCGAACTGGACGATCTCATCATCGCCCGTTCCGACGGCACGCCGACTTATAACTTCTGCGTGGTGGTGGACGATTGGGATATGGGCATCACCCAGGTGATACGCGGCGACGACCATGTCAACAACACGCCGCGCCAGATCAACATCCTCAAGGCACTCGGTGCGACCATTCCGAATTACGCGCACCTGTCGATGATCCTCGGCGACGACGGCACCAAACTTTCCAAGCGCCACGGCGCGGTGAGCGTGATGCAATACGACGAAGACGGTTACCTGCCGGAAGCCGTCATCAACTACCTCGCCCGCCTCGGTTGGTCGCATGGCGACGAAGAAGTTTTCTCGGTGGCGCAATTTTGCGAATGGTTCGACCTCGATCACATCACGCCCTCCGCCGCGCAATTCAACACCGAAAAACTGAACTGGCTGAACAACCATTACCTCAAGCTGACCGAGAATGCTCAATTGGCAGGAATGGTGCGTCCGCGTCTTGCAGCGCGCGGCATCAAAGTGGGTGTCACGCCAGACCTGGCCGCCATCGTCGGCTTGTATAAAGAACGCGTCGCCACGCTGAACGAACTGGCCGATGCAGCGGAAGTGTTCTACATCGACCTGCACCCCGAAGCTGCGCTGCTCGATGCGCAACTTTCCGCCGAAGCCATCCCTGCCCTGCGCGATCTGGCACAACTATTCGCCACTGTTGCATGGGAAACAACTGCCATCAGCGCTGCCATTAAAGAAGTTATCGGCAAGCACGGATTGAAAATGCCCAAGCTCGCCATGCCGTTGCGCGTGATGCTAACAGGACAAACACAGACACCATCCGTGGATGCTTTGGTGACGTTGTTCACACGCGAAATGGTGTTGGAACGCATCGAAAAAAATCTCTCTAAAAAAACCGGCTGACTCGCTTTACAAGGTGGGGGTGCATCACTATAATGCGCGCTCTTTTGGAGGTCGTCGGGGGTATAGCTCAGCTGGGAGAGCGCTTGCATGGCATGCAAGAGGTCAGCGGTTCGATCCCGCTTACCTCCACCAAAAAGAAAAAGTAACACCGCAGTCCCCTTCGTCTAGAGGCCTAGGACACCGCCCTTTCACGGCGATAACACGAGTTCGAATCTCGTAGGGGACGCCAAACATAAAAGCCGGAGAATCGCTTCTCCGGCTTTTTTCTTTTCTGCAAATAGCGCTGAGCTACAACCCGCTCAACACCTTGATGTGAGACATCGCGCTGCGCCCCAGGGCATGCAGTTCGTATCCTCCTTCCAGCACCGAAACGATGCGCTTATGGCAATGTCTTTCCGCCACATGCTTCAACTGCCCGGTGACCCAACCGTAATCCGAGTCCAGCAATCTGAGCATGGACATATCATCTTCGCGGTGTGCGTCGAAACCGGCGGAGATCAGCAGCAGTTCCGGTTTGAATTCTTCCAGCGCCGGTAACCAATGGTTGGTGACGGCATCGCGGAATTCTGCGCTGCCCGCCCCCGCCGCCAGCGGCACGTTGATGATGTGCTCGTTGCTGCTGTCCGCGCCGCAGTAGGGATAGAACGGATGTTGAAAGGTCGAGCACAGCATCACGCGCGGCTCGTCCCGAAAAATCTCTTCCGTGCCGTTGCCGTGATGCACGTCGAAATCGGCAATCGCCACTCTGCTCAAACCATGCGCGGCCAGCGCATGCGCCGCGCCGACGGCGACGTTGTTGAAAATGCAGAAGCCCATGGCGCGCGCCCTTTCGGCATGGTGTCCGGGCGGGCGGATGTTGCAAAACGCGTTTTCGACCTGCTGCGCCATCACCATATCCACCGCCATCACCGCCGCACCGGCGGCGCGCAGTGCGGCGGGATAGGTGAACGGGTTCATGGTGGTGTCGCCGTCGAGTTCCACGCTGCCCTGTTGCGGCGCGGCGGCGGCAATAGAATCGAGGTAGGCGGCATCATGCACGCGCAACAGTTGCTCGCGGGTGGCTTCGGGGGCTTCGTGGTGTTGCAGATAGCCGAACAAGCCGGAGGCAATCAACTGATCTTCGATGGCATGAATGCGTGCCGGACATTCCGGGTGAAGCGCGCCCATGTCGTGCTTGAGGCAAAGCGGATGAGTAATGTAGGCTGTCTGCATGTCAGTAAACAGTAATAGTACGGTGCTATCATACCCAACGAACTCATCACACGGAATGAAAAATCATGGGCAAGCATTATCTCAATCCTCTGTTCGCACCAAAATCCGTGGCCGTATTCGGTGCCAGCGACCGTCCCGATTCAGTCGGCCAGATCGTGTTTCAGAACATGCTGCAATGCGGCTTCAAAGGTGCGCTCTATCCCATCAATTCCAAACACCCCGAAGTGCAAGGCCAGCGCGCATACGCCTCCATCGCCGAGATCGGCCAGCCGGTCGAGCTGGTGGTGATCGCCACGCCGCCGCAGACTGTGCCCGGCATCATCGAAGAATGCGGCATCCACGGCGTGAAGGCGGCGGTCATTATCACCGCCGGGTTCGGCGAAGTCGGCAAGGAAGGCGCGGCACTGGAACAGCAACTGCTGGAAGCCGCGCACCGCTACAACATCCGCCTGATCGGCCCGAACTGTCTGGGCATCATGCGCCCCTCCATCGGCCTTAACGCCACGTTCAACAAAGGCCAAGCGAACATCGGCAACATCGCGCTGATCTCGCAGTCCGGCGCGCTGTGCACCGCCATCCTGGACTGGGCCAACCGCAACGATGTCGGCTTCTCCAGCGTGGTATCCATGGGCTCCTCCACCGATGTGGACTTCGGCGAAATCCTCGACTATCTGGTATCCGATGCCAACACCCACAGCATCCTGATGTACATCGAAGGCATCCGCAACGCGCGCAGTTTCATGAGCGCGCTGCGCGCCGCCGCGCGCATCAAACCGGTGATCCTGGTCAAGGTGGGTCGCCATCCCGCCGGCTCCAAAGCGGCCATGTCGCACACCGCTTCGCTGGTCGGCGCGGACGACGTGTTCGATGCCGCCATCAGCCGCGTCGGCGTGGTGCGTGTGCAGACCGTCACGCAATTGTTCACCGCCGCGCGCGCCTTGTCGTTCGGCTTCCGTCCGGTCGGCAACCGCCTCGCCATCGTCACCAACGGTGGCGGCCCCGGCGTGATGGCGGCGGATCGCGCTTCCGATCTCGGCTTGAGCGTGGCCACGCTGTCCGACAGCACGGTCGAATATCTCAACCAGCACTTGCCTGCCAACTGGCCGCACTGCAATCCGGTGGACATCATCGGCGATGCGCAGGCTGACCGTTACTACCACGCGGTCAAAGCCTGTCTGGACGACGAAAACGTGGATGGCGTGCTGGCCATCCTCACCCCGCAGGCCATGACCAAGCCGCTGGAATCGGCGCAAGTGCTGATCGACATCGCCAACGAAAATGCGCGCAACCACCACGGCAAACCGCTGCTGACCTGCTGGATGGGCGAAACGCAAGTGGCCGAAGCGCGCGATGCCTTCACCAAGGCGCACCTGCCGCACTTCCGCACGCCGGAGCCGGCGGTCGAAGTGTTCTCGCACCTGTCGGCCTACTACCGCAACCAGAAGCTGCTGATGCAGATGCCGGGCCCGCTGTCGCACCACGTCGAACCCGATGTGGAAAGCGCGCGCCTGATTATCGAAGGCGCGATGATGGAGCACCGCAAGGTGCTGTCCGAGATGGAATCCAAAGCGCTGCTGGCCTGTTTCCATATTCCCGTCGCGCGCACCATGGTCGCCCACTCGCCCACCGAAGCGCTGCTGATCGCGCAGCAGCTCGAATTCCCGGTGGCGATGAAGATCAACTCGCCCGACATCACGCACAAGACCGATGCCGGCGGCGTGGTGCTCAACCTGAACAATGCGCACGAGGTGCGTGCCGCCTACCAGCACATCATCGACAACGTGCAGCACAACCGGCCCGGTGTCACGGTGAACGGCATCTCCATCGAGCAGATGATCGTCAAACCGAACGGGCGCGAACTGATGATAGGAGTCACCAACGACCCGGTGTTCGGCCCGGTCATCACCTTCGGCGCGGGCGGAACCACGGTCGAAATTATGGGTGACCGCGCCGTGGCGCTGCCGCCGCTGAACACCTTTCTGGTCAAGGACATGATCGGGCGCACGCACATTGCCAAGATGCTCGGCGCGTTCCGCAATATGCCGCCCGCCAACATCGAGGCGCTGGAAGACATGCTGCTGCGCGTGTCGGAAATGGTGTGCGAGCTGCCGCTGCTCAAGGAAATGGACATCAACCCGCTGATCCTCGACGAGCACGGCGCGCTGGCCGCCGATGCGCGCGTGGTGGTGGAATACCGCCCGCCCAGCCCAGACCGCTACGCGCACATGGCGATCTACCCCTACCCCACGCATCTGGTCAGCCAATGGCAACTCGCCGATGGCACCGACATCACCATCCGCCCGATCCGCCCGGAAGACGCGGACATCGAGATCCGTTTCGTGCACGACCTCTCGGAAGAATCCAAATACTTCCGCTTCATGAACAGCGTGCAGGAACTCACCGAACAGATGGTGGTGCGCTTCACGCAGATCGACTACAGCCGCGAGCTGGCGCTGATCGCCGTCACCGAGGGACAGGGACGCGAAGTCGAGCTCGGTGTGACCCGCTTCGCCATCAACCCGGATGGCGAGACCTGCGAATTCGCGCTGGTGGTGGCCGACAACATGCGCGGCAAAGGACTGGGGCAAAAACTCATGGTGTCGCTGATGGAAGCAGCCCGCGCCAAGGGGCTGTCGGTGATCGAGGGCGAAGTGCTCAGCAACAACCACAGCATGCTCAAACTGATGACCCGCCTCGGCTTCACCATCAAGCCCAGCGAAGAAGACGGGGCGATCATGAAGGTCAGCAAATCGCTGCTGGCATAAACGCCTTCGCCGCAGGCCAGCAAATACGGGCATCTCCATGATGCATCATGGAGATCGCCTATTGGCGGGCATCTTCACGATGTTGCTGCTCCAGCCAGTCGCGGGCAAACACCGTTGCCTGCGCCAGATTGTCCGCAGCTTCTTTGCTTGGTTCATCGCCCAACTCGAAACCATAACCGCGAATGCGCAACAGAAAACATTTGGGCGCGTCGTTTCCATAAACCTGGCGAAAAGTATGCAGCAGCGCGAACGGTGTCATGGCGTGGCTGGTGTAGCTGTTGTCTTGCGCGGCGGAAATTTCAGAGAAATGAAACGGCGCAGCGCAAGACATATCCGCATCCACGAACAGCACCGCATTGCGCCCGAGCAAATCGGTGACATGCTCGACCTGCAATTGAAAATCTTCGATGAACTCGATTTGCGGAATATTCTCTGTTTGAAGTCGATGCAACAGCAACGGCGCGAGCGCATCGTCGCCGCGTGATTCGTTGCCGATGGCGAAGACTAGAGTTGAAGTTGGCATGTTTTGGAAAAACCTAAACCCCTCCCAGCCTCCCCTTGTCAGGGGAGGAGCGGATGGCCTCCCCTGACAAGGGGAGGTCGGGAGGGGGTTGCTTTTGGAGTTTGAAAACCTGAATCAACAAAACGCACCATCCGACGAGCGCGTCAACACATCCACTCTGCCCCCCGCCGCATCCAGCAACTCCACCTCCAGCGGCATCTTGCCCAGCGCGTGCGTGGCGCACGACAGGCACGGATCAAACGCGCGGATCGCCACTTCGATGTGGTTGAGCAAGCCTTCGGTCAGCTTGCGCCCGTCGATGTATTGCCGCGCCACCTGACGGATCGCTTCGTTCATCGACTGGTTGTTGTGCGTGGTGGAGACGATCAAATTGCAGCGCACGATCTGGTCGTTGTCATCCACCTTGTAGTGATGGATCAGCGTGCCGCGCGGCGCTTCGATCACGCCCACGCCGCGCGCCTGCCGCGCGCCTGCGCTCACCAGATCGTTGCCTTGCAAATCGGCATCGTGCAGCAAGTCGCGGATCACCTCGGCGGCATGCAGCATTTCTATCATGCGTGCCCAGTGGAATCCCAAGGTCGCGCCCGCCGCCGAGCCGCCGTTGAACGCCATGAATTCCTTGCGTTGTGTTTCGGCCAGCGGCGTGGGAATGAAGTCGCACTGCGTCACGCGCGACAGCGGCCCGACGCGATACCAGCCCTGTTCCGGCCCGAGGCGGCGCAGGAACGGAAACTTCATGTACGACCACGGTTTCACGTCCTCGAAAATTTCTTTCCAGTAATGGCTGGTGTCGTAATGGTCGAACAGCGTGCGCCCCTTCATGTCGCGCGCGCGCAAGCCGCCGTGATACAAATCCAGCGCGCCGTCTTCGCGTACTAGGTTCAGCGTGTGCGCCTTGAAGCGCCCGAAGTTATCGTACAGATCAAGGTTCTGTTCATACAACTGGCGCGCGATGCCCACAGATTCCTGACTCCACGCCACGATCTGTTCAATATCTTTCAGCAGATAGTCGCGCTCTTCGAGGCTCACATTCTTGTTCACCCCGCCCGGAATCGAACCCGTGCCGTGGATGCGTTTGCCTGCCGTGATGCGAATCACTTCCTGCCCGAACTTGCGTAGCAGCACGCCCTGCTTGGCGATCTCGGGATACGCGGCAGCGATGCCGACTATGTTGCGCTTCGCCACATCGGAATCGAAACCGAACAAAAGATCGGGCGAACACAAATGAAAAAAATGCAGCGCATGCGATTGCAGAATCTGCCCGTAATGCATCAACCGCCGCACCTTCTCCGCCGTCGGCGTAAGCGTAGCCCCGACGATCATGTCCATCGCCTTGCTCGCTGCCAGATGGTGGCTCACCGGACAGATGCCACACAGCCGCTGCACCATCACTGGCGCTTCCCAATAAGGCCGCCCCTGAATAAATTTCTCGAAACCGCGAAACTCCACGATATGCAAACGCACCTGCTGTACATGATCGTTCTCGTCCAGCAGCAACGTCACCTTGCCGTGACCTTCCACGCGCGTCACCGGGTCAATGGCGACGCGGCGCAAGGTCTCGGGGTGAGCGGCGGTTTCCAGATTGTTGGTTGGCGTTATCATGGTTTGATTCACGTGGCGATTACACAAAAGGATTGATGAGCGTCAACCGCCCTTCAATGACTTGTCCGTGTTGCATGTCTTCAGTGTAGAGAGTGACGCTTCCGGTTTTGAGAGCTGCGGCAATAATCAGACTGTCGTAATGCCCGAAGCCATAACGTTCAGCCAGCGCCCAAGCGGAACGGATTTCGTTGATGCCGACATCGGCCAATTGCACCAGCCGCACAACAGCCTCCAAATGCTCTGCCACTTTGCCCGACGACCAGCGCGATTTCCGGCGCAACACATGGCTGCATTCGTTGATGACTTGCGTTGAAATCCAAGGGCTGGCTTCGAGCAGCGTTACGGCAACACGGCTCTTTTTGTCATCATCGCCCAGCGCGTAAAGCACGATATTGCTGTCCAGAAAAGCCGCCATCTCAGCCCCGCGCCCCGTCATGCAATTCATCCCGGTTAGCGATGGGCTTGCCTTCCCAATGGATGCGGGCGCGGGAGATTTTAGTGAGTGCCACTTCCCTATCTTCCTTCTTGCTTGCCTCACTGGCCTGGTAATTACGAGCCTTGATGAAATCAATAAAATCGATCACTTCCTGCGCTTTAACTACAGGCAAGTCTTTGGATTTTTCAAAAATCAATTCGGCGAGCGTCATTAAATTTCTCCTTCAATCATATTTTATCAACCCATGCCCCAACTCCGGCGTCTTGCCCGCAATCAGGTCGGTGAGAAATTTCCAGATGGCATCGGCGGATGGCGGGCAGCCGGGGATGAAGTAGTCGATTTTCACCACTTCGTGCAAGGGATGCACTTTGTCCAGCGGCAGCGGCAATTCCGGGTCGTTGGGGATGTGGCCGTGCGCCAGCCCCGGCTCGGTGAGATAGACCTCGGTCAGGCAACTGCTCAGGTCGAGGTGGTTGCGTTGTGCGGGCAGTCCGCCGTTGATGGCGCAGGCACCGATGGCGATCAGGATTTTGCAGTTCTTGCGAAACTCGTGCAGCACGTGCACGTTCTCCGCGTTGCAGATGCCGCCTTCGATGATGCCGATGTCGCAGGGCGCGCAGTGCTTGATGTCGGTGATCGGCGAGCGGTCGAATTCGACCAGTTCGAGCAAGGCAAACAGACGCTCGTCGATGTCGAGGATGGACATGTGGCAGCCGAAACATCCGGCGAGCGAGGTGGTGGCGATGCGGAGTTTCTTGCTCATGGTGTACCCTCGCAAGATTCACAACTGCCAGCAGCAGCGGCTTGGCGCGGCGCATCGTCCAATGCCTGTGCGCTGATCGGGCGCTGGTCGTAACGGCGTTTGCCGATTGGCGTACTGAAGCCGACGCGCTTTTTCAGGATCACGCCGACCGGGCATACCTGCATGGCCTTGTCGCCCAGCGCGATGTTGGTATCTTTCAATAAACCCGATTCCGCGTTGACGATCAGGTGCTTGCTGATGCCGCGCCCGGACAACGCGAACACGTTCTTGCCATCCACTTCGCCGGAGGCGCGCACGCACAGTTCGCACAAAATGCAGCGGTTGAAGTCGAGCAGGATGTCGGGGTGCGAGGCATCCAGCGGTCTATCCGGGTAGAGGTGGCGAAAGCCCGTGGCATGCACTTCGAGGTCGTAACCCAGCGCCTGCAACACGCAGTTGCCGCTCTTCTCGCACGACGGGCAAAAGTGATTGCCTTCGGCGAACAGCATCTGTACCAGCGTGCGACGCAGCGCGTTCAGTTCTTCGATCTCGCTTTCCACATTGAGCCCGGCCTCGGCGGGCATGGTGCAAGAGGCGGCGGTGCGCCCGTTGACCTTGACCGTACACAGCTTGCAACTGCCGTGCGGTTTGAATTCGGGGTGGTAGCACAAGTGAGGAATGTAATGCCCGGCAGCCAGCGCGGCCTGCATCACGGTCTGGCCGATTTCAAATGGGATCGTTGCGCCGTCGAGTTGGAAAGTGTCGCTCATTTCACGCCATCCCTTTAATTTCCGTCATTCCCGCGCAGGCGGGAATCCAGCAAATCAAACACACCGCGCAGCGGACAAAATTTTGATGTTGTCCCGCTGCACGGGTTTTCTCTAATTGTCTGGATTCCCGCCTGCGCGGGAATGACGGCACAAATATTTGGCTCATATCCCCTCCGCCTTCAAATGCGCGCCCGCATCGTCGCGCCCGGTCATC
The DNA here is from genome assembly GCA_028710605.1 of Sideroxydans sp. Lineage (GTDB taxonomy): Bacteria > Pseudomonadota > Gammaproteobacteria > Burkholderiales > Gallionellaceae > Sideroxyarcus. The sequence goes on from JAQTTU010000013.1 coordinate 27,838, forward strand.
TGCCTTGCTCTTGCCAGCGCGCCATCGAGATCGAAGGCCGGTTCAAAATCCAGCGACTTCAATTTGTTTTCATAGGCGGGTCGGAAATGTTTGAGGGTGTGCAGCACCGGGTTGCAGGCGCTACGACCGAGGCCGCAATGCGAGGTGGTCTGCAACACGCGATCCAGATTTTCGACTTCGTTCAGGTCGTAGCGCGTGCCGTGTCCGGCGGCAATTTTGTCCATGGTCTGTTTCAGTATTGAAGTGCCGACGCGGCATGGCGTGCAGAAGCCGCAGCTTTCGTGGGCGAAGAAATGCACGAAGTTGCGCGCCACTTCGAACATATCGCGGCTGTCGTCGAACACCATGAACGCGCCTGCCGTGGGCAAATCCTCGAAGCCCAGCTTGCGCCCGAATTCGCTTTCGCCCAGACACACGCCCGCCGGTCCGCTGATCTGCACCGCGCGCGTGTTCACCGCGCCGCAATCCTGCAACACCTCGCGCACCGTCACGCCGAACGGATATTCGTAAATGCCGGGGCGCGGACAGTCGCCGGATACCGAAATGAGTTTTGTGCCGCTGGATTTTTCCGTGCCGATGGCGCGATATTTTTCCGCGTCTATGTGCAACGCCAACACCGCTTGGCAGAAAGTTTCAACGTTATCCACGGCGGTCGGTTGTTGCAGATAGCCGTGCGTCACCGGAAACGGCGGGCGGTTGCGCGGCACACCGCGCTTGCCTTCCAGCGATTCGATCAAGGCCGATTCTTCGCCGCAGATGTACGCGCCCGCGCCCAGATGAATTTCGATGTCGAAGTCGAATCCGGGAAAGCCGAGAATGCTTTTGCCCAGCAAGTTGTCGTCGCGCCTGCGTTGCAGCACGGCTTGCAAGGGTTCGAGCAGATAGCGGTATTCGCCGCGCAGATACAGAAAACCTTTTTTCGCGCCAACCGCCAGCGCGCACAGCGTCATACCTTCAAACACCAGGTCGGGCTGGAGATTGAGCAGCACTCTATCCTTGAACGTGCCCGGCTCGCCTTCGTCGGCGTTGCACACCACGTAATGTTCGCTGCCCGGCGCATTGCGGCAACCTTCCCACTTCAGCCCGGTGGGAAAACCCGCGCCGCCGCGCCCGCGCAGGCCGGATGTTTTGATGCTATCGACCACGTGTTGCCCGCCCAAGGCCAGCGCGATTTGCAGCACCACGCCGGGCAACAGCGTGCTGCCCAGCACCAGATCGCTGCGGCGGACATTGTTTTCGATGCGGAAAAAATCGGCAGGCCAATCGGCCAGCGGCGTGCGGTTGCGGATCAGTTGGCCGATCTCCATCACGCGCTGGTGCGTCAGGCGTGTGATGGCGCGCCCGTTGACCAGCAGCGCCGGTCCCTGGTCGCACATGCCGGTGCAGGAAGTGGTGCCTATGCTGACCAGTCCGTCTTCGGAAACCTTGCCCGGTTGCAGCCACAATTGCTGGCACATCTGCGCCATCAAATCCTGGCTGCCCAGCATGCGGTCGGTGATGTTGTCGGAGAACAGCACGCGATATTCGCCGTGCGGAGTCAGGTGCAGAAAGGAGTAAAACGAGGCCACGCTTTCGATGCGGGCGCGGGGAATGGCGAGACTTTCCGCCAGCGAATTCACTGCGGCGGGAGCGATAAAACCGAAGCACTCCTGCACCTCGCGCAGTATCTGCAACAGCTTGCTCGCGTCGTTGCCGTGCCGCGCGACGATCTGCTCCAGCAGACACAAATCATCTGCCGCCATGCAGTCAAAACTTGTTGCGTCATCTGGTAGCATAGTCACCGTTCGGCAAGAAATCATTGCGAATAAGTCTAACAGAAGCATTACGGAATTTTGTTAAACAATTGTTGTACGGGGGATGATTTATCCCGGACAATTTTTTGAGTCGTCATTCCCGCGAAGGCGGGAATCCAGCAATTCAAACATTCCGCGAAGCGGACAATAATTGGATTTTGTCCCGCTTCGCGGGGGTTATTCCTTCAACTGGATTCCCGCCTTCGCGGGAATGACGATGTTTGGGGTTAATGGATTATTTGGTTTTATTCTCTGCATGTTAAGCAAACTCAATCCCACGCAACGCGAAGCGGTCAAATATCTCGGTTCTCCCCTGCTGGTGCTGGCGGGGGCGGGCAGCGGCAAGACCGGGGTCATCACGCACAAGCTGGCTTATCTGGTCAACGAGTGCGGCTATGCGCCGCGCAATGTCGCGGCGATCACCTTCACCAACAAAGCGGCCAACGAAATGAAGGAGCGCGTCGGCAAACTGCTGACCGGGCGCGATGGCAAAGGCATGACCATCAGCACTTTCCACGCGCTGGGCATGCAGATTCTGCGCGAAGACGGGCCGCTGCTCGGTTACAAAAAACAGTTCTCGATTTTTGATAGCGCCGATACCGGCAAGATCATCAGTGAACTGTTGGGCAGCCCGGACAAGCAGGAAATACGCACTGCGCAAAGCGTGATGTCGAACTGGAAGGCCGCCTTCCTCACGCCGGAACAAGCGACCAGTCTGGCTGAAAACGAAGAACAGCAGCGCCTCGCCCTGCTCTATGGCCGCTATCAAGAAACGTTGCGCGCTTATCAATCGGTGGACTTCGACGATCTGATCCGCCTGCCGGTGGAATTGTTCAAAACCCATGAAGAAGCGCATCAACGCTGGCAACACCGTTTCCGCTATTTGCTGATTGACGAGTATCAGGACACCAACGATTGCCAGTACCAGATGATGAAGCTGCTGGCGGGCGACCGCGCCGCGTTGACCGTGGTGGGCGACGACGACCAGGCGATTTATGCGTGGCGCGGCGCAAGCGTCGCCAACCTACACAACTTGCAGAAGGACTACCCTACCCTGCGCGTCATCAAACTGGAGCAGAACTACCGTTCCTCGCAACGCATTTTGCAAAGCGCCAACCACCTCATCAAAAACAATACCAAGCTGTTTGAAAAAAACCTGTGGAGCGAGCACGGCCCCGGCGATGCGGTGCGCGTGTTCGCGGCGAAGGACGAAGAAAATGAAGCGGAGTCGGTGGTGCTGAAACTGCTGGGGCACAAGTTCGCAAATGGCACACGCTTCGCCGATTACGCCATCCTCTACCGCAGCAATCATCTGTCGCGCGTGTTCGAGAAACAGTTGCGCGACCACAAAGTGCCCTATACCGTGAGCGGCGGCACATCGTTTTTCGACCACGCCGAGATCAAAGACCTCACTGCGTATTTGCGCTTAATCGCCAACCCGGACGACGATCCCGCCTTCATCCGCGCCATCACCACGCCCAAGCGCGGCATCGGCAACAGCACGCTGGAGAAATTGGCATCGCATGCCGCCACGCGCGGCGTGAGCATGTTCGATGCCGCGTTTGAACCGGCCATGGCGGAACACCTGCAAGCGCGCCAGCACGAAGACCTGCTCACTTTCTGCAACTTCATCAACCGCATGCAATCGCGCGCCGAGAGAGAACCGTGCAACGAAGTGATGGGCGATCTGTTGAGCGCCATCGACTACGAAACCTGGCTGTTCGACAGCTTCGAGCCGCGCCAGGCTGAAACCAAAATGAAAAACGTGCAGGACTTCGTCGGCTGGATGAACAAAAAATCCGAAGCCGACGAAAAAAACATGATCGCCATGACGCAGTTGATCGCCCTGCTCAACCTGCTCGAATCGCGCGATCAGGAAACCGATGCCGTGTCGCTCTCCACGCTGCATGCCGCCAAAGGCCTAGAGTTCGGCCACGTGTTTTTGATCGGCGTGGAAGAAAACATCCTGCCGCACGAGCGCAGCGAAACGCCGGAACAAGTCGAAGAAGAACGCCGCCTGATGTACGTCGGCATCACCCGCGCGCAACGCTCGCTACAGATCAGCTACTGCACCCGGCGCAAACGCGGCAAAGAACACACCGGCTGCGACCCCAGCCGCTTCATCGCCGAGTTGCCGCAGGCCGACATCGTGTATGCGGGCGTGGTGGTGGCGGGCAATGCGCCTGCGGTAAGTAAGGATGAAGGAAAGGACAAGCTGGCGCGGATGAAGGCGATGTTGAAGTGAGTTGTTTATCCTAACAAAACCTTGTGTGCCCGCAGATTTCACAGATTAACGCCAATTAAACAACAGGCAGCCTTGTCCAACAGGCAAATATCAAGCTACCATCTCACCCCCTTAAATCAACTCACTCACCCACTCACCATCATGACTACCAACCATCTCTCCCGTATCGGCACGCCATTGAGCCCTTCCGCCACCAAAGTCTTGTTTTTGGGGGCGGGTGAATTGGGCAAAGAAGTCGTCATCGCTTTGCAACGTCTGGGCGTGGAAGTGATCGCGGTGGACCGCTATGCCGATGCGCCGGGAATGCAGGTGGCGCATCGCTCTCACGTCATCACCATGACCGACCCGGTGGCCTTGCGCGCGGTGATCGAAGCGGAGCGCCCCGACCTGGTGGTGCCCGAGATCGAAGCCATCGCCACTTCAGTGCTGGCCGACATCGAACGAGAAAAGATCGCCGAGGTGATCCCGACCGCGCGCGCCGCCCAGCTCACCATGAACCGCGAAGGCATCCGCCGCCTCGCCGCCGAAGAACTTGGCTTGCCCACCTCCAAATACGTTTTCGCCAATTCGCTGGAAGAGCTGCAAGCCGCCATTGACGGCGGCATCGGCTTCCCCTGCATTGTCAAACCGGTGATGTCTTCTTCCGGCAAAGGCCAATCCTTGTTGCGCGGGCAGCAGGATGTGCAAACCGCGTGGGACTACGCCCTGAAGTCCGGTCGCGTCAAGGAAGCACGCGTCATCGTGGAAGGCTTCGTCGATTTCGAATACGAGATCACCCAGCTCACCGTGCGCGCCATCGGCGAGTCGGGCAACGTGGAAACCTTCTTCTGCGAACCCATCGGCCACGTGCAGGTGTCGGGCGACTACGTCGAATCGTGGCAGCCGCAAATCATGTCGCCCGTGGCCTTGGAGCGCGCACGCGACATGGCAAAAAAAGTGACCACCGCCTTGGGCGGACGCGGCATCTTTGGTGTGGAGCTGTTTATCAAGGGCGACGACGTATGGTTCTCCGAAGTCAGCCCGCGCCCGCACGACACCGGCCTGGTCACCCTCGCCACCCAACGCCAGTCGGAATTTGAATTGCACGCGCGCGCCATTCTCGGCTTGCCGGTAAATACCGAACTGCGCCGCCCCGGCGCATCGGCAGTGATCTACGGCGGACTGGCAGAAAAGGGCATCGCCTTCGAAGGCGTGGCCAAAGCCCTCGCCGTACCGGAATCCGACATCCGCCTGTTCGGCAAACCCGAAAGCTTCCTCAAACGCCGCATGGGTGTCGCCGTGTGCAATGCGGACGACACGGACGAAGCACGCCGTCGCGCCAAGCTGGCTGCATCGCTGGTGAAGCCGGTCAAGGGTTGAGTCACACAACCCGGATCAAGTAACTGATCCGGGTTTGTTTCAATCCGAGCAATCCATTAGCCCGTCATTCCGGCGAAGGCCGGAATCCAGTTAAAACAAATATACCGCGTAGCGGACAAAGCCTGATGTAGTCCCGCCTGCGCGTGAACCTTTTGATTGACTGGATACCGGCCTTCGCCGGTATGACGGTTTTTCGACCTGATGGGCTTTCGGTGAATCACATTATTTCTCCGCCAACTTCCTCTTCCCCGGCGGCAAATAATTCTCGGACGACACCACGCGCCTCCCCGTCTTCCCTTCCAATTCCAGCCGCGCCCTTTTGGCAATGCCGCCTCCTGTCTTAGCCGCCACCTCGTTCTCGTTCATGCCGCTAGCCTCAACGCTCTCCGCGATCTGGCGCGTTGAAAGCTCCGCCAGCGCAGTAAAAATCAGCTCCGCCTCGCTCATGTGGTCGCGCAGGTTTTGCGACTTCAAGCTCTTCAGTGCCTTGTGTTCCTTGACATCCACCCCCGCCCATTCCTGATGAATGATGTTGGTGAGGATTGCATATTCCTCGCCCTCCTTGATGTCGTGTTCTTTCCAGTAATCGGTCAACTTGTTGCGCGTCTCCTGCCCGGTCATGCGCTGCTGAATCCACTTCTCGCTGCGCCCGTGCTTCTGCCACGTCTCGCGGGCGCGCTCCAGCGACAGCGCTGGATCAGCCATCTCCCGCATTCGCTCATAACCCACCTTCGCCAGCCACAGCTTGATCGGCTCCGCCTTCGGGCTGGGCACAGACTGCACCAGCCGCAGCAAAGTTTCGGCGGTGGCCACATCGGTCAGATAATTCTTGCCGTCTGTGGCGGGTAATTTCAGTCGGTTACATTTTGTAACCGACTCACTGCCTTCCTTACCCAGCCGGTTCTTCAGTACCTTCCAGTAGTTTCTGGCGGCCTGGTAATCCGGCTGCTGCGTCAACACCTGCACAATGTCCACCACCGAAAACCACCAGGTTTCCGTTTCCTCGTCATACACGCGGCGGATTTCGTTCTCTTCAAAAATGGCTGGCTGCATGGTCGGGTTTCCTTATTCAAAGATGGGGAAAGACCAACGCATCATAAAGAACGAACGTTCTGTCGTCAATCCAGTGTAATTTCTCTTGTCATTCCCGCACTGCACCGTCCCGCACGTTGGCAGTGAGGCGACCTCGAAGCCAAGGGAATCTCCTTCAATTTGCATGATGTAGATCGCCTATTGACGGGCATCTACACGAGGTTGGCTTAATGAAATCGAAATGGGAAACGCCCCGACTATGGGGCGTTTTGTTGGGTGATGTGTAGATCAATCGAGTGCGACAGCATTGACTTGAAGTCAGAGCCCATTCTTTGCAACGTCTAGCAAGTATTCAAGGGTCTTGATTCGTCTTTCCGTAAGAAGTGCTTTCCACGAATGTGGGGCTACTGATGGATATTTGGTTTGTCCAAAGGCAACCCAAGCGTCACGATATTTCAGCCATGACTTTTGAGTAATCTTTACTCCTTCCTTTGTTATGGTTGTGTATCCCAGTCTTGTGGACCACTCCGTCATGGATTCGGCACGCATAATTTCTTTGTAAAGTTGATTTAGCGTTTTATCGTACTCATCAAACTGATGTGAGGTGAATCGAGGCGTATTGCCTTTCTCGAAATTAATCAAATCATTTGAAAAAAGTTCCAATTCGGCAGCCTCTGCTTCGATCATAAATGCAGCCCTGCCAGTCCCTGATGTATCAGTCTCTTTATCGCTTACATGCTTTGCATAACTACTGAGAGCATTTTTAAGATTGCCAAAGGATTCCTTTTGGCGTTGCGACATTTTTCCCGTAATTACGGCGAGACGAACATTTCTTTCTCTTGTGTTTTGCGTTTCTTCAAAAGAGGTGCACCAGCCTTGCATGTATCCGCTTGTGATGTCATCACACAAATCAAAGATACGATCCTCACTATCATCTGCCATGTTTGCTAAGTGAGCTACACGTATTTCGACTTCTGCGGGTGCGCCGCCTATCTTGCACGCATACTTTATTGCGAGATTTACATTTTTTGATACGCCAAAGCCATTGGCATAGAGCATCATCAGAACCCGATCATCATTTTGAGCGAAAGCACAATTCTTGACGCTTACCCAATTGGAATTGTCGGTGGCTACTTTTCTCTTTGCTTCGTAATATTGATCGGTCGGAATACAGCTGCCTAAAGAGGCGGATATCTGAGCCGAAGGCTGGTCGGATTCTGGGGGAGAAGTATCTTTGACTTTGATGCATTCCTTGTACCAGCCTGAATCTTTGTCAGCTTGACCGCCCATCCATTCAGTATTGGGATAGTCATCATTGGCGTGGGCGAACAATGGGATTAGCATCAACCAGCCCAGAAAAAACCATACTGTTCGATTCATTCTGCCCCTTTGGCGAAGAAACAGTGTTTAACGTGCGAATAGAGGATACACGTGAGTATCTGCTAACCGATTTGCAACAGTCAGCCGACAAATTCGTCGTTCGATTCTACTTCTGCTCTTGGTCAAATAACAGCCATTCATCTTTTCTATTACATCCGCGAGTTTTAACTTATTTTCTGTATGACCCGCAAAGCCTCGCGCACGATAGGCATCAGCCCTTCATCCCCATTTCGTGCGACATGCTCGTGCAGCGCGCTACGCATACGCGGCTCCCAATTCCTCTGGATGTGCGCGGCGACACCCGCCACCGCTTGTTCGCGGTCGGGCATGGCTTCGAAAAATGCGCCGATCTGGTTGGCCATTTTGATGAGTTTTTCCGGTTTCATTTCGGGGTTCCTTGCAGGCGATGGGGGTGAGTATAAATGGCGCAGCTATTGCCGCGCAGGAAGCCGACCAGTGTGAGGTTGAGTTTGTCGGCTAGACGCACGGCGGCGGCGGTGGGGGCGGAGACGGCGGCGAGGATGCCGTAGCTTAGTGCTGCGGATTTCTGCACCATCTCGAAGCTGGCGCGGCTGGTGATGAGCAGCGCGCCGCCGGGTGCCCTTCGACCAGGCTCAGGACGAACGGAATCGGCACGCGCCAGCGCGCCCAGCGTTTTGTCCAGCGCGTTATGGCGACCGACATCTTCGCGCACGTAGCTGATGCTGCCGTCTGCCGCGATGCGGCATGCGGCATGTACGGCTCCGGTGGTTTGTTGCAATCGTTGTTGCGCGGGCAGGCGCGACATGCCTTCGTACAGCGCTTGCAGCGGGAATGGAGTGACATCCGCCAGCGGCGGTAGGTCGCGCACGACTTGCGTCAGGCTTTCCGCACCGCACAAGCCGCAACCGGTGCGCCCGGCCAGACTGCGGCGGTGCTCCTTGAGTCTGGCGAATGCGCCGCCCGCGATGTCCAGATGCACGGTGATACCTGCTTCGGCTTCTACAATCTCGATATCGAACACTTCGCTGCGCTTGTCCACGATGCCTTCGGTCAGGCTGAAGCCCAGCGCGAAATCTTCGAGATCGGCGGGAGTGGCCAGCATAACGGTGTGCGAGATGCCGTTGTATTCGAAGGCGATGGGGAGTTCTTCGGCGACGGTGTCGAGGGTGGATGTGCCGTTCGGGCGCGTTACGGGTAATTGCGTTTGAGGGTTCATCTCAAAATACCCGTTCGCAAAAGCTCCGTCATTCCGGCGCAGGCCGGAATCCAGATATTTAAATATTTCCTACGAAGTGGGACAACATCAAGGTTTTGCCCGCTTCGCGGAATTATTTGTCTGGCTGGATTCCGGCCTGCGCCGGAATGACGGTGACGCGGTGTAGGGTGGATAAGCGCAGCGCATCCACCTTCGGCATGGTTGGTGGATGCGCTGCGCTTATCCACCCTACGTTGCTTCATTTTCATTTCCCCGCAACACCCGCCAGCAACTTCTTCTGCTTCTCATCTTCGCGCGCATTGCGTTTCTGCCATGCCGACGGCTGATCCACTTTCACCAGTTGCACCGCCGTCACTTTGTACTCGGGGCAGTTGGTGGCCCAGTCGGAGTTGTCGGTGGTGATGACGTTCGCGCCGGATTCTGGGAAGTGGAAGGTGGTGTAAACCACGCCGGGTTGCACGCGCTCGGTGACGGTGGCGCGCAACACGGTGTCGCCCGCGCGCGACTGGATGCCGACCCAGTCGCCCTGTTTGATGCCGCGCTCTTCGGCATCGTGCGGGTGTATCTCCAGCACGTCTTCGCCGTAGAACTGTACGTTCTCGGTGCGCCGCGTCTGCGCGCCGACGTTGTATTGCGACAGGATGCGCCCGGTGGTGAGCAGCAGCGGGAAGCGCGGCATCACCTTCTCGTCGGTGGGCACATATTGCGTGTTGAAGAAACGCCCCTTGCCGCGCACAAAACCTTCCACGTGCATCAGCGGTGTGCCTTGCGGTTTCTTGTCGTTGCACGGCCATTGCACGCTGCCCATCTTTTCCAGCTTGTCGTAGCTGACCCCGGCGAAGGTCGGCGTGAGGCGCGCGATCTCGTCCATGATCTGCGACGGGTGGTCGTAGTGCATCGGATAGCCCAGCGCTGCGGCCAGCCCCAGCGTCACTTCCCAATCGGCTTTGCCCGCCAGCGGCGGCATGACTTTGCGCACGCGCGAAATGCGCCGTTCGCCGTTGGTGAAGGTGCCATCTTTTTCCAAAAACGATGCGCCGGGCAGGAACACATGCGCGAACTTCGCCGTCTCGTTGAGGAACAAATCCTGTACCACCACACATTCCATCGCGGCCAGTGCGGCTTGCACATGCTGCGTGTTAGGGTCGGACTGCGCCGGGTCTTCGCCCTGGCAATAGAGTCCCTTGAATGAACCGTCCAGCGCGGCTTCCAGCATGTTGGGGATGCGCAGACCCGGCTCTGCTTGCAGGTTCACGCTCCATGCTTTTTCAAACAGTTCGCGCGTGGCGTTGTCGGACACATGGCGATAGCCGGGATAAATGTCGGGGAAGCCGCCCATGTCGCACGAGCCCTGCACGTTGTTCTGTCCGCGCAGCGGGTTCACGCCCACGCCTTCGCGCCCCACGTTGCCCGTCGCCATGGCGAGGTTGGCGATGGCGATCACCGCCGTCGAACCTTGCGAATGTTCGGTCACGCCGAGGCCGTAGAAAATCGCCGCGTTGCCGCCGGTCGCATACAACCGCGCCGCCGCGCGCACGTCGGCGGCGGGCACGCCGGTGACGCCCTCCATCGCTTCGGGTGAATTGGCCGGACGCGCGGCGAACTCGCGCCAGTCCGCATAGGCTTGCGTCTCGCAACGTTCCGCGACGAACTGCTCGTTGACCAAGCCTTCCGTCACGATCACATGCGCCAGCGCAGAGAGCATGGCGACGTTGGTGCCGGGACGCAGCTTCAGATGGTAGGTGGCGCGCGCATGCGGCGCGGTCACCATGTCGATCGCGCGCGGGTCGATCACGATCAGCTTCGCGCCTTCACGCACGCGGCGTTTGAGGCGCGAACCGACCACCGGATGGCCTTCGCTGGGGTTGGAACCGATTAGCAAAATCACATCGGATTTTTCCACCGACTTGAACGTCTGCGTGCCCGCCGAAGTGCCCAGCGTCTGGCCCAGGCCGTAACCCGTAGGCGCATGGCACACGCGCGCGCAGGTATCCACATTGTTGTTGCCGAACGCGGCGCGCACCAGCTTCTGCACCAGGAAGTCTTCCTCGTTGGTGCAGCGGCTGGAGACCAATGCGCCGACTGAATTTTTGCCGTACTTTTCCTGCACGCGGCGGAACTCGCTGGCGGCATATTCGAAGGCTTCATCCCACGACACTTCGCGCCACGGGTCGCTGGTCTTGGCGCGTATCATCGGCTTGGTGATGCGGTCCTTGTGCGTGGCGTAACCCCAGGCGAAACGGCCTTTGACGCAGGCGTGGCCTTCGTTCGCCTTGCCGTCTTTCCACGGAGTCATGCGCACCACTTGCGTGCCTTTCATCTCGGCTTTGAAGCCGCAACCGACACCGCAATAGGCGCAGGTGGTCACCACTGATTTCTCGGTGCTTCCCAACCTGACCGCGCTCTTCTCGATCAGCGCCGCCGTCGGGCAAGCGTTGACGCACGCGCCGCAGGAGACGCAGTCCGAATCCATAAAGCTTTCGCCCTGCCCCGCCGTCACGCGCGAAGCAAAACCGCGCCCGCTAATGGTCAGCGCGAACGTGCCCTGCTGTTCTTCGCACGCGCGCACGCAGCGGTTGCACACGATGCACTTGGCCGGGTTGTGGATGAAGTAAGGATTGGAGACATCTTTCTTCGCCGCAGTGAAATGGTTCGCTCCGGCCATGCCGTAACGCACTTCACGCAAGCCCACTTGAGCCGCCGTACTTTGCAATTCGCAATCGCCGCTGGCGGCACAGGTCAGGCAGTCGAGCGGGTGGTCGGAGATGTACAGCTCCATCACATTGCGCCGCAGCTCGGCCAGCTTGGGCGTTTGCGTGCGCACGGTCATGCCCGCTGCGGCGGGCGTGGTGCAGGACGACGGATAACCGCGACGGCCTTCGATCTCGACCAGGCACAGGCGGCAGGAGCCGAAAGGCTGCAACGAATCGGTGGCGCAGAGCTTGGGGATCATCACGCCCGCCTTGACGGCGGCGCGCATGACTGAAGTTCCGGCTGGGACAGTGACGGAGATGCCGTCGATATGCAGGGTGACTTCGTGGTCGGATTCGACTGCCGGAGTGCCGTAATCAAGTTCGTTCATGGTTAAAACCTTTCAGGGTTTGCTCCCTTCCCCCGCAGGCGGGGGAAGGGCTGGGGATGAGGGTTGGTGGGTATATGCCCAACTTGGATGCAGTTTGAAACCCCTCACCCCAACCCCTCTCCCGCCTGCGGGAGAGGGGCTTTAACAACAGAGAAATCCTCCACAAAATGATTCAGCGCCGACAGCACCGGGTACGGTGTCATACCGCCCATCGCGCACATGGAGCCGTGGGTCATGGTGTCGCACAGGCTGCGCAGCAACGGTATCTGCGTCTGGTCTCCGGCGCGGATGCGGTCGATGACTTCGATGCCGCGCGTGGAGCCGATGCGGCAGGGTGTGCATTTGCCGCAGGATTCGATGGCGCAGAATTGCATGGCGTAACGCGCTTGCTTGGCCATATCCACGGTGTCGTCGAAAGCGACGATGCCGCCGTGACCGAGCGCCGCGCCGATGGCGGCGAAGGCTTCGTAGTCGAGCACGGTGTCGAACTGCGACTCGGGCAGATACGCGCCCAGCGGCCCGCCGACTTGCACCGCGCGCAGCGGACGGCCAGTGCGCGAACCGCCGCCGTAGTCGTACAGCAATTCGCGCAGCGTGCTGCCGAACGGCACTTCGACCAGGCCGCCGAACTTGATATTGCCCGCCAACTGGAACGGCAGCGTGCCGCGCGAACTGCCCACGCCCAGGTCGCAGTAAAACGCCGCGCCTTGCGCCAGGATGTCCGGCACGCTGGCGATGGTGATCACGTTATTGATCACCGTGGGCTGGCCGAACAGGCCGGCGATGGCGGGCAGCGGCGGCTTGTTGCGCACGATGCCGCGCTTGCCTTCTATGCTTTCCAGCATGGCCGTTTCTTCGCCGCACACATAAGCGCCCGCGCCCATGCGTACTTCGATCTCGAAATCGCCCAGCCAGTCGCCCGCCGCTGCCAGCGCGGCATTCAGCGCGATGCAGGCGTGCGGATATTCGGAGCGCACATAGATGTAGCCCTTGCTTGCGCCGACCGCGAGCGCGGCAATGGCCATGCCTTCGAGCACGCAGAACGGATCGCCTTCCAGCAGCATGCGGTCGGCGACCGTGCCCGAGTCGCCTTCGTCGGCGTTGCACACGATGTATTTTTGTTTGGCGGATTGGTCGAGCACGGTCTGCCACTTGATGCCGGTCGGAAATGCCGCGCCGCCGCGCCCGCGCAGGCCGGAATCGGTGACCAGATTCACGATGTCGGCGGGCGGCAGGCTGCGCGCGAGCGTCAGCCCCTTGCCGCCGCCGTGTGCGAGGTAATCGTCCAGCGAACGCGGATCGACCACGCCGACGCGGCGCATGGTGACGCGATGTTGTCTGGCGAGATAAGGCAGCGCGGCGATGTCGCCCAGACGTAGCGGGTGTTTGCCGCCATGCAGGAAATCCGCCGCAAATAATGTCGGCACATCGGCCTCCGTCACCGGCCCGTAAGCCACGCGCCCCTGCGCGGTGACGACTTCGACCAGCGGCTCCAGCCAGAACAGTCCGCGCGAACCGTTGCGCACGAGGGTGATGTCCAGCTTGAGTTTGGCCGCGTGTTTGGCGATGGCCGCCGCGACTTCATCCGCGCCTAGCGCCAATGCGCCTGCGTCGCCGGGAACGTAAAGTGTGATGCTCATGCTTTTTCTCCCAGCTTGTGCATCAAGGCATCGAACTTTTGCGGGGTCACGCGCGCATGCAGCTCGGTCTCGTCGATCTGGATCGCCGGCCCCATGGAGCACAGCCCCAGACAATACACCGGTTCCAGCGTCTCATCCTCCCCCTGCAAACGTTTGGCCGCATGCGCCGCCAGCGCTTCGCTGCCGTTGGCCTGACAAGCCTCGGCGCAACACACGCGCACCAGATGTTTGCCCGGCGGGGTCTGGCGGAAATGCTGATAAAAGGTGATCACACCATGCACCTCGGCGCGCGACAGGTTGAGCTCCCGCGCGATCAGCGGCACCGCCTCCTCCGGCACATAACCCAGTTCATGCTGGATGTCGTGCAGGATGGGCAGCAGCGCGCCGGGCTGCTGCCGGTGTTTGGCGAAAATGGTGTTCAAAATTGCATTCATGGATTTGATTCCTCTCATTTCGCTGGGTGATCGACCAGCTCCCATGCTGTCTTGCCCGAGTAGATATCGTCATTGAAAATTGTTTGAGCAATGCAGTGTTGTTTTGGGGATATACGCATTCGCATAGTTGAGCTGAAGTTTGATTTTGATTATGACAAAACATGCTGCACATGCGAGTCTTCGTCGCAATTACGCGTTCGTTCAATACTGAACTGATGCGGAATTTTGGTTTCTGTATAACCTGCAACGCTGGTTAGCCTTCACCGAAACTATGTCTCAGTTCAGTACTGAGCTGAGGCATAGTTTTCAAACCGCGTGAACTCGCCACGGAAGGTGAGTTCGACTTTGCCGATGGGGCCGTTACGCTGTTTGCCGATAATGATTTCGGCTTTGCCTTTATCAGGCGTGTCCGGGTTATAGACTTCGTCGCGGTAGATGAACAAGATCAAGTCGGCATCCTGTTCGATAGCGCCGGATTCGCGCAAGTCGGACATGACAGGACGTTTGTTCGGGCGTTGTTCCAGACTGCGGTTTAGCTGCGACAGTGCGATCACCGGCACATGCAGTTCCTTCGCCAGCGACTTCAATGAGCGTGAAATTTCCGAAATTTCGGTAGCCCGATTTTCGCTCGACCTGCCAGCCGGCGATGACATCAATTGGATGTAGTCGATCACGATCAGGCCAAGGCCGTCTTTTTGCTGGCGGCTCAAGCGCCGGGCGCGCGAGCGCAATTCCAGTGCGTTCAAGCCTGCGGTCTCGTCGATAAAGATAGGCGCATCGTTAAGCAGACCCAAGGCATGGGTCATGCGCGACCAGTCATCGTCTTCCAGTTTTCCGGTACGCAACGTGTGCTGATTGAGCCGCCCCACCGAGCCGATCATACGCATCGCCAGTTGCGCGCCCCCCATTTCCATACTGAAAATCGCTACTGGCTTGCCTTCCAAAGCCACGTTCTCGGCGATGTTGATAGAAAACGCGGTCTTTCCCATACTGGGGCGACCCGCCACGATGATCAGGTCGCCAGCTTGCAGACCGGAGGTCATGCGATCCAGATCGGTAAACCCGGTCGCCGTGCCGGTCACGTCACTGGTGTTGTCTCGCCCATACAAGGTCTCGATGCGCTCGACCACTTGCGTCAGTAGCGGCGGCATCGCGGTAAAGCCTTGCCGTCCGCGATCGCCTTGTTCGGAAATTTCAAATACTTTGCTTTCGGCCTCATCCAGCAACTGTCCGGCATCGCGTCCCGCCGGATTGTAGGCGCTGGTGGCAATCTCGCTGCCCACTTCCACCAGCTTGCGCATGATGGCGCGCTCGCGCACGATCTCGGCATAGCGGCGGATGTTGGCGGCGGAAGGCACGTTCTGCGCCAGCGTGCCCAGATACACCAGACCGCCCGCTTTCTCCAGCTCGGCGTGGCTCTCCAGAGATTCGGCCACGGTGATGACATCAATCGGCTTGGCGTGCTCGGTCAGGCGACCGATGTGCCGCCAGATCAGGCGGTGTTCGTGGCGGTAGAAATCGCTCTCGCTCAGCAGGTCGGCGATCTTGTCCCAGGCGCTGGTATCCAGCAGGATGCCGCCCAGCACCGACTGTTCCGCCTCGACGGAATGCGGCGGAAGCTTTATCGCTTCAAGCTGGGAATCGGCAACGGGAGCTGAGTAGTTTTGCATGGTGCGACCGCAAATTTCGGGAAGGGAATTTTACACTGCCGGGCAACTTCGTATTGCTCAAAATCCAGAAAAGAAAAAGGGCTGTCGCCAGCCCTTTTTCCGCACTACATGCTGCGCGAAATTATTGTTCGCCCAGCACCGATACCGTGACGTTGGCCACTACATCCGGGTGCAGCATAACTGTGACCGGATGATCGCCGATCTGCTTCAGATGACCGGTTGCCATACGCACTTGAGCCTTGTCCACTTGGTGACCTTGAGCCACCAGCGCAGCCGCGATGTCGGCGTTGGTTACGGAACCGAACAGCTTGCCATCGACACCGGCCTTTTGCACGATTTGCACGGTCAAGCCTTCCAGCTTTTCTCCGCGCGCTTGTGCATCAGCCAGCTTGGCCTGCTCTGCCGCTTCCAGTTCGGCACGGCGTGCCGCGAAGTCCGCCACGCTGCTTTCAGTCGCGCGCTTGGCTTTGCCTTGCGGGATGAGGAAGTTGCGCGCGAAACCGTTCTTGACTTTGACCACATCGCCCAACTGGCCGAGGTTGACCACTTTTTCCATCAGAATAACTTGCATGTTCTACTCCTTAGTGCAAATCGGTGTAAGGCAGCAAAGCCAGGAAGCGTGCGCGCTTCACGGCAACGCTCAATTGGCGCTGGAAGCGCGTCTTGGTACCGGTAATGCGCGCCGGGATCAGCTTGCCGTTCTCGGTAATCATTTCCTTCAGGATGTTCAGATCCTTGTAATCCACTTCCGCGATCTTCTCTGCGGTAAAACGGCAGAATTTGCGGCGCTTGAACAACTGACGCGAAGAACTGTTCTTCTTGTCATCTTTTTTCTTAAATACACGAGCCATTTTGTGCTCCTATCTCAATGTGACGTTATCAATGTGCAACACCAGTTGCGCGATCTTGAGGCTGCGCTGCGCGAGGAAACCTTCGGCTTTCACCCTCTGTCCGGGTTGCAAACGGCTGACTTGCTGTGCCGCTTCGCCCAGCGCCAGTGCCGGAACATCACACTGGACCTGGCGCTGCATCCCCGCTTCCTGCTGCATCGAAGTGTGGCGCAACTTGAACGCCACTTTCGCCAAACCTGCCGGGGTGTAGCGCAAGCCTTCCAGCTCGACCACCTCCCCCTCAATCACACAACGGTTGCTGCTCAATCCGTATTACGCAACCGCTTCTGGAGTTGCCGCTACTGCCTCTGCTGCCGGAGCAGCAGCCGCATCGCTGTTGAACGAACGCGACTTCTCTTCCTTCATCATGGCGGAGGGTGCGGTTACCGCAGCCTTGGTTTTGATGGTCAGATGGCGCAGCACAGCGTCATTGAATTTGAACGCGTGCTCAAGTTCGTCCAGCGTGGGCTGATCGACTTCGATGTTCATCAGCACATAATGTGCTTTGTGTATTTTCTGGATAGGGTAAGCCAGTTGGCGGCGCCCCCAGTCTTCCAGACGGTGGATGTGACCGTTCTTGCTGGTCACCAGTGTGCGATAACGCTCGACCATCGCGGGAACTTGCTCGCTCTGATCGGGATGCACGATAAATACGATTTCGTAATGTCGCATCTCATCTCCTTGTGGTTGTAGCCCCCCGTCATGCGAAAGACGGTGGAGCAAGGTTAAAACTACGGGTAATTCCGCTCGTTCACCGAGTTACGGTTTTCAAGGGAGCGCGGATTATAGCGATATTCGGCTTGCAGTCAACCGCACCTGAGTACGTTCATGATTTACAAAAGACATTGCCACTTGCGAGTGTTGGATGGCATGATTCCCGCCCAATGAATCAATTCACTTCCAGCGCCATGAAGCTTCTCCCGGAATCCAGTTATGACAAGCTCATGCGCTTGCCCGTTGTGCTATTGTTTGCTTTCCTGTCGTTCCGGGAAATATCCTTCCTCAGGGATTTCCTTGAAAACAATCCGGTGCAGGCGGATGTTCATTTTATTGCGGCACTCAGCGCGCGCGTTTCCCTGATCCTATTTTTGTTGCTGTTGGTCGCATTGAATCTGGTTCGATCCAAACCGGTCAATAAAGCACAGGGATGGCAGCCAAAAATTTCCGCATTGCTGGGGCTGACCGTAGGGAGCTTGATGCTGTTTCTGCAACGCGCCGATGCATCGCCCTGGGTTGACCTGATCTCCGCTCTGTTGCTGTTTGTCGGCAACTACCTGTGCATCGTTGCCCTGCTACATCTCGGGCGATCCATCAGTGTCATGGCCGAAGCACGTCGCCTGATTACCAGCGGCCCGTATTCTCTGGTCAGACATCCGCTTTACTTTGCCGAAGAAATCGCCATGCTCGGAACTTTTCTGATATTCCGCTCATGGGCTGCCGCTGCCATCTTGTGCATACACTTCGCATTCCAGGTACAGCGCATGCTGAATGAAGAGCGCGTCCTGTGCGAGACTTTTCCCGAGTATCAGTCTTACAAACAACAAACGGCCCGTTTGATTCCGGGCTTGTGGTAATTCAATGATGGCGCGAAATATTTTCATCGGCACTTTGGTTGCGATTGTCGGATTGGTCTCGGGAGTGATTTTGTTATTTGGCGAAAGCCCGCATTACCCGATAGTTCGCATGCAAATTCCCGGCGGAGTTATGTTGACTTTTATCGGGCAAGCCAAGAGTTTGAACCAATGCGAAACAACCAATGAAAGAACCGTTTCCGCTCTTCACGCAAAGTGTGCCCAGTGCGTCATCGAACAGGCTACGTGCCCGGGCAAGCTGGAAGCGGTATGGAGTAATGCAATATCAAACCGAGCAATCGGCGTTTATTCGGTACGCAGTGATAGTCTGCACATCCTGATTGATGCGCCCGCAGAATTAGCCCGGCAAGTATGTGACAGCATGGCTATGCAAATCACTCAGCAAAGAACTGAGTCCGGCCACTGCATTTCCCCCAACTCTTCACAGTAAATCCTATTCGATTCCCCATTTTTCCTGGTGCTGCGAAGGAACAGGAATGTAGTTTTCCAGTTTGGCGGGACGATATTGCAAAGTGCGTTCGTCCAACAGTTGCGTCATGTCGTAAAGCTGAACCTCTCGCCCGAGCTTGGCCCCTCCATCACGGATAAGCGGCTTCCAGATGAAATGGGCAATCGTGCCGGATGACTTGGTAAGCATTGCATCGAATGGAATATTCACATATAGGCACTTATCGAAGCTTCCCTCGCCAAATTGCTTGGCCGAGACATTGGTCTTGGTAAAGTAGCCTCCGATACGCACTCCGTTCTGAAATACGCGCGACATTTCGACAGTCACGCCCACGTCTCCGGCCAAGTAACGACCCGCGCTCAAATTTGCCAGCACATCGTTCCACCCGGTGTCCCAATATAACGTGGCGTGTCCGGTATCAACCTGATAATCGCGCAGCGCAAAATCCTGTTTGAAATCCCGCTGGCGCACCCGGTTCAAATCGACACCCAGCGCGAAATGACTGCCCAAAGAGCGATACATCCACTCCGCTCCCACTCCAGCGTACATATTTTCAAGATACCCTGCATACACACTGAAATACTGGTTGTCAGTCAATTTTCCCGCATGGGTCAATTGCAGGTTGGGCATAGTAACGCTCGAGGTGGTCAGGTATTCGCGCATATAGGTTCGCACGCGCGGCAGGTTGCTGGGGGCGGTGTATTTAAACTTGTCGTAGTTATCCAACAGAGCCAACTGCACACTTCCTTGCATCCAAGTGTCTTCACGCAAACGCAACTTGGCACTACCTTCGGCAAATATCTGGTAGAGAATAAATCCATCCGGCCCACCCAAGTTGTAACGCAATCCGAAACCCGGCTCGGCTTCGAACTTCGAACGCGTTCCTTGATAAAGCGACTGTGCCGGTTCTACTGCCGGGATAGGTTCAGCAGTTCGCGCGACGACTGCATCGCGCTGTTCGCTTGGCGGCAGCGGTTGCGTTTGTTGACGTACCCAGACACTCCGGTCTGTCCGATGTTCTACCAACGGAATGCCATGCTGATTTTGCACCAGCGTGAACTCATCAATTTCAGGCGGCGCATCACGATGCAGCACGGCATTGGCCCGATCAAGGCGATCACGCCAATAAAACGCCTCTGCATCATCAACGTTCACGCGCAATTCATGTCCATGTTGTTCGATACTGGAAATCGGCCAAGCGGTTTGATTTGCCAAGTCCCTTGCCGTCACGACACCTATAGCAGAACTCTGCGGCCGATATGCCGAAACGGGTACGGGTGCGGGATCGTCGAGTTTGGGTATTGCCATTTTCTTCAAATCGGTTTGAAAAGTAAGGCTCAATGTCAACGTGTTGCCGCGCTCGATTCCCAGAGACACTTCAATTGCCCGCCCGGCTCGATACACCGCGCCGAAATTCCAGGGCGAATCTTGGCGCTGGTTATTGCTTTGGGGTTCATGCTGGTAATTGTTGCCGTCATATTCCAGCTTTAGAACCAGCGGTTCCCAATGGGATTGGTATTGCATGCCGCCAAACAAAGCTGTTGGTCCGCGAAAATAACTACTCACGGCAAACTCCCCTCCCATGCCAACATTTAGTTTGCGGGTATCGAAAGCGGGACTGAGTAACGACAAGGGATTGCGCAAATTATCCCTTCCCCCCACATACCCCCAACCCAATCCTACACTCCAATCGAATGCCCCGGAGCGCTTGTTCGCAACGAGGAATTCTCCCGAGAACAACCCAGTACCGGTAATGTCGCGCAATCCCAGTGCAACTTGCGGACGATATGCCGACTCATTCAGCAAATTGAATTTAATATCGATACTCTTGTCCTTATAGGCCTGATCGCCAGCAATTGAAGGGCCATAATACCGATTGCTCACGCTGGAATAACGGAAGCCGAGTTCCATCCAATCCAGTGGCTGCAAGAAAAAATTGGTATGCGAATAGGGATAGGTGCGGCTCAGCGTCATTGAGCCGTGACCTGTGGTACGCATTCGCGCTGTGGGAGTTTGCATCAAACCTGCGCCGCCCCAATCGTTGGCTGTTATCACCGGATCAGTAAGGGTCTCGTTTCCGCCATCCTCATGCAATCCATCAGCCGAAGAAGGCCGTTCGCGGTAAGTTTGTCGAACAAAATACGGCTCCTCGAGAACGGTAAACAGTTTTTGGTTGCTGTCACTACCCAACTCCGGCGCAACACCTTGCGTTGCCAGAAAAGCAGATAACTCACCGGATATGGCTTCAGCCCACTTATCTTCCCGTAGCGGAAGCCATATCCAAGCTCCGGGTGCAGGTTCATCTTGTTTTTGTATATTCCAGCCTGCAATCCCAAAGCGGCCAACCTTGCCATCCGGTTGGATAACCCATGCCCAATCTACACGACCAATCGCATCGGGAGCGCAGACCGCGAGATATTTTCTGCTCGTAAAACCGGGCACATGCGCTAATTGGCAGCGCTTCCCATTCGAGGTCAGCAATGTAATGGCGCTTGGACGCTTCGGCAGAGACACGCTATGTTCAGAGAGAATGATTGGATCGTAATTCGGGTTGGCTCTTAGCCAGTCGGAGTCGGCAATTGAAACGGGAACGCGTCCAGTGATCGGCATCTCGTCCAGCCAATCGTACAAGCGGCCAATCGCTTCGGCATCAGCCCCCAGAATGCCGGTGAGCTTCTTAAGCAAATCATTTCGCAGTTGCGCCTGATTTGCCACTTCATCGGGAACCCGCCATATCAAACCCGGCGGATAATCATTTTCCGTGCTAACTTTTGAAGACAACCATTCGCTCAAGCGTTGCGGTTCGTCTTGCGCATAAGAATATGGAATCGAAGGTATTAGAGCTAATATAAACAGCGCAAAAGCAATTGGCGGAATTCGCAAAATACAAACATTTTGTCCCAATATAGTAAGCATTTTTTCGAAGGGATAAGGAAAGCTACTCACTCTTTCCCCCCGCACTCGCCTGCCAACGTTGCCAAGAGAAACATAGCTTAGCTGCAACACATTGCTCGCCGTACACCACGACCTCTTTTGCATCACGCAAATCAACCGCATAGCGGGCAAGCGGGAACATGTCCGACGATGCATCTGCGTTATTATGTTGCGCGACCATCCTCTCGTCGAACCATGTCAGCGCATGAGGATCAATAAGCTTTAGTTGAGAATCATCGGGAGGTGCAATACGACGAAGCAACAAATCGTCGCGAACCCCGAAGTGATATCCCGGCATTACATCGCGAATGCGCGTCCATCTGAACGGTTCTTTCCTTTCCGCAAGCGCAGACCAAGCAGGCATTTCTGGAAGCAATACACTTCGCCATTCCGAGGTGAGCCCCACCGCCGCAACAAGTCTTCCATTCTGAAAGCGCAATACTTCACGCCCCGCGCTATACCAGACACTTACTACATTTGCAGAATCGACATTTGAGGTATCTGATGCAATAAAAATGACATTGCCATCAACTGACAGCCGCAAGTAATTGTAAGCGGGATTAAGTTCCACACTATCGAATTCATCGCCTTGCGGGCTGACGCGCCGCAGCATTTGCATCATCGGATTGGATGCCAACGAAGAACACCCTGCCAAGAGCAGCAAGAACGCGAGGACAGAAAGGCGAGGTATCAGAAATATCATCCTAGAAAACGCGCTTGAGGGCTTTGTAAGTGCGGATTTATTCGCACGTGATGTGCGAATGAATTCGCATCTACACCGTCTGCGTAACGCACTGGATTTTCGGAGTGTTCAATTTCAACTACGTTTTTTGGGATCATCAAAATAACTTCTGATTTACAGAATTATATTTCGATTTGAGCGGACAAAAAAAATCCTTGGCAAAATGCCAAGGATTTTTCTCAACTGATTCGATCAGGGAGTTGTACCAGTTCCGCCACTTCCACTGCTGGAAGAAGAACCGCCTGAGGCAGCTCCAATCACAAGAATAGCAGCACCTCCCGCAGCGAGCGTTGTTCCACTAACGCCCCCCCCAATCGCTCCTGCAACAGGAGTGGTGGTGGTCTGCGGAAGAGTTGTGGCGGCCTTCTTGGTAGAAGCCTCAGCGGCCGCTTTCTTTGCAGCTTCGTCAGCAGCCGCTTTCTTTGCAGCTTCGTCAGCAGCCGCTTTTTTTGCAGCTTCGTCAGCGGCTGCTTTTTCAGCGGCTGCTTTTTCAGCGGCTTGTTTTTTTGCAAGCTCAGCAGCTGCTTTTCTTTCTTCCTCTTTCTTCTTCGCCGCCTCAATAGCGGCTTTTCTTTCTTCTTCTTTCTGAGCCGCCTGCGCAGCGGCCTTCTTGCTCAGCTTTTTCTTCACAACCTTCTTGGTTGTAGTCGGAGCTGCATCAGCGGCTACTGCGTTAAAGCCAGTCGTGGCTGCAAACAACAATGCAAATATCAATGCGATTTTTTTCATGATTACTCCTTACGAAAATTGTCCAAACAACCGAAAACCCTAACCTCCACACCTACGCCTGCGGAGTATAACATCACTTCATCTATATAAATCAAGAGTAACTCAACGCTATGAAAACAACTAACACACAAATCACAATAATCGAATTTCCCCACCTAAATTGAACCAAGCAGTTATTCAATACTTCCCTCCCTTTTTGTAAAGAAAGAGCCCCCCCCGTAATAAGTAAACGCAGGGTATAAAAAAGAATCATCGCATCACACTTGATAACGTTCCCTTCTTGATAAACCTTGGAATAAAGCTTTTCCAGTTCTAATCGTTCGCTTGGAAGCAGTCCATATTTTCCGACCACTTGCGAAATACCGGAAATACCCGAGGGCGAATCGAATCTGGATTCCCACCTTCCCGTTTTCTCAAGAAGATCGAGATTGCGCTGAGGCAACGGCCTATTTCCGATGAAACTCATCTGCCCAATAAATACATTAAATAACTGCAATAGCTCTACCACTTGCGTTCGTTCAAGCACTCTCCCAATCGGCGTATAAACCTCGCAGCTAAGCGGAATGTCCAAATACCCATCGCGCATAAAACGTTCTTCGAGCCGATATTTTGGCGATGTTGCATCAGCGACCATAGTCCTGAATTTAATAATAGATACAGTTTTATCTAAAGAAACAACGCGGCGCGAGCAATAAAAAATTGGACGGCCTTCCAATAGCCAAATTAGTACCGACACCAGTGCAAATAGTGGTAGCAGTATCAGAATGAGAACTGCCGATCCCACAACATCCAATATTCTTTTTAATATTCTGTACATCTTCATGATGCTGCCTCATTAATTTCCAGTTAATTTTGCAAGTTCAGTTTCGAACTGCTCTAACACTGCATCATGCCCGAAATATCTTTCCGCAATTAAACGCCCTTCCCTTCCTTGCGTTGCAAGTTTAACAGGATCATTAGCCATTCTTTTCAAAGTATCTGCCAATGCTTTTGAATCACCTGACGGGGCAATTTCACCACAAGTGACAACAACCTGACCAACTTGTGTATCAGCAAACGTAGTTGCCAAAACCGGTCGGCCACTAGCCAACATTCCCAACAACTTGGAAGGCATCAGCAAGTCAGCAACATCAGCTCGTTGAGGCAAAAGATGAACATCAGCCATATTCAATAAATCATTCAATCGATTGGCGGGCTGTAAAGAAAGCCATAAGATATTAGACAACCCTTCAGCTTGCTTTTGCAACTTAATCTTAGCAGCCCCTTCGCCACATAGCACAAATTGTACACAATCATCGCCCGCAAGTTGGCGTGCAGCATCCACCACCACCTCAAGACCTTGCTTTTCACCCATGTTGCCCGAGTAAAGAGCAACAACCTTATTCTTTGATATTCCTAATTCTGTACGAAATAGACTTTCAGTCTTAAGCGGAAAAATTTCGCGTTTATTCACCCAATTCTGAAACAAGAATGACTTGGAACGCTTTACATTTTTACTCGCTAACTTCTCCATCATTTTTGGTGAAATCGTAGAAATGCGGTCAAATCGATTCATCAGCAGATGCTCGCACCATAGAGCGAATCTTCGCGCCCATGCAGATTTGAGGATGCCCAACTCAAATGCAGCATCAATTTCAAAATCCTGAATATGCAACCACGATTTTGCTCCGCATAACTTTGCTGTTAGCCATGATGTCGGTGCGCACATCAAGGGCGGCTCGATTACTAGAACCACATCCGGCTTCCAGAAAGCCTGCCGCAGCATAACAGGCAGACTACTTAAGGCAAAACTCGCCAAATGCAGTATGCGTTTCAAGCCAGAGAGTTTTGTTGGAATCCACAAAGGGCAGCGCCAAATATCAACACCCGAGATACATTCGCGACGATAACTCCATGAGGTATAGCCTTTCGTCACCGCCCATTCCGGGTAGTAAGGTGGTGCCGTAACCACCCTCACTTCATGCCCGCGCGCAACCAGCCATTCCGCCATCTCGCCAGTGTATTTGCCGATGCCGATTTTCTCGGGATGGTAATTCGTACCACAAATCAGAATTCGCAAGAATTATCCATCCAACTCAATTAGTCTTCGCACGCCGGAAGAGCGCATCCATTTCAATAATCTCACCAGTTAAAGGTGACGTGTGAAAGTTCATCGGCCTTGAAAATTCGAACCCATTGCCTTTTAATAAGCTTTGGATGCTTTGGAAATCGCGCTCACCTTGATACAAATTCGCAAAAGAAACTTCGATCAATACCCATTCGACCACTTTTAGAAATCCTTCACCTCCACGGATCACCCTGTCTTCAAAGCCTTGCACATCAATCTTCAACAAGATTGGGGCTTCTAATTCCTTAACTAGAAAAAGAGTATCCAGCGTAGAGATTGGCACTTTCAATTCTCGTTCAACGACAGACCCTGGAAAAGAACTGATACGATCCTCTCCAAGTGGCAACAAGGAACTCACTTGAGAATCTCGGTTTACATAAAACTTCGCCTCACCTATTGACTCACCCAATGCGACTACTGAAATGCTGACGTTACTTTCATGGCTGGTATTCTTCCGCAACAATTCAGCAGTAATCGGATCAGGCTCAATCGAATATATCTGAGCCTCTTTGAACAATCTGGATGCAGCAACCGCAAATTGACCAACATTTGCGCCTACGTCAATCACCGTCTTGGGGAGAACCTTTGCCTTTTTTAGACGAGAGATAATTAAAAAAGATGCCATCGAGAATTTGGGCCAGCTGACAAGTGCACTTATCGCCCCATTGATTTCCATCAAGGCCAGCAGTGCTCGTAATTTTGAAAAAAACATCTTTATCCCTTTATTTGAATAGAATTATATAGCGACATCCACAATGGCATGATCGCGTTCCAGCTATAGCGCTTCTCAACAAGCACCCTACTTTGTTCACCTCGATCTTTTTGCTCACTCTCGGTCCATGAACATGCTTTTTCAATCGCAGTTTGCATGTCAGTTATATTGGGGTGGATCAATATCCCACCACCGGACTCCCAGTCAAACAGTCCAGTCTGGTGCGATGTAATAGTCGGCAATCCATAGACTGCAGCTTCTAGATTGACCAAACCCACAACTTCCGAATGAGATGGCACTGCCATAACCCATGCTTTGCGCAACCAACGGACTTTTTCTTCACCGAATACCGGACCGAGGAAGGCCACTCGCTCTCCCAGATGATTTTCTGCAACGATCCGATCAAGTTCAGTCTGATACACTTTAGACCAAACTGGACCGATGATCACAACACGCCATTTTTGTGCAATCGTTGACCTAGCGAAGGCATTCAAGAGAATATCGACACCCTTCTTGGGTTCGATCCTACCCAAAAATAAAATGATAGGCTCGCGCTCAACATAAGCACCATCCATATCAAGCATTTCATTTATATCAATCGCGTTGGGGATAACCTCAATGCGATTCTTCGGAAACAGAACATGGAGGTTCTGTTGCTCCATCGGCGTGATGGCATGAACAACAGCCGCTGTTTTTAAGGCCGGATATGCAAACATATTCCAATAGACTTGCTTTTTTATACGGATACGCCAGCCCTGCTGTTCCCACAACCATGGCTCAAGCATGCCATGCGCAGTAACAATGAATGGCATCCCTGATTCATGCGCTATCTTGGCTGCGAAATAATGCGGAGCCGACCAAATACCGTGCAAGTGAAAAACAGGTGATGCTGAACCTTCAGCATCGGCAAGTCGCGCGATGCCTGCACGCAAGCCATCACCCCAAGACCATGCACGACGAACAAGCTTTGATGGAAATGCAAAAGATTCGACCGCAGTTGGCAGCGCCCCCCGCTCACCCAAGGCATGCACGATTTGAACTTGAACGCCTTGATGTGCCAATCGAGTGGACAACTGGCGCACCACTGCAGGCACCCCGCCGGCAACTGCTGAAACATCCTCGGCAATATGCACCACCCGCAGTTTGTTGACTTTTATCAAGAAAGCTCCCCATGAGTTTTCATCCATTGAGCCGTGATGTGAACACCTTCTTCCATAGAATATGGCAATTCACCCGCAATCCTCTTTAGTGGCTCGAGGTCATGTACCATGGGAGTTAGCAAATTATTCAACCTGAAAGTCGTCAGGGGGGGATGCCTCCATCCAAGCAACTTGAGCGCATCCCCACCCAATGCCACAACACGTAACAGCCCAACACTCATCGCCATTATAGGTGAGGCACCCAGTTCACATTGAATCGTGTTAGCCATCTTTGCTACATTGATTGGTGGATAATCAGCAAGGTAGATCGTTTTTTTATCGATTGATTCGTCGTCCGCATCTAACAGCCGTTGCAACTCATACACTGTGTTGCCTACAAAACCGAAGGATTTAAGTATCTCGACATTGCCCGGATGAACATACCTACCCTTGGCAACAGACAGAAAAAATGTTTTATAGGGCACATCGAACCATTGCCCCCAGATCGAGGTTGGACGCACGATAACCCATGGACATGGAAGACAATCCGCCGCATCGCGAACGATCTGTTCGCCGATCACCTTGCTTTCACCATATGGGGTCGAGGGACAATAATCAAACTCATTCGCAGGTTGATATCCAATACGGCACACTAATCTTGAAGAGGCAAATACAACCCTACGAACTGAACTGACTCCTTTGATCGCGTCGATCAGATTTCGCACTCCATCAGTATTTGCAGCATAGTCGGACAGCGACTTACCGTCCAGATCAGTGCGCGCCCCCATGTGAAAGATAAAGTTAGGTTGGAACTCACATATGGACTTTGTCAAAGTCTCCCTATCCAACAGATTGGTTCTTTTCCAATAGTTGCTGTGAGCAGGATTACGTGGTTGCGCCACATCTAGATTGATAACTTGCGCACCTCTCGAGATAAAATACTCAACTAGGTTCGTCCCTATAAACCCAGACCCCCCCGTAACCAAAACACGTTGGCAATCATCCACTTGCAAATTCATGCTTTGTTTTCCTCAATATTGAGTGATTATCGTCTGATTTGCTTTTATGGCAGCAGCATTTTTCGGTTTAACAAATTCTTTATACATAATTTTAGATAGCTCAACCCATACTTAACATATGATCCAACAAGATTTGTAGATTGATGTTTTTGCTGCAACCTAATTGACTCGTTGAATACTTTAGCTATATTTTTGCGAGAAACACCACTGTTCCCACAACAAGCCACCACGCAATCAAAATCAGCAGTTGAGAGTTGATTTCCAGCTCTCATCAAGAACTCATAGTCCCCTGCTATCTTGTAGCTCTCATCGAACAAGCCATATTCCTCAAATAGCACTCTCCGATGCAATACACCCACATGACAGATGTTCATATATCTTCGAAATCGCCCCCAGCACCATGGCTCACCAAAAACCTTAACTGCTTCGCCCTCTGGATTTAGTTCAGTATTTCTAACCGTAATCAGGTCTGCATTTGTTCTCGCAGCAAATTTTATAAGGTCATCAAGGATAGTATCTGTTGCAAAGTAATCATCTGCTCCTATAAAAACAATCCACTCCCCCTTGGCCATTTTCAATGCCTTGTTCCAAGCGCTATAGATTCCATTATCCGGAGAGCTTTCAACATAAGAACAAATTGCAGTGTAGCGACCGATCTTATCAAGCGTATCGTCAGTTGATACACCATCAATCACAATGAGTTCAAAATCTCTAAAGCTCTGGCTTGCGATGCTTTGCAAACACCGCTCGATTGTGCCACCCGCATTTAGCGTGGCTAATATTATTGTCAGTTCAGGGGAATGCTGTTTCATAGGATAATATGTTGGTATGACAAAAAATTATGGACAATAAAGAACGCTGCCAATCTAGGCCGCTCAACTGTTTGTGCAACTCTAACCACAGCATTAGGATCGAACCGCGAAGATGCAGGTTCGATTATCTCATAGGAACGAGTTTCCACAATGAAACAGAGGATGGCTCTAGATCGATATCCGTAAGATTTACGGCACCATTATTTATTGGAACAATGGAATCTTTAAGCTGGTGCAACCCCAATTTTTTCTGATCCATAGGCAAGCCTCGTTTGAAATTGCTATAGGCGTTACCATGTGTTTCGTCCACCAAGTAACGGGTTACTTTTACTTTGGCTGTCGCAAAAGGTAATCCAACAATTTGCAGATTTATTCGTTCAGTTTTTGCGCGCTCTCTTGAGGTAAGAAAATCCCAATTTTGATTGAACACAAGCACTCCAACCTTTCGATTACTCGCCCCAGCCAATACACCGAGTGATCCCACAGCGGAAGCTTTCACACGCTGCTCGGGTAGCATCATAAACATTAACGCCACATCGTAGAATGCCTTTGTAGTGACATTATCGGAAAGCAAAAACCCAGGCCAAGACCAATTATTTGTTGTGCTTGTTGGTGTGGAAGTGTGGTCACGTAGAATCAACGCCATCCCATCATCGACCTTAGCATCTACCATATCTATCAAAAATCGAGCAGTCCACGCCGCACCTATATGATTGCCATTGATGACTCCTTTAAGGGCCTCGTTGACTACATTGCTTGGTCCCCATTCTGTTATGTAAATAGGAACACCATTCAACCCCTCGTTATTCAAACTGTTTCGGATGTATTCGATCTGCCCTGCAAATGACGGATATGGACCGAACGCTGGCAAACCCGCCAACGCCGATTCATTCCCGTAAAAATGGAATGAGCAGAAGTCTAGGCGCAACTTTTGCTTCACCACATCTTTGGCAAACTGTCCGTACCAATTGAAACTACCACCGGCAAAAGTGTAGGGGCCAGAATCCGGGCCTCCGATTCTTAGGCTTAACTCTGGGTGTTCACGGGACAATCTATCTGCGGCACCAGACCAGACTTGGTACAAGTGCAAATAAGCCGCATACATTGCTGAGTCGCCATATGGCAATTTATTCGGAAGCAACCAAGATGCACCATTGATATCCGGTTCATTTGCAACCTCGAAATCTGCCCTCATAATTCCTTGTTCGACCATCACATACTTCAGGAAAGCATAAGCATATTGCCCATAAATCTCCCAGTCACTTACCCCGAATTTTTTTTCGCCTTTTTCGATCAACAATGCAGACTGAGGGTTTTGCCCTACGATGATGTGAGGAATCAAGTGATATTTTTTGCAATCTTGCAGCCCCGGCTGCAATGATTTGAAATCAAACTTAACTTGATGTTTTGCCGAATCTATTTGAACCATATTCCTGGACTCGACATTAATCAGTCGGATTTTGGTTAGACCCAGGGGTTGAAGTCGCTGCCAAGTTTCAGGAGAAATTGGTTTCTCCCATGATGCCCCCTGAAAATATCCTCTCATCTGTTTGATATCACCATGGCCTGATACATCGTAGGCAGCATGTGCATCAACCGTAATGAGTTGTGGCGCTTCTGTTTTGGCAGTTTGTGCAGCACTTACCACAACAGACTGCATAAGCAGGATGGTACACAGCATCGCTATCCAATAAGAAATGCGCGCAAAATGGATGAAGAAACTTGAGAGAATCCTGTTAGACATTATTCAGCCAACCTCGATTGGAATATCGGGCGAAAGAAGCGTCTCTGGATAGGGTGCGCGATATAAAACCTGAGAAACCCAACCACTAACCACAAGTGCCAGATGGAGTAATCGATCCGCGCCCTTTGCATTGCAGAGAAGGCCAGAACCAGCACCATAATACCCAAGATAGTAACCTCACTGTTCGCTAAGAAAACCGAACGCACAGATAGCCAAATTAATACCAAGCCTGAGATGAAATAGAAAAAATAACCCAATACACCCGCTTCAGCCAAGGTCGCCAACCACCCTACGGGCGAAACAAAGCCTATTGCCTTAACCCCCGGCCCTACACCCTCAGGGTGTATAGCAATCAGTTGGAATAATTTTTCCAGATACTCCAGACGCTCGCCATATGAGGTTGTCCCCTGATCATCTCCAGACTTGGTTTCAAGATAATGAGTAACCAAGTCAATTAAGTCGGCACTGGATTGATAAATTATAAAAATTCCTATGACTGCAATCAGCGTAACAAGCAGTGGTACGGCAGACCTCTTTTTCATTAGATAAGCTATCAACAGTACTGCGCCCGCCATCATCGCGCCCACCGACCATGTCAACAGCAATGCGACTATCATTATTCCGACATACCACATCCAGCGCTTATAAAATGACCAAATAATGGCCAGCAACAGCATGAAAGCAAATGTCCCCGGTTCATCGGCAAATGATTGTAGCCGGATAACAGTCAGTCCACCGGGAATAGACAGTTGCCCCCAACCCAACCCAATCCCATAAAATTCACGCGTAGTCTCCCCTACCCCTTCTACTCCTACCGTCCCAATATTAGAGATAATATTTATGGATACAAGCGCCACCATAGCGATTCCAGTGACAGCCCCCAAGAATACAAGGGTGGTATAGCGATCCAGAGTCCATCGATATACCTCTAAAGGCAAGAGGAAAAATAGCATACATGCAGCCATTACCTTGACATAAACTAAAGCCAAGTCAGCAGCTGTAGATGCATCCGCATGCAACAAGGTCGCGACCGTAAGAAACAAAAGGTAAATTCCATAGGCCACAAATAATATAGTAATCCTAGGATCCGAAATTCTCCCGTTGCGCGGCAACCGTATCCGAGGATTGAGAATCAGGACAATCAGGTTTAATAACAACAGGGACAGAAACCCGATCTTATATCCCCCTTTTGGAAAGAAGTACTGGATAAACAAAGGGTGTGATAAAAAAGAATAAGCTAAAAAAATAACCAGTAGCCACTCTCGTAAGGAATTCGGCGGGCGGGTATCGTCAATCAAACCTTCTCTTCTTAATGCCATACCCCCCCCTCGCCCAGTTAATGCCCGTCGCCGCGCACAGCCAGCCTTACACAAGCATCCCAGACAAATTTGCCCAATTTCCCGACAGTTCCATTTAGTTTGCGCATCTCTTGCAATGACTTATCAAAATCTTCAATATTTGAAATATCCAACATCAACCTGTCGTGCGCGGCTTGATATAACTTCATATCGTAGTGGTTCATTTCTCGAATTTCATCCAGCACCGCCGCATCTATGGCGGACTTATTTTTTTTTCCAACATTCTTGGATGTGTAGAAACTACTATTCCAGCCGAGCTTATTTTTCATTATGAAAATACTCTCGTCGAACATTTCTTGGATACCTACCACAACCATAGCATTCAAATGATCGAGCGCGAGTTGATAATCAGACTCGCTGCATTTATCACGGTTCATTGCTTCCCAACTGGCCAAAATACGAACTTGGCCGTTATCGATTTCGCTGCTTACTCCGGATTTCACAAATTCCGGCAAGCTCATACGGATTATTTCTTTGTGCAAATAATGCTCTGAATACTTTCGCGCAAAATGATAGTAAGAAATGGTTCTATCGACCGGATGCCTTAACATTGTCCCGTAAGACACAGTCCTGTTGCCGGGAAACAGCTCGTGAATTCCATAACCAAAATGTCCAAACAAAGCATCGCTTTTGGACACATTGGCATGATTTCTGTCCACCCATTGTTCGGGTGTCGTTCCAAAATCGGGGTAATACGTGGTCATTCTTTTGAACAAATAATTCTGGGAAAAAACATCCCGCATCGTATTCCCCGCTGTTTTTGGAACATGGAGGAACATAAACAATTTTTCTTTATTAGCCATAATGAAAGTTACCGAGATTTTATTTTTATGAAATACCGTTGAAAAATATTTTTGATTAAAAACAATAAATCAATCTTATTGTTTTTTCTGGTAGGATAAAAATCATCCAATGTCGTAATTCCATACTTGCGCGCTTTGAATCTTAATAAATGAGTTAAGTTGATGGTGTTTAGTTTCTTCAACAGCGTAGCATCAACAACATAATTTTCTGCAAAATAGCCCTTAGCTAAGTCGTAATGCAAAGGGATTTTACCCAATGGGGCGGATGTTGAAATTGAGCCTTGATGTGCCCTAAAAAATGAAAGCGGCTCATTCACTACAGCGAATTTTGGATAATGCTGAGCAGTGAGCAAAAAAAGAAGCAGATCATTGCCAATAGCATGAAAGCAAAAATCACTTGCAACTCGGTTAGGGACATGCAACATCAAATTCTTCTTTACATCAGAAGTTCTAAACAATGCGCATCCAGGCGAGTATGGGTAGTTTTTGTTACCCAACAATACCCCTTCAATGTATTTCCTTGAATCAACAACCGATGTCTCGATGGTCGAATACAATCTTTGACTTTTATCCTCGGCAGCTCTCTCAAACAATTCAACTGATGAATAGACAAAACCAATTTTGGGATCACGAAGATATGGAAGCGTTTTAGTTAAATATTCTGGGTGAATTAAATCGTCTGACCATAATATTTTTATGTATTCACCATGCGCTTGAGCTAAACATGCAAGCCAATTACTAACTGGTCCGATGTTTCTATCATTGCGAAATGCTCGTACTCGAGCATCTTTTATTGCGAATTGTTGGCAAATTTCCCATGTCTTATCTGTACTAGCGTTATCAACCACGATAACTTCAATGTTGGCATAAACCTGCATAAGAGCTGATTCAATGCACTCAGCGATGAATTCCTGACGGTTGTATGTCGGAATAAGAATGCTTACGAGGGAACTCAGATTGTTCATGGCTACTTATTTCTTAGTACAAAATAGGTCTCAAAGGGGCCAATCACGGCAAACAATAGCAGACTTGCACACGTAGCTAGTACCACACCTTCCACCCCAGTTCCAATGTATTTCGTTAAAATAAATGCTATTGGTATATTTATAATCATGGCAAGAATTGCTGAAAACATTTGAAACCTTATCTTTCCAATCCCATTAAGAAAATAGGCAAAAATACTATTCCATGATGATATTATTACAAAAAGACCCATGCTGATAATAATTGGCATTGGCACAACTAATTGATCCCCGATCCAAATTTTAATTACTGGTTTTGCAATTATTATGAACATCAGTACAACCAATACAATTATCCCAAACAACCACAACTGCTTCCCTATCACTTTCCTTATCCAAACAAAATCACCGCGATGATACGCATCTGTATAGGATGAGCACAATGGGACTGTAAGCAATCCGAACATCATTGTTATTACCCCAAAAAATTTAAATACAACATCGTAAGGTGTCACGAATTCTGGCCCAAATAATTGGGCAATAAGGATTTTGCTCGTCGTAAAAATAATAAGCACTGCGATCTGTATCGCAAAAAACTGCAGGCCTAAATTCAACAAAGGACGGACATGACTAAAATCCAATGACAGTTTGGGGATCAGGCTATGATTGCCCTTGTAGAACCAGCCACTCAGCAATGCATTCGCACCAACCATGGATACACCATATGCAGTGGCTAAATAGAGCAACGAAGCGTCCGTTGTTTTTGCTATAACATAAACAAAAAACAGCGATAGTGCATTGAACAGGAATTGTCCCATCACTATGAACGATGTTTTTTGTACCGCATTGAGCACCGGATTAATTAAGCTTACCCAGAAATTCAAGGCAATGAAAAAGCCGGTAATTAACACGGCATAACTTAATTTATTTGCCGAAATGGACTGTGTATTGAAAATCGTTTGCCAAGGCACGATAAATGCGACAAGTGCCAGTATCACAAACACCGTGAGTGAGATCAGTCCAATCAGACTATAGGCGGACGAAATATAACTTCGCGCCTCATCAGGCTGATTCTTCGCAAGCGACTCGGCCAGTTTATTGCGCAGACCGTTGCCCAATCCCAAATCAAAGAAGGTGATCCAGGTCATCACCGACAACATTGTTGACCAAACACCAAACTGTTCTTGACCCAGATAATGAATCATTAAAGGGACAGCCAAGAACGAGCAGCCGACAGCCAGCCCTTTAAATACCGCCGAACCCTTTACTTGCCGCAAGTAATTTCGCGATCTTTCCTGGGAGACAGTTTTCGTCATTTGCTGCGGCTTACCCATTCCATCATTCTTCCCACCCCGTCGCGGCTACCCACCTTCGGTTGCCAGCCCAGCAGTTTCCCGGCCTTGGCCACGTCGGCCACGAACACTTTCTGGTCGCTTTCACGCGGCGGAAGTTTGTCGTAGTTCAGTTGCGCACCGGTGATGGATTCGAGCAGGGTTAACAATTCCAGCAACGACAGGCTTGCTTCTATCCCGCCGCCGATGTTGAACGCGTTGCCCGACACGGAATCAATCTTCGACAGTGCGTCAAAGTAGAGGCTCACGATGTCCTCGGCATGCAGCACGTCGCGCACTTGTTTGCCGTTGCCGGAAATGGTGAATTTTTGTTTGCTGCCTTTGGCGGCTTCATCCGCTTTCTGGCAGAACCAGCCGACCCAGCCTTGGTCGTAGGTGGCGAACTGGCGGCCGCCATACATCGAAGAATGGCGGAACACCACGGTGTTTAAGCCGAAGATGCGCGCGTAGTCCAGCATGTATTGATCCGCCGCGCCTTTGGAGCATCCGTAGGGTGAATGGAAATCCAGAGTGATCTTCTCGTCGAATCCTTTGGGATGCTGGTCGCACACGTAACGCGTGTCTGTTTCCGTGTAGGTGAATTGTTCGAGGTCGCCATAGACTTTGTTCGTCGAAGAATATAGCACCGCCGTTTCGGGGCTGAAATCGCGCACCGCTTCGAGCAGGTTATGGCTGCCGACCACGTTGATTTCGAAGTCCTTGCGCGGATCGGCAATCGAGGTGGTCATCGCCACTTGTCCGGCCAAATGGAATACGGCATCCGGTTTGGTTTCCTTGACGATGCGGGTAATGTCGTTCTGGTTGCGGATGTCGGCATGCACGAAACGGAAATCGCCCTGGCCGCGCAGCCAGTCCTGATTCTCCGTGGCTCCCAAGCGGGATAGATTGTCGAAGACGATGACTTCGTCGCCGCGTTTCAGTGCTTCTGCCGCCAGGTTGCTGCCCAGAAACCCGCATCCGCCGGTTATCAATAGTTTCATTGGTTGTTTCCTTCTATGACTAGTTTCAAGCCTTGTTCCAGCGTATGTCTGCAACACCAACCGAGTTTCCGCAGGGATTTCGTGTCGGCTTGCGACAGCATTACTTCGCCTTCCCGGTAAGGGTGTGCTCCAAAGTTAAGTCGGGTTTCCGAATTTGTAAGCCGATGCACCGTCTCTACGAATTGCCGAATGGTGACTGCTTCACCGCTCCCGACATCAAACTCCGCCAACCAGTCGGCTATCGCTTCTTGTTTCTCCAGCAGCAACATGTAGGCGGCAACTACGTCATCGATGTAAATGAAATCGCGCCGCTGCTCGCCCGAGGTGAGCTTCAGTTCCGGCGCATTCATCAGGCAGTTGTTGATCACATGGGTAGTGAATTTCGTATCGTCATCGCCGAAGCCGTAGAAATGTTCCAGCCTCAGATTGATAAAGCGGATATTCTTTTGCCTTGCAAAATAGCTTCCCCATTCTGCGAACTGTGTCTTGGAGAGCGAATACGCGTTCAGAAATTTGTCCAATGCCGTGTCGGTATTCAGAAACAGTGGAACATCAGTTGCCACAGCGGCATCCAGCAACTTGAGCGGGAAGTTCAGGTTGGCATCCGCTATCTGGCTGGCGCTTTCGCCATTCCTGCCGTAGCAGGTTGCGGTGTGGATGACAGCATCGATCTTGCCCAAGTCTTTGAACAGCGCTCGCAAATCGAGACCTTCCACATCGAGCAAAGTGATTCTTGGCAAGATCGGCGCAAGCCGGCGCAACGATGAGGTTTGCCGCTTGAGTGCCACGACAGTGTGACCGGCATCCAGAAGCGCTATAGCAAGGTGACTGCCGAGGTAACCCGTTGCGCCCGTCAGTAATATTCGCTTACTCATCGAACTAGAAATTCACGCCGAAGAACGCCTCGATCTTCTCGACCACGAAACTCAGCATCTCTTCGGTCAGGCCGGGATACACGCCAATCCAAAGGGTGTTGTTCATCACCGTATCGGTACTGGTGAGCTCGCCGCTGATGCGGTAAGTGCGGCCTTCGAAATACGGCTGGCGCGTGAGGTTGCCCGCGAACAGCA
>JAQTTU010000023.1 GCA_028710605.1 Sideroxydans sp.
TTAATTTTTATGCCGAGGCTCATTTACCGAAAATAAAGAGCTACACCAATAGGCAGACCGGCGAGTTAATCGAGCGCAAGCCGCATATTCATATCGTCATTCCAGAGCAAAACCTATTGAGCGGGCAGAACCTCAATCCGTTCGGTTTGGTGGAGCAGCAAACGAAATTCCTTGAAGCCTTCCAAGAGCACTCTAATGCGAAATATGGCCTTGCCAGTCCTAAAGATAACCGCCGCCTAGAGTTCACTAGCGAGAGCGAGATTATCAGCCGATATAAGGGCGACTTGTTCCAGGGCAGTGCAAAGGACTTGAAAGAGCGGATTTTGTCGGATGTGCTAGACCGAAAAATATCCGATTACGACAGCTTTAAATCATTGCTGGCCGAGTACGGGGATACCCGAACTAGAAATGCGGGTAAGGATACCGAATACCAAAACGTGAGGCTTGCCGATAAAGATAAAGGTGTCAACTTAAAGGATTACGTTTTTAAACGTGAATTTATCGAAAAATCTGACGCTGAAAAGCGCCGCGAATTGGCCGATGAAGGGCGCAGGAAATACGAGAGTCAGCAACCCGCGCGGCCACCGGCGCCGGAGCTTGCCGCCAGGTTGCAGGAGTGGCACGAAGTCCGCGCCCCTGAACTGAAATACATCAACAGCGGAAACCGCAAGCTATATGCCGCCTATCGTGCCGCCGACCGGGACAAAAAGCGGGCCATTCTGGCCGACAGGGCCGAACGTTTCTACACCAAGCACCAGGCGGGCCGCGCCCTTGGTGTAGGCACCTTAAAAACCTTCAATGACAAGGAACCACGCAATGAACGACCAGACTACGACCGAATCAGCAGCGAACGAGCCAGGCCAGGACAGCGCGCCGCCGCTGTATATCAGTCCGACCTTGAAAAATCTGGACGCGAAGCACCGCCCCGACCCCTCGCCAGCGTGCGAAACCTGTCCGGCGTCGGTATGGTTCAGCACGAGCGATCAACTCAAATGCTTTTGCAGTCGAATGCACCTGATCGTGTGGGACGAGAGCGAGCCGCCGATTCTGAAATGCGACGGGCGCGAACTGGCGATTCTCGCGCTCATGGAGGCCAAGAGCTAGGAGCCGGAAAGCGCAGGAGCGCCGACAGCGTGACCGGCCAGCTTGTGGCCGACCAGCAGGAGCGCACCACCGAGGCCAAGGCCGCGAGCCTGGCCGAGTTCGCGCAGATCAAGCGAGAGCTTGACGCGCGCCGCTTGCTGGCCCACCTCAGCAAGACGCACGGCGTTATTCCCGACAAGTACGAAGTCACCAAGGGCAAGGACGGCGGCGACCGCATCAAGGCGGGTTCGCGCAATCTCAACGTGTCCGACTTCCTCACCCAAGAAATGCGCCTGCCCTTCACCGAGGCCGCGCCGATCTTGCGCCAGGTGTATGCAGCACAGCAGGGCCGCGAAGTGATCGAGGCGAAGCCAGAGCCGCGCCGCGAGCTTTGGGAAGCCTTCCGCAAGGCGCAGCCCGACCAGGCCAAGCAGAAGGCCCAGGAGTGGGACGCGCAGCGCCAGAGCGAGAAGGAGCGCCGCGCGGCCATCCGCGACGACTACCAGGCCGAACGCCGCGCCATCCAGAACGACCGCAGCAAGCCAGCCGCAGAGCGCAAAGCCGCCTTGTCTATCGCGCGCATGGAGCGCATCACCAAGGACATGGCCTTGCGTGAGGCCGTGAGCGACGAACGCCAACAACTCAAAGAGAAGCACCGCCAGCCCTATCAAGAGCGTTACCGCGCCTTCCTGGCCGAGCGGGCGAACAAGGGCGATGAAAGCGCCCTTGCGGAGCTTCGCCGCCAGCGTGACGC
Source organism: Sideroxydans sp. (assembly GCA_028710605.1). Lineage (GTDB taxonomy): Bacteria > Pseudomonadota > Gammaproteobacteria > Burkholderiales > Gallionellaceae > Sideroxyarcus. Next base: position 1,838 of record JAQTTU010000023.1, read on the forward strand.
AAGCCCGGAACCGACCGGGCCGAACAGCATCGAGGGCGTGAGCCACAAGCGCGACGAGAAGGACAGGGCCGCGCACCTGGCGCGCGCACTGGCCTACAGCATCGACCGCGCGGGCAATGTCACCTATTACGCCGACCAGACCAAGCGCCGCGCGCTTGTCATCGACTCGGGCCAGCGCGTGACCGTGGCCGCAGCCAAAGACAGCCAGGCCGTGGAAACCGGCTTGCGCCTGGCCGTGCAGAAGTTCGGCCCCGGTTTGAAGATCGAGGGCAGCGACGAATTCAAGCGCCAGGTGATCGAAGCGGCCTTGAAGACCGGCCTTCGCGTGGAGTTCGACAGCAAGGCCATGAACGACGAATTGACACGCCGCCGCGCAGAGCGCGACGACTTGCAAGCCCGCGGCAAAGCCTTCATTGCCAGCGAGAGAGAGAAAGCAGAGCAGACGAAGGCACCGAAGCAACCGACCCCGGAGAAGACACCGGAGCCGGAGCGCACACAGCAACCCGAACCCGAGCGCCGGAAGCCGCGCGGACATGAACGATAGGAGAAGCAACCATGCAGCACACCAACCAGGCCGACCCGGTGGCCGACAGCAAGCGCGAGTTTTCGCGCGCCGTGGACGACATCAAGGCGGGCATTCTGGCCGCTGGCGAACCGCGCCCGGAGTGGACGCAGGACGAGGCCATAGCCTTTGAATGCGCGCGCGAAGTCATCACCGACATGATGGCAATTTGCACGGGGCGCATTGCCGATGAAATGGAGAAGGAAGCGCCGGACGCCGACCGCCTGGCCGCGTTGCGCGCCGACCGCTCCAAGCTGGCCCAGGAGCGCGCCGCGCTCCATGTTGGCGACCATGCCGACATTGCCCGCATTCGCACCGACTACGGGGCAACCGTGCGCGCCTGGCGCGCTGAACACACCAAGGGGGAAAACTGATGGAAGCTATAGGAATATTCGGGCCGCTGCTGGTCGTGCTGTTGGTCAATCTGACCCTTGGCACAGTCTCCAAAACGCTGGCAAGCGTGGTGACGTGGGCCATTGTCATTGCGCCTGTTGTCTGGAGCCTCAACGAGCTACGCAAGGCCGGTAGGGATGCCCTGGCCCCTGCTAATTGGGGCTGGACGTTGAGCCATGTTCTTATCCTGGCCCCTGCTGTTCTTGTCGTCTATTGGATGCACACAGATCACCAGATATGGAGCTTGGGCGCGCTGCTGGTCTATGGCTTCCTGGCAAAAGGGGCTTGGCTGTCCATGCTGCAAAGCCTCAAGTTTTCGGGAGCCGGAGGCGGGGCAGGGGATGAAGTGGTGCGCCGTGGTTCGCGCGTGATCGAGGCCGACGAACTGGACGCGCGCACGTCCGACCGCAAGCGCCGTGATGATGCTGATGTGACCATCGGAGGCGTGACCATCCCGCGCATGTTGGAGGCCCAACACTTCCTAATTTCCGGCACCACGGGCGCGGGCAAAACACAGGTCATCAATGGGATGCTTCGCAGTATCCGCAAGCGTGGAAACCGCGCCGTCATCGCTGACCCCGCAGGCGGTTTTTATGCCCGCTTCGGCCAGCCTGGCGACTTGCTTTTTAACCCCTTCGACCGCCGCACCGTCGATTGGTCGCCCTTTGCTGAAATCCGCGCTGACTACGATTGCGAGCGCATCGCCAAGGCGATCATTCCCGACTTGGACGGAGGCGAAAGCGCGCAATGGCAACTGTTCGCGCAAACGCTACTCGCCAAGGCCATGCTATCCATGCACCGCAACGGCGAACGCTCCATGAAGCGCCTTATGCACTGGATGGCGAGCGCCGACCAGAAGGAGCTAGAGCCGCTTTTGTCCGGCACCGCCGCCGCCGTCATGTGCCAAAAGGGCAATGACAAGATGCTGAACAACACGCGGGCAACGATGCTGCCTTACCTCAGCATCTTTGACTATCTGCCCGACGAAGGCCAGTTTTCAATCCGTCAATTCATACAAGAGGACTGGCGCGATAACTGGCTGTTTATCACCTACCGCGATGACCAAATGGGGATGCTTCGCAACCTCGTGGCCACGGCCTTGGAAATGGCACTGGTGGAGGGCTTGAGCCTGTCCGAGAACCAGGAGCGGGGCTTGTGGTACGTCATGGACGAAGTGGACTCACTCGGCAAAGTGACCAGCCTACGCGCTGGCCTTACCAAGTTGCGCAAGTACGGCGGGCGCTGTGTGCTTGGCCTGCAAACCGTGGCGCAGCTTCGCACGACCTACGGACGCGACGAAGCGCAAACCTTGATCGCCAATACATCGGTGAAGTGCATTCTTCGCGCGGGCGACTCTGAAACCGCCAAGAACATGGAAAACGAACTAGGCGAACAAGAGATTGAGCGCACCCAGGTTAATGACTCGTTCAGCACAAGCGACAACGGCCAGAGCCAGAGCCAAAACACATCCACCCAAGTGGTGCGGCAATCCGCCGTTCTCGCTTCGGAAATCATGGGCCTACCGGATCTGCAAGGCTTCTTGAAGATCCCCGGCGATGAAATCGCCCGCATCAAGGTTGAGTATGTCGCCATGCCCGACCAGAACCCCGCTTTTCAGTGACCAGGCAGGCGCGATTTTCGCGCCCGCGAAAATTTGACCAACAGGAGAAACAACCATGACAGACCACACCCCGCACCCACTCAGCGGCCACAACCGCCACGGCCTGAACAACATCAATGAAGGGCTTGCCAGCACCTTGGACGGCATCACCAAGGGCTTGGCCGATGTGTTGGGCGACCTTGGCAAAGGCTTGATTGACTTCCTCAACCGCATGACTTCGGGCGACAAGGAAAAGGCACCCAACGAGGCCGAGAAGAAAGACGCTTTCGCCACCTTGAAGACCTGGCACGAAATGGAGCCGGACGACGAAAAGCGCCGCGCCGTGGGCAATGCGGCCGACTTCATCAAAGACCAGTTCAAGCCAGCAGAGCAGGGCGCAGACCGCGACAGCGGCCAGCGCACGACCAGCGACACGCAGCAGGTACGCGAGCGCGTTATAGAGGTGCCGCAGTACATCAAGGACATGCCCGACTTTGAAGCCATCTTGACCCGGCAGCGCGAGCTAGTCGCCCAGGAGCAGGCCCGCCAGTACCAGGGCATTGCCAATGAATCCCGCATTGAAGCCGCCGAGGCACGGGAGGACAAGAGCGAGCAGCAGCATCGCCACGAAGCCCGCCAAGACCCGGCCACGCCTGGCATTGAGAAGGACGACCCCGACCCCTACGCCCAAGCCGCCCAGGAGTTGAACGCCAAGACCTTGGAACAGGGGCAGGAGATCGAGGGCGAAGTGATCGAGGTAGCCAAAGCAGGCGGGCAAAACTACTACGTCATCGAGCAGGACGGCGAACGCCTGGCCGTGCCGGCAGGCGAAAAGCCAGAGCATGAGAAGGGCGACGAGATCACGGCCACACGCACCCCGGAAGGCTTCGAGACAGGGGAGGCTTACGGCTATGGCCGCTGACACCTTCAAGGCGCGGCAACAGTTGCGCAACGACCTGGCCGAGTTGGCCGGGCGCTACGTCGCCCACCACCAGGGCGGCGAACTGGACGGCTTCGCCGCCCTTGGTGAAGACCTGCTAAAGCTGGCCGACTGCACCGAGGGCCGCACAAGCTGGCTGGCCTTGCTGACGCGCTTGCAGCGCCTCAGCGGGTAGGCCGGTGCGCTGAAGAACTCCCGGCGCAACGTGCAATCGCTCAGATTTTCGCGGACGCGAAAACGGCCTGCCACTACGTGCAACGGGCGTTATGTCAAGCAACACGCAAAATTTATTTATCAGAGGTTCCCATTTTCTTATTATTCGGGTATAGTGCTACTTATTGACAACCACCCCATAAGGTGACGTAATGGCTATTACTGCTGACACTATCGACCATGTGACCCTTGAACGCCTCGTTGAAGCCGGTGCCGTTCGCGGGGCCAACATCGTGGGCCAGCCTGGCGGCTGGGGCGTGGTCATCCAGTACGGGATGATTGAGCGCGTTCTAGCGGCCAAGCGTGGCGCTATCCGAATCTTCCGCAAGTTTGAAACACTGGTTTCCTACCTCAAGGACATTGGCATCACCAAGTACCAGGTGGACGCAAGCCACTTTGACCCCGTGGCGCTCAAGACCGACCGCAAGCGCACCGACGCAGCCGAGCGCATGAAGAACGCGCACGAAGCCGCCGCCTACAAGGGCTGGCTTACCCAACAGGTGCAAGAAGCGATCGACGACCCCCGGCCCAGTGTGCCGCATAGCGAAGTTGCCGCCGAGTGGGCGACCGAGCGCGCCGCCTTGCTCAAGCAGGCCGAGAGCATGGGGAGCTAATCTTGCCGTTATGGAAACCCGCCGCCATTGCCGACCGCAAGCGCATTACCCAATACATCGCCAAGGACAACCCAAGGGCTGCAATTGAAATGGGTGACATGCTGATGCAGAAGGCCGAGCAACTAGACCAGCATCCAGCGCTTGGGCGTGTGGGGCGAGTGAAGGGGACGCGCGAACTTGTCGCGCATCCCAATTACATATTGATTTACAGAATTGTTGCCAAGGTTCCCGAAGTGCTGCGCGTCAAACACGCGGCGCAGAAATGGCCTTGACACAAAAGCGAACGGCAAGGGGTTACGACCCTTGCCGCTCTACCACGAAACCACCAGCAAAGGATACTTTCATGGATACCGCAATTATGAACCTTGAGCGTCAAGAACTCTACAGCTTTTGCGACCTGCTGCCCGCGCCGATCATTGCCCGGCCAGTGGTCACGGCCACCCGTGGCCGAGGCTTGACCCTGGCGCTTGAGTACCAAGGCCAGCGCGTCACGCTGACCGAGGACGGCAAGCCTTGCAAGTTCTGTTCTGTTGATGCCGTCATGTTCGAGTTGGACGGAGCGCCCAACGTCGATACGGCCCGCCTCGTGATCGAAGCGGCCAACTACTGGCAGCACTGACATGGACAGCGCCGCCACAAAGAAAAAAGGAGCGCCGAACGGGCATTCGGCACTCCTTAGCCAGTTCATGCGGGTAGCAACCGCGCCCCTTTTGGGGTGTATGGCTTCCACCAATGATAACGCATGTCAAGCGAAAACGCTTGACAAAAAGGAGGCCACGGCGGGCGCAGCAATCGCCCAAGGCTTCCCGGTCATGGTGACAGGAGCCGGTGACGTTGTGGTGATGACCCCCGACGATCTAACCAGGCTTGCGCGGATGTTGCGCGGCCAACTCCCCAAGGAGGCCGCACCGTGAAGACCCTTACCGACCACCTGGCCGCGATACACGCGCGCATCAAAGAGAACGCAGAAAAGAAGCTGGCCGCACAGCCGGAGCTTGATCTAGGCATGGACGACCAGGCCGCGCCGGAGCAGGCACAGCCTGCCCCGGCCAGCGACGCAGACGCACCCAAGGCCAAGCCGCCGAAGGTGCGCCGCGAACGCTCAAAGCTGCTGCCATCCCATCACACAGGCCGCGATTTTTTCTTGTGTGACCTGTTCGACTACGCCATGAAAGATGACGGCGTGAGCATGGAAGCGCCGATTTTCACGCTTGCCACCAAGCCAGATTTATCAATCTGGCATTGGGAGAGCAAGGACGGCGCGCGCTCAGTGACCGTTACCCCGAGCGTGAAGGGCAGGGCCACGCAGTTTGATAAGGACGTGCTTATCTATGTGGTTTCGCAGATGACCGAGGCTTTGAACCGAGGCCGCGCAGACGCGCAAAACCGCACCGTCCGCTTTACCGTGTATGACTATCTGGTTTCGACCAACAAGGCGATTAACGGGCGCAGCTATGAGCGCCTTAGCGATACTTTCGAGCGCCTACGCGGTACTACCTTGAAAACCAATATCAAGACCGGAGGCCAGAAGACGCGCGAGATTTTCGGCATCATCGAGCGGGCTAAGATCGTGGAGAAGTCGCCCGACGATGAACGCATGGTTGCCGTGGAAGTTACCTTGTCCGAGTGGCTTTTTAATGCCATTCAAGCGCATGAGGTTTTGACGATTCACCGCGACTATTTCAGGCTTCGCAAGCCGTTGGAGCGCCGCTTGTATGAACTGGCCCGCAAGCATTGCGGCCATCAAACCATGTGGAGCATTGGCCTTGAGCTTTTGCAGGAGAAGGCCGGGAGCAAGTGCAGCTTGCGCGAGTTCCGCCGCATGGTGCGCGAGGTGGTCGAGGCCGACACGCTGCCCGATTACCGCATGATCTTGGACGACACCGACAAGGTTACGTTGTACGTCAAGAACCCCCGGCGCTTGTCCGCTGGCATCGCCAAGACCGTGACCGCCTAAGTCCTTGGGGCTTTTTCGCTGACGCGAAAACCGGGACGCCCTTCCAGGCGCGCGCCTTCGCGCTTGGTCGCTGCGCGACTGGCCGCAAGGCCACCCTACAGACCGCCCTAGCCTTGCGCCATCCTGGCGCTATCCAGGCCCGCCGCAAGCGCCGGGCAACGTGCAATCTGTCCCGAGCGGCCACGCAGCCGCTATTGTGCGATCACCCACGCAGACCCCGGCACGGCTTGTTGTGCTATCACCCACACCTGTGGACGGGCTTGTGCTATCACCCACGTTTTCCTGTGGATGGACTTGTGCTATCACCCACAAACCTATTGTGCTTTCACCCACATGGCACAAAAAAAGATACTTAAAAATCAACGGCTTAGACCACTTTTCCCGAGCCGTAACGCGCGCGCGCGGTTTTTTAACTTATAAATTCTTTAACGTCCTTGCGGCCTAAAGGCCGGGGCACCCCTGCGGGGTTCCCCCACCCTTCGGGCGGCTCCCCCTCCCGTCTATCGAGGCCCCCGCAAGCGGGGGCAGGATGGTGCCCCCGGTCGCAGCACCACCGCCCAGGCTCCGAACACTGGCAGCGGTACACCACCAGAGCAGAAAACCGGCTTTCAAGAAAAGGCAGGCGACGGCCAGCGCGTTGAACAACCGCCCAGGTGCGCGACGCTCTCCCATCCCCCCCGCCCCTTCCCGCTGGGAAGGGGAGCGAGTCGCCCTCTGTCGTCAAGGGTGCAGGGGGACGGCCTGCGGCCTTAAAACCCCCTACACCCATGACTAGAGCGTCAATCGTTCCAGCCGCGTCAAGGGCCGGGCTTCGCCCTGAAATCCTCGCCCGTTCAGACTCGCTGCGCTCGCTTAGCTGCGGCCTCCGGTTTCACCCTTGACCCGTCTTCCACTCAAAAACCGTGACGGATGACCTACGTTTCGTGTCGTTTGACCTATGGCGCGACAAATCGGGGGTTAGTCATTGCTGTGAGGATGCCCGCCGCGCCCGTTTTCCGGGCCGTGGAGCGATTTTTTAGACCTTGCCTATAGCGAGGCACCGCCACGCGGTGAAAACCGCGCCTACGGGCTTCTTTTTGGCCGCTGCTGGCGTAGGTCAAACGTCACGCGCTGGCCGGGGCTGCAAAAAAGTCTCATTAGTTCGTTTATTTGTTTGTTTATTAGTTTGTTTGTTGCTATAATAGAGGCATCAACTCACCAAAGGACACCGCCATGCGCCCCGCCGAATTTGCACCCGAAGCGATCATCCAAGCCGGTCAAGAACTGCAAGCGACTGGCCGCAACATCACCGGCTTTGCCCTTCGCCAGAAGGTCGGCGGCGGCAATCCGACCAGGCTTAAACAAGTCTGGGATGAACACATCAACAGCCAAACCACGGCCAAGGCCGAGCCGGTTGCAGAACTGCCGGTTGAGGTTGCCGAGGAAGTGGCGAGCGTGACCAAGGCGCTTACCGAGCGGCTGGCCGCGCTGGCCGTTGAGTTGAACGACAAGGCAGTAAAGGCCGCAGAACGCCGGGTTCATGAAGTGGTGCGCGCCGCTGGCGAGCAGCGCGAGCAGGCCGAGCGCGAACTAGCCGACGCATCGCAGACCGTGGACGACTTGGAAAACAAGCTGGACGAGGCCGCAAGCGCCGCCGCCGTGCTGGAAAAGCGCCTGGCCGACACCCAGGCCAGCCACCAGGCGCAAGCCGTCGAACTGGCCCAGGTGCGCGAACGCCTGGCGCTGATCGAACAGACGGCCAAGGCCGCGACCGAGCAACACGCCGCCGAGCTTGCCCGCTTGAATGCCAGCATCGAGAGCGAACGCCAACGCCACCAGCAGGAAGCCGAGCAGCTACGCGCAGAACTGGCGAAGGTGCAGGCCAAGGCCGAAGCCGCCGAGCAATCGCACCAGGAGCAGCGCAAGACCGCCGCCCAGGAAGCCCACCGAGCCGCCGAACACATGACCAAGGCCCAGGCCGAACGCGACAGCGCCCGCAAAGAGGCCAGCGCAGCCCGCGAGGAAGCGGCCAAGCTGCGCGGCCAGGTGGAAGCCTTGCAGACCCAAGCCGCCGACCAGTTGCGCGCCCTGGCAATGCGCCAGGCACCGGACGGCGAAGGCGAGGCCAAGGCACCGAAGACAACCAAGGCGAAGAAGCCGGAATGAGTGGAAGACGGGTCAAGGGCTGCACCGGAAGCCGCACGCGGAGCGCAGGGCGCAGCCCGAGCACCGAACGGGTGAGGATGCAGGCGAAGCGCACCCTTGACGCGGCTGGAACGACCCAAGCCTATCGGCAAGGGGGAGGTCAAGGGCAACGCCCGCCGTACCTGCCCCCGCAGCCAGTCGGGCAAGAACCGACGCGGGAAGCCCTGAAACCGAAGCGGTTTCAGGTCAAGCCCGCAGGGCGCGAAGTGATGGAACAGTGAAAGGGGTACAGCATGGGCAACATCGTTAGATTTCCGAAGCGTCCAGAAGGGCCGCAGTCTGCCGAACTCGACGCCGACAACATCAAGGCCGCAGTGCGTTTGCCGCGCCCTTCCCTGCCCGCTTTGCTGGCCTGGCTGTGGCGTGTGCTGCGCTTGCCCTTGTTCCTTGTCCTGTACTGGCTTCGCCTGCCCATCGTTGGGCTGTGCAACCTTGTTTCTGTGCCTGCCTTTTTATGCTTCCTGGCTGGCTTTTTCCTTGTCCCGCACGGTGCGTCGATACGTGGCCTTGTGTGGTTTCTTGGAGGTGTGAGCCTAGGCGCTTTTGTCTTGGCCTGGCTCTATGACTCGCTCTTGCTGGCCTTGGCCCCGGAGGGGGTTGTAATCGGCCTTTGAGATTTTCGCGTCCGCGAAAATGCAGGCGAAAAAAAACCGGGCGAACCCGGTTTGTAAAAAGCCGCTGTCAACGGTTTGAAACTTGCGCCCTGCCCTTTTATGGCGTGACTTGAATGCGTGGGATGCTCGCCACGGAACCGGCTGTTTTGATCGAGGTTTCCCGCGCTTGTTGTTCGGCAATCTGTTTTTCTGCTGATGCCAACATCGACATGGCCTGAATCTTTGCCTGTTCGTTTTGAATAATCCCTTGCTCTGCATTGATGCGGGCTTGTAGCTCTGCAATGGCCTTGGGGTCTTGCGTTTGGCTAACCTGGCTAATCATCCCTTCGAGATTTTGCAAGCGTTGCATGGCATCCGTGTAGGCTTCCATGCTCAGAGCCTTGTTAGACGCTGCCCGGTTCAAATCAGCTTGCCATTGATTGGCTGCTGTAGCGCTGCTAAACGACCCAGTATTTAGGCTAGTCGTCGCTTGCTTGATACTGTTGATTGAACTGGACAGGTTGCCGTAAGACCCCCCATTAGCCAGGCTCAACAGTGTTTGAGCGTCAGGCGGCAACATGCGCCGGGCCGCCTGATAAGTCGGGTCATTCAGCAAAGCCGAAAAACCACGCGCGCCCGTGGTGTTTTGAATTTGCTGTTGCATCTGCTGTATCTGTTGAATCATCTGTTGATACTGCTGCGCCCACGCGGCCACTTGCTGGATTGCTTGCGCAAGTTGCGTTTGTTGAATCGCTACGCTTGTCCCGTCGATAACCGGAATGCCTGCAAAGGCTTGGCTACCGCCAAAAATACCGACAACAAAGGCCAGGATACGAAGAAGTTTTTTCATGGTTGCTACCCTTTGAAAGTTGAAAAAGAAGTTATGCCGCCCGTGCAGTTCTGCGGCTTGTGATCTTGCGATAGACGGCCATCGGGTTGGCTGCGCGTGTGCCCTGCACGCTACCGCCCTCCCCCTGACCACGACCAAAACGCCCCGCTGCCCCGCGAAGCCCACCGTAAGCGGCTTTACCCGCTCGATAGCCTGCTTTGCCCATGCGAAGCGGCGAAGGTGTTGCACCCTTGATCTTGTCATAAGCCCACCCCGCCGCCGCCGCGCTGGCCGCGCTTGCGCCACCACCTAGCCCGTGTGCTAAGTGCGGTATTCCAAGCATAAAAAAGACGGCAATAATTCCGGCGACTGTGGCCGGGGCTATATCTGTCAGAGAGACAACGCCACCATTAGCCGCCGCGTTAGCGCTCGCGCCGTCAAAAGCCGCACCGTAGAACTTGAAAATCATGACTGCCGCCATGCTGACAAGAACGATGGTGAAACCCGCTGTAATGACAGAGTTAAGCCATTGACCGAACCAATGTTTTGTTGGCTCAAACAACATCATGAGAATGAATACAGGGCCTATCGCTAATAGCAAGGCCAATCCAAACTTGGCGCTGATGATGATGGTTGCAGCGATAGCGGTAACGGCTAATGTCATCACAAAAAGAATGGCGGAGATAACATATCCGCCAAGATTCGCAAGTGATGCCGTTTGCCATGCTTGACTTGCCAAATCAAGACCAGACGCGGCTATATGGTCAATCAATTGCGTTGTGTTGGTTGCCGCTTGCCCAGATAAAACGCCAGCAAATGCAGGGGGCCAGTCATAGAGAAAATTTGCTATGTCGCTCGCATAAAGAGCAGAGTTAGTAGCAAACGCTACGATAAATGTAGCCTTCAAAACGCGGGCTAGGCCATCCGTTACCGGCTCCTGAATCATCCCGCGCAGCATGGCCCAACCCCACAAAATTACATAAATCATCAGCAGGTTATAGGCCGTGCTTTGCAATGCACCAGCGACAGCAGACGCGCCATTGGTGAAGTATTGCGTAGTCACCGCATCGACGTAGGTAAATACGTCTTCAAAAATATGAGTTGTTGGAGCGCCCATTATTTACCCCCTTCTTTACCACTCGCCGGGGTGTCGGGAGCCACAATAACGCGCGGCACCTTATTTACATCACCTGCCATTTTTTTAGAAATGGCCGTGTCTTTTTCAACCTGTTTTTCAAGGTCACTTTTGCCGCAGGCCGAGAGCGAGACAATCACGCCAAGGGCCGCTATGAATGCAATGGCTTTCATGGTCAATACTCCCCATGCTCAACGATTACCACGGCTTGCGCCTGGCGCTCTTGCATCCGCTCGAAAGCGAGATAAGCCGCCATGACGCAAAGGCCAATGCCGCCGAAGATCAGGGGCAAGCCTGCCGTCAGAAGGACATTCAGCCCAAAGATGCCTGCGAACTCTGCGACATGGCCGCTTGCAGCCGCTGCGCGTCCTTGTTCCGCAATGTCGGCCACAGGCCCGGTAATCAATGCCCATTGCCCGGCAAGCAGCGCAACTACAGCAATGCCCGTTGCTGCTTGCGCCACTTGTTTCAAAGTAAATTTCTTCATCATTTTTCCTTTACGGTTGCTACCCGATTGATCGTCTAATACCTTAATTAGACTACTGTTGCAAGCGAAATGCACATGTCAAGCCGCTTGTCAAGTTGTTTCGCTTGTCAGTTTTATTTCCCCCTTTCTGCGTTAATAGTCGCCCTGGCTTTGTTATCCAACTTGTCCCATGAAGCCGCTACCACTTTGCCCAAGTCGGTAAAGGCCGCGTCTCGCTTGTCATAGGTAAGCAGGTTGGCACCGAGTACCACGCCGCCGCCGACCATGCCGCAGGCCAGGCAGAGGGCGAGCGTTCGCCAAATGCTTTGTTGTTGCGACCTCAGAACCTTTTGCACTGGTGCGGCTATTTCTGTTTGCACCGTGTTTTTAACGGTGCGCTCTACCTCTGTCAGTGCTGCCCGTATTGCTGCGCTTGAATCGCGGTCAAATTGAGCCTTAGCCGCTTGCGCGTCCTTTTCCATTGCCGCGCGTACTTTGTCGCCCTGGGCATTGGTATAGGCTTCTAGTTGCGCTTTGTAGGCATCCCCGGCTTTGATGAGCAAACCGACAAGGCCGGTAATCTTGGCCTCGACTTCCTCAACTTGACCAGGCAGGACGCCTTTTAGCGACTCGACGGAATCATGCAACCGGCCAATATCACCGAGCATTTCCGCAATGAGCGCATCACGGGCTGTAGGTTCTGCCGCCATGCTTAATTACCCCTTGTGGATTATTTGAAAAGCGTTTTGAAAACCGCGTCCAATTCTTCGGTTACGCCAGCGGCCAGGCGCTTGACGCCCACCATTTGCGCGAAGTGCAATTTTTCTTCCGAGTCCTTTGCCGTCTTAATCATTTCCTTGTAGTCGGTCGGGTCGTTGAGAATGTCTTTAATGCTCTTTTCCGCATCCTTCAACTTGCCGTAAATATCATTGACGTGAATAACGGCATCGGGGCGCAAAGTGAAATTCTTGGCCGCAGCATGGAATTCAAACAGGCCGGAGAAAATGCGCTCTGGCGTTTCGTCCAGTTCTACCATGTTGAACACAAGCCGGATTTTTTTGGCCGGAACGCCAATTTCTGCAAGCGCCTCAATCGTGCTGATGGTGTCGCGCTGCTGTTTGTGCTTGGAAATCGTCGGGACGACGAAATAATCAAATTCCTCGTGACTGCCCCGGTATTGCTTCATGAGTTGCACGAAGACTTCGACGTTAGAGGAGCCAACGTCCACCACGGCATCATCCATCATGGTCAATGCTTCTTGCAGTTCGCCAAACTGCTTACCCTTGATGGCTTCATCTTGCGAGCCGTCCGAATTGATGGATTCGACCGGGATAATGTTTGCGTCTTTCAGGCGCGGGGCGAGCAGGTGCCGGGAAATAGTGGATTTACCAACATTACCCGAGAAATTAATAACTGCAACTTTCATTTACTTTTCTCCTTAATAAGGCGCTTGACGAGGGAATGAGCGGGGTTGCCTGGCTTGCCGATGTATTTATCTGCGAGCAGTTCCCGCCGTTGTTTGCTGTCCAGTCCTGCCAGTTCATCGGCGGGGCTTACTTCGCTAGCTTCCGGCACGTCCGGGGAGACTGGCGACACTTTCGGCGCTGCACTGGCCGGGGCCGTGTTCGCGCTTGGCATCGAGGCCGGGGAGGTGGAACCGTCCCGGCTTTTGATGAACTTTCGTACCGCTTCCGGCGATACCTTCAAGCCGTTGGCCGCGAGCCATTCGCACACCTGCCAATTGGCATAGCCCTTGGTCTTCAGCTCGAAGATTTGCGCCTGGAAGGGTTCAAGCCGCGAGCGTTTCGCCCGTGGCTGCTGCCTCTTCTCAAACTCTTCTATGTCCATTTTCTGGCCCTTGTGTTGAACCGTTGCCATCTTAGCCGCTTTCAACCGTCAGCACAACCAAAAACAACCGTATGCCAATCATGATACACCACAAAACAACCATAAGCAACACCAAGCAACTTAAAACAATGTAGCGGCCAACGTGAAAACAACCACAGAACAACCAAAACACACCACAAGCGGCTAGAGTGTGGCACAATACAGGCACGTCGGATATGTTTACATCCCGCTACGCGGGCCGTAACATATCCCGTGCCAAAGGGTTCCCCTTTGAAACCCGGCGCTAACGCGCCAGAGCGGCCACGAGGCCGCGCCACCTACGGAGGCCAGTGCATGAGCAGCAAGACAAAGGACGACGCGGAGAAGCTAACCAGGCCGGTTAGCTTTCGCCTGACCGCCGCCGACCATGCCGCCTACTTGGCGAAGGTCGAGG
>JAQTTU010000032.1 GCA_028710605.1 Sideroxydans sp.
AGATGGCGACTGGCATGGTTTTGTCCTCCTGATGTAATCATACGGCAAATTGCCGTACAACTCAAGGCGGAATTTTCGGCGGTTCCGGCTTAGCGTGCTTTGTTTTCCGTTTTCTGAGGCGACCCCTGCTTCGTTGAAAACCTGAGCTTCTTTGATTTCGCAAGACAGATTCAGCGCGCCAAATCCTGCAGACCTCACCAAAGGGCCGTAGAGCCGTTTTTTCGGCCTGCCCGGCCCTCGGCTGTGCCTTGACCCTCAAAAGCGCGTTTTGCGGCCTCTGCGCACTGCTGTAGCCCGTTTAGTGTGCAGTGCTGGCATACCTTCTTCCTGATAAACCGGTTTTTCGGTCTTTCGATTACCACGAACCTTTCTGGCATGGTGCGCACACGCGCCGGGCTGAGCGGGCGGCCGACTTGTCGGCCGGGCGTGATTTGTCCCGGTCTTAGCGCCCCGCAGGGGTGGCCGCTTGCGGCCATGCCGGCCGGCTTGCCGGTCGGGACGCTTAGACCATGCCTTACCTCGGCCGTCGATCAACCACGCGCGGCAAGTGCCGCGCTTCGTTCTGCCATCTGGCCGTAGGCCAGCCGTTGATGGCTTCTTGCCTTGGTTGTTCGGTTGTCTTGCTGCCTTGGTGCCGCACTGCTGCCGGTTTCGGCCGTGGTGGCGGTGCCACCCTGCGCGGCGTGCCGCGCTTCATAGCAGCTATGGCCGTAGGCCATCCATTTATCGGGAGGGGGAGCCGACCGAAGGTTGGGGGAACCCCGAAGGGGTGCCCCGGTCGCAGACCGCACGAGCGTTAAAGATATTTAAAGTTAAAAAATGCGCGCGCGCGTTACGGCTGTGGATAACGCTCTGCAACCCGCGCCAGTGCTGGATTTGGAAAAGTAGGGCGTGGGTGATAGAACGAATAGGGCGTGGGTGATAGAACGTGCCTATCCACAGACAAACGTGGGTGAAAGAACGTGCCAATCCACAGGCGTGGGCGATAGAACGATACTTTTTCAGGCTTATTTTCAGCATGTCACGGCAGACCAAGACCGTGCAGATTGGTATGCACAAGTTACGCATCTTGGTAAGCGTTGCGAAGCGTGGGTGATAGAACGAGTCATGCGCCGCATCCGGCTAGGGTTGCCTGGAAGGTGGCCGCTTGCGGACAGTCGCAAAGCGACCAAGCGCGAAGGCGCGCGCCTGGAAGGGAATCCCGGTTTTCGCGTCCGCGAAAAAGCCCCTAAGGGGGGTGTGATTTCACGTCTTGAATTGGTGACTCCGGCACGCTGGCCAAGTCGCCGCGGTGTCGCCATCAGCCCGGCCGCTTCGCCATGCCGGCCGTCAATCTCCGCATGTCCTTGGTGTAGAAAATCACCTTGTCGGCCTCATCCAGCGCCATCCGATAATCAGGCAAGGTGTCGCCCTCGATGATTTCGCGCAACATGCGCCGAAACTCGCGCAACATGCCCTTGCTGCCCGCCTTCTCTTGCAACAAGGTAAGGCCAATGCTCCATGTTGTTTGGTGTCCGCAATGCTTCCTTGCCAGCTCGTACAGGCGGCGCTCCAACGGCTTACGCAAGCGGAAATAATCCGGGTGGAGCGTCAGCACTTCATGCGCCTGCACGGCGTTGAAAAGCCACTCTGACAACTCCACCTCGACGGCAATCATTCGCTCATCGTCGGGCGACTTCTCGACGATCTTCCAGCGATTGATGAGGCCGAAGCCTTCCTTCACACGCTGGCCGCCAGTCTTGATGTTGGTCTTGATACTCGTTCCGCGCAGGCGCTCCATCTCCAGCTCGATCCGCTGGTACTCCTTGCCACCGGTCGGTTTGTTGGTCGATACAAGGTAGTCATAGACCGTAAAGCGGACTGTGCGGTTTTTCGCGTCCGGTCGCTCGCGGTTAAGCGCCTCGGTCATCTGCGAAACCACGTAAATCAAAACGTCCTTGTCGAACTGCGTCGCCCGGCCCAGCACGCTCGGCGTGACCGTCACTTCGCGGCTTCCGTCCTTGCTTTTCCAGTTCCAAATAGTCTTGTCCGGTTTGGTTGAAAGCGAAAAAATCGGCGCTTCCATGCTCACGCCATCGTCTTTGAGGGCGTAATCGAATACGTCACAAAGGAAGAAGTCACGCTCAATGTGCCGGACAGGCAAAAGCTTTGAACGTCCGCGTTTCTCGCCGCTGGTCAGACTTTCCGGCTTGGCGGGTGCGGGTGAAGCCGTCGCCAGTTCGGACGGTGACAAAGGGGTGTCGCTGCCTACCGCGAACAGCTCCGGCTGCTCTTGCATCTTGGCGGCTGCCTTGGCTTGGTTGGCGGCTATACGCTTCTGAATCACAGCCTGCAGGTCATTCAAGCTCTTCATAAAACTGTCTGCCGAACGCCATTTTTGGTAATATTGGTCATGATCGTTTTCCTGTTTTGGTAATGGTCACGCGGCCCAAAATGAGTTTCGCCACTCCGGGCCGCATCAGCCCAACACTGTTAGCGCGGTGTTGGGCTTTTCTTTTTTCAGTGCGGGCCGACTTCCTCACGCCAGTTTGACGAATCCACCACTATTTCGGGGTTAAGGTGCGTCACGTCAGCCAGCGTCGTTAGCGCCTTCTCAATGGTACGAAAGCACACCGGGCGGCCGTCATGGGTCACAGCGTGCAAGGTCTGGCCCTGACGGGCGTACAGGGCGAACCCTTGGCCGTCGTTCGGGTAAAGCACGGCCTGCACGCGCTCCCCGTCCGGGGTGTCGCAAGCGGCATTCAAGCGGTGGAACGTCCACGCCCTGCCCTTTTTCACTTTCGGTTCCATCTGCTCAAAAAAACCCGACACAAGGGCCTCCACTTCTGCGGGCGTTGCGCCCAAGTTTTGATCTGTATTCATCTTCGCCACTCCTGAAAAAACCGGCGTTAGCGCGCCGGGGTTGGTAATCACGGCGTTTGTTGCGCCGCGTGCTTCACTCTCAAAATCTGAACGGTGCGGGCCTCGGCCAGCACACGATAAAAAACGATGTAGTTCGGATGCACGACCAGTTCGCGCAGCCACTCGGGCAAGCCCGGCCGGCCATGCCGGCCAAGCTCTGGATGCTGTGCAAGCGGTTTGGTCTTGTCGCGCAGCTCCTGCCCGAAGCTCTTTGCCCGCGTTGGGTTGTCCTGGCCGATGTAGCGCACGATGGCGCGCAAGTCCTCGCGTGCCATTGGCCGCCATTCAATGCGGTAAGGCTTGGCCGTCATGCGCGTTTTTTCTTGGGCAAAGCGGCAATGTCGGCGTCCATTTCGGCCATGACTTCATCGTGCGGAATGCTCGGCCGTGGGTCGTCAATGGATGCCTGAATCTCTCCGGCCAGCCACTGGTTATAGGCGGCGGCTTCATGTGCACCGCGCATCGCGTCGGCCCTGCCCCGGTTGCCGGCGTCCGGCTCCTTGTCGGCCGGGTCGTATTCGCTTGCGTCGAACTTGCCTACCGTGATGCCAATATCACGCAGCACATTCAACGCGGCCAGCGGGTTGCCAAAGCGGCGCGGCTCGGTGCTGCGGGCCTTCGACAACACGGCACCGGAACCGCTGCGGGTGGCGATCTGAACGAGGAATGCCCCGCCCTGCCCTTTCAAGGTCACGCCAGACACGCCGCCGGCGTTACTTGCAGCGCGTAGCTGCTCTATGGTCATGCTTTGCATGGTTGGCTCCTTGTGGTCTGCCGTCTTAAACATAGTTCATTGTGCATGAAATCAAGGAAACGTGCAAGCGTTTTACAGTCCGTAAACGGTC
>JAQTTU010000033.1 GCA_028710605.1 Sideroxydans sp.
TGAGCGTGATCACGGAAATCGCGGGAGAGGCGATCACGTTGTTCGCGGGAGAGTCGGATAGGACGGAGCTCTGGCGCCTGGCGGCGCGATGAGGCTGCTTGGCCTGACAAGAGCACAGGGAGCACCACTGAGACCGCTCATCATCCGCGCCGGGAGGCGCGGCCCGGCGTCCCGAGCGAGACGGGACACCGGGCGAGGTCACGAGGTCGGTCAGGTTGGCGGTCTGGAGGCGGGGCCTGAGAGCTTGCGGTGCAGGTAGTCGAGATAGCTGGGATCGATGGGGTGCGCGAGCACCTCATCGAGGACCGGCAGGAAGTACGCCAGGGAGCGGACGGGACCGAGCGGGACCGCTGATGGCGGCCGGTTGATCCGTCGAGCGCAGGCAAGGACGAAGGCCGCCTTCACGGAGGCGAGAGGGACGCCGCGGTCGTAGAGATCCCGTGCGAGTCGACGATCGTAGGGAGAGGTCCGACCCGAGGTGCACGGCAGGGCGAGGTAGGCCGTCAGGATGGAGCGGACGTAGTGTTGGGACACGGCGTCAGGCTCTCGTGGGCGGCGTGGAAGGCCGCGAGCGCGGGGCCCTGGCAGGCGAAGGGAAGAGCTCGAAGAAGATCTTGTCGTCGATCTGCGAGACGCTCAGCCTGGCAGCTTCCTCGAGGAGCTGCGCGGCCATGTTGACCAGGACTCGGTAGTTACCGGCGGAGTGCTCGGCCAGGGTCTTGAGCAGATCCGGGGTGATCAAAGACGGGTTGCCGGCCTTGGCCAGAGCGTGGGTAAGGAAGTCGAGCAGGTCCCTGGGCGGCTTGGAGGTGAGCTCGAGGCGGAGGCGGACGCGGCTACCGAGCGGGACGAGATCGGGCTGACGAAACAGCTCCGGCAGCCGGGAGTCGCCACAGAGGACGACGGTGAGCAGCGAGCGCGAGTCGAAGTTCTCCGAGCTGAGCAGCCGCATCTCGGACAGGACGGCAGGCGAGGACTGCTGGGCCTCGTCGACGAGCAAGACGGGCCGCAGGAAGGTCGAGTCAAAGTGGGCGAGCCACCTCTCGCGCAGGGCCTTGTAGTGGGCCCAGCGATTGTGCGGGGAAAGAGGGACGCCGAAGAGATGGCCCAGCTCGCGGTAGAAGTCGCTGATACCGCTCTGGGGCCGAGTCAGGACCCCGACGACGGTGTCGCGCTGGAGGGAGAGGTGCTCGGCCAGAAGGCGCAGGGTGACGGACTTTCCGGTGCCGCTGTCGCCGGTGATCAAGGCGAAGCCGCCCTGGTCGAGGAGGCTCTCCACCCGGGACAAGAAGAGGTCGACCTGGGGGGTGCGCTGCAGGGCTTCCGTCGGGACATCGGCCGAGAAGGGGTTCCACTTCAAGCCGAAGAGGGCGGTCAGGCGCCGGTTGCGGCTCATGCGGGCTCCTGCGTCTTGGGCAGGTAGGCCGGAGGCAGGCCGGTGGCGGCGTAGTCCTCCATCAGCTGGCGGAGCAAGGGAGCGATGCCGTCGCTGGCTGGCTCGGGGCAGACGTCCTCGGGCAGGAGCGGCCGGCGTTGACCGGAGGCGTTCTTTACAAGGTCCACGGGATAGATCGGGGACAGGACGGTACCGGAGTGCTCGTCGACCAGGACGATACGAGACAGGTCCCAGCGGGCGTAGCGCACGAAGACCCGGCGCAGGTGCCGGAATCGCGAGGGGACCTCGAAGCGGCGCGCCTCGATCGAGACGGTGCCGTCGCTGCGCCGCTGGGTCCTTACACACTCCCCGAGGAAGGCCAGATCCAGGACCCCGGGGTCGGGACACGGCCGGGCGACACTGGGGCCCTGGAGAAACCGCTCGAGCGGCTCCTGCCCGGTCTCGGAATGGAGCTTGCGGTTGTACTCCAGCTCGAGCCACGCCTGGGTGGCCTCGTTCAGCAGCGAGAGGGTCAGCTCGCGGTGTCCCTCGAGCATGGCCATCAGCCGCCCCTCGACTTGGCCCCAGAAGGACTCCTGCTTGCCGTTCTGGTACGGGCTATAGGGCAGCGTCTTCTCGTGGAGGATCCCGAGGCGTTCCAGCCCCTGGGTCGTCTCGGCGGCGATCATTGCCGCGCCGTTGTCCGTCATCAAGGCGCGCGGCAGGTCGCGCTTGAGAAGGGCCTGCCGTACGCCGTGGACCAGGTCCTCGGCGGTCTCGCCCAGGTACCACTGGGCGTGACAGCACAGGCGGGAGCGGTCATCGAGAATGCCCAGGAGCATCGGGGTCTCCCACCGCCCCTGGCTTGTGAGCACCGGCCGCGAGCCGTGGTGGAAGTCCAGATGCCAGAGCCCGCTCACGAACTCCGCCTCGTACCCTCTGACCTCCAGGCCGGCCAGCCTCGCCTCGGCCACCTTCTCGCCCTCGGTCAGCGGCCGACGGGGCCTCCTCTTCTTGGTCAGGCCCTGCGAGCGCAGAAACCGCCGCACACTCGAGTACGACGGGCACGGACCCAGCGCCGGCTCCTTGCGCACCCGGGCGGCCAGGTTGTCGCGGTGCAGCTGGGCGCTCCACCCAGGGTGTTCCTGGTACTGCCCCCGCAGGATCGTCCCAAGGGCGGACGGTATTGCCCGTTGCCGCCCACTGTCTGCTCGCCTCTTGCGGCGCAGCGACGTCACCGGGTCACGCTGCTCGCGGGCTTGGTAGTACCAGGTCTCCAGGGTCCGGGCCGCCGGCCGAAACGGTCCCCCGTCGATCGGGTGCTGCCACGTCTTGGCCGCCAGCCTCGAAAGCTCCTGACCAAGCTCTCCCTTGCCCGGCGGACTCGAGAGCAGCGGTCCCACAATGCTGAAACGGAACCGCGCCCACCGGTCCGCCCCGCGTTCCACGTCTTCACGCTCCATTCGGCGCTCCTTTCGCTCCGGCCCCTTCTGGACCGGCTCGAATTCGCACCCTACGCAGCCCCTCCCCTTCGGATCGACGGGAATCCTCTGCGTGCCCCAGCCGTCCCTCAGATACCGTGACCGCTCGCCAGCGGCGCCAGCAGGCGCAGCACCCCCACCAGGCGCTCCTGAGCCCCCATCCCCACGAAGGCCTCCAGAAGGGAAAGCGGCATCCGCGCCTTCTCGACTGCCGTCCCCAATCTCCCTCGTAGTCCCTTCCACGACGGGCTCTGCGGCAGCTCCTCCCGCCACCACTTCACCCACCGTTCCAAGGTCCGCCGGTCCACCGCCTGGCCCAGCATCTCGCCCAGCAGGCGCACCCGCCCAAGCGTGATGCCCCCCTCGACCGCGGCCGCCACGACCACCACCATCCCCAGGTACACCCGCCTCCCGAGAAACCTCACCGACGCCGGGGTCGTCCGCTTGCGACACCCCTGCGTCGCGCAGCACAGGCTGAACCGCCTCTCACAGCTCGCCTTCGTGCCCGCCGGTTCCCCTTTCGGTTTACGCGGGTAGTCCGCCCGATGCAGTACCCCACCGCACCCGCAGCCCGCCATCCTCGCCCTCGCCACGGCCTCCTGGTCGATCCGCACCAGGAATCCCACGAGCTCTCGATCCAACAACAACTGGTGGTACAACTTCCGCCTCCTTCGTTTGTTCGCACTGCAAAGGAGACAGGCCCCCCCGGCGCTCGTCAACTCTGATCGAGCTATCCGGGGGGGCTTTGTACCGATTCCGCGGTTACCGTGATCGTTTCCGGCCGACTCTCCCGTGG
>JAQTTU010000024.1:0-5881 GCA_028710605.1 Sideroxydans sp.
TTGAAACTGTTGTGTTTCTATTTTTTTATCAAAAAATAATGTTTCGGTGTAGACCGAAATATCGATTTTTCTCGTCGAGAAACTGAAAAATGATGTTTCGGTGACAGTTTCATATTTTGAAACTGTTGTGTTTCTATTTTTTTATCAAAAAATAATGTTTCGGTGTAGACCGAAATATCGATTTTTCTCGTCGAGAAACTGAAAAATGATGTTTCGGTGACAGTTTCATATTTTGAAACTGTTGTGTTTCTATTTTTTTATCAAAAAATAATGTTTCGGTGTAGACCGAAATATCGATTTTTCTCGTCGAGAAACTGAAAAATGATGTTTCGGTGACAGTTTCATATTTTGAAACTGTTAAAATTTCCTATGGAACTTTTTTATAACTTTCAGAAAGTTGTGAAAGTTCCACTAATTAAGTAATTAATTAATTACTTAACTTAATTAATTATTGTATTTAATTAATTACTTAATATTTTTTTTAAAATATGTTTTTTAGAATAATATAATTTATATAAGATTAAAGATTTATTAATTAAATCATATATAGGGGTTAATATGGGTTATAATGAATTAAACAGCATTGATTTTAATTTAATTGAAGGTTGGTATAGCAATAAAGGGGTTAAAATTGCTTTAATTAAAAACCTTAAAAACAGGGAGTTAGCATTGTTAGTTCCTAAGCATTACCCTAATGAAAAGGCAAGGAGTGTTAGGAATATTCGTTGCCATAACTTTGGTGTTAAGGAAAATGGAGATAAGTTTGGATTGGATTATGTTTATGATGTAACAGGGTTTTTTAAGATACAAACACATTATAACTTTTATTACAGCTTGGCAGAATATAAGAATGGGTTACCATATAAACAGCCAAGATTAAGTGACAGGGATAATGATGAGTGGAATAATAATCATTGGAAGGAAATGATAGGTTATGATTGGCTGATTGATATTGATTCACCAAGCTTTGAGGACTTGTCTTTTGCTTACCATTCTGCAGTTAATCTAAAAAACTTATTTGACTTAACTGATGTGCCTTATTATTTAAGATTTAGTGGGTGTGGTTTTCATTTCATAGTTCCTTATAGGCTCTTGCCTAAACATTTAAGCTTTAATTATCAGGACAGCGATAATATTTATAAGTTTTTGCATAAGCTTACAAAAATACTTTATAACAACATAAGTGAGCTTATTGACTTGAATATTTATGACAGCAGAAGGGTGACTAAATTACCTTATAGTTTGGCAGTTTATGGCAATGAAATATTAGTATGCCACCCTTTTTTAAGTGATGAGGAGTTTAACAGCTTTTATAATGACAAGTATGTTATATGGCCAAGCATTTACAAATTAAGGCCACAGAATTATAGTTATCAGGTTGGCAATAGAGGGGAGCATTTGTTTAATAAGGATGGGAGTATGAGGAATTTTTACAAAAGATACAATATAAAAGAGGTGGTTGAATAATGGCAGGAAAGAGAACAACAGACCAAGAGGATTATAACAGGTTTGCAAGGAATATATATGGCATATATGGTGATGAAATACAGGATATAGACAGTTATGACAGGGCATTTGATGATTACATGGGCGAGGATTTGCAGGGAGGACAGGACAGGGAATTAAGAAAGGGTGGATTTGAGGCCTTAAAAAAGATGCATCCGAGCATAGTTCAGGAGTATTCAGCTGATGTGAAAAAGATTGATAAAAGAAAGCAAAGAAAGGTGATTAAGCCAAAAGGAGAGTATGTTTATATTGCTTATGCAGGGGATAAGGTAGTTTATGCAAGACAGGATAAGGTTATTTATCACTATAAAAAAGGGATGGAAAGCAGGATAGTTTACAGGGACAGGAAAGGCAGGTTTGTAAGAAAACCTAAAGAATAAATCATAGTCATTAACTGACGGAGGTAAAAAATGGCAAGAAATATAAGTGAGTTTGGCAACAAGCCAGTATTTGAAGAGGCAGAACAGCAAAAGGTGGAAGACCTTTTAGGCAAGGATTTAAGCATAAAGGGTTATGCATCAAGAACAGGTGAAACAGGAGAGTTCTTGGTGATTAATGCTGATTTGGATGGGAAAAACATAAGCTTTGCAAATGGTGGCAGGGTTATTGTTGAAAAGCTGAAAAGAGTTGCTGAAATCGATGAAGTAACACCTGATGATAATATGGTTGTTATGTTCAAAAGCCCTGTTGATGCAAAGATAAAACAAATCAAAAGCAAGGAAGGAAGGATGTATTATGATTTGGTTGATAGTGAAGAGCAGGTGAAATAAGTTTTTTTAGGTTAAGGGGTGGCAGGTTTAACGGCCATTTTTGGTTTTTCCTTTTTTCCCATCTGGATTTACCTTACCTCATATATGCTATTGGCTGTTTTTGCTAATACTCCTTAACCTTATTTTTTAAGATGAGATACAAAATGCTGACAAAAAAGGAGCAGAGAGCAAAAAAGAAAAGCAAAAAGCTTAATGAATTCTTAAAAGATAAGGAGGTCAAATAAAATGTATGCAGATAAACAGGCATTTGAGGGATTGGTTGAGGAGTATAAATTAATTAAGAGCAGGTTATCAAAGATGGAGAAAGAACTTAAGATATACAGGGTGGATTATCTTATCCTTAATGAGGAGTTTATGAGGAGGAAGTTATTATGCCAAGTTAATGACAAATATTTGACTAAATTAACCGGTTGGTTTGATGAAGAACATAAAAAGGGTGGTAAAAATAGAAGAGCTAAACAACAGGGTTAAGGTGGTTACAGCACATGGTTATAAAAGATATTTGCTCTATCCAACATGCCCTGACTGTGGATGTCACGGCCATAATGGCCTAATTAAAACAAAATTAGGCAATATATTAAAGCTTGATAAGGGAGAGAGTTATGCAAGATGCAAAACTTGCAACAGCATGTTTGTTGTTAAGGTTAATGATTTTGGTTTTGAGATAATAAGGAGGGAATGATGGCAAAAGATAATGACAGGGTGATTAAGTTATTGGTTGATGCAGAGGACATGATATTTAAGGCCAGATTAAACTTATATGAGGCATTTAAGGAAATTGATAAGGTTAAAAACAACGAGGTGAAACTAAGATGAACCGAGATGAAGCATTTGAATTATGGTATGATGAGTATTTTTGTGATACTCAAGGAGAAGATAGTCCATACAGCTACAATGATGTTAAGATTGCATTTTATAGTGGATGGAAGAAACACAAAGAGGCAAATAGTGGATGGAAGAAACACAAAGAGGCAAAGAAAGAAGTGTTTGATGATATTGAAAAGTGTTATCCTGCTATGTTAGATGAATGGAATGATGAATGGGAAGAATTAAGGAAAAAGCATTTAGGAAAAATAAACAACGAGGCAAAAGAAAGATAATGGAGGTTAAGGGAAATGACAGATGATTCAAATATGAAGGAAGATATATTAGAAGAAGTAAAAACTGAATTAGATACAGCTATTATAATGGTTACATCTGAATCAGATGTTAGTAAAAAAAATCGTAAGTTTCCAAAAGAGCTTATAAATAAGCCTGTAATGTTAAAAGATGTAATTGATTATTTTGATTATAATTTTGATTCGGGTTATGGGGGACAAGAATGCCACGATTTTTATATATGGACTAAATCAAAAGTTTTTTTTATTTATGAATATGATGGCTCTACATCTATATCTTCTGTGCCAAGAAATTCAGAAAACATAACGGAGGCTAAGGAAAATGAGATTAGAATTTGAATTGCAATATAATAAGACTGATGACAAATGCATAATTTACAATGTGATGAGAAAAGGATTGCAAGTAGGCACACTAACACTTGATAAATCTCCCTATAATGTAGTGAGGATAGGATGGATAGAAGGAAAGTAAGGGAAATGGGAAACTTAATCACAAAAATAAACAATCTTAAGGAAGGAAGTGAGCCCCTTGTAATTAACGGGGAAAGGACAGGAGGAGTATTGGAAAGCTTATTAAGCGGGTTTATATTCTTCTCACCTAATTTCCTGCTGTTATTCAGCTGGTTTAGTGAGAGGTTATGGCTCTTGTTGCTTTATAACTATTTTGTGATGTTCCTGTTATGCTCAACAATAGCACATATTAAGTTTAAGGGGTAATGGTTGAATGGATGACAAAAAAAAAGAGATGAGCGAGAACAAGATAGTGAATATGCTGATAAGGGCATCTGTTGAAAGTGCCTCTCAGCCACCCATAAAAACACCTTTTTTTACCCTTCGTTCCCAGTTTCATATACTAATTGTTATGCCTTTTGGAACAGGGAAGAGCAGTTTGGCAGGGCATATACCCAATAGCCACACAACCTTAAATTATACCCTTCCTGCTGTGGTGGGAACAATAAACAAGGAAGGGGATTATATAAATAGTGCTGTGGTTAATAGTGCCAATGGAGTGTTTATCATTGATGAAGGCCACAGGTTGACACAGGGCTGTATAAATGCATTGTTGAGTTTGCTGGAACAGGGGTATTATAGTAGGATGTTAGGATATAAGATTAAAAATCCAAAGAATGATGGTGATTTGTCTAAATTAGGTTGGGAAGTGAGGCCAAATAATACAGGCAATGGGTTTGATTTATGGGCTGATTTCAGTTGCATCTGGTTTGGTGAAAGGATTTATGAACAGCATAAGGGTGCATTTTTAAGTAGATTCTTTCCATTGATGATTGCACCAAAAAGAAATGATGTTAATGATTATTTGATGGGGGAGGAGTTCTTGAGTTGTGATGTAAAGGGTAAATATAAAAAATACAAAAATAATTGTATAATGGACAAGCCCACTTTCATATATCTCACCAAGAATTTCATAACAAAAACAGATAATTTTTATTTTAGTGATGCAGAACAGGGCTACAGGGTGAGGGGAAGAGGGCAATTAATTAAGCTTGCAGGGCATTTTGCAAGACTGAGGGGGAGCTTGAAGATTAACAAGCAGGATTGTGACAGGGCTTTGCTGTTTGCTGACATATGCATGTTAAATTATCAGGTTGTTAACTTAAATCCCCTTGAAATGAAGATATTTAACCTGATTAGGTTGGGAAACATGAAACAGGAAGAGATTGCAGGCATGTTAAACATAACCCAGCCGGTTGTAAGTGAATATATTGCCAAATTAAGGGAAAAACACATAATTCTGAAATAAATTTTTAAAAATTAACCACAAAGTTTATATATAATAATTTTTCATCATATATAAATCTTTTTAAAATTTGGAAAATAAGGGTTTATAAATTTAACGGAGTCTAAAAATTTTGGTTTATAAAGGAATTTTTTTGGTTTATAAAGGAATTTTTTTGGTTTATAAAGGAATTTTTTTGGTTTATAAAGGGGTGTCAGGAAAAATTTTGATTTTTTTGGTTAATCTACCCAAAAAAACCGAAAAAATAACCCTCTATTTATAAATAAAACCCAAAATATAGGTAAATCCAATAATGTATTATTATTATTATTATTATATTATTATCGATTTACCTATATTTTTTGGTGTGTTATCATTACAAAATGATACAAAATGATAAAAACACCCTTTTTTTAGGTTTATAAATAACAAATAACAAGGTTTATAAACAACAAAATTTTAAGGATAATCACAATGAACCCATTAAGAAAGCTGGTTTCTTCAGCTAAGGGAGCAATGAACATCGCAGAAGTAGTTGTTGATGTTGTTCTTGTTGTTGCACTTATACCTGTAATTGCAACATTTATAGCAAGTGCAACTAATTTAACAACAACTGAAACAACCATTTTAGGTTTGACAACTCTGTTTATAGTTCTTGCTTTGGTCTTTAGCATAGGAAAGCAGGCAGGCCTAATCAAAAAGAAATAAGCATGATGCTTGGCTTTTTGGTTTCAAGACCTTGTTATCTGCCG
>JAQTTU010000024.1:5981-14974 GCA_028710605.1 Sideroxydans sp.
TTGGTTTCAAGACCTTGTTATCTGCCGAAAGGTTAAGAAACAAGGCACTTTTAATTTTAACACGGAGGAAAGATGGCTGATAAAAAACTAATGCTTATGGGTTTATTGTTATTCATGTTCTTATTATGCTTTAATGGTGTTAATGCTGAATTTTATGAATGGAGGCAGGAGGGTGGTGTAAACAATGAAGGGGATGATGTTTTAAACACAGGTTATCCTTATTATGGCCTTAATTATGTGGAGGCAGATTATTATGCTTTAAACATAACAAATGAGAGTTTTGAACTTTATTTATTGCCTGTGACTGAATTTAATCCCCTAATTGCAGACATGGATGAAAATGGAATTAATGAAATTTATGTTATTGAAGGCGAGGAAATTGGGGTTTATTCAAGTTATGGAGAGAATTTGGCTACAATAACACCTAATTCCTCAGGCAACATAACCTCTATCTCTATATTTGGGGAAGACAAGCAACTTGCTGTATTAACAACAGACGGGGGATATGGGGATAATCGCAACCTGTTAACTTATACCCTTGATTCAGGAGTTTATTTTGTTAATAATTATTTAAACATTCCTGATTATCTTTTAACCTTTCCTGTTTCGGTTGCCTGTGATAATGAGGGTTGCCTTGTCAAGAGTGCCACAACACCAAAACCCCCATTTTTTATTTGGTATAATCTTTCCTCATCAGGCAAATTAAGCTTTTATGGCTCAAGGGTAATGGATTATTATTCTGCCCCTTACAATGCTCAGGCAGTTTCATATACAGACATGAATGATTATTATATGATTTCAAGTGAAACAACAGGAGGCAGTTCTTTTATAATAAATCCTTCTTTACTTGCGGAAGACCCCGGAGACCCCTCTAATGTCTATCCCCGCATTGATTTTTTTTATAAATCTGAATTTAATGATATTTTTGTTAGCGATACTGCTTATCCGGAAAGAACAGAGCAGGGAAGTTATGGAAATAATACAATTTACAATAATAAGGCTCAGGTTGGATATACAAGGCTTGGTTCATTCTATAACTTTTTCCTTTTAAATTTTATATTTGAAAAACCAGGAGATTACAAGTATCAGATTATGAACATATATGACTTAAATGGAAATATCCTTAATGAGGAGGTATACATTGGAGGAGAGGCTTATATCTCTTCAAACTGGGTTTCTGCTGACTATAATTTTGATGGATGGAATGAAATATGCCACCTGTATAATGACAGTGGGAGCATAATGTTTGAATGCTATGATGAAAACATGGATATTATTGTCGAGGATGATTACACAGGCATAATTCCAAACATAAACAACATAGCAATAGGAGTTTTTGACCCAAATGCCTCAACGATGGGAATAGCAACTTATGAAGGAATATTTTATGAGGATAATGTATTCTACAGCACAGGCAAATCTGGACAGGTTGAAGGGGATGTGGTTATTGGAATAAATGGCTATTCAACAAATTTTAATGTTACTCCATTATACATCTATACGGATGATGTTGCCGGGCATTCTTTTGTTGTGAGAACCAATGCAACTGAATATGCTTATTACTGCGGGGATGGTGTGTGCCAGGAATGGTTAGGAGAGAATTTAATAACCTGCTTTGAGGACTGCCAACCAACTGCCCCTGAAGAGGAGGAAGAGCCTCCTGAAGAAGGGGAACTCCCTGAGGGATGGAAATGCACAACTGATGCAGACTGCGAGTATGGATTAACCTGTGAGTATGGAGTATGCTCCCCGTCAGGCCATGGGGAGGAATGCGATGATGATGATGACTGCATAAGTGGGGATTGTGTGGGAGGTTATTGTTCAAAGCCAAGCACTTGGGACTTGATGGATGCAAGTAAAAACCAGCAGTTTGGTGATGATACAAACACCAATAACTTTATAGCCTTAGGAATAATGATTGCATTGGCTGGAATGTTAGGGTTTTATGCAGGCATATGGGTAGGAATAGCATCTTTCTTTATGTCAGCAATATTCTTTGTCATGGTAGGATGGTTAAGTGGCTTTATATTGATAGGTTTGCTTATAGTGGGGGTTATAGCATTATTTTTCAGCTTTATGGCTCACAGTTCAGGAGGTCAATAAATTGAAATTAGGGTTTTTGTTTGGATTTTTAATTTATTATGCTATCCTCCTTATATTCTACAGCCAAGCTTATCCCTATATGGATGAGGGATTTACAACCACAGTTGAATTTGGTGATATAGGCTATAGGACAGGTTATGTTTTATTAACCCCATATGAAGAGGATTTTAACTCATGGGATTTTACCCAATGGCATTTCTTTGACGGATGGTATTTAGTTTATAATAGTGGTTATTGTGTTGATGATGATAATGATGACTGTTTTACAAGCCCTGCTGATGAGAATGCATCAACCTATACTACTATAGATATTGACTTAACAGGTTGCAGTGATTCAGATGAAATAATAGTTCAGGCATATGTTTCAAATGAAGGAATAACAGGTGGCAACAGCTTAATATTGCAGGTTTCAGATGATGGAACAGCTCCAGATACAAGCATAGGCATATTTGCAAACAGCACAATGAACGGAACAATGCAGATGAATATAAGCAATGATTATGCTGTTGATGATTTCAGATTAGGGTTCTATGCCTTAATCAATGATGAAGGAAGATTTTATATTGATGATGTAACCATAAGCTGTTATGTTGATGATGATTATTTAAGTGAGGAGGCAGAGGTTAATGCATCTGTAGGCATAGGGGATTTTTTCTTATTTACAGTTTTCGGCATCGGCCTCCCTGATGATACACCAATATGGTTTAAATATGCCTTTGCCGTTTGGCAAAGCATAGTAACTATAATGTTTATGGCCTTCTTATATCAGGCCATAAGAGGCAGTTAAATGAAAGATTATAGAAAAGGGGTGATGGCATTTATTTACATAGTTATGGCCTTAATAACGGTCTATGGGGCTTTAGGATATGCTGCTGATGATTATTTTAAGGAGTTAAAAGTTAATGATGCAACAAAGGCAGAGGCAGTATTTACTCTTGATAATAAAGCCATGTTATTAACTAAAGAGGCATTAACCATAAGCTTTAATGAGGTCTGTGGAAAGGTTAATGATTATAAAATACTTGCTAAGGCTGAATGTGACAAGCAAATACCCATTTACAGCATAAGGGAAGTATGCTATGATGATACAATAACAGATAATAAAACCTTGATTAAAACTATTGAAAAGGTATGCTATGATGAGCAGTATATAAGCAGTTATAAGACAGAGTATTATGAATGCTGGAAAGAGGCAGAAAGCATAGATTATGGAATTAAGGATTATAAGATTGATGCTGATATTTCTATGGCTAAATGTGACGATGGAACATTTGGCTATAAGGTTGATTGGATGCCTGCTTTTAACACATTAACTGATAATATAGTGTATGATAAATGGGCTTGGTGGAATGAAAGCTATGGCTATAAAATGCCCATAAACTGCACACATTTAGATGACTTTACCCCAATTGTTATCAATGGTTCTAATGGTTTTGAAATAAATGGAGAAAAGCAGATAGTCTGGACTTACTGCTCTGGAGATGGAACAGCACTTTATTATAATAATTATTCTGATTATGCAGTTGCGAATGATACAACAAAGCTTCCTTTTGAAGTGGAATTTGGTAATGCAACTTCTTATAATCCTACAAGTGTTTGGGATGAACATTATGATATGGTTCACCATCTTGAACAAGCCACAGATTCTACTTCAATAGATTCCACTAATATAAACAATATGACAGCAAATGCTACAGTAACACAGGTTGCTGGTAAAATAGGTAATGCACAAGATTTTGATGGAGATAGTGGTCGTTTCTTAACTACTACAAAAGGAGTAAGGAATACGACAGCAATTACAATAGAAAGTTGGATTTCAAGGGATAATTGGAAGGACACAGCGGATATGATAAGCAGGACACAGGATTATGATTGGTATGTAGATACCAGTGCTGATAAAGTTCAATTTTATGTGGCTTCATCTTGGGTAGGTTATGCATTTATTCCTTCAGCAGGACAAGTAGAAAATAATACACTTTATCATTTTGTTTTTACTTACATCCAGAACGGTAATACAAGCATATTTTTTAATGGTGTTAGAGTAGGTAGTTGGAATTGTACTACTGTTATGGGAACTCTACCAACAACAGTTTCAAGCATGGGTGCTACTCATGGTATTACTGGTAGTAGATATTTTAATGGAATAATAGATGAGTTTAGAATAAGTAAATACTTTAGAAGCGACTCTTACATAACACAAGTTTATAATAACGCAATAGGCACATCTGGCTATGGTGACTTAGGAGAGATTGAAGAGGGTGATATTAGCCACCCTCCTGAATTTGTTAATGTTGCATTAATACCTTCAGAAGTAGGCCATTGCTTTGCTGTTGAGTTTATGTTTAATGACACAGATAATAATGTAACTGAAATTTATATGAATTACAGCTCTGGTGATTGTGTTTTAATAACATTTGATTCAGAAGGAATAATATTTTATGCTGATTTTAACTGCTGTGGCAACCCTTATGAAATGAATATATTTAATGCAACTGCCATAGATGAAGATAATAACTCGGTAACTACAGATAATTTTAATTGGACTTATGGGAACATCTGCCCTGTTCTATCCCCAATTTCAGGCCAAACAAGCTGGTTAAACAACCTTTTAAACTTTACTGTCAATGCCTCCGATGGTGATGACGATGCAATAACCTATTATGATAATACCAGCCTGTTTAATATAACAAATGCAGGGCAGATAACCCATAATACTACAAACATGATAGATATAGGCATTTACTCAATTAACATAACAATAAGTGACGGCTATTGCAACGACAGTCAAGTGTTTAATTATGAAATACTTTTAACAGAGCCTGTTACAATATCTGCATCACCAATCCCAGAGCTTGACTTTACAAGCTTAACCTCAATGGTATTTTTGTTTATTTTAATATTTGGCTACATAGGGATTAATATTTTGGCATTTTTATTCAGGTCATTTGCATTTGTAAGCTTGGCCTTCTTTATAGGAATATTTATCGGCTTTATGCTTATAAGCTTTCATGCAATATTAGGCTTGGCATTTATATTTTTAGGAATAATGGTGGTTATGGGTTTTAGCAGAAGACGATAGCCATACAGCCAATAAACAAATAAACGGAGGTCAACAGAATGAGTTTTTTAACAGCAGTAGGATGGTTAGGTATAAAGTGGTGGATTTGGGCTTATTTCTTGTTTAGCATATTGGCAGGAGCAACAATAGGATTAATATATTTTAAAGAGCAGTTAAAAGGCAAATATTACAAAATAAGATTTCCTGAAAAGGTAATTAAGATTTTTCTGCATTATAACACCAACCTTTATAAAATATTCTGGAGGTTAGTTCCTGAAAATAACTTTTTTGAAATGGAAAATGGCAGATATTTCTTTGACAGTGAAACAGTCTTAAAGGAAAATGATTTTTTTGCCACACAGGACAAGAGAGAAAAGACAATAATAAAGTTAGAAGGAAAGGAATATGAATTTGAAAAGCTTATGATGATTAAGCAGAAGGGCGAGAAATATCCTGAAGTTCATTATTTTTATGGCAACCCTCGTCCTTTAAACTTTAATTTAACTGACAAGGATTTAACCTTTTCTGCAAAAGACATGAGTGAGTTTGAAAAGAATGACCTGTTTGTCAAGCTTTTAACCTTATCACAGGAAAGGCAGACAATGTTTATAGTAATGATTATTGCAGGCCTTAACCTATTGGCCACAATGTTTATTATAGCCAAAATGATGGGGTGGATTAAATGAATAAGGAATTGATAGTTGGGTGGATATATTTCAATTGTGTTATATTAGAAATAATGGCAAGAATGGTTATTTATTTGGTGTGTATTCATTACTTAATAAACAATATATATTTATCTCCATTATTCTTAATATCCAAAATATCTTTTGGATTAATAGGAGGAATATTTATAATAAAGCCATTTATTGATTTTATAACAAGAAAGGAGTTTAAATTAAAATGCAACTAACCTTAATAGAAATAATAATTAGCATATTAATGGGATTAACCTTATTGGCAATAATTTTATTGATAATAACCTTTATTAAAAATTACAGGCATAACAAGAAAACAATTAACCAATCAATGCAAATGCCCAAGCCACAGCAATCACAAGGCAACAGCAACAGCAACAAAGAGAAACAGATAGCCTTATCACAGGTAACAAAGGATTTAAACTCGGCAAATATGTTTTGCAAAAAAAACAAGATTAATCCTGATTATATAATAATCATATGGATGGAGGAATATTAAATGGCAGAGCTTAACATGAATAACCCACAGGGAAAGGGAGATATATTTGATGCTTTTCAGGATACATTAAGCAAGAACGAGGTTGCAGAGGTATTAAAAGAGCTGTTTGTTGAAAAGAAAATATATATGATAACTGACTTAACTGATGATGAGATTAAGTTATGCACAAGAATTTACATGATTAGTGACATGAAAAACATAAAGTATTGGAAAGAAGGATTAAGCTATTTTATGATGCTTGTGTTAAGCAGGAACAGAAAGAGCAGAAGGGAAATACTTGATGCAATAAGAGGATACAGCAAGGCAGAGGGATTGATGGCTAAGATGAACCCTGCCAATTGGAGGAGGGGATAAGCATTAATATAGATTATATAATTGATTGGATATTTATTAATTGGTATTTTACCATGCCGTTTTTTATTCTTTTGGCTTATTGGCTGCATATGCAATTAAAGAAAGAAAAAGAGGAGGTTAAAAATGGGAAACGGGAACAATGTGTATGATTTGATGAAGAGAATAAACAAGGAAACAAAACATGCAGAGAAATATAACACTGGATTAGTCGGTGAGCAGTTGATTGTTGCAAGTTATAAGCAGATGCCTATTGACAAGCTTGAAAAGATGAGGCTTATCATAAACAAAATTATAAAACAAAAGAAAGAATTTTTAAGGGTTGCCAACCAACAGGCAGGCACGATAACCAATAAATAAAATGTATTTTTACAGCTTTTATGTTATTTTATGCCTTATATTTTACAAACTATACACCATAGAGCCAAACAAGGCAGTAATAGGTTTTAGCATCTCAAGCATTGGCTATTATTACTATGTTAATTGGCTTAATGAGATAAACAAATAAAATGATAGAGCTTGTTATTGGAAGGCAGGGGAGCGGGAAGACTTTGTTTTTGGTTAAGAGAGGTTATGAGGCCTATAAACAGGGCAAGACAATATACAGCAATGTTGATTTAAAATTTCCTTACAAACAATTAGACTATAATGATATTATTGAATGCAACCTGAAAGATGCTGTTGTATTATTGGACGAGATACATCAGCTTTTGCCTTCAAGAAACAGCATGAGCAAGGTGAGCAGGGAAATTGTTGATAACTTTTTAAGCATGGTAAGGAAGGCAGGATTAACAATAATCGGAACTACACAAACAGAGAGAAAGGTTGATGTAAGATTTAGGGAAGAAAAGGATTTTCTGCATATATGCTCTAAATACGGGTTTGCAAATAACAGATGGATTAAAATATTGCACAGCCAAGATTTAGATAAATCTATTCCTATAATGATTAAGATTGACACACAGGAGGAGTTTAGCCAAGCATGGGTTGAAACATCATTTCACGGGAATAATTATTATGATTTATACAGCACCAAGCAAATAATTAAAATAAAGGGGTTAAGTGTATGAGCAATATAACTTTTGGCTTGGCTGAATTAAACTCATCAGCATTCCAATTAAACAGGCAGTTAGATGCAAGGGAGTTTTATTTAAGTTACTGCAGCCAATTTAATAATTATTTCTTAAAAATAGGATTAATAATATTAATCAGCTATGCCTTAATTCATTGGTTTAATTGGTGGTTTTTTAATAAAGGATATAAATTATTAGACGATGAATTAAGAACAAAAAACAAGCTTATAGGCAACCTTGATGATATAGAAACAAGAATATTCTGGGATATATGGCTTAAAAGCAAGTTAATGAAAGTGATGGCAGGATTTATTGCTGTTATTGCTTATTTAAGCTATTCAGGTTAAAATGAAGGAAAATATAAACACTTATAAGAACAGGTTAAAGAGATTAAATCATAAACTAAAGCATATAAACAAAGGCACAAAAAGAATTAAGAGCCACCTTGACGAGATAACCCGTTTAAGCAAGGAAATAAAAAGAATAGAAAAAATAATTAAAGCAAAACTATTAAAACAAAATTCTTAAGCTTCATTTTTCCTATCCATTAAAGCTATCATCATTCCGAAGGCAGTAGATAAAAAATGTGCATACCATATGCTCCACAACACAGGCATAACATTTGAAAGATGAATAACCCAAAAAAAACCAAACCCTGTCATTGAACCTATTAGAACATACAAAGAATTATAGTAAAATCTTTTAAGGTTATTTGATGTCATTTTTTCTATCCCTTTCTCATTTCGTTGTCCATTGCTGTCTTCAGTATCAGTTTTATAGCCCATTTTTCCTCTATATATGATTTAATTAATAAAATAACCAAAGTATTTAAAAACTATTAAGATATAACCTATATAATAAAAAATAATTAAAAAAATAATTTTAAGGCATTTAAGGTTTATTTTTTAATAGTGCTTATAAACCTCTTCTCATTGGCTATTATGCTTACCCTAACCTGGTCTACAACCTTATAAGCCTCATCAAAGCTGTTTGTATTAAAACATTTAACTAATGCTTAAAACATTTAAGCAACGATTAAAACTTTTAATCATTTTCGAATTACTTTTTATTATATATATTAGAGTATATAATTATACTGAAAAATATATATTTAAGAATACAAATCTTTATATATAAGTTCTCATCATATATAAACTTTATGGTTTTTCATTATATAATATTGCAATGTATATATTATACTATCTATTTGG
>JAQTTU010000014.1 GCA_028710605.1 Sideroxydans sp.
CCAGACCGAGAAAGTCGCTAGACTGGAAATGCCCAGCCGAACTGTTTCTTCCTGATGGCGCTTTTGACTTTAAGGCTTACTGGGAAGGCAAACTTAACTTTGTTGCACTTGGACTTTGAAACCGCCCTTTTCTAAAAATGGTATGGCGTGAAGAAGCGCGTCAATAGGCGATCCGCATCATGCGCCGCATGGAAATGCCCGTATTTACTGCCTTGCGGGCAAGGCGGGGTGTTGAAAAAGTGATTTTTGCCAGAGGAGAGCAGGTTGCGCCTGCTACAATTCGCTCATGACTTTCTACGCTTTCATCGCAATCGGACTCGGTGCGGCCATCGGCGCGTGGCTGCGCTGGGGCTTGGGTTTGTGGCTGAATCCCGCGTTGCCAGATTTGCCGCTGGGTACGCTTTCCGCCAATCTCGTTGGCGGTTATCTGATCGGTCTTGCGGTCGCTTTTTTCATGCAGCACCCCGGCGTTTCGCCGGAATGGCGCTTGCTCATCATCACCGGATTTCTCGGCGGACTCACCACTTTTTCCACGTTTTCGGCAGAGACGGTCACGCTGTTATTGCGCGGGCAGTATGCGTGGGGCACGGCGATTATCGTGACCCACCTCGGCGGTTCGTTGCTGATGACGGTGCTGGGGATGCAGACGTTCAAATGGATGCAACAGTAATCGCTTGCCAGTCAAATGATGTAAAAACATGACAAGATTTTGTCGTGAAATTTCACCCCATCCCCACCCCAGCCCTCCCCTTGAAGGGGAGGGAGCAAAGTTTCTCCCCCTTCAAGGGGGAGGTTAGGTGGGGGATGGGGGAGGATGTGCTATTCCATTTTGGTTTCGGCTTAGGAGGCTCAACATGCAAACCGTCGTGCTCAAATTTTACGTCACCGAGAAACAACACCATCAGGGCGAGTTGCTGTACGAATGGTTGCTGCGTCTGGCGCAACGCCTGAAACTCCCCGGCGGTTCGGCCTTCCGCGCTGTCGCCGGATTCGGCAAACACGGCAAGATGCACGAAGAAACTTTCTTTGAACTGGCGGGAGAGCTGTCGGTTGCGGTGGAATTTTTGTTGGGCGCGAGCGATGCCGACAAGCTCATCGCCGCGATCCGCGACGAAAAACTCGATCTGCAATTTGTGCGTTACTCGGTGGAGTCGGGCACAACGTTAAGCTGACTGGCTACACGTTTTTGTAGGTCGGGTTTTAACCCGACGAGTCGGGCTGAAGCCCGACCTACAAGACCCCGGATGAGGTTTTATTTCCCCGCCAAAAACTCGCTGATCTCGGCTTCCGCCGCGATCCAGTAATCCAGCGCCCCGCCCTTGAAATTATTCCTCTCGGCCAGGAAATACGCGGCATCCTGCACCATGCGGTAACGTTCTTCCGCTGTCGGCGGTGGAGAGGATTTCTTCGGGGTAGCTTTGGGCGCGGCAGCTTTTTTCGGAGCGGCTGGTTTGGCGGCGGGCTTTGCTGCTGTTTTGGTGGCGGCGGGTTTTTTCGCCGGAGCCGCCTTGGCGACAGGGGCGGCTTTTTTCACCGCTGCAGTTTTGGCGGTTGTCTTGGTGGTCGTTGCTGCGGTTTTTTTTGTTGTTGCAGCAGAAGAAGTCTTGGAGGTTGCCATGGTTATTCCCTTTCAAGAAAACGCGTCAGTGTTTGCGCGAAATTTGATTGTACACACAACACGCTGCGCGATGCTGTAACTTTTTGTTACAGCGAAAATATCCCGCCGGGACAGGACTGCGCTTGTTCCAGGCGCGACAGCGTGGGCAGCAAATTGAGCCCGGTTTTTTCTTTCATTGCCAGCGCTTGTTCTTTCAGTTCATCCAGGTTGATTTCAATTTTTTCTCCGGTCGCCGCGAGCGCGATCACGTTGCCGCTGTCGCAGGAAGGAAAGGCCAGCGCGCGCTCGTCGAACGAGGAGCGGATGCGCTCGAAACTGGTTTTGTAACCGCGACTGCGCCCCAGCAGATTCACCGCCAGAATGCCGTTGTTGTTCAGCCGCGCGCGGCACATCTGGTAGAACGGCAGCGTGTCCAGCGCACCGGGGCGCGCGTCTTCATCGAAGCCGTCCACCAGAATCAGATCGAATTTATTTTCGTTTTCGGCGATGAATTGCGCGCCGTCCGCGATCACGATGTTCAGGCGCAACGGATCGTCTGGCAATTTGAAAAACTGCCGTGCCGCCGCCACCACGCGCTCCTCGATCTCCACCACCGTCAGCTTTGCCAGCGGGAAATTGCGATACAGGAATTTGGTGAGCGATGCCGCACCGAGGCCGATCAGCAGCACCTTGCGCGGGTAGCAATTATTCGTGCGCAGTACCCGCGAGGGGTACGCCGGTGGGTGCCCGGCGGCTGCGCCGCCACCCTCCCGCAGCAACAGGCTCGCCATCATCTCCTTGGTGTATTCAAGCTCAAGATTCCAGGGGCGCGCGATGCGCATCGAGCCTTGAATCCAGTCGGAACCAAAATGCAAAGAGCGCACGCCGGCCTCTTCTCGGATGTCGATAGAAAAACTCATAGTCAGGGATTGGTGGTTGAAGAAAGATTTTTCGGAGGGGAAAGTTTTGCGTAAGCGAAACGAGCCAGCGCGAACAGCAATTCCGCCAGCAACAGCATGGCCAGCGCAGCCGATGCGCCGAACAGCAGTGCATCCTGGTTCAGCGGCACGGCATAACTGTATTGCTGGCGCGCCTCATCCAATATTTCGCGGTCGCCGCGCAGCAACACATGCAGCGCCTGCATGGGCAGGCTGGCCTGCATCGCGGCCATATCGGCTTCAAAGCGCAACTTGCGCTCGACCATTTTTTTGATCGCCGACCCTTCTTCCTGAAACGGTCCGGCATCGCTGTTGAGATGCAGTTCGATGAGCTTGTTGATGTCGCCGCCGAAATACTTGGCAGCGACTTCCTGAAACGGTTGCAGGTTGACGGTCACCTCGCGCAAATGCGCATCCAGACGCTTCTGGTATTGATCGACGAAATTCGGAACCTGTAGTCCGATCAACAGCGAGACGCAGGCGACGATGACGATCAGGTAGCGGTAGAGGATGGCGGTCATTGGGAAATCCATTGATTCAGCAACCAGCGTGCCCATGCCGTTACCTCGGTCGCGCTCATGCCCAGCGTGGCCTGCTGCTTCGCCAGTTCATCGCCCGCCGCGCCGTGCAGATGCACGCCGAGCAGCAGCGCTTCATCAGCGCTCAAGCCTTGCGCGATAAATGAAGCGATCATGCCTGCCAGCACATCGCCCATGCCCGCGCTGCTCATACCGGGATTGCCGGTGTGGTTGATATATAGTTTGCCGTCGGACGTGGCGCAGATACTGCCCGCGCCTTTCAATACCGCGCTGCCGCCCAAACGTTTGGCGAGTTTGAGCACCGCAGCAGGGCGATCCTTTTGAATATCTGCCGTGCTGCAAGCCAATAAACGCGCGGCTTCGCCGGGATGCGGCGTGCAAACATGTGCTGCCTTGCGCGTATGCAACATGCCGCGCAGATCGGGGCGCTGCGCGATGAGGTTCAGCGCATCGGCATCCAGCACCAGCGGTATGTCGAGCAGCAGCGCGTCGTACAACAGCTTTTGCGCGGCGGGGCTTTGGCCGAGGCCGCAGCCGATCAGTAAAACTTCACCCACACTCACAGCAGGCGAGTGATGCAGAACCCTCTCCCCCCGGGAGAGGGCAGGGTGAGGGAGTCTTTGCAAGGCATCAGATGCCGAATGCAACATCAACTCCGGCTGCGCCAAATCCACCACCGGCGCGTTGTCCGCCAGCAGCCCGACATGCACGCAACCCGCGCCCATTTGCAACGCGGCGCGTCCGGCCAGCAGCGCCGCGCCCACCATACCGTTGGCTCCGCCAAACACGGTCACCGTGCCGAACAGGCCTTTGTGGCTATCCACAGGGCGCGGCTTGAGGAAGGCGGCGACTTGCTTTTGCGTGATGACGGGAGTTTTTGTGTTCATCATGAAGTACGGTTTTTCCAATAACCGGGACGGCGTTTGAAATGCGCATAGGCCACGATCAAAACTTCGTTTTCAAAGATGTGGTAAATAACGAGATAGGGGTAGCGGCGTAAAGGGAAGCCGCGCAAGCCGCCGGACATCGGTTTCCACGCCAGCGGGTATTCGACGATGAGCCGTTTGGCTGCTTTGATTTCATCCATCAATGCCTGCGCAAACATGGGGCTGATGTTCGCGTAGTGTCCGAGCGCCTCATCCAGTTCGTCCAGCGCCGGAGATAACTCGCGGATATTCATTTCAAGCCGTATTTATTGCTCATGAGTTGCATTGCCTCAGCGGAATCCAGCGCTTTGATTTCGCCTCTTTGATAGGCTTCCAGACGATTTTTACATTCCAGATTCCAGGCCGACTCCCATTCCGGGTCGGTCGGGTTCACCATCTCGTACAGCGCTTCCGTCAACACGGCCTGATCTTCCGGCGACAGGCTTCTGGCTTGTTTTACCAGTGATTCGACTTGAGTATTCATAACATGCTCCTTGGTGTCGGACGGAAATTCTACGCTATCCATTGCCCCGGCAACGTGGCGGACGGGGCGCATAGTATAATCGCCGCCTCGTTATTTCATCGCACCAACTCGCCATGTACCGCACTTCAATAGGTAAACCCGCTCTCTCTTCTTTCCGTCTCGAAAAACTGCGCGCCGCGCTGAATGCCGCTGTAACAGGGGTCACTCTGGAAGATACCCGCCACTGTTATTTCACCGAACTGTCCGCCGCGTTATCGTCCGCCGAAGTCGCGCTGCTGAACCGTTTGCTCGGCATAGCCCGGGATGCCGGTGAGCCGGAGTGCGCGGATATGGCGCAGACGCTGCTGGTGGTGCCGCGCCTCGGCACCATCTCGCCGTGGTCGTCCAAAGCCACCGACATCGCCAGACATTGCGCACTGCCGCAAGTGACACGCATCGAGCGCGGCGTGATTTTTTACCTGAAGAGCAAAAGCGGCAAGCCACTGAGCGCCGCCGAACAACAAGTCGTGCTGCCGTTGTTGCACGACCGCATGACCGAATCGGTGATCGCCGACATCGACGGCATCGAAGAGCGCATTTTCAAGCACGGCACGCCGCAACCGCTGTCTTCGGTGGATATTCTCAAGGGCGGCAAGGATGCGCTGGCCGCCGCCAACCGCGAACTGGGGCTGGCACTTTCCGCCGACGAAATCGACTATCTGGTGGAGAATTTCAGCAAGCTCGGGCGCAATCCCACCGATGTCGAACTGATGATGTTCGCGCAAGCCAACTCCGAACATTGCCGCCACAAAATTTTCAACGCCGATTGGATCATCGACGACGAACAGCAAGCCATCTCGCTGTTCGGCATGATACGCAACACGCACAAGCTGCATCCGGCAGGCACGGTGGTGGCGTACTCCGATAACTCTTCCGTCATCGAAGGTGCCGAGATCGAACGCTTCTATCCGCGTGCCGGCGGCGAATACGCATTCAGCAAGGAGCTCACTCACACGCTGATGAAAGTGGAGACGCACAACCACCCGACCGCCATCGCGCCGTTCGCGGGCGCAGCCACCGGTTCGGGCGGCGAGATACGCGACGAAGGCGCGACCGGTTCCGGCTCCAAACCCAAGGCGGGTTTGGTCGGGTTCTCGGTTTCCAATTTGAATATTCCGGGGTTTGTGCAGCCTTGGGAAGCTGATCCCTATGGCAAGCCGGGGCGCATCGCCTCGCCGCTGCAAATCATGATCGACGGTCCTTTAGGCGGCGCGGCATTCAACAACGAATTTGGTCGCCCGAATCTGACCGGTTATTTCCGCACGTTTGAAGAATCCGTCAACGGCGAAATGCGTGGCTACCACAAGCCCATCATGCTGGCGGGCGGCGTGGGCAGCATTCGCGCAGAGCACACGCACAAACACGATTTGCCGACAGGCGCGGTGCTGATCCAGTTGGGCGGCCCCGGCATGTTGATCGGCCTAGGCGGCGGTGCTGCATCCAGCATGGATACCGGCGCTAACGCGGAAAACTTGGACTTCGATTCCGTGCAGCGCGGCAACCCCGAGATGCAGCGCCGTGCGCAGGAAGTCATCGACCGCTGCTGGCAACTGGGCGACAACAATCCGATTCTTTCGATACACGACGTGGGCGCGGGCGGCGTGTCCAACGCGCTGCCGGAGCTGGTGCACGGCGGCGGCAAGGGCGCGCGTTTCGAGTTGCGCGCCGTGCCGAACGAAGAGCGCGGCATGTCGCCCATGCAAATCTGGAGCAACGAAGCGCAAGAGCGTTACGTGCTGGCGATCCCGGCGCAGCGCCTGGACGAATTCGCCGCGATGTGCGAGCGCGAGCGTTGCCCGTTCGCCGTGTTGGGCAAGGCGATCAACGAAGATCAACTGATCGTGCATGACGAGGAATTCAACAACAACGCGGTGGATATGCCGCTGTCCGTGTTGCTCGGCAAGCCGCCCAAAATGACGCGCAAAGTGCAACGCGAAAAAGTTTCGCTGCCGAAGTTCGACACCAGCAATATCGTGTTGCAAGAAGCCATTGAACGCGTGCTGCGTTTGCCATCGGTGGCCGACAAAACTTTCCTGATTTCCATCGGCGACCGCACCGTGGGCGGCCTGACCGCGCGCGACCAGATGGTCGGTCCGTGGCAAGTGCCGGTGGCCGATGTGGCGGTCACGCTGATGGGTTACAACACAAATTTGGGCGAAGCTTTCGCGCTCGGTGAACGCACGCCCATCGCCGTGCTCAACGCGTCGGCCTCCGGTCGCATGGCCATCGGCGAATCCATCACCAACATCGCCGCCGCGCAGATCGAAAAAATCGGCGACATCAAACTCTCCGCCAACTGGATGGCCGCCGCCGGACACCACGGCGAAGATGCTGCGTTGTTCGACACCGTGAAAGCCGTAGGCATGGAGCTGTGCCCGCAACTGGGCATCAGCATCCCGGTGGGCAAGGATTCGATGAGCATGAAGACAAGCTGGACAGAGCCAGCCACTCAGTCCCTTCCCTCAGGCAGGGGGAAGGCTAGGATGGGGGTTGAAGCGTCAGGGAATAGCCAAACTTCTACCCCCACCCTAACCCTCCCCCTGCAAGGGGGAGGGGATGGTGCGGTGGTGAAGAAGGAAGTTATCGCGCCGCTGTCGCTGATTGTCACCGCCTTCGCGCCGTGCAGCGACGCGCGCAAAACACTCACACCGCAACTCGCCGCCGACACCGATACCGCCGTGCTGTTGTTTGACTTGGGCTGTGGCAAGAACCGCATGGGCGGTTCGGCGCTGGCGCAGGTCTATAAACAAATCGGCGATGTCGCGCCGGATGTGGACGATGCAAAGAAGCTAAAAGCCTTCTTCAACCTGACCCAGAAATTCAACCGCGAAGGCAAGCTGCTGGCTTACCACGACCGCTCCGACGGCGGCATGCTGGCCGCGTTGTGCGAGATGAGTTTCGCCTCGCACATCGGTCTGGATATTCGTCTGGACGAATGCAAAGGCGACGACCTCGATGTCTTGTTCAACGAAGAGTTGGGTGCACTGGTGCAAGTGC
Source organism: Sideroxydans sp. (assembly GCA_028710605.1). Taxonomy (GTDB): domain Bacteria; phylum Pseudomonadota; class Gammaproteobacteria; order Burkholderiales; family Gallionellaceae; genus Sideroxyarcus. The sequence continues at coordinate 7,521 of JAQTTU010000014.1, forward strand.
GCAATGCCGATGTGAACTACATCATCAAACAGTGCGCCGACGCGGGTTTGAGCCACGTGGTTGAAGTGGCGCGCCTCAACACCAAGGGCACGCTCAATATCACACGCGGCAAGACCAAGCTGTTCAGCGACAATGCCATCGCGCTGCGCCGCCTCTGGTCGGAGACGACATACCAACTGCAAAAACTGCGCGACAATCCCGCTTGCGCTCAACAAGAATTCGACCGCACGCTGGACGCGAAAGATGCGGGGCTGCATGTGAAGCTGACTTACGATCCGAATGAATCACCTCTTTCGTCCCTTCCCCCAGGCAGGGGGAAGGCTAGGATGGGGGTTGAAGCGTCAGGGAATAGCCAAACTTCTACCCCCTCCCCAACCCTCCCCCTGCAAGGGGGAGGGAGTATGTTGTCCCGCCCAAAAATGGCCATCCTGCGCGAGCAAGGCGTGAACGGACAGGTGGAAATGGCCGCCGCGTTCGACCGCGCCGGATTCGCCGCCGTCGATGTGCACATGAGCGACATCATCAGCGGTCGCGTGAAGCTGGCCGATTTCAAAGGCGTGGCGGCGTGTGGCGGATTCTCTTACGGCGACGTGCTGGGTGCGGGCGAGGGCTGGGCGAACTCCATCCTGTTCAACCCCAGAGCGCGCGACGAATTCGAAGCCTTCTTCAAACGCAACGACACCTTCGCGCTCGGCGTGTGCAACGGTTGCCAGATGATGAGCAACCTGCACGAGATCATCCCCGGTGCAGAAAACTGGGCGCACTTCGCGCGCAACCAGTCGGAACAATTCGAAGCGCGTTTCGTCATGGTGGAAGTGCAACCCTCGCCGTCCATTTTGTTCGACGGCATGGCCGGCAGCCGCATGCCCATCGTCGTGTCGCACGGCGAAGGCTATGCCGACTTTAGCGGCAAGAAACAGAAAGCCGCGCTGGTCACGCTGCGCTATGTCGATCACAACGGCAAGCCCACCGAGACCTATCCGCTCAACCCCAACGGCTCGCCGCAAGGCATCACCGGACTCACCACACCGGACGGCAGATTTTCCATCATGATGCCGCACCCCGAACGCGTGTTCCGCGCCGTGCAGAACTCTTGGTATCCAAGCGAATGGCAAGAGAACGGCGCATGGCTGCGCATGTTCCAGAACGCGCGGAAGTGGGTGGGGTGAAAAATAAAGAGGAAAGAAAAAAGACGACCGCAGGGTCGTCTTTTTTTGTCGGGTGATTATATTTTCCGACCAGTTTCATTCGTGCGATGTGGATGTGGTTGGTCATAAATTTTTCCCGGAAAATTCATTAGCCAATAACATCGTCATTCCCGCGAAAGCGGGAATCCAGTTGATTGAATACGCCCCGCGAAGCGGGACAATACCAAGCTCTTGTCCGCTTCGCGGAATGTTTTTTTGCTGGATTCCCGCTTTTGCGGGAATGACGGCTCTAATGGATTATTTGGGATTATTGAAAGGGCGCAACATGGCAACGTATAAAACACCGGGCGTTTATATCGTCGAGAAGAGCGCTTTTCCCAATTCTGTGGTGGCGGTGGCCACGGCGGTTCCCGCGTTTGTCGGCTATACCGAGACAGCGGACAACAAGGGCAAGCCGCTGCGCAATGTGCCATGGCGCATCACCTCGATGGCCGAATTCCAGAATTATTTCGGCTCGGCTCCCGCGCCGCTGTTCAGTTTTGCCGAAACCAGTTCACCTGCGTCGCTTTCCTTCGCGGACAAGCACTACGCGCTGGAGCGTGTGCGGGGAAAATACCTGCTGTACTACAGCATGCAACTGTTCTTCCAGAACGGCGGCGGAGCTTGCTATATCGTGTCGGTGGGCGGCTACGGCGACGCGGTGGATGCCGCGCAATTGCGGGGCGGTATCGACCTCTTGGTCAAAGAGCAGGAGCCCACCCTGCTGGTGATCCCCGATGCTGTTTTGCTCGCGCAGAGCGACTGCATCGCCGTGCAGCAACATGCGCTGGATCATTGTGGCAACGTCACGAAAAGCCGCATGGCGATTCTCGATATATTCGATGGCTATCGCGGCGGACACGATGTCGCTGGCGATCCGGTGGCGGCGTTCCGCGATGCGATTGGCGATCAATTTCTCGATTACGCTGCGGCTTACTATCCCTGGCTGCACACCACCATCAATCGGGCCAAGGATCAGGCGTACTGGAATCTGGATAGCGCGGGTCTGACGTTGTTGCAAACCTTGCTGCAAGCGGAACGCAAGACTTCCAATCTGCCTGCCGACAAAACCGTGCAGTTGCAGAACGCGATTGACGGCATCGTCCAAACGGAGGCTGCGCCGCAAGACAAAACGACGTGGCACAACACGCTGCTCGCGCTCAGCCCGCTCTACACCGCGCTGCTGACGGAGATGGCTGACCAGCTCAACCTGCTGCCGCCGTCTGCGGCCATGGCCGGTATTTACACGATGGTGGACAACAATCGCGGGGTGTGGAAAGCACCGGCCAACGTCAGCTTGAACGCGGTCGTTGCGCCCGCCGTCAACCTTTCTCTCGACGATCAGGAAAGCCTGAATGTCCCGCCAGATGGCAAAGCAGTCAACGCGATCCGCACCTTCGTCGGCGAAGGCGTTCTGGTCTGGGGCGCGCGCACGCTGGATGGCAACAACCAGGACTGGCGCTACATCAACGTGCGCAGAACCGCCATCATGATCGAACAGTCGATCAAGCTGGCCGCCAATGCTTTCGTGTTTGAGCCCAACGTCGCCGCCACCTGGGTTGCTGTCCAAAACATGATAAGCAACTTCCTGACCGGCATCTGGCAGCAGGGCGGACTGGCAGGATCTACGCCGAAAGATGCGTTCGCCGTCCAGATCGGCTTGGGCACAACCATGACAGCGGACGATATTCTGGAAGGCATCATGCGCGTGACGGTGCTGGTGGCGCTCATTCGCCCGGCTGAATTTATTGAGATTACTTTCGAGCAGCAGATGCAGCAATCGTAGTTGCAGACGTAACAATTCGCACCTGCAAACACCGCAGCTTCTGCTTTAAGGTTTATCAAAACCGGGTTATTAAAAAATAATTTCAACTGCCAATCGCGTGGGAACGCCCGTCAATAGGCGATCTCCATCATGCAATTGATGGAGATCGCCTTGGTTGCTATCCCGCCGTGATAACCACCTTCCCCTTGGCATGTCCCGCTTCCACATAACGTACTGCTTCCGCCACCTCGCTCAACGGATAACGTCTGTCGATAACCGGTTTCAGTTTGCCGGACTCCAGCAACTCTTTCAGCAACAGCAAATCCTTCTGGTTCGGGTTCGAGGTCAGCGCGCCCATCTTCTGCTTGCCGAACATCGAAATCCACGGTCCCAGCAACAGCGCTTGAAATAGTTGAGTGGAGTTGCCTCCGGCCATGACGTAAATTCCGCTGGGGCTCAATGCGCGTTTGTAATCGAAGATGGAACGGTTGCCGTTTACCGCGAGGATCAAGTCATATTGCCGCCCGCTGCGGGAGAAATCTTGCTGCGTGTAATCGAGCACATGGTCGGCACCGAGCGAACGTGCCAGCTCCGCCTTCGCCGTGCTGCACACTGCGGTGACCACCGCCCCGAAATGTTTGGCGAGCTGCACCGCGAACGTGCCCACGCCACCGGAAGCGCCATGGATCAACACCTGCTGTCCCGCCCGAATTTTTCCGTTGTCGCGCAGGCCATGCAACGCGGTCATCGCCGCCAACGGCACGGCTGCCGCCTCTTCGAACGACAAGTTGCCCGGTTTCAAAATCAATTCGCTTTCGCGCGCACATTTGTATTCGGCAAACCCGCCAAAGCCGCTGGCGAACACGTCGCCGAACACCTCATCGCCCGCTTGAAACTGGCGGACATTCTTACCCACCGCCTCCACCCGTCCGGCGATGTCCGCGCCCAGCGTATGAAATTTTTTCGGCCTCAACAGCCCCGCGTACATCCGCACCAGAAACGGGTCGGCCCGCATCATGCGCCAGTCCGCCGCATTCACCGATGACGCTTTAACCTGCACCAGAACTTCATCATCCGCAGGAAAAGGTTTCTCCACCTCCTTGAGCCGGAGCACATCCGGCGAACCATATTCGGTATAGACAATGGCTTTCATGGCGTTCATCCCTTCCCAAGGAAATTGCAATGGTGTTTGTCGGTATATTCCAAATATTTCATTATTCCGTCATTCCGGCGCAGGCCGGAATCCAGTAGAAAAAATGATTCCGCGAAGCGGACAAAATCATGATGTTGTCCCACTTTCGTGGGCATTTATTAATTATCTGGATTCCGGCCTGCGCCGGAATGACTTTGTATTTTCTAATGAACTATCGGGGTTTATTTTCCAGCATTCAAGGCCGAATGCTACACTCCTTCTTGGTTCAATTTTTGCGAGATCACCATGATGAAAAAATTCGGTTTGGCGGGTTTGCTTTGCGCTGTTTGTTTGTTCGTGGCGGGCTGTTCCAACAAGGAAGAAGCCAAGGTTGCAGGGAATTCCACGGTGGTCAAAGTCGCCGTTTCTCCCGCTTCTCCGCCCATGCTGTTTGAAGTCGGCGGAAAAATCAGCGGGGTGGATATGGAAATTTTTGAGGGCTATTGCAAGTCCAGAGGCTGCACGCTCCAGGTCACTGCCTACGATTGGCAGGGCATGCTGGGCGCGGTTTCCAGCGGGCAGGCCGATGTGGCGTTCTCGGGCATTTCGATCACCGACAAGCGCAAGCAGGCCATGGATTTTTCGCAGCCTTACTACGACAATTCCTGGCATCTGGTGAGTTTGACCGGCCGCAATATCAAGATCACCGACCTCAACCAGTTGAAGCAATATTCCATCGGCTACCCGCGCGGCATGGCTTACAACGACCTCATCAAAAACGACCTTGAGCCCAAAGGCTATTACGCGCTGAGCAAGGTGAAGCTGTATCCGACCTACAGCGAAGTCACTTCCGATTTGCAGAACGGCAACCTCGATCTGGCCTTTATCGAAGAGCCGGTATTCGCCGATTTTCTGTACAAGAAAAAACTGCCTATCCAGAGCAGCTACGTGTTTACCGGTTTGGACAAGCTGGGTTTTGCCTTCGCCAAAGGCTCGCCACGGCGCGATGATTTCGACAAATATCTTGCCGAGCTTGGCCCGGAAAATATCAAGGCGATTGTCGATAAGTGGATGAAGTGATTCGGCGGCGATTTTGAATATGAGCCAAAAATTCGTAATTGCTCTTTGTCAATTTCTTGCTGTGGCAGGCTGGATGCGGAATTCCCTCATCCCCAGCCCTTCTCCCAGTGGGAGAAGGGAGCAAAGTCCCTCTCCCACCGGGAGAGGGGTTGGGGTGAGGGCTTGCGAACTGATGCTGCCAAGCGAACTGCGTTTTCCAAGATGAATTTCTTCGACATCATCGCGCTGCTGGCGCAGGGCGTGGGATACACCGTGATGGTTACCCTCGCGTGCTGTGCCACCGGCCTGCTGGTGGGGCTGGCAGCGGCGGGTTTGCGTCGGCTTGAATTGCCGGGAGCCAGGCCGCTGCTGGATGTTTACACCTACATCTTTCGCGGCATCCCGGTGTTGGTGTTGTTGTTCCTCGTGTATTTCGGCTTGCCCGGCGCGGGTTTGAAGGTTTCGCCGTTGCTGGCGATGATGCTCAGTCTGGGGCTGATTTGCGGCGCGTATCTCGCGGAAGTTTTTCGCGGCGCGCTGGACTCGGTGGATGCGGGCGAGATTGTTGCCGCGCAGGCCATGGGCATGACCCGCCTGCAAATTCTGATGTACATCGAATTCCCGCAAATGCTGCGCTTCGCCGTGCCCGGCATGGTGAACGAATTCACCACCGTGCTGAAATACTCGCCGTTTGCCTACACCGTGGGCATTCCCGAAATCACCAAACAAGCGATGACGCTCGCCTCGACCACTTTGCGCGGGGTCGAAGTGTATCTGGCGGTCGGCATTTTGTACTTCGCCATCTACCGCACGCTGCTGGTCGGCGTGCAGTGGCTGGCGCGGCGTTACAGCGTGCCGGGCATGGGGGCGGCGTAGGTGGGATGAATCTGAAAATTGCGGTTTGTGTAGGTGCGAATTCATTCGCACGCCCGACGAGTTATGTGCGAATGAATTCGCACCTACAACCCCCTCAACAACGGTTGTTTGGATGAATCCAAAGGAAGCTTCATGGCGTTAATCGAAATACGTGATCTGGTAATGAAGTTCGGCGATCAAGTTGTGCTGAACGGCATCAACCTCGATGTGAACGAGGGCGAGGTCAAGGTGGTGATGGGCTCGTCCGGTTGTGGCAAATCAACTTTGTTGCGTTGCATCAACCGGCTGGTGGAACCCAGTTCTGGCACGATCTTTTTGCGTGGACAGCAGATCACCGGGGCGGGTGTCGATGTGCGCGCCTTGCGTCAAAGCATAGGCTTTGTGTTTCAGCAATTCGCCTTGTACCGCCACCTTTCCGTGCTGGATAACGTCACGCTCGGCTTGCGCAAACTGCGCGGCATGCACAGAGCGGAAGCCGAAGAAAAAGCCCTGCACGAATTGGCGCGTCTGGACATGGCCGAACAGCGCGACAAATATCCCGCGCATCTTTCTGGCGGACAAAAACAGCGCGTGGCGTTGGCGCGCGCACTGGCGATGGACCCGGCAGTGGTGTTGCTGGACGAACCCACTTCGGCGCTGGATCCGGTGATGTCGCGCGAGGTGGGCATGCTGATTGATCGCCTGCACCATGAGAACGTCACCATGCTGTGCGTTACCCACGACCTGCTGCTGGCCGCCGCCATCGCCGAGCGCGTCACCTTTCTCGACCGTGGCGTGATCCGTGCGCAAGACACCATCGCCAACTTGTCGAACCTGCACCCCGACGAACAAGTGCGCGCCTTTTTCGGCGGCGAGGAAAACGCGCGATGAACGGATGGGATACTTTTCTGCGCGATTTGCTGGAACAGATGCCGCTGATAATGGCCGGACTCGTGCAAACTTTGCAGCTCACCGCCATCATCAGCATCAGCGGATTATTGGTGGGCATCGTCGTGTTCTATCTCACGCAAAGCCATCTCAACTGGGTGCGCCGCGCGACTCAGGCCTACATCTCGTTCTTCATCGGCATGCCGCTCATCGTGCTGCTGTTCCTGATGTATTACGGCTTGCCGCAGTGGGGCATCACGCTGTCGCCGTTCATGGTCGCCGTTATCGGCTTCACCTTCAACGTGGCCGCCTACAATGCCGCCTATATGACCACCGCCTACAACGGCCTCGACTTCAGCGAGATCGAAGCCGCCCGAGCGCAGGGCTTCGACCACCTGCAAATATTCCGCTTCATCAGCCTGCCGCAAGTGCTGCGCCTGTCCGTGCCCGCGCTAACCAATCAGGTCATCAACAACCTGAAAGACAGCTCCGTCGCCTTCCTCATCCAATACACCGAATTCTTCGCCCGCGTACAAGAACTGGCCGCTACCAACTTCCAGTTCTTCAAAGCCTACTTGTTCGCCGCACTCGTCTATCTGGCGTTCGTGTCGATGATCGTGCTGGTGGCGCGCGTCATTGAAAAGAAGGTTGCGATACCGGGTGTGTTTCGCTGAGCCGGTAAATACCACGTCATTCCGGCGCAGGCCGGAATGACGATTGGATAGATTTTCTGGGAATAGCTTGAATCCAGGCTGTCCATTGGACTTTTGGGTATCACAAAATCCAAGGTGTTGTAGGTCGGGTTTTAACCCGACATGTCGGGCTGAAGCCCGACCTACGTGATGCCGCTGCCCTGTCATAAATTATGGAAAGATCACCAGAGCGCCCTGCCTCTGCGACATTGCCCGTGGGCGAAAAAAATGGCGACCTGAGTCGCCATTTTCATCAACCGTCTGTCACCGATTGTCGTTCAATTCTTCTGGAAATCCTGCGCGATGCGGGCACTGACCAACTCAGCCCCACTCGTCAGACCGTCTGCCGCGTTGGCGCTCTTATCCATCAAATCCTGAAAGCTGCTATAGCTATAACCCGTTTCCGCAGGAACATGAATCCATTGTCCCGCTGAAGGCTCCCACCCGTACATAAAGTGTTCGCGATAAATGACCTCGGACGAATTCTTCGACACCATCTCCACCACAATCCCCACGGTCGGAATATAGCTGTTGACCCCTCGCGTCGAAACGTAACCGACCATCGTTGGCGTGATATTCATCACCACATCCGCGTCCGTCTTGACCTCCTTGTAATCCAGCACCAGCTTGCCTTCTTTTTCCACGCGGGTGTCGGGAACATGCTCAACCTTGTATCCCCGCTTGAGCAGATTTTCGGCTGTCTTATCCGTCAAATGCTGCGCGATGGCAAAGCCCTTGCTGCGCAGCGCGTTGGTAAATTGCGTTCCCTTGGCTTCCATGTCGGCACCCGCGATAGCACCGCCTATCGCACCGAACATCATGCCGGGATGGCCGAAGTTCATCGTCACATATTTTACCGGCTCGCGCGCATCGACTATGGCCACCTTGTCGATCTTCTGCGCCATGCTCTTATCCAGCGCTTGCTTCTGAAAGTTCGCGCAGCCCGAAAGTGTAGCGACGACAAAGGCCAAACCCGCCCAGAAAACCAACCGCGATTGAATTGCCCGCTTCATTCTTTTCTCCTCGTGTAATTTAAAAGCATGCCCAGCGCGACAAACAAATCGAGCCGCTGGCGATGTGCTTTGGGCAGATTTGCAAGTGGGGCGAACTGTATTGGAGGAGAGCGGGAAGTGTCAATGTTGCAAGGAGGGTTTTGCTGTAATTTTGAAATGCCAACCTCACGGGATACCCGCAAGGGGTAGGCCGTGGTTGTAGAGCCGACAAGTCGGCAACAACCACGCACACGCCCGTCAATAGGCGATCTAGCGCATACGATTGATGGAGATGGCCGTATTTAGGGGCTTGCGAGCAATCAGGGTTATTCAAAAGTGCCTAACCCGAGCAATCTGCGGTTGACCGACCCCTCTCAACCTCCTACACTCCAGCGTACATTATTCAGGACATAATCATGAACGCCATCCATGCGGGAATTACCATCGGGGTCACCGAATTGCGCGAGTCGCCGACACGCATTCTCCAACGCGCAGAAGACGAAGACCAGGCCGTCGCCATCCTTAATCACAACAAACCGGCGGGCTACATCATCTCGCCCAGAATGATGGAAGCCATGCTCGACTCCATCGCCGAACGCATTGCCGAGAACCGCGCCAAAACTCGCCTCCCCACGTTGAACAAAGCCCGCAAGGTCAAACTGGATGAGCTATGAACTCGCCATCCATCCAGAAGCCGAGAAAGAATGGGCGAAACTGGATGGCAGCATAAAACGGCGCTTCAAGGAAAAGTTCGCCAAAGAGCGACTCACCCACCCGCGCGTAGCGAAAGATGCGCTACGAGAGATGCCCGACTGCTACAAAATAAAAATCACCACACCGCAGTTCAGATTGATTTACCACGTCAACGACACCAAACGCCTATTGACCATCCTCTCGGTGGCAAGCAGAGACGACGTGTATGCCGAACTGAAATCGCGGCTGTGATTTTTCTTGAAATAGGCGGCGACACTGATCCATCCTTTAAATCGCAGACGGGGCATTTGTAGGTGCGAATTTATTCGCACAAAACTCGTGGCGCGTGCGAATTAATTCGCACCTTGCACGCAACTCAACTGAGTTTTCTAGGATGAATTTTTGCCATGACCACAAAAACTAAAACCCAAAGCGGCATTCTGCAAGCCGTCCATGAAACAGCGAGCGACCTTCATCGCTTGGGCTTTATTGATAAACGCAAAATGAACAAATTTGATGCCCTGTGTCTGACACCTGTGCCGGAATACAGCAGCGAAAAAATTCGTGAACTGCGCGACCATTTGCAACTCAGCCAAGCGGTGCTCGCAGCCGTGTTGAACACCAGCATATCGACCGTGCGCAAATGGGAAATCGGCGAAAAACATCCCAGCGGACCGTCGTTGAAACTGCTGAACTTGCTGGAACGCAAGGGGTTAGAGGCGGTGCTTTAAAGTTAACCAATGCAGGCTTAGTCTTTGCCATGCAATCCCCATTCAACATCTTCTTGAATAAAGGATTCGGTTAACACGCCTTGATGCGATTCCAGATAGCGGCGCAATGCTTCATTGACCACCTCTTCAACGTTACTCGCCCAACCTTGTTGCACCAGTGTTTGCGCCTGTTGCCGCAGCTGATCGGGTATTTCAGCGTGAATAGAGCTACTCATGACTGGCCTCCTGTTTGAATATACGAATCTTCCCTGTAACTATATCGTTAATCAGCGTGTTGTGCTGGCTTGAAGAGGGGAGGTGCGATGGAAGCAGTTACGGTTGACCTGCACTTCATGGGCACGCCCGTCAATAGGCGATCTAGCGCATACGATTGATGGAGATGGCCGTATTTAGGGGCTTGCGGGCAAGTATGAGTTTGAAAAATCAAGTGTAGGGTGCGCCTGCGCACCATCGACAATTTGAACTTGTCCGCCAGCTATTTGGTTGAATCAAAATATTTGACAGCCGGACATTTATGACCGACCATGCAAATCATGAAAGGCAGCGAATTCCTGAAGAAGCTCAAGACCCTCGCCGAACGAAAGGGATGGTCTTACAAGTGGCATCCCGACGAAGGCAAGGGAAGTCATGGTGCGCTTTACCTGAATGGTCAAAAAACCATCGTGCGCAATTTAAAGGACGAACTGAAAACCGGAACCTATCACGCCATGCTCAAGCAACTGGGCATCAAAGAAAGCGACCTGCACAAATAGAGGCACACCATGAAAACTTACGACTACGCATTCAAATTTACCAAAGACGACGATGGCTGGGTCATCACCTGCCGCGATTTGCCCGAAGCCATTTCGCAGGCAGACGCAAACGAAGACCGCATCGACGTGGCGCAAGGTTGCCTGCAAGCCGCGCTCGAATCCCGCATCCGCGACAACGAATCCCTGCCCGTCGCCAGCAAGCTGCGTCGCGGCGAAGTGGAAGTGTCACCCCCAGCCGCAACCGCCGCAAAAGCCGCGCTTTACGACGCAATGCGCGAAGCGGGCATCAGCAAATCCGAGCTTGCGCACAGGCTGGGCGTGGATGAAAAAGAAGTGCGCAGAATGCTCGACGCGGGGCACGGCACAAAGCTACCGCGCATTGCCGAAGCAGTCGAAGCGTTGGGGCGGCATCTGCATATTGCGCTGGTTTGAGAACTGCACAGGCCGCGCGAGAAAATAGCCGTGGTCTGCCCCCGGTTATTCGGTTGTTACCGGTTGTTAGGTTCAATCAATGCTTTTAATTTACCGCAAAAGGATTGATTACAATTAAGCCTGCAATGCGTTGACCGCTTTGCAAATCTTCGGTTAAAAGCTCGGAAGCGCCCGAGCGTTCGGCTGCCGCGATAATCATTCCATCCCAGAAAGATGTTTGCCAAGCATCGGCAATTTCAGATGCGCGAATAACCATTTCACCGTCAGACACAGTCCTGACCCACGGCAAATAAATACGCATCACTTCACGTGCCACAGCAGTTGGTAACGGTTGCGGGATTTTTTTGGTAACGTTGACAAAAAACTCTTGCAACACCTGAGCACTCAAACAACCGTTTTCCTGATTCCAAAGATCAATCAGTATTTGCCGCGCCTTGTCGTGCTTGATACCGGCATCACGATCATGCGCGTAGATCAGGATATTTGTATCAACGAAGCGCAGTGCGGTCATGGAGCGCCTCGCGATCATTGACACCCAGACCGCCAAGCGACCAAGGCTGTTCAAGCATGGAAAGAGCAATCTGTTTGGAATGCTCGTAGCGACGATGGTTTTCGATTTTTTCAATCAACTCATCGGCCAGCAAGGCACTCACGCTGGTGCCTTGTTGCGCGGCAAAAACGCGCGCGGCCACGAGCACCTCCCGATCAAGTGCAAGAGTGATGTTCTGTTTCATGGGGTTACTCCCGTAAAATTTAGTCGCACGTATATTACGTGCAACAAGAGCCATTCACCAGCAGCATTTACGCATTTGAAAAAAACAATCCAATGTAAGCCAGTTGATTCAGAACAAAAAACCCCCCCGCTTCCTTGTGATGGGCGGGGGGTGGAGGTGAGGCAAAATATCTGGTCACTCAGGATTCAGATTTCGTGGGAAAACGCGGAAACCGTGGTCTGTCCCCGTTTCTCGTTTCTTAAGGCGGCGTGAAAATGATTGTGATGCTGGCTCCTTTGCCTCAGCCAACAAAACGCCCCGGATACGGGGCGTTTTGTTGGGGGCATTTATCTGTGTTTGATCGAAAACCGTGGCCCCTTTAATTTCGTGATGTGCCCTTCCTGCATGTCGCCCCCGCTTAAAATCAAAAGGGGACATTTCTACTTTGCTGATAGGGGACATTACAACTTTGCGTTTACATATCTGTGGTCTCTGATTGTTTAAGCACCCTGATTCTCATTAAATTTTGTTTGTATGAAAGTAAATAGTGCATTGAAGTTTTGCTTAGTTTCTTCAGAAAGTTCGAACTTTGTTTTTGTAATTAAAAGTTCTTGGATAGCTCTATTGAAATGCTTTTTGCTAAATTTGTTTTCAGTTGGATACGTTTTCTTTTGAATACTGATTTTATCTTCGTCGGAGATAAGCATCTCCATCTCACCGTTTTTCCATGAAGCATCTATATCCATCAATGTGAAAATTCTATTTCTAAGTGTGTATTCAAAAAGCTCTTGATATCGGTTCTTCTGAATAATCCCCTCTTTGTCAGAATCAAGAAGGACAAGGTATTGGCGACCCCATGCAGTGTAGAGTCTTATTGGTGTTTCTAAATTGCTAGAGCTTGTTCCAGGCATCAGGTTAATTTTCTTTTTCAGCAAGAACTGCATGTAACTAATCACATAATAATCATTCTTGCCCTCAACCATCGTGACGTTCGGGATAGCGTCGAATTTGCTCGGGACATAATCAAGTACATCAAGTATTGGCCTAAAGTAATCGGTTTGATCAGGATGCTTTACAGCGAACTCTCGATAGCGAGTAACCTTAATATCTGTTTTGTTTGCGTTGAAATTTACTTCGTTGTCTCCATATTCAAGCCCATCATTCTTTACTACAAAAGCACTTTCTAGCCATTCTGGGTTAATCAAGTGATGACTATGAGTTGTATAAATTATTCGGCAATTCTCGGCAAGTTTTTCAAAAGTGCTTAGTAATTGCATTTGTGCTGATGGATGCAGATTGGATGCTGGTTCATCAAACAAAAACAATACATTGTTTGAAGAGTCTTTTCGGGAACCTCTGTATTGAGTGAGAAGAAGGAATACAAAAAACCATCTAAATCCAAGTGACCTCTCATTTATTAAGAAATAACCATCTGTATCTTCTAATTTAAATTCAAGGTAATGCTTTTTCTGCTCGTCACATCCATGCTTAATTAGGATTTTTTTATGCCCAATATTTTGGTGGAAAATTTTATTCCAAGCACCGAATACCACTGTGGTTACATTACGTCCCATTTCTAATAACAGGACATCTAAACTTTTTTTGTCATTAATGTCGTTTGATTTTGCTCTCTCAAGAATATGTTTTTCTAAATTCGAGTTCGTGTTTGTCGCATCAAGAATGTCTTGAATAACGAGACGATAGAAGGCGGATTTTTGTGATTTATTGTCACCGTCTTCAAGATATATTCTGTCAGGAAATTCAAAAAGAAAATTCGGGAAATATAGAACGCTAGGCATTAGGGTCATGATGTGCTTCACAGTTGCTTGCCAAATGTCGCTATGAGTAATGTGTGATATGGAAATTCCTTTTCTCCCATTTCCCACTTTTCCGACAAGCGAAATCGTCCAGAGATTCTCGCGAAGTTTTGCATCGAACTTTGAATCTTGGAAGCCAACGTACCGAGATATTGTGATTCGGTCAATTTTATTGGTTAATGAAATGCTGTGTGTGGAACTCATGTAATTTGCAATCTTTTCTTCATCGTCAGCATCTAATTCAAGTTCGAATTTAACTGATGTTTTTTCATTGAAGTTTGATCTGCGGCTGATGGGTATCAAACTGTGCATATCTTGAATTGAATACCCAGGCAATTCTAATGGGTCAAGTGTTTCATTTTTGTATGTGAAGTGATTAATGGCTTCAAGAATAGTCGACTTTCCTGACTCATTTAATCCAACTAATGTGTATATGTGTGAGCTTGGAATAGTAGCTAAGTCGAGGCGTGTTTTTTGGATGCCACGGAAGTTTTCAATTTCAAAATATGTAAATTTCATTTATACATTCCCCTTGCTTTTATAAGGCCGTTAGCGACCAATTTGACGTGCCTGCATCACAACTATTCCAGCCCAAACAACTCATCCAGCGGATTCTTCCCCGCCCCCGCACTACCCGAAACTTTCTTCACCGTAAATTCCTCTTCAATGTTGTCCCGATAAAAACTCCACGCTGCGCCGGAAGTGCTGAGTCGTCGCCAGAGGTCTTCGCCGACTCCGCTGTATTGCAGGGTGTCGCCGTTGTTGAGTTGCACTTGCAGCAGGCGCGCGCGCGCGTCGTAGCCGATGGCGCGGAGTTTGCCGGAGTTGATTTTTTTCATTTCCATAAACATTCCTTCGGTTTCTATTTCTGATCATTCATCCCGGACCATCAGCCCAGCAACTCGTCATTCCCGCGCAGGCGGGAATCCAGTTGATTAAATAGTTCTCGCGTAGCGGGTCAATGCCAAGGTTTTGTCCGCTTCGCGGACTGTTTGCTTTGCTGGATTCCCGCCTGCGCGGGAATGACGGGACTGATGGATTATTCGTGTTCATTTCATTTCGTTCCATTGAATGCCACGTATCCAGATGGCTTGGGCGATTTAAACGGCCTCTCGCCGAAGTTCACTTCCCATGTGGTGTCCGACTGCGGGATGCCTTGTTTTACTTCGCTGGTGACTGTTCCGGCGGCGAGTACGCAGGCGCGGTAATGTTTGCCGTTTTCCAGCGGGAATCCGTTGCCGTTGTCGGGTGTGCCGCTGAGCCATTGGCCGTTTACGCTGAAATAAAGTTTGCCCCGGTCGAGGTCGGCGGCGATGCCGAAGATGTCGCCGTCCTTGTAGAGTTTTTGTTCGCCGTGGCTGATGACGGTTGTGCCGCCGGGCATGGGCGGTACGTCGATGCCTTTGCCGCGTTCCAGGCACAGACCGATGTTGGCGTGGGTGTGCGCGGCGAGCGCGCCGGTGACTTTCATTTTGCCTTCGTAGTAAAGCTTGCCTGCCGAGAAGGCGTGATCCGACCACGCGTCGGTGTATGCCCCCGCCGGGCCGCGTCGCAGCGTGTTGCCATTGACGGCTTCTGTGAATGCGCTTTGCAGGCTGATGCGCGTGCCGTTGGGGGCGGGCTTCAGCGGCGGCGGCAGGGCGAAGGCGGGCGTTTTCGCGGAAATGCTGAATCCGCTGGCGGGTGCTTGATTGCTTGCCTGAACGGTTGCCGGTGCGGCAGCGGTGAGCGCGCGGGTTGCGGCGGCGATGTCGATCAGGTCGTTGGCTTCGCTGTTGGTCGGGAATCGATTGAACAGGCGGGTGCCCATTCTTTGCATGATGTCAATTTCCCGGGTGATGAAAACTTTGGGTTTGCCGCCCCCGCTGAGGGTGACGCGCGGTTCGTAAAATCCGATGGCGATCACTTGTTTCAGTTCAACGCCGTGCGCGGCTTCGATGTGCCATTCGACCGGCTCGTAGGCGTGCAGCAGCAACACTGCATTGTTTGCGCTCACTTTGAGGTTGACCTTGCCTTCGGGATGTTCCTGAAATTTGCGCGGCATGTCTTGCGGAAAATTCGCCTGATAGATCGAAACTACATGCACCGGCGCGCCCTCTGCCGGATAAGGCGCGGGCTTGGCAGGCAATGCTGGCGCGGCGACCGGTGCGGTGGTTTGCATCGTATAGGGCGCTGCCGCTGCGGCTGCAGGCAGGGCGTTGAATGCGGCGCGCGCTTGATCCTGCTGCATCAGCGCGGGTGCTTTGATCGGCGGCACGGGGAAGGCGGCCAGGGTACGCGGAAACAGCGCGGCGAGTTGCGGCGGCACGCTGTTGTAGTTGATCTCCGGGTAGATGGGCGACAAGCCGCTCAAGCGCCATTGTCCTTCGCCTTCGTAGCTGGCGTAGTTGAGTTGGCCGGTCATCTGAACGCCGTTGTCGAGCAACGATTTTAGCGCGGGCAACTGTTCGCCGATCTTGCTTGCCCAGTCCGGCGTTTGCGACAGCACGCCGCGCGCCTTGATCTGGTATGAGCCACGGATGCCCTGCACATCCAGCAGCTCCAGCGCGATGCGCCCGGCGGGTATGCAGCCGCTGCCGTAACCCGACAGTTCAAGCGCCTGCGCCGCTTCGGGTGTCAGTGTGAAACGAACGCCATCATTCTGCGCATCAGCGGCAGGCGGACAACTCTCGTTGGCGGGTTTGTCTTTGGCGAGCAGCGGCTTGATGCGTTCCATTTTTGCCAGACCGGCATGTTCCAGCGCGGACAGGATATGCAGCGCCTTGTACATCGCGCCAAGTTCGTAGGGTTTGCGATCCGCCTTGTCGTAATAGGTGGCCGTGAACGGGGTCGGCGCTTCCGACTGGCGCATTGTGCCGGGCACGGGTTTGTCGTCGCCGCCGCGTTGCAGTTGCAGCGGTAAGCAGGCGATGCTGTTGCGCGCGAGCCAGCTGGTGTCGCCCGCTTGAAGAGCGATCTGCTGTCTCGCCAGTTCGAGGGTGGGCGGTTGGCGCAAGAGGCTCTTCTGCATCTCAAACGCATAGTTGTTGGTCTGGCCTCGGGAGGCTTGCGCGGCCTCGATCTCGATCTCGTAAGTCGAGCGCCATCCAGAATGGGTGCGCACCACTTTGACATGGCCTTTGCCGTCTTCGCTCAATTGCCGGAGTTTTGGGAACAAACGTTTCGCTTCGGGGCTTTGCGTCCATGCGGGCGCATCGGCGAGTTTGATCGTGTAGGTCACGTCATAAACATCCATATCCATGACGGTCTCGGGCGACTTTTCAGTCTTCTCGATGCCCGCGAATTCTCTGCGCCCATAGTTAAAGCACAGCGCGTTGCCATAGCCGGTCTGGTTGTTGGCGAACCCTTGCCACGTCATCTGGTACGTCCGCGCGGGCAGTGCGCCGCTGTCGGTCGCTATGCTGCGGTCGGTAGCGGTAAAGAAACCCTGCGTGGTCAGATAATCCATTTGCTCGATCTGAATATCGCGCACCGCTTGATCGCGCAAATTGGTTTGCCGCAACAGCGTCACCGCAAAGCGTCCCGGCACGGCTGCGGGTGAGATGCCGGGAAAGCCGGAAATTTCCGGTGCCGGGCGGTTGAGATCGACACTGATGCAGGACTCGGAATTATCTCGCGTGGCGATGTTGACCATCGCCTGCTTGCGCACCGCTTCTTCCTTCAGCATCCCCCCGTAACTGATGCACGGCAGGCTTAACAATGCAGCGGCGATGAGTGGGTGGATTTTGAGGAAATTATTCATGGGAAATTAGAGCGGCGGAAAAAACGACATCATGGAGATGCCCGTATTTACTGGCTTGCGACGAAGGGGTGTTGAGATTGCGCAATCATTTTCTTCATCCGGCGGACTCATCTCCTCCGCGCAGGAGAGCGGGAGTTTGTGCCAGTGGTCTTTAATGATTTTCATTGCGATCCGTTTCGGATTCTTTGTCGAATTATTTATACAACACCTGCTCCTTCAAGTTATCTATCGCCTTCTCCGCAATCTTTTTGTATTCGACGAATACCTGCGGTTTGCAGACGTTGCCTTTGGTGCGGTCATCGAGTGTGCGTTTGACGGTCAGGACGTTGCCTTTGAGTTTGTAGTTCGCCGTGTAGGACACGAAGTCGTTGGCGATTTTCAGGTTGTCCGGGATAGACAGCACTTTGACTGTCTTGGGCAATTCGATGGTGTATTCCTCTGTGGCATTGATACTGGAACAGACGACATCGACTTCTTCCGGTTCCATCGCGGTCTGAAGGAATGAATAAATAGGCGCGGCTAAACTGAGCGGTGGATAGATGTAGAAGGCACCTGCGCCGGGCAGCTTGATGAATTTTTCGGCATTGAAGCTTGCTTTGTAGTGGTAGTTGTCCGTCAGTTCTTTCGGGTCGTCTTTTTCCAGTTTGCCGTTGCCGATTATGTTTTGTTGCCGGTATATGTTTTTGACCAGATCATCTTCGGTTTCCTTGGTCATGTTGCGCGCCCAGGCTCGTGTTTGTACTGCGTTTACCCCTTGCAGAGATACATCCACATTGCCGGAAACTGAACCGTCGGGCGCGAACTTGAACTTACTTTTGACGTATTGCTTGTTGCTGCCGATGGGCGGCACCGGAGTTTTTGCGCCATCCTTGAAGCCTTCGACCAGCAGCACGGGTTTGTCCTGGTCGCCGTAGGGCAGCAAGCCGAACGGTGTGGAGTCCGATGTGGAATCGAGATACAGGTCGAACGCGGGGACATAATTGATTACGTGGTTGACGGTGGAAACGACAGGGACTTTTGCCAATTGATAGGCCGACCCCGCATTCACCAAGGCCTGCGTGCTCTTGATGCCGCGAGCCGCGAGCAGGGCTTGCAGCAGTGTGGCGTGATCTTTGCAGTCGCCCATCTTGTTGTCGAGGATGAACGCGGTATCTCGCGGTACGACAGCGCCGATGCCGATGCAATTGCCGGCATAGGTGATATTGGTGGCGACCCATTCGTAAAGGGCGCGAGCCTGTTCTTTGGGGGCAGATTTGTCCTTGACGATGTCGCTGGCCAGTTTGCTGATCCGTTCCGTGACGGCTGCCTTGGGCAGCGCTCGTTCGCCATAAGCGGATGCGATGTCGGCGTAAGTTTTGAAAGTGGAAAAAGACAGGCCGGTGACCTTGTCGGCATCGAACACCGAATAATCGCGGCGTTCGGTTTTGAGCGGTTGCGGGTTGGCATAAGACCACTCGATGATTTTGCGCTCGCCTTGTGTTTCGTTTGCCGTTTCTTTCATGCCTCGTGCTTCGTACTGCACCCACATCGCGGCGGGATAGTCGAATCTCACACGTACATCGTTGTAGGCGACCTGATCGGAGAAATACTGCGCAGTCGAATATTGCTTGGGGAACATCGGCTCGGTTTGCACCAGCTTGAAGGAGAACACGACTTTGTCGCCGACAGCGACATCGGGAAAGACGACGGTCAATGTTGACCAGTCGGAATAGACCGGAGAATCCTTGTCCTTGCCGCTGTTGACTTCAAGCTGGTAGTTGTCTTTGGGCACGTCCAAGCGGCGACCATCCGCTTTTAAGGTATAGGCCGCGACCACTTCGGTCTTCTCTGCGCTGGTGCTGTAACTGACGGAAGCGCTCTTGGACCTTTCCAGCGCGGTTTCTTTCAACACTGTTTTCGACCATTCGTGTGACTCTGTCGCCGTGCCGTCTTCATTGATGGAGTAGGTGGCGTGGTAGTAGTCGAAGCGGATTTGCAGCTCAAGCGGATCGCCTGTTGCGGCGCAAGCAGAGGTGCAAAACATGAGTGCTGCAAGTAAAGAAGCGAATGCGATTTTCAAGTGAATCCCCTTTGTCGAACAAGTTGTGCGGCGTGCGTTGTTTCCCGTCGTCGCGGAATACGAATCTTGCGCCAGACTCCTATTTCCGGGGATTCCGCTGTATGCCTCGCGCCGTGCGTGCGGTGCGATGTGCGTGTGGCGGATTTGCAAGTGGGTTGAACTGTAGGGGAGCGGGGTTGGTGGTGTCAATTGCTGAATGGTTTGTTTCGGGCTGATAGACTTGGCGCTTCGCTGGAAGGCGGATAATTTCTATTGAAAACCATTAGTTAATGGGTTGGTAGGTGCGAATTTATTCGCACATCACTCTTTATTCGTGCGAATAAATTCGCACCTACAAGTGGGGGTCTATTGGGTTATCCGAGGCTAAGGAATTTTCAAACAATGAAGGTGCGAATATGAAAAAAGAATTTTGGCTGGAGCGTTGGGAGCGGGCGGAGATCGGGTTTCATCAGGGCGAGATCAATCCTTATCTGCGGCGTTTCTGGCCGGAGTTGGATGTGGCGCGCGGCGGCGAGGTGTTTGTGCCGTTGTGCGGCAAGAGTCTGGATATGGTGTGGCTGCGCCAGCAGGGAAATTTTGTGCTGGGGGTGGAGTTGAGTCCGATTGCGGTGCGAGATTTTTTTCGCGAGCAGGGGAGGTTGGCGCAGCGTGTGAGCGGCGGGGGGTTCGACAATTACATCGCGGATGGATTTTGTCTGGCTTGCGGCGATTTTTTCGATTTGCGCGAGGAGGATATGGCGCAGGTGAGCGCGGTTTACGACCGCGCTTCGCTGGTGGCGTTGCCGCCGGAGATGCGCGAAAGTTATGCGCGACATCTGGTAAACATCCTGCCGTCGGGGACGCGGATTTTGCTGGTCACGTTCGATTATCCGCAGGCGGAAATGCCGGGGCCGCCGTTCGCGGTGTCGGTGCAGGAGGTGCAAGCCCTTTACGGGCAGTACGCAGAGGTGCGTTTGCTGGCGCAGGAAGATGTGCTGGCGCAGAACCCGCGCTTCGTGCAACGCGGGGTGACGCGGATGCAGGAGAATATTTTTCTGGTGACGTTGCGGTAGCGAGGTATTGTATGTGTAGGTGCGAATTCATTCGCACGGGGTAAATGGTGAGTGCGAATAAATTCGCACCTACAAACACCTCAAATGCGGCTTTACGGAAAAAGCCGATAGTGTTCATATCACCGTCAACCCCAGCGAGCACCAGTCCTGCATGCCGCCTCGATACCATTTCAATTTTTCGGCGGGGTAGCCGAGGGATAGCAGGGTGCGGATGTAGTTGGGCGTTTGTCCGCACCACGGGCCGTTGCAGAAGATGGCGAGGGTGCGCGCTTCGCTGAAGTCGTAATCCCCGCCGATTTCTTTCGCGCCGAATATTTCCGCCAGTGTTTTTTTCACGCCGGGCAGGTCGGTGGCTTCGCCTGCCATGTTCTGCGCGTAGGGAATGTTGATTGCGCCGGGGATGGTGTATTTCTCGTACCAGTCTGCTGTGCGCGAATCGACGACCATGAGTTGGCTGTCGCCGTGGCGGATGCGCCGGAGAAAATCCAGCACTTCCAGTTCGCCCAGCGTTTCCACGCCCGCCGCCAGTTGCATGGGCTGGATGCAATACGGCGGACATTTGCGCGCGGTGGCGGCGTAATCGGCGCGTATCGTGGCGGACGGGTTTTGCTCGCGCTGTATCGTGACGAGTTTGCCTCGATGCAGCGCTTCTACGGCAGGGATGGTTGCGGTGATGTTGTAGTCGGTCATGGTAGCAGCGAGTTTAGCACTTGCTTGGTTTGCGCCTGATCGAAGAAGTTGAGATGCATCACCACGGACTGCGGATTTTTTTCGTCTCCGTAGCTGTAGGCGGGTTTCATTATCGACTGGTAAGCGGGCAGGTAGCCGGGGTTGGGGCTGGCTCCGTCGTAGGGTACGACCAAGTCGTTGGCCGCGCCGTCGAACACGCCGTTGTCCCACAAATATTCTTGCAGCAGTTTGGCGGGCAGGGCGTGGAAGTCGTAATGCGCGCGGATATAGTCGTATTCGGCGGCTGCGGTTTTTCCGAATTTGTTCAGCTCGGTGATTTCGGTGCCGACCGGGTTCATTGATTCCACGCCCGGCATTTGTTGGGCGATGGTCGCCAGCAATTTGATGATGGTCAAAATCGCTTTGACGAAAGCCGAGGACGATCCGCCGAAGAACCAGACGAGCATGTTGAGGCGGCGGAACAGGCGGTCGGTGTTTTGCGCTTCGGCCAGTTGCGATCCCAGGCAGGCGCCCGCCACGAACACCACTTTGTTGATGGTGACTCCCTGCTTGGCCAGCGTCTGGATATTGGCCGGGTTCTCGACGAAGTTGCGGATCACGCCGCCGCCGCGACTGTGGCAGACAATATCCAGCGTGACGTTATGCAGCGCGCCCAATTTTTCCATCAGCAGATTGTTGGCGTTGAGCGCGGTGGTTTTGGACAGGGTGTAGTGATCCCACGCCAGCACATTGTTGTTGTAGCGGGCAAGCAGCGGGGGGAAGAACGCGGGGTCGCCGAGCAGCCCTTCAAACGCGCCCACGGTGGAGCTGAAAATGCCGTGGCAGAACAGCAGCGCCTTGCCGTTGATCGCTTGCAGTTCGGCGCTGGTGGCCGCACGCGGCACGCCGCTTTGCGGAATGATTTGCAGCACTTCCTGGCCGTCGGTGTTTTTCTTCAGATAAACGTCGGCCTTTCTGGCGAGCCACTCCACCAGCCCCGTCAGTTCCAGACGATATGCCGGATGAAAGACGGGCGCGCGGCTTGTGCCGACGAGGTTGTGTTGCATGCGCATGCGCTGCGTGCGTTGCATCACTTCTTCGTCTTCGATGACGAAGATGCCGAAGGTCAATTGCGTTTCGTTTTCCCATTGCCCGGCCTGGCTCAGAAAATCGGCGCGGCCGGTAAACGGACTGGCTTCGCGCTTGACGGATACCAGCGGGATGTCGAAATAGATGGCGGTGTCGTTGGTTTCCTGCTGGCGGAAAAAGGAAGACGGCTGGTGACCCGGCAGCACCCAATCCACCAGTGCGCCGCGCTCGTTATCCAGAATCAGCACCACATAGCTTCTTTCGTCCGCCGCTTCCGGTAGCGTCAATTCCAGATGCAATTGCGGCGCTGCATTCGACAGCAACCCCGGCCTGGTGCGCACCGTGTCAACGTTGTGCAGCGTGTTGTTCAGCAGCTTGAAATTTTCGCCGATAAGGTCATCCCAGATTTCTCCCATCATTTCCGCCCGGGTGGTTTCGCCGATAAAGTCGGAAGTGCCGGAGGCATATTTCACCTGGTATCCGCCACGTGATTCGATGCTGGCAATGTCGTTTTCAAGGTTGCTGAATCTCATGATTTATTCTCCGTGGTTGAGTTAATTTGTATCGGGTCTTTCATGTTTTGCAAAATCATTTTGATTTGCCGCAGGCCGGGCTTTAGCCCGACATGCCGGGTTACCTCCGACCTGCGTGACAGCGTTGATCCGCCCCATCTGATGCCGCGCGTTACACAAAGCAGCCGCCGTCCGAATGCGCCGCATCGGCGCTCAAAGCGAGCAGCGGCGCGCAGTCGTACTCCGCGTTGTCCAGCAGGCTTTCCACGCACAAACTGCATTCGCCCATCAGTGCGGCTTTATGTTTTTTTGATACGTCGTCGCAGGCTTTGTGCTTGGCGGAATCCTGCGCTTCGTAGCAATAAAATTTGACCAGTTCGTTATCGTCGTTGCGCTCGCAATGGCTGGCGGTATAGGAATCCTGTATCAGGTGCAGCATCATGCCGATGCTGCGGTAACGGATTTTGGAAATTTCTCTGGTGTCGTTGATGTCCTCAAATGCGATGCTGCCATCGGCAAACAGCGCCCGCATTTTTTTATGGTTCAACTCGATTTTGCTCGCCCTGCCGATCGGCACTTTGCCGGTAGCCAGTTCATTCAAATAGCCGAACCACGCCGCCAGTTCATCGCGCGTGCTGCTGGCGGGTTCGCCGCATCCTTTGGACATGGCGTGCAGGGAAGCCAAGCGTCCGTGGTGCGACTGAAAAAGCGCGGGATCATCGTTGTGGATGAAAATTTCCATGGCGCGGATCGCGTTGGGTTGTTTGATGAATATCTGGCTGCCGCCGGACAGCTCGCACAAATCGTTGGCGGTGACCCCGAGGCTGATTTGCTCGCGCGCCCTGCCGCTGATCTTCAGCGCGTCGAGACAGATCAGCGAATATTGGACGTGGTTGTTTAGCAGCATGGCGTTCTCCCGGAAACGGTCATCAAACGAAACAAGGAAATGGCTGAACCAACAGCGGCTGCCCGCACAACCGCGTCAATAGGCGATCTGCGGGGCATGGCGCGCTTTGGTTCGGGGGGAAGGGCGCTACGGTTGCGGTCGGTGCCGAGCGTGTGCGGCGCAGTGAGATTCATTGGAATTCCCCTTTGAGCAGGTTGTGTTGCCGGCGCGGTTTCCCTTGTGCTGCGGGAAAATTTCTTGCGCCAGCTCCTGTTTCTGGGGACTCTTTCGTAGCGCTACGCACCGTACATAGCGGGGCGTATGTCTGTCGAAAGATTTGCAAGTGGGACGAACTTTAGGGGAGTTATTCGGGTGGTGTCAATAATTTTTCAGCCGCTCCCTGTTACACTTTGCACTTCAAAAATATTTATTAAACGGGAGCATCCAAACCATGAAAGCCTTGTTAGCGATCTGCTTGATTGTTGTATCCACCTTTGTTGGCGCAGCCCAAAATCCTGCGCCAGCCGAACACGCGTCCGCCGTCGTGGTTACCGGCAAAGTGCTGGAGGTGAAGAACGCCGCCAGTTACACCTATCTCCGCCTCAAAACCAAAGACGGCGAGGTGTGGGCGGCGGTGATGCAGGCGCAGGTCAAGAAGGGCGCGACGGTCACGCTGGAAAACGTGATGGTGATGGATAACTTTGAAAGCAAAGCGCTGAAGAAAACGTTCAAGACCATCCTGTTCGGCTCTTTGGGCGGCGCGGCGGCAAGTACCGCCGTCGGTCACGCCATGGCTAAATATTCTCCCGAAAAAATGGAAGTCATCAAAGTGCCCAAGGCTGTCGGCGACAACGCCTACACCGTGGCGGAAATTTTCGGTAAAAGTGCCAGCCTGAAAGACAAGACGATTCTGCTTCGCGCCAAGGTGGTGAAATACAACCCCGGCATCATGGGCAAGAACTGGATTCACCTGCGCGACGGCACGGGCTCCGATGCCGACAACAGCAACGACATCATCGCCACCTCGCTGAACGAAACCAAGCCCGGCGATGTCGTGACCATCAAAGGCATGGTGCGCACCGACAAGGATTTCGGCGCGGGCTACGCATACAAAGTGATTATCGAAGAAGCGGTGTTGCAGAAATAGTCGGGCTCCATGCACCTTTCTCCCGCAAGCGGGAGAGGCCGCAGCCGGTCGGTGATCGCCCGAATTGAATCCCATGAACCGCGCTGATTTTCGTAGGTCGGGATTTATCCCGACGGTGTTCACGGTTTGAAAAAATCGTCGGGATAAATCCCGACCTACAAAAGCGTGAGACTTTTCAGTCTCAGAGAATCATTACCAGAATCCCCCCGATTTCGGTTTCTTGGCCTCGCCCGATTTATACATTTCCTCCAGTTTCGCTTTGGCACCTTCGTGGTTTTGATCGGCGGCTTTTTTGTACCACTCCGCCGCCTGGGCGACATCCTGCTTCACGCCCACGCCTTTGCGGTACATGCCCGCCACATTGAATTGCGCGCTTGCGTCGCCCTTCATCGCGGCTTTCATGAACCACTCGAAGGCGACCGGATAATCTTCCGCGAAGGCGGCACCGTCGCTGTACATGACACCCAGCGCGATATACGCGGCGGTATATTCTTTCTCAGCTGCTTTGGTGTACCACGCCAAAGCCTGCGCATCATCCTGCGGCAAGACCACGCCTTTGGAGTAACCGAGCCCCAAGTTATACATGGCCCAAGCATCGCCTTCCTCCGCCAAGAGGCGGTAAATGTCGGTTTTTTGACGGCAGGAAGTTTTCATGAACAAATTCAGAACATCGGAAAATCCCGCATCGACCTTGCCCGCAACGTATTTGAAGTCCGCGCGCCATTCTCCCGTTTTGTATTTGTCCAGCAGAACTAGCGCCGAATACTGGTCTTTGCACATCAGCTCAAACTCGCCGCGCTGTTCCGATTTCGCTGCCTGTTGCACCAAGCCATCCACCGTTTCCAGCGCATTTTTGGCGCATACCGACTCTTCGTAGTTGGCTTTAAACGTATCCACCGCCGCAGCGGGATCGCAGGAAGAAGCCTGCGCGCTCAAAGCGAGCAGCGACAGAGTGAAGGCGAGAGCCGGGTGGAAAATATTGCGTGACATTGCGTGGCCTCTTGGAACGTGATTGCAGAGGTTTCATTATGGGCAGGTCACGGCGATTCGACAAGCGCAAAACAGGCAATATCATGGAGATGCCCGTCAATCGGCGATCTGCGAGGTATGGGTCGGAGATCGCCGTGTTTACTGCCTTTGGGGGCAATTCATTATTTTTTTAGCCACGATATTGCTTTTGAGACATTAAAGCTGATGCCGTACATCGTGCTTGGTGTTGTGCCCAGCGATGCCAGCCCTGTGTTTTCGTTATCCCGTGTCCATACGCGGGCAATAAACACATCGGCAAAATCGAAGCTGTAACCGATCCCCAGCCCCATTGATTCGTTGGGCGTGTTGGATGCTTTGAACAGAAACTTTGCGCTCAGGTTGTGCCAGTCGCGGCAGTCGTAGTTGGTATAAACATCGCCCAGCTTGTAATTCAAACCGAGATAAAACGATACCGGTTTGTCTTTTTCGACAAGGCTGGAAGTTTGCGGGTTGTAGCTGAGCTGTTTCGCGTTGGTCACAGGCATGTCGGCGGACAGCGACCAGTGTTCCTCCGGGCCGGCAATGAATGAGCGGTTGATCGGCGGCTTACTATCAATCTGGATGGCGATGGTCGAGCGTTCAAATGCGGTGGTGTATTCAATGCAAATATGTTTTGGTTTTTCGGCGAAGGTTTCCAACATCTTCACTTGAGATTTGAGGTAAGCGGCGATTTGTGCCACGTCGTCTTCGATGTGTGATTTGCGTCGGGTTTCTTCGATGGAAATAGTTAACTTGTCGGCATCGGTTTGTGTGTAGTCTCCGATATAGAAAATGTATTTTTTGCCAGCGCCCGATAAGGGCAGACGGTCGCCGTTGAGTATCGGGTGCTCGGCGTTTGTTGCCAAAACGATCAAACTTTCGCTGTCACACTCAAAGCGTTTAATACTGCTACTTTCGGTCTTGATACTTTCTGCAAATACGCCGGATGAGAAGAGTGCGAAAACCGCGAATGCCAGCCAATGATTTTTCATTTTGATTCCGCCTTTGGAGGATTGCGATAGTTCCAAAATTCATTAGTCCCCAATGCCTCGTAGGAGCCAGCTTGCTGGCGAATGCCATTCGCGGCACTGCCCTCTATCCAACTTTCCCCCAGAGGGGGAAAGGGCGATTGCCTCCTCTCCCTCCGGGAGAGGATTGAGGTGAGGGGGGCTGCCGCTCCTACAAGGGATGACGCAGATAATGAACTGTGCAAGTTCATTTGCCGTAATGCGCGCTCATGTCAGGCGGGTGTATCTCCCGTTTGCTCTTTCGGTTTTGCCTTGGCTTTGGCCGCTTCATCTTTGAGTTTGGCTACTTGCGCTGATCTTTCTGCTTCGGGCGGGCGGATGCCGAGTTTTCTGAATATTTGCAGCACACCGGCGCTGCCGCCCGCGATCAGCAGTGCGGTGAGGAATTTGCCGCCAGCCGCGAGCGAGTGGGTGGTGCTGCCGTCGATGTGTTGCGCGTTCAGCACATCGCGGATGATGTCCATGTCGTAGTTCTGGAAGACGATGAATGCGGTGATTACGGTGATGGGCGTTTTCAGTCCTTTGCCATCGAACCGTTTCATGAAAATGCTCCAGTTGAACACCGGATGCAGCGCCACTTCAAAAATGATGGAGATGGCGAGATAGGTGAACAGGATGTCGTACAGCGTCTGGTTGGTCTGGCCGGTGTCGCCGCTTGCAGCCATCGTTGTGGCGGCCACAACGCCGCTGGCGGGCGCGGCTTGCGCTTGAGTGAGCAGAGTAAGGGTGAAGAATGGAACGACCAGTATTGCCATCAGTAATAACTTTTTCATGTTGACCTCTCTTGGTTGAATGAATCAATTTTCGGATGATTGCTTTTTGTGCTTTTGTACTGCGTTGAGTGTTGTCGGGCTGAAGCCCGACCTACGTTTTTACAACCACCCCTCCCAATACTTCGCCATTTTTGTTTTGCCGCTGTCGTTGAGATGGATCTCGTTCAGCCAGTCGCCGCTGTCGCCCGTTGATCCTTCTGCGGCGCGCACGAAGGGGATGTTGGCGAGGGAGTCGATCAGGGTGAGGTTGGGGTGTATGGTTTTTTGTTTGCGCAATGTGTTGGCGAGTTCGTCCATCAGGCAGTCCGACAATTCTTTCCAGTATTGCGTGGGGATTTTGTTGGAGGTGAAGGAGTTGTATAGCCACGGCCCGAAGACTTTGTTCGCCGGGGCATTACGCACGGTCACATAGGCGTAGGTGTGATAGAGGATGGGGATGGTGCGGTTGGCTTCCAGTTCGGAATTGTTGCGCAGTTCGACGAGGTAGCGGAAATGGTCGTTGAAATAGGTTTCAAAAATATCCATCGAGCCGGGGATGATGAAATCGCGGAAGCTGGTGGGGTTGGCGCAGGGCTGTAGCATGCCGCCGCCCGCTGCGGCGACGATGTCGTTGCCGCCCGCGCTCAACAAAACGGCATCCCATTTCCAGGCGAAATTTTTCTTGTAGAGCAGGTCGTGAAATTTTTTGCTGGTGCTCCAGTCGATCATTTTGGACAGCGTCCGTCCGGGGTAGGCGCAGTTGACGATCAGCGTGTCCTGTTTGAGCGGAACGTCCTTGCCGAAGGTGTAGAGAAAAGCCGGGGTCAACAAATCGCTGATGGAAAACCACGAGTCGCCGATGGCGAGGTAGTGGCGCTCAAAATCGTTCCACGACAGCAGCACGCCCGGCTTGGTGATTTGTCCGTTTCCTTCCAGTTCGTCCGGCGAAATTACAGCAACGGTGGTCATTGAATTCTCCCTTCGGTTAATGAGTTGTTGTGTGCGAATGCGCCTCGAATTCAGGTTGGAGTTTGTGTAGGGGCGAATTCACCTCGCAGAGGTTCTTGCACCCTGTGGGTGTTCGCACGAATTAACATGATATGTGCGAATAAATTCGCACCTACAAAACGCAATACACAGAGAGGTGTCGCACTCGTTTTGAGTGCTGGAGGGGCTGAAAAAAATCGGGCGACGAAGCTTGCGTTCATTTGAATCCCCTTTTGAACAAGTCGTGCTGCTGGCGCTGCGTCCCTTTGGATGCGGGATTGGTCTTGCGCCAGACTCCTTTTCCGGGGATTCCGCCGTGAGCCTCGCGCCGTGCGTGCGGCGCGATGTGCGTGTGGCGGACTTGCAAGTGGGGCGAACTTTAGGGGAGTAGCTCAAGCTGTGTCAATGGCGTTTCAAAACGGGCGGCAGACTGCCCCGCAACGCCCGCCAATAGGTGATCTGCGCCATGCGCACGCTGTAGATGGCCGTGTTTATTGGCTTGCGGGCATGGTGGGTAGTAAAAATGTTGGGTGGATACGTTGCGCCCTTCGATTTCGCTCAGGACTGGTTTATCCGCCCACTTTGTTATTGCCCTAAACCGGACAAGCCGGAAGCAAAATAGATCACCCCATCCCCCACCTAGCCTCCCCCTTGAAGGGGGAGGAACTTTGCTCCCTCCCCTTCAAGGGGAGGGCTGGGGTGGGGTGTCATTTCGCGACAATATCTTTTCATGCTTTTACATCTTCTGACTGGTAAGTGACTAATCCCCCTTAATCAACGAAATCAATTCCTCCGTCGAAGGAATATTTACCGCGTCGCCTTCGCCCAATATGCTTTCCGCCAGCGCGCGTTTATCGTTGTGCAGGCCGACGATGTGTTCTTCCACTGTGCCTTGCAGCACCAGCCGGTAAACCGTGACTGGGCGCAGTTGTCCCATGCGGTGGGCGCGGCCCATGGCTTGGTCTTCGGCGGCGGGGTTCCACCACGGATCGGTGATGACGACGTAGTCGGCGGCGGTGAGGTTGAGGCCGAAGCCGCCCGCTTTCAGGCTGATTAAAAACAGGTCGCACTTGCCGGACTGGAATGCTGCCACGCGTTTGGTGCGTTCGGCGGCGGGGGTTGCGCCGTCCAGATATTGGTAGCTGACTCCGGCCTTATCCAGCGCGTCGCGCAGCAACGAAAGGAAATCCACGAACTGGCTGAACACCAGCGCTTTGTGGCCGTTGGCGACCAGTTCTACGGCCAGTTCGGTGAAGGTTTGCACTTTGCTGCCGATGGCGGGGAAGGCCGGGGTGACGATGCGCGGGTCGCAGGCGGCGCGGCGCAGGCGGGTGAGTTGCGCGAGGATGTTCATGCGCGCCTGTCCGCCTTTGCCGCTGGCCAGCGCCATGTCCGCTTCGGCGATGGCCTGGCGGCGCAGCGCTTCGTAGTGCGAGGCTTCTTCCTTGCTCGGCGAAATTTTGATGACCAGCTCGGTGCGCGACGGCAGCTCTTGCAGCACTTGGGTTTTGGTGCGGCGCAGCAGGAAGGGCGCGATCAAACGGCGCAGCGTGTGTTGCGCGTCGCGGTCTTTGTCGCGCTCGATGGGCGTGGCGAAACGTTCGTTGAAACGGCTGATGCTGCCGAGCAAACCGGGGTTGGCGAAACGCATGATGGACCACAGTTCGGCGAGGCGGTTTTCCACCGGCGTGCCGGACAAGGCGAGACGAAAATCTGCGTCCAGCTCGAACACCGCCTGGCTGCGTTTGGCCGTGGCGTTCTTGATGAACTGCGCTTCGTCGGCGATCAACGTGTGCCAATGTTTGGCGGCGAATTGTTCGCCGGTGATCTGTAGCAGGTTGTAGGAAACCACCACCACATCGAACGCGGCGGCATCGTTGATGACCGCCTCTCTATCGGCTTCGCTGAACAGGTGGCAATTCAGGCTGGGCGCGAAGCGCGCGGCCTCACTCACCCAGTTGCCGCACACCGAGGTGGGCGCGATCACCAGCGCGGGGCCGCCCTCGGCGCGCGCCAGCAGCAGCGCCAAGGCTTGCAGCGTTTTGCCCAAGCCCATGTCGTCGGCCAGACACGCGCCGAAGCCCGCCTGCGCCAAGCGCGATGCCCACAGGTAACCGTCTTCCTGATAGGGCCGCAACTCGGCTTGCAGTGTGCTCGGCATCGCGATGGCTTGCTCTTGCGTGGCGCGCAATTTCTCGATCGCGTTGCGGAATTCTTTGTCGCTCTGGGTGGCGATGCCTTCCAGCGCATCGTCCATCCACGCCGCCGCCATGCGCGGAATGTGCGTGCCGGTCTTGTCGGTTTCGCTGACCGATGCCAGATCGGACAGGCTGGCCTTCAAGCGCCGAGTGAGCGCGGCATACACGCCGTTGCCCATGGCGATGAAACGGCTGTTGCTTTTTGATGCGGCCAACAGTGCCTCGAAGGTGAACACCATGCCTTCATCCACTTTCGCTTCGCCTTCAATTTTGAACCAATCGCGCTGACTTTTTACCTGCACTGAAAGCTGCGCCATATCCACCTGAATCACACGCACCGCTTTGCCTTTCGGCCAGTCCAGCGCGGCCACACCGGGCAATCCCGGCAACACTTCCACCAGCGCCAGCGCGTCTTCCGGCTCGGCCACATCCCACTCGCATTGCTCGGCATCGCCCGCACAATTTTCCAAAAACGGCAGCGCGTCGAGTACGGCTTCCAGATGTTGGCGCTCGGCAATCAGCTCGCGCGTCGTGCCAACGCTTTCGCCCGCCACCAGTGCCATCAGGCGTTTGCGCCCGCTGCCCGGCACCAGGCGCGGCCCTTCATTGCCCAGCGGTGTCACCACCAAGCGCAACAACAAGCCGTCGTTCAACGGCGACAGCTCGGCGCGCAAACGCGGCTCTGCGGGCACTTCGCGCGAGGCTTGCAGGTTGTCGGACTGCAACTGGAAATGTTTGGTCAGCGACTCCATCGCGGTCTGCAATTCGCTTTGCGCGGAAGACGGGATGGTGATTTTTTCCGCCAGCAATTGCGCGGCGCGGCGTTGCGACGGCGTGAAGCGGATCAGCCGCACGCGCTGCGCCGAATCCTGCACCAGCGTGATCAGGCGCAGCGCTTCATCCGCGCGTTTCTCATCGGCATCGTAATAATATTTCTCCTTGGCGTTGCTTTCGCGCAGCGGCGGTGTGACTTTGAGCGTGATCTTGTCGCCCTTGTGGATCACTTCGATTTCGGGCGTGCCTTCGGAGAGTTCGACCAGTTGGTCCGGCTTGCTGCTCAACACCACCGACGGATGGCCGACCAGCGCCAGCACCGCGTTGGGCAAATCGAGATAGGCGTTGTGCCTGCCGTATTTTTCGGTGCGAATACAGGTGGCAACTTTGGCATCATGCGGCGACAGATGCGGATTGCCCGCGATTTTTGAAAGCGAAATTTCCTTGGGTTTGTTCCAGCCGCGCGCGCCTCGTTTTTGCTCCATCGCCCGAATATCTTTCAGTTCGCCGCCTTTGCCGATGTCTATCATCCAGATGAAACGCAGGCTTTCGCCGCTGTCTGCTTTGGCGGGCGCATCGTTGCCCAGCGCCTGCAACGCGGACAACACTTCGCGCCAATGTTCGGCCTTGCCCGCCACAAAATAGCCTGCGGGCGGCTCTTCGCCTTCGATGATTTTTGTCGCGCCCTCCACCATCTGCGCCAGCCAGTCGAAGCGACACAGCCTGAGGCGCTCGATCTGGTTCTTTGCCATGACGGCCAGCGCTTCGCGGTAATCCGTGGTCGCGCCGCGCATGGCATCCATGCCCAGCCAGGCCGCGATCAGCACGCGCCACAGATGGTCGAGACTGACGTGGCCGGAGTAGTAATTTGCCGCGCGGTACAGCGCCGGGTCGGGTTCGGCATCGCCGCGCCGGATGTCGATGGCGTGCACCCATTGCCCCCAACCGGATGTGGTGTCCGGCTCGCGCTTGCCCGCTTCGCCGATGCAGAATTTGCGCGCCAGTTCCAGGTGCTTGGGCGTTTGCTGCGCCAGCAAAATCAGCGGATAAAGCCACGCGATTTCGGGCGAAAAAACACGCTTCTTTGCGCCGACTTCGGTCTGGCGTTTTTTCAGCGCGGCCTCGAACAAGGTTTGCGCTTGCGCCCACTGGCCTTGCTGCGCCAGCGCGTAGGCGCGGAACGCATCTACCGCGCCGCCGCTGAGCCCGCTCAACGCCCGGTCTGCCGCCTCGCGTTCGCCCCGGTGCAGCAGCATTTCGGCGATGGCTGCGCGCAAGCGGGGCGGCAATGGGGCGGGCGCAGACTCCATTTGCGTCAACGTCCAATCGGTCAGCGGCAGCATGTCAGTATCCCAGTCCGCACATAAACCGTAGATCGCCCAATAACAAATATCCCAGCGGATGGCGGGTTCGATGCGCGCAAACGTGTTTTCGTTAAATCCGCGCATCAGCGCGGCGGACAAAATGCTGTGCCAATCCATCGTGCTGTCGATCAACTGCCGCATGCGCTCGATTTCCTGCGGGCTGGAGCCGGTCAACAGCGCCAGCCGCACCACGGCTGCCGTGGCATCGCGCTCGTACAGCGGCCACGAATACAGCGCGTGATGCGTGTGGTAGCCCAGCGTTTCAAACAGCGCGCGGCGCAATATTTTGGCATCCACCGTGGCCAGCAATTCTTCGTATAGCGAGCTGCGCAACTCGTCGGTCAGACGGTAATAACCCTGGCGCTGTGTCGATTCGACCGCCTGTTTCTGCGCGAGCAGATGGCGGCTACAGAGTTTCACCTCGTCGCTGGAAAAGAAGCGGCCGGAGCTGTGCCTGAATTCGAGTTTGCGCAACAGGTTGAACAGCGCGGTGCGCGTATGCGGAGCCCACAGCAAAGCCATGGCGAGCATGATGGGGCGGTGTTCGAGTTGCGGTGCGGTCGGTGTAACCGGTGCGGGCATATCGTCGCCGAGTAAATCTTTCATGTGCGGACAGACCTTGAATAGTTGCGGGTTAAATTGCGTTTTTTGTAGGAGCGAGCTTGCTCGCGAATATCGCAGATCTTTCGCGAGCAAGCTCGCTCCTACAGACTGCGCATATCCAAAGGGAGGCGCAGGTTACCCGATGCGAGCGTGTCCGCGCAATCGTATGATGCTGCGTCTATAATGCGCGCCCTGTTCACGATATTTTCTGGAACCATCTTGTTCAAGCTCATCGGCATTTTCGCTGGTTATTATTTTTGGGGGTTCTGGGGCGCGTTGCTCGGCTTCTTTATTGGCTCTTCGATAGACCGCATGCGGGCTTACGGCGCGGGCGGCATGAACCCGTTGCAGAACGCGCTGCGCCAAGCGGTTTTCCTCGAAACGATTTTCATCCTGATGGGCAAACTGGCCAAGGCCGACGGCCACGTGTCGCAGGGCGAGATCGACCATGTCGAGCAGTTCATGGCGAAGCTGAACATGACACCGGAGCACCGCCAGCTGGCGATAGGCTGGTTCAAGAAAGGTGCGGCGGCGGATTTCGACATTGCGCCGACTCTAAGCCGTTTCATGTCTGTTTGCGGCCACACCAAAAATCTAAAAGATGTGCTGCTGGTGTATCTGATCGTGATGGCATTGGCGGACGGCCATTTCCATCCGGCAGAAGAAGCGCTGCTCACCGACATCGCCGCCCGTCTCGGCTACGGCCCGGAAACGTTCAAGCACTTGATGGACATGGTGCTCAACCAGTCGCACTTCGGCGGTCAACAAGCCAATTCCGCCGCCGCGCTGGACGATGCCTACAAGGCGCTGGGCGTGACCAGGGAAAACACCGATGCCGAAATCAAACGCGCCTACCGCAAACTGATGAGCCAATACCATCCCGACAAACTGATGGGGCAGGGCATGCCGCCAGACATGATCGCCATGGCCACCGAACAGGCGAAAGAGATTCAGGTGGCTTACGACATGATCCATAAAAGCCGGGGCGGGGTGTAAAACCGGAAAAACTTTTGCCCGCAGATTACGCAGATTAACCAGATTAAACCCGAATCAAAATCTATCAACCAACAGGAGAACCCCCGGCTAAGCCGGGGAGGCAGTAGAAGTTTGACAGATACGGGAGTCCATCAGCGACACTCCGAACGTGAGCCGCCAAGCACACGAAGAAAGGAGAACCGAGATGGACGACAGCGCAAGCCTAAGCCATAGCAAATGGGAGTGCAAATACCACGTAGTATTTATACCGAAGTGCAGAAGAAAAACCTTGTATGCACAGTTACGCCCGCACCTTGGAGAAGTGCTCAAAAGACTGGCCGAATACAAAGAGTGCAGGATAGAAGAAGGGCATCTGATGCAGGATCACGTGCACATACTGATCTCAATCCCGCCGAAATATGCAGTGTCGCAGGTGGTGGGATATATCAAAGGAAAAAGCGCGATCCACCTGGCGCGGTGTATGGAGAAAACAGGCGCAACTTTGTAGGGCAACACTTTTGGGCGAGAGGATATTTCGTGTCAACGGTGGGGCGAGACGAAGAGTCGATACGGGAATACATTCGCCATCAAGAGGAAGAGGACAAGCGCATAGACCAGATGAACCTATGGCGCTGACCCCGCCACCGAAAGGTGGCACAAAGGAATGGGGCCGCGTAAGCGACCCCGTTAAGCCGCTTTGAGCGGCTCGCAAACTAAAGCCCCCGGCTTTGCCGGGGGATACTTACTGACGGGCGTTGCGGGGCAGTTCGCGTGGCGCGCAAACGTTATTGCGCCGAATTGAAACATCTGGTGCAATGCGGATCAATCAGGGAGGGGAAACATGGGCAAGCTCGAAATTATTGATATGGCGCTGCAATTAAAAGCGGCAGAGCGCTATGAGGTCGTCGAGAAAATCATGCAAAGTTTGGACAAGTCAGACCCTGAAATAGATCGTGTGTGGGCGGAAGAGGCTTTGCACCGGGCGCAGGCATGCGATGCGGGTCGCATGAAAACAGTATCATTCGAAGAAGTATTTGGCGGCAAGTAATGCGGATACGCTTTGCCGAAGCCGCGAATGATGAATTGAATGATGCGTGCGCTTGGTTTGAGTAACAACAAGTCGGTCTGGGAAAACGTTTCAAGAACGATGTGCGCGAGGCCGCGATCCTGATTGCCAAAGCTCCGTTATTGTTTCCGCTTGAACTCGAAGATGTGCGGCGTTTTGTGATGAATCAGTTTTCTTACACTCTACGCTATGTGTTGCGAGGCGATGAAGTCTGGATTGTGGCGGTTTCCCACCAGCATCGCCGCCCGGATTACTGGGTAGCGCGGGCAAAAAATCAATAACTGTTGGCACTGGCCGCGTTGATCTCCTTTTACATAAAGCTATTCAACCTCGAACCGGGGAATATGACTATCTAGTTGTCGAACTAAAAAGACCAAAAAAGAAAATCGACGATGAGGTTCTAACACAAGTAAAGAAGTATGCGAACGCCGTTGCTGGTGATGAGCGATTCCACGATATTCCAACTCGCTGGAAGTTTGTTGCGATTTCAAATGAAATGGATTCGTTTGCAAAGAGTGAAGCAAATCAGCGCAATAGGCCAAGGGGGATGGTTTCCGATAACGCCGATCTAAATATTACAGTGTGGGCAAAAACTTGGGCGGAGGTAATTAATGATGCGCGATCTCGCCTACGATTTGTAAATCAGCAACTGGCCTATCAAGCAGATGATGACAGTGCCAAAGCCTATTTGAATAAAGCTCACGCAAAATTTATTCCGATGTCCTACGGGAAAAGCGCTGAGTCTGAAAATGAATGAAGAGTGGATGTCCGCAATTTTGAGTACAGCCGTCGTTGAAACCTCAACATCTACATGGCCGCTCCGGCCGAGGAACTGCCTCTCAATACAATCAAACAAGTCGTTTTCAAAAAAGCTAAGAATTTAATTTTGAGTTGCAAAAATGCCAGCCAGATAACAGTCGGACGCAATTCAGGGTAACGGGTATTGCCCTGGCTGTTGACTGGATGGGTCGATTGGTCTGCCTATCACTCAAACAAATCGCTCCGGGCTTGGGGCGTTTTGTTTTGCATTTCAATGTGCTATCTCGTGAAGATGCCCGTCAATAGGCGTTCTTCGTGCGCTACTTGGTGTAGATCGCCTATTGGCGGGCGTTGAGGGGCAGTTTGCCGGTCAATTTCTCTCTCAAAACTATCCGTCCGGCTGTGCTAACAAGGTCTAAGCCAGCGCTTTCATGTATCATTCGTAACGCGTTTAATTTCCCAGTTACCCAATCGAAGGAAGTATCAGAATGTCAAATGTTGAAACTCTAGGCGGATTGCAGCGTCGTTTGAATGCATCCATTCCCCAGCAAACTATCCGTGGCGAAGTCGAAAATCGGCTGAAGCGCTTGGGTCGCACGGCCAAGGTGCACGGTTTCCGTCCGGGCAAAGTGCCGTTGAAGGTGTTGGAGCAGCAATATGGAGCGTCCGTGCAGCAAGAGGTGATTGGCGACAGTTTGCAGCGCACGTTTGCCGATGCCGCTATTGCCAACAAATTGCAGGTGGCGGGCTATCCGCAGTTTGAACTGATCACGCAGGATTTGAATGCGCCGCAGATCGAGTTCAGCGCGACCTTTGAGGTGTACCCGGAAGTGGTGATCGGCGACATCGGCGGCGAAAGCGTTAACCGCGTGTCGTTCACGCTGAGCGATGCGGATGTGGAAGAGACCATCAAGACTTTGCGCAAGCAGCGCACGGAATACAAAAAAGCAGACGGTCGTGCGGCACAGGCTGACGATCAAGTACGCATCGACTTCAGCGGCAAGCTGGACGGTGTGGTGTTTGAAGGCGGCGAGGCCAAGGACTTTAACGTGGTGCTGGGTTCGGGGCGCATGTTGCCGGATTTCGAAAACGCGATTCTTGGCATGAAGGCGGGTGAAACCAAATCGTTCGATATGACTTTCCCTGCGGATTATCACGGCAAGGATGTGGCGGGCAAGCAAGTCACGTTCACGATCACCGCGAATGTGGTCGAAGCGGCGCATTTGCCGGAAGTGGATGCGGATTTCGCCAAGGCTTTGGGCGTGACGGATGGCGATGTGGAAAAACTCAAACAGGAAATCCGCGACAACATCGGCCGTGAAGCGCAGCGCCGGGTGAAGGTGCGCAACAAGGATGCGGCGATGGATGCGCTGCTCAAGATCGCGCAACTGGACGTGCCCAAGGCATTGCTGGAAAGCGAGTCGCAGCGCCTGATGGAACAGTCGGTGCAGGACATGGAAGCTCGCGGCATGAAGATACCCAAGGGCATGAAATTGCCGGCGGATATGTTTGCCGAGCGTGCGACCAAGCGCGTCAAGCTGGGGCTGATTCTGGCGGAGCTGGTCGGCAAACATAATTTGAATGCCAAGCCGGAACAAGTTGAGGCCATGGTGCAGGAATATGCGCAGAGCTTTGAGCATCCGGCGGAGGTGGTGAGCTGGTATCACGCCGCGCCAGAACGTATGCGCGAAGTGGAAAATCTGGTGCTGGAAGAGAATGTGGTGGCTTGGGTGATGGCGGGCGCGAAAGTGACGGATCAAACGGTCAAGCTGACTGAATTGATGGGAGAGTGAGCATGATGCAAAGCGCTGCTGGCAAGATGATGGAGCCGCAAGACAGTGGGTTGATCCCGATGGTGATCGAAACCAGCGGGCGCGGCGAGCGTGCTTTCGATATTTATTCGCGTTTGCTCAAAGAGCGCGTGATCTTTCTGGTCGGTCCGATCAACGATCACGTGGCGAATCTGATCGTGGCGCAGTTGCTGTTTCTGGAATCTGAAAATCCCGACAAGGATATTCACCTGTACATCAATTCGCCCGGCGGTTCGATCTCGGCGGGCATGGCGATTTACGACACCATGCAGTTCATCAAGCCGCAGGTTTCCACGCTGTGCATCGGCATGGCGGCATCCATGGGTGCGTTTTTGTTGCAGGCGGGCGAGAAGGGTAAACGCTTCGCCTTGCCCAATTCCACGGTGATGATCCACCAGCCGCTGGGCGGTTTTCAGGGGCAGGCGACAGACATCGAAATTCACGCCAAGTATATTTTGAGCTTGCGCGAGAGTTTGTATGCGCTGATGGCCAAGCATACCGGTCGTGCAGTGGAGGAGATTGCGCGCGACAGCGAACGCGATAATTTCCTGACCGCCAAAGAAGCGATGGAATACGGCTTGATTGACCAAGTGCTGGACAAGCGCGCATAACGTGAAACTCGCGTAGCGAGACGTTTGCCTCCTCGCCCGCTTGCGGGAGAGGATTGAGGTGAGGGATGCAGTTTTAAGAATTTAGTGAGCAGCCGATAATTTCGGTGCGGAGGAAAAAATGACAACAGACAAGAGCAAGGGTGACAAGCTGCTGTATTGCTCGTTCTGCGGCAAGAGCCAGCATGAAGTGCGCAAGCTGATCGCGGGGCCGTCGGTGTTTGTGTGCGATGAATGTATCGCGCTGTGCAACGATATTATCCGCGAGGAAACGCAGAGCGCTATCGGCGGGGAAAAATCCGACAAGAACGATTTGCCGGTTCCGCACGAGATATGCAAACGTCTGGACGAGTATGTGATCGGCCAGCGTCAGGCGAAAAAGATTTTGTCGGTGGCGGTTTATAACCACTACAAGCGTTTGAAGAACAAGACCGACGATGGCGTGGAGTTGTCCAAGAGCAACATCCTGCTGGTCGGGCCGACCGGTTCGGGCAAGACCTTGCTGGCGCAGACATTGGCGCGTTTGCTCAACGTGCCGTTTGTGATGGCGGATGCGACGACGCTGACCGAAGCCGGTTATGTCGGCGAGGATGTCGAGAACATCATCCAGAAGTTGTTGCAGTCTTGCGATTACGATGTGGAGAAGGCGCAGCGCGGCATCGTGTATATCGACGAGATCGACAAGATTTCGCGCAAATCGGATAACCCATCCATCACCCGCGATGTGTCGGGCGAGGGCGTGCAGCAGGCGTTGCTCAAGCTGATCGAGGGAACCAAGGCAGCCATTCCTCCGCAAGGTGGGCGCAAACATCCCAATACCGAATTCCTGCAAGTGGATACCACCAATATTTTATTTATTTGCGGCGGTGCGTTCGATGGTCTGGAGAAGGTGATTCGCAACCGTTCCGAGAAAGCCGGGATCGGTTTCTCGGCCAATCTGGCCAAGCGCGACGACACGAAAGATGTGGGCAAGGTGTTGCGCGAGGTCGAGCCGGAAGACTTGATCAAGTTCGGTCTGATTCCCGAGTTCGTCGGGCGTTTGCCGGTGGTGGCGGCGCTGGAAGGCTTGGATGAGGCTGCGCTGATCCAGATTCTGACCGAACCCAAGAACGCGCTGACCAAGCAATATCAGAAGCTGTTTGCGATGGAAGGTGTGGAGCTGGAGTTCCGTCCGGGCGTGTTGAACGTGATCGCCAAAAAAGCGCTGGCCCGCAAAGCTGGTGCGCGCGGATTGCGTTCCATCCTCGAACAATCTTTGCTCGACATCATGTTTGACCTGCCTTCGGTGGAAAATGTCAGCAAAGTGGTGCTGGATGAAAACAGCGCGGGCGAGATCAAACCTATCGTGATGTACGCGGAAACACCAAAGGCTGCGTAATCAAAGCCTTGGCGGGCTGGGCTTGAATTATTCTGCCCAGTCCCCATATCGTTTTCACATTTAATCATTCCGAGTTCCGAATCATGGCCGAATACGATCCTATAACCACCCACGCCGACCTGTTCCCCCTGTTGCCATTGCGCGATGTGGTGGTGTTCCCGCACATGGTCATCCCGCTGTTCGTTGGCCGAGCCAAATCCATCAAGGCGTTGGAAGCGGCGATGGAGGCGGGCAAAAGCATCGTGCTGGTAGCGCAAAAATCCGCCGCCAAAGACGAGCCTGCCACCGAAGATATTTACCGCATCGGCAGCATTGCCAATATTCTGCAAATGCTCAAGCTGCCCGATGGCACGGTGAAAGTGCTGGTGGAAGGCACGCAACGCGCCAAAGTGGTTCAAATCTTTGACGACAAATCCCATCTGGATGCCGAGATTCAGGCAGTTCCCGCCGACGAAGAAGTGGGGCATGAGGCCGAGGCGATGCGCCGCGCGCTCATCAATCAGTTCGATCAATACGTCAAACTCAACAAAAAAATTCCACCGGAAATTCTGACTTCATTGGCGGGCATCGACGATGCCGGTCGTCTGGCCGATACTATCGCGGCGCACTTGCCGTTGAAGCTGGAACAGAAACAGGAAGTGCTGGAAATATTCGATGTGCGCAAACGCCTCGAACATCTGCTCGGTTTGTTGGAAGCCGAGCTGGACATCATGCAGGTGGAAAAACGCATCCGTGGTCGCGTCAAACGCCAGATGGAAAAGAGCCAGCGCGAGTATTACCTGAACGAACAGGTCAAGGCGATCCAGAAGGAATTGGGCGAAGGCGAAGACGGCGCGGACATCGAAGAGATCGAGAAAAAGATCAAGGCGGCGCACATGCCCAAGGAGGCGCGCGCCAAGGCCGAGGCCGAGTTGAAGAAGCTGCGCCTGATGTCGCCCATGTCTGCCGAAGCGACGGTGGTGCGCAACTACATCGACATCCTCATCGGCTTGCCGTGGAAGAAAAAGACCAAGATCGACACCGATCTGAAGCACGCTGAAGGCGTGCTGGAAGCGGATCATTATGGCCTGGAAAAAGTCAAAGAGCGCATCGTGGAATATCTTGCGGTGCAGCAACGCGTCGAAAAAATGAAAGCGCCGATCTTGTGTCTGGTCGGACCTCCCGGTGTCGGCAAGACTTCGTTGGGGCAGTCCATTGCCCGCGCCACCAACCGCAAATTCGTGCGCATGTCGCTGGGTGGTGTGCGCGATGAATCGGAAATTCGTGGGCATAGACGCACTTACATCGGCTCCATGCCGGGTAAAATTTTGCAGAACATGAGCAAGGTCGGCGTGAAGAACCCGCTGTTCCTGCTGGATGAAGTGGACAAGATGGGCATGGATTTCCGTGGCGATCCGTCGTCGGCGTTGCTGGAAGTGCTCGATCCTGAGCAGAACCACACCTTTGTCGATCACTACGTCGAAGTCGAGTACGACTTGTCGGATGTGATGTTCGTTGCCACTTCCAACAGCATGAATATTCCGGCACCACTGCTGGATCGCATGGAAGTGATTTTCGTGTCCAGCTACACGGAAGACGAGAAGGTCAACATCGCCACGCGTTATTTGTTGCCCAAGGCGATCAAGAACAACGGACTGAAAGAAGAAGAGATCAGCGTTTCCGAAAGCGCGATCCGCGATATTTTGCGTTACTACACACGGGAAGCCGGTGTGCGCAGTCTGGAGCGCGAACTGTCCAAGATTTGCCGCAAGGTGGTGAAGGCGTTGCTGCTGAAAGGTCGCGAGACCAAGGTTGTGATCAATGCGCGCAATCTGGACAAGTATCTCGGCGTGCGTCGCTACAGCTACGGCATCGCTGAAAAGAATAATCAGGTTGGACAGGTCACCGGCTTGGCATGGACGGAAGTGGGCGGCGAATTGTTGACCATTGAGACCGCTGTGTTGCCGGGCAAGGGCAAGACCACCACCACGGGCAAGCTGGGTGAGGTAATGCAGGAATCCATCCAGGCCGCCTTGAGTGTGGTGCGTAGCCGTGCGCGCAAGCTGGGTATCGCGGAAAACTTTTACGAGAAGAACGATCTGCACATTCACCTGCCCGAAGGCGCAACTCCCAAGGATGGGCCGAGCGCCGGTGTCGGTATCTGCACGGCGATGGTTTCCGCGTTGACCGGAATACCGGTGCGCGCTGATGTGGCGATGACTGGCGAGATCACGTTGCGTGGCGAGGTGTTGCCCATAGGCGGGCTGAAGGAGAAGCTGCTGGCTGCGCAGCGCGGCGGGATAAAGGTTGTGTTGATTCCAGAAGAAAACGTGAAGGATCTGGTCGAAATGCCGGATACCGTCAAAAACAAACTGGAGATACATCCGGTGAAGTGGATCGAGCAGGTTTTGGAGATGGCGCTTGAACGCAAGCCTGAGCCGCTCCCGGAATCTGTTGTGGCAAATGTGCCGCCCCCTCCGGTCGTCGGCGAATCAAGCACATTGTCCGCGATCAAGCATTGATGCGGGTTTGCGGGGATATGCCACCCGAAATAAATCTGCTCAATT
Organism: Sideroxydans sp.; assembly: GCA_028710605.1. Classification (GTDB taxonomy): domain Bacteria; phylum Pseudomonadota; class Gammaproteobacteria; order Burkholderiales; family Gallionellaceae; genus Sideroxyarcus. The sequence goes on from JAQTTU010000014.1 coordinate 50,242, forward strand.
GCTTGACCCGATATTTATCCCTTGATATAAAGCCGTCGCAGATTTGATCTGCGCCATTTCTGTCAATCAACCAAGCAAAGGGGGCTCGCGTGAGTAATAAATCTGATCTGATCGAAGCAATTGCAAAATCCGCCGACATTTCCAAAGCGGCAGCCGGTCGTGCTTTGGGTGCGACGATTGACTCCATCAAGAAATCCTTGAAAAAAGGTGAGTTGGTGAGCTTGGTTGGTTTTGGAACGTTTTATGTTGCCAAGCGTGCCGCACGAAATGGCCGCAATCCGCGCACCGGAGCGACAATAAAAATCAAGGCAGCTAAAGTTCCTAAATTTCGCGCTGGCAAAGGATTAAAAGATGCTGTAAACTAGCGTTCTTTGTCGGGTGCTTAGCTCAGCTGGTAGAGCACCGCCCTTACAAGGCGATTGTCGGCGGTTCGATCCCGTCAGCACCCACCAAATAAATGCAGGAAGAAGTAACAAGGTTTCATGGAGTGGTAGTTCAGTTGGTTAGAATACCGGCCTGTCACGCCGGGGGTCGCGGGTTCGAGTCCCGTCCACTCCGCCAAACAGAGGCGAACGTCAAGTTCGCCTTTTTTCATGTTGGATGTCCCTTGAGGCATTCGCTCATTTAGGTGGCCTGATATGTTCGATTTCGTGCATGAGAAAAAACGATTAGTACAGTTTGTGCTGGCGCTTATCATTCTTCCGTTCGCGTTTTGGGGGGTTGATTCATTCCGCAATTCTGGCGGCGCAGAGCCGTTGGCTACGGTGAACGGCGAAAAAATCGGACAACAGGAATTCGAAAATGCGTTGGATCAACAACGCCAGAGAATGCGCGAGATGGCCGGAGCCAACTATGATCCCGCCATATTCGACCAACCTGAAATCAAACACTCGGTTCTGGAAAATCTGGTCTCCCGTCGCCTGTTGGTCGCCGATGCGCGCGACTTACGCTTGATGCCGGGTGATGAGCAGATTGCGCAAGTGCTTATCGGCATAGGCGCATTTCAAAAAGACGGCAAGTTCGACAAACAAAGCTATATCTCTGCTTTGAACTCACGCGGCATGAATCAAATTGATTTTGAACGCAGTTTGAGTCAGGACATCGCGGTACAGCGATTGACCGATGCCTATTCGCAGAACGGTTATGCGGCTGATACGGTGGCTGAAATGCTCATCCGTCTGAACGAGCAGCAGCGCACTGTGTCCGTGGCGAATCTGAATGCGGAAGAATTTATGAAGCAGGCTCAAGTGAGCGATGCGGAGGTAAGTGCCTATTACAGCAAGAATGCCGGCGAGTTTCAGTTGCCGGAGCGCGCCAGTGTTGAATATGTGACATTCTCTGCGGATTCGTTGCAATCTACGATCTCGCTGACCGACGAAGAGATCAAAAAATATTACGAAGAGCATGTCGCCGATTTCGGCACGCAAGAGCAACGTCAGGCAGCGCACATCCTGATCGGGGTGGCGAAACAAGCAACCGATGCGGACAAGCAGGCGGCAAAGGCCAAGGCCGAACAAGTGCTGCAACAGGTCAAGCAATCTCCCGGCAATTTCGCGGCATTGGCCAAGCAATATTCGCAAGACCCCGGCTCGGCAACGCGAGGGGGCGATCTCGGAATGTTCGGGCGTGGGGCGATGGTGAAGCCGTTTGAAGAGAGCGTGTTTAGCCTCAAGGTGGGCGAAGTGAGCGGGCTGGTACAGTCCGACTTCGGTTATCACATCATTAAATTGCTGGCGGTGAAGCCGGCCAAGGTGCAAGCGCTGAACGAGGTGCGCGGCGTGGTCGAGCAGCGCCTGAAGTCGCAACATGCCAGCGACAAATTTGCGGAACTGGCCGAGAAGTTCAACAACACCGTCTATGAGCAAAGCGACTCTTTGAAGCCGGCTGCCGAATTGGTCAATGCCTCCGTTCAGCGCGGCGTGTGGTTGAGCAAAGGTCAGGCTCCAACCGAGCTGTGGTCGAGCAAGGTATTGCAAGCCGTGTTTTCGGACGATGTGTTGAAGAACAAGCGCAACACGGCGGCGGTGGAAGTTGCGCCGAATACTTTGCTGGCGGCGCGCGTGGTGGAATACAAGCCCGCGAGCGAGCGTCCTTTGGCCGAAGTCGCGGCGGGCATCAAGCTGAAATTGCAGCAACAGCAAGCGGTAGAATTGGCTACCAAGCAGGGCATGGCCGTATTGGCGCAATTGCAGCACGGAGATAAGGTCAGCGTGAGTTGGAAGTCAGTACCAGGCATCACGCGTAGCCAGCATGCCGGTATTGCCCCGGATTTGTCGCAAGCTATATTCGGTGCCAGCATCAACAAGTTGCCTGTATATGTGGGTGTAAAAGGCTCAAATGGTTATTTGCTGGCGCGTATCGATTCGGTTAAAGAGGTCGAATCGATTGATGAGAATAAACGTAGCCGTTATGCGCAGCAGATCCGCCAGATCACCGGAGAGGAATTGTTGATGGCCTATTTGGCGGACAAGAGGAAACGCTCCGACATCACCATGAAGGACTTCAAAGCTGAAGAAAAGAAGTAATCTCAGTTTTTGCCGCACGATGAAAAACGCCGCTTTTGATAAGCGGCGTTTTTTTATTTGAGGTGCGTAAATCCATATTTACCCCAGGTTATTTTGGCGTTGAACCGTTGATGTGGCGCGGATTGCAGCCGGATCGAAGCAGCGCACCGCGCCGGTTCAATCGTATATAATCCGGCGCTATTTTGTTTCGGGCGTGCAACGCGATTACCCATGCAGCAAGCACCTCTTCTGGAAGTAAAAGGCCTTTCTTGCGAGCGGGGCGATCATCGTCTGTTCAGCGGGCTGAATTTTTCGCTTGCGGCGGGAGAGTTGATGCAAGTGCAAGGCGCGAACGGCAGCGGCAAGACCACGCTGTTGCGCACTTTGTGCGGTTTCGTGCGACCCGTGCAGGGATCGGTGCATTGGTGCGGTCAGGACATAGGCGAGTGGGATGACGATTTTCATGCCGGGATGTGTTATCTCGGACACTTGAATGCCATCAAGGATGAATTGAGCGCGCTGGAGAATTTGCAAATGAGCGCGGGGTTGGCGGGATACACATTGAGTGAACGTCAGGTCGTGGCGGCATTGCGTCGCATGGGATTGCAGCGGCGAGAGCATCTTCCTGTCAGGGTCTTGTCGCAAGGCCAGCGGCGCAGGGTGGCGCTGGCGCGTTTGCTGGTCGGCGATGCGCCTTTGTGGATACTGGATGAGCCATTAACCGCACTCGATGTGGGTGCAGTAGGTCTGATGCAGGAACTAATTGGCGAACATCTGTCGAAGGGGGGGATGGCAATTTTTACCACGCACCAACCGTTGCAAGTGGCTGGTGTAGAGACCCGGCAGTTGACGTTGTCATGAGGAAATTGTCGCTATTGGGCTTGTTGGGGTTGGTGATCCGGCGCGATTTGCTGCTGGCGATGCGCCGCCGCGCGGATGTACTGACCACGCTGATTTTCTTCGTGATGGTGGTGAGTTTGTTCCCGCTCGGTGTCGGGCCGGAAATGGATATGTTGCGCAAGATGGCATCCGGTGTGGTGTGGGTGGCGGCGTTATTGGCTTCCATGCTGTCGTTGCCTCGCATGTTCTCGGCGGATTATGCCGACGGCACGCTGGAGCAAATGATGCTCGCGCCGCAGTCGCTTTCCGTGCTGGTACTGGGCAAGATCGTTGCGCACTGGATGTTGTCCGGTCTGCCGTTGGCGCTGATTGCGCCGGTGCTGGGATTGCAATTCGACATGTCGGTCCCTGCATTGTGGGCGCTGGTGTTGGCGCTGTTGCTGGGGACTCCGGTGTTGAGCATGATAGGCGCGATCGGCGCAGCGCTTACCTTGGGGTTGCGCGGCGGCGGAGTGCTGGTGTCGTTGTTGGTGTTGCCTTTATGCATCCCGGTGCTGATCTTTGGGGCGGGCGCGGTGGAAGCGGTTAACAGCGGCATGAGTGCCGTTTCCAACTTGTCGTTATTGGGGGCATTCATGCTGTTTGCTCTGGTGTTTACGCCGTTCGTTGCGGCGCAGGCGTTGCGTATTTCGATGGAGTGATAATTTGGCTATCAACTGGTTTAAATATTCGGCACCGTCCACCTTTTACGGTTTGGCTGGCAAGCTGATTCCCTTCTTCGCGTGGCCTGCCGCGATCCTGTTTGTGATCGGTCTGTACATCGGCTTCTTTGTCGCGCCGACCGATGCTGTGCAGAGCGAGGCTTACCGCATCATCTTCCTGCACGTTCCCGCTTCCATCTTGTCCATGTTCATCTATCTCATCATGGCGGGGTATGCGGCGCTGGGTTTGATCTTCAATACCCGTCTTTCATCCATGATGGCGCAGGCACTGGCCCCTACCGGCGCGCTGTTCGCCTTTGTTTCGCTGTGGTCGGGCGCGCTGTGGGGCAAGCCGATGTGGGGCGCATGGTGGGTGTGGGATGCGCGCCTGACTTCGGAATTGATTCTGCTGTTCCTGTACCTTGGCTACATCGCGCTGCAAGCCTCCATCGAAGACCCGCGCCGCGCGGACAGAGCCAGCGCGCTGCTGGCCATTGTCGGCTCGGTCAACGTACCCATCATTTATTTCTCGGTGAAATGGTGGAACACGCTGCATCAGGGTTCGACCATCAAATTCACCGGCACCAGCATGCACATCGCCATGCAGCAAGCCATGTTCGCGGTATTGGCTGCCTGCTGGTTGTACGCCATCGCGGTGACTCTGGCGCGCGTGCGCAGCATCATTCTGGAACGCGAGCGCAATACGCAGTGGGTTAGTGAATTGAGGGAGATGAAGCAATGAATTGGAGCGAATTTTTCTTCATGAATGGTTACGCCTTTTACGTCTGGGGTTCTTATGGCGTGGCGGTGCTGGTGTTCGGCATCGAGGTGTTGATGGTGCGTCACCGCAGGAAAATCACGTTGCGCGATTTGCGTTTGATGCGCGATGAAACAGGCGAAGTCGGAACAGGAGATGCGGCATGACACCGAGACAGAAAAGAATGTGGTTCATCGTGGCGGGCGTTGCGCTGGTCGCGGCGGCGGTGGGGCTGGTGCTGTATGCGCTGAAGAATAACGTCAGTCTGTATTTCACGCCGACGCAAGTGTTCAACAAGGAAGCGCCGCAAGGGCGCAGTTTCCGTATCGGCGGTCTGGTGGAAGCAGGCAGCGTGCAGCGCGAGAAAGACGGATTGAATACCCGCTTCAATATCACCGACACCGTGCAAAAAATGCCGGTGATCTACAAAGGAATTCTTCCCGATCTGTTCAAGGAAGGCAAAGGCGTAGTCGCGCAGGGCAAGCTGGAGTCGGACAACGTGTTTCATGCCGAAGAGGTATTGGCCAAGCATGATGAGAATTACATGCCGCCTGAAGCTGTCGATGCGATCAAGAAAGCGGAAGCCGCCAAAGCCGCAGCACAGCCGAACAGCAGTTCAACCGCAAATTCATCCGTAGCCAAATAATTTTTGAAAGCATCAGCATGATTCCAGAAATCGGTAATTTCGCACTCATCGTTGCCCTGTTTCTTGCCCTCATTCAAGGCGCGCTGCCCATCATCGGCGCGGCGCGCAACGATGCGGTGATGATGTCCACGGCGCGCACCCTGGCGCTGGGGCAGTTCCTTATTGTGGCGGTCGCTTTTGGTTGCCTGGTACAGGCATTTGTCATCAACGATTTTTCCGTTTTGTACGTCGCGCAGAATTCTAATTCGCAGCTGCCGATTGCATATCGCATCTCGGCAATCTGGGGCGGGCATGAAGGTTCGTTGCTGCTGTGGACGCTCATCCTTACGGTGTGGACGGTCGCCGTCGCCTCGTTCAGCAAGCATCTGCCGCAGGAAATGGTGGCACGCGTGATCGGTGTAATGGGCTTGATCTCCGCCGGCTTCCTGTTATTCATGCTGTTTACCTCCAATCCGTTTGATCGCCTGTTTCCGGCGGCGATGGATGGACGGGATCTGAACCCGTTGCTGCAAGACCCCGGTCTGGTGATTCATCCGCCGATGCTGTACATGGGTTACGTTGGCTTCTCGGTTGCTTTCGCTTTCGCGCTGTCAGCCTTGCTCGGCGGTAAGCTAGATTCTACTTGGGCGCGCTGGTCGCGTCCGTGGACGACGGTGGCTTGGGTATTCCTGACTATCGGCATCGCGCTCGGCAGCTGGTGGGCGTATTACGAGCTGGGTTGGGGCGGCTGGTGGTTCTGGGACCCGGTCGAGAACGCTTCGTTCATGCCGTGGCTGGTGGGTACCGCATTGATGCATTCGCTGGCGGTGACGGAAAAACGCGGTGCTTTCAAGAGCTGGACGGTGCTGCTGGCCATCGCGGCATTCTCGCTCAGTCTGCTGGGAACATTCCTGGTGCGTTCCGGCGTGTTGTCCTCGGTGCATGCCTTTGCGACCGATCCCAAGCGCGGCGTGTTTATCCTGTCGTTCTTGGTCGTGGTCATCGGCTCATCCCTGCTGTTGTTCGCGTGGCGCGCGCCCAAGATCGGGCTGGGCGGCAAGTTCGATGTCATCTCGCGCGAGTCGATGTTGCTCAGCAATAACGTTCTCCTGTCGGTGGCCTCCGCCTCGGTATTTCTCGGCACGCTGTATCCCTTGTTCATGGATGCGCTGGGCATGGGCAAACTTTCCGTCGGCCCCCCTTATTTCAATACCGTGTTCGTGCCGCTGATGGTGCCTATGTTGCTGATGATGGGCTTGGGGCCGATCGCGCGCTGGAAACAAGCCCGCCTGCCGGACATCTGGCAGCGCGTGCGCTGGGCGTTGGCTGCCAGCGCGGTCATCGCCCTGTTGCTGCCGTTTGTGATGGGCAAGTGGACACCGCTCATCGCGCTGGGATTGTTGCTGGCCGCGTGGATCATTACCACCTCGTTACTCGACTGGCGCAAACGCATCGCCGGTTCGGGTTCGTTGTGGCAACGCATGAAAATTCCGGCACGCAGCTATTACGGCATGCTGCTGGCGCACCTCGGCATCGCGGTATTCATTATCGGCGTGACCATGGTGAAAGGGTATGAGACCGAGCGCGATGTGCGCATGGATGTCGGCGACACGGTCGAGGCGGGCGGATACGTGTTCCGCTTCGATGGCGTGAGCGACCAGCAGGGGCCGAACTACGTGGCTTCGCAAGGGCGTGTGACGGTCAGCAAAGATGGCAAGTCCATCACCGAGCTGCATCCCGAGAAACGCGTTTACAACGCTTCCGGCATGCCGATGACCGAAGCGTCTATCGAAGCCGGATTCCTGCGCGACTTGTACGTGTCGCTGGGCGAGCCGATCCCGGACAGCAGTGCATGGGCGGTGCGCGTCTATATCAAACCGTTTGTGGACTGGATATGGGCGGGTTGTCTGTTGATGGTGCTGGGCGGAATATTGGCGATCAGTGATCGTCGCTACCGCATCCACGCGCGCAAAGCCGCTGACGGCGGAAAGAATTTGAAGGAGAAAACAGCATGACGCGATTCATTTTGCCGCTGGTCATTTTCTTGGTGCTGGCCGGATTTTTGTACAAAGGATTGGGACTAAACCCGCGCGAAGTTCCGTCGCCGTTCATCGACAAACCGGCTCCGGTGTTTAATCTGGTCGAGTTGGAAGATCCGTCCAAAAGCTTCACTCCCGCCGACATGAAAGGCAAAGTGTGGCTGTTCAACCTGTGGGCTTCGTGGTGCGTGTCCTGCCGCGAAGAGCATCCTCTTCTGCTTGATCTGGCGCGGCAGAACATCGTGCCCATCGTCGGGCTGGATTACAAAGATAAGCGCGCGGATGCCGAATCTCTGTTGGCGCGGGTCGGCAATCCCTATCTGCTGAACGTGTTCGATGCCGAAGGGCGCATCGGTATCGACTACGGCGTGACCGGCGTGCCGGAAACTTTTGTCATCGACAAGCAAGGCATCATTCGCTACAAACAGATCGGTCCCGTTACGGCGCAGAATTTGCGCGAGAAGATTTTGCCACTGGTTGCGGAGTTGCAGAAAAAATGAAAAAACTATTGATCCTGTTGTTCTGCCTGTTGCCGGTTTTCGCGCACGCGGGCGAAGCGAAAGATTTGGCCGAAGACCCAGTGCTGGAAAAACGCATGGTCGGCCTAGCGGAAAATTTGCGCTGTCTGGTGTGCCAGAACGAATCGCTGGCGAGTTCGCATGCGGAACTGGCGGAAGACCTGCGCCGCGAAGTGCGCGAGCAGATGAACAAGGGCAAGAGCGATCAGGAAATTATCGACTATCTGGTGGCGCGTTACGGCGACTTCGTGCTGTATCAGCCGCCGATGAAAAGCTACACCATTTTGCTTTGGTTCGGACCTTTTGTTTTGTTGCTGGCAGGCGCAGGGATGCTGTTCTTCCAGTTGCGCAAACGTCGCCAGACCGTGGCGGAATCCGAGCTTTCCCCCGAAGCGCAACAACGCGCTGCCGCCTTACTCAACGAAGAAGATAACAAATGACTTTATTCTGGCTTATCTGTGCGGCGCTGCTGATCGTCGCCATCCTGTTTGTCGCGATCCCGCTGTGGCGCGGCACTTCGAAAAACAATTCCGTGGAACGCGATGCCGCGAATCTGGAAATCCTGCGCGACCAGATCGCCGAGATGGACAACGATCTGAAAAACGGCCTGCTTACGCCGGAATTGCACGAGCAAGGCAAGCGCGAGCTGCAAGCACGCTTGCTGGAAGAAGTGGGCGACACGCAGGGCGCTGAAGTCTCGAACAAACCGCATCCGCTCAAGATCACCGCCATCGTGTTGGCGGTGTTGTTGCCGCTGGCCTCGGTGGGGCTGTATTACAAAATCGGCAACCTGGATGCCTTCTCGCCGATGGTGGTGCAGGGTGGCGCAAGCAGCATGATGGGTATCGCGCGCACCGATGCCGAGTTCAGCGCACTGGCGCAAAAGGTCGAGTCTGATCCCGCCGACGGCGAGTCATTGGTAATGTTGGCGCGCAGCTACATGGAAGCGGGTCGTTATACCGATGCTGCGCGAACCTACGATAAATTGACCGCGCTGGCGGCGGAAGAAGCCTGGGTGTGGGCCGATTACGCCGACGCGCTGGCCATGGCGCAAGGGCAGACGATGCGCGGCAAACCGACCGAACTGTTGAACAAGGCGCTGTCGCTCGATCCGAACAGCCTGAAGGGATTGGCGCTGGCCGGTTCGGCAGCGATAGAGCGCGGCGACTATGCGGCGACCATCACCTATTGGGGGAAATTGCGCGGCCTCGTTCCCGACGATAGTGAAGATGCAAAAATGCTGGATTCCGGCCTCAAAGAAGCGCGCCAGATGATGTCGCACATCAAAGGCGGCAAAGCGCCCAAGCAGCTGGATCAAATCAATTCTCCGGCGGTGGCAGGTGGTCAAGAGCGCATCAGCGGCACGGTGACGCTGGATGCCGCATTGAAGGGCAAATTCAGCCCGGACGATACCGTGTTCATCCTGGCGCGCGCGGTGGAAGGACCGAAAATGCCGCTCGCCATTTTGCGCAAACAAGTGCGCGACCTGCCGTTGAGTTTTGAGCTGGATGACAGTATGGCAATGACACCGCAAGGCAGGCTATCCAATTTCGATCAGGTCGTGGTCGTGGTGCGCGTTTCCAAATCCGGCGACGCGATGCCCAAGCCCGGCGATGGGCAAGGCATGAGCGGAGCTATAAAGCCGGGCAGAAAAAATGTGGCGGTAAAGATTGACCAACTGGTGAAGTGATTCTGATGCCACTGAAAAAGCCGCACTGAAAAGTGCGGTTTTTTGTTTTCAACAGCGCAACCACGTGGGAGCGCCCGTCAATAGCCAATCCGCGTGATGCGCTGCGTGGAGATGCCCGTATTTACTGCTTTGCGGGCAAGGTGTGTTATTTCAAATCAACATTTTGCTGCAACCAGAATTCCAGCAGCGCGAGATGCCACAGTTTATTGCCGTTGAGGCGCGTGTAATGCGCTTCGGGAGCGGCCAGCAGTTTTTCCACGTAGCTGCGGTTGAACAATCCTCTGCGCAGACAAGCATCCGACAACAATACTTCTTTCATGAATTGCAGGAATTCGCCGCGCACATATTTCAGCGCAGGAACGGGGAAGTAGCCTTTGGGGCGGTCGATCACCGCGTCGGGGATCAGGCCGCGCGCGATGGCTTTGAGCGGAAATTTGCCGCCTTCCTTGAGGCGCAATTCGGGCGGCATGCGCGCCGCGAGTTCCACCAGTTCATGGTCGAGGAACGGCACGCGCGCCTCCAGTCCCCACGCCATGCTCATGTTGTCCATGCGCTTCACCGGATCATCCACGATAAGCGTGGTCACGTCGAAGCGCAGCACCTGATCTAGGAAAGTATCGGCGTGCGCTTGGGACAATTCGCGCTGCACCAGTTCGCTGCTGACATCGGGCGTGTGATAACGGCTATCCACGGTTTCCAGATATTCGGCATGGTCGCGGTCGAAATAATGATCGCGGAATTTTTCCAGTGCAGAACCTTGTGCGGCCTGCATCTGCGGATACCAGAAGTAACCGCCGAACACCTCATCCGCGCCCTGACCGGCCAGCGCGACTTTGACTTCCTGCGACACTTTTTCCGCGAGCAAATAAAACGCGATGTTGTCCTGACTCACCATAGGCTCCGACATGCAGCGCACCGCTTCCGGCAAGCGCCGCAGCACTTCGCTGTTGGGGATAAGGAATTTGTGGTGGCGCGTGTTGAAGCGTTTGACGACCTGATCGGAATATTCGAACTCGTCGCCTTTCTCCGCGTCGCCGCCTATGTCTTCAAAGCCGATGGAGAACGTGCGCAAATCCTGCACGTGGTCGGCCAGCAGGCCGACAATCAAGCTGGAATCCAGCCCGCCCGAAAGCAGCACGCCCACCGGCACATCGGCGGCCAGGCGATGGCGCTCTACCGCTTTGTTCAGCACGTGGCGCGTGGCAGCCAGCCAATCCTGTTCGCTCAAGGTGGCGGCGGGGCGCGTTGCATCCAGTGACCAATAGCGGCGGAGCTTGACCTCGCCGCTCGCAGTGAAGCTCATGCAACTGGCGGGCGGAATTTTTTTCACGCCGTTGAGCAAGGTGCGCGGCGCGGGCACGACGGCGTGCAGCGTGAGGTGATGATGCAGCGCGACCGGATCAATGCTGGTATCGACTCCGCCCGCCGCCAGCAAGGCTTGCAGCGTGGAGGCGAAGCGCAGCGATGCGCCATCGACGGCGTAGTACAGCGGCTTGATGCCGAAGCGGTCGCGCGCCAAAAATAAAGTCTGGTTGCGCATATCCCACAGGGCGAACGCGAACATGCCGTAAAAATGTTCTACACAGTGCTCGCCCCACGCGTGATAAGCCTTGAGGATGACTTCGGTGTCGCCCTCGGAGAAAAAGTCGTAGCCCATTTCGAGCAATTCGTCGCGCAGCGCTTTGTAGTTGTAGATGGTGCCGTTGAATACCAGCGCCAGATGCAGCGCTTCATCCACCATGGGTTGTTTGGAGTGCTCGGACAGGTCGATGATGGAAAGCCGTCTGTGGCCGAAGGCCAGCATATTGTTGCCGTAGATTCCCTCGGCATCCGGGCCGCGCCGGGCGAGGCAAGACATCATGCGTTTGATGCCGTCGGGATCGGGAGTTTGCTTGTCGAAACGTAATTCGCCGCAGATACCGCACATAATTTTTCCTCGTCGCAAAGAAAAAAGGGTTGGCAGAAACTGCCAACCCTTCGTCATTCTGGCTCCCCGACCTGGACTCGAACCAGGGACCTGCGGATTAACAGTC